>JADZCM010000057.1 GCA_020851555.1 Bryobacterales bacterium | reverse complement strand
ATCTTTTGAAGGACCGGCAGGGCCCATTCGCCACCGGCCAACTTCATCCCTCTGACGGCCTCCGCACGCACGCCAAAGTCCTTCGAGGCGGCCGCGTTGGTCAACGCCTGGATCAACACCGCCCGGTCCACCGGAGTCAGTGGCGCCGTGCCCTCTTGGTCCGCAGCCAGCGCGTAGCCGACGAGGGCCGTGGCGTTCTCGCGGGTGTACATGCGTATCTCCTCGCCGTCCACGGTGGTCAAAGGGATCAGTTCCTTCAGGAACCGCCCGGCTCGCGCACCGAGTTCCCTGGCGAAGCGGGAGCCTGGGTTGTAGGCCCCCTGCGCGAACACCCGGAATGCCTCCGGAGTGAGCTTGTCCTTCCACAGCTTCCAGGCCGACGATTGCAGGGAAGCGTACAATTCGCCCGCCCCGTAACCTTCACCTGAAGCGTAAAGCCGGTCTATCTCTCGCCGCTCGACCTCCAGCAGCGCCAGGAAACGGTCGGGCGTTTCAGGATACTTCAGGAACTGCTCGTCTGCTTGGATTGAGCCGGCTGCCTTGTACCGCGTTTCCGGGTCGCCCGACCGCATGTCCTGGTAGAGTGTCTGGAGCCGCCCCAGGTCCACCTGGGCCGCCCCAGGTGTCCCCAATATCACCATGATCCCTATCAGCACTAACGCGCGAAATGACGATCCCATCAATTCCCTCCTTATGGATACCACGGGCACGGCGTGCCCCTCCAGTCGAAGTGCACATGGCGCTGTTCGGCGTTGCGGGATTCACCTGCATCTGCTTGGCGGGGTGCCGGTAGCCGCTGGTTACGGACAACGGTCCCTCCGTCCCTCTTCAGCTCGCCATCTACGGCGGCAGTGTACCACTCCAGGCAGTCCCACGATCCGGGGGGGGACCAGCACCAATTATCGAAGTCCACCACCGACGCCAGGTAGGCCGGCACATAGCTGCCGTACTGCCACAGGTTGTTGTACGAAACAAGCTGGACGTAGCCTTGCGCCGGAGCCGCGGCGAACAACCGGCGCCCCGCCAGTGCGGTCGCCGGAAAGCTCAGGATTCGAGAGTGTCGTTTCATCGGCTCACCTCCGGCGGCCACGCGCTAACTGAACGGTCTGACCGGGGAAATCATGAGAGGGTTTCCCCCTCATGAAAGGAATTAACTGAGATTATTCCGTAGTCTAAGTTGCAAGGGGGTACGGCTCAGCGCGCCAGGGGCGCCGGACAGCCCTCAGCCTTCTGCGAGACCGCTCACTGCCGGTTGCCGGCCGGTGTGTAGATGACCAATGGGATCGCATCAGCCTTCATCAGGTCCATCGCGCGTGGGCGGGGAATCGTTTTGTTGACACGGCAGGGGCGGCTCTTGTACAAAGCTACTCATGTACCTGCTCCGGTTAGTCCAGTGGGCGGTTCTCGCGGCTTTGAGCTTCGCGCCGCAGACGCCTTCGCAAGAACTGATTGTCTGCGGATGGGACGAGGTTTTCATCCTGGACATGAGCGCCAGGCCGCCGGTTAAGACCTGGTCCTGGAAAGCGAAAGACCGCCCGGAGCTTCCCGATGCGATGAAGACCAGGTTCGGCACGACGGACGACTGCAAACCGGTGGACGGCGGGAAGCGGATTCTGATCACATCGTCGGGAGACGGGGTCGCGCTGGTGGAGCGCGCCACCGGGCAGGTCCTTTTCCATGGGACGGCGGGCGGCGCCCACTCGGCGGAATTGCTGCCCGGCGGAAGGATTGCGGTGGCGGCGTCCACCAGCAAGAACGAGCGGAATAACAGCCTGGTGGTTTTCGACGTGCGGAAATCCGGCCAGCCGCTCTTTGAAACCGAACTGGCGAGCGGTCACGGAGTGGTGTGGGACGCGCGGCGGCAACTGCTGTGGGCGCTCTCGGGCAGCCACTTGAGGACGTACAGGCTGGTGAATTGGGAAGGCGACCGGCCGGAACTGGCGAAAGTGGACGAGTACCCGCTGCCGGAGAAAGGCGGCCACGACCTCTCCCCGCTCGACGCCAACCGGATGCTGGCGGTGACAACAGTGCCGGCGGCCTTCACGTTCGACCGGGACAAGCGGACGTTCGCCCCCTATTCCGAGTTCGCCGGTCTCGACAACGTGAAGTGCATCTCGATGCACGCGAAGACCGGGCGGATTGCCTGGACCAGAGCCGACCCGGGCTTCTGGTGGACCGCCACGCTGCGGTTCCTGAACCCGGAAGGCGTGTTTGAGATGAAGGGCGAACGGCTGTACAAGGTCCGGTGGGTGGAGGCGTTTCCGGGCGCGCGGTAAGGGCCAGCCTCCCAGAGCCGCCGGGAGCGCCGGGAGTCCGGCCGCGCCCACCGGGGAAGCTCTCGGAATTCCCGTGAAAGCGCCGGTGCCGACCGGACGCCGCCCCACGCCGCGGACGCCTCCGGTCCTTCGGGGGTTCAACAGCCGGCGTCGGAGGCTCCAGGCAGGGGCAGCCGGCGGCCTGCATCCGGCACTGACGGAAAACTAGCTGGCGGCGCCCTCGGCGGATGAACTGCCGAAGGACTGCAAAGCCAGGTAGCTCGGCCCGAAGCGCTGGATGTTATCGCGCTGCTTTTCGAACAGGTCGAAGTGGCCTTCTTCGTCCCGCACCAGTTGTTCGAAAACCTGCTTGGAGGCCGAATCCGCGTTGGCGGCGCACTCCAAGGCCGCCTGGTTGTACCAGCGCGTGCTTTCATCCTCCATGGCCATGGCCTTGGCCACCACCGCTTCGGGTTCGGTGATCTTCTCGACCGGACCGGCGCTGACCATCTCCACGTCGCCCTTCAGGAACAGCACCCGCTCGGCAAGCGTCTCCACGTGCCCCATTTCCTGGATCGCGATGCGCTTGAAGAGCTGCGCCAGCGGCTTGAAGCCTTGGTCGTCAAGATGAAAGTGAAAGTACATGTACTGGTGCACGGCCTGAAGCTCGTCCGCGACCGCCTTGTTCAAAAGGGAGATGCTTTTCGATTTATCCATACCAGTGCCTCTAGTTCATTATCGCCCAGCCGGGACGGCGCCCGCCCTACGCCGGGTGCAGCCGTAACTCGTTCTCGGCGGGCGCCGGACGGGCCCGCTCGAGCGGGATCGAGCCGGCATGCGGTCAAGCTTCGCCTTCCACGGGCAAGATCGCCGGGCCTGGGAGTTCGGACTTGAGGCCGGCGCCCGCGGCTCCGGCTTCCCCGCTTTTCACCAGCGCGAAGCGGTACAGGATGGGCGCTACCATCTCGTTGATTGCCACGCCTCCCAGGACCAGCGCCGCGGCGCCTGCGCCCAGGTTGGGAAACGTCCTGGAGAACATCAGCGCCAGCGCCAGCGCCAGGCCGGCCTGCGGCATCAATCCAAAACCGGCATACTTGCGGACGGGCAGAGGCGCCCGGGCCTTGGCTCCGGCCGCCCAGTTGAGGGCGTAGAAGCTCATTCCGCGCACCAGCACGAAGATGGCGGCTGGAATGCCCACCATACGCAGCGCGTCGAGGTGGATGCCGGCGCCCGTAACGGCGAAGAAGACGACGTAGACGGCGAGCGAGGAACCTTCGATCTCTTCCAATAGCCGGTGTCCCAACGAAGTCGCATTTCTCACCAACGCGCCGGCGGTGCAGGCGACGATGAGGGGGTCGAAGTCGATGCGCTGGCCCACCTCCGCTACGATGAAGGCCACGGCCAGAACGAAAAGCGCCGCGCTGCCCTTGACGTACTTGAGATAGACAGCCAGCGCCAGCCCTGCCAGCAGTCCGGCGCCGGCCGAACCCAGAATCTCCCACGCCAGCCGGCCCGCGGTCTGGAGCGCATCGGCGCTGCCGCCGAAAAGGGTTTTGGTCAGCGAGGAAACCAGGGCAAAGACGACAATGACAACCAGGTCGGAGAGGACGACGACTCCCAATACGGTCCGGCTCACCGGTCCTTCGGCCTGCATTTCAGAGCGTAGCGCAATAACCACGGCAGGCGATTGGGCGGTCATGGTGACGCCCAGCACGGCGGCGACGGCAACCGCCTGGAGGGTGGTCAATCCCTCGAAGAATGGAAGCAGGCCGCGGCAGAAGTAAACGGCCGCGGGGAGAATGATCATGACGCCGAAGACGGCCACGACGATCACCCAGAAGATGCCTTTCATCAGCGGTCTCATCTCCCGGAGGCCCAGCTCCGCGCCGGCGGTGAGCGCGATGAGCGCTATGGCCACGCCATTGAAGATGCCCAGGTTTTCCACCATCGGCCGGGAGACCAGCCCCAGCACCTGCGGCCCGGCGAGAATGCCGGTAACGAGGTAGCCTGTGAGCCGGGGAAGCCGAAGCGACTCGAAAAGGCTGCCCGCGAACAGAGCGGAAAGAAGGAGGTACCCGCCGGCTACGGCCGTACCGGCGGCCCCGGAGCCGGCGACACCGGCTTGCGGCGCGAAAGACCGCGTTGCGTGCATCAAACCGGCGAACATAACCAGCAGAAAGATGCGCATGGCGCTAAGGCACCATCCCTTCCGCGGGTTCGCCCGGCGGTGTTTCGGCGGCGGCGCCGGCGGCCAGGAGTCCCCGCGCCGAGGACTGCGCCAGAACTTCCTTCACAATGGAGGCGCCGATCACTCCGGTAACCAGCCAGGGAACCGCCGGCCCGGAGTAGAGCAACTGCGCGTTGACGGCCACGGCGATGGAGAGCGCGCCCAGAGGAGCCAGGGTCAGGCGGCTCTTCTCGCCTTTGGCGGGAACGAAAACACCGCGCCTGCGGCAGAGTTCCAAGGCGAGGCTCCGGCCCACGATGGTGGCGACTACCAGGAGCAGCGCAACCGCCCAGCCCTGCCACTGGTTGATCCGAAGCAAGGACCCCGAGATCAGCAGGAAGATCAGGTAAATGGGACGTTCCAGCCGGACCAGAGTGGACCGGACCAGCGCCCGTGTGCGGAACGGCAGGTTCGCCAATATGAAACCGGCGAAGAAACAAACCACAATGGGTGAGAGCCGGAGAAAGCTGGCCATTCCGGCGGTGAAACACACCGAGCCGAGCAGAACTACCCCGAAATCCGGACCGGGCTTCGCGCTGCTGAGGGTGGCGTAGACCACGCCGCCGACGGCGGTTCCCATGCCCAGTGTGATGAACAGCCACGCGGTTCCGGGCAACTGCCACATGAACGTAGCGTCGTTGGGCCGGAAGTAGGCGGCCACGACCAACAGGCCGATGATTCCGGCGAGTTGCTGGAGGTGAATGATTCCCCAAACCGGATCCGCCGGCCCGCCGCCCTCCCGCCGCGCGGGAAGATGAGGGCCGCTGCGGGCGATTACGGTCCCGGCAGAGGCAATCAGGATGGCATCCCGGAAGAACGCGCCGGTTTCGGCGGAGGGCTCAACCGCAATCAGCAGGACACCGCAGAGAACCAGGATCGAAGCGAAGGTGATGGATCCGATGAAGAACCCGGCGGCGGCCACCTGCCGCCGGAGGGATTCGATGACCGCCGCGTCAAATCGAAACCCGACGGCGAAGCCAATCCAACCCAAAGCCAGGGCCAGCACGGGGCGTAACACCCACAACACCGTTTCCGGCAGCACGCCGACACCCGGCAGACTGGCGACGAACCCGAGGAGCACAAACGGGAGGCCCGCGGTGACCACTCCGCTGAGGCGCAGCTTTCGCTCCAGTTTCCGCACCTTGGGATGCGCGCCCAAAAGCGCCAGCGCGAAGAGCGCGATGAGGCCCAGTATCACCCGGATGACTTCGGAGGCCGTGCCGAGAGCGGACGCCGCCTCCGGAGGCGCAAGCGGCGCAGGGGAGAGAATAAACGGCGGGGCCGGCGCTTCCGGGAGCAGCGCCGGCGGAAGAGGCGGGGGAGGCTCGAAGATCTGATCCGGCGTCTCCTCCGGCCCGGGCGGCAACTGCGCTTCCGGGGTGAAACCGGCCGCCTCACCGGCCGTGGGGCGGGGCAGGGACGCCTCAGGCGCGGCGCCGCCACCCGGCGCGGGCTGGGCGGGCGCGCTTCCGGAGAGGCCGGCGAGCAGGAACATCAGCAGGGCGATGCGGCCGGCCTTGCCCGACCAATGACCGCCGCGCGGCAAGGGGGCATGTCGGCTGCGGCCGCGTCCTGTCACGGGAATCACCAGTCGCATCGGCGCCGCCATTATTCAGGCTATCCGAATCCGGGACTGCGTTCCGGGCATGGAACGCGCCCTACCGCCGATTCCGGCAGCGGCGCGAAGACGTCCCGTTTCGGGGTCCGGCAAGCCTCAATCATAGCCGGTCCGCCGCCGGGCACTGGAAGATCTGCCTGGGCCGGCCCGGCAGTGGCAGTTTCGCCGCGGCGCCGGTCTGGTTTCGGCGGGGCATGCAAAGAAGCCGGCTCCGAAGACCTCTTGCTAAGTACGAACGGGGAACTCCTCAGCCCTCCGGTGCAGTGGCAGGTTCGAGCGACGGGAAGCGCTTGCTTACTTCCCGCGCGCGTTCCAACTGTCCGGCCAGTAGATCGAAGCGTTTCCGGCCTCCGTCCGCCAACACGAGCACGAGCATGTCCACGAGCATCCCATCCTCAATTTCGACGGCAGCCGGCTGCCCGATTTCGCGGGCTACAAGACGTCCCCACTTCCGGGTGAAGAACACGGCCTCGCGGCCGGCGAGGCAGAGGACGCCAACCCGGTTGCGCAGACCCCGCAAACCGGCCGTAGCGATCACGTCGAATAACTGGCGCGGGATTCGGCCTCTCCAGCGCTCCGCCAGCCACTGTTCCTCAGCGGGGTCGAGTCGAGGCGGGCGGACGCCTCCGGACCACTTCCCGAGCAGCGCGCCGAGGGCCGTCCACTCCGCGCGCAAGGCCCGGTAGACCTTGGGCGCAAGCCAAACGAAGAGAGAAAGGAACGCCAGAACGACGCCGGCCATTATCCACGGGTGCTTCACCAGCAGATAGAGGCCGCCGGCGACGGCGGCGTCTTCACCCAGGCTCACCGCCACGTTGCTGAACGGCTCCGGGCTGTGGTTCACCGCCAGGCGGGTGGCGGCTTTCGCGGAGTGCCCGGACAGCGCCACTCCACCGGCCAGCAGGATCAGCAGAACCTGATACACGGGATCGAGGCTCGAGAACAGAGAGGAGGCAAGCAGGGCGGCGCCGACCGGACGGATGAAGGTGTGAACGGAGTCCCAGAAGCTGTCCACCCAGGGGATCTTGTCCGCGACAAACTCGATTACACACGCGGCTCCCGCGACGATGAGGACGCGCGTGTCGGCAAGTACGGACGCGTGAGGCCACGCAGAGGAGAGAGAAATCCACTGGAAACGGAGAAGCAGGCCAACGGCAAGCACGGTCGCGTACAGCCGGGCGCCAGCCAGCATCCCCAGCCCCAGCGCCGACGCCAGTGGAAGCAAGGTTTCCATGGTCAAACAGGACGGAGCCGCAACCGCCTCGCAAGCTGAGCGTGCGCCAGGGTTTGATCCGCGCTACTTCTGCCTGGCGATGATCAGGTCCCTGATCTTGTCGTAGACGCCCGGCGGAAGAATGTCCTTCTGCACCAGCTCATTCTTGGCTTTGTAAGGACGGCCCTTGATGATCTTAGCCGAGTAGGCGTCGCCGATTCCGGGGAGCGCTTTGAGCTGATCCACGGTAGCGCTGTTGATGTCGAGGAGATCGCCGCTCTTCGGCGCCGCCGCCCGTTGCGCGACGGCCGCGGCTTTCTTCGCATCGGCCTTCTTCGATGGTTGCGCGGTGCAGGACAAGGTGAGCGCCAGCGTTACCGCGAGCGCGGCGAGAATACGTTTCATAGTCTTCTATGTCCTTCTTTCAGGCGGATCCCATCCGGAGTTTCGGGTTTGGTCCGGACCTGCCCCCTCCCGCACCAGATTACCGCCAACGGCAGCCGGCGGGGGGGGCCGGGATGCCGCCGTGCATGACGGAAGGACCGCCGCGGAGACTCGGCCTGCCGTACGGCCGCGAAGCGCAGCGGCAAGTCACTTTCGCCGGCAGGCACGCCCTCCGGACGCCGTCCTGCTCGTCTTCGTCCTTGATGCGCCGCGGCCCAACCGGCTGAAACGAGTGGAACTCGTGCCCGCATTCGCGCGTTATTCAGGCAGATGAGACTTGCATGGGGACTGGCCGGGCAGACGCTCGCGAGCGTGTGGCGGCACAAGTTGCGCAGTTTCCTGACGATGTTCGGCATCGCCTGGGGAATTGCCTCCCTGGTGCTGATGAGCGCGCTGTGCGACGGTTTCCGTCAGGGACAGCGCAAGAACCAGTCGCAACTCGGAGACAACATCGTGCTGGTGTTCGGGGGCCGGACCGAGAAGCAGGCGGGAGGCCAGCGGGCCGGCCGGCGGGTTCGCCTCGAACAGAGGGACGTGGAGGCCATTCGCGAGCAGTGCCCGGCCGTTTCGGTGGTGGAGAGCGAACTGAAGCGGCAGGCGGCGGTGACGAGCGACTACAACGCGGGCTCCTTCCTGACCCTGGGCGTAACGCCGGAGTACCTGCAACTGCGCAACCTGCCGGCGGCCGCCGGGAGAGACGTGAGCGCCCACGACCAGGCCAACGGCCACCGGGTCTGCATCCTGGGCCACACCGTGCGCAAACAACTGTTCGAAGGCCGCCAGGACGTGCTGGGGAGGCGCGTCAGCATCAACGGCTATCCGTATACGGTGGCCGGGCTGATGAGCGAGAAGAACCAGAACAGCTCCTACGACGGCTGGGACAATGACAAGATTCTCATTCCGCAGTCCAGCCTGTTGCGGGACTGCCCGCCGGCCAACCCGGACTGGCGGCCGGGCCAGGTGAACGCCATCATCTACCGTCCCGTCTCCGTCGGCCGGTGGCGCGAGGCGCAGCACCAGGTGCGCGCCGTTCTGGGACGCCTGCACGCTTTCGATCCGGGCGACGAGGGCGCCATACCGCTGAACGATTCCATTGAGAGCGCGGAATTCTTCGATCGCGTCTTCGACGCGACCGAGGTCTTTCTCGCCGTGCTCTCCCTGGTAACGCTGAGCCTGGGCGGTGTCGGCGTGATGAATACCATGATGACGGCCGTGGCGGAAAGAACCCACGAAATCGGGTTGCGGAAGGCGCTCGGCGCCACCCGGCGCCGGATCATGACCGAGTTCCTGCTCGAGGGACTGCTGCTGGCGGTGGCGAGCGGACTGGCCGGCTTTGGGGTGGTGTCTCTCCTGGCTTCGGCAGTGAATCACCTGCCGATGCCCACCATGTTCTCGGGCCTGCCCGTCAGGTACCGCACGGCGGGCCTGGCCCTGGCGGCGCTCGGCACGGTGGCCGTGCTCTCGGCCTTCCCGCCGGCCTGGCGCGCCTGCCGGTTGACTCCGGTGGAAGCCCTGAGGGAGGAGCGCTAGGCCATGATCTGGCGCCAGGTACTGAGAGAGGCCCTGGCCTCGCTCCGCTTCTACCGGCGCCGCACGGTGGTTACGGTCAGCAGCCTGGCGTGGGGAGTAGCGTCCTTCGTGATGTTGATGTCCTACGGCGATGGCTTCGACCGGGCGCTGCGCGGCGCCTTCACGGCGGTAGGGCAGAACCTGGTCGTCATGGCGGAAGGACAGACCAGCCGGCAGGCGGGCGGGCTGCGGGCCGGACGTCGCGTGCGCCTGGAGCGCGACGATGCCGAGGCCATCCGGGCGGCGGTTCCGGCGGTCCGCGCCATCTCCCCGGAATTGATGCGGAACAACATGACCGTGACCCGCGGAACGCGCGAGAAACAGTACGGAATCCGCGCGGTTTGGCCCGAGTACCAGCACATCCGGAACATGACGATCGTCGGCGGCCGCTGGATCAACCCGGAAGACATCCTCCATCGCAACCGCGTGGCGGTGCTGGGGGCCACCGCGGCGCGGGAGTTGTTCAGCGGAATCCCGCCGGTGGGCGAGGAGATCGTGGTGGCGGGACTGCGCTTCACCGTAATCGGCGTGCTGGATACCAAGGCCCAGATAGCCAACTACAACCGGCGCGACAACGAGTGCATCTTCATCCCCTACGAGAGCATGGGGCTTTTCGCCGACACACGCTACCCGACGTTCATCGTGTGGACGCCGGTCTCGGGCCTGGAAGTGGACAAGGCGATCCGCGCGGTCCGCGCGACGCTCGGCGCCCTCCACAAGTTCTCGCCCGCCGACGATCAGGCGGTGTTTATCCTGGCCTTCAGCCAGTTCATGTATCTCATCGACGGCATGTCGCTGGCGCTGAAACTGCTGCTGGGCTGCGTGGGGGCGCTGACGCTGGGAATCGGCGGCGTGGGCCTGGCCAACATCATGCTCGCCGCGGTCATGGACCGCACGCGCGAGATCGGAGTGCTGAAGGCGCTGGGAAGCCCGCGGCGCGCGATCCTGGGCCAGTTCCTGGCCGAGGGGCTGCTGATAGTGGCCGCCGGCGGGGTGCTGGGCATCCTGGCCGGGGCGGCGGCCACTTACGCGCTCGGCTCGATGCCGCTGCTGGGGGCCCTGTTCCAGGACGCGCCGGACAAGGGCAACGTGGAGATGCACGTCTCGGCGGCTTCCGTCCTTGTGTCGATCGGTGTTCTGCTGGCAGTGGGGTTGACCGCCGGCATGATCCCCGCCATCCGCGCCTCGCGGTTGGACCCCATCGAAGCGTTGCGGTATGAATGAAGATGCATGCGGTTTGGCCGAAAGCAGAGCCCGGACGGGCGGTTGAAGGCGCTGGCGCGCAAGATCGAAGCCGCCGCGCAGAAGGACCAGGAACGGGCCCGCAAGGCGCGGGAGGCTTCGCGGTTGCGCGCGGTGGCGGCGGCGGAGTTGCATACGCTCTGCCGGACACTGGCGGAGGCGCTCAACGGCCTGCTGGCCAGCCCGCTCGTGGAGCTGTCCCCGGCGGAGTACTCAGCCGCGGCGTTCCGCGAGGATGCGCCCGGCGTTTTCCAGATCAACGTCTCGGGGCGGATCGTTCACCTGGAATTCCACGCGACGGAGGGGCCTTCCTCCACGGAGAAACTGGCGACGCCTTACATACTGGAAGGGGCGGTGCGCGCGTTCAACCAGGAACTGCTGGAATTGTCCGTCATCCCGGAGCAGCACCTGTTCTGCTGCCCGCAGGGCGGCAAGCTGAACTGGGTGTGGTTCGACGTCCGCAGCCAGCGCACCGCCCCGCTCGACCGGGAGCGGCTGCTCTCGCTGCTGGAAAGGTTGATGTAGCTCCGGCCGTTCCTCCATCCGGCAGTCCGTCGCGAATTCCGGCCGGTGTGGTTCCCAAGGTTCGACGGAACTGACGCGCGAAATTGCTGGTGTCGGCGTAACCGAGGGCGGCTGCGATGCTCTGGACGCTCTGGGACGGGTCTCGCAGTAATTCAACGGCCCTCAGCATGCGCAACGACGCCGAGTAAGAGCGGAACGCCACACCTGTGCGGCGCGCGAAGAGCTGCCCCAGGTGCCGCCTGGACTGGCCGAGTGCGCGGCTCACTTCTTCAAGAGAGATATTGCCCTGGTGTTGCTCCGCCAACTCCAGCATGGCGGCCACACGAGGACGGCTCAGGCCACGGACACACTCATTTCTAAGAGATGCCAGCGCTGCCTGTAAAGCGCAGAAGAACAAGCGCTTCTCGGTCTCGCTGGCGGCAGGCGGAACCAGTATGCGGTAACACTCCTCCGACAGGGCCAGCCGGGCATCGCATCCCGAACTCTCGAAGTAAGATCGCAGGTCTGCCACGCGCCGCGGCAGGGACGACTCCAGCCATGCGCGGAAGAGTTGCCGTCGGAGTCTGCCATCCCGGCCGGTGTTGAGTGACGCCAGCCGTTCCAGGCGGCCGATCATGGACGGGATGCTTGCCAGCGACGCCTCAGCGCCCCCCCCGACGGGTGTTCTGTCTCCACGCGCCCCACCCTCCCTCGACGGTCCCTATAGTACTGCTGCGGGCATTATGACCATAAATATCGCGAAATGACCATTGAAATCCGGCCGTACTGGAGCCACACTATTTGTGGCGCCAGCAGAAAGGTACGATAATGACGTTCAAGAAAGCAGCAATCGCGCTTGTAGTGATTTCGCTTCTTGTTCCGTGGAGCGGGTTTGCTCAGTATCCTTGCCCAGAGGGCGGGCCGGGGGGCTGCGGGTTTGAGTGCATGTTGTCGGATGTGACGTTCATCTACGACTGGTGGCAGTGGTGGTGCACGTGCCCCATCGATTCGGCATGTATCACAGTCGGATACTGCTCCAACTGCGTTGTCTCCGGCATGCTCTTCTGGTGTTACGACTCAAACTACAGTTGGTGTGACAGCATGTTCTATGGTTACGGATCGGAGTCTTGCCGATGCAGTACCATTCAGGGCAGTTGCCGGCCTACGGGCTTGCCAGTTGGGGACAGCCTGTGAGCTTTACACCGGCTCCCAGGACGTGCAGGAGAAGGGCGATGAACAGCGTCAATAGGATCGGTATTCTTTTCGCGCTTGTTGTATGTCTGGGTTACGGCCAGCAGACAGGGCGGCGCGTATCGTTTGAGCCGGTCGCCGGCCGGCCGCAGATTGCCGTGGGATCGGGAGCCTCCGTCCAAGCTCAGCGGTTGGCCCGCTCTGGAGAAGAGCTTTACGGCTTGCTCTACAAACGCCTGGCCGTCCGGCGGTTCCTTCTGCGCACCGGGCAGGTCGTGGAAGTGGGCCTCGATGCGTTTCCGGAAGCACAAGCCGCTTCGTTCAACATCCTCAGTGACATTGACGTGGGAGGTGATGGCTCGATCTACGTTCCAATCGTGTGGAGCGAGGCCGGCCGGATCTTCCACTCCGGTGTGGCTGTCTGGAATCCGCAGGGAAGGTACGAGCGGACGATCCGGCTCGATCCCCCGGTCGAGGTGAGGCACATCGCCTTGGGCGACAACGGCGATCTTTTCGTGCTTGGGATGGATCCCGATCACTACAAAGGCCTTCGGCCCGAGAACTTCCTCGTGCATAAGTACACACCCAGCGGCAGACGTCTTGCATCCTTCTCGCAGACGTCCCTCCGGGCTCCGATTGCCGCGAAGGGTGGCGTCCACCGGGACTTGACTACTGAGGCCGACAGGGGGAAGTTGTGGATGCAGGACGGCACGCTCTGGCAAATGCAACCCGTGACTCGCGGGCTTAGGGCGTTCTCATTAGACGGGAGGCTTCTGCGCGAGGTCCGCTTTGCGCCACCAACCGAGACGGGGAGCGGGACGGCGTGGATTTGGAACGTCTTCAAGGTCAGCGGGGACCAGTTCCTCGTGGACTGGGTGCTCGAGGAGAACTCCCCCGGCGCGCTGCGTCGGTCGCGGGGAGTCGTGGCTCATGACGCTATTGGCCGGCCAATCAGCAGACTGACTGGTCCACTCGACGGTATCGACATGCCTATCGCCTGCGACTCCGCCGGTACCTGCGTCGTGATCCGGGGCGGGCCGGGGGCGCCGCGGGTGATGGCATCGGCCCGCTTAGCGGTCGAGTGACCAGGCCCCCCCAGCTCTCCGCTGCCACTACTCGCACCGCAGCGCCTCGACCGGGTCGAGGCGGGAGGCGCGGAGGGCGGGCGCCAGGCCGCTGATGACGCCTACCGCGAGCAGGGCGCCGGCCGAGAGAATCAACGCCGCCGGCCGGATGATCAGGCGTATGTCGCCCTTTCCCGTGGTGTCCTCAAAAGCCACTCCCAGGAACGGAATCGGCCCGGCCAGAGCGGAGAGCGCGTAGGCCAGCGCGATACCCGCCAGACCGCCCGCCAGGGCGAGCACCAGCGCCTCGGCCAGGAACTGCCACATTATGTGCAGGCGCCGCGCGCCCAGCGCCCGGCGCAGGCCGATCTCCCGCACCCGCTCGTCCACCGAAACCAGCATGATGTTCATCAGACCCACGCCGCCGATGGTCAGCGTCAAGGCCCCGATGAAAAGCAGCAGAAGCTGCAAACCGATGGTCATCCCCTCGATGATCGGCCGGAACTCCTCCCGGCCGAACATGGTGATGGCGCGCGCGTCGGTGGGGGAGAACTGCTGCCTCCGGGCGACTGCGGCGCGCACCTGGCTCATGGCGCCCGGCTCCATTTGCGGCGACGGCGGCGTAAACAGCAGCACGCTGGCATAGCGCGTATCCCAGACCAGGCCGGCGGCGGAGTAAGGAATGAAAGCCGACTCGTTGTCGGGACTGAAATAACTGGAGAACTGCATCTTCGTTTCCAGCACCCCGATGACCGTGAACCGCAGGCCGTTGATCGTCACCGTCTGGTCCACGGCGGGCCGGCCGCTGAACAGCCGCCGCCGCAGCCGGTCGCCCAGAAACACCACCCGGCGCCGCCCGGCTTCGTCCTCGGGGCTGATCCAGCGCCCCTCGGACGGAATCTCGTTCCGCATCCAGCCGTACTCGGGACACACTCCGCGGACGTTGGCGTTGGCGAGGCGGTCTCCGTAAGAAACCGGCAGGTAGCGCACCGTCTCCATGCAGACCCGCGTGACCAGCGGCGCTTCGTGCCGGATGGCCTCCACGTCCTCACGCTCAAAGCGCACCACTTTGCCGGCGCGCTGGCCGCCCACCTGGTCGCCCGTCTGGCCCGGCCAGGCGATGACCACGCTGCGCCCCATGGCGTCGAAAGCGTCCAGCATGATCGAGCGCAGGCTCGAGCCGTAGGCCGCCAGCAGCGCCACGCAGGCGATGCCCCAGGCGATCCCCAGCAGCGTCAGCAGACTCCTGAGGGGGCTGCGGCGCAGCGCTCCGAAAGCCTGAAGCAGAAGTTCGCGCAGCATCTCAGCCTCCCGGTTCGAAGCGCAGCGCCTCGATGGGATCCACGCTCGCCGCGCGGCTCGCCGGATAGATCGCCGCCGCGGCCGCCAGCACTCCCAGCAGCCCGAAGGAGACCAGCGTAGGACCCCAGCCGGCCAGCATGCCGGCGAAGGAGCTGGGCAGCGGCAGACTGTTCACCAGGGCGCAGAGCCCGTGGGCGAAGGCCATTCCGGCGGCTCCGCTGAGCAGGACGATGACGGCCGTCTCGACGAAGAACTGCGTTACGATGGCGCGCCGCGTGGCGCCCACCGCCTTGCGCACGCCGATTTCCCGCGTCCTTTCCCGCACCGCCACCAGCATCACGTTCATCACGCCGATTCCCCCCAGAAACAGCGTGGCCAGGCCCACCGCTCCCATGAAGTACTCCATGTACTCAAACATCCGGCGCACGTTCCTGGCGTTCTCCACGGTGTCCCAGAAGCCAGCGGCCTCTTCATCGTTCGGGTCAAACGAGTGGAGGCGTCCCAGCGCGCGCTTCACCTGCCACTTGCAGGCCGCGTGCTGCTGGTAGGACCGGGGCGTGACGATCAGCCGGTCCACGCTGTGAGGCGTCGCCGGCGGCTTGTTCGGGAAGTCGCGCAGCATGGCGCTGAAGGGGACGAAGATCTTGCCGACGTCGAAGCCGTCGTAGCTGGAGTTCTGCTCCTTGCGCTGCATGACGCCGATCACGGTGTAAGGGAACGGGCCGATATGGATGGTTTCGCCCACCGCGGGGCGGCCCGCGAAGAGCTGGTTCTTCACGTCCGTTCCGAGAAAAGCCACGCGCCGGGCCAGGGCTTCGTCCTCCCAGGAGTAGAACCGGCCTTCCCCCACCGGGATGCTGCGCATCCGGGCGAAGGGCGGGTGGGAACCCGAGACGGTGAGCGTGGCGCTGTTGGTCGCGCTGCGCACGGGAGCGCCGTTGCCCAACTCGGGGACCACGCAGTCGCAATCCAGGGCTTCCTGCTGAATGAAGGCGGCGTCCTCCGCCTCCCAGAACAAACGGTGGCCGGCCCGGGCGCCTCCCGCCTGGAGACTGGTGCGGCCGGCGTTGACGATCATGATGTCCTTGCCGAAGGTTTCCATGTTCCGGCGCTGCGCCACGCTCAACCCCTCGCCGGCGGCCAGCATCAGCGTGATCGACACGATCCCCCAGGCGATTCCGAACATGGTGAGGAACGTCCGCAGCTTGTGCGCCCAAAGCGTACGGAGGGTGTCCGCAACAAGATCGCGCAAGCTCATGACCGCACCCGGCCTATTGCAGTATGATCTTGTCTCCCGGCCGGAGGCCGGCCGTGAGCTCGGTCTTGACTCCGTCGGAGATGCCCAGCTTCACGGGCACGGCGCGCTTGCCTTTCTCACTGGCCGGGTCGGGGACTTCGATGGATGTCTTGCGGTCCTTGTCGTAGATGACGGCGCTTTCGGGGACAAGCAGCACATCCGGCTTCTCCTCCAGGATGATCTCGGCGTTGGCGCTCATGTTGGCCTTGAGCTCTCCTGAAGGGTTTTTGATCGAGACGCGCACCTCGAAGGTGGTGACATTGTCCTTCTCCACGCCGAGCGGGGCGATCTTGGTAACCTGGCCCTCGAAGCGTTTGTCCTTGAAGGACTCGACCACGATGCGGGCGCGCTGGCCGAGGTAGATCTTGCCGATATCCGTCTGGTCCACCTTGCCGAGGACGTAGACGTCGCTCACGTCGCCCAGGGTCATGACCAGCGTGGCCTGGGAGCCTACCAGCAGGATGGAGCTGACCGCATCGCCCACCTCCACGTTCCGGGACAGCACGAGCCCGTCCATGGGGCTGACGATGGTGGAATTGCGCAGGTCCTCCTCCGCCCGTTCCAGGGCCGCCTGCGCCTGGGCCACCTGGGCCTTGGCGCGGGACATCTCGGCGCGGGTGACAGCCACGCTTCCGAGAGCGGACATCTGCTTGTTCAGGGCGAGTTGGTAGGCCTTTTCGGCGTCTTCCAGCACGGACCTGGCGATGAGCCCGCCCTGGTGCAACCCCCGGGCCCTCTCCAGCGCGGACTTCAGGAAGGGGAGGTCCGGGCCCTCGGCCTCCACCTGGTTGCGCTGGTGCGCGGCCTGGGCAGCCTGCTCGGCGGCCTGCGCGGCCAGCAGGTAGGCGTTGGCCTCCCGCACCCGGGCGCGCAGTTCCGCCTTATCCAACTCCACCAGGACCTGGCCCAGACTGACCCGGTCGCCGTAGTCCGCCAGGATTCGCTCGACGATGCCGCTGGCTTTGGACTTGACCTCCACTTTGGAGCGCGGCTGGATCTTGCCCGTGGCCACCACCGAGCGGGCGATGGGGCCGCGCGTGACCTCGGCCAGCCTGGTTGGATCGATACGGCGGTTGGGGCGGAAGGCCGCTTTCACCCCGACAAACGCGCCAACCAGCAGCAGCGCAATGAACACCGGCCATATCCAGCGGCGCCGTTTCTTCCGGCGATGGTTGCCATTCCCGTTACCAGCCATGTCTTTGAGTCCTTCCACGGGCTTTCCGTGATTCCTTCACTACAGTTGATATACGCCGGGAGGAGGGCGAGGTTCCACGAATAGACGCGGGCGCGGGCCGGGACAGGCCCGAGCCGCCTCTAATGGGTTCCCCCATAAAGCTCTCAGGCTGATCCTCCGATGGAAGGGCTGAGAGTCACGCCGGATCTTGTAGTGAAAACGTAAGACGCCGCGCCCGGCGGCGCCGCTGGCCGGGAGAGGCAAGGGGGGTCCGGCGTGGGCTGCTTGGAACAGACCCGGGTTCTCCCATGGGACTCGCAAAGCGCAAGCCATGCCCGCCGGCGCCGCCATCGCCGGGAAGGGCCGATGAGACGGGCCGGCACTTGACACGTCTCCGGCCGCCGTGTACCATGACCTTACAAATCCGCACGCGCAATTTCTCCTTGGGAGGGAGTTCGGATGTTGCGGCTTACGATTGCGCTGTGCGTTTCAGTGTTCCTCACCCTTCTGCCGGCCTGCGGCGCGTCCATCGGAGTGGCAGTGGCCAGCGGCGGTTTTCTGGTTGACGGCGGGATGGTGGCAGGCAACGCAACACTTTTCGATGGCAGCCGGCTCGAAACGCTGGCCGCCTCTTCGGAACTGCGCCTGAGCGGCGGCGTGCAGTTCCGCCTTGCGCCCGGCAGCCGCGGGCAGGTGTTCCACGACAAGTTGGTGTTGGAGCAGGGGTTGGGCGAATGGGACCGGCTGGCGGGATACCAGGTGGAGGCGCTCGGGCTCCGGGTTCTGCCCGGAGAAGCGGCGGCGTCCGGGCGGGTTGCGGTGACGCCGGAGCGCAGGCTCCAGGCGCTGGCCTCGGCGGGTTCCCTGCGCGTGACGACGGGGGATGGAACCGTGGTGGCGCTGCTGGTCCCCGGCAACGCCCTGGAGTTCAGCCCTCAGGCCGTGACCGGAGCCCAGGCGCCTTTTCGCATGACCGGGTGCCTCGAGAGGCACAACGGCCGGCTTATTCTGAGGGATCCGCTGACGGGTGTCGTCGAGGAGGTTCGCGGGGAGCGGCTGGACCGTGAAGTCGGACGCATGGTGGAGGTGACCGCCACCGTCATCCCCGGTGCGAAGCCGGTGGAAGGCGCTCTGGAAGTCATCCAGGTTTCCCAGTTCCGGCGGGTGGCCGGGGAGTGTGCGGTTCCGCCGGCGCCAGCGGCGAAACCGGCGGCGCCGCCTCCGCAGAAGCCGGCTCCGGTTCCGCCGTCCGCTCCCAAGCCCGCCGGAGTTCCGAAGGCGGGCGGGATGTCCTCGGGGGCCAAGGCGGTGATCGCGGGCGTGGTTGTGGGGGGCGCGGGCGCCGGGGCGTACGTCTTGTTGAAGACACAAAAGGATGAGAACAAAGGCACGATCAGCCGTTGAGCGGGCGGGCGGCGGCTATCCCGCTGGCGCGCCTGGCGATGCTGCGCTTGACTTCGGAGCCAGCATGGCGTATACGTTTTGTAAGACATCGGTCCGAGAGCGTCGGCGCGCGTGCGGCGGCGCGGAAGCGGATCGCCTCCCCCCGAGAACAGGAACTCCCCCGACGGGCCTTACAAGCCGTATGCCCGAAGTGTTTGCGGACGTGTGTAGCGGTGGGCCGGCATGAGAAGCGTTTGCGATTTGCCGCAGTGGTTCGCCGTGACGGTGAAGCCCAACCACGAGAAGGCCGCCGCCCAATCGCTGGAGTGCAAGGGGTGGGAAGCGTTCCTGCCTCTGTACCGGGCCAGGCGGCGCTGGAGCGACCGCGTCAAGGAACTGGACCTGCCGCTTTTTGCGGGCTACGTGTTCTGCCGTTTTGCCCGGGCCGAGAGGGGGCAGGTGCTGGCCACGCCGGCCGTGACCTCGGTGGTCGGCTTCGGGAACCAGCCGGCGGCCGTCCCGGAGGTGGAGATCGACTCCGTGAGAACCCTGGCGGCGAGCGGCCTGGCGCTGAGCCCGTGGCCGTTTCCGCGGGTGGGGGAGCGGGTCCGCATCGAGTACGGCCCGCTGGCCGGCGTCGAAGGGATCCTGGCTCAATTGAAGGACGCCTGGCGGGTGGTGGTGAGCGTGGAACTGTTGCAGCGGTCGGTGGCGGCCGAGGTGGACCGCGCCGCCATCAGCCGCGTCAACCCGGCGCCGCGCGGACGGCCGGCGGGCGCGTGGACCCAGGCCGGATGGAGCAGGCCGCATGCCAGTCTATAGGCCCAGGACGCGGCTGGTGAACTTCCGGGTGAACGAAGAGGAGTACGCGGCCTTGCGCACCGCCTGCTCGGAGAACGGAGCCCGGAGTATTTCGGACTTCGCGCGCCTGGCGGTGCTGCGGCACGCCGCCGCCGAGGAACGGCGGGCGGCCTCCATGCAGTGGCAGATAGCGGCTCTGGGGCACAAGATGTCGGAACTGGAGTTCCGTGTGTCGCAACTGCTGCGGATGCTGGAAAGCGCAGAGGAAGACGGCGAGAGCGGCATGCCGCCGGGAGCGCGGGCGGCCATGCCGTCCCGCCGGAGGGACGGAACATGAGGTTTGTGTTGCTGTTGGGGCTGGCGCTCAGCCTGGTTTCGCGAGCGGCCGATCCGGTGCAGGACTCCACCGCCAACCTGCCGGCGCAGAAGATCGGACCCAATGACCTGGTGGCGGTTTCCGTGTACGGCTCTCCGGAGCTGACGCGAACGGTGCGGGTGGGCGCCGACGGCGCCGTCCGCCTGCCCATGCTCAAGCAGCGGATCAAGGCCGAGGGTCTGCTTCCGGCGGACCTGGAGTCCCGTGTCGCCGCCGCCTTGAGCGAGGAGCAGATCCTGGTGGACCCGGTGGTGACGGTGACCATCGCCGAATACCACAGCCGTCCCATCAGCGTGGCCGGAGCGGTGAAGAACCCCGTCACCTTCCAGGCGGCGGGTCCGGTGACGCTACTGGACGCGTTGACGCGCGCCGGCGGACTGAGCCCGGACGCCGGCCCGGAGATCCTGGTGAGCCGGATGCAGGCGGCCGAGAACGGCTCGCCGGTGGCGCTGGTGCAGCGCATCCCGGTCAAGTCGCTGATTGACGCGGCGGATCCGGCGGTGAATCTCAGCCTGGCGGGCGGGGAAGAGATACGGGTGCCGGAGGCCGGCAAAGTCTACGTGGTGGGGACGGTGCGGAGGCCGGGCGCTTACGCGGTTCAGAACACAGCCGAGACCACGGTTCTCCAGATTCTGGCGCTGGCCGAGGGGCTGGCGCCTTTCGCCTCCAAGACGGCCTACATCTACCGCCAGGAAGGCGTAGAGAGCGCCAAGCACGAGATCCCCATCGAGTTGAACCGCATCCTGGCGCGAAAGTCGCAGGACGTGCCGCTGCAACCCAACGACATTCTCTACATTCCGGACAACAGCGGGCGCCGCATCACGGTGAGCGCCCTCGAGAAGATCGCCGGCTTCGGCTCCTCGACGGCCTCCGGCATCCTGATCTGGAGACGGTAGTTCGCAGGAAAATCCGATCCATGGCAGAACAGAAACTTGAACGAAATCTTCCCGCCGTGATGGAGCAGTACGCGGCCGCCGCGCCCTACATGATGCACGCGCCGATGGAGGCGGAGCCGGAGGAAGCCACCATACCGCTCTCGCACTACCTCTGGATTCTCAAGCGGCACCGCTGGAAGATCCTCTCGTTCGTGGCCGCCTCAGTGCTCGCGGCGGTGGTGATCTCAAACCGCCTGACCCCGGTTTACGAATCCACCGCCACGATAGACATCGACCGCCAGACTCCGACCGGGGTGATCGGGCAGGAGGCCGTGCGCTCGACCACCAACGACGCGGACCAGTTCCTGGCCACGCAGATCAAGCTCATCCAGTCGGACTCGGTGCTGCGGCCGGTTGTGGAGAAGTTCAACCTGCGCCAGATTCCCGGCGAACTGGAGGTTCCGCCGGCGGGTAGCGGCCACGCCGAGGATGCGCCGGTGGTTCTGAAAAAGCTGAAGGTGAGCCGGCCGCCCAACACCTACCTGCTGCTGATCAGCTACCGCAGTTCCGATCCGCAACTGGCGGCCCAGGTGGCCAACGCCGCGGCCGGTTCCTACCTGGAGCACACCTACAACATCCGGTACAAGTCCTCGGCCAGCCTGTCGGCCTTCATGGAGAAGCAGTTGGAGGAGCTGAAGGCCAACATGGAGCGCTCCAGCGCGGCTCTGGCGCAGTTCGAGCGCGAACTGAACGTAATCAACCCGGAGGAGAAGACCAGCATCCTGTCGGCGCGCCTGCTGCAATTGAACGCCGAGTACACCAACGCCCAGGCGGACCGCGTGCGGAAAGAGGCGGCCGAGCAGTCGGTGCGGTCCGGATCCCTGCAAGCGGCGCTGGTTTCCACGCAGGGGGAATCCCTCCGCAAACTGACCGAGCGGCTGAACGACGCCCGGGAGAAATTCGCCGAGATCAAGACGCACTACGGAAGCAATCACCCGGAATACAGGAAAGCGGCCGCGCAGGCCGCGGAAGTCGAGAAGCTGCTGGCCGACACCACCGCGAACATCCGGCAGCGGGTGGGGATCGAATACGCCGAGGCCGTGCGGCGCGAGGGCATGCTGCAAAAGGCGGTGCAGGAAACCAAGGCCGAGTGGGACAGCCTGAACGCGCGCTCCTTCGAGTACCAGGCCCTCAAGCGCGAGGCGGAGGCGGACAAGGCGCTGTACGAGGAACTGGTGCGCAAGATCAAGGAGGCGGGGATCAACGCGAGCTTCCAGAACAGCGCCATACGGATCGCCGATTCGGCCCGTCCGGCGGTGAAGCCGGTTTTCCCGAACCTGAAGCTGAACGTGCTGCTGGCCTTCCTGTTCTCCAGCCTGCTGGCGGTGGGCATGGCGGTGCTGAGCGACGTGCTCGACAACACGGTCCGGGATCCGGAGCAGGCCACGCGGATGCTCCGCACGGAGGTGGTCGGCACGCTGCCGGTGGTGAAGAACTGGCGGGGACGGCTGGGGCCGATGCCCGCGGCCGCCGCCAGCCGCGCTTTGGTGCCGGTGAACGGGAACGGAGACCGGTCCCTGACCGGATACGACGAGGCGATCCGCACGCTGCGGAACTCGATCCTGCTGGCGGACTTCGACCGGCGAATCCGGTCGCTGCTGGTTACCAGCGCCTCGCCGGGAGAGGGGAAGTCGACCATCGCCGCCCACCTGGCCGTGGCTCACGCCGAACAGGGCCACCGCACGCTGCTGATCGACGGGGATCTGCGCCGGCCCAGCGTTCACCGGCGCTTCGAGGTGCCGAGCGCAGTGGGTCTTTCCAACGTGCTGCTGGCCGAGATGCCCTGGCAGCAGGCGATTGTGCGGCTGCCCGCGACGCCGAACCTGGATGTTCTGCCGGCCGGGCCCTCCAGCCGGCGGGCCGCCGACCTGGTGGGCCGCGGGCTTCAAGAGCTGCTGGACGAAGCCGGCTTCGAATACGACCTGGTGATCCTGGATGCGCCGCCGCTGCTCGGCTTCGCCGAGCCGCTGCAAATGGCCACGGTGGTGGACGGCGTGGTCGTGGTCACGCGCGCGGGAGAAACCAGCCGCAAGGCGGTGGCCAGCGTGATCACCACCCTGGGACGGCTGCGCGCGACGGTGGTGGGAGTGGTGCTCAGCGAAGTCCACAAGGAAATGAGCGACAGCTACTACTACTACAGCCACTACAACAAGTACTACAAACCCCACACCCGGACCTGATCCGCGGCGGGGTTCCGTTCCGCAGGCCGCCCGCCCTGGTCCACGCCCGCGGGCCCGCAGTGCACTCTCCGTAAAGTCCAATCAACATCTCGGAGGATTCCCGATGACCGAACGCGCCTCTTCCCGGGCTCGTGCCAGGTGGGCCCTTCCCGTCCTCCTGGCCGCCGCGTCGTGCGCCGGCGCGCCTTCAGCCGGCGGCGTGCCGCCTAGAGCGCGGCGCCTTCCGTTGTTCTTCGTCCCGCACGTGGTGGAGGAAAGCGGGCAGGCGGGCTACCTGCTGCGCACGCCCGACATGGCGGCGTTTTTCTCCCCGGATGGAGCCGTTTTTGAAGCCGGCCAGCGGCGCGTCAGCATGCGTTTTGCCGGGGCTCGCGGGCAGCGCGCCATCGAGCCGGCCGGTCCGCTGCCGGGCAAGCTCAACTACCTGGCCGGCGGCCGCCCGGAGAACTGGCGGACGGGCGTGGCGACTTACGGGGCGATCCTTTACAGGGAGCTATACCCCGGCATTGACCTGCTCTACGAGGCCGGCGCGGAGGGGCTCAAGTCGACGTTTCAGGTGCGCGCCGGCGCCGATCCGTCGGCGATCCGGTGGCGGTACGACGGCGCCGGAAAGCCGCGGGTGGAGCGGGACGGGCGCCTTTCGGTGGCCATGGGGGGCGGGGTGCTGACGGAGCACAAGCCGTCCCTCTACCAGACGCCGCCGGGCGGCGGAACGAAGCCCGTGGAGGGCGGCTACCGCGTCTTCCCGGACGGTTCGGTAGGCTTCCACGTGGAGGGCTACGACCGCGCGGCGGAACTGGTGATCGACCCGGTGCTCTCTTACAGCACCTACCTCGGGGGCACGGGGCTCGACTGGGCCCGGGCGATAGCGGTGGACGACTCGGGCAACGCTTATATCGCCGGCTACACGGACTCCTCCGACTTCCCGCTGGCCGGCCCTTATCAAGCCGGACGGCGCGGCGGAGTGGACGCGTTCGTGGCCAAGCTGGATCCCACCGGCACGACTCTGCTCTACTGCACCTATCTCGGCGGCAGCGGCGACGACCGGGCCTTTGGCGTGGCGGTGGACCGGGAGGGCAAAGCGTATGTGACGGGCTGGACCTACTCCTCAAACTTCCCCACGACCAGCGGCGCACGGCAGCGCTCACTGGGGGGAGGCCGGGACGCGTTCGTGGCCAAACTCAATTCGGCGGGCAGCGCGCTCGAATACAGCACGCTGCTCGGCGGCAGCGGGTACGACAGCGGCAACGCCATCGCCATCGACGTTTACGGCCAGGCCCACGTGGCCGGCGAGACCGCCTCGGCCAATTTCCCCGTGCTCAACGGCTATCGCAGCGCCTTCGGCGGCCTGCGCGACGCTTTCGTGGCCAAGCTGAACGCCTCGGGGTCCGGCCTGGTGTGGAGCACCTACCTCGGGGGGAGCAGCGAAGACGCCGCCACGGCCATTGCGCTGGACGGCGTCGGCAACGTTTACGTGACGGGGGGAACGACCTCCGCCAACTTCCCGACCTGCCAGCCGCTGCAAGCCTCCAACGCGGGAGGGCAGGATGCGTTCGTCACGAAGCTCGCCTCCACGGGGAGCGCGCTCCTGTTCAGCACGTACCTGGGGGGAGGCGGGGGGACGCTGGCGGCGGGGGAGACCGGGACGGGCATCGCCGTGGACCCGGAAGGCAACGTCTACGTCACCGGCTACACCAGTTCCAGCAATTTCCCCACGGTGAACGCATATAAGGCCTTTCACGCCGGCGGCACGCTGGACGCTTTCCTGGCGAAACTGAACGCGGGCGGCACGGCGCTCGCCTACAGCACCTACTTCGGCGGCAGCGGGGCCGATTACGCCAACGCCATAGCGGTCAGCCCTAGCGGGCAGGCGGCGGTGGGAGGCTACACCTCCTCCTCCAACCTGCCGGTGAAGGACGCGGTGCAGGCGGCGAAGGCGGGCAGCTACGACGGTTTCGTGGCGAGGTTCTCCCCGGCGGGCAACGCCCTGGAGTTCGCCACCTACTTCGGCGGCGGCCAAAGCGACACCGTGAGCGCTCTGGCCATGAATCCGGGGGGCAATCTCTGGATCGCCGGGCAGACGCTTTCCGCCGATCTGCCTCTCAAGCAGCCCCTGCAATCCTCGATCGCCGGCGGCTACACCGCTTTCGTGGCGATGCTGGGCCAGACCGCGCCCACAGCGGTCTTCCGGTCGGCGCCGTACGGAAACACCATCCTGACCACCTACGGCTCGGCCGGGCTCTCCAATGCCTACGGCACCATCGCCAGCGCTCCGGCGATCTCCCAGAGCTCCTCGGGAGATACCATCGTCGCCGGCCGGACCGCGGCCGGCTGCGTGTACCTGAACCGGTACAAGCCGGAGACGCGCGCCTGGGACCCGGCCTGGACTCTGGCGGGGTGCTCGCTGGACGGCGATCCAGCCGTGGCAGCCGAACCCGGCGGCGGAGCCTGGGTGGCGGCGCGCGATTCCTCTTACCGGTATTGGATCAACCGATATGTACCCGGAACGGGATTCGGCGTCTGGACGAACCTGGCCGGGGACTTCGCCACGGACCCAGTCATCGCCCGGGCCAACAACGGCGCCGTCTACATTGTGGGACTCACGGGCACGGGCCGGATCGTAAGCGGAAGATACCTGCCGGCGGGCGGCTTCCAGGGTTGGATTCCGGACCCTTCGGCGCCGGCGGCGGCGGGCAAGCCCGCAATCACCATCGGGGCGGACGGGGCAGCCTACGTAAGCGTCCGGAGCCAGGTCAACAACATCTGGATGGCGCGGCTTCAAGGCGACGTCTGGGGCACCTGGCACAACGGCGGAGGCCAGGCCAAGACCGATCCGGAAGTGGCGGCCACCGGCGGGGTGATTCACGCCGTCGTGACGAACTTCTACGACCAGGTCTACACGCAGGCGTTCGTGGAAGGTGCGGGCAACGGCTGGCAGGGGTGGCAGTTCCTGAACGGGATTCTCGTGAAGGCCTCCATTGCTGCCTCCGGGGGGCGTTATTTCATCGCCGGCAAGAATGGGGCCGGGACCATGTACTGGTACCAGTCCGGTGTTGGTTGGACCTATCTGGGTTACGCCGGGCTGGCGGCGAGTGAACTGGCGGCAAGCCCGAAATAGTGAGTCCGGTCTCGACCAGTACGGCGGCGCCAATATCGCCGGACCGGGGGCCCGCGCCGGCCGCGCGCGCGCTGTGGACGCTGAAACGCTGGTCGGCGCCCGTGGCGTTCTCGGTCGCGGACCAGGCCCTGGCGTCCGGCGCGCATTTCGGGGTGAGCCTGCTGCTGGCCAGATGGCTGAGCCCGGCCGAGTATGGAGTCTTCGCGCTGGTTTACGCCGTGTTCCTTTTCGGGGCGGGCATCCATAATGCGGTGATCCTGGAGCCGATGGGCGCAATCGGTCCCGCCCATTACGCGGACTGCCTGGGGACTTACCTGGGCGCGGTTCTCTGGCTGCACGCAGGCACATGCCTGGTCATCAGCGCGCCGTTGCTGGCGGGGGCCGCGGCGCTGGCCGCATGGGCAAGCCCGCTGTGGCCCCCGCTTCTGGCCATGGCGGTGGCCGCGCCGGGGATGCTTCTGTTCTGGCTGGCCCGCAGGGCGTGCTATCTGGGTTCCCGGCCGGAGAGGGCGATGCTGGCGAGTCTCTGCTACGCGCTGCTGCTGGCGGCCGGGACCGGCTGGCTGTGGCGGACAGGACGGATTTCGGCCGGGGGCATTTTCCTGTTGATGTCCGGCGCCGGTTTGGCGGTGAGTGTGGGAGTAGGCAACCGGCTCTCAGTACGTCCGGCGAAGGCTCTTCGCATAGGCGACGGCGCATTTCTGCGCCAGGCGGCCCAACGCCACTGGGGCTACGCCCGGTGGTCATTGGGAACCACGATGCTGTACTGGCTGGCGAATTCTCTCTATCTCCCGCTGGTGGGCGGCCTGGCGGGCCTGAAGGCGGTGGCGGCGTACCGCGCGACGGACAACCTGCTGTTGCCGATGAGCCAGGCGCTGACCGGAGCCGGCCACCTCCTGCTGCCCCGGCTGAGCCGGCGGCACGCCCTGGGCGGAAAAGCGCAACTGCGGGCGGCGGCGGTGAAGATCGGGCTGGCGGCCTCCTCGGCGGCGGGGCTCTATGTCGCGGGGATCCTGGCGTTCGGCACGGGCCTCATGCGTCTGGCCTACGGGAGCGACGCCTACTCCGCGTACTTTTGCATGGCGCCCTACCTGGGCGCAGCGGTGATCATCCGCGCATTGGGCGACACGGGGCTGGGCATGGCGCTGAGGGCCGCGGGGCGTCCGGAGGCCGGTTTCTGGGCGACGTGCGCCGGGACCGCCGTGACGCTCACGGCTGGGCTTGCCATGGTCTGGCGGTTCGGCGCGGCGGGCGCGGCGGCGGGATGGATGACGAGCTCCGCGGCGGTCTGCCTGGCCTATGTAAGCCTCTTCCGGAGGTGGATGCGATGAACCGGCCGGGCCGGGCGGCGCGGGCGATCTGGTGGGCGCTGCCGGTTCCCCTGGCGGTCCTGGCCGCGGTTCTGCCGGGCCTTCAGGCGGTGTGCCTGACGGCGCTGCTGTTTCCGGCGCTGGTGGCGTACTCCCGTTTCCGGCCCGACGGCCTGGTAATCGCGTTCCTGGTCTGCCAGAGCCTGGTCCACCTGATGAAGCGCCTGATCTTCCTGCTGGGCCCGCAACCGCAGGCCGTGTACTTCGGCGTCCAATTGCTGCCCTCCGTGGTGCTGCTGCTGCTCATGGCGGCTGCCGCCAAGCGCCTTCGCGGCCGCAGGCTTCCCTGGAGCGGACGGCTGCTGGCTGCTTTCCTGGTTCTGTCGGCGGCCTCCACACTCGTGTCGGCCAGCCGCCTGTCGTGGCTGACGGTTCTGACGGTCGTTTACCAGAACCTGCTGCCGCCGCTGCTGTTCTTTGCCGGACTGTTTCTCACGCCGGAGAGCTTCGCCCGGGTGGGGCGCACGATGGCGATCTTAGCGGGCATATCCGTTCTCTATGGGTGTCTGCAATTGGCGGGCGGCCCGACTTTTCTGGATCGCGCCTGGGCCGCTCAGACGTACGCCTACTCGATCCATGGCGGCAAGGTCTTCGCCTACCTGGAGGGCGCGAGCCCGGAGTTCCGTTCTTACTCGTATTACGCGGACCCCCTGACCTGGGGCTTCTTTCTTGTAGCGGGAGTGACCGGGGCTGTGGTGGCGAGGCTGCACGGCCGAATCTCGCGGAGCGTATTTGTGGGAACCGTGGTCCTCGCCCTGACTGGCCTGTTTTTCAGCCTCACGCGGACCGCCTGGGTGGGCCTGCTGGCCATGCTGTTCCTGTTCGGCCTGTTCGGCTGGCGGTCCTTCCGGCGGCCGCTTCTGGTTCTCGGCCTGGTGATCGGTTCGTTCGCCGCGACCGTGGCCGCAGGTGACTTCCTTTACCGGGAACTGTTTGTGGCCCGCCGGATGCCCGTTTTCCAAAGCGGCGTCCTGGCGCGCTACGCAACGGTGGGAACCATCGAGGCCCGGACATCGGCCTGGACTGCCATGCGAGAAGCAGTCTCGATTTCTCCCGCCTGGGGCCAGGGACTTGGAGTCATGCTTGAGGCCAGCCGCAGCCGCGAGGCCGCCAAGGCTTACGGCCTGCTATCGTCGCACAATTTCCTCGTGGAACTGGTCTACGGCGTCGGCATTCCTGGGGCGCTGCTATTCCTCGGTTTCCTTTGGCAGTTGCTGCGAGAGGGCTTCTCGGCCTGGCGGCGGGCGCCGGAAGCCAGGTTCCAGCGTCACCTCCGGTGGCTCCTGGCATACGCTGCCGGCTGCTTAGTGACGGGCTACCTGAACGGTCCCAGTTTCATGACCAGCGAGTGGTTCCTGATCTCAGGGACCGTGGCCGGGTGCCAGTGGCAGATGGCCGCCGCGCAGGCCAGGCGAGCGGCGCATGCGCCGGTACAACCGGGTGCGCTCAGAGTTGAACCTCAGCCGGTCTTGGAAGGACGCCTGGGCGGATAGAAAGCCGGTGACGAAATGAGCTGTTCCGTGTGCCTGCCGGCGGAGTCACCCCCGTCGGCTGTTCCCACACCTGCCGGCGAGGAGCGGTTTCCCTTCCGGGTACTGGTCGCCGGACACACCTACGCGCTCCGGATCAATCAGCAGAAACTGGATGTCCTGGCCCGCCGGTGTTCCTCGGTGGGGCTGCTGACGCCATCCCGGTGGCGAAACCTGAATGGCTTGGACGGAGGCGGCAGTTTCAGGCCGGCCCCCGGGTACGAATCCTTCGCCATGCTGCCGGTGCCGGTTGTCCGGGCCGGTCACGTGGCCAGCTTTCTGTTCGAACCGCTGGCGCTCACCGGCGTGTTGGTGGACTTCCGGCCTGACATCGTTCACGTGGACCAGGAGGTTTACTCGCTGGCCTCGGCCCAACTCGCCTTGGCCGCGAAAGCTGCCCGCCGCAAGTTAGTCGTATTTGGATGGGAGAACCTGGACCGGCCGTTGCACCCCGCACAAGAGCTGGCCAAGCAGACGGTGCTGGCCCTTGCCGACGCCATCGTCTGCGGCAGCCTGGAGGCAGCGGCGCTGGCCGCCAAATGGGGTTTCAGGCGGCGGATCGAAGTGATCCCGCAGCTAGGGGTGGACCCCCGGCTTTTCCAGCGGGTCCGAAAGCCTTCCAGCGGCGCTTTCAACATCGGATTTGTGGGCAGGCTGGTTCGGGAGAAAGGCGTCGACCTGCTGCTGGAAGCTCTGGCGCTGCTTGCCGGAAACGGCTTTGAGGCCCGCGCTACCATTTGTGGCGCCGGCCCGATGGCCGGCCGACTTCGCCAGTTGGCCGATGAGCTTGGGGTAGCGGACCGGATCGCGTGGACCGGCGCGCTGCCTCATGAAGATGTTCCGCGAACGATGCGAAGCCTGGACGCGCTGGTTCTCCCCTCGCGCCAGGCGCACGGCTGGAAGGAGCAGTTCGGTCATGTGCTGATCGAAGCCATGGCCATGGGAATCCCGGTAGCCGGTTCTTCATCGGGCGCCATTGCCGAAGTCATCGGGCGCGCCGACCTGGTCTTTCCAGAGAACGATAGCCGGAGTCTGGCGCACATCCTCGAGCGCTTCATAAGCCAGCCGGAATGGCGCAGTGAAGTCGGGTCCTGGGGAGTAGCCCGGGTTGCCCGGTGCTATACCCACGAGAGGATTGCGGAGAGGTTGATTCAGCTATGGACCGAGTTATTGAATTAGTCGCACCGCCGATGGAAACCGCCGCCGAATCACCCACCAACGCACGCTTGTTCGAGCTCTACCACACCTTCAGCCGCCGCCCGACCGTCGAAGACCGGCGGGCGCGTTCTACGATATTCAGATCGTTGCGGCGCGTACTGCGCGGCTGGCTGCCTGTAGATCGCGCCACGCCCATCCTGGATATCGCCTGCGGCGAAGGATCGCTACTGGCCCTGTTGAAGGAGTTGGGTTACACGGATCTGGCCGGTTTCGACATCTCCCGCGAGAACGTGGAAATCTGCCACCGGATGGGACTCGGCTTTGTACAGCAGTTTGACGCCTTGCGGTTGGCTGAGATGCCGGGCCTGGGCCGCTACGGGGCGATCTACGCCATGGACGTGCTGGAGCACCTCCCTAAGCCGCGCATCGTAGGCTTTGTGGAGCGGACGCGCCAGTTCCTGCTGCCGGGGGGGCACTTGGTTATCCAGGCTCCCAACATGGGGAACCTGCTGGCCTGCTGCCATCTGCACCAGGACCTGTCACACGAATTCGGACTGACGGAGAAGACCGCCGTGGACCTGCTCCTCATGGCGGGCTTCCCCGCCAACCGGATCGAGCTGCGCCCCTGTTGGAACGCCACCACGTTTTCGGGCTACCTGCGCGAGCTGTATCTCTCGGCGCTGCACCGGCTGGTATGGCTGAGCGAACAGTCCGGCCGCCCGGCCATCCCGACAGCCAATCTCCTGGTGCGGGGCGGGATGCCATGAAAGTGATGTTCGTCGCATTGGGGGTTTACGCCGGGGTCGGCGGACTGGAACGGTTTAACCAGCGGGTGGTGACCGCGCTCGCCGAGTTCGGCCGGACACGCGGTCTGAGGAGCTGGGTGATCGCGCTGTGGGACACGAGCAAAGACGCCCTGGCCGCGCCGGATCCTGTGCGGTTTACGCCGGGGGGACGGAACAAGCCCCGGACCGCATCCTGCTTCGTCCGCCTGCTCCGGCAGGTCCGGCCGGACGTGGTGCTCTACGGCCACGTCTTGCTGGCCCCGCTGGCATGCCTGGCGCGGGCGCTCAGCCCGGCCAGCCGGCAGGTCCTGTTCGTACACGGCCGGGAAGTCTGGCTGGAGCCGTTCCGCGATCATGTTCCCCGGCTGGAACGCCTGGCGGTCCGGTGGGGCATTGACCGGGTGGCGGCGGTGAGCCGGCTCACGGCGGAGCGGATGCAGCGGGCTTACGCGCTGCCGGGCGGCCGCTTCACGTTCCTGCCGAACGCCGTCGACGCGCCGGAGCGGGCGCCGCAACTCCGCAACGGGGCGGGCGGCGGGCAGCGGCTTCTGACGGTGACGCGGCTCAGCCGGAAGGACCACTACAAGGGCTGCGACAGGGTCATACGGGCGCTGCCGCAAGTGCTGACGGAATTCCCCAGCGCGCGCTACGAAGTGGTCGGCGAGGGTCCGTTGCGGGGCGAACTGGAGGACCTGGCGCGGCGGTTGGGGGTTGGGCACGCGGTCGGCTTCCACGGCTATCTGGACGAAGACGAACTGGAGCGGGTGTATAGCCGCTCCCACATCCTGGTGATGCCCTCGACGGGCGAGGGTTTCGGGATCGTGTATCTGGAAGCCTGGCGCCACGGCGTCCCGGTGGTGGCGGGCAACCGGGACGCCGGCGCGGAGGTGGTCACCGACGGCGTCGACGGCCTGTGCGTGGACCCGTACTCGGTGGAGCAGGTCGCCCGGGCCTTGATCTCACTGCTCAGCGATCCGGAACGGGCCGCGGCCATGGGGCGGCGCGGCTACCAGACATTGATGGCGAAGTACACGCACGCCCATTTCCGCGAGAACCTGGGGCACATACTGGGAGCTATTTGAAAAAGCCGCTCCAGCGCTCGAGCGGGATAAGACCGGAGTCCGGTTTCCAGGCGGCGCAGTCCCGGCTTGCGCCGGCGCCGCGCACGCCCTCCGAAGTGTCCGCCGGTCATGTCAACAAGCTTCCAGAGCGCCGCGCACATGCAGACTTACGATAATCGGGCTTACTGGACCGGGCTGCACGCCGCGCGCCGCGGGCGAATCGCGGCGGTGGGCTACGCCGGCCTCGGCGACGGTTTCAATGATGCGGCCTACAGGCTGCGGCGGGCGGCGGTCCTGCGGCTGCTGGGGCGAACGGTTCTTCCGGTGCGGTTCAGGCTGCTGGAAGCCGGCGCGGGCGTGGGCGCATACGCCAGCCTGTGGCGGCGGCTCAAGCCCGGGCGCTGGGTGGGGCTGGACATCGCCCCGGAAGCGGTTGAGCACTGCCGCCGCGCTTGTCCCGAAGGGGAGTTTCTGTTGCAGGATCTGGCCGCCGCGGAGTGGTCCGGCCTGCCCGCCGCGGAGGCGGAGTTCGACCTCGTCACGGCGATCGACGTTCTCTATCACCTGGTGGAGGAGCACGCCTGCCGGACGGCGCTCGCCAACCTGGCGGCGCGCGTCCGTCCCGGCGGCTTCCTGCTGATCTCGGACGTTTTCGTTGAGGCCGACCGGCAGATCGCGCCCCACGTGAAGCGACGCTCCCTGGCCACCTACCGGGACGCGCTCGGGCCGGAGATGGCGCCGGCCGGCCGGGAGCCGGTCTTTTCGATTCTGGCCGACGCGACGCCGCGCTCCGGCCGGGACCTGGCCGGCCACTTGCAACTGGCGGCATGGCGGCTCCTTGCTAAGACGCTGTCATCGATGCCGGAGCCGGCGCGGGACGCCGCCGGCGGCGCGGCGGTGGCGATGCTCCGGCCGCTCGATGCCCTCTTCCGGAGGATGGGGCTGGCGCGCGGGGTGAACCTGGAACTGGCTTTGTTCCGGCGGAGGCCGCCATGTGCGGAATAGCCGGAATGCTCTCGCCGCGGCCTGGGCGGGAGGCGGTGGCGAGAATGACCGCCGCGATGTCACACCGCGGGCCGGACGACTCCGGCGTCGCGAGCGCGAGGACCGGCGGCCTGCGCCTGGCGCTGGGGAGCACGCGGCTCGCAATCCTGGACCCGTCCCCGGCGGGCCACATGCCGATGCACGACCCGGCCAGCGGAAACTGGATCGTCTACAGCGGCGAGGTCTACAACTACAAGGAACTGCGCGGCGAACTGGAATCGCTCGGCGAGGGCTTCCGCTCCGGGACGGACACGGAAGTCGTTCTCAAAGCCTACCGCCGCTGGCGGGACGACATGTTGAACCGGCTGCGCGGCATGTTCGCATTCGCCATCTGGGACCAGGCGCGGCAGGAACTGCTGCTGGCGCGAGACCGGCTGGGGGAGAAGCCGCTGTACTATTGCCAGGCGCCGGGGGAGACGTTTCTGTTCGCTTCGGAGGTGCGCGCGCTGCTGGCCAGCGGCGCCGTGGAGCGGAGGCTGGAGACGGAGGCGCTCTCCGTTTACCTGGCCAATGGCTTTCTGGCCGCGCCGCTGACGGCGGTTCGCGGCGTCAGCAGTTTGCGGCCGGGGCACTGGTTGCGCGTTTCGGCCGGGGGAGGCGTGATCCGGACGGGGCAGTACTGGCGCCCCGGGGAGGCTGCGTCATCCAACGGCCGGGCGGACTCCGGCGAGCAACTCAGCTCGGTGCTGGCGGAAGCGGTGCGCCTGCGCCTTGTGAGCGACGTGCCCATCGGCGCGTTCCTTTCCGGTGGGCTGGACTCTTCGATCATCGTGGCGCTGGCCGCCGCCGGGGGGCCCACGGTGCGGACGTTCTCGGTCACTTTCGACGAGCCTGCCTACGACGAATCCCCGTACTCGGACTGGGTGGCGCGCCGCTTCGCCACCCGGCACAGCGAGATCCGGCTGAGGCCGTGCGAGTTTGCCGGCTGGCTGCCCGAGGCCGTGGACGCCATGGACCAGCCCAGTTTCGACGGCGTCAATACTTATTGCGTTTCCCGGGCGGCCAAGGCGGCGGGGTTGACGGTGGCGCTCTCCGGCCTGGGCGGAGACGAGACCTTCGGAGGTTACCCGTTCTTCAACACCGTCCCCTGGGTCGACCGGTGCGCCAGGCTCGCGGCGGCTTCTCCGGCGCCGGCCCGGCGTTTCCTGAGCCGACAACTCGGCCGGCGCGGTTTCCGCGTGTCGGCACCCTGGAAACTGGCCGAGGCCTGGGGCTCCAACGGCGCGCGTCCCGCGCCTCCGGCGCTGCCGGCTTACCAGGCGGCGCAGATCCTTTTTCCCGAGTGGGTCCGGCGACGCCTGATCTCGGCGGACGCGGTTGGGGACGGCGGAAGCCTGGTCTACAGCCTGCCCGGGTTGCTGGTGGAGCAGTTGCGCGCCGAAGCGGAGGCCGCCGGCCCCGGCAATCTGGTGTCGCTGTACGCGCTCCGGCTGTTTCTTGGGGAGCGCTGCCTGCGCGATACGGACGCCATGAGCATGGCGGTTTCCCTGGAGGTCCGGCCGGTGTTCACCGACCACCGCTTCCTCGAGGCGGCCTGGAAGGTGCCGGCCGCGAGGCGGTGCCGGGGAGCGCCCGACAAGCCTTTCCTGTGGAGCCTGTTCCGGCCCCTCTTGGGAGACGATTTCCCGGTCCGGCGCAAACAGGGCTTCCGGCTGCCGCTCGACGAATGGCTGAGGGCGGCCGCGACGCGCGCCTGGATCGGCGAGACGCTTGCGAACCGAGCCCTGCTCGAATCCGTCGGTCTTGCGCCGGACGCGGTCAACGGCTTGCTCGAAGCCTACCGTAAGAACCGGCCGAAGATCCCATGGTCACGGCTGTGGGCGGTGTTTGTGCTCGCCCGGTGGTGCCAGAAGAACCGGGTCACGCTCTGAGAATTCTCTGAAGAAGCCGGCGGGCGACGCCGCACAGAAACCCTGCACGGGCGCAAGAGGCTGAAGCGCCGGGCGGGGGAGGTCTCCCGTCCGGCCTTGCGCGGGCGCTGGAACGGTTTTGCGGCAAGCCTCTGAACCAGCCCGCCAACCTGAGTCACATGCGAATCCTATACATAGCCAATGTCAGCGACCTCTACGGCGCCAGCCGCTCCCTGCTGCGGCTGGCGGGCCAGGGCGCACGGGATGGCGACGAGGTACACGTCATTCTTCCGGGGGACGGGCCTCTCAGGGCGCAACTGGAGGCGTCCGGAGTGGAGGTGAGCGTCCACCAGGACCTTCCGGTTCTCACACGGCGCGAATTACGGAGCCCCGGCGGACTGCTGCGCTTTCTGCGGCGCATTCCGCAGAGCGCCGCCCGGCTGCTGCGGGAGATCCGCCGCTTGCGGCCCGACGTGGTTCACACCAACAGCGCCGTGGTGTTCACCTCCGCGCTGGCGGCGCGCGCCGCAGGGCGGCCGCACGTCTGGCACGTGCGCGAGTTTCTGGCCGGCGTGAGCCCGGCATGGCGCGCTTACGAATGGCTGATGTTCCTGCTGTCTTCGCGGATCGTGTGCAACTCGCGGGCGGTGGCGGCGCAGTTTCACCCCGCGATCCGCAGGAGGAAGGTCGCCGTCATCTACAACGGAATCCCCACAGAGGAAGTCTCCGCCCCTTCCGCCTCCCAGCGGGCGGCGTTCCTGGAGCGGCACGGCATCGCCGACGGCTACCCGATCGCCGGCGTCGCCGGGCGGATCAACCTGGACCAGAAGGGGCAGGACGTGTTCGTGCGGGCCGCCGCATTGCTGGCGGAGAGGTTCCCCCGGGCGGGCTTCGTCATCGCGGGAAGCCCGTATCCGGGAAACGAAGCGCAGGAGGCCAGGCTCAGACGGCTGATCGGGGAACTGGGACTCCGCGATCGAATCACCTTCACCGGGGAGGTCGCGGACCTGGCGTGCCTCTACTCGGCTCTCGACATCTGTGTGCTTCCGGCCCGCAAGCCGGAGGGACTGGGCAACGTGCTGCTCGAGGCGATGGCGCTCGGCAAACCGGTGGTGGGGAGCGCCGTCGGGGGAATCCCCGAGGTCATCGAGCACGGGGAGAACGGTTACCTGGCGGAACCGGGCGACCCGGAGTCCTTGGCGCGGGCGCTGAACAGCCTACTGGTCAGCCCGGAATTGCGCCGCCGGATGGGCGCGCAGGGGCGCCGCCGGTTTGAGGAGCAGTTCATCTTTGCCGGCTGCTACGGGAGGATACGGGCGATGTACCGCTCCCTCCAGCCCGCGACCAACGGGGAAGCGCGCCGCGCCGGTGAGGAGGGGGTCCCGTCCTCCGCGTGGATACTGGGCATGCGCGTGGACCGGACCAGCTACGAAGAGGCGGCCGGGCAGATCCTGAGTTGGGCGGCGGCGGGCGAATCGCGATACGTTTGCGCGGCCAGCGTGAACAACGTCATGGAAGCGAGGGATTCGCCGGAGTTCCTGCGCGTCATGAACGAGGCGGACCTGGTAACCCCGGACGGCATGCCGCTGGTGTGGGGATTACGCCGGCTGGGCCTGAGGGGCGCGTCCCGGGTCTACGGGCCGGATCTCACCCCGGCGGTGCTGAAAGCCGCCGAACAGGCGGGTCTGCCCGTGGGGTTTTATGGAGCGACCCGGTCCGTACTGGAAAAACTCCGGGCCGAGGTGGAGCGCCGCTATCCGAAGCTACACGCTCCCTACTGGTTCGCGCCGCCCTTCGGCCCGCTCTCGCCGGAGGAGGACCGGGAGGTCGTGGATGAAATGCGGAAGAGCGGGGTCCGCGTGCTGTTCATCGGGTTGAGCACCCCCAAGCAGGAACGCTGGATGGCGGCTCACCGCGGGCGCGTGCCGGCCGTGATGCTGGGGGTGGGCGCGGCGTTCGACTTCCTGGCGGGAGTGAAGCCGCAGGCGCCGGGCTGGATGCGCGCGAGCGGCACGGAATGGTTGTTCCGCCTGGCCACCGAACCGCGGCGCCTGTGGCGGCGCTACCTGAAACACAATCCCCGCTTCGCGGCGCTGTTTGCGGCGCAACTGCTGCGGCAGCGCCGGGCGCCGTCGGGCGGCGGCCGGCCCGGTCCGCCCCGCGCGGCGGACCCGTTGAATCCGCGCCCGGCGGCGGGTTGATGGTCTGTCTTTGACCGGTCGAGGTCCCAATGGGAACTTGCTCTGAAGCCCTGCTGAGCCGCCCGGAACGCGCGCAGGCGCTCTCCGGCCGCTCCGCCAGCCGTCTGCTGACCGGAGCCTCGATGCTGGGCGCCGACATGCTGGCTGTGACCGCGGCGGGATGGATGGCGGCCCTCGCCTGGAGCCGCGTAAACACCGCCGTCGAGCCTTCCACCTACATACGGCTGTGGCCTGCCGCCCTGCTGTTCGCGGCGGCTTACGCGGTGCTCGGGCTGTACCCCGGAGTGGGCCTGAGTCCCGTGGAGGAACTGCGACGCCTGGTGCTGGGGGCCACGCTGGTCTGCCTGGCGGGCTCGGCGTTTAATTTCCTGAGCCGCGACACGACTTTCTCCCGCGGCGTGCTGCTCGCGGCGTGGGGATTCACGGCGACGCTCGCGCCGCTGTGCCGTTCACTGGTGAAGCGCGCCTGCCGCGGGCGAAGCTGGTGGGGCGTGCCGGTGCTGGTTCTGGGCGCGGGCCAGGCCGCCCGGAGAATCGCCGCCGGCCTGCTGGCGCAACCGGCGCTCGGACTCAAACCCGTGGCCATGCTGGAGGACGGCTCCGACTGGGAAGGAGACGCCGGCATCCCGCTGGCGGGGCCGCTGGCGGATGCCGCGGAGCTGGGGGGCCGTCTGGGGGTCCGCCACGCGCTGGTGGCCATGCCGGAGCTCAGGCGGGAGGAGTTGCTGCGGCTGCTGGAGCGCCTGAGCGCCGCGTTCAGCCACGTGATCGTCATCCCGGACCTGCTGGGGATGGCCAGCCTGTGGGTGTCCCCCCGCGACCTGGGAGGGGAACTGGGCCTGGAGGTCCGGCAGAACCTGCTCAGCCCGGTGAACCGCCGGTTGAAGCGCGGCCTGGACCTGGTGATCGCCGGGCTGGGGGTCCTGGCGGCGGCGCCGCTGGTGGCCCTGGCGGCGGCGTGGATCAAACTGGCGGACCCCGGCCCCGTCTTCTTCCACCAGGAGCGGGGCGGCGAGGGCGGCCGTACCATCCGCGTCTGGAAACTCCGGACGATGTTCCAGGACGCCGAGGCTCAACTGCGGCGGCACCTGGCATCGGACCCGGCGGCACGGGAGGAGTGGCGGCGGCGCTTCAAGCTCCGGCATGACCCACGGGTACTGCCCGCCATCGGTGCGTTTCTGCGCCGGACCAGCCTGGACGAGATTCCACAGCTTTGGAACGTCATCCGGGGGGAAATGAGCCTGGTGGGGCCGCGGCCCTTCCCGCACTACCACCTGGCCCGGTTCGACGGCGAGTTTCTCAAGCTCAGGGCCAGGGTGCCGCCCGGGCTCACCGGCCTGTGGCAGGTTTCAGCCCGCGGCGAGAGCGGCCTAAGGATGCAGCAGGCGCTGGACGCCTACTACATCCGCAACTGGTCCCTTTGGCTGGATGTCTACATCCTCGCCCGGACGGTGTGCGCCGTAGCGCTGGGCCGGGGCGCCTACTGAGATCCGCCCGCCGCAAACGGCGGATGGCAGGCCCGTTGCCGGTTGCGAGGCTGCCGCCCGAGGCGCGCCGGAACTCCGCTGGTTTGGCGGCTCCCGGCCCGCTTGACTTCCCGAGGCCAAGCGCGGAGACTGGGTGAAAAGCCTATGGATCGAAGGACCTTTCTCTCTTCCGCCGCGGGCGCCGCGGCAATGGCCGGCGCGGCCAATTCACAGCCGGGCCCGCGGGTCAAGTTGGGTGTGGACCTGTTCAGTCTCGGCTCACAAGGGTGGGACGCATTCCAGTTGCTGGACTACTGCTCCAAGCTGGGCGCGGAGGTGGTGCATTTTTCGGAGATCCGCTTCCTGGGCGGGTTGGAGGAGGCGCACCTGAAGAAGGTCCGGGAGCATGCCGGACGCCTGGGGGTCGAAGTCGAAATCGGGATGATGTCCATGTGCCCGTCGGCCCGCCGGTTCGACGCCAAGGCGGGCACGGCGGAGGAGCAACTCACCCGCATGATCCAGGCGGCGCGCATAGTGGGTTCGCGTTTTGTGCGCTGCGTGTTGGGTGATTCCGGAGACCGGACGGATCCCATTGGCATCGAGGGACACATCGAGAACGCGGCCAAAGCCCTGCGGGGCGTCAGGCAGGTGGCACAGGACGCCAACGTCAAACTGGCGGTGGAGAACCATGCCGGCGACATGCAGGCGCGGGAGCTGAAGATCCTGATCGAAGAGGCGGGCAAGGATTTCGTGGGCGCCTGCATCGACAGCGGCAACCCGGTCTGGGCGATGGAGGACCCGCACGTCACGCTGGAGACCCTGGCGCCGTACGCGGTGACCAGCCACGTGCGCGACAGCCTGGTCTACAAGGTCCCGGAGGGGATCGGCGTGCAATGGGTGCGGATGGGCGAGGGCAACGTGGACATGGGCGGCTGGGTGCGCAAGTACGTGCAGCTATGCCCGGGCCGCGCGATCGACCTGGAAGTGATCGTCGGCGGCGCGCGCGTACACCGGATTCACGATCCCAAGTACTGGGACGGCTACCGCAACGTGCGGGCGCACGAATTCATGCGGTTTCTGGACCTGGCGGAGAAGGGGACGGCTCCGCCGCCTTCGGCCGCGCCGGGCCGCGGGCAGGCCGGGGCGCCGGGAAGAGGGCAGATGGATCCGGCGCAACGGGAGCAGATGGCGGCGCGCCAGCGCGCCGACCTGGAAGCCAGCTTCCAGACGTGCCTCCAGATGCTGAAGGGATAGGGACCGGGCCATGACCGACAGACTGAGAGCGGCAGCGGCGGTGATATTTGTGATCTTCCTTGGAGGGCTCCTGTTTGCGCAGGCGCCGGGGCGGAGCGCGAACCCGAAGGGGATGCGGGTGTTTATCTGGGCGGGGCCCAAGACTCACGGGCCGGGGCAGCACGACTATCCGCTCTTTCTGGCCGACTGGAGCAAGCTTCTGACCGAGAAGGGCGCCTCCGCCGTGGACGGCGCGCTGCATCCTCCCACCAGCGCCGACCTGGAGCGGACCGACGTGGTGGTGATCTACGTGGGTGACGCGGGCTACCTCACCGACGCGCAGAAGGCCGGGCTCGAGGCCTACGTCAGACGAGGCGGCGGGCTGGTGGCCCTGCACGACTCCATCTGCGGGCCGGATCCGGCTTACTGGTCCTCGCTGCTGGGCGGAGCGAAAAAGCACGGCGAGGTGAACTTCACGCTGGAGGCGCCGGTCCGGTATGCGGTAGTGGACAAGGCCAATCCCATCATGAAGGACATGTCGGACCTCACCCTCTGGGACGAGGCGTTCTTCCTGATGACGTGGGCGCGGAACCCCGGCATACAGGTACTGGCGACCAACCAGATCTACCCGACCAGAAGCGCGGGCGATCACAAGGGAGAAGTTGTGCCGCAGATCTGGACTTACGAGCACACGCTCCCCGGAGGGCAGCCCGCGCGGGCGTTCGTCTGGATGCAGGGCCACACCTACGACAATTTCAACAACTGGCAGATCCAGCGCACGCTGCTCCGCGGCATCGCCTGGGCCGCGAAGCGGCCCGTGGACGAGCTGGTGGACTACGTGGCCCCGGCCCGCCCGGCGCCGGCCAAGGGAGCGCCGGCGGCGGCAGCCAAGCAGTAACCGGTCTGCACCGCCCGGTCCCACGGCGGTTCCGCTTTCCACGGGGAGCCGAGCCGGCAACACCGCCGGCGGAGCAAGCCGTCAGGCCCGCTCCGCCGCCGGGAACCGTCGCGGGCGGCGGGAATTCCGCGCTGCCGCGGAGCCGCCCGGCTACTGCGTGGCGGCGCGGACGGCGTAGGAGCTGAGGATCTTCATGTAGTTGGCCCGGCTGAAGGCGCCCGGGTCCGCTACGTTCCTGCGGCTCATGCTGCCCTGCATCTGCCGGATGGACTCGTACTCGTGCTCCTCCATCCAACTGCGCAGGTCGGCCAGGATCGTCTCCATGTGCTCGATGCCGTGTTTGAGGATGGCGGTCGTCACCATGGCCACCTTCGCGCCGGCCATCATGGACTTGAGCACCTCTTGAGCGGTGTGAACGCCGCCGGTAATCGCCATGTCGGCCTTGACCTGCCCGTAGAGCGTCGCCACCCAGTGCAGGCGCAGCAGCAGTTCGTTGGGGGCGCTAAGGCCGAGCGTCGGCTTCACGTCCAGAGCTTCCAGGTCGAAGTCCGGCTGATAGAAGCGGTTGAAGAGCACCAGCCCGTCCGCGCCCGCCTGGTCCAGTTTCCGGGCCATGTTGGCCATGGAACTGAAGTACGGCGCCAGCTTGACGGCCACCGGAATGCGGACGCTGGCCTTCACGTGCGAGACCAGGCTGGTGTACATCTCCTCCACCTGGTCGGAGGTGAGCCTTGAGTCATTGGCCACGAAGAAGATGTTGAGTTCCAGCGCGTCGGCGCCGGCCTCTTCCATCTCCTTGGCGTACCTGATCCAGCCGCCCGTCGATACGCCGTTGAGGCTGGCGATGATGGGAATATTGACCGCCTGCTTGGCCTTCCGAATCACCTCCAGGTAGCCGTCGGTGCCGAAGTTGTACCGCTGCATGTCGGGGAAGTAGGAGAGCGATTCGGCAAAACTTTCGGTCCCCGCCGAAAGCATGGAATCAAGCTGCTGGCTTTCGATGAGAATCTGCTCTTCGAACAGGGAATGCAGGACCACGCAGCCGGCGCCGGCGTCCTCCATCCGCAGGATATTGCCGATCTGCTCCGTCAGAGGCGAAGGAGAGACTACCAGCGGGTTCTTCAGCTTCAGTCCAAGATAGGTTGTAGTCAAGTCAGGCATTCTTCACCTCCTGCGCAATCGCTTCCTGCACCTGGCCGTCGCCGGGCATGGAGGCCAGGTGTTCATACAGTTTCCATCGCTTCCGGACCTCCTCCTGCGCCAGGCTCAGCAACTGCCGGGCCGCCTCGGGGTTGCTTCGGACCAGCATGGTGTAGCGGGTCTCGTTATAGATGTACTTCTCCAGACTGAGGGCGGGCGCCTTGGAATCCAGGACCAGCGGATTCTTGCCCTGCTTGGCGAGGTCGGGGTTGTAGCGGTACAGCGGCCAGTAGCCCGACTGCACGGCGGCCTTCTGTTGGTCCAGGCCGTGGATCAGATCGTACCCGTGAGCGATGCAGTGGCTGTAGCAGATCAGGAGCGAGGGGCCATCGTAGGCTTCCGCTTCCAGAAACGCCTTCACCGTCTGCATGTCATTGGCGCCGAAGGCCACCCGGGCCACGTAGACGTTGCCGTAGGACATGGCTATCATGCCCAGGTCCTTTTTGGGCAGCGGCTTGCCGCCGAATGCGAACTTGGCGACCGCCCCGATGGGCGTAGCCTTGGACATCTGTCCGCCCGTGTTGGAGTAGACCTCGGTATCAAGCACCAGCAGGTTGACGTTGGCGCCGGAAGCCAGCACGTGGTCCAGTCCGCCGTAGCCGATATCGTAGGCCCAGCCGTCGCCGCCGAAGCCCCACACGCTCTTCTTGACCAGCATGTCGGCCACGGCCGCAAGATCGCGGGCTTCGCGGGCGCCGAGCCCGGCCAGTTTCTTCTGGAGAGCGGCCACGCGATCGCGCTGCGCCGCCAGACCCGTCTCGGTGGACTGGTCGGCGTTGATCAGTCCGGCCACCAGTTCGTCGCCCAGGACGGATGAGAGCCGCTTCAGCAGGTCCTTGGCGTACTGGTTCTGCGCGTCCACCGCCAGCCGGATGCCCATGGCGAACTCCGCGCAGTCCTCGAACAGCGAGTTGTTCCAGGAGGGCCCGCGGCCGCTGGCATCCACGCAATAGGGCGTGGTGGGCAGGTTGCCGCCGTAGATGGAGGAGCAGCCCGTGGCGTTTCCGATGATGGCCCGGTCCCCGAAGAACCGCGTCATCAGTTCGATGTAGGGCGTCTCGCCGCACCCCGCGCAAGCGCCGGAGAACTCGAACAACGGCCTCAGCAACTGGTTGTCCTTGACCTGGCCGAAATTCAGCACTGTCCGCTCGTTGTCCGGAATGCCGAGGAAGAATTCCCAGTTGACGCGCTCCTGTTCGCGGATGGGCGGCTGGGGCGCCATGTTGAGAGCTTTCCGCCGGGCTTCGGTCTTGCTCTTCACCGGGCAGACTTCCACGCACAGCCCGCAGCCGGTGCAATCTTCCGGGGCGGTCTGCAAGGAGTATTTCTTGTCCTTGAACTCCTTCCAGCGCGCCGGAGCCGACTTGAAGGCAGGTGGAGCGCCGGCCAGCAATTCCGCGTCGAAAACCTTGGCGCGGATCGAGGCGTGCGGGCAGACCAGGACGCATTTGCCGCACTGGATGCAGATCGCCTCGTCCCAGACCGGGATCTCCAGGGCGATGTTACGCTTCTCCCACTGCGCCGTGGCCGTGGGGAAGGTGCCGTCGATGGGCATCAGGCTGACCGGCACCGTCTCGCCTTCGCCGGCGATAATCGGGGCGAGGGTCTTCTGGACGAACTCGGGGGCGGCCTCGGGCACCGCGCGGCGTATGTCGAAGGCGCTGGTGACCGCCGCGGGCACCTCGACTTCGTGCAGGTGATCGAGGGCCGCGTCCACGGCGGCGAAGTTCTTTTTCACCACCGCCTCGCCGCGCTTGCCGTAGGTCTTCTCGATGGTGCTCTTGATGGCGGCGATGGCTTCCTCGCGCGGCAGCACGCCGCTGATCGCGAAGAAACAGGTCTGCATGATGGTGTTGATGCGCACGCCCATGCCGGTCTTCTTGGCGACGTCGTAGGCATCAATGACGTAGAACTTCAGCTTCTTGTCGATGATGTGCTTCTGAACCTTGCGCGGCAGGTTGTCCCACACTTCATCCGGCCCGTAAAGGCTGTTCAGCAGGAAGGTGGCGCCGGGACGCGCGGCCTTCAGCACGTCGAGGCGCTCCAGGAACGAGAACTGGTGGCAGGCCACGAAACTGGCCTGATTGATCAGGTAGCTCGACCGGATCTGCCTGGGTCCGAACCGCAGGTGCGAGATGGTGACGGCGCCGGCTTTCTTCGAGTCGTAGACGAAGTAGCCCTGCGCGAAGTTGTCGGTATCCTCGCCGATGATCTTGATCGAATTCTTGTTGGCGCCCACGGTTCCGTCCGAGCCGAGACCGTAGAACATGGCGCGAACGGTCTTCTCGTCTTCCGTGGAGAAGGCCGGATCGAAACCCAGGCTGGTGTGCGTCACGTCGTCGTTAATGCCCACCGTGAAGTGGTTCATCGGCCTGCCGGCGGCGGCATTGTCGAAGACCGCTTTGACGTGGGCCGGCGTGAAGTCGTTGGAGGAGAGGCCGTAGCGGCCAGCGAGAATCCGCGGCGCGGCCTGGAAAGGAGCCTTCCCCGCGGCCACCGCCTCCGCCACCGCCGTGACCACGTCCTGATAGAGCGGCTCGCCCACCGAGCCGGGTTCCTTGGTCCGGTCCAGCACCGTCACGGTCTTCACGGCGGCGGGAAGCGCCGCGACCATGTCCTCCACCGAGAACGGCCTGAACAAGCGGACCTTCACCAGGCCGAGCTTCGCGCCTCGCGCGTTCAGGTACTCCACGGTCTCATGAGCCACCTCGGCTCCGGAGCCCATCATCACCACGACGCTCTCGGCGTCCGGCGCGCCCACGTAGTCGAACAGCTTATACTGGCGGCCCACTAGTTTCGCGAACTTGTCCATGGCGCCCTGCACGATGGCGGGACAGGCCAGGTAGAAGGGGTTGCAGGTCTCGCGGGCCTGGAAAAAGACGTCCGGGTTCTGGCTGCTGCCGCGCAATACGGGACGTTCCGGCGAGAGCGCCCGGGCGCGGTGCGCCTGGATGAACTTCTCGTCCATCATGGCGCGCATGTCGTCCACGGTGAGTTGCTCCACCTTGGCGACCTCGTGCGAAGTCCGGAAACCGTCGAAGAAATGCAAGAAGGGAATGCGCGATTCAAGCGACGCCGCCTGGGCGATCAGGGCCATGTCCATGGCTTCCTGCACTCCGCCTGAGGCCAGCAGGCCCCAGCCCGTGCTGCGGACCGCCATCACGTCGCTGTGGTCGCCGAAGATGGACAAGGCGTGCGTGGCCACCGTGCGGGCCGAGACGTGAATCGTGGCGGGCGTCAACTCGCCGGCGATCTTGAACATGGACGGGATCATCAGGAGCAGGCCCTGAGCCGCCGTGAAGGTCGTGCCCAGCGCGCCGCCCTGGAGGGCGCCGTGCAGCGCCGCCGACGCTCCGCCCTCGCTCTGCATCTCGACCACGGTCGGCACGGTGCCCCAGATGTTGGGCTGGCCTTTCGCCGACCACTCGTCGGCCCACTCCCCCATGTTGGAGGAGGGCGTGATCGGGTAGATGGCGATAACCTCGTTGATTTGGTGCGCCACGTACGCCGTGGCTTCGTTGCCGTCTATAGTGACGTAGGGTCTTTTCATCGTTAAATCAATCCGTTAGAGAATCTAGCAGCAACACCGCACTTTTGAGTCCAGGCGGGTTAGGATTCGCCGGTTATCACCCATTGTCCAGTAGAAATTAGACAATATGCGGTATCTCATAGAAAAACCTATTACTTGTACCGAAGCAGCCGGTTCTCAGCAGCCGGCCTCTTGACTCTACAAGCAGGCTGATGGGCCTGTTGCCCCAACCTCCTCCGGGCGGCGGAACGCGGTGGGTGAAACTCCCCTGCCACTCGCCGGCAACCGTGTTCTCGATGACCCCGATTCTCTCGATCTCCACCCGGACCGTGGTTCCAATCTCCAGCGGCCCGACGCCCGGCGGAGCGCCGGCGGCAATCAGATCGCCGGGCTGCAACGCCATGAACCGGCTGATGAACCCGATGAGAAAGGGAATCGAGAAGATCATATCACGGACAGGGGAGTCCTGTTTGAGCACGCCGTCCACGAACGGCCGCGTCCGCGGCGGAGACGGCGTCCGATCACCACGCCAAGTTCTGCCTCGAAGCTCACGAGCCGGGAGATGGAGGGGTAGGCGACCGGCTCACCGGAGGCGATCAGGGACGAGGGGGTTTTCAGGCAGACCATGGGCCCGGCCGGCGGCGCGTTGCCGAGTTCCCTGGCGTGCTCCAGGCAGTTTCGCCCGGCGCACGCAATCTCCGAAGGCCGGTACGTTAGCGAACAGCGTGGGTTCCGCGTTCGGGCAACAGAGATCCAGCCGGTGCATGGTCTTCAGTCAAGGCATCGATGCTTCCACGGGGGCGGAGCGGGCGCTCTGGTTGCCGTTGCGGTCCACGGCGGAGACGCTGTAACGGTAGCGCGTGGCGGGTTTCACGTCCCGGTCGCTCAGGCCCGGAACTTGCCGCAGGTCGCCGAGACGTTCAAATTCTCCATCTCCCACCGCGCGGTAGACATAGTATCCGCGCAGGTCGGATTCGGTGTTCTGTTCCCAGGTCAATTCGATGGAAGAACTGGCGGCAAGCGCCGCGAGGGCTTGGGGGACCGCCGGCGGAAAAGTATCCAGCGGGGTGATGACGACGGGGGCAGTGAGCTCGCTGGTCGCCGTGGATTCACCGCTTCGGATCACAGTCCTTGCGGCGTACTCGTACGTCTCACCGAAGCGCACATTCGAGTCCAGCCACCCCCGGCCGCTGACGGTCGCCACGTCGGCCGGCGGCTGTTTTCCCGAGCCGCGCAGGATGCGCAAGGTGGTTTCCTCCGTCCAGCTCAGCCGGACGCCCTCCGCGGTTGCCTCGGCCCCGAAGCCGGCGGGGGGCTGCGGGGGCGGGACCACTCTGAAGGCGACGAAATCCGACCAGCCGCTATCCCTGCCTTTGTGGCCGAACAGGCGTACGCGCCAGAAGACCTCCCGCCCAATCCAGGCGCCGGCGTCCACCTCCAGATGCGCAGGACCCGGTTTCAGGTTCGAGGTGTCGAGCGGCCTGGCCCCGGCCGCCCAAGCTTCCGCGTCGAAGGGTTCTCGGGTGTATGGCCCCGCCCGCAGGTCGACCTTCGCCAGCCCGAGGGCCAGCCCTTCGGTAGTGAGTTCCGGGATGGTGAAGTCGACGAGCAGCCTGTCGGCGCGCTGGCGGACCCGCAGGTCGGTCACCCGGCGCGGGATATCCAAAGTTGGAGGCAACGGGTCGCCCACATATCCGCAACCGGCCAGCAGCAGCGCGAACGGCGCGAGGAGAGAGCGGCGGGCGGGCATCGCTCAGAGGATATAACGGCTGAGATCCTGGTCCTTCACGATGTCCGCGAGCTGCTGGCGCACAAAGGCGGCGTCGATCTTCACGTTCTTCTTGCGCAGGTCGGGACCCTCGAAGGAGATCTCCTCGAGCAGCTTCTCCACGATGGTGTGCAGACGCCGCGCTCCGATGTTCTCCGCGCTCTCGTTGACGCGGGCGGCGAAGCGGGCGATCTCGGCCAGGGCGTCGCTGGTGAAGGTCAGCTTGATGCCTTCGGTTTCAAGCAGCGCCTGGTACTGCTTGACCAGGGCGTTCTTGGGTTCCTTCAGGATGCGGATGAAATCCTGCTCGGTAAGCGATTTCAGCTCCACCCGGATGGGGAAGCGGCCCTGCAACTCGGGGATCAGGTCGCTGGGCTTGGAGACGTGGAACGCCCCCGCCGCGATGAACAGGATGTGATCGGTGCGCACGAAGCCGTGGCGGGTGTTGACGGTGGTGCCCTCGACGATCGGCAGGATGTCGCGCTGCACGCCCTCGCGGCTCACGTCGGGCCCGTGGCCGGACTCGCGCCCGGCGATCTTGTCGATCTCGTCGAGAAAGATGATGCCGCTGCGCTCCACGCGGTCGAGCGCGATGCGGGTGACCTGCTCCATGTCGATGAGCTTCTGCTCCTCTTCCTGGATCAGGTAGTCGAGCGCCTCGCCGACGCGCATCTTGCGCTTGCGGGTGCGCCCGGCGAACAGGCCGGGGAGGACATCCTTGAGGTTGATGTCCATCTCCTCGACGCCCATGTTGGTGGCGATCTCGAAGGTGGGGCCGCGCTCCTTGACGTCGATCTCCACCAGGCGGTCGTCCATTTTTCCGCCGCGGAGCTTCTCGCGCAGCTTCTCGCGGGTGCGCTCGAGGGACTCGCTGGTCTCGGGCTGGGCGGGCATGAGCAACTCGAGCAGGCGGTCTTCCGCGTTGCGTTCGGCGCGCTCGGCCACCGCGTCGAGCCGCTCCTCGCGGACCATGTCGATGGCGATGTCCACCAGATCCCGGATCATGCTTTCCACGTCGCGGCCGACGTAGCCGACCTCGGTGAACTTGCTGGCCTCCACCTTCAGGAGCGGCGAATTGGCCAGCTTGGCCAGCCGGCGGGCGATCTCGGTCTTGCCCACGCCGGTGGGGCCCATCATGAGGATGTTCTTGGGGATGACCTCTTCGGCCATCTCCGCTTCGAGTTTCTGGCGGCGGATCCGGTTACGCAGGGCGACAGCCACGGCGCGCTTGGCCTCGGACTGGCCGATGACGTACTTGTCCAGTTCGCGGACGATTTCGCGGGGCGTAAGCTCGTCGAGCACCGGAGCTTCCGCCGTGGACTGGGCCGGAAGATAGATGACCATGGTCAGCCCAGCTCCTCAAAGGTCATGTTCTGGTTGGTATAGATGCAGATTCTGCCGGCGATATCCATGGCCTTCTCGGCGATTTCACGGGCGCCGAGCGCCGTGTTCTCCGCCAGCGCCAGCGCCGCCGACTTGGCGAAAGGGCCGCCCGAGCCGATGGCGGCGATCTGCTCGTCCGGCTCAATCACGTCGCCGCTGCCGCTGACGACGTACATGCTGCCGGCGTCGGCCACCAGCAGCAGCGCCTCCAGATGCCGCAGAACCCGGTCGGTGCGCCATTCCTTGGCCAGTTCCACGACGCTGCGGGCCAGGTTGCCGCTGTGCTGTTCGAGTTTCGACTCGAAGCGGGAAAAGAGGGCGAAGGCGTCGGCCGTCGAACCCGCGAAGCCTGCCAGGATCTTGCCGCCGTACAGACGCCGCAGCTTGCGGGCCGAGGACTTCAGAATCTCCTGGCCGAGAGTGACCTGGCCGTCACCGGCCATGACCACCTTGCCGTCGCGGCGAACGCAAAGCACGGTTGTGGATCGGATGGGTGGGCGCATTTGAAGGGCAGTCTCATTTTACCGCAGCGTCCCGCCGGGGTCGCACGTGCCGCCGCCACATGACCGCGAACAGATGGAACGCCTCCAACTGGCGGCGCTTGAACAGGTACCGCCCGAGTCCGATGGCGAACCACACGAAATACGCCACGGTGACGTACCGATGGATGTGCGTGGCCATGAAGCCGAGGAAACCCGGACCCGGAGGAAACGGCGAGAAGGCGAACTGGATGAACCACAGGCCGAACAGCGAGCTCGCTTCCCACCAGGCGAGCTTCATGTTCACGAGGAACAGCATGCCCACGAGGGATTGCCCCAGGGTCATGAGAATCTCCAACTCCTGATGGCCGTCGAAGGGTATGCTGGAGGGCGTTCCGCGGCTGATGGAATAGACGATGGGAAGCATGGCGGTGAGCAACGTCCATTGGTTGATGTTGCTGGAGACCATGTTCATCAGGGCCATGGAGGCGCGATCCACGGTGCGGGCCCAGTAAAAAGCGGAGAGCTTCTCGGGGAATTCGGAAACGAAGGGAGCTACCCACTGGACGAAGACGAAGGGCGGTATGCCGATGGCCAGCGAAACCGCCAGCAGGCTGACGGAGAAGGGCTCGGCGCAAACATAGATCAGCGCACCGCCACCGAGGAAGAACCCGAGAATCAGCAGGTTCCGGACCCGCGGCCGGGACTTGACGACGGTTCGCGGGATGATCTCCAGTTCCTCGACGTGCTCCTGCTCCTGCGGCGGCAACTTGCCGAGGACCAGGAGGTAGGCGACGTAGACCAGGATCAGCACCGCGGCGTCAATGAGATTCAGGGAACGCTTGGCCCAGATGACAACCACGTAGAGCAGCGGCACCAGCAGGCCCACCACCTCCACGCAATGCTCCTCCTCGAGCCTGATCTCGCCGAGCGGGCGGCCGGATTTCCGCCGGTGGAACATGGCGGCGACGAAATAGATCATGGGCCACCCGAGGCCGGTCAGGAGGCGCAGCGCACCGGTGAGGTTGGCCAGGAGCAAGGGCACCTGCTGATTCCAGGCGTAGACGAACTCCACGGCGAACTCGGGCAGGGTTTGCAGCCAGGCCAGGATCGCCAGGGCAAAGCCTTGGGCCACAAAGAACTGCGCCGATTCGGCCGCCCAGGCTATCAGCATGGCCGCCAGCAGGATGGCCGGCGTGGCCCAGAGCGCGGTGGTGGCGGGCACCTCCCGCATGGGCCCCGCGGCGAGCAACAGGAAAGCGCCGAAGAATAAGCCAAGCCGCGGAGCCGCGCGGACGCCGCCATCCGGCCGGCTAGACAAAGGTGACTTCATGTGTTCTGGAGATACGGGAGTGTTTGCGGTATTCAGAGAGCCTCTCGGGGTAGTCGGTCCGGTAGTGCGCCCCGCGGCTCTCCTTGCGGGCGAGACCGCAGCGCGCGATCAGCATGGCCAGCTCATGCATCCCGCGCAGTTCGAAAAGGACCCGGTTCGGGTACTGGCAGGGCTGCAAACGGATGGATTGCAGCACCTCCAGCGCGGCAGAAAGCCCTTCGCCCGAGCGGATGATCCCGCACTTTTCCGAGGTCAGCCGGCGCAGTTCCTCTTCCGGGATGTCCGGGAACTCGGGCTGCGGAGCCGCGGGCGTCCGGGGAATGCTGCCGGACGCCCACTCGCGCATGCGGCGGCCGGCGCGCGCACCGAACACCATGGCCTCGAGCAGGGAGTTGCTGGCCAGGCGGTTGGCTCCATGCACGCCGGTCGCGGCGACCTCGCCGGCGGCGAACAGGCGGGGCAGGGAAGTGCGCCCATCCAGGTCCGTCCAGACGCCGCCCATGGCGTAGTGAGCGGCCGGACGCACCGGAGCGAAGTCCTTGGTAATATCCACGCCGTACTCCAGGCAGGTCTTCAGCACGCGGGGAAAGCGGGAACGGACCGTGGCGGGGGGCAGATGCGTCATGTCTAGAAACACGCAGGAGTCGCCGGTCCGCTGCATTTCGGAGACGATGGCTCTGGAGACGATGTCGCGCGGGGCCAGCTCAGCCAGCGGGTGGAACCGCGTCATGAACCGCTCGCCCGCGCCGTTGCGCAGATAGCCGCCTTCCCCCCGGAGGGCCTCGGTCAGAAGGAAGCTCGGGGCGCCCGGCAGGTACAGGGCGGTGGGGTGGAACTGCACGAATTCCAGGTCGCTGAGCTCCGCCCCGGCCCGGTAGGCCGCCGCCACGCCGTCCCCGGTGGCCACATCCGGGTTGGTGGTCTCCTGGTAGAGCCGGCCCAGGCCTCCGGTGGCGAGCAGCACCGCCCGCGCGGGGTACGGAACCAGCCGCCGCGTGCGCGAATCGCAGGCCACCACACCGGCCGCCTCGCCGCCCGTTACCAGCAGGTCGGTGATGGCGGTGAAGCTCTGAAACCGGATGTTGCTGAGCGAGGCGGCCTTGTGGTACAGCGTGCGCGAGATCTCGCGTCCCGTGGAATCTCCGTGCGCGTGCAGGATGCGGCTGCGGCTGTGCGCCCCCTCGCGGCCGAAGGCCAGTTTCGTGCCCTCCCGGTCGAATTCGACGCCCCACTCGATGAGCTGCTGGATGGCGGCCGGACCTTCCTCGACCAGCGTGTGCACCGCCTGGGGATTACACAGCTCGGCGCCGGCGGCGAGGGTATCCTGCTCGTGGAGTTCGACTTCATCGTCGTCGCTGAGCGCGACCGCGATCCCCCCCTGCGCGTATTCCGAGGAGGATTCCCGGAGGCTGTCCTTGGCCATGACCAGCACGTCGCCGGCCTCAGCCAGTTCGATGGCGGCCCTGAGCCCCGCGACCCCCGCGCCGACCACCAAAAAGTCCGATGTCATCTAATCTGCGATTCTAACATCCCGTGCATGGTACAACTCTTGTATGCCGACGTTTGAGGTGGCGACGCCGCAGCGAACCTATCAGGCCGTGGTGCAGCGCGGAGCACTCGCGCGCCTCGCCGCTTACGTGCCGGAAGGAGCGCGCAAGCTGATCATTGTAAGCACCGAGGACGTGTGGAACCTGCACGGCCGGAAGCTGGAGAGGGGACTCGCCGGCCGCGCTTTCAACGTTATCTTCTTCCGGGGAGGAGAGGAGCGGAAGCGGCTGGCGGAAGTGGAGCGCCTGGCCGGGGAGATGGTCTCTTTGGGCGCGGACCGCTCCAGCCTGCTGGCGGCCTTCGGCGGGGGAGTCGCCACGGACGTGGGCGGTTTCCTTGCCGCCGTGTTCATGCGGGGCATCCCGGTCATCCAGATTCCCACCACGCTGCTGGCGCAGGTGGACGCGGGGGTCGGAGGCAAGACCGGCGTGAACCTGGTGGCCGGCAAGAACCTGGTAGGCGCGTTTCACCAGCCGCTGGCGGCGCTGATCGATCCGGATGTGCTCTCGACCTTGCCCGAGCGGGAGTACCGGGCCGGCCTGTACGAAGTCATCAAGTGCGGCGTCATACGCAGCCCGGAACTGTTCCACCTCATGAGCGGGCAGGCGGAGGCGGTGCTGGGGCGCTCGCCGGAAGCCGTGGACCGGATGATCGCCGAATCCGTGCGGATCAAGGCCGAGGTGGTCTCGGCCGACGAGCGCGAGAGCGATCTCCGGCGCATTCTCAATTTCGGCCACACTTACGGGCACGCCCTCGAGGCCGAAACCGGCTACGCCCGGTTCCTGCACGGGGAGGCGGTGGCTTTCGGGATGAAAGCCGCGTCTCAGCTGGCGGTGAACGCCGGCTTGCTCGGCGCGGAGGACGCCCGCCGGATCATCGAGACGGTGGAGAGCTACGGGCCGATACCGGCGCTCGACGGCGTTGCCGCCGAGGCCATTGTCAGCCGCCTGGCGCGCGACAAGAAGACGCTTCAAGGAAGAGTGCATTTCGTGCTGCCGGAGGCTATCGGCCGCGTCAGGATCGTCTCGGGGATGGAGGAGGCGGCGGTCCTGGCGGCGGCGCGGGCGGCCCTGGCATGAGCGGGACGCGGCCGCGCGGCGTGGAGGGCGAGGCCGAAGCCGCCGGCTGGGTCCGGAGCATGTTCGGGTCGGTGGCGCACCGCTACGATTTTCTCAACCACCTGCTTTCGTTCAACCTGGACCGTTCCTGGAGGCGCAGGACCGTGGCTCGCGTGGAGCACGTGCTGGCGCGGCCGGCAGCGCGCGTCCTCGACCTGTGCTGCGGGACGGGCGACCTGCTCGGCGCGCTCCAGGAAAAGCGCGGCGCGCCGGTGCTGGGCTGCGACTTCTGCCGCCCCATGCTTTCCATCGCGCGGCGGAAGTTCGGCGGGGCGCGGCTGGTTGAGGCGGACGCCTTGCGGCTGCCGTTTGCGGACGGCTCGCTCGACCTTGTCACCATCGCCTTCGGCTTCCGCAACCTAGCCAGCTACCGCGCCGGGTTGGAGGAGATGGCGCGGGTGCTCCGCCCGGGAGGGGTGGCGGCGATCCTGGAGTTCTCGCAGCCGCGCGGGCGGCTGCTGCCGGCCTTGTACAGCTTCTATTCGCGCCACATTCTGCCGGCGGTGGGGAGGGCGCTGTCTGGATCGAAGGAGGCGTACGCGTACCTGCCGGAATCGGTGCGGCGCTTTCCGGGCGCGGAGGAACTCGCATCGCAGATGCGCGAGGCGGGGTTCGGGGAAGCCGGCTACGAAACGATGACAGGCGGCATCGTGGCGTTGCACACGGGGAAGAAGCAGGCGGCGGGCGCGCCGGCGTGAGCGCCGGTCATGCCCGGCGCCTACTGAATCGACAGCCGCCGCGTCTGCGTTGAGCCGAGCGAGTTGTTCAGCAGCGCTTCCACGAAGCCGATCCGCGCGGCATCCCCCGTCACCGGGAATACCGCGCGCAGCTTGAATACGCTGCCCAACTCGGTGGACTCGAAGTACTGGCGGAAAGCTGCGGCGGCATCCACCTGAATCGCGCCGGGCGCAACCACGCCTCCGGCCAGGTCGTAGAAGGTGAAGAACAGCCAGGAGACCGAGCGCGAGGTGTCAAACCCCGTGACCTCCACCTCGACGCCCGAAGAGGACCGCGCCGCGCGGGCGCTGTCGATGACGACATAGCCCTCCGGCACCGTGGCGGTGAACTGCTCCCGGTGTGGGCCGAGTTTCGCCGTGAAGATGATGGAGCCGGCGGTGGTGCCCGTTTGAAACTCCGTACTCGCACGCCCGGAGAAGGACGCGGCGGCGGCGCCCTTGGCCACGGAGAACCCGATACGGCGGGTTCCGGTGGCCGGGAACAGGACCCCGGGATCGTCCTTGCCCGGCCCCGCGGGCTTGAATTCTATGGTCAGTTCTCCGGCCGCGTCGATCTCGGAAGCCGATGCGAACCGGATCGACACCGGCGCCTGCTGGCCTCCGCGCAGCCCGGTTGACTCCAGTACGATCTGGGGCTTCGGGGGCTCCGCCTGCACGGGGTCCGGGGGTTTCGGCGGGTCCGTGGGCGGCGGCGTGTCCGGCTTCCGGCCGGAGCCGCGAAGCACGGTGGTAACGCCGTTCACGCTCAGATAGGCGCTGTAGGCGACGAGGTCGAGTGGGGCAAACCGTACGGTGAAATCCACCGCCTCGCCCGAGCCCACCACCACGGGCAGCCGCGGCAGAACGGCGAAGGAGAAGCCTGCGCCCGCCAGGGTGAGGCTCTGAAACCAGGCGGCGGCCGGAGTCAGGTTGCGGACACGGAAGGTGGTGTCCAGATGCCCGCCGGTGGGAACCGCACCAAGCTGGAAGGACTCGCCCACCGGCTGCTCGGTCCCTTCCTGAACCACGAACAGCCGCATCTCGGCGCGGGACAGGCAGCACGCCGCCAAGATCATCAGCAGGGCGCGGCGGATCATCGGGCAGGCTCCGGCAACACGCAGACTTCGAGTTGGTCTTCCGCGGCGCGCACCACCAGGCGCCGGGACGGCTGGTGAACCAGGAACCAGTCCTGATTCATGCGCTCGATCGCCGAGACCTCACCCTCCACGCGGAGCCGCAGTTCGGACGTGTCCTCCCGGCGCAGCACAAGGTCCTCTCCTTCAAACGTGAGGGCGGACCGCGCGGGAGGCCGCGCTGACTCCCGTCCGGCGCGAGGAAGCCGCCGGAGGAGCCTTCCGGCGGCGTCGAAGGCGAAGCGGCCTTCCGCGGTGCGGGCAAGGCCAACCCGCCCGGAAAAATCCGCCGCGACGACGCCGCAAGCAAGCGCTTCGCCGGCCACCAGGTTTCCGAATACGCCGAAGATGGGGCGCAGGCAGCCCGCCGAGTCGCGCGCGTAGCCGGCCAGCGGCGGTCCGAGTCCGGATTGACCGAACAGGACGCCTGCCCCCACGGCCCACAGCAGCAAGACGCGGAGCATCAGGGACCTCCGACGGTGATGGTGGGGATCCCCACGCTGAGGGCCGGCACTGAAGACTGCGGGGCCGAAGAGGCGGGGTTCCGGCGCGTAACGGCCAGGCCGGCGGCGGCCGACCCCGCCGCCACGCCCGCAATTACCAGCAGCAGTTTACGGCGGCTCCGGCCGGAAGACGCGGCCGGAGCCCCGGCGGCGGAGGGAAGCAGCCGCCGGGCGGAGGCCAACGAGGCCCGCGAATCGCCCTTGCCCGCCGTCACGCCAATCTGAAATTCGCCCGGAGTCTGGTTCCAGCGTATGGCGGGCGCGGCGGCCCGCCCGTCAGCGCCGGTGACCGCCACCTCCGTCGAAAGGCCGCTGGGGAAGACCCCTCCGGGACCAGAAGCCGGTAAGCGAAAGCTGACCGTGGCGCCGGAGACGGGAACGCCGCGGTCATCCACCACCTCCACCACCAGCGGAGACGCGGTGCGGCTCCCCACGACGTGAGCCGGCCCGCTGGACTCGACTACGCGGAGGCGCAAAGGTTGGGCCGCCAGAAGGGCCGGCAGCAGGAGCAGGAGGATCGGCCTCATCAAAGGAGAATAGTGGGCGGGAGCCGCGGATTGTCGCCTGAAAAGTTGTGGGATATCATTGCCCCATGACGCGACGCGACTTCTTCAAGACGGCGCTGGCGGCTTCCGCCGGCGGCTGGCTCGCCGGGTACGAGCGGCTGGCCGCGGCGGCCGCCGGCGAGTACAAGATTACGGCCATCAAGGCCATGCAGGTGCGGGACCCAGGCACGCTGATCAAGATCGAGACGGACGGGGGACTTCATGGCATCGGCCCCTGCGGGGCGAGCGGCGCGTTCGCCCGGGATGTCATCACCAGCCTCCACACGGGCCGCCTGCCGCACCTGGGGCTTATCGGAAAGGATCCGCTGGCGATCCGCGTTCACTTCCACAACATGTTCTACGCCTTCCCGCAGCGCGGACGGCAGACGCGGGTGCTCAGCGGCATCGACATCGCGCTGTGGGACCTGGCGGGCAAGATTCTGAACCAGCCCGTCTCCAAGTTGCTCGGCGGCAATTTCCGGGACGAGATCCCGCTCTACTCGCACTGCCCCAACGCCCGGGACTTCGACAGCAAGGCGGCCTGGAAACGCAGGGCCGAGGACTTGCTGAACGACCCGCGCGGCTACCGCGCGTTCAAGGTGGACATACACAGCGCACTGGGGGTCAACATGCAGGAGTACATCCCCAGCATCGGCCCGCGGGAGGTGCGGAAGATCCGCGAAGCCTACGCCCTGGCCCGGGAAGCCCTGGGCGCGGACACCGAGATCATCGTTCACTGCCATTGCGAGCTGGACGTGCCGAGCGCCGTGCAGGTGGCCGAGGCCGTGGAGCCGATCAAGCCGATGTTCTACGAAGACCCGCTGGCGCCCGACTTCTCCGAATCGTGGATGGCGCTGCGGCGCTCGACCCGCCTGCCGCTGGCTACGGGAGAGAACATGGAACTGGTCGAAATGGCCATGCCATTCCTGGAAAACCAGGCGGTGAACCTGTTGCAGCCGGACCTGATCAACTCAGGCGGCATCACGGGCGTCAAGATCATAGCCGACGCGGCGGCGCACTACCGGGTCCCGGTGTGCCTGCACAACGTAAGCGGCCTCGTGCTGAACATGGCCTCCCAGCAGTTCTCGGCGGCGCACTTCAACTGCCCGTGGATGGAATGCGGGCGCGATTCCGACCGGGCCAAGGCGGCGGCCGGCAACGCTCCGGTCATCAAAGGCGGGAAGATGATGGTGTCCAAGTTGCCTGGCCTCGGCCTGGACCTCAACCTGGACTATCTGAAGTCCGTGCTGGCGCCGGGCGAGCCCTGGTGGGGCTGAGGGGAGAAACCGGTCCGCGCCGGGTTCGAGTCACAGCCAGGGTTCGGCGGTAAGTCACTGATCCATAGGCAAGAGTCAGGGGTCCGGGCAGAGCTGTACGGGAAAGGCGTGCCTAGATGGGTTCTGGGGGGCGCGGGGTGTGACGGACGCTCTTCCCTACTTCCAGCCGATCGGGGTGAACCGTGAATCAGCAAGTCCGACGCGATTGCGTCCGGCCGTCAATCCTGGCCTGGACCGTGGCGGCGCTGTTGGGGTTGTCCACAGCGGCGCCGGCGGGGGCCGCCTGCCAGGCATTGGGCGCAGGCCGGTATCATTGCGCCTCAACCGGGAATCCGGGCGCGGACGGCGCGGCGCTGCGCACGTTCATTGAAGGCCGCACTTTCCCCTGTGGCTCCACGATCATCCTGGACGCGGGAGCCGAGTACCACAGCATCCTGTCGGGCGGGTACTACTATCCGCCTGTCAATCTCAAGCCGCAGGCGGGATGCTCCGGGCAGCAGAAGACCCAGATCGTCTCTTCCAGGCTGGCTGATCTTCCCTTGGGCCGGCGGGTGAGCTGGGACGAGCGGTCTAAGATGGCGCGATTGGTGGGGGTGGGGGCGCCGACTGAAACAGGCTTAGCGGTAAGTTTCAACGAGAAAGGCGTGAATAACTACGCCTTTCGCGGGATTGCGTTCACTACCGGGCCCGGAATCGCCGGCGCCAATACGACGGACTACCTGGTGGCGTTTCGCTATGAGCCTTCCGACACCGATAGCCTGGATTCTTACCCCCGTAACATCGAGTTTGACCGCTGCGCCTTCTTCCCATACGAGGAAGAACGGTACGGCCCGATGGAGAAAGCTCAGGAGCAGAAGGCGTTCTGGCGAGGGGTCAGCATCGCTCTGAACCTCGCCGGAACGAACCTCTCGGTGCATGACAGCCTGTTCAAGGGGATTGGAGGAGCGACCGCCTGGGATACCGCGCCAACCATAACGGCATCCGGCGCGACGGAGGCGGAGCCGGCGGTGCTTGCCGCGGGCGGAATCGCCGGCAGCTTCAATCTCAGCAACCACGCAAGCTGCGCCACTGGATGCACGGAAACCTGCGCCGCCTATGGCGGCTGTGTCATGGCGGCGATTGAAGGCGCAACCGGCGAGTGGGCCAGCCTGAACGGCGTGTACAACCTGGTCTACAACGATGCCGACAGCGTGAAGGTGTACAAGGGGGATTCATATAGCGCCTATGATCCTTCGGGGTACGACTCTACCGGCAAGGGAGAGCTTACAGGAACCGTTTCACTCCGTAAGATCCACAACCGCATTAGCCCGGTGTACGCGGTCTTCTTCTCGTCGGGCCAGAATCTTGAAGTCACTAACAACTTCATTGAAAGCTGGGGGATGAACGTGTTTACCGGAGGCGGGGGCTATATGCCCACCCGCCATACCGCCACGGTTCAGGCGGGCAGCACGTCCACTTCGATCATTCTCAGCCATGCCAACGGGTTGCGGGTCGGGGACATGCTGTATGTGGCGGCCCCGGGCCGCTCCGTGTATTGCACGAGTTCAGCCAAGGGTTGCTGGACGGGAGGGCTGCGGGTAGGCAAGGTGACAGCGATCTACGGGACCACGGTAATGGTAACTCCGTGGGGACCCGATGGGATTGACGTAGCTCCGGCCACCGGCGGCCTGGCGCGCTGGCACGGCCGTAACGTGGAGGGCTTCCGGCTCCTTGGAAACACCCTTTTCCGCAGCGATGAGCACATGCCGGGCGGCAAGGGCTACCTGGAATTGAAAAGCTGCCTGAACTGCCTGGTGGACGGCAACATCCTCACCGACTCAGCCTGGGGGCTGTGGTATCTGACGGCGCGGAACCAGACAGGCAAAGACCCGTGGGCGGTCGGGTCACAGTTGACGTTCTCAAATAACCTGGTGGGGGGCGCTAAGGGCGCTCCTCCCCGGCTCATCATCGCCGGGGAGGACGACGAGCACACCAACACGACTTCCGAGAACACCTTCTTCGTCAATAACGTTCTGCCGGAGATCCGCTTCCCTAACGCCAAGACCGCCAGCCCGTTTCAGCTTTACGCCATCTTCGATCACGGCATGGGCATTGTGAACGGCGGGTGGCTGCACAACACCGCGCTGGCCATGGCCGGGGCTTCGTCACACAGGGTCTACGCGGCCGGCGGCTGCGGCGACAGTCCAGCGCCGTACGGCTACGGGCACAGCATCCGGATGAAGGACAACCTCGCCTCCTTTGGAGACGGACTTCAGACTTCCGCCTGCATTGTGAACCAGCCGGGACTGGTGAAGAAGAACCTCTTCTGGGCGGACGGCAGCGCCAGTGTGTCCACGATCAAATCCACATGGGCCGGGAATGAGGCGGTGGCGGACATTTCGGCCGAACTGGCGGGAGCCTGTAACTTCGCCAACTGGACCAACTGCCGCCTGAAGCCCGACAGCAGCTTTCGGGGGACGGCCAGCGACGGCGGCGACCCTGGGGCCGATATTGAGCAGGTGCAGGACCACCTCAATGGCTGGAGCCGGAAGGCCGGACTGATCGACGACTGGAACCACCACCGGAACGAGGCGGTCAAAGCGGCCGGCACGAAAACCGTGCTGGACTTCAGGCTGATTCAGGGCGGCGCCTGCACGGTGGAGCTGTATGTCAACCGGAACCGGACGGTTCTCCACGGGGACACTCAGGCCGCGGGCGACCGAATGTGCGGCCGTGCCGGCAACCTCGTGGATGACGGCCGGGTGGTCTTCGTGCTCGGCAACGTCGCCGCCCTGACGCCCGGAACCGAGTACTTCTACAGGGTGACGCAAGGGGCGGCGGTAATGGTGGGGAGTTTCCGGACGTCGGCGGACGCGGTGCGCTCCTTCGGCCTTCAGGTGTCCGACGACGCAGCCGACAACCTGGTGGTAGAGTACTCCCGGAATCCGGATTTCACGGAATCCGTCACTACCGGCCCGGTCCCCTTCGCCGCGGGGCGGGCCAGCGTGCGATTCACCGCCGCCGGCGGCGCCGCGTTGTACTACCGTTGGGTGAAGCGCGACGGCCTGAACCGGCGTACCGGCACGGGAAGAACGCAGGTGGCGGCCGGCGGCTGATCGCGGCAGACGCGCAGGCCGGCCCTCACTCTTGACGCCATGGTGTGCCGGGGTGCCAAAATGGGACCGGTAGACCGGTGGGCGGCCGCGGATCCACGACGGGAAGAGTGAAGATTGGGGACAGCCGCCGCCGTAGGAGGCGCGGGTGACTCGTTGGATCAGGATGGGGCTCCTGCTGGCCGTGGCGGTTCCCCGGGCGCAGAGTGGATGCGAGAGCACCGGCGACCGCGAGTATTACTGCCGCAGCACCGGCGACCCCGTGGCCGACGGCGCGGCGCTCTACGAGTTCATCGAGAAGCGCAGTTATCCTTGCGGCTCCACGATCCTCCTGGATGCCGGCGCGGAGTATGTCAACAAGGGTGAGCCCGGCGTGCCATCCCACAGCTACGGCTTTCCGCTTGGTCCGCAGGCAGGCTGCAACGGCGCTTACACCACGATCACGAGCACCCGGGCCGGCGATCTCCCGGAGGGGAAGCGTGTTTTGCCTTCGGACAAGCCGAAGATGGCGAAGCTTCTCACGCGCGGCACTTTTCCAGCCATCCAGTTCTTCCCCAAGGCCAACAACTGGCGGCTTGCCGGTCTGGTTCTCAGCAACACGGCGGCCGCCAGCCGGAACGGCTACATCGCTTGGGTGCTGGGCGCCAGTCATCGCTTCGATCCGGTGCCGCCCGGCGATGAGCTGAGCCAGGTGGTATTCGACCGGGTGCTGGTGTACCCCTACGAGGAGGAAGCCTACGGGGATCTGGCCAATAACACGAACGGCCTGGCTTACCTGCGCACCGCCAGGACGGGTTTCTACCTGATGGGGCGCAACGTTGAGATCCTGAACAGTTACATCTACGGCCTGGGAGGGTACGCCCGGAAGGGGACGCCGGTCGCTGTAACCGGCGCAAGCAGCGGCAAGCCCGCGGTCCTGACCGCGCCCGGGATCTCCGCTTCCCTGGGCGTGAGCGGGACGTGCAGCGGGGCCTGCGACGAGAGCTGTTACGGCAGTTGCGCCCGGGTCGTGATTGCCGGCGCCGCGGGTGACTGGCTCACGCTGAACGGCCCGAAATACGTGAAGTATCTCACTGCCGACACGGTCGCGGTCTACAGCCCGCGGCGGCTGAGCGGCATCGCCGGCGGCGGCGAGCCGTACAGCGGTTCCGGAAAGGGGCCGCTCACGGGAAACGTTTCGGTGTTCGGAACGGAATTGCTGGGGCAATACGGTTTCCTGACGGCCTGGGGCGGGCCTTACCGCATCATCAACAACCACATAGAAGCCTGGGGAATGAACATATTTCTGGGCGGCTCGGACACTCCGGCCGTCGACCCGGCGATTGTCCAATCCGGCAGCACCGAGACGCGCCTCCTGCTGGATCATGTGCGGGAACTCAAGGTGGGAGACCTGGTGGTGGTGGACGTTCCGGAAGGCGCGGGGCGCAGCAAGTACTGCGGGAGTTCCGCCAAGGGCTGCTGGAATTCAAACCGCACGCGCGTCGGCAAAGTGACAGCCATCGACGGCACAGCGGTCTCCCTGGCTCCCCACGGGCCGGATGGCATCGACGTCCCCCCGAGAATCGGCGGCCGGGCCGCCTGGCGGGGGTTACTCATCGAGAACATCGAGATTCGCCGCAACACGATCTTCCGCAACCACGAGCACCTGCTGGCGCAGGCCGGCAAGGGGCCAATAGAAGTGAAGCAGGCGTACAACGGACTCGTGGACGGCAATATCATCGGAACCGCCGTAAACGGTAACTATTTCATCACCAGCCGCAACCAGGGAGGGCGCTCGCCTTGGATGACTACGGAGAACTTCACGTTCAGCAACAACCTGGTCGGAGGGCCGGACGGCTCTTCTTCCCGCATGTTGATGCAGCTCGAGGACGATGAGCACACCAACGCGGCGGGTGCGAACGTCACCTTCTACAACAATCTGCAACCGAACGTCATCGAGATCCCCTATGCCGGCGGCATCAGCCAAATAGCCGACGGAGGCGGAGGCAGGACGGGCGGGTGGCTTCACAACACCAACACCCCTCCAATGGGCACCCGCTTGAGGGCCTTCTTGCACTTTGACTGTCAGACTTCACCGTTCGTTTACGGAGTCACTTCGGATTGGAGCATCCGGGACAACCTCTGGGGGTTCGGCGAGGGAATCGTGATCGGCCGTTCGCAGGACGGCCGCAGTTGCTGGCCGGCGGCCAAGGATCAGATCAAGTCGAACCTGTTCGTGGACACGCGCGACACAGGGGTCAGGACCATCCGGGGCGCATGGCCGGGCAACACGGTCCTGTCGAACTACGGCCAGGTGAAGTTCAAGGGTGTATGCGCGTTTGAGAGCTGGGAGGACTGCGAGTTGGCCGAGGACTCGCCGGGCAAGGGCGCGGCCAGCGACGGCAAGGACCTCGGCGCGGACGTGGCGCAGGTGAAGGACAGGATTAACGGGTGGAGCGAAGAGGCGGGGTTGCTCGTCGCGGACACGTCCGTTCCGGCCATGGTGAACAACCCGGAGGCCTTTCAGTTGGGCGCGGCGGAGGCGGTCATCCGGTTCAAGGTATTCAACGCCAAGGATGGAACCTGCTCTCTGGAGTTGTACACCAACGGCGCCCGGACCAAGAAGGACCCCGATACGGACAGTTATGACAAACAGGCGTGCACGCGCGAAGGAAACAGCCTCGACGCCGGCGTCGTGACTTTCCGTGCCGGCAGATACAGCCCTCTGCGCCCAGGAGCCACTTACCATTACAGAATCCAGGACGGGGAACGGGTCATGGTGGGGGAGTTCACGATGCCGGACGCTCCTGCGCCGGAGAGACCGGGACTTCCGCCGCCGGGGCCGGGCTTGCCCCGCGAGAATCTGTCGCCCGAGGCGCAAAGACCCGAGGCCGGCCCCCGACAGTGATGTCCGATCTCAACGAGGGACTGCCCCCTGGGTCCGCCGCGGCTCCCGCCGGCCCGCGGCAGGGGGTGGATCCGTCAAGGGAAGTGATGATCCTGGCGCACTGCTTCCCGCCCGACAACCTGGTGGGCGCGCTCCGGCCGTTCCGGTTGTACAAGTATCTCCCGCGGTTCGGCTTTCCCTGCCACGTTCTTACGGCCAGCCCTCAGCCGGAACCCCCGCCCGCGAACGTACACTACGTTGGAGACCGCTTTCAGTCCTCCCCGGCATGGCCGATGCGCTGCTTCCGATTCGGGCTGCACGCCATTTCGCGCGTGGTGTACCCGGAGGGACCCGGGCAGGCGCTCACCTGGATTCCACAGGCCTGCTCCAGGGCGGAGCGCCTGCTCTCACGGGCGCCGGTTCGGTTCTTGTTTTCCACGTTCCCCCCGCTGGCGACGCACCTGGCCGCTCTCCGGCTGAGGCAGCGGCATCGCGGGAACCTGATCTGGGTGGCGGATTTCCGCGATCCTTTGAGCGGCAACCCGGAGGAGTCGCCGCTCGGGTCCTTCTGGAGCGCGCAAATCGAGCCGTGGATCTTCAGCCGGGCGGACTGGCTGATCGCCAACACGGACGTCGCCGCGGAACGCTGGCGGGCCAGGTATCCGCACCGGGCCCACAGGATTTCTCACATTTGGAACGGTTTTGATCCCGAGGAGGAGATCCAGGCGCAGCCCGTGCCACAGCGCGGCTACCGGCTGATAGCGCACGTGGGGACCATTTACCACCGCCGGCCTCCGCAGGCCTTGCTCGCGTCGCTGGTTCGCCTCCAGGAGAGCCGCAGACTGGATCCCGCGGCTGTCCGGCTCTCTCTGGTCGGCGGGTTGGAGCCTCAATCCATTCCCGACCAGAGGCTCCTGGACTCGCTGATCGAAAAGGGGACAGTTCAGCAGAACGGCGAGGTGCCGCCGGAGGAGGCGCACCGCCTTATGGCGCGGGCGGATTCTCTTCTGCTGATCGATTGGACAGGAGACCGCTCCGGCCTCCAGGTTCCATACAAGTTGTTCACGTACCTGCGCGTCGGAAGGCCCATCCTGGCGATCACAACCCGGAACTCACCGGTGGAGCGAATCCTGGCCCGCAGCGGCGTGCCCTACGAGTGCCTGTACCCCGGGGATGAGGCCGGGGAGACCGACGCCAAGGTGCTGCGCTTTCTGCGGCTGCCGGCCGAGCCCGTCCGCGCTTCCGCCTGGTTCTACGACGAGTTCGACGGCCGGCGGCAGGCTGGTCTGCTGGCCGGGGTTCTGGAGGAACTGCTGGCGGAGCGGGCACGGCGGCGCGAGGGCAGCGCCTGACATCCTGGCTGCCCGACGGCGTTCTATTCCGAGCCGTGCAGAACCATCCGCCACAGACTGCGGAAGTAGGCCCTGTCGCTGAGCCATAGCGAGCCGGCATACAACAGGCCCCCAGCGCAGACGAGGATGGACAGCAGGCCAACGGAAGGGAGAGTGAAGGCGGCCAGGTTCAGGAACAAGGCGTAGACCGCAACCGCCATGAAGCCGCTGAGGCCGGCGGGAGCCGCCATCGCGCGCAGCCAGGAGCGCAGCGGAAGGCCCAGCACGTCGTGATACGTCCACTTCCAGGTCAAGGCCGTCAGCACAACCATGCTCAGGCAGGCCGCGGCCGCCAGCGCCCGCATGCCGATTTGAGCGGCCCACCAGAACGCGATCGCATTCACCACCAGCGTCAGGAACTGGATGGCGCACGACAGTCCCACGCGGCCTTTGGCGAGCAGCACGGCTCCGATGGGGTTGTTGATCGACCGCAGCGCGCCCAGAACGGCCAGAATCCGGACCAGAGGAACGGCGGCCTGCCATTGCGGCCCGAAGAGCACGCTGATCGCCAGCGGCGCAACGGCCGCCAGCCCGGCCAGCAGCGGCAGGCTCAGGGTCGCGACCAGCCGCAGCAATTCGAGAAATCCTCCCCGGAGAGCCGCGTCGTCGTGCTGCTTCTTCGCGAACAGCGGATAGGCTACGGCGTTGAAGATCGGGTTGATGGTGCCCAGCGGGCGCACCACCAGTTCGTAGGCCAGCCGGTAGATGCCCAGGTTGGCGGCGCCCAGGAAGCGGCCCGCCAGCAGGTAGTCGACGTTGCTCCAGGCATAGTTGAAAATGCGGTCTCCGAGCTGGAATCCTCCGAACGCCAGGAAGCCCCGGATCTCTCCAAGATGGAAGTGGAAGGAAGGCCGCCATCTGGACCAGCCCGCGGCCAGCAGGACGGCGCTTCGCGCCGCGGTGGAGGCCAATCCCCCAAACACCAGCGAATAGACGCCCGCGCCCCACACCGCCAGTAAGATGGAGACAGCGGCGGCGGTGACGGCCAGAGAGACATCGGAAACGGCCAGGACGTGGAAGCGCAGCTCCCGCTGGGCCAGCATCCGGAACTGCTGCCCGAGCGCCGTCAGGGCGAAGTTCAGCGCCACCCACGGGAGGATGCCCTTGAGGGCCGGCTCCTTGTAGAAGTCCGCCACCAGAGGAGCCCCCAGCGATATCAGGACGGTGATGCCGGCGCCGGCGGCGAGCGTGAGCCAGTACAGCGTTGAGAGCTGCTGGCGGGTAACCTCCTGCTTCTGGATGATGGCGTTGCTGACTCCCGCGTCCGCGAGCATCTGCGCCAGCCCGAGGAAAACCCAGATCATGGCCATGAGCCCGAAATCCCGGGGAGCCAGCAGGTGCGCGAGCACCATGGTCTGGCCGAAGTTGAGAACCGTGACCAGGCCGGTGGCCAGCCCCATCCAGCGGACACCGCTGATAGCCGAGGAGCGCAACGACATTCAGCGCGGCGCCTCCTCCGGCGCCAGTTCCGGCGAGCCGGCCTGCCCGCTCGCCCGGGCCGTGACGCAGAAGCCGGTTACCATGACGTTCATGTCAAACGCGGCGGGTGGGCGATCTCCAGCCAGCAAGCGGCGGTAGACAGGCAGGACGAGCTTCTGCAACACCCGGCGGACGGTCTCCCGCATGGGACGGCGCCGGACCCACAGCCCCACCATCTGGGCGAGCGCGGCGTCCCAGCCGCCCAGCGCGCGCACCTCAATGTGCTCGAAGCCCGCCTGACCGAGCAGGCGGCGCAGGGAGAACGGCGTGAAGCGGAACTCGTCGTAAGGCGCGTCGTGCAAGGGCCACAGGAAGGGCACGGTAAGCAGAAAGAAACCCCCGGGCTTCAAGACCCGGTTCACCTCGGACAGGATGCCGGCCGGGTCGGGACAATGCTCCAGCACCTCGGTGCTGAGGGCGCTGTCCACCGCGGCGTTGGGAAGCGGGATGGTGCGTCCATCCCAGGTCAGGTCGGGATCGCCGCCGTATCGCGGCTCGGCCAGGTCCAGGCCGAGGTAGACGGTGGCGCGGCTGGGCGCGGCCAGGAGTATCGGACGGTAGGGCTTGAGGCCGCAGCCGACATCGAGCACCGTCCCGCTGAATTGCGGCAGGTGAGCGGTGAGCGCCTTCAGAATGGCGCTCCGGAGATGGTACACGTCAAGGCGCCATGCATCGCAGGGCGGCCGGAGGAACTCCGCCGCGTCGTTCGAATCCGCCGTCTGCCGGGACATGGAAGAATTGCTCATTCGCGGCGCGTACTCGCGACCGCGTTCTCCAGCACTTGCCGCAGGCGCTCCAGGGCCAGGTCCAGCCTATATTGGGCGATGATGTGCCGGCGGGCGCTCTGTCCAAGGACGCCGGCCAGCGCGGGGTCGCGGGCGAGGCGCAGCATGGCGGCGGCCATCCCGGCCACGTCGCGCTCTTCGACGAGCAGGCCGGTCTCCCCGTGCAGCACGGCCTCCGGGATTCCTCCATGCCGCGTGGCGATCACCGGGAGGGCCGTGGCGCCCGCCTCCAGCACCGCCACGGGCGTTCCCTCCGCCTCCCCGCCGGTGGTGACGAGGCTGTGCTGGACAAAGGCGCGCGCCGTGCGCAGCCGTTGAGCCGTTTCCTCGTGGCTCAGCCTGCCATGAAAGACGACCTGTTCGGCGAGTCCCAGCGCTTGTGACATCTGCCGGCAGCACTCCAACAACGGTCCTTCCCCGGCGAACTCCAGGCGGGCGCCGGGCACAGCCGCCGCCACTTCGCGGAACGCCAGCAGGGTCAGATACGGGGCCTTCTTGTCCACGAACCTGCCCACGGCGAGGAAGACGGGCGCATTGGCGGCCGCGTCAACCGGGGCGAACCGTTCGGGATCCACGCCGTAGGGCGCGTAGAACAGCTTCTCCCTGGGGCTCCCCAGCCGGAGCAGTTGCCGCTCCATGTCCCGTGAGACGGCGATAACCGCCGAGGCGCTCTCGAACAACCGCCGGTACGCCTCCGGGCCCCCGGCGGTGAACTCGCGGCTGTAGGCGTCGTTGCCGTGGAAGTGGGCGACCAACGGTACGCCGGCTCGCAGGCAGGGGTCCACCAGTTCGGCGGCCGTGGTGCCGTATTCGGCGAGAACCACATCCACGCGATGCGAATGGAAGAACGACGCCAGTCTGCCGAAAGCGATTCGCCGGGCGGCTGCCGGAAAACCGGCGGCGATCCGCCCGGAGTACTTCATGGCGAAACGGACCGGAGGGGGGATCAGGGCGCGATCCTGAAACGTCCACATCGGCCAGCCGCCGTATATCGCAACGACGCGGCCCGGCAGCCGCTCTATGTGCGCCCGAATGAAGGTTTCAGAGTAGACGTCCCGGCTGGGGCTGGCGACGCAGATGTTCATCAGGGGTCTTCCATCGCGCGGTGCGGCGGCGGGCCGGAGTACATTGTAACAGGTCGCGGCCGGGGCATCAGGCGCGAGGCAATCCCTTTACAGCCGGGCCTCCGGGTGGGGGCGTTCCGCCCGCCACGCCGGTGGAAGCCCAAGGCCGTGGGGCCTACTGGCCGGTCCGCAGGAAGGCGAGAAACTGCGCCGGATCTCTGGTCAATCCGGCGAAGACGGCGATCGTCTTCTCGTTGGCGTCCAGAATGGCGTAGTAGGGAATAGCCACCGTGGAGAAGCGCTCGGTCAGGATCTTCTGGTTCTCTTCGGACGCGGGGTCTGCGCCGTCGGTGTACAACTCCACCAGAACGAAGTCCGACAGCGCCGCGGCTATTTCCGGCCGCGGGAACATGTTGCTCTTCATCCAATGGCAGTTGGTGCAGGCATAGCCCGTGAAGTTGAGAAACAGGCGCTTGTTCTCCGCGCGGGCCCTGGCGAGAGCCTGACGGTAGTCGTTCTTCATCCAGCCCGCTGCGCGCTCCGGCGCCAGCGGCACATAGGCGTCCAGTTCCCCCAGACCGGCGCCGAACATGCCGGGCAACAAGCTCAGCGCGAAGGCCAGAAACGCTCCCGCGGCCAGCAGCCTTCCGACTCCCAGCCGTTCGTCCGCCTTCACGCCCTCCATGCGGAGGAAGCCGAGCAGGTAGAGGCCCGCCATGGAGAACAGAACCACCCAAAGGGCCAGGAAACGCTGCCTGGTAATCACGTTCCAATGCAGCACCGCGTCGACGTTGCTCAAATACTTGAGCATGGCGGCCAGGATGATGAAGCCGAGCACCACCTTGACGCGGGACATCCAGCCTCCGCTCTTGGGCAGTCGGCCCAGGTAGGAGGGGAACGCCGCTAGCAGGAAGAAGGGCAGCGCCAGGCCGGAGGCGAAGGCCACCATTCCCGCCAGGGGTCTGGCGCCGCCGCTCGAGACCGAGCCTGCCAGCAGCGTTCCGACGAACGGTCCCACGCAGGCGAAGGCGGTGAGCGAGAACGTCAGCCCCATCAACAGGGTCCCCAGGACGCCGCCGCGCTGGGATGCCCGGTCCATCCGGGTGAGCAGGCTGGAGGGAAGCGTGATCTCAAACGCGCCCAGAAGGCTCAACCCGAAGACCAGGAAGACGAGGGCAATGAACCCGTTGACCCAGGGGCTGGAGCCGAGCTGAACAGTGCCGAACGGCCCGAGAATCGCCGTCGTCACCAGGCCGAGCGTCGAGAACAGGACGATGATGCCCAGACAGAAAACCAGCGCCTGAAAGAGGCTCCCGCCGCGGGAACTTCCTTGCCGGTTCAGGAAGAAGCTCACCGTGATGGGGATCATCGGGAACACGCACGGCGTGAAGATAGCCGCCAAGCCGAAACCGAAAGCGATCGCAAGGAAAGCGGCCAGTCCTTGCACCTCGCCTCCCGCCTGAGCGGGCAGTGGAGCCGGCTGCACGGCGGACGGAGGGGCGGACGGCGCGGGCGCGAAAAGCGTGTAGCCGGCGGGCGGCGACAGCGCGGACAGGGGGGCCGCCGCCGGATCGACGCGCAAAACGGCGGCGGCGGTCTTACGGACCGGCAGGAGGCACTGCCTCGCGTCGCATGCCTGGTACCTGACTTGAACGGAGAGTTCCACCGGGCCGGGCGCGACGTCCTTCGCCAACTCGAAGCCGATGAGGAACACGGCTTCGTTCTCGAACGTCTCGGTCTCCAGCTTGAAGTTCGGATCGAACGCTACGGCGGGCTTGGGCTGATAGATCTCCCAGCGGGCCACCGCCGGCTGGTCCAACAGCCTGACCGTGGTGGGGATGGGGCCTTTGGGCGTAGTCAGCGAGTAGAGGTGCCAGCCGGGCTCGATGCGCGCCGTGAGGCGGGCGGGAACCAGCGCGCCGGGCGCGGCCGCGGGGGCGTCCGGCACGAGCGACCACTGGATGGGATCGAGCCGCTGAGCCAGAGCCGCGGGCAGCAGACAGCACAGGAGAGCCGCAAGGCGAACCAAAAGCACCTCAATCCGCCTGGGCGGCTGCCAGCGACGCGGAAGACCAACGCTGCATCTCGTACTCGATGCGGTCGTTGATCCGGCTGCTGGAGAATTCGGCCGCCACGCGGATGGCGTTCTTGATGGCGTTGGCGTTGGAGCGGCCGTGACAGATGATGCAGACGCCGCGGATCCCAAGCAGCGGGGCGCCGCCGTACTCGGAGTAATCCAGGCGCTTTTTGAAATCCGCAAAGGCGCGGCGGGAGAGCACATACCCGATCTGGCCCGCGATGGTGGCTTGCAGGGATCGCTGAAGCATGTTCTTGGTGACGTCCACCAGGCCTTCGCTCACCTTGAGGGCGACGTTGCCGATGAAGCCGTCGCACACGATCACGTCGGCCTGGCCGCTGTAGACATCGCCGCCCTCGACGTTTCCGATGAAGTTCAGCGAGAGCGTCTTGAGCAGGCTGTAAGCCTTGCGGGTCAGTTCGTTCCCCTTGTGCTCCTCCTCGCCGATCGAGAGCAGGCCCACCCGCGGGTTCTCCGTGCGCAGGATGAGCCGGGCGTAAATGTCGCCCATGACGGCGAACTGTCCGAGCATGCGTGCGTCGCAGTCCACGTTTGCGCCCACGTCCACCATGACCGCGGGGCGGCCGGTGAGGGTGGGGAAGGCCGAGGCCAGCGCCGGGCGGTCGACACCCGGCAGCGTCCCCTGCACCAGCTTGGCGGTGACCATCACCGCGCCGGTGTTGCCCGCCGACACCAGGCCCTCGGCGGCGCCTTCGCGGACCAGCCGGGAGGCTACCCGGATGGAACTGTCGCGCTTTCCCCGCACCGCTTTGGCAGCCTTGTCCTCCATGCCAACGCGCTCGCTGGCGTGGACCACGCGGATGGGAAGCGACCGTGCGTCTTCGTACCGGGAGAGTTCCTCTCGCAGAAGCCCTTCCTGCCCCACCAGGATCACCTGCACGTCATAGGCTCTGGAGGCGCGGACCGCTCCTTCGACCTCGGACTTGGGGGCCTGGTCGCCGCCCATCGCATCCACTGCGATCCTGATCATGTGCCGGAAACGCCCTTCCGCCGGGGAATGGTCTACTTTTCCACTACCTCGATGACCTCGCGGCCCTTGTAGGTGCCGCAGTGCGGACAGACCCGGTGCGGCAGCTTGGGCTCGTGGCAATTCGGGCACTCGGAACGGCCGGGCTGGACCAGGTGATCGTGAGTGCGCCGTGTGGCGGTGCGCCGTTTGGAGTGTCTTCTCTTAGGATTCGGCATTTGTCAACTTCCTTTTCATATGGTCTGGGAACGGCCCCGCCGCCGTCACAACTCTCGCAGCGCGGCCCACCGGTCGTCGGGCGCTTTTTGCCGGCAGCCGCATTGCACGCGGTTCCGGTTGGCCCCGCAGACGGGGCAGATACCCTGGCAATCCTCCCGGCAAACCCGGTGCATGGGGAGCGCGAGCAGGACCTGCTCTCTCAGCACATCCTCGAGTTCCAGCCCTTCGCCCTCGTAGAAGTCCAACTCACTGTCTTCGAGGCGAAGGGCCACTTCTTCCTTACGCGGACCCGCGGCAGCCGGCTGGTAGAACAGGTCAAACTCCACTTCCAGCGGGTAGGCGGCGATGTCGAGACAGACGTCGCACTCCGCCTCCATGCGGACCGACAGCCTGCCCCGGACACGGATTTCTCCCCCCGAGTTCGGCAGCAATTCAGCGCTGCCCTGGACCGCGAGCGGACCGGCTTGCCGGAGCTTGGGATCCAGAAACTGGATTGCGCCCGGCGGATAGGTCCTCTCGAACCTGACCGTTCGCAGCTCCATCTCATGCACACTCAAGAACATACAGGCCCAGTTCCGGCGCCGCGCCGGGTCAGAGTTTTCATTATAGCGGTTCCTGAGGAGCCGGAAGGGCCTCCTCTTTGAATCTGGCAAGCAACTTACCGTAGGTGACGTCGAGGGACTCGGGCAGGACGCGCGTCTCTCCGATCGTGGTCATGAAGTTCGAATCCGCGGACCATCGCGGCAGCACGTGCATATGGATGTGTCCCGCCACGCCCGCGCCCGCGCACTCGCCGACGTTCACGCCGAGATTGAGCCCTTGCGGCTTGTAGAGAGCCCGCAGGTGGATCTCGGCCCGGCGGGCCAGCGAGATCATCTCGTGGAGGGTCTCCTCCGGCAGAGCCTCCAGGGTCGGCTGGTGTGCGTAGGGGGCGATCATCAAGTGGCCCGTCGTGTATGGATAGAGATTTAATATGACGAAGTTGAAGCGCGCCCGGTGAACCAGGAAGTTCTCCCGGTCCAGACTCTGTGCGGCCTTCTGGCAGAAGATGCACGCGTCAGCCGGCCCGGCCTTGCTGACGTACCCGTACCTCCAGGGGCTCCAGAGACGATCCATGCCGTGGCAATGTCCGGGGGCCCTTCAGAAAGAAGGGGCGGTGGCCGCGGGAGGCGCTTCGCCGGCCGGGGTCAGTTCGCCGCCGTCCTCGTTCACCAGGTCCTTCAGTTCCTTGCTGGGCTTGAAAAAGGGGATCCGCTTGGCAGGGACTTCCACGCGCGCGCCGGTCTTCGGATTGCGGCCGATGCGAGCCTGCCTCTCTCTGGTGCGGAAACTCCCAAAACCGCGGATCTCGATCTTGTCGCCTCCGCGCAAGGCTCGCACGATGCTCGCGAAGACGGCCTCCACGATCACCTCCGACTCCTTGCGCGTCAACTCCACCACGCGCGAGACCTCATCAATCAGTTCCGCTTTTGTCATTCTGTTCTCCTTCGCATGAGTCTGGCTGCCCGCCGCGCCGGCCGGGTTCCGGAGAAGCCCCTCACGTGCGAGGGTCGCCCCGGCCCTTCAGGTGCATCGCCTCCTCTATCGTCATGGTGGCGGCTGCCGCCTGCCGTTGATAGTCCTCCAGCCGGCTCCGCTCCTCGTCGTCGGCCACGGCCTGAAGGCTGAGGCCGATCTTCTTTTCCGCCTCGTTCAGCCTGATGATCTTAAAGTCCAGTTCCAGCCCCAGGCCCAGTGCGGGCTCGTCCCGCTCCCGGTCTGCCGAGCCCGGGACCTCTGATCTGTGGCACAGCGCCTCGATTCCCGGGGCGAGTTCGACGAAAACCCCGAAACTGGCCGCGCGGCAAACCCTGCCGCGCACCACGTCGCCGACCTGATGAGTACGGAAGAAGGTCTCCCAGGAGTCGGGCTGAAGTTGCTTGACGCCGAGCGACAGCCGGCGGCCGGCGGAGTCGATGTTCAGGATGACCGCCTGCACCATCTGCCCCTTCTTGAGGATCTCGGCGGGATTTTTCACGCGCCGCGTCCAGGAGAGGTCGGAGACGTGCACCAGTCCATCGATTCCCTCCTCGATCTCCACGAAGGCGCCGAAGTCGGTCAGTTTCCTCACCCGACCTTCCACCACGGAGCCGATACTGTAACGGGACTCCACCGTGGTCCAGGGATCGGGTTCGAGTTGCTTGATGCCGAGCGAGATCCTTCTGCTGCCCTCCTGCACGCCCAGCACGACGGCTTCCACCTGATCGCCGGCCTTGACCACCTTGGAGGGATGCTTGAGGCGCCTGCTCCAGGTCATCTCGGAAACGTGGATCAGCCCTTCCACCCCAGGCTCCAGTTCCACGAAAGCGCCGTAGTCGGTGATGCTGACCACCCTTCCGATGACCCGGGCATGGACCGGATAGCGTTCGGCCACGTGCTCCCAAGGGTCCGGACGCGCCTGCTTCAGCCCCAGCGATATGCGCTCCCTGGCCCGATCGAACTTGAGGACCCGCACCGTAATCTCGTCGCCGACGTGGAGCGCCTCGGAGGGATGAGCGATGCGGCCGTGCGACATGTCGCTGACGTGCAGCAGACCGTCGATTCCGCCGATGTCCACGAAGGCCCCATAGTCGGTCAGACTCTTGACCACGCCGGTGACGAGATCGCCCTCGTGCAGAGCGTCCAGCACCGCGTTTTTGCGCGAAAGATGCTCTTCTTCGACGGCCAGCCTCCGCGAGACCATGACATTGCCGCGGCGGCGGTTGAGCTTGACGATACGAACCGCGATGTCCTGTCCGATCAGTTGCTCCAGGTTGTGGACCGGCCGGACATCCGCGTGCGAGCTGGGCATGAACGCCTTGACGCCCACATCCACGGCGACACCGCCCTTGGTCCGGCCCAGGACGCGTCCCGAAACCAGCAGATGCTCCCGGTAGGCTTTCTCCAGCGTGTCCCATGCCCGGATCCGGCTGGCGCGTTCATGCGACAACAGGATGTATCCTTCGGGCTCCTCTCCGCGGCGGTCGATGACCACATCGATAACATCGCCGGTGCGCACATGAATGGAGCCGTCGGGTTGGACGAACTGGGCGATGGGAACCAGGCCCTCGGACTTGTACCCGAAATCGACGATCGCCTCGGTCGGAGTGACCTTGAGCACGCGGCCCTCGAGCACCTCACCCTCCGCGGGCGGCGCGAAGTGACTGTAGTCGTCGATGAGTTGCTCGTAGTCCGCGGCCTCGGACGGCATCAGAGGCCGCTGCCGCCCTTGCTCGGGTTCACTGGCCATGACCGATTCTCCAGGTCCAACGCTACACCCTCCGGCTTACAGGCGACCTCACCCGATGCTCCCCGCCCGGCAAAGTGGGACGGCCGGCGTGAAATCCTGGACCGGTATCCACACACAAAGAACACATCCTGGTTTGCGAGATTCAGCCGACAAGCCGTTGGTAGATAAATACGTTATGAACTATACCGAACAGGTCGCCGGATGTCAACCCGGCTGCCCGGCTGCGGCCCGGCGCGGAAGCATCCGAAGCCCCGGAATGCCCGCAGGTCTGGCGCACAGCTCATGATCCGCCGATATGACCGAAAGGCTCCATCGGTCATGGTGATCTCAGCGGTGGTCGCGGGACTCGTGGTCTTGGGTCTGTTCCTCTCCATGTTGGCCTCCTCGCCGCCGGCCGGACGCCGGGACTCCGCCACCACTCCGGGACCGCGCCGTGCGCCGACACCGTCCGAGGCAGGCAGGGTCAAATGATGTGGCGGGAGAATTGCTCGGGGAACCCGTAGAAAGGAGAGCAGGCATGATGGTTTCGGCGGTCGTCGCGGCGCTGGTCGTACTTGGTCTCTTCCTTTCAATGGTTTCCTCTTCGCCGCGCGCGGGACGCTGAAGCGCAGGCCCGCTCCCTTCGGTGTAATTCCTACACGAAGTGGGAGAAGGCTTCTCCCAGAAGCAGGAAGCTGCACACTCCCGCGGGTCCGGCCGCGCAGGCGCCGGCCGCCATCTCCCGGGGTTTTCAACCTCTCTTGATCTGGTTCAGAACGTAGGGCAGGATTCCGCCGAACCGGTAGTACTCGGCTTCACGGGGTGTGTCCACACGGACGATCGCGTCGAATTCCCTGACGGCGCCCGCCGCGTCCACGGCTTTGACTCTCGCCCGCCGCGTGCCTCCTACTGCCTTTTCCACGCCGGTTATCGAGTAAAGCTCGGTCCCCGTGAGTCCCAGGCTCTCCCGATTCTGGTCCGGAGGGAACTCCAGCGGGAGCACGCCCATTCCCACGAGGTTCGAGCGGTGAATCCGCTCGAAGCTCTCGGCGATCACGGCCCGAACCCCCAGCAGGGCGACTCCTTTCGCCGCCCAGTCGCGGGATGAACCGGAACCGTATTCCTTGCCGGCGACGACGACCAATCCCACGCCCTCCTGCTTGTACCGCATGGCGGCGTCGTAGATCGTCATCTGCTCGCCGGACGGAACGTGCACCGTCCAGCCGCCCTCGGTGCCGGGCGCCAGCAGGTTGCGGAGGCGTATGTTGGCCAGCGTTCCCCGGACCATGACCTCGTGGTTGCCGCGGCGCGCACCATAGGAGTTGAAGTCCTTGGGCTGCACCCCAAGACCGATGAGGTACTTGCCGGCGGGGCTGTCCACGGCGATCGAACCCGCCGGCGAAATGTGGTCCGTGGTGACCGAGTCGCCCAGCACTGCCAGCGCCCGCAGGCCCGTGAGGTCCTCCAGGGGCCGGGAGTGGTCGGCCATGGCGTCGAAGTAGGGCGGTTTCTTGATGTAGGTGGAATTTCCGTCCCAGGCATACTGAGCGCCGGCGGGAACCCGGATCGCGTTCCACCGCGCGTCGCCCGCGAAGACCTCGGCGTACTCCTTCTGGAACATCTCCCGGCGGACAAACCGTTCCGACGCGCTGCGGATCTCCTCATTGGAAGGCCAGATGTCGCGCAGATACACGGGCTTGCCGTCGCTCCCCGTGCCCAGGGGTTCGCTCATGAGGTCCACGTCCACGCCGCCGGCCAGCGCGTAGGCCACCACCAGCGGAGGCGAAGCCAGGTAGTTGGCCTTCACCAGCGCATTCACCCGGCCTTCAAAGTTGCGGTTTCCGCTCAGCACGCTGGCGACCAGCAGTTTCTCCTTCTGCACGGCCTGCGCCACCGGCTCCGGCAGTGGACCGCTGTTGCCGATGCAGGTTGTGCATCCGTACCCCACCAGGTGAAAGCCGAGCTTTTCCAGGTACGGCAGAAGTCCCGCCTCGCGCAGGTAGTCAATGACCACCTTGGAGCCGGGCGCCAGGCTGGTCTTGACCCAGGGCGCGGCCGACAGACCGCGTTCCACGGCCTTCCTGGCGAGGAGACCCGCGGCGATGAGCACGTCGGGGTTGGAGGTGTTGGTGCAACTGGTAATGGCCGCGATCGCGACCGACCCGTCCTTCAACGTGCCGCTCCTGCCGTTCACGGTGACCGGGACCGACCGCTGCGCGGTGCCCAGCGCGGTGAGGAAGCTCTTCTTGACGTGAGGCAGTTCGATGCGGTCCTGCGGCCGTTTGGGGCCGGCCATCGACGGCGTCACCGTGGAAAGATCCAGTTCCAGCGCGTCCGTGTAGACCGGCGCCGGCATGCCATCCGTGCGGAACAGGCCTTGCTCCTTGGCGTACGCCTCGACCAGTGCGATGAGCTCCGGGGGCCGGTTCGTCAGGCGCAGATACCGGAGCGTCTCGTCGTCGATGGGAAAGAACCCGATCGTGGCGCCGTACTCCGGACTCATGTTGGCGACCGTCGCGCGGTCGGCAAGGCTCAGCGCATTCAGTCCGTCCCCGAAGTACTCCACGAACTTGCCCACCACGCCTCTTTTCCGCAGCATCTGGGTGATGGTGAGCACCAGGTCGGTGGCCGTGACGCCTTCCGGGAGCCGGCCGTAAAGCCGGAAACCCACTACCGGCGGCAGGAGCATGGAGATCGGCTGGCCCAGCATGCATGCCTCTGCTTCGATCCCGCCCACGCCCCAGCCCACCACGCCCAGGCCGTTGATCATCGTGGTGTGGGAATCCGTGCCGACCACCGTGTCGGGGTAGGCGGTGACCTCTCCGTTTCCGCGGGCCTGAAACACGACCGGGGCCAGGTACTCCAGGTTCACCTGGTGGATGATGCCCGTTTCCGGGGGCACCACGCGGAAGTTCCGGAACGCCGACTGGCCCCAGCGGAGGAAGGCGTAGCGCTCGCGGTTGCGCTCGTACTCGAGCAGCGCGTTCGCCTGGAACGCGTCGGGGGAACCGTACTCGTCGACCTGGACGGAGTGGTCGATCACCAGATCCGCGGGCAGCAGCGGATTGGCGCGCGAGGGATCGGCGCCCGCCGCCTGGAGCGCGTCGCGCATGGCCGCCAGGTCCACCACGACCGGAACTCCCGTGAAGTCCTGAAGCAGCACGCGGGCCGGCATGAAGCTGATCTCTCTTGGCTCCGGCCGGCCGCTCCACTTGGAGACATGCTCGATGTCCTCCGCTTTGACGGTCTGCCCGTCTTCGTTGCGCAGCAGGTTCTCCAGCAGGACCTTGATGGAGAACGGCACGCGGGCCAGGTCGCCCAGAGCGCTCAGCCTGTGGATGCGGTAGGAAACGTCTCCGGCCCGCAGAGTCGACGCGGACCCGAACGAGTTCAGATTGGACATGCTTGGCACCCTCCCTTGACTATCCTACCCGCAAGCAAGAGTGCGCGGGGCGGGCCACGGCGCGCCTTCGGGCGCCGGGTTACATGTACGCGGGCACGGCGATGCCCAGGATGGCGAGGGTTTGTTCCAGCTCCCGGCGGAAGTAGTCGGTCAGCCAGAGCAGGAACACCCGGCGTTCACGGTCCGCCTCCTGCAAAACCGGGTATTCGTGATAGAACTTGTTGAAGCCCTGGGCCAACTGGAAGGCATAGCGGGCCACGTGGCTCGGTTCTCCCGAAGCGATCGCCCGCTCCACGGCGTCACCGGCCTTCGAGACCGCCAGCACGATCTGCCAGAAATCCTCCGCGGCCAGTTGCCGCCCCATGGCCGCGGCATCAAGCTCGCGGGAGAAATCGGGGAGGCGCTCGCCCCGCTCCTCCAGCTTCCGGAGGATGTTGCGGGCCCGCACAGCGGCGTACTGCACGTAAGGCCCGGTTTCGCCCTCAAAGCTGAGAGCCTCTTGCAGATCGAAGGCGATCACCGCGTTGCGCGTGTACTTCAGCATGAAGTAGCGCAACGCGCCCACCGCAATCTCTCCGGCCACTTGCCGGCGCTCCTCGCCGGGCGCCTCCCGGTGCCGCGAGTCGACTTCCTCCCGCGCCTTCTCGATCAGCTTGTCGATCAGGTCGTCGGCCTTCACTCCCAGGCCCTTGCGCCCCGAGACCTCCACGTGCGGCCGCTGCCTGTCCTCCTCGGAAATGGGGATGCCGAGTTCCACGCAGGTGCGCGGCGAGAGCGCCACAATCTCGTAGGAGAAGTGGATCGAGCGCTCCGCCTGCTCCGGGTATCCCAGCGCCCGCAGGCCGGCGGCGACGACGTCCTGGAGGTAACTCTGCCGCGAATCGATCACGTTGTAGACGCGGGCGCCGTGTCCGAAAGAGGGCGCGGCTTGTCCGCACGGCTGGTCCGCCGTCACCCACAACTCGCGGCCGCTGGGGTATCGCATCCACGGGCGGTAGTGGAAGTCCTTCCCCAGCAACCCGAACTTCCAGAGCTGGTAGGCGATGTCCTTGCCGACGTAAGTGACCGTGCCGTTGGAGCGCACGATCACCTTGTCGGCGTCCTCCCCCTCGGCGGCGGAGAACGCCGAGGCCGGCATCACCCAGCAGCCGGCGTTCTTGCCCTCTCGCTCGAAGTAGATCGCCTGGCGCTGCTTGAGCAGCTCAAACGCGGCGGCCCAGAAATGCAAGTGCAGGATCTCGCTCTCGCGGGGCAGGACGTCGTACTCCACCCCCAGGCGCAGCATGGTCCGGAGGTGGCAGTTCACGATGGCGTCGGCCACCAGGTGGGCCATCTCCGCCATCTCACCCTGGCCCGCCTCGATGGCGTGCAGCGCCTCCTGCCGCCAGGCGAGCGCCTCGGGATTGCCCTGATAGTGCGCGGAGACCCGCGCGTACAGATCCCAGCACAGGTAATCGAACCGCACGGTTGGGTCCGCGATCAGCCGGGCCACATCCGCGGGCGTCTTGCGCTCCAGGCGATGAAAGCCGGCGACCACATCGGCCACCTGCACGCCCGTATTGTCGATGTAGTTCTGCGTCTCCACTCTGCGGCCCGCGGCGGCGAGCATGCGCGCGAAGGTGTCCCCCAGCACCGCGTTGCGCAGGTGGCCGATGTGCGCCGCCTTGTTGGGGTTGATGTTGGTGTGCTCGACGATGATCTTCTCCCGGTCCGCGCCGGCCGCCCCGGCGGCCGGTCCGGCCAGCAGCGCGGCGCCGTACCGGCCGCGGTCGAGGCGCAAGTTGAGAAAGCCGCCGCCCGCGATCTCAAGTGAGGCGACGTCCTCGGGGACGGGCATTTCGGCTGCGATTTCGGCGGCGATCTGGCGCGGGGCCTTGCGGAACTGCCTGGCGAGCTGGAACGCGGAAACCAGGCTCAGCTCGCCGAAGCGGGGCTCCTTGGGGGACTCCAGGGCGGCGCCCCCTTCGACGCCGTAGCGCGCTTGCAGGTATGCGGAGACACTCGCAGCGATGCGTTTCTGGACTTGATGGAACACAGAACCAAGAAGTATAGCAGCCGGACCGTGGACTTCTCTCGCGCGGCGGGCGATGGATCAGCGGGGCTGAGCGCCGGCTCGCTCCGCCGGCCGGGAACCGCCCGCGCCGCCCGCTGGTGGGTGCGGACTCGCACAAGAGTCACGGGATGCCCCCGCTGGTCAGGGTCCGGAAGATGGGCTTCAGCGCTTCCCGCGAAAAAGAAACGCCGCCGGCCCGGAGCCGGCGGCGCGAGGTTCGTTGAAAAGCTCAGAACGTCAGCCGCAGTTGGTAGCGGACCACCCTGCCGCCTCCGTCCATGTAGTACTTGTTCAGGAATCGTCCGGCCGGAGAGGTTCCCACGTCGGCCGCCATGGAACCGCCGCCCGGCGAGAATGGGCTTACGCTTCCCGCTCCGAACTGCGGGTGGTTCCAGATGTTGTAGAACTCCGCCCGGAACTCCAGCCTCACGTTCTCCACGGTCCGCACCACCTTCGAGAGGTTCATGTTCCAGTTGTTGAGGCCCGGTACCCGCAGCGTGTTGCGGCCCAAGTTGCCGGTGGGCAGCGGCACCGTCCCGGTGTGAGCCTTGACCCCGATGTACATGGCTTCCATCATGTCTATCGGGGCGCCGGCGGCCTCCGGGTTCACGTAGCCGGTCGGACTGCTGGCGCTGACCTGGGCGCGCACCCCGGGCTTTCCGTTCGGATTGAAGATCGGGCGGTCGTAGTTCCCGCCGATGCCGTCCGCATCGTAGCCGTTGTAAATGTTGAGCGGGACGCCCGTCTCAAACGAGCTGATACCGCTCACCTGCCATCCGCCCGCCGCGCGGCCCAGGATTCCCCGCTGGTCGTTCATGAAGGGGAGCTGGTACAGGTAACTGAGGCTCAAGCGTTGCGTCCTGTCGAAGAAAGACACCGACCGGTCAAGCTGCAAGCCTCCGAACATGGATGGCAGCGAGGTGTTCTGAGGCAGGTTCGTGTTGCCGACGCCGAAGACCTCGCTGGCGTTGTCGATCATCTTGCTCCAGGCATAGGAGGCTTTCACCATCAGGTTGTTGGAGAAGCGCCGGTCAACGCCGATTTGGAGAGAGTGGTAATTGGAGTCACCGCCGTTGGTGCGGGTCAGCCGCGAGCCCTGGAGTGTATCGAACCTACCCACTGGAGTGAACAACGGTTGAGGCGTGGCTGGTCCGATCCGCAGGGACGACGGCACCAGGGGGTTCATGTCTTCGTTGGCGTAGAGCCGAGTGCCCTTAGATCCCACGTAGGACACGTCAGCCACCAGCTTGGCCGGCAGTTCCCGCTGGATACCGAAGCTCCAACGCTGGGTGTAGGGATTCACCAGGTTTTTGGACATGAGCGTCTGGCTGTCGATGGGCAGGGGCGCCCTTGCGACCGCGGGCACCAGTGTGGACCAGTTGGCGATTCCCCGCGGGTTGGCCGTCGTGATCTGGCTGGTCTGCGTGGTCGCTATGATGTTGGGCGTCGCGGTTTTGGCGTTGGAGGCGATATTGTTGAAGAACGAATCGTAGCCCACCTGGTAGCCGGAGCGAATGACGGTCCGCTTCCCGCCGAACAGGCTGCCCAGGATCCCGTCTCTGGCCGAAGGCGACCAGGCCACGCCAACCGTGGGCGACCAGTTGTTCTTGTCCGGGTCCACCTTCGACGCCTCCATGTAGGGGCCTTTGGCGGTGGTCGGGTCCACGTTGAAAAGCCCCGACCAGGAGGACTTGAACAGGGAGTTCATGGGTGTTCCGAAGTACTCATAGCGCACGCCCAAGGTGAGCGTCAGATCCTGGTTCACCCGCCAGCGGTCCTGGAAGAAGTAGGCCTGCCGCGTGAAATTGGGGTAATAGCGGGAGCTGCCGAAATCCCGGTAGACGGTCCCGTTTCCCCCGAAGTCGTCCACGAAGTTGGCGAAGTTGGAGTAGCCGGTGGCGCTGCCGTAGCTGATCTCGCCGCGCTCGCGGATGGGCGCGAACTGCCGGGAGCGCTGCTGGGTCAGAGTCAAGCCGGTACGGAGGCTGTGCGTGCCGTACACGTAGGAGACCGTGTCCTGGATGGCGTAGTTGTTTACCGTGCGCCCCTGTGGAATGTTGGTAGCCACGCCCAACGCGGTGATGCCTCCGCCGATGGTCCAGCGCGGCATGGTCTTGCCCAGCGGATTCTCGGTGTCGATGGCGTAATCCAGGTTGGCCCGGTTATACGGCAGCCGCAGTTCATTGGTCATACGGGGCGAGAAGACGTGAGTTTCCGCGATCGCCAGGCTCTGAGAGGGGTACTGGTAGCTGTGGGAGAAACCCGGGAAGAACGGCGTCGAGCCGATCGGGCTGGTTTGCTTCCCGTTCAGGTAGCGTCCCGACAATTGGTCGCGCGAGCTGATCTGGTGATCCATGCGGATCAGGTACTGCCGGTCCAGGGATTTCTGGGCATAGGGCTGGATCTTGGTCCCGAATTCCACGCTGGGACGTCCGCCCCCCATGGCGACGGTGAAAGGCTGGGAGTCCGCATCCACCCCCGCCGTGATCTGGTTGTACAGGTCCACGCGCGGGTTGGAGCCTTTCGGGAACAGCGAGTTCAAGACCGCCCGGCCCGCCGCGGTGGGCGTCACCAGGTTGTTGGTGCTCATGGAGCGCTGGCGCTGGTCCTGGAAGGAGCCGAAAAAGAAGGTCCGGTTCTTCCGCACCGGCCCGCCAACCGTGAAGCCGTACCACTGTTCAATGCCGTAGAAGGGCTTGCCGCGCTTAACGATGTCGGCGTTGAGGGCTTGGGTATTGGTGATCGCGTCGTCGTTGGTGACATCCAGCAGGTACATGACGCTGCCGTGCAGTTGGTTGGTGCCGGATTTGGTGATGGTGTTGACCACCGCGCCGCCGGCGCGGCCGAACTCCGCGTCGAAGTTCGCTGTCTGGACGGCCACCTCGGCGATGGCGTCGGGATTGGTGATCTGCACCAACTGGCCGGCCACGGAGACATCGTTATTCTCTACGCCATCCACCATGAAGTTGTTGGAACGTCCCCGCGAGCCGTTGACCGAAAAAGTGCCGACACCGAAACCGAAACGGTTGCTAACCACCCCGGGAAGGGCCAGCGCGAATTGGGTCACGTCCCGGCCGGCGAGCGGCAGGCTCTCGTACGTCCTCAGGTTCAGGCTACCGCCCCGCACCGGGGTCTCGGTCTGGAGCACGGCGGCTTCGCCGGTCACCTCGATCGTCGAGGAAGTCTGGCCGACCTCCAGACGCACGTCCACCGAAGCTACCTGGCCGCCGGCGACGTTCAGCGCCGACAGCACGAAAGTGCGGAACCCCGCGGCCGTCACCGTGAGCCTGTATTCGCCCAAATCAACGGCGTCGAACCTGTATAACCCTGCATCGTTGCTCCTGGTCTCACGCTTGACGCCGGTCAGATTCCCCGTCAGTTCCACAGTGGCCCCGGGGATCACGGCCGCCTGAGGATCGGTAATGATCCCCGTTACTGTTCCCCGGCTGGTTTGCGCTGCCGCGAATGAAGCCGCCAGCAGCGACACGACTAACAGACTGTATACTCCACGCATAGAAACCTCATCCTCTCTCATTTCGCGGGAACGTCCCGCCCCCGCGCACGAACCCCCAACGGTTCAGAGTATAACACACGGCAGTCTCAAAGTGCGCACTTACTGCCGTTCGCGCCCGGTAACCCTGCATCATTCGAGACCGGTGCGGCCAGCACGCGGGCCCGGGCAGGCCGGCGCCGCTTTCTTATGACCGCGGCCGTGCCGGCGGAGAGATACTGCCGGGCCTTCGGCGTTCCAATCAGCGGCTTAAGCCGCCGCTCCCTATACGGACAGACTATGGACGAAATCGCCAGAGGTTAGCATCTTGTAATGATATTTCAAAAACCCGACTTAATGTATCCACATTGACAGGGCTGGTTCTGTATGCTACGGTCTGTTTAAGAACTAAGAAGGGAGAGGTTATGTCTTGTAATAATATGGTTGTACGTGTCGTCTGCGTTCTGTGTCTGCTGTGGTCGCTGGCCGCCGGGCAGACGGTATCCAGCTCACTGGTCGGAACCCTGGCGGATTCCTCCGGCGCCGTAGTGCCGAATGCCGCCATCGCCCTGACCAACCAGGCGACCGGAGCCGGCCTGAAAGTGCAATCCAACTCCGCCGGCCTGTTTCGATTCCCGAACCTGCCGGCCGGCACCTACACGCTGAGCATCCAGCACACCGGATTCAAAGCGTACGTTCAACAGGACATAGCCGTCTCCTCCAGTGAGACGCGGGATATCGGCCGCGTGGTCCTGGAGATCGGCAGCCTCTCCGAGCAGGTCACCGTCACCGCCGAGGTCACTCCGCTGCAAACCGCCAGCAGCGAGAAGTCCGCTCTGGTTTCGGGTGACCAGCTCAGCACCATCGCGCTGAAGGGGCGGGATTTCTTCGGCCTGATGAGCACGCTGCCCGGCGTGGTGGACACGCGCAACCGGGACAACACCTCCAACGCCGGCACGCTCAGCGGAATGAACATCAACGGCCTGCCCAACAACAAGATCAACTACACGATCGACGGCGTGAGCGCCAACGACACCGGGTCCAACAGCGACATCCACGTGAACGGCAACATCGACTCCATCGCCGAGGTGCGGGTGCTGACGTCGAACTACCAGGCCGAATTCGGCCGCAAGGCGGGCGCCACCATCAGCGTCGTGACCAAGGGAGGCGGCCGGGATTACCACGGCTCGGCCTACTGGTCGCACCGGCACGAGCAGTTCAACGCCAACGGCTTCTTCAGCAACCGCGCCGGGCGCAACGCCGACGGCAGCCCGGTCCTGCCCAGGGTCCCCTACCGGTTCAACATCCCCGGCTACACCTTCTCGGGACCGATTCCCGCCGGCCGTTACAACCGGGACAAGGATAAGCTGTTCTTCTTCTTTGGCCAGGAGTTCACGCGCCAGCGCCGCAATTTCGACACCCAGTACCGCACCATGCCGACGGAACTGGAACGCGCCGGCGACTTTTCACAGAGCCTGGACACCGGCGGGAAGTTGAGCCTCGTCAAGGATCCCACCACTGGCATCCAATTCCCGGGCAACCAGATCCCGGCAAACCGGATCAACGCCACGGGCCAGTCGATTCTGAAGTTCTTGCCGCTGCCCAACTTTGCCGATCCGAACCCTGCGACCAGGCTCCAGCGCAACTACGCCATGGCAGCCAGCGGTCAGTATCCGCGCCGCAGCGACACGATCCGGATCGACGCCAATCCGGCCTCACGGCTGCATCTTTATTACCGGCTGTTGCAGGAACCGGAAAGCCAGGACGCCCCTTGGGGGCAGTGGTTCACCGGGTCCAATTTCCTGCTCCAGTACGCCCGGCTGTGGAGACCCGGCAGGCACCAAGTGGTCAGCGCGACCTATACGATCAACCCGACGCTGGTCAACGAGATGACTTACGGCCAGAGCTACTCCCACATCTACTACAACATCCTGAATCCGGAGAAGCTCCAGCGTTCGGCCATGAACAACATTCCGCAGTGGTTCACGGGCGCTAACGGAGTCAGCGTTCCCGAGACCAGCCGCTCGGGGTACCCGGCGGGCTGGCTCCAGGAAGACCTGATCCCCAATGTGAGTTTCGGCTCGACCCCGGTAAACTCGCCGTCCATCGGCCTGTCGAACACTCCGTACGAGAACTGGAACCAGATCTACAGCTTCACCGACAACATCACGAAAATCTGGGGCAACCACACGTTCAAGGCCGGCGCGTACATCGAGCACACCGGCAAGTTCGCCACCAACCAGAGCGGCACCAGCAACCTGTACCGCGGCACGTTTGACTTCGGCCAGAACACGAACAACCCGTACAATACCGGGCACGGATTCGGCAACACGCTGCTCGGCGAGTTCAACAGCTACACCGAATCCAACAGCCGCACCGCCGGCCACTTCTGGTTCTGGAACGTCGAGAGCTTCGTGCAGGACAACTGGCGCCTGACGCGGCGGCTGACCCTGGACATCGGCGTGCGCTTCGCTTACCTCACTTCGCTGAAGGACACCAACACAAGCCTGGCCGGTTTTGACCCCACTACTTACTCGTACGCCAACAGGCCCAGGATGTACTTTCCCGCCCTGGTAGGCGGGAAGCGGGTGGGCGTGGACCCGGCGGACGCCGCCAGGACCGTCCCGGCCGCGCTGATCAACTTCTTCGTCCCCAATACCGGCAACCCGGCGAACGGGATGCGGGTAGGCGGCAAGGACGGCTATCCGAGCGGCATGAGCACCTACAAGACCCCCAGCATTTCGCCGCGCTTCGGCTTTGCCTGGGACGTGCTCGGCAACGGAAAGACGGCCATCCGCGGAGGCGTGGGTTTCTTCTCGGACCGGCCCAACACCAATGAGACCGGCGAGGCGCTCCAGGGCAATCCTCCGCTGACCTTTACTCCGACGCTGTACTACGGCAACCTGGCTACCTTCACCAGCGCGGCCGGGTACCTCTCGCCGAGCAACGTCACGTTCATGTGGGGCGACTACAAGATCCCGACGACCATCAACTACAGTTTCGGCATCCAGCAGAGCGTGGGCTTCAGCACGGTGGTGGAAGCCTCCTACGTGGGCAACGTGATGCGGCACAACTGGTGGAACCGGCCCATTAACAGCATCGCCCTGGGCGCCCGCTTCGATCCCAAAAACTTCGATCCGACCCTCACCGGCAACAAGCCTCTCAGCGACAATTTCATCCGGCCGTATCAGGGATGGGGCAACCTGACCCTGCTGGAGTTCAACAGCAACTCGAACTACAACTCCTTGCAGGTCGCCGTCCGGCGCAAGTTCAGCAAGAGGATGCTGTTCGGCCTCTCCTACACCCTGTCGAAGGCGCTGGGCTACGAGAATCCGAGTTTCTACTTCAAGCCCCGGGACCGGAACTACGGCCTTCTGGGCATGGACCGGACCAACGTGCTGACTTTCAACTACTCGTACGAGTTGCCGGGCGTCGCCGCGAGACTCGGCTCCAAGTGGCTGGGGGCGATCACGGACGAGTGGATCATTGCCGGTTTCACCACGTTCTCGTCCGGCGCGCCGTACACGCCCAGTTTCAGCCGGTCTGACGGCGCCGAGATCACGGGCTCGAGCGAAGGCGCCAGAATCACCGTGGTGGGAGATCCCTATCTGCCCAAGAGCGCGCGGACGTTTTCCAGGAACTTCAACACGGACGCGTTCGCGACGACCCCCGTGGGCAGCTTCGGCAACGCGGGCATCGGTGTGCTGCGCGGGCCCGGCGTCAACAGTTGGGATGTCTTCCTCGCCAAGCGGATTCCGATCGGGCTGGGAGAAGGGCGTTCGCTCATGTTCCGCGCGGAGGGCTTCAACGCCTTCAATCACACGCAGTTCGCCGGAGTCAGTTCCTCGACGCGGTACGATGCGGCGGGCAAGCAGACCACGGGCGACTTCGGCGCCTACAGCAGCGCCCGGGATCCGCGGCGCATCGCCTTCAGCTTGAGACTCTCGTTCTAGAGGCAGGGGGCGCGGCGCCCGGCCGGCGCGCGGGAGCATGTATACTCGTCGATGGCGCCCGGTTGCCGGGGGCCAAGGGGAGGAATCCCCGCAGAAGGGAGGAGCGTGCGGATGTCTCCGAACGAAGAGCGAGAAGACAACGGGAGCCGGCGCCGTTTCCTGGGCGCGGCGGCCGCCACGGCCTTTACGGCCGCCAGTTACAGCCGCATCCTCGGCGCCAACGAGAGGCTGCGGCTCGGCCTGGTCGGCTGCGGGGACCGCGGCCGCGGGGACATGGGGGTCTTCGTCAAGACCGGCTCCGTGGATGTGACGGCCCTGTGCGACGTCTATGCCGCCAACATCGATCGCGCCAAGACCGGCGCCGCGGCCGGCGCCAAAACCTTCAGCGACCACCGGCAGCTCCTGGACATGAAGGACGTGGACGTCGCGCTGATCTGCGTCCCCGATCACTGGCACGCCGTCATTACCATCGACGCGCTGAACGCCGGCAAGGACGTCTACGTCGAGAAGCCGCTCACCCGGTTGATCGAAGAAGGCCCGCCCATCGTGAAGGCGGCGCGCACCAACAACCGCATCTGCCAGGTGGGCATGCAGCAGCGCTCCGGCCAGCACTATCTCGAAGCCAAGCGCGAGTATATCGACACGGGCAAGCTCGGCAAGATCACCCTCTGCCGTACCTGGTGGCACGGCAACACCTACCACCTGCGGAGAGCCCCGGAGGCCTTGCAGAAGCAGCCCGACAACCTGGACTGGGCGCACTTCCTGGGTCCCGTGAAGTGGCGCGACTACGACCCCCAGCAGTACTTCAACTGGCGCGCCTACCTGGATTTCGGCGGCGGCCAGGTGACCGACCTGTTCACCCACTGGCTGGACGTGGTCCACATGTTCATGGGGTCCGACATCCCGACGTCGGCCCAGGCCGCGGGCGGCGTCTACCATTACAAGGACGGCCGCACGGCGCCCGACACGATCAACGTGCTGCTGGAGTACCCCGCCGGATTTACCGCCACTTTCGAGGCGACGCTGGTGCCGGGCATCACCGGCGCGGCGCAGGAGTTCTGCGGAACGCAGGGCCGACTGTGGATCGACCGCAGCCGCTATGAGTTCTATCCGGTGGGCCGCGGCGTCCAGCCGACCATCGTCAAGGCGCAGTCGAACCTCGACCTGGACCACATCCAGAACTTTCTCGACTGCGTCAAGTCGCGCCGGTTGCCGAACGGCGATGTCCTGATCGGCCACCGCTCGGCGCAGGCTTCGCACCTGGGGAACATCTCTTACATGGTGAAGCGCCGGATCGACTTTGACCCGGTCCGGGAGGAGATCCTGCCGTCGTGAAGGGGAAGGGGAGAGCGATGAGGACCACCGGCCTGAGACTCGCCGGGGCATGTTGCGCCGCGGCGCTGATCGTGCTGGCCATGGTGGCCGGCGCGCAGCAGAGCCCCAATCCCGACCTGGGATTCACGGACACGCCCATCCTGCCCGGCCTGAAGTGGCACGTACACGATCCGGACAGGCCGCAGCCGAAGCCGGTCGTGCCGGGAGCGGCGCCCGGCGCGCCGCCCTCCGACGCCGTCGTGCTGTTCGATGGGAAGGATCTTTCCCGGTGGGTGCAGCGCGGCAAGGGCCCGGAGGGGGCCAGGGAATTCGAACCGAAATGGAAGGTCGGGAACGGGTACTTTGAGATCGCGCCCCGCACCGGCAGCCTTTACACCCGCGAGAAGTTCGGCACCTGCCAGCTTCACATCGAGTGGGCCTCGCCGGCCGAGGTGCGCAGCACCAGCCAGGACCGGGGCAACAGCGGCGTGCTGTTCATGAGCCGTTACGAGATCCAGGTGCTGGACGGCTACAACAACCCGACCTACTCCGACGGCCGGCCCGGCGCCATCTACGGGCAGTGGCCGCCCCTGGCGTTGCCGGCCCGCAAGCCCGGCGAGTGGAACGTCTACGACATCATTTTCGAGGCGCCCGAGTTCGACGGCGAGAAACTGGCGAAACCGGCCTATTTCACCGTGTTCTACAACGGCGTGGTGGTGCACAGCCACAAGGAAGCGATGGGGCCGATGGTCTACCGCCAGGTGGCGAAGTACGTACCGCACGCCGCGGAGGACTCGCTGATGTTGCAGGACCACAATCACCCGGTCCGTTACCGCAACATCTGGCTCCGCCGTCTCGGCTCTTACGATCAGCCGGAGAAGTAGCCTCAGGCGGAGGCAGAGGGATCTAACGGGCTGAGGGCTGAGAAGCAGGTCCGGTAGAACCCGCGGTCCCGCGTCAAAAGGCGGTCGGCGTGGTGTTGCGCGGAGGCCCCGATGAGGCAGTTCGCCGCCACGCGATCCGGGTTGCCGCCCCGGCTCCGATACTGCCGCCAGCACGCGCCGGCCGCAAATGCAGCCTCCAGGTCGAGCGGGCTGAAGTGGACGCCCACCCGCTCTAATGCCCCCCGCGCGGCATCCGGGGACGGGAAGAGGCCGGCGGTCTCTGCCCACACCACCCCACATGCGATCAGCCGGCCCTTGACCGCGCACTCGCGCAGACACGCACTCAAGCACCATTGAGAAGAAGCGGCTGCTCGATGAGATCGCCACAAGGCTGGGGACGGAGTTTCGGGTGGAACTGGTTTAGCTTTGCGAAAGGAATCCAGACTTGACAATGAGTAGTGTGTAGTATACGGTACTCATATGGAGTTCGGCGAGTACGTCAGACAGGCCAGAGAGGCGCACAGAGCCAAGGACCGGGCGTACTCCGTGAGACAAGTGGCGCGGAGGGTCGGAATCGAACCTGCCTACCTGTCGAAGATCGAACGGGGAGAGCAGCCGCCGCCGTCGGAGGCGACAATCCGAAGAATCGCCGAGGACCTCAAGGAGGATCCTGACGTCCTGCTGGCCTTGGCCGGCAAGGTGTCAGCCGACCTGCGGGAGGCCATCTGCAAACGGCCGCAAGTGTTCGCGGCGCTGCTCCGGGAACTCAAAGACGCTCCCGATCACGCCATCCTGCGCCTGGTGCGCGAGGTTCGGGACGGTAATTGGTAGAGGCACATGACTGAAAGGATAGGCACACATGGTCACGCTTGAGCACGACTCGCTGGTTTTTCGCTTTCCATCCGTCCACGCCGATGCCCGGCTCGCCGTCAACTTCCGGAGGACGCTCCGCGTCCCCGACGACAACCGGGAATACCCGCTCCCTCCAGGTCTTGGGAGTTTCCCGCTGCTGCATGTCGACGACTACGCAGAGCGCACGCCAAGCGCCTGGAGCGCTCACGGCGGTGTGTTTCTGCCGATGTACCAGGCCGAGGCGCTTTGGATACGCTTCGACCGAGACGATTACCCGTTCGCCGTGAAGATTGCTGCGGGAAAGATCGATGCCGTGACTGGGGGACCTTGGTCACCCGGACTGACCGCTGAACCCCAGGACTACCTGGTCACGGACAAGCAACCGTGGCTTGACGGTTTCTGCATTGCGAAGGGGCACGTTCGCCAGTTCGTGGCGATGCCTCTCGGGGAGGGGTTCACGGCCGAGGAACAATTGACTGGCGCGGCCGAGCACGGAGGCGTCCAAATTGTCGTGTACCCGATGAAGGCCGAGGTCTACGAGGAGGCAGTGGCTTACCGGAGAATGGCCCCGACAATCCGGATGCGCATGCGTTGGGCAGTCGGGTCTCCCGTGATAGGCCTCGCTCCCGGCGGCCTCATTCGGCAAAAGGTCTATAAGGACCCGCACGGCATCAGCGCCTGGGACCTGACGCAGAGTTCCCGGTGTTTCGTTCATATCCTGAACAGCGCCCAGTACAGGGCCGTCACCGGCAGGATGCCTCCCACGGAACCGCTTACAGCCCAGGCATATACCAACGCCGGCCTGCCCTGGTTCGACTACTACGCGGCCGATCAGGCCGCCCTTGCCGGATCGCCGAAACTGGCAAGCCTTGACAGCGTGGCGGCGATGGGGATCAAGAAGGGCGCAAGCCCTCTTACGGACAACGTGCCCGTGAATCCGGGACAGGTGATAAGGATCCGCCCGGACGGGTCCACCGTGCGGGAAGGCAGTTTCTGATTTCGACGTCCGCCGCCGTTACTGCTTGATCACCGTGCCGTCCAGGCGGCGGATGACGCCCCAGCCGCCGTTCAGGCCGCCGCGGTCGCCCGCGCCGGCGCGGAACGGATACTTGGCCGCCAGTTTCTCGTCCACCTCGATGCCCCAGCCGGGTGATTCGTTGGCATACAGGTAGCCTTCCTTGAAGGTCTCCGAGCCTTTGAAGATCTCCGCCTCGACGCCGCGAATGCGCCCGCCCTCCTGGACGCCGAAGTTGTAGCTGGCCAGGTCCAGGTGGAGGTTGCACATGTGCCCTACCGGCGAGACATCGCCCGGCCCGTGCCAGGCGGTCTTCACGTTGTGCAGCTCTCCGAGGATGGCGATCTTGCGGCACGGCGTCAGGCCGCCGGCCTGCGAAATGTGGATGCGGATGTAGTCGATCAGCCGTTCGGTGATGAGCCCGGTCCATTCGTGCGGGCTGTTGAACAGCTCTCCCATGGCGATGGGGGTGTTGCACTGCTCGCGGAGCTGGCGGAAATAGCCGATGTCCTCCGGCGAGAAGGGGTCCTCCAGGAAGAAGAGATTGAGCGGCTCCACCTCCTTGGCGAACTGAATGGCCTCGCGCGGCGAAACCCGTTCGTGTATGTCATGCAGGAGTTCGACCTCCGGCCCCAACTGCTTGCGGACCTCGGCCAGCATGGGGATGGTGCGCCGGATGTAGGCTCCCGGCTCGTAAACCGGGTCTTTGTGCAACGCCTGGATTTTGGGTGCGGCCGCCCCTCCGCCGCCAGCTCCGTAAGCCGACATGCCGGGCACGTTGATCTGAAGCCGGATATGGCGGTACCCCTCGGCCATGGCCTTGCGCGCGCCGTCGACGATTTGCTGGATCTCGCTCCCGCCGATGCTGGTGTAAGTGGCCGCCGCCTCGCGGCACTTGCCGCCGAGCAACTGGTAGACCGGCATCCCCGCGTGGCGTCCCTTGATGTCCCACAGCGCCTGGTCCACGCCGCTCATGGCGTTATTGAGCACCGGGCCGTTGCGCCAGTAGGAGCTGTTGTACATCATCTGCCACGTGTCTTCGACGCGATCGGCGGGCCGGCCCACCAGCAAGGGCTTCAGGTACTTCTCCACGGCCGGGCCCACCAGGTCCGCCCGCTGGGTAAACGTGGCGCAGCCATAACCATAAAGCCCTGCCTGGTCCGTGGTCACCTTCACCACGGTGAGCCGCACTCCGCCCGGCTGGCAGTTGATGACACTGAGATCCTTGATAATGGGCGACGGCAAGCCGCGCGTGGCGCGCGCCGCCTGCTCCTGCGCCCTGGCTTGCCTGGCCGTTACGGCGCCGGCTACGCCGCCCGCGGCGGCCAGCTTCAGAACGTCTCTTCTCTTCATGATGGTCTCCTCCCCGCGCCTGGTACCGGCAGCCGCGGAACGTCTCTGAACTTGAACATGGCCTCCTGAATGGGAGTGCCGATGACTTCTATCTGCTTAAGGTCTCGAGTGCCCACGCCCAATTCCTCGGCCAGCCGCAGCGTGTTGTCGCACGTCTCAAACGGCGCCTTGCCCCGGTCGGCCATGGGGTCGAAGCCCATGACCGCAGTGGCCACGGCATCCGTGGTCACACAGTTCGTGCCCGCCACCAGGACGCCCGGGCTGCACGGCCGCACACCCCTGATCCAGGGGCCTTCTCCGCCCGCCATGGTCTCGACCGCCTCCAGGATGGCAAGGTGCACGGGGTAGGCCGCCACCAGGTCCGCTATACAGCGTGGAATGCGGTAGCCGGCGTCGCGCGGGCTCTTGGGATCCTTCTCGGATGGCGTGCCCTTGGGAGGCTGGCGCGCGCCGGAGTGCATGATGGTGCCGCGCCCGCCGTAAGGGACCGGGCTGGGTTCTTCGGTTCCGATGCGGTCCCCGTAGATGGTGGTCGGCGTTATGCCGAAGCAGTTCTTGATGGACAGGGTGATTCCCGCCGTGGCGTGTTCCTTGATCTTGTTCATCGACACCAGCACGTCGGACTCGTCATACGCCGTGCTCAGGTCGTAGGCCGGGAACAGGTGTCCGCCGTTGGGCACCGGATAGCGCGTGTAGGGTTTCTTTCCAGGGTAGGGCAGATTGGTATTGATCAGCTCCACGTTGCGCGCGGCGCCCAGGATCAGCTTGGGATCCCACCCCGCGGTGTACATGAACTCCTCGAGCGAGTCGGGCCACGCGAAAGCGCCTTCCACCACGCGGATGCGCTTCGCGCCGGCCTTCTCCAGTAGGTGCACGGTGGCCGCGATGGTCTGCGGGTGGTTCCAGTGAGCGCGTCCGGCGGACAGGAAGCCGAGGCGGTAATAAGCCTGGCCGGTCAGGTTGATCTTGACCGTGACGGTCTTGCCTTTCACGATGCGGCCGATCCCGCCAAGCTGGTCGAACATCTTCTCCATGGCCGCCAGGTAGCCGGGGCCGTAGTCCTTGCACCGGGCGACCGCAACCGGCGCCGTCGGCGCGGCGCGAAGCTGCGCCGGCCGCGCCAGGGTCAAGGCCGCGGCCGCGCCCATCCCGGCCACAAACTGTCTGCGATTCATCTCACTGTTCATGGTTCGATCCCTCACACTAAACCTCGAACTCCAACGCGCCGTAAGCCGGCATTTGCGGAAACCAGTACTCGACGCCCGCCACCTCGTCCGGGTGCGGCTCCAGCGCCGCCGGTTCGCCGCCCTGCAAAGAACGCAGCCGGGCGCTTCTGTACCTGCGGTGCAGCCACACCGTCAGATCGGTTACGCCCCGGCCTCCCGCGAAGGTCAGCAACTGGAGCAGCGCCTTCTTCTGGTCGGCGGAACCCGTGTAGTGGTAGCACACCGAAGAGCCGGTGCCGAAGAACCGCACCAGGTCGTTGGCGTGGCTGAGCAGAATCTGTGCGTCCTGCGAGAACTCGTAGGGGTCTCCAGGCTCCGCCTTCGCAACCGCCACCCGGCCCTTGCCGTAGGCCCGGACCTGAAAGCGCGCATGCGCGGCGGAGGCGAGCGGCTTCCCTTCGCTTCCCCCGCCGGGCCCGGTGATCAGCAACCCGCCATTCTGAACGAAGGCCAGGATCTTCTTCCGCAGTTCCGGCTGGAGCGGTTCGCCGTCGGCGTAGACAACTGCCTTCAGGCCGGTGAAGGACTCCTGGACGGCAGCGTCCTTCCAGAAAACCCTGAGCGGGGTGCCGAGCCGCGTCATCAGGTTCAGAATCTCGCCGCTCATGTCGAAGTTGCCGCCGGAGTAATCGGAGAGCACCCCCACCACGCCGAGCGGTTGGTAAGACCTCCATGCACGGTGTTCCCTGAAGAAACTGACCGCCCCCAGAAGGCCCTTCCAGGTCTCCAGCGCGGCCGCTTCGCCGCCGGCCAGCCGAAGGCGCAGCGCGGGATCCAGAGAGATGACCCAGCTTGCGCCGGCGGCCTCCGCATCAGCCGCGGCCATGGCGTAGGCCTGCGGCTGAATGACGTTGCGCGCGGCCGGAGGGTCAAACATCAGCCACACGCCGGCGCGGGTGCGGGCGCGGGCGAGTTGGGCGTACCAGCCGTTGGAGTCGAGCCAGGGCAGTCCGGTGGGGCCGGCGTCGCCGCCGCCGGCCTGCCGGGGCTGTATGCCGGGCCAGACGTTGTCGGTTACGGCCAGGACCCCCGCCGCGGTATCGAAGGGAGCTTCAGGCCTTGGCCCCCACGGAATCACCGGGAAGTCGGACTTTCCCTTGAATCCCTGGATCGCGACCGCGGACAGGCCCGCAGCTCTGGCCGCGGATACCGCCGCATCGTGTCCGGCCGGACCCTGGACCCACCCGATCACGGCCAGGTTCAGCCGCCGCGCCTCGGCGATCAATGGAGCGGCCGTCTTCTGCTGCTCGGCGTCCTCCGGGGCTCCCGCCGCCCAACTGATCACCAGACAGTCCACGGGCGTGTTCTTCAGGAAGCCGAGCGACGCGGGCTCGTGCCAGCGCGCCAGCGATTGCTCCGCCTGTGCGGTGAATCCTTCGCGCCGGCGTCCGAGAGCGGTTTCCAGTGGGCCGCTCGGCCAGCGCATCGGCGTCAGATGCTCAAATAAGGCCATATGAAAGATCTCCCGACACCACCAGTCTACGACGGTTCTGAAAGGGAGTTGCAAACGCGGCCCGGGCGGCGGTTGCGCGGGCTTTCGCCCCGCTGCTAGAATTGAGCTTTCCCACTGCATTGAGAGGAAACCTGATTCATGGCAAGAGTCTGTGAGATCTGCGGCCGCGGTCCCACGTTTGGGCACCGGATCAGCCATGCTCACAACCTGACCAAGCGGCGCTGGAACGTGAACCTTCAAACTGTCCGCGCCGTGGTCAACGGAGCGGCCAGGAAGATCCGCGTCTGCACGAGTTGCATCAAGAACGGCAAGGTTCAGAAGGCCGTAAGGTAGCTCCTACCTCCCGCGGCGGGTCCCATGCGCCTCGTAACGTTCCTACGTGAGGGTTTCAATCCGGAAGCGGGCGTGGTCCGGGGGGCGGAGGTGATCGGCCTGTCCGCCGCCGGCTATCCGGATATGCTCTCCCTCATCGCCGGCGGTTCCGGGGCGCTGGCGGCGGTGGAGGAATTCTGCCGGCGTCCGCCCGCCGCCTCGGTGTCGCCCCTCGCCGCCGTCCGGTTGCTGGCCCCCATCCCGCGTCCCCCCAAGCTCATCTGCGTCGGGCTGAACTACCGGGACCATGCTGAAGAGACGGGGATGGCCATTCCCGCCGTTCCAACCATCTTCAGCAAGTTCACGACGGCCGTCATCGGTCCCGGTGAGAACATCATCCTGCCGCGCGCGTCCACGAAGCCCGACTATGAGGCGGAGCTTGCCTTCGTCGTCGGCAAGGGCGGCCGCTACGTCGATCCCGCCGCCTGGCGCGAACACGTCTTCGGCTACACGATCCTGAACGACGTCAGCGCACGGGACTACCAGAAGGCCACGAGCCAGTGGCTCATGGGCAAGACCTTCGACACGTTCGCTCCCATGGGACCTTACCTGACGACCGCGGACGAGATCCCCGATCCGCACGACTTGGAGATCTCGCTGACCCTGAATGGCCGGGTCATGCAAAGCTCCAACACGCGCCACCTGATCTTCCGCATTCCCGAGTTGCTGGCGTTCCTCTCGAGTGTCTTTACCCTCGAGCCGGGAGACGTAGTCTCCACCGGCACGCCCGGCGGCGTGGGTTTCGCCCGCAAGCCCCCGGTCTTTCTCAGCCCCGGCGACTTGGTGGAAGTCCGCGTGGCCGGGCTGGGAGAACTCCGCAACCCCGTCGCGGGCGAGTAGACTCAGATTCAGTGCAACCGCGGCGGAAGGCATTCTGGGTGCAGGTGGGCGAGTACACCTCTCTCGCCTTCATGCTGCCGGCCGCAACCTTCACCGGCTACGCCATGGGGTACCTGCTGGACCGCTGGCTGGGAACGCCGTACCTGAAGGTCGTGTTCCTGCTGCTGGGAATCGCGGCGGGATTCGTGCAGTTGATTCGCAAGGTGCTTCGCGACGCTGGCGGCCGTGAGAACGGATGAGGCTTACTACGACCGCGCTTTGGGGCGCATCCGCCTGGCGATCCTGTGGCTGGGCCTGTGCGGCGCGGCCGCCGCGCTCCTGCTCTACTCCTGGCGGCACGGGCTCGGGTTCCTGGCCGGCGCGCTGGCTTCGCTCGCCAACTTCCGCTGGCTGCACCAACTGGCCGCATCGTTGGGAGAGGGCGGGCGGCGCCTGCGGCGGCGCGTGATGTGGTTTCTGGTCCTGCGCTACCTGCTGCTGGGAGCGGCGGGCTATGTTATAGTGAGGATCTTTGGCTTGAACCTTGCGGCCGCTCTCGCCGGGCTGTTCGTGGCGGTGGCGGCGGTCATTATCGAAATCATCTACGAGCTGATTTATGCCCGAGCATGAGCTGTGGGTAACCGCACTCTTCAACCGCTACCTGGCCGGCGTGGCCAACTGGGTTCTCTCGTTAGCCGGCATCCCCGCCGAGCATCCGGACAAGCCGTGGGCGAACTTCATCGTCATGCAGTTCGTCGTGGCGCTCATCGTGATCGTGGTCTTCGCCATTCTGCGCCCCAGGCTGTCGGTGGACCGCCCCGGCAAGATGCAGCACGTCTTCGAGATCATCTACGGTTTCATCGGCGGCCAGGCGGACGAGGTGGTCGGGCACGAGGGCAGGCGCTACATGCACCTGTTCACCACCATCTTCCTCTTCGTGCTGCTGGGAAACCTGCTGGGGATCGTGCCCAGCTTTGAATCGCCCACCATGTTCGCTCCGGTGCCGTTGGGCATCGCCCTGGTCACGTTCTCCTACTACAACCTGATGGGGTGCCAGGCTCTGGGCTTCTGGGGCTATCTGAAGCAGTTCTGCGGCCCGATGCCCGTGATGGCGCCGCTCATGATTCCGATCGAGCTCATCAGCCACGTGGGCCGGCTGCTCTCGCTCACCGTGCGTCTCTACGCCAACATGTTCGCCGGCGAGCAGGTGACGCTGGTGTTCATCAGCCTGGTCCCGCTGGTGGTGCCGGCGGTCTTCATGGGACTGCACGTCTTCGTCTCGTTCCTCCAGGCGTTCGTCTTCGCGCTCTTGACCATGATCTACCTCTCCGGCGCGGTTTCCCACGAGCACTAGCCGTGGGGCGAAGCATGGGCTCCCTGAAAGCCGCGGCGGCGCGGGAGGATTGGCGCCGGACCGCAGGCGTGGCTTTCGGTGCGAACGTCGAGTTGGACAGCCTGCCGGAGGGAGGACTTCCGGCGGTTTGAACAGTGGGCCAGCGGCGCGTGCGGACTTACCACCGGTGCAGATCGGTAAAGCGGACCTCGTAGACCACAGTGTGACGCCCGCCAAGCGTAAGGCCGGACGCCTCGAACGTTCCCGGCGCCGGGGCCATCTGGCGCACCACGATCTCGAGCCTGCTCCCCCACGGGATGGACAGACCGTACGGCGGGAACCCGAACACGACTTGACCCGCAGACGCACGCACGACCTGCGACAATCTTCGGCGCTGTCCATAGTAGTTTGAGTAGATGGCCACCTGCACCAGGCTGTCCGGGCTGCCGCCTGACCATGCCACCGTGACGGGAGCCGTCCCGAACACAGTGTCCGGCGAAAACTCGCTTGTTACGGTGATCGGATCGGGCGCATGGACCTCCGTCCTGAAGGATCCCACCCCAGCGCCGCCGGGGCTTGTGACGCTGAATCGTCCGGAACGGATCGTACCCGGCGGAAGAGCAACTTCGTATTTGCCGCCGGCGCCGCGGGCGACCACCTGCGAAAAGACGCCCGGGGCCATGATCATCAGGGCGCCGGCATCCACCACCGCGGGCTGTGTCCACGCGCACTCGGGCGTTTCACTAGGTGGGAGCCCATGCTCTCCTACCGGCTCAGTGTAGGCTGGAAGTCGCAGGTTGACCGCTCTTGGGAACTCGGCGGCGAAGGTTTCGCGGGTAGTCGTAGTCGAGCCGATCGTGACGGCTCTCGTCCAGGTAAGTGACCCGTAGCTGTCCGGCGGCGGGTCGACGCATGCCCCGCCGCCCCGGCGGATGCTGACGGGCACCGGCTGGCTCATTGACCCCAGCAGCGACACACGCAAGGGGACGGCGCAACCCTCGAATAGCGGTCGCAGCCAGACGTTGAACTGGGCAACCCCCACTAGAAACGGCGCGAGCCCTCCCCACCGGACCCCCGTTGGCGTGTCGTAGAGGTACGCTCCTGGCACCATGTAGGATTCTGTCGGCGGATCGCTGGGCGCGGGTTCGCCATCGGGCGGCTTCGAGTACACCGTGGTCAGGCCGGTTCCCCAGAGAGTGACGATTCCATCCGGCTCAGCGCTGTTTTCCGGTGAGTTGAGCGAGACCGTGCCATCGGCGTCAACGTTCTGGACCGCGCCCCGGCCGCAGCCGCTTCCGTCCAGCGTGAAGATCCCGAGCCCGCTGCTGGTGACTCTGACCTGTGCCGGCTGGCTGACGCCGGCTGCCGTTGTGACGGTGACCGCGACTGGGTCGCTAAAGATCACGACTACTCCCCACGGAATCTGGGCGTTGATCTGGCCTGGAGAGACGAAGAGCAAGGGCGCGGGGATGCCGCCGACGGTCACCGACGTTCCCCCCAGGACGAGGGGCAACGGGGTCCCGTCTGCGGCCATGGTCACGTTCGCGAGATTCGCGCCGAAAATCGAGACCAAAGAACCGGGAGCCACGGCGCTGCCGGGCGTACCTGCAGGGGCCAATGACGCCGCGTTGACGACGCCCCCAGGGTAAATGATGGGCTGTTGACCGGCCGCCCCGCTCAGACTAAGCAGCAACAGCACCCCATACCGGATCACTTAGCCACAACCTCCTCCGTCTGTCACCACCATTATCTACCGCCAGCGAGCGCCGTCAACGAAACCCACCTAATCCTATTGGACTTCCAGCTCTACTGCGAGCCTTGTTTCGCCCCTGACCTCGACTGCGAAACTCGGCTCGCGGGTCTGAATGCTCCGCCTGGCGGCATCCGTCCTGACGCTGGACCTGAGAGGCGTCTCCCGCACGGCGAGCCGGCCCATCCCATTCCGCTCGAGTTTGGTGACGCGGTTGTAGAGCACCCGGGCGCCGGCGACCGGCGAACCGCCGTCCGTCACAACGGCGCCTTGGATGCTTGCAGCCGGCTGCGCGCCGGCGATGCTCGATGCGGCCGCGCCAAGCCAGGCAGCCGCGAGCACTGGCAGCGTTGCGAGTCGTCTTGACATGACATTTCCCTCCATTGTTTTGTTTCCGCCGCGAAGCTACCTTGCCCCTAGCCTATGGTCCATAGGGCGGGCTCACCTGCGTGGGTTGAGGGTAGCAATCAAGGCGGCTGTTGTTCCACACCCGCTTGGACGCCGCTGGATCGGGCGGAGGCGCCCCGATGCGGTTCTGTCTTCAACGAAAGAGAATGGAGTCCGCGTCCGCGCGATAATGCATCTTAGGTGGCGGCCGATGTATTGGGCAGGGCGGCGATGAGGGACGTCTTCGAACTGGCTGTCGCCGTGCGGCCCGAAGATATCGACGAACTGGGCCACGTGAACAACGTGACCTATCTTCGTTGGGTACAGGACGCCGCCGTGGCGCACTGGCGTGCGGCTGCGCCGGCCGAGGATCAGGCCCGGCTGGTCTGGGTGGTGGTGCGGCACGAGATCGACTACAAGCAGGCGGCCTTTCTGGGAGACGAGATCGTTGCGCGCACCTGGGTCGGAACTTCCACCCGCATCACCTTCGAGCGGCACACGGAACTGGTGAGGGCGGCGGACCGGAAACTCCTGGCCAAGGCTCGAACGCTGTGGTGCCCTCTCGACGCCGGCTCCGGCAAGCCGACGGCGGTCAGCCCGGCCGTCCGGGCGCGGTTTTCGACATCATCGGGCGCATAAGTCTCCCGCAGAGCGCCGAGCCGTCCTGGTGTGAGGACGGCCGGCAGCGCCGCGCGGCTGGTCATGGCCTCGCGAGCAGGTCCCGGGCGGTGATTCCCAAAAGCGCCAGGGTCATCCCGATCAGGATGGCGACGGCCAGCCAGCCCACGGCGTTGTAAGCGCGGGAGTTGGTCCACTCGCCCATCAGCTTCTTCCTGTTCACCAGCAGGATCATGAAGACCAGCACGAACGGCAGCAGGATCCCATTGATAACCTGCGACCACAGGATCACCTTCACCAGCGGCAGTCCGGGCAGCAGCACGGCGCCGGCGCCGGCCACCACCAGCAGGGTGTAGAGCCAGTAGAAGATCGGCGCCTCCCGGAAGCGGCGGTCGACGCCGGCCTCGAAGCCCAACCCCTCGCAGACCGTGTAGGCGGTTGAAAGCGGCTGGATGCAGGCGGCGAATAAGGAAGCATTGAACAAGCCCGCCGCGAACAGGAGGAACGCATAGTCGCCGAAGGGGCGCAGCCCGAGGGCCGCCTCCGCCGCGTTGGTGATGTCCCGTGGCGAGTGGGTCCAGATGCCCCCGGCGCAGGCCACGATAATGAAGAACGCAATCACGGCCATCGCCACGCAGCCCACGATGACCTCGATCCTGGATTCCGCGTACTCCTTGGCCGTGATGCCCTTCTCCACCACCGCCGCCTGCAAGTAGAATTGCATCCACGGCGCGATCGAGGTGCCCACGATGCCGATCACGATGGTGATGTAGGCCGGATCCAGCATCAGCACCGGCCGGACGCTGTAGATGGCGGCCTCGGTCCAGTTGGGACGCACCAGGATGCCGGAAATGATGTAGCACACGTACAAGGCGCAGGCGAAAAGAAAGACCTTCTCGACGGTGCGGTAGGTGCCCTTGACCACCAGCAGCCAGACGGCCGCGGCGCCCAGCGGCACGGAGATGTACCGGCTGACGTGGAAAAGCTCCAGCGAGGTGGCGATGCCGGCGAAATTGGCGGCCAGGTTGGCCAGGTTCGTGGCGACCAGCGCCGCCATCATCAGGAACGTGACGCGCAGGCCGAACTCCTCGCGGATCAGGTCCGAGAGGCCCTTCCCCGTAACCGCCCCCATGCGGGAGCACATCTCCTGCGTGACGATCAGGAGCAGCGTGATGGGCAGCAGGGTCCACAGCGGGAGGTACCCCCAGCGGGCGCCGGCCTGCGAGTAGGTGTAGATGCCGCCCGCGTCGTTGTCCACCATCGCCGTGATGAAGCCCGGGCCGATCACGGAGAAGAACACGACGATGTGGCGGCGGAGGTATTTTACCATCGGTCTCGGGGCTTACTTGTTCCGCAGCACGGAAATGACGTCATCGGCGGTGACCACGCCAGCCAGCCGGCCCTCCTCATCCACCACCGGCAGCGTGAGCAGGTTGTACTTGTCGAACAGTCCGATCACCCGCTTCTGCCCCTCCTCGGCGGCTACCCGGATCAGCGGCCCGGCGCTCAGGCCCTTCAGTTCCGCCGTGGGAGGGACGACGAACAGCCGGGCGACGGGCACCGCGCCCACCAGCCTCCCCTCGCCGTCTGTCAGAAACAGGGTGTTCAGGGATTCGAGCAGTTCCTCGTTGCCCTTCAGCGCCTCGACCGCATCAGCCACCGTGGCGCGCTCGTGCAGGCGTATGTACTCGGTGTTCATCAGGCCCCCGGCCGTATCCTCGCCGAACTCCAGCAGTTCCTGCACTTCGGTCTTGGACTCGGTCTCCATTTCTTCGAGGATCTCCTCCGAGGCGGTTTCCCCCAGCCCGGCCAGGACATCGGCCGCCTCGTCCGGGGCCATCTCCTCGACGATCTCGGCGGCCTTTTCGGCGCCCAGGGCCTCCAGAATGCTGGCCTGCATCTTGGGGTCCACCTCGGAGAGAGTCTCGGCGGCCACTTCGCTGTCGATGGTGCCGATGATCGCCTCGCGGTCCTCGGGAGCCAGCACTTCGACGATCTCGGCTAGGTCGGCCGGATGCAGTCTCTCCAGCGCGGCGTGGGAGATGTTCAGCCGCAGCCGTCTCTGCGGGTCGGCCTCCACGATATTGCAGAACTCCCAGCGGATGGAGTTCGGCTGAATGGGCCGCTGGAGCCTCCGGACCCAGCGCGGCGGAAGCGCCCCCTGGCACAGCCGGCGGAAAATGCTGCGCAGCCCGATATCCACCTCCAGCACTTTCAGAACGTCGTGCCCGTTTTCCCGCGCCACCCCGAAGGTCACGTCGGTGACCCGCACCACCTTGCGTCCGGATACGTCGATGATCTGCTGGTCGAGCAGGTCGCGTGCCAGGCGTAGCATGTACTCGTCGGAGTGGTAGGGGGTGAGGACTTCGTCCTTGAGGTAGATGCCGTCCAGCGAGATGGACTGGACCTGGTCGTGGCGCACCGTCAGCCAGGCCCAGCCTCCCCCCACCAGGTAACGGTCCACGCGCACCGGATCGATCAACGGAACCAGCGCGGCGTCCTTTACGCGGCCGATGCGGCGGCCGCGGGTGTCGCACACCCGCATCCCCACAAGCTCCGTAAGGTACAGCAGGGTCTCGGCCATCGGAAATCGCTCGCCCGGGTGTGCAGGGCGCACCCAGGGCGCCTTTCGGGTGGCCGGCCGGCTGCGGTGCGCTCTACATGACTGGTGCTGCCAGATTCCACTATGACGCATCGAGGCCGGACCCGCAAGATTTTTGTGCGCCTCCGGACGCCGCCCGCCGGCGGCGCCAGGGGCGTCCCCCGTTCCGTTGCGCCGCGGGCGCCGCCGCCGGATACAATTGGAGAACAGCCAAAGACCATGCAGACGAGACAACTCGGCAAGAGCGACATCCGGATCACGCCCATCGGCGTCGGGGCCTGGGCCATGGGAGGAGGAGGCTGGCAGTTCGCCTGGGGGCCCCAGGACGACAGGGAATCCGTCGAGGCTATCCACGCCGCCCTGGACGCCGGCATCAACTGGATCGACACGGCGGCCGTTTACGGCCTGGGCCACTCCGAGGAGGTCGTCGCCCGCGCGCTGGAGGGGCGCTCCGGCCGCCCCTACGTCTTCACCAAGTGCGAGCGGGTCTGGGACGAAACCGGCAAGATCGGCGGCAGCCTCAAGCGGGATTCCATCCGCCGCGAAGCCGAGGCCAGCCTGCGGCGCCTGAAGGTGGACGTCATCGATCTCTACCAGATCCACTGGCCGCAGCCCGACGAAGACATCGAAGAAGGCTGGACCGCCATGGCCGAACTTCAGCGGGAAGGGAAGGTCCGGTGGATCGGGCTCTCCAATTTCAGCCGGTCCCAGATGGAGCGCGCCGCCCGGATCGCGCCCATCACCTCTCTCCAGCCGCCCTACTCCATCGTTTCTCCCGAAATTGAAGACGCGGAACTCCCCTACTGCCAGGAGCACTCGATCGGGGTGCTCGCTTACTCGCCCATGAGGTCCGGGCTGCTCAGCGGCAAGATGACCCGAGAGCGCATCGCGCAGATGCCCGCCGACGACTTCCGCCCCCGTACGCCGCACTTCCAGGAACCGAAACTGACACGCAACCTGAGGCTGGTGGAACTGCTGCGCGAGATCGGCGCGCGGCATGGGTGTTCCCCGGGAGAAGTTGCCGTCGCCTGGACGCTCCGGCACCCCGCCGTAACGGCCGCCATCGTGGGCCTGCGCTCCCGCGCTCAGTTCGAGGGAATCCGGAAGGCCATCCAGTTCCGGCTGGCGCAGGAAGAAATCGGCGAGATCTCCCGCTTCATGGCCGAGAATCCGGCCTGATCAGCCCAGCCGCGACTTCAGGATCTCGTTCACCGCGGCCGGGTTGGCCTGCCCGCGCGTGGCCTTCATCACCTGGCCCACGAAGAAGCCAAGCACCGTGGATTTGCCGCCCCGGTACTGTTCTACCTGCCTGGGGTTGGCGGCCAGCACCTCGTCCACTACCTTCTCCAGAGCGGATCTGTCGCTGATCTGTTTCAGCCCTTCGCGCTCCACGATCGCCGCCGGCGCTTCGCCGGACTCGAACATCCTGGCGAAGACCTCTTTGGCCAGCTTGCCCGAGATCTCGCCCTTGACCACCAGCGTGAGCAGTTCGCCCAGGTGAACGGCGGTGACCGGCGATTCCTCGATTTCCTTGCCCGCCGCCTTGAGCGCGCCTGCCAGGTCCCCCATCACCCAGTTGGCGGCGCTGCGCGGGTCGCCGCAGACGCGGGCGGTTTCCTCGAAGTACTCGCTCAGGGCGCGGCTCTGCGTCAGCACCTCGGCGTCGTACTCCCTCAGGCCGAACTCGCCGGTGAACCGCGCGCGCTTGACCGCGGGCAGTTCCGGCATGCCGGCGCGCACGCGCTCCCGCCACTCTTCGCTCACCACCAGGGGCGCCAGGTCCGGGTCGGGGAAGTAGCGGTAGTCGTGCGCGTGTTCCTTGGAGCGCATGCCCACCGTCTCGCCGGAGTCGGGGTCGTACAGGCGGGTCTCCTGGGTGACCTTTCCTCCCTTCTCGATCAGGTCCGTCTGGCGCGCGATCTCGTAGTCCAGGGCCATTTTGAGGAACCGGAAGGAATTGAGGTTCTTGACCTCGGCCTTGGTGCCGAGCTTCTCCTCTCCCCGGAGGCGAACCGAGACGTTGGCGTCGCAGCGCAGGTGGCCCTTCTCCATGTCGCAGGTGGAGACTTCGACGTACTGGAGTATCTGTTTGAGCTCGGTCAGGTAGGCGTAGGCTTCCTCCGAGCTGCGCAGGTCCGGCTCGCTGACAATCTCGATCAGCGGCGCTCCGCTGCGGTTGAGATCGACGTAGGTGTAGCGGTCCGAGTCGTGGAACCCTTCGTGCAAACTCTTGCCGGCGTCGTCCTCCAGGTGAACCCTCGTCACGCCGATCCGGCGCGCCTTCCCGTTGACGCGTATGTCGACCCAGCCGTGTTCGGCCAGCGGTTCGTCGTACTGCGAGATCTGGTATCCCCTGGGCAGGTCCGGATAGAAGTAGTTCTTCCGCGCCAGCCGCGAGACCGGACGGATGCGGCAGTTCAGCGCCAGCCCCGCCCTGATCGCCAACTCGACCACCTGGCGGTTCAATACCGGCAGCGCGCCCGGCAGCCCCAGGCACACCGGGCAGACGTTGGTGTTGGGCGGGGCGCCGAAACCGTTGGGGCATCCGCAGAAGATCTTGGTGCGGGTGGAAAGCTGAACGTGTACTTCGAGCCCGATCACGGGCTCATAGGATGTGGTGGCGGTCATGGGCCTGCTCTGATTGTCTCGCAGATGATCATTCTACTCCAGCGTTTACGGGTATTCCCGAGAGATCATTCCCGCCGCCTTCGAACATCGTCGCGAATGAGCGCCGGTGCGTCCGGAAGCGGGCATGCGCAACTCCCGCAGCCTCCCTGGCACGGCGGGCATGTTACATGCCTTACTAGTCGTTAATCCAGGCAGACGGCAGCCCACGGTTGGGTTGATGCACGCTCAAATGAAGAGACCCTCACCGGCCGGGGGATCATCGGAGGGCAGCGCCCCGATATGTTGCATGGCTCCCTCGCAGTATTACGTCCGTAGCCGGTTCGGGAAGTTACGCCGGCCGTTGTGGTTCAAGCTGTGGCTGCACTTTGATGTTACCTGCGCCACGCCCCACGCGTCGAAATGAATGTGGCTGCCGAAGACGCTCCTGCTTACAAGCCGGCCAACCCTTCGCCAGCGCTTGGGCGCAAGCGCGGGCCTGAGCCGCCCCGGCGCGGAAGAATGTGGCCGCGCTGGCTGCTTCTGCTCGTTCTGGGAACGGCCGGGTGGCGTGTGTTCCTCCACGCCAAGCGCGTGGCGCACACGCAGGCGGCGGGCGTCTCGGAGGCGCCCACCGCCGTTGTGCGGCTGGGAACGGTGGAGCGCACCATCCGCCTGAGCGGGGAGACCTCCGCCCGGCGCTACGCTTCGATCACGGTCAGCCGGTTTCGAGGACAACCCTCCATGGGCATGTCCGGCCTGGTGCTCACAAAACTGCTTCCCGCCGGTACTCTCGTTAAGGCTGGAGAAGTAGTAGCGGAGTTGAACGGGGAAGACCTGCGGACATCCATTGATGATCTGAAGGCCGGCCTCGAGCAGGCGCAGATCGATGTGGCGCAGCAGCGGGCGCAGCAGGCGCTGGACTGGGACTCCTTGCAGCAGACCGTCCGCTCCGGCGAGGCCGCGGCGGAGCAGGCCAAGCTGGACTTCGGGGCCGCGGAAGTGAAGACGGCTTCGGACCAGGAGATACTCCGGCTTGACATGGAAGAAGCCGAGGCGCGGTATCGGCAGCAATTGAAGTCACTGGACTTTGAGAAGACGTCTCTGGAAGCGTCCGCCCGCGCGGCGGAAATAGAGCTCCAGCGGCAGCGGCTGGTGTACGAGCGTTCGCTCGGCGATCTGAAGGCCCTCACTTTCTACGCCCCCATGGACGGCATGGTGATTCTCCAGAACGTGGAGCGCAGCGGTGGGACCACGGCCCTATACGCCGCCGGGGACCAGGTGTACCCGGGACGAACCTTCATGAGGATTGTGGATACCTCCAGCATGCAAGTCGAGGCGCTGGCCAGCCAGGCGGAGACCGCGGAACTGCGGGTGGGCCAGCAGGCCGAGGTCAGCCTCGACGCGCTTCCGGGCGGGAAGTTCTCCGCGAAAATCTACAGTCTGGGCGCCATTGCGCGGCCGCGCATGTTGGAGAGCTACTACGTCCGCACCGTTCCGGTGAGCCTTCAAATCCAGGGCCGGGACCCGCGGTTGCTGCCCTCCATGTCCGCCTCGGCGGATGTCACGCTGGGAAGGGAAGAGAACCGGCTGCTGGTTCCGCTGGAGGCGCTCCAGGAAGAATCGGGTCACTGCTTCGTCTACGTGAAGACCTCCCAGGGATTTGAAAAGCGTTCTGTCGAGGCCGGTCTGCGCGGCGCGACGCAGGCGGCGATCCTCTCCGGTTTGAAGGAAGGGGATCTTGTTGCGCTTTCCAGGCCGGCGGTAATCGGCCGGCAATCCGCGGCTACCGCCCTGGAAGCACGCTACAGCGGGAATGTTCCCAGCCGGTAATGAGACCCGGCGCCCGGCAAGCGCAGCGTTTCGGCTGTTCCAACGCGGCCGGTAAGAACCGCGGGGCTGGCTCGCCGGCGCCCTAACCCATCCGCGGTCCGCGGCCATTTCTCAGCGCCGGTTCCCCGCCTGAGAAAGGCGCCACGAACTGCGCACGGGTTCCGGCGAAAGCAGGGCCCCTGCGAAGTCACGCGCTGCCGGCCGTTGGGCGCGGGCAGGGCGGGCAACCGCTATATGTTAAGCTGTGGGGGCAAGGAGGCGCGATGATCAAGAGAAGGACTGCCTTTGTCTTTTCCGCTGTGGGCGTTGCCATGCTGTTCTTGACCGTTTCTCCGCTTCACGCGCAGCAGGCAGGTGGCGGTTTTCTGAAGGTTAAGGCACAGCCCGGCCGTGCCGGTGTCTTTGTAGATGGCAAGTATCTTGGTCCTGCGGCGAATTTCGGCTGGACACAGAAGTATGCGGTGGCGGCGGGAGAACATGAACTGGTTCTTCGTGAGCCCCGCTACCAGGAGTACAAGACAACCGTAAAAATCGAGGCCGGCAGAACGACGACTGTCTCACAGACGCTCCAGGCGCGCGAAATCCCCAAGCCTCCCTTTGGGAGGCTGAAGACGGCGGGGTTCGAGAAGTATGCCGCCGTGTACGTGAACGGGGCTTACATGGGACACGCGGACGAGTTCAATGGGCCCAACCAAGGCCTGATGCTGAACCCGGGGGATTACGACGTGAAGGTCACCTCACGCGCGGGCGACACCCTGTTGGAGCAGAAGATCGCCATTCGGCAGAACGAAGTCGTGGCGTTGAAGGCCAAGTAACCGGCCTTATAGCCCCGTAGCCGCGACAGCGGCGGCGTGCCGGGGTTTGCGTGTTTCGGGCGCGAAGGGAGAAGATGCGCTACTCCTTCTGTTTGGCAATCAGCGGATAGATGATGCCGCCGAGAGCGCCTCCGGCCAGCGGCGCCACCCAAAACAGCCACAGTTGATCGAGCGCCCAGCCGCCCACGAAGAGCGCTTGCCCCGTGCTCCGGGCGGGGTTCACGGACGTGTTGGTCACGGGGATGCAGATCAGGTGGATGAGGGTCAGGCTAAGGCCGATAGGAATCCCGGCGAAACCGGACGGCGCCCGGCGGTCGGTGGCGCCCAGGATCACCAGGAGAAAGAAGCAGGTCAGCACGACCTCCGCCACCAAAGCCGCCGTCATGGAATACCCGCCCGGCGAATGGGCTGCATACCCGTTGGCGGCGAAACCAGCCGAAACGTCAAACCCGGCTTTCCCGCTGGCAATCACAAACAGCACGCTCGCCGCGGCAATGGCGCCGACAACCTGAGCCAGCATGTAAGGTGCTACTTCTTTGGCGGGAAAACGCCTTCCGACGCACAAGCCCAGGGTGACCGCGGGGTTTATGTGGCATCCGGAGATGTGCCCGATGGCGTACGCCATGGTGAGCAGGGTGAGCCCGAACGCGAGGGCGACTCCCAGGAACCCAATACCCAGCGTGGGGAAAGCCGCTGCCAGCACCGCACTGCCGCAGCCTCCGAAAACCAGCCAGAACGTGCCGAAGAACTCGGCGGACATGCGCTTCGTCAGGGGCATGTGGAACCTTCCTTTCCGAACACGTGTTACTCGAGTTCATTCGTCCGGGACCCGTTTCCGAACTCCCTAAGTTGGCGCCGGCCCAGGATTCCCGTCTTGGCGTCCCGGCCGCTTGTCCAGCATACGCTCAGTGAGATCGGACGCAGTGCCGCGCCGTGAGAGACCGCGGCGAGGGGCGCAATAAACGGAACGGCAAGACGCGGCGTAACAATGCCTGCCCATTCTCCACACCGGGTAGAGAACCTGGCGCCGAAGCTTATCAGCGGTCCTCTACGCCGGCGGCGCTCATGCCCCCAAATTCGCACATACTGCAATAGAACCACGGAATCGGAGGATTCCTGATACGCTGGTTGTATCGCAGTCCGTAGCTCACCGTCATGACTCCCGGTTATCGCGCCCTGCGGGAATCCGCCGCCTGGATCGACCTCGCCGGGCGGGGCAAAATTGTCGTCCGCGGCCAGGACCGCGCCCGCCTGCTGCACGCCATGGTCACCAACCATGTCGAGCAGCTCACGCCGGGCAGCGGCTGTTACACCTTCTTCCTCGACGCCCAGGGCCACATCTTGGGGGATGCAAACCTGTTCGCGGGCGCGGACTATCACCTGCTCGACACGGAACCGGAGACGTCGGCCAAGCTCAGGGACCACCTCGACCGCTACATCATCGCCGACGACGTCACCCTCGAGGACCGGACCGCATCCTTCACAACCCTCGCGGTCGAAGGCCCCACGGCCGCCGGGTTGCTGGAATCGCTCGGCGCTCCCGCCCCCGTGCTGCCCTTCAGCCACGCTCCGTGGGGAGCGCGCACGGTAGCGCGGATTGGCCCGGAGCGCCTGTTTGTCTTCGCGCCGGAGGGTGAGCGCGGGAGCATTGTGGCTGCCCTGGAGTCCGCCGGGGCGGTCGCTGCCACCTCTGGCGACGCCCTGGCGGTCCGCCTGGAGCAGGGCCGCCCGCGTTACGGGGACGACATCACGGAAGCGAATCTGCCTCAAGAGACACAGATGCTTCATGCGGTCCATTTCAACAAGGGCTGCTACCTCGGCCAGGAGATCGTGGAGCGGATACGGTCGCGCGGCCACGTCAACCGCCTGCTGGTGCGGCTGTCGATCGGGAGTGCGCAGCCGCCCGCGCCGGGCACGAAGGTGGACAGCGGCGTAATCCACTCCGCGGCCTTCTCGCCGGCGCTCGGCCGCGTGCTCGCCTTTGCCTGCCTGCGCGCTGAACAAGCCCGGCCCGGGAACAAGGTGTTGGTGGAGGGCCGCGAAGCCGAGGTTCTACCCCCCTCGGGCGCCCTCCCCTGAGGCCCGCAGGCGGTCCAGCACCTCGCGTGGAATCGACAGGTTCCCCGCCAGGCCGGTCCCCAGCGCCACGCCCGGCTTGGCCTCGCCGTGGAAGTCCGAGCCCCCGGTGACCGCCAGCCCGTAAGACTGCGCCAGGCCCAGCAGGCTGCGCACATCTTCGGAGGAGTGGTCGCTGTGATATACCTCGATTCCTCCCAGGCCCGGCCCAATCAGTTCTCGGACCAGGAACGGCACGACCTCCGCCTGGTTCGCCCCCCACCTGCCCGGGTGGGCCAGCACGGCGAGTCCGCCGGCCGCGCGTATCCGTGCGGCCGCTTCCACCGACGCCGGCGCGCGCCGGGGCACGCAGGCCTTCCCCGTGGGCCCCAGGTACCGGTCGAAAGCATCCTGCACATTCGCCGCATGGCCCTTCTGGACCAGCAGCCGTGCGAAGTGCGGACGCCCGGTCAATCCGCGGCCTATCGCCTCCGCCTCCTCCAGGGAGACCTCCAGTCCCAGCGAGCGGAGGCGTTCCGCCAGCAGGAAGTTGCGGCTGCGCCGTCCCTCTTGGATCGTCCGCAGCCATGCCCGGAATTCTCCGGCAGGCGGCCCGTGGAGAAAGTAGCCGAGCAGGTGGACGTGCCGGATCGAGGGCCGGTCCCGTCGCGCGAATACCGTGCCGACCTCCACCGCGCAGACCAGGTCCAGCCCGCGGTCTCGTGCCGGACCGGCGGCCATGTCGTAGCCCCCGAACGTGTCGTGGTCGGTGATGGCGAGCGCCTCGAGGCCGGCCTTCTGGGCCTCCGCCACCAGGCGCGCCGGGGTCCAACTCCCGTCCGATTGGTCGCTGTGCGTGTGCAGATCGATCAACGCGCCGGCTCCACGCTCTCCGGCAGGAACTCGAACGATTGGCCGGCCGCCGCCACGCGCAGCCGGCTGCCCAGGAGCGGGACGCCCCGTGTCGGGAAGAAGAGCGCGCCGTCGGTCGAGTCGCCCGGCGCCAGCTTCACCTCCACGAAAACGATGGCCGAAGCCGCGGCAGCCGCCCGGAGGCGGGTGGAGGTTACTTCCGCCAGGGCCGATTGCCGCCGCTGCTCATACCCGTTGGTCGAGCGGAACCGCGACAGGCCGTAAAGCCCCACCTCGTAGGTGGAGACCAGGCGGATGACGTCGTTGCGGCCCGCCCGCGCCAGGAAGTCCGATACCACCGCCGAGGCGGCCCCGGCGCGTACATCACGGCCGCCCGCCAGCCGGAGCACGAAATTCTCGGGCCGGATCGTGACCACCGACTGCGAGCCGTTGGTGACGGTGGCTTGCACGATAACATACTCCCGCACCTGTACCGGCAGGTGGGCGTACATGATGGTCAGTCCGCTTTTGGAAAGAGTCTGGTACTTCAGGCCGCCGGATTCAAACTCGATCACCTGCGCGCACAGGCACCCCGCCGTGCATGCCACAGCCGCCAACAGGCCCCGGAAGCGCGGGAAGATCGTCAAATTCCATAATAGTTGCTGCATCATCCCAAGTCACGGAGAGCAGTATGCGGAAGATCGACTTGAAAAAGGACTGGAAACAGTTCTACACAGCTTCGGCGCGCCGGCCGTCACTCGTGGACGTCCCCAAACGGAAATACCTGATGCTCGACGGCCAGGGAGACCCGGACACGAACCCGGATTTCCAGCGCGCCATCGAGGCGCTGTACAGTGTCGCCTACACGCTCAAGTTCACCTTGAAGATGGGGCCGGAGCAGATCGACTACCCGGTGATGGCCCTGGACTGCCTCTGGTGGTCGGATACCGGCGCTCTGAGCGAAACCAGCAGGACCGGCTGGAAGTGGACGCTCATGATCGCGCAGCCGGACGTGATCACCGCGGCCATGGTCCGCGCCGCAAAGAAGAAGGCGAAGGAGAAGAAGGGGCTGGCCTGCGTTGATAACCTCCGGCTGGAAAGCTGGCGCGAGGGCAAGGCCGTTCAGATGATGCACATCGGCCCGTACTCCGAGGAGGAGCGGACCATCGGGAAGATGCAGGAATTTGCCGCGGCGCAGGGCTATCAACTGACCGGGAAGCACCACGAGATCTACTTCTCCGACCCGCGCCGCACGAAGCCCGAAAAGCTGAAGACGCTGCTGCGGCGCCCCATCTGCCGCTGACTGAATCCGTGGGATGCGCGCTGCCGCCAGCCATGTCCGGCTACCCCGTGAACAGCCGGTTAAAGTACTCCCGCGTCCGCGCCTGGATCTGCGCCAGTTCGACGTCCAGCGGCTGATTGCGCAGGTGGTCCGGAGTCCAGCGGCCGATCAGTTCGGTCAGGTTTTCGAGTTGCGACGGCGAGCCCGGCAGATCGCCTTCGGTGTGCCCCGTGCTCACCCTCAGCCCGTGATCCACGGCGCGATAGAACGTGGCCGCGTCCCGCAGAAACTCGGCGTCGGCGGCCTCCAGGTGCCCCATCTTCTCGATTACGTCGATGCGCGCCGGCGTATTGAGGAACTTGTAGAAGATGCCCGCGCCTCTCAGCCGCAGGTACATCAGCGCGAAGTCGATGTCGTAGTATCCGCCGCGCCCGGCTTTGAGCGGGTTTAGCGGTCCCTGTTCCCTCTCCAGCCTGGCCCGCATCTCCACCAGCGCCTTGCGGGAGCGTCCCCCCTGCCCGTGCCGTCTCCAGTCCACATCCTGGAGAGATTGCAGGAACCTGGTGGCGCGCTCCGTGTCCCCGGCCACGGCCCGCGACTTCATGTAAGTGATCCCCTCCCAGGCCTCCGCCGACTTGGTGAAGTACTCCGTGTAGCCGCTCTCCGTCTGCACCAGCGGGCCCGCCCTCCCGTTTGGCCGCAGCCGCGTATCCACCGCGAAGATCACGCCGTAGCCCGTGTAGGCCGTCACCAGGTCGATCATCCGCTCCGCCACGCGGGTCCAGAACGGCATCTCGGCCCGGTCTTCGTCAGCCAGCACGAACACCAGGTCCGCGTCGCTGGCCAGGTCGAACTCGCGCATCCCGAGCCGGCCGAGGGCGATCGTCAGCAGTTGGCCGCCCGGCGTGTATCCGGCGCTCCGTGGCGGCTTCGAAGCGGCCACCTCCGCCGCGGCCAGCCGGTAGGCGGTCCGCAGCGCGATGTCGGCCAGTTCCGAGGTCTGCTCCAGCGTGGTGAAGATAGGCGTTCGCAGGCAAATGCTCTCGGCCTGTATGCGCAGCATGTCCCGCTGGAAAAACCGCCGCAATTCGTCGATGCCGTCGGCGCTCGAAGCCGCCATCCCGGCGGCGGTTCCGAGCGTGCCCAACTCGTCCAGCAACTCCGGGCTTCGAATCATCTGGTCGGCGAAGTACGGGCTGTGCTCGAAAAGGTCCAGCGCCCGGGACGCCAGTTCCGCGTCTCCGTCCAGCCTCTCCAGCCACTGGGTGTGGGGGAGAATCAACTCCAGGAAGTGCTCCAGGTGCTTCCGGCCCCTGCGCACGCCCTGCGTTGCGATCAGCCTGGCCAGGCGCGGCGCCCTCTGATCCAGGAACCGCAGCAGGTTGCTCGAAGGAGTCTCCGGCACGGCGGCCGCGGCCCGGTCCGGCCAGGCTTCCGGAATGTCCGAAGCGGCGGCGCCGTAGTACATCGGCTGCTGGGCGTGTATCACGCGCTCATACAGCTCCTGCACCTCCTCCAGGTGCTGGTTCAGTTGTTGCAGCAGGGTCTCGGCGGAGGCGGCCCCGCCGATCACGCCTGGCGGCATCTTGAGTGCCAGAGACTCCAGGTCCTCCAGTTCCCGCGGCAGGGTGTGTACCTGGAGGTCTTCCTCGAATTGCAGCCGGTGCTCCAGGGTCCGGAGAAACTGGTAGGCCGAGGCCAGCTTCGAGTACTCGGCGTCGGACAGCAGGCTCTTGTCCCGCAGCCGGAACAGAGCGAGCAGCGTCCCGCCGTGCCGCACCCACGGCTCCCGGCCGCCGTGCAGACGCTGGAGGCACTGCACCAGGAACTCGATGTCCCGGATGCCGCCGCGCGCCAGCTTGATGTCCAGGCCCGTTTGCCGGCCCGCCCTTGCCGCGACTCTTTCATTGATGCGCTCGCGGGTGGCGCTCATCGATTCGAGGGCCGAGAAGTCCAGGCTCGTCGAATAGATCCGCGTCTCCGCCGATTCGAGCAGGGCGCGCCCGAGCTCGCGATCCCCGGCCGAGACGCGCGCCTTGATGAGCATCTGAAGTTCCCAGTCCCGCGCCCGTTCCTGGTAGTACTTGCGCGCCGCGTCCAGCGAGATGCAGACGTCCCCCTGCCGTCCGTCCGGCCTGAGGCGCAAGTCCACGCGGTAGCACCGCCCCTCCGTGCTGTACGCCGAGAGCAGATCCAGCACCCGGTTCGTGAGCCTGCGGAAGAAATCGTGGTGGGCGGCCTGCTCCGCGTCCTCCGCCGCTCCGCCTCCGTGCACGAACATCAGGTCGATGTCGGAGCTGTAGTTCAGCTCCCTGCCGCCCAGCTTGCCGAGCGAGATCACCGCGAAGCTGCACGCCCGCCGGGGGCCGAAGCGCTGCTCGAGCTCACGCAACACGGCCTGGCAGGTCACCTCCAGGATGGCGTCGGCGAGATTGGAGAGCTCCTCCGTGGTCTCGGTCAGCGTGCAATACCCCTGCACGTCGCGCAGCAGGATTCGCAGCAACTGGCGGCGCCGGAAGGATGCCAGAGACAGCGTGGAAGGCGGGCCGGCCGCTGCCGGATCCAGAAACCGCTCCTTCTCCAGTTGGGCCTCCAGGCGGGCGCCGTACTCCTCTTGGGAGAGCACGCGGTCCATGTCGTCCGCCCGGGTGAGTTCCTCCAGCCACTCCGGGCTCCGCAGCACGGCCTCCGAGAGGAACCGGCTATAGGAGAAGACCGAGATGAGGAACGGCAGCCCCGCGACCGAAGCCGTAAGCCGGTAGAACGCCTCCGGCCGCTCCTCTTGCAGCCGGACCAGCATGTGGATGGCCTGGTCGGGATCGGGAGAGGCCATCAGCAGGGAACGCATCCCCGTCTGGACCTCGGCGGGAACGGCGCGCGCCAGCCGCTCGACCACGGCGGCCGCGCGCGCGGGATCCCGGTAGCCTATCTTCTCGAGCAGACGCTTCATCGTGCGGGCAGGGACACCATCTCCGAGTGCGATTATAGCCCGCGTGCCGGGAGCCCGCGAGCAAGGCCGGTGCTGGTGTGCTGTTTCACAAGTACGCCCAACGTTGTGGGGAGGCCGCCCCACACGCGGCGCCGGTCGATCACCTGCCGCGCCTCACTGAACGGAGTCTCAACCGGGCCGCGGGGGTGGAAGGCGGCCGCCGGTCTTCACCCTTGCTAACCCCAGAGGTCGCCGGTATCCACGGGTTTGCCTTGCAGCTTCAGGTAGTAAAACAACTGCGCCTTGTGGCTGCCAAGGTGCTGAACCATGCGGAGCAGGTGCCGGCCAAGCGGGCACTTCAACTCCGGAGCCCAGGGCGCGGCCGTGATGCGGCCGGCCAGGTCCTTCTCACCCGCCTGGTCGATCATCTTCAGCGCCAGAACCTTGTCCGCCGCCAGAAGTTCCTTGGCCTCTCTCACGCTTCCGGCAGCCGGCAGCTTCTCGGCGGGCGGCAGCATCTCTTCGGGCGGGAGATCCTCCAGTTTCGCGCCCTCCGGCATGCCCCAGTCCCCCGTGACGAAGCCTTTGCAGACCGCGCCGCAGGCGCCGGCAGTATGCAGCAGGAGTTGCCCGACGGTCATCCAATTGCCGCCGGTGGCGGGCTTCCAGTTCAGGCTGTCGGCGTCGACCTTATCCAGGAGCCGCTCCGTACCGGCGTAAGTAGTCTCGATTTCGGCCTTCAACAGTTCGGTCCAATTCATGATGCCTCCTCCCGTGGATGCCAGCATAGCAGTTACACCGGTAGAAAAGGACCGCCGTGTCCGGCGGACTTCCACCGGCTTGCCCGCGCCTGTCCGCTATCCGCAAACCCGTTTCCGCCGCCGGCGAACCTTGGTATACTGCGGGTGGATGTTGATGACCGCGCGCACGCGGACGGCAAGCGCCCAAGCTCCCAAGGCCGCCCCGTGCCGGTCTTCCGCCCTACCTCGCCAGTCAAGCCCCGTGGAGGCGCCGGGATTCTATTGAAGACCAAGACGAGTGTCGAAATCAGCCGGGGGATCGAATCCCTGTTCGGTACCCGCGATGAAAACGTCCGGCTGCTTGAAAACAATCTGAACGTACGCATCCAGTTGCTGGCCGACAGCCTGGAAATCGAGGGCGAAGAAGCCGATGTCGCCCGCGTCGAGGATATCCTGGAAGACTACGTTTCCCTGGTGAAGGCCGGCCACCGCTTCACCAACGGCGACGTCAACTCCTACCTCCGCGTGGTGACCGAGGATCCGGAGGTCTCCCTTCGCGACCTGGTCTCCAGCGGCAGGCAGCGCAACTTCGGAAAGAAGCCCATCGCTCCCAAGAGCGTAAACCAGCGCCGCTACCTCGAGGCCATCGAGCGCAACGACCTGGTTTTCGGAATCGGTCCCGCGGGCACCGGCAAGACCTACCTCGCCGTGGCCATGGGCGTCTCCGCGCTGGTGGCCAAGCGCGTCAGCCGCATCATTCTCACCCGGCCGGCCGTGGAAGCCGGCGAGCGGCTGGGCTTTCTCCCCGGCACGCTTCAGGAGAAGGTAGACCCCTACCTGCGCCCGCTCTACGACGCTCTCTACGACATGCTCGAAGTGGAGAAGGTGGACAAGTTCCTGGAGCGCTCGGTGATCGAGGTCGCCCCGCTCGCCTTCATGCGCGGCCGCACCCTGAACGACAGCTTCATCATCATGGACGAGGCCCAGAATTGCACCCCCGAACAGATGAAGATGATCCTGACGCGGCAGGGATGGAACTCCAAGATGGTGGTGACCGGGGACGTCACCCAGATCGACTTGCCCGCCGGCAAGCGCAGCGGCCTGCTGGAGGCCGTCGAGGTGCTGCGCGGTGTCGACGGGATGCGCTTCATCTACTTCGACGAGCGCGACGTTGTGCGCCACCCTCTGGTGCAGCGCATCGTCAAGGCTTACGAGCGCTACCAGGAAAACACGGGCGCCGGCGCGCAGCTCCAGCTCAAGCTCGGCGACGCGGCGGCCGCGCCGGATGCGTCCGATGAGCCCGCTTGAGAACCCCCTCCTGTTCCGCCGCGCGCCCCGCTCCCTGGCGCGCCGTCCGCTGGCCGAGTACGCCCGCCGGCTCCAGCACGCCGTAGCGGGCGGCCGCGCCTTCCTGTGCCTTATCACCGACGACCGCGAACTTCGCCGGCTGAACCGCCAGTTCCTTCGCCGGGATGAGCCCACCGACGTCCTCTCCTTCCCGGAGCCGGGGCCGGACGGCTTCCTCGGCGAGATGGCGATCTCGGCCGGCCGCGCGCGCGAGCAGGCGCGCGCCCTCGGGCACTCGCTCGACGAGGAGATTCGCATCCTCATGCTGCACGGGCTGCTGCATCTTCTGGGAATGAACCATGCTGCTGACCGGGGCTGCATGGCCCGCGCCGAGAGGCGCTGGCGCCGGAAACTGGGCCTGCCCCCGGGCCTGATCGAGCGGGCGCGCGTGTGAGCCCCCCGGCCGGATCCCGCTTCGTATCGGGCTTCGTTTCCATCCTCGGACTGCCCAACGCCGGCAAGTCCACCCTGTTGAACCGGCTGGTCGGGATGAAACTGGCCATCGTCACGCCCAAGCCGCAGACCACGCGTACGTCCATACAGGGCGTGGTCAACCACCCGGGAGCGCAGATTGTGCTGGTAGACACCCCAGGGATCCACAAGCCCGATTCGCTCTTCAACCGGCGGATGCTCGAAACCGTCAAGGCGGCGTTGGACCAGCGCGACCTGCTGCTCTACGTGGCCGACGCCACCCGGCGCGCTGCTGAAGAGGACCGCCGGGCGCTCGAAATCGTGAAGACCGCGCGGACGCCCGTTCTGCTTCTTCTGAACAAGATCGACGGGCTCAAGGACAAGCGGCCGCTGCTCGAAGCGATCGAGAGCTACCGGGCGTTACACGCCTTCGCGGAATACCTGCCGGTCTCCGCGCTCACCGGGGAGGGAATCGAGGCGGTGCTCTCGGCGGTCGTGAGCAGGCTCCCCGAAGGGCCGGCCTACTTCCCGCCGGACTACGTCACGGACCAGCCGGAACGCTTCCTCGCCGCCGAAATCATCCGCGAGAAGATCCTGTTTGCCACGCGGGAAGAGGTCCCGCACTCGGCCGCCGTGGTGGTCGAGCAGTGGAAAGAAGCCGGTGACCTGACCCGCATCGCCGCCACCATCTACCTGGAACGCGAGAGCCAGAAGGGGATTCTGATCGGCGCCGGCGGCGGGATGCTCAAACGGATCGGCACGGCGGCGCGGCGGGAAATGGAGGCGTTCCTGGGCCGCAGAGTGTTCCTGGAGTTGTTCGTCAAGGTCCGGCCGAAGTGGCGCGAGTCCCCCGAGTTCCTGAATGCGGTAGACTGGCGTTCAATGACCGGCCCGGAGGTTCCGTGAGATGCGCGCTCTCTCCGCGTTTCTTGTCCTGGCGCTTGTGACCGCCGCCTGCGCTCCGCTCTTCGCCCAGCAGAAGGTCACCGACGACTGGATCTACGACGAAGTGCGCCGGCGGCTGGCGAACGATACAGTCGTCAAGGGCGGCGGGCTGGGCGTGGAGGTCGCCGGCGGAGTGGTCACTCTCAGCGGCAAGGTAAAGACCAAGAAGCAGAAGACCCGCGCCGAGACCATTACGAAGCGCGTCCGCGGCGTCAGCAAAGTCGTCAACAAGCTGGTGGTTGACCTGTAAGCGCCGGCCGCCCCCAGGCCCTGGCTAGTGTAGTGTCTCTAAAACAGCTTTACAACGACCGACCTTCTCCAGAATCTTGGCCACGCTTGCGGTCCAAACAAACGGCTTCGGTTGCTGATTGTTGTGCTCCAGGTATTCTTCAATCGCCT
>JADZCM010000056.1 GCA_020851555.1 Bryobacterales bacterium | reverse complement strand
CGGCTGAAGACGGGAAACGCACGTTGCGCGATGGCTTCCGTGTCACGGGTCGCGCCGTCGATTACCAGACCCCCGACGCCGCGGGCCTGCGCGGCCACGGTGAGGATCTCGCCCCAGGCTCCGGCCATCAGGAAGCCGTCCGCCGAGGCCACCAGTATGTCGCCGGGCTCGGCCAGCGTGACAGCCTGGTGCAGCATGAGGTTGTCCCGCGGGGGGCACTGCACGGTGAGCGCCGGGCCGCACAGCCGCGCGCCGGGCCAGGCCGGACGCACGGAGGGATGCACCATGCCCTTCTGTCCGGCCGATTCGTAGAGCGTCGCCGTGTCGAACGCGGCGAGGGCGTCCAGGATGGCGCGAGAGACGCGCTGGAAGGGTGGGTTCTGTTGCGGCAACGGTCTGCTCCTTTGCTGGCGCCACGGCGCCCAGAGGTCCAGTTTACCGTCCGGAGGGCGCTCTACGCCCGGGGGAGGGGCGCTGCGCCCGCCATCCGCAGGGAATGGAGGGCAATCCGGCGCGCCCGGGGCGCGCCGGCGAGGGCCGAGCGGGCGGCAAGCAGCGAGTCCGACGAGAGGCCAAGGTATAATAAAACGTTCCACCATTCGCGTTCCCCAGGAGCAATAGAGAGACATTCATGGCAGGCAAACGTATAGGCGTCCTTACCGGCGGGGGCGACGTCCCCGGCCTGAACTCAGTCATAAAAGGAGTGGTCTACCGAGGCAACGAACTCGGCTTCGAGGTCACCGGCATTCGGCGGGGCTGGGAAGGCCTGACCCACGTGAACCTGGAAGATCCGTTGAGCCGGGCGAAGTATATCCTGCCTCTGAATCGAGCTAACACGCGCACGATCGACCGCACCGGAGGCACATTCCTTCATACCAGCCGCACCAACCCGGCGAAGATGAAGGAACTGCCGGAGACGCTTCGGGGGAAGGACTTTCCCATCGTCGAAAACACCAAGAAGGGTGTTACGTCCAAGGTTTTTGACGTGACGTCGCAGGTGCTGAAGAACCTGGAGTCGCTGAAACTCGATTACCTGGTGGCCATTGGCGGCGACGATACGCTGAGTTACGCCGCGCGCCTGGATAAGGAAGGCTACCCGGTCATCTCCATCCCCAAGACCATGGACAATGACGTGCGGAACACCGAGTACTGCATCGGTTTCTCCACCGCCATAACGCGGGCCGTGGACGCCATCGAGCGGCAGCGCACCACCGTCGGTTCGCACGAGCGGGTGGGCGTCTTCCGGGTATTCGGACGCGACGCCGGACACACCGCCCTCTACACCGCCTACGTCACTTCCATCCGCTGCTGCATCCCGGAATATAAGGTCAACCTGAACAAGCTCATCGAGCTTCTCATCGAGGAGAAGCGGAACAACCCCAGCAACTACTCCCTGGTGATCCTCTCCGAAGGCGCCGAGTGGGAGGGCTACAAGGTCAGAGAATACGGCGAAGCCGACGCCTACGGGCACCGGAAGAAGATGAGCGTGGGCGAGGACCTGAGCGACGAAATCAGGAAGCAAACGCGCGAAGAGACCGTGGTCAGCGACCTGACTTACGACCTGCGGGGCGGGAGCCCGGACTTCCTCGACAAACTGGTGGCCACCACGTACGCCAACATCGCGCTCGATGCCATCACCGAAGGCAAGCACGGCCTGATGACGGCCATCGTGGACGGTTGCTTCACCCTTTCGCCCATACCCGACCCCAAGCTGGGGCCCCGCAAGGTCAACGTGGAGGCGATGTACTCGAAGGAACATTACCGGCCGCGCTACGAGGCCAAACTGGGTTTCCCGATTTTCCTGACGCACGCCAACGACAAGTGAACGCGGGCCGGCCGCGGCCGGCCCTCACATCCGACGCTCATGAGCACCAGCAGAGCAGCTCCTCCATTCCAGGAAGTGGTCGAGACGGAAGGCCACCTGATCGACTCGCACGTCATGGAGCAGATCTTCGACAAGGTGGTGGCGCACGGCGGGCGCTTCGAGGTGGAGCAGTTCCGGATCGGGCGGACCAACGACGATCCCTCCTACCTCCGCCTGAAGGTCGAAGCTCCGAGCCGCGACGGCATGGAGCAGATGCTCCACCAGTTGATGGACCTGGGCTGCTCGCCCGTGGATTCCGTCGACGCGATGCTCCGGCGGGTGGAGCGGGATCGCGCGGCGCCGGAGGACTTCTACTCGACCACCAATCTGCGCACGCTGATCCGCTACCGGCAGGACTGGATCCAGGTGGAGGAGCAGCGGATGGACGCCCTGATCGTGGTGCGGGACGGGCGCGCCTTCTGCCGCCGTCTGCGGGACATCCAGGCCGGCGATGAGGTGGTGGTCGGCATGCGCGGCATCCGCGTCCTGCCCGAGGCCAAGGAGCGCGACCGCCTGGCCTTCGCGTTCATGGCTCACGGCGTCTCCTCGGAGCGGCAGGTGGAGGCGGCCGTGCGGCAGACGGCGGCCCTGATCCGCCAGACGCGTGAGGCGGGCCAGAAGGTCGTGGTTGTGGCGGGCCCCGTGGTGATCCACACGGGTGGAGGCCCGGCGCTGGCCTCCATGATCCGCGGCGGCTTCGTGCAGGCGCTGCTGTGCGGCAACGCGCTGGGCGTGCACGACATCGAGGCGGCGCTGCTGGGGACATCGCTCGGCGTGCGGCTCGCCGACGGCCGCCAGGCCGAGCACGGGCACCGCAACCACATGCGGGCCATCAACGCGATCTATCACTGCGGCGGGATACGTCCGGCCGTGGAAAGCGGCAGGCTCACCAGCGGGGTGCTGTACGAATGCGTGCGCGCGAACGTCCCCTTCGTGCTGGCGGGCAGTCTGCGCGATGACGGCCCCCTTCCCGAAACCATCACCGATATGAACCAGGCGCAGGACGTTTACGCCGCCGAACTGAAAGGCGCGGGGCTGGTGCTGTGCCTGGGGTCCATGCTGCACTCTATCGCCGTGGGCAACATGCTTCCTAGCTGGGTGCGGATCGTCTGCGTCGATATCAACCCGGCCGTCGCCACCAAAGTGAGCGACCGCGGAACCGGACAGGCGGTCGGCGTGGTGACCGACGTGGGCCTGTTTCTGGATCTGCTGTCCAGGACCCTGGCTCAATCATGAAGAAGGGCTATACCGAGGCACACGCGCGCGCGGGCCTCACGGCGCCTCTCCCCGAACTGGAGACGTTTCCCAACCAGTTCCCCGGCTACGAAATCGAGATCGTGATTCCGGAGTTCACCTCCGTCTGCCCCAAGACGGGCCTGCCGGATTTCGGCAAACTCACTATTCATTACACTCCGGACAAGCGCTGCGTCGAGCTGAAGTCGCTGAAGCTCTATCAACTGGGCTACCGGAACCTCGGCATATTCTATGAGAACGCCGTGAACCGGTTCCTGCGGGATTTCGTGGCGGCCGTGCGGCCGGTTTCGGCGGCCGTCACCGGAGAGTTCGCTCCGCGGGGCGGCATTCACTCCAGGATCACGGCGCGCTGGAGCAGAAAGAAACGTGGCGGACGCTGAGTCCCGCGATACGTTGGCGGGCCAAGAGATCGTCGAGATCGCCCGGGAGATTCGCGAGCGGGTGCGCGCACGGTATCCCGACGGCGCCGCCGGCGGAGCCGCCCTGCCGGACCTGCTCCCCATCCTGCACGCGCGGGACGCGGCCCAGGCCAAAGTCGCCGCCATCGGCTCGGTCAACCCGCGCCCGCCCGGGCTGGTCAACTCCGTTGCGCAGGCGCTCAAGAAGACCGTCGCCCGGCTGCTGGACTGGCACGTCCGCGAGCAGATCGAGTTCAACCGTTCCGTGGTCGCCGCAATCGAGGCGGTGCTCGAAGCGCTCAACGAGAACAACCGCGCCCTGGTCCGCCTGGCGGGAATCGAGCGGGAAGCCAAGGCAAGGGAAGCGGCGCTGCGGGCCGAAATCGAGACGCAGGCGGCCGAGTGCCGGGCGCTGCGCGAGGAGATGCAGGCCCTGCTGGCCGAGGCCAGGGAACTGAAGGATGTGCGGTCTCATTGGGCCCAGTGGCGGCAGGAGTGGGAGCAGAAGCTGTCCATCAACGAGGTTCAGTTCCTGCGCAGCGTGGCGGACCTGGAGGCAGCTTCCCAACTCCGGGCGTCCTCAATGGAGACCAGCTTCCGGGACCTCACGCGCTCCCAGCACAAGGACTTCACGCTGGCCCTGGAGAGAACGGGGACGGACATCCAGAAGCGGCTCTGGGCGGATCTGGACAAGGTCCGCACGGACTTCGAGCGGCTCATCCATGCCGAACTCCGGCTGATCCGGCAGCGGGCCGCGGCCGGGACGCAGGCCGCGGCTTCTCCCGCCCCGCCTCCGGCGCCTGAACCCGCGCTGGACTGGTTGTGGTTCGCCGAGCGGTTCCGGGGCAGCGCGGAGTACGTGCGGGAGAAGCAGCGCTTCTACGTGCCCTACTTCCAGGACTGCGGTTTTGTCGCGGACCTGGGATGCGGCCGCGGGGAGTTTCTCGGACTTATGCGCGAGGCCGGCATACAGGCTCGCGGCGTCGATCTGAGCGGCGAGTGCGTGGCGCTTTGCCGCTCTCTCGGGCTGGAAGCCGAGAAGGCGGACCTGTTCGAGTTCCTGGCCGGCCTCCCGGACGCCGCTCTGGACGGCGTCTTCTCGGCGCAGGTGATCGAGCACCTTCCGCCGGAGCGCGTTCCCGAACTGATCCGCCTGGCCGCCGCGAAGCTCCGCCGGGGCGGGCTGCTGGCGCTGGAGACGCCGAATCCCGAGTGCCTGGCGGCGCTGGCCGTACACTTCTTCCTGGACCCGACCCACAGCCGCCCCGTGCCGGCCGGCCTGGCGCGCTTCTACATGGAGGAGTGCGGATTCGGCGGAATCGAGGTGCATCCTCTGACGCCCGCGATCGAGACGATGCCCTCTCTGGCCTCCATCCCGGAGGACTTTCGCGCCAGCTTTTTCGACGGTCTCGACTACGCCATCCTGGGCCGGAAGCTCTGACAGCGGCGGTTGGACGGTTCCGCGCGGGATCCGTCCGCGACAGGGCCGGCACGGCCTTTCAGAGAAAGGCGCCGCCCCGGGCGGGCTCGCGGGCACGGTCTGAGTTGGCTGCGCTCATACGGCGTCGCCTTCAAGCCGCGCCAGGCGGCGTTTGATCTCGGCCAGTTCCTTGCGCATCCCGGGCAGGCGCGACAAGTTAGCCAAGGTCTCGAGGTACTCCTTCAACGGCCGGGCCGGCGTCCCCCAGACAACCTGCCCGGACCGGATGATCTTCGATGTCAGCACGCCACAACCGGAGCCCAGGACCGCCCGCGATTCGATTCTCGCCTTGTCGCCGATGCCGACCTGCCCGCCGATCACGGCGTAGTCCTCCACCACCACGCCGCCCGAGAAACCGGTCTGCGCGGCAACCACCACGTGCCGCCCGATCCGGCAGTTGTGCGCCACATGCACCATGTTGTCGAGTTTGGCGCCCTCGCCGATCCACGTTACGCCCAGAGCCGCCCGGTCCACGCAGGAGTTCGCGCCGATTTCCACGTCGTCTCCTATCCAGACGCGGCCGACTTGCGGGAACTTGTGGTAGCGGCCGCCTTCTAGCACGAAACCGAATCCGTCCGCCCCGATCACGCTTCCGGAGTGCAGCACGACTCTGGAGCCGACGTCCACGTCGTCATAAAGCGTGACGCCGGCGTGCAGCGTGCAGGACTCCCCAACCGTCACCCGGCGGCCGATGTAACATCCGGCGCCGATGCTGGTTCCGCCGCCGATGCGCGCGCCGGCGGCCACCACGGTCATGGGACCGGCCGAGACGCCCGGGCCGATCACGGCGTCCGCATCGATGACTGCCGACGGGTGAATGCCGGGGGTCGCGGCCGGTGCGGGGTGCAGGCGGCCGACCGCGCGAGCGAAGGCCAGGCGCGGCTCGTTGACGCGAATCAAAGTGCGGCCCGCGGGGTTCGGAAAGTCCAGCGGCACAATCAGGCAGCCCGCCGCGCTGGACTCGGCTTCGCGCGCCGCCTTGCGGTTGCCGATGAAAGAGACGTGCGTGACGCCGGCAGTCTCCACGGGAGAGGCCGCCTCCACCATCCTCTCGCCGTCACCTTCGTACGCAGCGCCTAGGTACTCCGCCAGTTCCCGGACCCGCATCCTGCCTCCACGCCGGGGATGCCCGGCCCCTCAAGTATCATACAAAGTTATGCCCATTCATCCCTCCGCGACGGTGGCGCCCACGGCGCGGGTCCATCCGGAGGCCTGCATAGGCCCGCGCGCCGTAATCGGCGAATACACGGTCATAGAGGCCGACGTCACCATTGGCAGGGAGTGCCGGCTGGAACCCTACGTCTTCGTCAAACGCTGGACCTCGATGGGCGACCGGAACGTCATCTCGGCCGGGACGGCGCTGGGCACCGACCCGCTCGACAAGCGGTTCACCGGTGAGCGGAGCTACCTGCGCATCGGGAACGACAACACCATCCGGGAGCACTACACCATCTCGCGGGGCACCGCGCCCGAGTCGTCGACGGTCATCGGCGACGGCAACTACATCATGACCTCTGGGCACATCGCGCACAACTGCCGCATCGGCAACCAGACCGTGATTTGCAGTTGCGCCCTGGTGGCGGGATACGTCGAGATCGAAGACCAGGCTTTCGTCTCCGGCGGAGTGGCGATCCACCAGTTCTCCAAAATAGGCCGGCTGGCGATGATCGCGGGGGAAACGCGGGTGAACCGTGACGCACCGCCGTTCTTTCTTTTCGCCGGTCCTTATATCGTTCCCCGCGGCCTGAACCTGGTGGGCCTCAAGCGCGCCGGATTCACGAGCAGCCAGATCGCGCCTCTCAAGAAGGCGTATATGCTGCTCTATCGCTCCGGCCTGAAGCTGGCCGAAGCTCTGGCGCGGGTCGAAGCGGAAGTCCCCACCGAGCATACGGCCCACCTGGTGCGGTTCATTCGCTCCAGTGAACGGGGTATCGCCACAGAGCGGGGCTCGTCAGGTGCGCACGAGGACTGACGCGGCTGCCTTGGACCGCGGCGCCCGCTGCATCGCAAGCAGGAGCACAAGCGCCACCAGATAGAGCGCCCCGCCCGCCAGCAGGGTCCGGTGCAAGCCGGCGTAGATGGCCAGGAAGATGGCGCTGACCGAGCCGAGCACGCTGGACGCCGAATTCAGGGCCCAGGCCCACTTCACCGAAGGTTTGTGCCGCAACTCCAGCATGGAAAGCCCGGTGGGCAGAGGCATGCCCATGAAGAATGCCGGCGGCGCTATCATGCCCACCGTCAGGGCGACCTTCAGCCAGGGCGGCCAACCCACGCCCGCCTCGGTCACGGGACCCACCGCCATGCCGAGCAGGGCGACCGCCAGCGCCACCAGGACCATCATGCCGCACAGCCGGGCCCGGGAGAGGCCCACCACCCGCCGGCTGAAGTAGCTGCCCGCTCCGCTCGCCACCAACATCGAGAAGATGATCACGGTCAGGGCATAGGTGGGGTGGCCCAGGAACAAGACGAAGCGCTGGATGAGCGCGACCTCGATCAGGATGTACCCGGCGCCAATCGAGACGAAGTACAGAAGGAAGGCCAGGACTCCCCGGTCCCGCGGCAGGCGCGCGCCCAGCATCAGCGGCGGGAGCGCCAGAATAATCCCAGTGGCCGCCAGGCTGATCACCAGCAGCCCGAGCATCACCGGCACGGCCATGTTGAGCTGGAAGTCCGCCAGGGATCCGGACGGCTTCTCGCCCCGGAAAAAGTAGCTCAGAAACTTCCCGAAGTCACGCGGCTGTACGGTGTAGAAGAAGAAGGGCCGGTCGTCGGTGACGGGGCGGATGTTGTAAGGGTAACTGTCTTCGAAGGAGCGCAGATCCTTCCCTTGCAACAACTCGGTGAACGGATTTGAGTGGATCTCACCGGGCAGGTAGATGGTCTGGAATCCGGCGGCGCTGATCGCCGCCTGGGCGCGCGCAAGGTCCTCATCGGAGAACGGCCGGCGGGCGATCACCACCGTGTCCATTGCGCCCCAACTGCGCGCGTCGGAAGACTCCCCCTCGCGGACCACGATCACATGCCGCCAGGCCTCCCGCTCCCCCAGGCGGAGCAGGGCCGCCCGCGCGAGGGAAAGCAGGCGCAGGGACTCGCGCGGCGGTTCCACGCCCCAGCGGGTGAAGGCCAGAATGCCGTCGTCCGTCAGCCGGCTCAGGTAGTCGCAGAAGGCGTCGCTGGTGTAGAGGTTGTTCTCCGAAAGAGCGTAGGCGCCCGCGGCCGTGGAGGCCCAGGTGTCCACCAGCGTAGCCTGGATCACCTGGTACCTCTCCCGGCTGCGGCGCACGAAACTGCGGCCCTCCTCCACCAGGATGCGCACCCCCGGGGCGTTGTAGAGGCCCCGGCTGTAGTGCGCGAAGCGGCGTTGCATGATCGTCCGGGCGATGATGGGGTTGATCTCGACGCCCGTGACATCGCGGCTGCCGCCGGCCAGCGCCCGCGCCACGTCCCACCCCCCGCCGGGCCCGATGATGAGCGTCTTCGCGCCCGGACGCAGGACATAGGGGAACCCGGCGCCCGGACGGAGCAGCGCCTCGCGGTCCTGATCCCGCATGTAGCGCAGATCGAAGGAAGCAATGGCCGTGGAGGCGTCGGCGTCAATGAAAACCGTCGGCGCGCCGCTTGAGCGGTCGGGAGCGACGGCGATGCGGGAAAAGCTGTTCCACTTGACGAATTCCTCGCCGGCGAGCGCCTGCCCCTTGGCGTACTTCACGTCGATGATACGGAACCTGGCGTTGTATCCGAGCAGCATGAGCAGACCCAGCGCCAGTCCCACGCTGAGGACGCGGCCGGTCACCTTGCCTGCCAGGCTGTACCAGATGGCCGCGGCGGCCGCGTAGAACGCGGCCGTGGCCAGCACGGTGTTGGGCCCTCCGAAGGTGTTCAGCAGGGGCACCAGCAGCAGGCAACCGGCGCCGGCTCCCATGAGGTCGTAGAAGTAGACCCGGTCCACCCGCTCGATGCCCTCGGCGATGGCGAGCGACACCGTCGTGCCCGCCAGAAAAAAGGGCAGCGTGCTGGGGAAGTAGACCGCAGCCAGCGTCCAAAAGCCGAGGTCCTGACGCACGGACAGGCTGAGCACCAGCGACAGGAGCACGGCCACCGAGTTCACGGCTGCCAGCACCCCCAGCTTGGAGAACAGGGGCGGCCGCCACTCCGCGACCGCGTACGCGAAGACGCCGCCCGCGCCAAGTCCGAACAGCGCAATGGAGATCGCCAGGAACGCGAAGTGGTAGTGAAAGACCACCGAGAAGATGCGGGTCAGCGACAATTCCAGCAGGAGCGTAGCCAGGGTGGTGAGCCCCACCCCCAGGTAGAACAGAGACCACCATACGCGTGGCCGGCCGGCGCTCGAGGTGCTGTAGCCCAACTCACATGGTACAACCGCTCCGCTCTGTGGCACCCGCCCTGCCCGCCGGCGGTTTCCGATTCCGGTCCTGCTGCCGCCCCGTTTCCGGGGACGGCCGTGAGCGTGCCGCGGGAACGTCTCGCTGCGCGCCGCCGGAAGGGCTTCTACAGCCCGGCGCCCGAGGTGGTGATGGCCAGCCTGCCGTGCTTGACCCCCTTGGTGGCGATCAGGCTGTCGGCAACACGCTGCACCACCGACGCCTTGCCCTTGACCACCAGCACCTCCAGGCAATGGTCGTGGTCCAGGTGAACATGCATGGTGGAAAGCACGTTGTGATGATACTCGTGCTGCATTCCGGTAAGTTTGTCGCTCAACTGCCGGACATGGTGGTTGTAGACGAGCGTCACTGTCCCGACGACTTGACTGTCGGGAGACTCCCAGGTGGTCTGCACCAGAACGTCCCGGATCAGGTCGCGGAACGCCTCCGAACGATTGACGTACCCGCGCTTGGCGATGAGAGCATCAAAGCGCTTCAGAAGCTCGGAATCAATCGCCACGCCGATGCGGCTCAGTTTTCCCATTTGTTAGAACAGCTTATCCGACTGCGGCCGCGGGGGCAAGCTACGGCGCGCCGGATGCGGCGCGCAATGTTCCCAACTACCGGCCGCGCCGGCGCGTGCCGCCGGCAGCGCCAGGCGTCGGATGCGCGGTGGCACGGAATCGCCATTCGTGCTACCGTGGGAGCGAACCCGTGCACATCCCGGATGGATTCCTTTCGCCGGCCATCCTCGCCGCCACCGGTGCGGCGAGCGCCGGGGGCGTGTACTGGATGTCGCGGCGCGCCCAGGGAGAGATTGAGGAGAGCCGGGCGCCCCTGCTGGGGGTCATGGGCGCCTTCGTCTTCGCGGCGCAGATGATCAACTTCCCGGTGGGGGCGGGAACCACGGGCCACCTTCTGGGGGGCGCGCTCCTGGCCTTCACACTTGGCCCGGCGCCGGCCGTCGTCACGATGACGGCGATCCTGGCCGTGCAGGCCCTGGTCTTCCAGGATGGCGGCGTGCTGGCCCTCGGCGCCAATGTCTTCAACATGGCGATCGCGGGAGTGCTGGGGGGCTATCTGCTTTACCGTCTGCTGGGGGGAAGCAGATCCCGGGGGATCGCGGTCTTCACCGGCGCGTCGGCGTCCGTGATGGTGTGCGCCGTGCTGGCTCTGGCGGAACTTCGGCTCTCGGGTGTGCCCATGCCGCCCGCCCTTCTCGGAGTATCCATGGGGCTCTTTGCGGTGAACGCCGTTCTGGAGGGCGCCGTCACCGTGGGGGTGATTCAGGCGCTGGCGAGGTTGAACCCCGGCTTCGTAAAAGAGTCCGCAGCCCCTCTGCGCAGGCCGGTGTTGGCCGCCGTCGCGCTGGCGGCCGTTTTTCTGGCGAGCGTCGGCGTCTGGTTTGCCTCGGAGGCGCCGGACGGATTGGAGAGCCTGGCCGACAAACTGGGAATCGGCGGGCGCGCCAGGGCCATCCTGGCGGCCCCTTTGCCCGGCTATGACGCGGCCTGGTTCGGCAACGCTGCCGTGAACAAGGCCGTGGCCGGGGTTTTGGGGGCCGGACTGGCCTTTGCGGCTGTGTTGCTCCTGGGCCGCATTCTGTTCCGGAAGAAGGCAGCCTGAGTGCACCACGTCGTTCTGGAACGCTGGAGCCGGGGAACGAGCATCATACACCGCCGCGACCCTCGCGCCAAGATCATCGCGCTCGTCGCCTTCCTGGCCGCGGTCGCAACCACCCCCGACTCGTGCGCGCCATTCCGGCTGCCGGCTTACGCAGCGCTGCCGCTGGCCGCGATTCTGGCCGCGCGGCTGCCGCTGGGCGGGGTAGCAGCCAGAGCGGCAGTCGTGCTGCCCTTCTGCGGGGTATTCGTCGTCTTCAGCCTGGTGGCAGGTGAGACTCAGCGCGCCGCGGCCCTTCTGGAAAAGAGCTACCTGTCCGCGCTGGCGGCGCTGGCCGTGGCGGCGACCACGCCCGTGGCGCGCTTCCTGGCAGGGTTGGAAGCGCTCGGGGCGCCCCGCTTCCTCCTCTGGGTGATTCAGTTCCTCCATCGTTACCTGTTCGTAACGTCCGAGCAGGCCCAGCACATGAGGCAGGCAGCCGCCTCCCGAGGCGCGGGCGGGGGTTTCCGTTTCCGTTCCTGGCGGCTTCGAGCGGCCAGCAGCGCAATCGCAGTGCTGTTTGCGCGTTCTTACCGCCGGGCGGAGGCCACTTACCGGGCCATGCTCTCAAGGGGATTCCAGGGGCGTATTCAGTTACTATACGAGTTAAGCCCTGATTGGGGCGATGCCCTGCTAGTAGTTCTGGGAATCGCAGTATCTATTGGGCTGAGAGTGGCCATGGTCTTGCCGGCATGACTGACCCGGTGGTACAAGTCGCCGGCCTGCGTTATCGCTACCCGGACGGGACCCTGGCCCTGGATGGCGTCGATTTCCGTCTCGAAAAAGGCGAAACGGTGGCGGTTCTCGGCCCCAACGGTTCCGGAAAGTCCACCTTCGTGCTGCACCTCAACGGCCTCCTGCAAGGCGAGGGAACCGTGTCTGTTTGCGGCATGCGGATCGGCCACGAGACCCTGACCCCGGTCCGGCGCAAGGTGGGCCTGGTCTTTCAGGATCCCGATGAGCAGCTTTTCATGCCTTCCGTGCTGGAGGATGTCGCCTTCGGCCTTCTTAACTCCGGCTTGAAGCCGGAGGAGGCGCTGCCCAAGGCGCGTCACTTCCTGCGGCTGGTGGGAATGGACCATGCCGGCGAGAAGGCGCCTTACCATCTGAGCGGAGGGGAGAAACAGCGCGTTGCGATAGCCGGAGTGCTCGCAATGCAGCCGGAGATACTAGTGCTCGATGAGCCTACAACCTTCCTCGACCCGCCGGGTCAACGAGACCTACTCGCTCTCCTGCGGAGCCTGCCTCAGGCAATGATCGTCGTGACGCACAACACCCTTTTCGCAGAATCGCTGGCTGCGCGCGCCGTGTTCTTCGAGCGCGGCAAGATCGTCGGCGAGGGGACTCCGCGGGAACTGCTGGATTGCTTCAACTGGTCCTTGCCCGGCCCTTCCCGCGGCCAGCCGCCGCCGGCTGCGGGAAGCTCCGGCCAGAGCAGGCTCTAACTCTCCTTGGCCTGGGCCGCCTGTTTGCGGCGGTACTCAGCCCAACGCTTCTTCTGAGCGGATGCGATACGCTTCCGCGCCTCCGGACTCAGCACGCGTTTGCGGGCCGGCTTGCGGGCGGGTCTTGCGCCGCCTGCGGCGGCGCCCTTGCCGCCCAGCAGGGCTTTGACCTGTCCGATCTGCTCCTCGATTCTGCGCTTTTGCAGCTCGAGTCCTTCAAGCGCGGCCGCTAAGAACGATACATCCCGGAGTGATTTAGTGGATCTCGGCATTTTATCTCCTATGAAATAAGATAGCACTCCTTCACACTATGATGTCAATCTATTCGAACGGAATCAATCAGGATAGTCACGGGACCGTCATTAACGAGGTGCACCGACATGAGCGCCTGAAAGACGCCGGTTTCGGTTGGCGCCCCCCGCGCCCGCAACGCCTGCACGAAGTACTCATAGAGGATACGGGCCTCTTCGGGGGCGGCGGCGGCGTCAAAGCTCGGGCGGAGGCCGCGCCGCACCTCACCATACAGCGTGAACTGTGAAACCACCAGGAGGCTTCCGCCGGCCTCCATGACATCCCGGTTCATCCTGCCTGCCTCGTCGGGAAAGATACGCAGTCCGGCTACCTTACCGGCCAGGTACTCGGCGTCGCGCCGGGTGTCGGTCTTGGCGACCCCCAAGAGAACAAGCAGCCCTACGCCGATTCGGCCGGCTACCTCGCCGTTCACTTCCACGCGCGCTTCGCTTACTCGCTGCACCACTGCCCGCATGTTTGTACAGTATGGCAGAATGTGAGACTCGCGATGATTGAAACTTACGCCTACGCCCGGGCCGGCCTGCTGGGCAATCCCAGCGACGGCTATTTCGGCAAAACCATTGCCCTGTCGGTGAGGAACTTCCGCGCCCGGGCGCTTTTGGCGCCGAGCGCCCGCTTGGAGATCAGGCCGTCCAAGGCCGACATGCCGGTCTTCGAAAACCTCGAGGACCTCTATAGCACGACCCGCTGGCGGGGTTATTACGGCGGGATCAGGATCATCCAGGCGCTGATCGTGCGCTTCATCGAGTATTGCCGGCAGCAAGGCGTGGAATTGCCCGACCGCAACTTCACGCTGGAATACGAATCGACGATCCCTCTCAGGCTGGGGCTGGGCGGCTCGAGCGCCATCATCACCGCCGGGCTGCGGGCGCTGTGCCAATACTACGGCGTGGAGATACCGCTTCCCGTTCAGGCCAACCTGGTGCTGGAAACAGAGACGCGGGAACTGGGCGTGCCGGCCGGACCGCAGGACCGGGTGATTCAAGCCTACGAGGGCCTGGTATACATGGACTTCGCTCGCGAGCTCATGGAAACGCGGGGCTATGGAGAGTACGAGCCGCTGGAGCCGGGTTTGCTGCCCAATCTCTACCTCGCCTACCGCACCAGCCTGAGCGAAGGCACCGAGGTCTTCCACAGCAATGTTCGCGAGCGCTGGAGAGCCGGCGATCCCCAGGTGGTCGAGGCCATGCGCACCTGGGCCGGCTACGCGGAGCAGGGCAGGCGCTGCCTGCTCGACCGCGACTATGCCGCTCTGGGCCGCCTGATCGACGCCAATTTCGATCTGCGGGCGAACATCTGCTCCATCAGCCCCGGCAACCTGCTTATGATCCGCGCCGCAAGGGAGGCCGGAGCGACGGCCAACTTCGCGGGCTCCGGCGGCGCGATCGTGGGCTCCTATGAAGACGAGCGGATGTACGGCGCGCTTGCCGCCGCCATGCGGTCGTGCGGCGCCGCGGTGGTCAAGCCGCGAGTAACACCTTAAGCGCCGGAGGCCTTTTCCGCCCGGCCCGTCCTCACGCTGTCAGGCACGCAGGTAGGGCTTGAGGTACGTGTCGAGGGCTTCGCGGATCTCCTTCTCCGTCCAGGGACGAGGACCACCGCCGCCCGCGCCGCGGCTTCCGCGCGCGGGAGGCGTATCCGAACCGATGGCTGCGGCCGAGCCGCTGCGGACACGAACGCCCGGTTTGAAAACCCCGCGGGCCACCATAACGTTGTGGCCCGTCACCGGGCCCATCGAGCTCAAGGCCTGTATGCGTCCGAACATGTCGAAGGCTTCGCGCTTCTTGCCCGAGTGCCAGAGATCGAAGGCCTGGGCGTATACGTCGGCCAGGGTCGGGAAGGGACAGTGTCCGGCGAAGCCCAGCTCCATCTCGGTGATCATGGTGCGGACGCCCATGCCGGAGAAGACCTTGAGCCTGTCGCCGGTGCGCTGGCGGATCTGCGTCACGCGCTGGAGCGGATCTCCCGCCTCGTCCTTGACGCACTGCATGTTGGGCACGCTTCCGAACATCTCGACAATCAGGTCTACGCTCATGGATCCCTGGCTCTGCACGAACAGAGGCAGTGAAGTCATTGCGCCCACCTGCCTGTAGTAGTCGAGGAGCGCCTTGTCTTCGGCGGCGCCGGGCGGGGGCAAGGAGATGAGGGCGTCGGCTCCGAGCTTCTCGGCGTGCTTTGCGTATTCGGCGACAGCCGCCAGGTCGGGGGCCTGGACGCCAATCACCAGGGCGGTTCGGCCGCCCTTGCCGGCGGATAGGATGGCTTCAGCGCCGTCCAGCCGTTCCTGCCTGGTCAGTGTGGACCAGCCGCTGGCGATCTGCGGCCACACGAAGCCGTGCACGCCGCCGCGTACCATGAACCTGACCTCGTTCGCCAGATCCTCCAGATCGAGCCGGTCGTCCGCGGTGAAGGGCGTCAGCCCGATCGGGAACAGCCCTCTCAGCGGCTTTGGCTCCGCGGCGCCGGCGCCCGGCGCGAAGCGGGCCAGACCGAGTGAACCGCCCGCCAACGCGCTCAGGAACCGCCGCCGGCCGGTTTCCTCAGAAACGCTCCGCACCATTTCCGCCCTCTTCCCCTTTCGCTAGTGGCTTAAGGCCTCCGAGATGGCCTTCTCGTCAATCGCACCGGCTTTGATCAGCTTCCACTCCGGCTCCGTGATGTCGACCGTGGTGCTGCCCTGGCCGGGGCAGAGCCCGCCGTCCAGCACCAGGTCGATCCTTCCGTCCATTTTGCCGAACACCTCGATACCGCTGCGGCAGGTCGGCTGGCCGGACAGGTTGGCGCTGGTGGCGACCAGGGGCTGCTGGAGCGTCTCGATCAGAGCCGCCACGACGTTGGAACGGCTCTGCCGCAGAGCCAGGCGCCCGGTGTTGCCCGTGACCTTCAGGGGGACCTTGGCCGACGCCGGCACGATCAGCGTGAGCGGGCCCGGCCAGAACAGCCGCGCCAGCAGGTAGAAGCGGTTGGAAAGCTCGCCGGAAAACTCCTCCGCCATCAGCGTATCGCTCACCAGCAGCGGCAGCGAGCGGTGGATCTCCCGGCCCTTGGCGACAAACACCAGGCTCACCGCGTGCAGGCTGAATGGATCCGCCACGAGCGCGTACAGCGCGTCGGTCGGCACCGCCACGACCCTGCCGCGCCGGATGGCGCCGGCGGCCTGTTCTATGGCGCCGGAACTCGGCGACTCCGGACTGATCTTGATGAGATCCGTGGCCACGGGCGATTGTGTTACTCTAACTCGGTTCGAGCGCCGCGGCAACCTCGAGCGCCATGTCGTAGCGCCCGAACGGCGCGCTCAACTGCGCTCCCGCCACGATGGGACGGAGGCGCAGCAGCATCTCCCGCGCAATGGCGACGCCCTCGCGGCGGGCCTTCTCCGCGGTGTCAGCCCGCTGCATCCGCGCCATGAACCCGGCCGGCACGGGGACATTCAGCTCATTCACCATGAACTCCGCGTTGCGGTGGCTGGTCAGCGGCCAGAGGCCGGCGATCACGGGAATGCGGTACTGCTCGATGCGCCTGAGGAAGCGCTCGAGCAAGCCGATATCGAAGACCGGCTGCGTGACGGCGTACTCGGCGCCGCCCTGCACCTTCCATTCGAACCGTTTCAGCTCCTCTTCCAGGTTCAGCGCGCCGGGGTTGGCGCCCACGCCGATCAGCAGGGAGGTCTGGGAGCCGGTCGGGTTGCCGCCGATGTCCAGTCCCCGGTTGAGGCTGCTGACGATGTTGACGAGACCGATGGAGTCCACGTCGAAGACGGCGGTCGCCGCGGGATAAGCGCCCATGCGCGGAGGGTCTCCGGTGATGCAGATCAGGTTTCGCACGCCCACGGCGTGGGCGCCCAGAAGCTCGCTCTGGATCCCCAGGATGTTGCGGTCGCGGCAGCAGAAATGAAGGACGGCCTCGATGCCCGCCTGCTGCTGTATGAGCTGGCAGGTGACCTGCGCGCTCATGCGCGCGCTGGCGCGCGGCCCGTCCGGAACGTTGATACAATCGATGCCGCGCTCCGCGCACAGCCGCGCTCCGGCGATCTCCCTGGATGCGTCCACGCCCCGCGGCGGGAGGATCTCCACGAATGTGACAAAGCGGCCCTCCGCCAGCTTGGCGCCGAGCCGCGACTTCGCGGCCGCGGGTATCTCGGGCAGCGCCTGCGCCCGGGCCGCGGGCTCCTCCACGGTGACGGCCAGCCGTTCGTGGCCCGGCTGTAGCGAGCGGGCTTCGGCCCGCAGCAGCCGGATGTGCTCCGGGGTGGTCCCGCAACACCCGCCGATGAGGCGTACGCCCGCCCAGAGCATGCGCCGCCCGTACTGCGCCATGTACTCGGGCGAGCAAAGGTAGAGCTTCCTCCCCTCGACCGTGGCCGGGTGGCCTGCATTCGGCATGGCGCTGAGCGGCTTGCGGGTATACCGCGCCATCTTCTCGACGGTCTCCAGCATGACCTTGGGGCCCGCCGAGCAATTCAGGCCGACCACGTCGGCGGGCATTTCGTCCAGCCGGCGGGTGAACGTCTCGGTCGTGGCGCCGTCCGGCAGGTTGCCGTAGTCGTCGATGGTCACCTGCGCCACCACCGCGAAATCGTCACCGGCGGCGTCGCGCGCGGCATGAACCGCTTCCCGCAACTCGTTCAGCACCGAGAAGGTCTCCAGGATCAACAGATCGGCGCCGGCCTCCAGCAGCGCTTCGATCTGCTCGCGGAACATGGCGCGGGCTTCTTCAAATGAGGTCGGTCCCAGGGGCTCGATCCGTATCCCGAGGGGGCCCACCGCGCCCGCTACGAACGCGGCGTCCCCCGCCGCCTCGCGCGCCAGCCGCACCCCCGCCTGGTTGATCGGCTTCAGCTTCTCGGTCAAGCCGTAGGCGGAGAGGCGCGCGCGGTTCGCCCCGAAGGTGTTGGTTTCGATGATCTCCGCGCCCGCCTTGACGTATTCCTCATGGATCTCCCTGACCAGCGCCGGGGAGGACAGGTTCAGCTCGTCGTAGCAGCGGTTGATGAAGACACCCCGGCCGTACAGCATGGTGCCCATGGCGCCGTCGGCGACCATCACGCGGCGCGCGATCTGTTCCTGGAATTCTCTGGCTCGATTAGTGGACATTCGCCGATACTGTCATGGTAACCCCGCCGGGCGACGCCCCCGGCCGCCGGCGGGTTGCGGCGTCCTCCGCCGCGGTTCTCCGTGGGTTCTTCTATTCGTACCGGAGCGCTTCGGCCGGCGCGATGCGGGTGGCGTTGCGGGAAGGGTACAGGGTGGCGAGGTAGCTGACCAGAATCGCGGCCGCGGCGATCCAGACGCCGTCCAGCCAGCGGGGCTCGAAAGGGACGAAGCTCAAGGAATACACCTCCTCGTTCAGGGCGATCCAGCGGAACCGGTCCGCCAGGAAGCACAGCGTGTATCCCACGGCCAGGCCCAGCGCCGTGCCGACGAAGCCGATAATCAGCCCCTGGTATACGAAGATGCGGCGGATCTGCTCGCGCCGGGCGCCCATCGACATCAGCACGGCGATATCGCGGCTCTTCTCCATCACCATCATGACCAAAGCGATCAGTATGTTCAGCGCCGCCACCAGTTCGATGAGACCGATCGTGATGACCGTCACCACTTTCTCCATACGGAGCGCCGTAAAGATCTGCCGGTTCTGTTCCATCCAGGTGGTGGCGGCGAGCTTGGGCCCCACGACCTGCTCGGCCTCCCTGGCTACGGCCGGCGCGAGATCCAGATTGTCGATCCGGAGCTCGATCGCGTTCACAACGTCGGAGAGCCCGAGCAGCCGCTGCGCCGTCTCCAGGGAGGTGAAGGCCCAGGCGGAATCCAGGTCGTAGAAACCGGTTTCGAAGGTGCCCACCACGCGCAGCCGGTCCGTGGTGGGCGCCATCCCGAAGGGAGTCATCTCGCCCTGCGGGACGATCACCCTGGCGATGCTGGGGGAAGGCAGGCCCGTCCGGGCGGCCAGCTTGGATCCCAACACGATCCCGGCCGGGCTGGTCCGCGCCGCAAGCGCATCGATCGAGCCCGTTTTCATATACCTGCCCAAGCCGTCCCGCTTCAGGGCGGAGTCAACCGGCACGCCCTTTACGGACGCTCCTTCCGACTGCATCGGTCCGGAGATGAACACCGAGCCGTAGAGGCTGGGGGAGGCGGACGTGACGTGCGGCAGGCCGCGCAGCTTCTCCGCCAGCGCAGCCCAGCCGCTGATTCCGTAGCCCGGCTCTTTTTCCAGGATCATGACATGGGCCGTCGCTCCCAACAGGTTGCGTTGCAGAGTATTCCGGAAGCCGTTGTTGATGGCCAGGGCGACTACCAGGGCCATCACTCCGGCCGCCACGCCCACCACGGAGATCACGGTGATGATGGAGATGACCGCCTGCTTGCGCTTGGCTTTCAGATAGCGCAGGGCGATGAAGAACTCAAACCTGTGGCGCAACGGCGCAGAGGCAGGCCGGGCGGAGTGTCCCGCCGGCGCTTCAGACGGCATCGAGGGACCTCAGGCGCTCCGCCAGTCCGATCGCCTCCTCCGGCCGCAAGAGCGGAAAGAGAATCACGTCACGAATGGAGCGCGAGCCGGTCAGGATCATGGCCAGGCGGTCGATGCCGATTCCCTCGCCGCTGGTGGGAGGCATTCCGTAGCACAGGGCCCGCAGGAAATCCTCGTCCATCTGGTGCGCTTCCTCGTCGCCCTTCTCGCGCATGCGGAGCTGCATCTCGAACCGCCGCCGCTGCTCCTGCGGATCGTTCAGCTCGGTGTAGGCGTTGCCGATCTCCATGCCGGCCGCGTAGATCTCGAAGCGCTCGACGTAGCCCGGCTCATCGGGCTTGCTCTTGGACAGCGGAGAAGTCTCCACGGGGTAGTCGTAGATGATGGTGGGCTGGATCAGCTCGGCCTCCGCGTAGCGCTCGAACAGGTCCAGCACGGCTTCGCCCGGAGTGCCCTTTGTAGATCTCCACTTCAACCATTCGGCGTCGGCGAGCTGTTCCATGGACGGTCTTGGACCGTCCTTCCAGTACTCGATGACGGCCTCCCGCAGGCTGAGGCGGCGGACGCCGGCAAAGTCGATCCGGTGGCCTTCGAACTCCGCTACCGTGGTTCCGGCGGCGTCCAGCGCCGTCTGGCGCAGCAACTCTTCGGACAAGTCCATCAGGCCGCGGTAGTCGGTGTACGCCTGGTAGAACTCAAGCATCGTGAACTCGGGGTTGTGCTGCGTCGAGATCCCCTCGTTCCGGAAGTTGCGGTTGATCTCGTAGACGCGTTCCAGCCCCCCCACGACCAGCCGTTTGAGATACAGTTCGGGGGCGATGCGCAGGTACAGATCGACATCCAGCGTGTTGTGGTGGGTGATGAAGGGCCTGGCCGCGGCGCCGCCGTAGAGCGGCTGCATCATGGGGGTTTCCACTTCCAGAAAGCCGCGCTGCTCCAGTTGGCGGCGCAGCGAGGAGATGATCCTCCCGCGGGTCTCAAACACCCTGCGCACCTCGGGGTTCGCGATCAGGTCCAGGTAGCGCTGCCGGTAGCGCATTTCCACGTCCTCCAGCCCGTGCCACTTCTCGGGCATGGACAGCAGCGTCTTGGCCAGGTGCTCCAGCCGCTCCACGTGGACCGTCAGTTCCCCGGTGCGGGTCCGGAACAGATAGCCTTCGGCTCCGATGATATCGCCGAGGTCCAGCAGCTCGTAGAGTGCGAAGTCCCGCCCGGAAACGGCGTCTTTCTTCACGTAGATCTGGAGGCGTTCGCCGTTCTGCGCCAGGTGCGCGAAGCCGGCTTTGCCCATGCGCCGCAGCGTCTGGATCCTCCCGCAGACGCGGACATCCACGCGCGGCGCCAGTTGGTCCGAGGTCTTCGAGCCGTACTCGGAGAGGATTTGCGGGATGGTGTGGGTGAAGTCGAAACGCGCGCCGTAAGGGCGAAAGCCCAATGCCTTCAGATCGCCGATTCGCTTGAGGCGCTGCTCCAGTAGGTCCTGTTCGAGCGACAATCGTATCTCCTGACCGGGGGGGAACCACCCATTATAATGAAGCGTTGAATTCCATCTCCATTGTGGTCCCCGCCTACAACGAGGAAGAGCGGCTGCCCGCGACACTGGCGAGCCTTCACGCGTACCTGGAAGGAAGCTCGTGGCGGGAACACGAGATCCTGGTTGTCGACGACGGCTCCGGCGACCGTACCTGCCAGGTCGTAAACGAGTTCTCGCGCCGGTGCCCCGGAGTGGGGCTGCTCAGGAATCCGGGCAACCGCGGGAAGGGTTATTCGGTACGACACGGTATGCTCCAGGCCAAGGGGGCCTGGATCCTGTTCACGGACGCGGACCTTTCCGCCCCCATTCAGGAATTGGACAAGCTCATGGCGGCCTGCGTGTCTCGCAACGCGCATGTCGCCATCGGCTCGCGGGCGCTCGACCGGTCCTTGATCGCGGTGCGCCAGAGTTACTTCCGCGAGACTTCCGGGCGCATCTTCAACCTGCTGCTGCGGCTGGTGACGGGCCTGCCGTTCCACGACACGCAGTGCGGCTTCAAGCTGTTTGAACGGGAAGCAGCCCGGCAGATCTTCCGGCGGCAGCGGCTGGAGCGTTTCGGTTTCGATGCGGAGGTGCTCTTCATCGCCCGGCGCCTGGGATACACCTGCGTCGAGGTGCCCGTCCGCTGGAGCCACTTCGAAGGCACCAAGGTCAGAATGCTCCGTGACAGCGCTTCCATGTTCCTGGATCTGCTGCGGGTGCGCTGGAACCAGATCAGAGGCCGGTACAGGTAGGAGCATCGGCGCGGGAATCGTCACCGGGCCGGAAGGCGCAAGGCTGCCCGGGCCGGAGCGTCGGGGCGGACCGCAACGTGAGCGCCGGCTGCGTGATTCGCGCCGGGAACCGGGATCAAACAGAAGTGCCGTGAGGGGGTTCGGGCGGCCGACCGGCCGCCTCAGGCTACCCTCAACGGAACCGGCCGCTGGAGCCGCTGCCGCCGCAACCGCCGGCGGAGAACGTGGAGAGCTGGCGTTCCGTGGCTTCCGAGCCGCACCGCGGGCAGCGCACGTCCTGGTCGGCCCGGCTGAAGGGCCTCAGCTTGTCGAACACCTCTCCGCAGGAGTTGCATCGATACTCGTACAAAGGCATCGTCCGTGTCTCTTTTCCTTCAGATTCAAAACAGGCGCCGGAGGTGACAGGTTCAGAGCCTCCGGAGCAGGTGGCCCATCTTGTCCCGCTTGGTGTTGAGATAAGTCCGGCGCGAGTCAAGCGGAACGGCCTCGCAGGCCAGCCGCTCGACGACGCTGACGCCCGCCTTCTCCAAGGCCTGTATTTTCATCGGGTTATTGGAGAGCAGGCGTACCCGCGTCACCTCGAAGTACCGGAGAATCTCGCCCGGAAGCCGGTAGTTGCGCAGGTCGGCCTCGAATCCCAGGCGCTCGTTGGCTTCCACGGTGTCGGCCCCTTGATCCTGCAACTCGTAGGCGCGGAGCTTGTTCAGCAGGCCGATGCCCCGGCCCTCCTTGTGCTCGTAGATGAGCAGCCCCCGCTTTTCCGCCGCGATGCGCTCCAGCGAGATCTCCAGTTGGGCCCGGCAATCGCACCGGAGGCTGTGGAAGACGTCGCCGGTCAGGCATTGGGAATGAATCCGCACCAGCGGAGGAGGGTCGCCCGCAAGCTCTCCCATCTTGAGCACAACGGCTTCCTCGCGGCGGCCGGAGTAGACGCCCTCAAATCCGAAGATCCGGAAACTGCCGTAATGAGAAGGGAACTCCGCCTCCGCCACTTTGTGCAACCGGAGGGGGATCACTGCCTGGTTCATTGCTGCCGCGTGTTCCTGGCGAGACGGGAACCGCTAACCTAAGATTATAGAATGAACGGCGCCCCATGACGGAACAGTACCTGATCCGGCTGCTGGTAAGGCTTGGAGTCGCGGCCGTCCTGGCCAGCTTCATGGTGCGCTCCGGGGCCTTCAAGCGCATGCTGATGCGGGAGGAGCGCACCCTCAACCAGCGGCTGCTGCTGGCGCTGGCCTTCGCCGGCATCTTCGGGACGGGGGTCGCGACGCGGGTCCTGACGGGGTCCTACCAGGCGGTTGACCTGGGCCTGGAGGCCAGCCTGCTGGCCGGCCTGCTGGCGGGTTACGTGACCGGCCTCGTCTCGGGGGTCCTCATTTCTGTCCCGGCGATGCTCAGCGGCGAGTATCTTACGATGCCCCTGCTGGCCGCCGTGGGCGTGCTGGGAGGCCTGCTGCGGGACTGCGCTCCGGACACCGAGGATATCTGGCGGTTCTCGCCGCTCATCGACCTGAGCATTTACCGGCTCTTCCAGCGGGGTCACGATCACCGCCGGACCGCGTTCCATCTGTTCTTCCTGCTGGCCGTCATCCTGGCCGAACTGCTCCGGGGAGCGCTCGGCCGGTTCTTCCCCGGCTCCGTGTTCTACCTGCACCCCGACTGGCCTTCTCCCCATCCTCTTTGGGTCGTGCTGGTCTACGTGACCACCCTGTTCTCGGTCGCCTTGCCTCTGAAGGTCTGGAACAACGCCCGCAATGAGGCCAAGCTCGTCGAACAGGAGCAGTTGCTCATGAACGCCCGCCTGGCCGCGCTTTCCAGCCAGATCAACCCGCACTTCCTGTTCAACACGCTCAACTCCGTCTCCTCTCTCATCCGTACGCAGCCGGACGAGGCGCGCGCCGTGGTCTACCGGCTGTCCAACATCCTGCGGCGGCTGCTCCGCAAGCAGGAGGGCTTCTGCCCGCTGCGCGACGAACTGACGTTCATTGAGGACTACCTGTCGATCGAGATGGTGAGATTCGGCGACAAGCTCCGGTTCGAGAAGAGCATCAGTCCCGAGACCCTGGACATGCTCGTTCCAACCATGCTGCTCCAGCCGCTGGTCGAGAACTCGATCCGGCACGGCTTGAGCGGCAAGCTGGAGGGCGGCACGATCCGCATCCGCAGCGAGGTTTCCGGCGGCCGTATCCGCCTGGCGGTGGAGGATGACGGGGTAGGCATCCCCGAAGCCCGGCTGGCCACCCTGCTCGAACAAGGCATCGGCGTCAGCAATGTGAACGAGCGGCTCAAGGTGCTCTTCGGAACCGGCTACCGGATGTACGTGGACAGCCGCCCGGACGGCGGGACCCGCATCGAAATCGAGATGCCCGAGTTGGAGCCGGGCGTTCCGGCGGAGCCCCGCGCCACTTCGGCCTAGAGTTGCCCGCTGGCAGAGGCAGCCGGATGGCCGCGAGAAGACGGGTAGGGTTTTTGTCCGATCCGCAGAGGCCGAACCCCCGCCGATGAGTTCCCAGGAAGCAAGACCGCATCGCATGATCTCACTTAGAAAGGCGTTGACGGAATTCGATGAATTGGGCCAGCGGCTTCGCTCCGCGCTCGACTGTTACCGGGGGGTGATCGAGAGCATCGAGCGGCACGCCGTGGAGATCACCGTGCAGGAGGCCGCGGAGCACCGCAAGACGCTGCGCAGGATCCGTGAATCGCTGGCAGGAGCCGCCGGTGAGCAGTCGCTGAGCCAGAGCAGAACGGAATTGGACGCGGAGCTGGAACGCTACTCCAAGAGCGCAGCGGCCTTGCTGCGGAGCCGGGTAAGTGAAATACGGGCCATTCTGGAGATACTGGCGCAGGCGGCCCAAGCCATGACGACGCACAGCGACGGCTATTCGGCCCGCTTTCGGGCGTTCGCCCAGGAATTGGAAGGCGTTGCGCAGATGAGCAGCCTTGCCGAGATCCGCCGGCGGCTGGCCGGCTCCGTGACCGGAATCCGGTCCTGCGTGGAATCCATGCAACGCGAAGGCGCGGGGTCGGTAGCCCGGTTAAAGAGCGAACTGCGGTTGTTCCAGCAGCGGGTGGAAGAAGCCGAAAGCCTGGCCGCCACGGACTCGCTGACCGGACTGGCGAACCGGCGGCGGGCCGAGCAGTTGATGCAACGCCGGATCGACGCGGGACAGCCCTTCAGCATCCTGCTGTTCGACCTCGACGATTTCAAGGTGGCCAACGATTCTCACGGGCACCAAATCGGGGACTACCTGCTCCAGGCTTTCGCCAAGCGCCTGCTCGGCCAGTTCCGGGCGGGCGACGTTGCCTGCCGGTGGGGGGGCGACGAATTCCTGGTGGTCCTGGACTCGCTGCTGCCGGACGCCGCCGGACGCTCCCGCGAGGTGGCTGAGAGGATGGGCGGGCTGTATGCCGTCAAAACGCTGAACGGTCCGATCAACATCAGAGTCTCCGCCTCAGTGGGATTCGCGCACCACGAGCCGGGCGAGTCCTGGCAGGACCTGTTCACCAAGGCGGACGCCAGCTTGTACCGCCGGAAAGCGTCCCAGCCGAACAGGGATCTGCGCCTGGACGACGTCTGCACGGCCGGTCTCCCTAAAGCCTAAGCCGTAGAAAACCGATGGCCTGGTAGGTGCGCGACCCTGCCAATCCGCCCGCGCTGGCCGCTTCGGAGTTCCTCGGCGGCCGGCTGCTGACCCACCTCGAAGTCCTCGCCACGCTCCTCCCGCCGCATCTGCCGCGGCTGGAGCCGCGTTTCAGGAGACGGCTGACCGAGTTGGGTTTCTCCCCTCTGGAACGCAAGGCGCTCGCCGCCATCACCCCCGGTGCGGCGGCGGGGATGCTGGCCTCGCGCAGGCTGCCGCCGGACTTCATCGAACAGGTGGAGTACCACGGCCGCCGGCTGGCGAAACTGAACCTTCCTTCGGAACGGATCGTGCTTGCCTTCCGGGAGTACGAACTGCTGCTGGCGGGCCTGGCCGGGCGGCTGGACGCCAACCAGCGGGCCAGGCTGAACCAGGCCCTGGAACAGTGGCAGTTCTGCGTCGTCGTGACGCTGAACAACGCCTTCCGGCAGGTCGCGGACGCCGAGACGGAGACCTGCCACGCGCTGTTTTGCAACGAACTGGAATCGGCCGGGCTGGATGAACTGCTTCAGAGTCTGCTGGAGTCTCTGGCCAGGTTCTGCCGCGCGGAGGCCGCGGCGCTGTACCTGCGCGGACCAAAGGCCGGCCAGTGGTCCGTGAGGGCGGTTACCGGCCCCCCTGGAGGCGGCCCCACGCTGGCGCGGGGCGACGCAGTCCGCGTGCGCGCTCCTGGCCGGCTGGCCGCGGGACGCTGCTCGGTTCGCCGGGATGGGCGCCGAGGCCTCGCCCTGGATCCGGCCTGGGCGAGCTGCTACCGCACGTGCTGGTCGGTGCCGCTGCTGGAAAAAGGTGAATTGGCGGGCGTGATGCAGTTCGGCTTCTGCGGGCCCTATGAGTGGCTCCCCCGGGAAGTGCATGTCCTTTTGGCGGCGGCCGAGCGCTGCCTGCTGGCGGCCGGGAAGGCCCGGCTGGTGGAGGAACTGGCCGCGCGGGAGCGGCAACTGCGCGAAGTGGCGGGACGCATGTTTGAGGTGGAGGAGCGGGAAAGACGGAGGATCAGCAACGAACTGCACGATGAGGCGGGCCAGTCGCTGCTATGCGTGCGTCTCCAGTTGGAAATGCTGGAGCGCAGCGTGCCCGCCGGCAGCCCTGATCTGCTGGCCGGGTTGCGGGAGGCGCGCGATCTGACCGAGAGAACCATCGTGGAGATGCGGCGTCTGATCTCGGCGCTCAGCCCGGCCGTTTTGGAGCAACTGGGGCTGGCGGCCGCGCTGCGGCAGCTCGCCAGCCGCATCGGCCGGCTGCGAGGAGTGCGGGTCAGCCTCCAGATCGGACCGTTGCGCGGGGTCCCGGGTCTGCTGGCGATCGCCGCCTACCGGGTGGTCCAGGAGTGCCTGAACAACGCGGCGCGGCACGCTTCGGCCCGTAACGTAAACATCTCAGTGGTTTCCGCCGATGGAGAGTTGAGGTTGCAGGTAGAAGACGATGGCGCGGGCTTCCGTGTCGAGGATGGGCTGCGCAAGCGGGGCTCGTTCGGCCTGGCAGGGATGAGCGAGCGGGTTTCGCTGTTGGGCGGTGAATTCCACGTCGAAAGCCGGCCGGGCAAGGGAACCAGAATTCGGGTCAGGCTGCCGATAAGAGAGAGCGAAGGCTGACAGACCCGGGGAGTTGAGTGAACTTATGGCCAGGATTCGCATCTTGCTGGCGGACGACCACACTCTGTTCCGCCAAGGAGTGAGGACGCTGCTTTCAGCCGAGCCGGACATGGAGATCGTCGGAGAGGCGGCCGACGGCAACGCGACGGCGGAAAAGGCCGCGGAGTTGAGGCCCGACGTGGTCCTGATGGACATCGGCATGCCCGGGCCGAGCAGTTTCGAGACCACGCGCCAGATCAAGCGCAACCGGCCGGAAACGCGCGTGCTGTTCCTTACCATGTACGACGACGAGGACTACCTGGTCGAAAGCATGGAGGTGGGCGCGAACGGCTACGTGCTCAAGGACAGCCCGGCGCCGCAGTTGGTAGCCGCGGTGCGCGACGTGTGCCGCGGCGGCAGTTACCTGAGCCCGCGCATGCTCTCCCAACTGGTGGACGACTTCCGCACCCGCGTGCGGACCACCGACCGGCTGCCGCGGTTCGCCACCCTCACCCCCCGCGAGAAAGAGGTCCTCAAGATGCTGGCCGAGGGCAACTCGGTCAAAGAGGTCGCCTGCCAGTTGAACCTTAGCGTAAAGACGGTGGAAGCGCACAAATTCAACCTCATGCGCAAGCTGGACATTCACAATAAAGCCCAGCTCGTGCAGTACGCCATCCAGAAAAAAGTCATCAAGCTGCCTGTGCTGGCCTGACGGCGGCACGCCTTCAGTGCCGCGTGCGGCGGTCCCCCTGGACGGCGCCGTACTCACTGGCTCGGCAAGGTTGCGGACCCAAGGGGTCCGCCGCAGGCGAAGGCGCCTGCCCCCCTGTCGCTGTGTGGGGCAGCCCGTCGGCTCGGCAAGGTGGCGCTGTTGTGTGGGGCAGCCCCTTGGGCTGCGCCGAGCCCTTGGCTCGGCCATGTTGCGGACCCAAGGGGTCCGCCGCAGGCGAAGGCGCCTGCCCCCCTGTCGCTGTGTGGGGCAGCCCCTTGGCTAGG
>JADZCM010000055.1 GCA_020851555.1 Bryobacterales bacterium | reverse complement strand
GTTGTTCGAGTACGGCCAAGGATTCAGACATGACTGTGCCTCCATTCCTAACGTATCACTACGTAAGGATTCATGCTACAAAAAAAGAACGCGGCGAAGCGCTACAGTTTTGTCGCACGCCCGCCGCTGCCGCCTCTCGTTCCCCTCGAAATTGCACTAAACTGAGGTTGGACTTCCTCCGGAGCCTGGACCGCGGCCGCGCGCGGCCGCTAAAGGAGGATTGTATGCCGATGCTCGACAAGCTCCTGGGTTTCCTTGACGAAAACCAGGTCAAATACACACGACACAGCCATCCGACGGCCTACACGGCGCGGGAGGTGGCCACGGTGGAACACGTACCCGCGCACAGAATCGCCAAGACGCTCATCTTCTTAAGCGAGAACGGCTATGGGATGGCGGTCGTGCCGGGAGACTGCACGCTGGACCTGCAAGTCCTGAGAGCGGTTCTGGGCGTGTCGCGGCTGCGCCTGGCGACCGAGAGCGAGCTTGGCGACATCTTCCCCGACTGTGAACTGGGAGCCATGGGGCCGTTTGGGAACCTTTGCGGTTTGCCGGTATACGCCGACACCGGCCTGGCCGCCGAGCCGGATATCGTGTTCAACGCCGGCACACACCGGGATGTGATCCACATGCGCTTTGAGGACTACCGGCGGCTGGTGAACCCCCGGATGGCGGCGCTGTCGCGGCACGCGGCGGCATAGGGGCGTTGACCCGGGAGGAACCGCCGCCGCCGGGCATGGGCCGGGCGGATCCGGCGACGAAGCGGCGCAGACTTTTTCAGGAGAATCAACGTCATTGTACTGGGAGCCTGAAACTTGATCTTTCGGGAGGTTGAGGATCCCGACCTCATTGCGAGGACCAGGCGGGGGAAGGTAGAGGCCTACAACATCCTCGTGTCCCGCTGGGAGAAGCGTGTCTTCAACTACCTGCTGCGGCTGATGGGTGACCGGGAAGACGCCATGGACCTGAGCCAGGAGGTGTTTCTGAAGGCCTACCAGAACCTCGGCAAGCTCCAGGATCCTTCGCGGTTCGGGCCGTGGCTGTTCCGCATCGCCCACAACGAGGCCTACAGCCATCTGCGCCGGAGGCGTCCCGAGGTTGAATTGGGAGACGGGCCGGCCGGCGCCGCCAGGCCGAGGCTGGAACCCCTGGAGTTGAGCGTGGCCGTGCGGCGGGCTTTGGAGTTGCTGAGCGACGACCAGAGGGAGGCCGTCATCCTCAAGATCTACCAGGGCTTCAAGTTCGAGGAGATGGCCGAAGTGCTGGACTGCCCGGTATCCACCATCAAGTCCCGCCTGTACGCGGCGCTGGACGTGCTGAAAGAGACTCTGGCTCCCATCCATCCGCGAGGTGCTCAATGAACTGCTCTGAGTTTGATTTGAAGGCATACCTGCTGGGCGAAGCGGGCCGGGCGGAGCGTTCCGGGGTGGAGGACCACCTCAAGGGATGCCCGGCCTGCCGGGAAGAACTGGAGAGGCTGCGCCTGACCGCGGCGGCCCTGGCCGCCGTCCCGGAGGAAGAGATCCCCTACCGCATCGCTTTCGTTTCCGACAAGATCTTCGAGCCCAAGGGCTGGAACTGGCTGTGGAACTCCGCGCCGCGCCTGGGCTTCGTTTCGGCGGCGGTCCTGGCGGCGGCCCTGCTCGTGCATGCGCTGGCGCGTCCCGCCACCCCCCCGGCGGACATGACGGCTATGGAAGAGCGCATCCGGCAGCAGGTCGTCAGCCGCATCGAGGCCGACCTTGTTCCTGTGATAGAGGACCTGCAGTACCTGCAAAAGCGGGCGGCCGTGTACTACCGCGAGAGCCTGTACCAGGGGAGCCGCCAATGAGATCCGCCGGCGTTCTGGCGCTGCTTCTGGCGGCGGCGATCTCGGGCTCCCAGCCGGCCAAGCCGCGAATCGCCCGGATGGCGCTGGCCCCGCTGGAGAGTTCCTTCGACTCGGCCCTCTCAAAACCCGGCCAGCAGTATCCGTTCGACCTTCTGGGCAACACCCGCGGCGTCTATCTCGGCGGTTTCGGGGTGGTGTTCACGGCGGAGGTGAACCTGATCATCGCCCCGCGAATCACGCCCTTCCGCCAGTTCATCTCCAAGGAGGACGTGGCGAGGGTGCACCAGCAGAAGACCGCGAACCTTCCGGTGCTGAAGCAGGCCATGCGCGAACTGATGGAGAGAACGGCCTCGACCCTCGACGCGCTGCCGCCCGGCGAGCAGGTCGTGGTCGCCGTCACCCTGTTCTACTACTCTTGGGAACAGAAGGACGGCCTGCCTTCCCAGATTCTCATGCAGGCATCCAAGAGCGCCCTCGGAAAAGGCGGCGCCGCCGCCGTGCGAGTCGAGGAACTCTGATACATGCGCCTGGGAGAGATGCTCATCGAGCGCCGGCTGATCGCCGCCGAGGACCTGGAGAGGGCGCTCGAGATACAGCGCGAGCGCGGGGAAAAGATCGGCAAGATCCTGGTGGATCTCGGGTTCGTGGCCATGCGCGACGTGCTTGCCGCGCTGGCCGACCAGCTTTCCCTCCCGCTGGTGACGATTGAGGGGCCGCCTCCCGCCACCCCCGAGACCGAGGGCGTCTCGCCGCGCTTCATGCGCCAGTGCAGATTCCTCCCCGTGGCGATCGAGGATTCCACGCTGGCCGTCGCCATGGCCGACCCGCTGGACTTCGAGACCCTGACCGCCCTCCGCACGGCCACGGGACTGCGGGTGCGGCCCGTGCTGGCGGCCGAGCAGGAGATCCTCGACGCCATCGACAAGTACTACGGAGAGGAGGAGAGGCCCGTCTCCGGGCCCGCCGAAGACCTGCCGGAGGCCGGCGAAGAGATCGAGCATCTGCGGGACATGGCCAGCGAAGCGCCGGTCATACGGCTGGTCAACGCCCTGATCGCCCAGGCGATTGAGAAGCGCTCGAGCGACATTCACATCGAGCCTTTCGAAAAGGAGTTCCGCGTCCGCTACCGCGTGGACGGAGTGCTCTACAACCAGGAGCCGCCCCCGCGGGAATTGAAGGCCGCCATTATTTCACGGGTCAAGCTCATGGCCAAGCTGAACATCGCCGAGCGGCGGTTGCCTCAGGACGGCCGCATCAAGATCAAGATCCTCGGCCGCGAGGTGGACCTGCGCGTTTCGACGCTGCCCACCCTGTACGGCGAAAGCGTGGTCATGCGCCTGCTGGACCGCTCCGCGGGAGACTTCTACGACCTGGGCCGGCTGGGTTTCGACCAGCGCATGCTCGCCCGGATGGAGCATTTCACCGCGCTGCCTCACGGGATCTTCCTGGTGACCGGCCCGACCGGCAGCGGCAAGTCCACCACGCTGTACTCGGCCCTGAAGCGCATCAACCAGCCGGACAAGAAGATCATAACCATCGAGGATCCGGTCGAGTACCAGATGGACGGGATCAACCAGATCCACGTGAATCCACAGCTCGGCCTGACGTTCGCGGCCGGCCTCAGGCACATCGTCCGGCAGGACCCGGACGTAATCATGGTGGGCGAAATCCGGGACCGCGAGACCGCCGACATCGCCATACGGGCCGCGCTGACCGGCCACTTCGTCTACTCGACGCTGCACACCAACGACGCTCCCAGCGCCATCACCCGCCTGACCGACATGGGCGTGGAGAACTACCTGCTCAGCTCCTCGCTGGTGGCCGTGCTGGCCCAGCGGCTGGTCCGCGTGATCTGCCCTCATTGCAGGCAGCCCGACGGGCTGCACGCCATGCCCGAGGGCGGCGCCGTCCAAGGCTGGCGCGGAGCGGGCTGCCCGGAGTGTGCCGGCGCGGGCTTCACGGGCCGCGTCGGAATCTTCGAGCTGATGGAGTTGGACGACGCCATCCGGGAACTCATCATGAGCAACGCCGATGCCTCCCGGATCACCGCCGCCGCCCGCGCAAGCGGCATGCGCAGCCTGCGTGAGGACGGCTGGCACAAGGTGCAGGCCGGCGTCACCACCGCCTCCGAGGTGATCCGGGTGACGCAGGAGTTCTGATGGCGAGCTTCTATTTCAAGGCGGTGGCCCGCGACGGAAAACTGCGGACGGGCACGCTGGCGGGAGAAACCGGGAAGGCCGTGGCCGCCGAACTGCGGCGGCAGGGCCTGGTGCCGGTCTTCGTGGGCGATGAGCCCAGCCGGGGCTTCAGGCTCCGCCTGCCGGTGCTGGTCCGCGGCCGCCGCCGCGGCGTGCTGTTCTTCACGCAGGAGTTGAGCACGCTGCTCAAGGCGGGCGTGCCGCTGGACCGCTCCCTGGCGATCACCGCCCAACTGAGCGAGCGGCCTGCCTTCCGGCGGATGGTCGAGGAAGTGCTGCGGACGCTCAAAGGCGGCAAGTCGCTGGCCGACAGCCTCCGCCCGCACCCCGAATACTTCTCGGAACTATACGTCAACATGGTGCGCGCGGGGGAGGCGAGCGGCTCCCTGGCCGCGGTGTTCGAGAGGCTGGCCGGATTTGAGACCTCGCGCGACGAGTTGCGCGGCTACATCATCTCCTCGATGATCTACCCCGCGCTGCTCAGTGTGGTGGGCCTGGCCTCCATCCTGGTGTTGCTTAACTTCGTGGCGCCCAGATTCGCCGCGGTCTTCGAGCAATCCAACATGGCGATTCCGCCGGCCACGCGGATGATGCTGGGAGCGAGCGAGTGGCTCCGGCGGTACGCCCTGCCGATGGCGGGGTGCGCGGCCGCGGCGGGCGCGGGGTTCTACCTGTACATACGGACCTCCGGCGGGCGCTTGTGGTGGGACACCCTGCGGCTGCGGATGCCGCTCCTCGGCAGCGCGCTGCGCAAGGCCGAGACGGCCCGTTTTGCACGCGCCATGGGCACCCTGGTGGCTAACGGCGTGGCGCTGGTGCAGTCCATCGCCATAGCCGGGGCGACGTTGAGCAATCGCCGCATCGCCGGATCGCTCGATGCGGTGGCGCGGGGAGTCAAGCGGGGCGAGGGGATCGCGGGGCCGCTGGGGAAGACGGGACAGTTCCCGCCGCTGGCCGCGCACCTGCTCACCGTGGGCGAGGAAACGGGACGCCTGGACGAGATGTTCGGGCGCATGGCCGAAATCTACGAGGCCGAAACGCGGGTGGCCATCCGCAGGTTTACGGCCCTGTTTGAGCCGTTGATCATTCTGGTCATGGGCGTGATGGTGGGCGCCCTCATCCTGAGCATGTTGATTGCGATCACAAGCATCAACGAAGTGGCGGTGTAGAAATGGACAAACCTAAGCGGAACAGCCGGGCCGGCGTGACGCTCATTGAGATGCTGGTGGTGCTGGTCATCATCGGCCTGTTCGCCTCCTACGTGGGTCTGCGGCTGTGGCCGCAGGCCGACAAGGCGCGGGTTACGGCGGCCCGAGCGCAGATCACGAGCTTCATGAGCGCTCTGGACACCTACAAGATGGACGTGGGGGTCTTCCCCACTTCGGAAATGGGCCTGCAAGCGTTGCGGGTGCGTCCGCCGAACGTGCCGCAATGGAGCGGCCCGTATCTCGCCAAGGACATCCCGCCGGACCCGTGGGGCAGGCCCTACGTCTACCGGTACCCCGGGCAGAACGGGGAGGACCCCGAGGTGCTCAGCTACGGCGCCGACGGGCAGCCTGGAGGCGAAGGGATCAACGCGGACATCGTGAGCTGGCAATGAGCGCGCCCGGCCATCGGGAGACCGGGGCATCCGGCGGCGTGGAAATGGCGGGCCGGGCGCCGCGCCGGCGAGCCGCCAAATCGTCGGACGGCGTGACGTTGCTGGAGATGCTGATCGTGGTCGCGCTGATCGGCCTGGTTGTGGGGATCAGTTTTCCCGCGGTCACGGCGGGTGTCGACAGCCTGCGGCTGTCTTCGGCCGGCGACGGCGCGGCAAGCCTGATCAACGGAGCGCTCAACCGGGCCGACCGCCGCCAGGAGGCCGTCGAGATCGTCATCGACACCCGCCAGAACGCCCTGGTCGCACAGGGCCTTGGATCGGACTTCCGCCGCCGGCTGGAGATGCCGCCCGGCGTGCGCATCGCCGGCGTTTCGCCGCCCCTGCTGGCCGAATCCGACGAGCCCCGGCGGTTCGTTGTTTACCCCGGAGGCGCGCCGCCCCGGATATCGCTCGACCTCGTAAACGCGAAGGGCGCCAGGAGGAGCGTACGGGTGGACCCGGTAACCGGCGTGCCCCAAGTGGAGAGGCTCGCGGCCCCGTGAGGAACCGAGGCTTCACCCTCCTCGAAATGCTGGTTGCCACGGCGGTCATGGGGCTGGCGGTGGTGGGCCTGCTGTCCAACATCTCCACGTCGCTGCAACATGCCGCGCGGCTCACGGAATACGACCGTGCGGCCTTGATCGCCAGGCGCACCATGGATGAACTCCTGCTGGATTCGCGAATGCCCTACGCAATCCCCGTGGAGCGCCGGTTCGAGCCGTCGCGGACGGGGATGGAGGGAGGGTGGCGGGCGGTGTTGAGCAGATTCGAGGCCCCTCCACTGACCCCGCCGGGCACTCCCGTGCTCGACCGGCTGGAACTGGAGGTCTGGTGGATGAGCGGCGCGCGGCGCCGCAGCATCAGCCTGGAGGGTTTCCGGCGGGGCGTGGTTCCGCCTCCTGCCGCCGAATGAGTATGCCGGGTAGTCCGCCACGTGAGAACCAGAAATGCAGCCGCGCCGGCGTCACGCTGCTGGAACTGCTGCTCGCCATCTCTCTGCTGGGCCTTCTCAGCGCGGGGATCCTCACCGCGCTGCGCGTGGGCGCCAACGCCATGCAGCGGGCCAACCTGCGGCTCATCGACAACCGGCGCATGAACGGCGTGCAGCGCATTCTGGAGCAGCAGATCGCCGGCTTCACTCCCGTGATCGCCGCGTGCCAGAGCGGCGGCGAACGGCCGCCGGTTCCGTTGCCTTTCTTCCAGGGGGAACGGGAATCCATGCGGATGGTGTCGTCTTATTCGCTGACGGATGCCTGGCGGGGATACCCGCAGATCCTGGAGTTCCAGGTCACCGCGGGCGCGCGCGGAGAAGGCGTCCGGCTGGTGGTGAACGAGCATCTCTATACCGGCCCTCCCTCGGCGGGCGCCTTCTGCCTGGGACAGGAACTCGACCCTGAACTCGGGCTGAGCGTGCCGGTCTTCAGGCCGATCGTCGCCGGGCCCCGTTCGTTTGTTCTGGCCGACCGGCTGGCGTTCTGCCGGTTCTCGTATCTCGAACGGCGGCTCCCGCCGGAGCAGGACCGCTGGGTGGAGCGCTGGCTCTTGCCGCGCTGGCCCGCCGCCGTGCGAATTGAAATGGCGCCGGCCGATCCGGATCGGGTGCGCTATCCTCCGCTGTCGCTGTCGGCGCCCATCCGGATCACGGCGCAGCCTCTGGCGGCCTATGGCGGATAGCGGGCGCCTCAACAAGCGCTGGACGGCCCGCCGGGACCGGCGGGAGCGCCGGTCCCACGGTGGGGCCGGTCTCCGGGCTTGCCGCCGCCGCGGCAGCGCCCTGGTGGCGGTGCTGTGGCTCTCGGCGGCGCTGGCGGCGATCGCTTTCTCCATCGCCTCCACGGTGCGCGGAGAACTGGAACGCACCTCCACGCAACTGGACGGCACGCGCGCCTACTACCTGGCCGTGGGAGGGCTGGAGCGGACGCTGCTCTACATGCAGTGGGGGCAGCAGTTTCAGCAACCGGACGGCTCCCCGCTCTACTTTCCGCCCGGCGTCAACCGGCTCCACCTGGTGTTCCCCACCGGGGAGGCCGACGTGCGCGTCCTGCCCGAGTCCTCCCGGCTCAATCTCAACCAGGCCGGCCCGGAGGAGCTGCTGCGCCTTCTGGGCGCCCTGGGCGTGGAACGGGACCGCGCCGCTGAAATCGTCCGCGCCGTCGCCGACTGGCGCTCGCCCTCACTGGAAGGCCCCTTGACTGAATTCGACCGTTATTATCTCTCGCTCACTCCGTCTTTTCGTTCCCCGCATGCGTCTTTCCGGGAGACGGAAGATCTGTTGCTGGTCAAGGGGATGACGCCGGAGCTCTATTACGGGACTTACCAGCGCGACGCGCAGGGCGGGTGGCGCGCCGCCGGAGGCCTGGCCCAATGCGTAACCGTGCGCGGGAGCGGCCCGGTGGACGTGAACACGGCTCACCCGGCCGTGCTGGCCGCGGCGGGCCTGCTGCCGGACCAGGTGGAATTGCTGGTGCGGGCGCGGCGCGAACAGCCCTTCCGCTCCCTGGCGCCCCTCAGGAACATGGGAATCGCGCCCGAGATCCTCGGGCGGCTGGGCGTCGGCGGCAGCCAGATCTACACCCTGGAGGCCACCGCGAGGGTGCGCACTCCGGACGGAGCGCTCTCCGACGCGGTCCGCTCCGTTGCCGCAACCGTCTCCTTCCAGGGGGCCGGCCCGGAGACGGGCTACGAGGTTCTGCGCTGGAACGAGCGGGCCTGGGTGAAGGACGCGCCATGACCGCCCGGTCGGTGTTCGCGCTTGGCGCCGGCGTCGGAATTCAGATCCTCGGAGGGGACCTGCGGGTGATCGTGGTCCGCCTGCGCCCCACGGGGATTCACGTGCTTGCGAGCACCGTCATCTCCGGCTTCCGCCAGCGTCCCGCCGCCGAGTGGGGCGCGGAGTACGCAGCCTTCTTGAAGCGTGCGGGCGCCGGCCACCTTGCGGCCACGGTTCTGCTGCCGCGCGCGGAAGTCATCGTGAGACTGCTCGCCCTGCCGGGCGTCTCCGGCAAGGACCTGGAGTCCGCGGTATCCTTGCAGATCGACGCGCTGCACCCGTACGGCGAGGACCAGGCCGAGTACGCCTGGGCGCAACTGCCGGATTCCGGGACGGTTCTGATCGGGATCGCGCACAAGGCGGCCATCGAGCGCTACTCCGGCGATTTCGCCGAGGCCGGAATCAAGGCCGCTTCCTTCACCTTCTCCGCCGCGGTGCTGTATTCGGCCCTGCGCGTGTGGTCCGACCCTCGGCCCGGCGGCTTCCTGGCGGCGGGCGGGGAACCCGGCCCGGAGGCTTACGGTGAGAGCCCGTCCCGCCCCATCCTGTCGGCCATCCTGGAAGAACCGCTGGAGCGCGGCGCAGCCCTGGCTGCATCCGAACTGCGGCTGGACCCGGAGGCCCAATGCCTCGGGCTCGCCGAGATCCTGCCGAAGCCCAAGTCGTGCCCGGCGGATTTCGACCTGGCCGGAGCCGAGTTGCCCTACGCCACCGCACTGGCGGCAGCGTGCTTGCGGCCGGCGCTGAAGATCAACCTCCTGCCCGCGGCGCTCAGAAGCTCCAGCTCACGGCTGATTCTGGCCCCGACCGTCGCCCTGGCCGCGCTTCTGCTGCTGCTGGCCGCGGCGCTGGCCGCCCAGGCGCCCTACCAGGAACGCCGCCAGATCGAACTGCTGCGGGCGGAGATCGCCCGTTACGAACCGCAGGCCCACAAGGCGGAGCAGGCGTTGAAGGCTGCCCGGACGCTGAGAGACCGCATCCAGGTTCTGGACAGCTTCCGGCGCCGCACGCGGGCCGACCTGGACGCGCTCCAGGAACTCACCCGCCTGATCGAACCGCCCGCCTGGCTGGGGGCGCTGGAGATGAACGAGAGCACGGTCACCATCAGCGGGATGGCCGAGCAGGCCGCGCCTCTTCTGAAGCTGCTCGACAACTCGCCGTACTTCCAGGGATCGGAGTTTGTGGGGCAGATCCAGAAGTCCGAGAAGAACGAGGTTTTCCGGATTCGCGCCCAGCGGGAAGGAGCGCCGCAATGAGGCTGACCCGGCGGGACCGGCGCGCGCTGATGGCGCTCGGCGTGGTGGCGGCCGCCCTGCTGGCGAGCGAGCTGGTGCTCACCCGGAGGGAAAGCGCCGCCTCCGCCCCCTCGGGGGACTCCGTGCCGGCCGCCGCGCGGCGCCTGGCGCGAGTCAGACAGACCGCCGGGAGCTTGCCCGCCGCTGAAGCCGATCTGGCGGCGGCTTCCCAGGCTCTGGCCGGGCGGGAGAAAGGCGTCCTTCAGGCCGACACCCTGCCGCAGGCGCAGGCGCAGCTCCTGCAAATCGCGCGCCGGGTCAGCTCGTTGCAGGCGCCGCCAATCGAGATTCGCGCGGTGGAGGTCGGCAGGGCGCGGCCACTAACCCCGGACTATGCGGAGATCTCGGTCCCCTTGACCTTCCAGTGCAGGATCGAACAGCTTGTCAACTTCCTCGCCGATCTGACCTCTCAGCCTGAACTGCTGGCCACCAGCGAACTGCGGCTGGGGGAAGCCAATCCCAAGGAGAAGTTCATCAACGTCCGGCTGACCCTGACCGCCGTCGTTCCGGCGAGGCTGGCGCCCGACAAGAAAGGCCGGGAGGGGCTATGAGCCGGCGGCTGGCCTTGTTGAATCTGCTGCTCCTGGCGCTGGCGGCCGGCGCGGCGTGGCAGTTGCGCGTGCGTTGGGCGCAGGGCAACGCGCAGGAAGGCAAGCTCCTCGGCACACCGCCAGGCCGGGCGCCCGCCGGGATTCCCGCGCCGGCGCCGCCTCCGCAGCCCGCCACGGCCGCTTCCTACAGCGAGGTGGCGCAGAAGGTGCTTCTCTCAAGGGACCGGAACCCCGACGTGATCCTCGAAGCCGAGCCCCCCAAGCCCGTCCCGCCGATGCCCGTGCTTTACGGCGTTTTGGACCTGGGCGGCGGGCCCACCCTGATCCTCAGCGAGAAGGAAGGGGGGCTGAATCGCAGCTACAGGTTGGGAGAGAAGGTGGGCGACTTCACGCTCCTGGCGCTGGAGGGCGATGAACTGGTTCTCGGCTGGGATGGGCAGGAGTTCCGGAAACGATTGGCCGAGCTCAAGCCGAAGCCCGGCGCGGCGGCGCCGCAGACGGCGGCGGCGCCCGCGGCGCCGGCCGGCGCTCCCTCCGTGGTGGTTGAGACCGCGGCCGCGGTGGCGGACAAGGGGCCCGGCCCGCAGGTTGCCGCCAACATGCGGGCTTGTGTCGCCGGCGACACCTCGCCCGCGGGCACGGTGAAAGACGGCTACCGCAAGGTGATTTCGCAGACGCCGTTCGGCTCGAATTGCCGCTGGGAGCCGGTCAAGTAATGGAACCAAGATAACCAGGAGACACATGGCGATGAGAATTCATACGGCGTTCGGAATGGCGGTGCTGCTGGCCGGACTGTGCGCGGGAGCCGGCCAGAAGCAGAGCGGAAAAAACCAGGGCAAACAGCCCCAGGCCCAGACCGAGCGGGTCATGCCGTTCGGCGGCACGACGCGCGCCCAGAGTACGGACAAGGCGAAAGCGGAGGATCCAAAGAGCAAGGCGGAGGAGCCCAAGACCAAAGCGGAGGCGCCCCCGAACCTGCGTGCCTTCGACGAGGGGGATCAGGTCCGCTTCGAGAGCCGCCTGCCTTTCGGGGTCTCCCAATACCGCAAGAAGAAGAGCGAGTTGAACGAGGTCGAACGGGCCGCGCTCGAACGCGAGCGGAAGAGCAAGCCCGCCGGCCAGTGACGGAGGCACGATGAGAACACGCTTCAGAGCGGTCGGGGCATGGCTGGCGGTGGCGTCCATTCTCCTTGCGCAGCAGGCCCCGCCCCCGGCAGCCGCCCCCGCTCCGGCGGCCACTACGCCCCAGACGGCCCAGGTGACCCCTTCCGGCTCCGGCCGGGGCGCCTTCCTGAACGTGGAGAATGCGTCCTTGGTCGAGGTGGTGGACGCTCTGGCGCGCACTCTCCGCATCAACTACGTTCTCGACCCCCGCGTCAAAGGCGGGGTCACCGTGAAGACCTACGGCGAGTTGCGCGAGGTTGATCCGCGCACCATGCTCGAAACCATTCTGCGAGTCAACGGCGCCACCATGGTGCAAGTGGGGGATCTCTATCGCATCGTACCCATGGCGGACGCTACCCGCCTTCCGATGCGTCCTCAGGTGAACGCCGAGACCATCCCGGAGGACGAGCAGGTATCGCTGAACCTGGTCTTTCTGAAGTACACCACCGTGGGAGATCTCTCCAAGCTGCTCGAGAAGTTCGTCGGAGAGGGAGCCACCATGGTCATCTATGAACCGGCGAACCTGCTGCTCCTGCTGGACAACAACCGGAACATGCGCCGGACCATGGAGCTGATCGGCCTGTTCGACAGCGACACCCTGGCCAGCCAGCGCGTCCGGCTGTTTGAGGTGAAGAACGGCAGCCCCACGGACATCGCGAAGGAACTGGAGACGGTGTTCCGTTCCATGTCGCTCGGCGAGAAGACCAGTTCGGTGAGGTTCATGCCGCTGGACCGCATCAGCAGCATCATGGCCGTCGCCCCCAATCCCGGCATCTTCAACGAGGTCGACAAGTGGGTGCAGAGGCTGGATGTGAAGGTCCAGGTGACGGCGGGATCGGTCGACAACTACGTCTACCGCGTCAAGTACGGGCAGGCCGACATCCTGGCCATGTCCATCATGCAGCTCTACCTGGGCCTGATGGGCTTCGGATACGGGGGCATGGGAGGCTACGGCTACGGCGGCTACGGCGGCTACGGCGGCTACGGAGGTTATGGCGGATACGGAACGATGCCGGGCGCCTTCGGCGGCTATCCCGGGATGGGTTATGCCGGCGGCGGATACCCGGGCCTGGGACTCGGAGGCTACGGGTATCCGGGAATGGGCGCAGCCGGGCGTTGGGGCGCCGCGCAGCAAAGCGCGGCGGCAGCCCAGCAGGGGACTGCCGCAACTTCACAGCAAGGCACGGCGGCGGCCGCGGGCTCACCCTACGATCTGACCGGGTCTTACTTGGGTATGGGGTTCGGATACGGGATGGGACTGCCGGAAGGCATGCCCCGCGTGGTGCCGAATCCCATGGACAACTCCCTGCTCATCCAGGCGACTCCGCAGGAATACGAGAAGATCCTGAAACTGCTCAACGATCTCGACGTGCCGCCGCGCCAGGTTCTGATCGAAGCCAAGATTTACGAAGTGAACTTGAGCGGGGCCTTCTCCGGAGGGGTGACGGCCTACCTGCAACGGAGCGGCTCGAACGACCTCGGCGCGAAGGCGCCCCTCAATAACCCCGCCACCCGTACCGCGCAAGCGGCGAGCACCTCGGCCGGGCTCGTGCTCACGGCGGGCACGCTGGTGGGGCGGACGCGCGCGCTGCTCGGGATCCTGAACGCTTCGGAGGACAACCGCAACGCGAAAGTCATCGCGGCGCCGGTGGTGATCGCCACCGACAGCATCCCGGCCAGCATCAACGTGGGGGAGGACGTGCCGACGCTGGCCTCGCAGGCGATCACGGGCGCGCAGGCCGGCGGAAGCTCCCTGTTCGCCAACACGATCTCGACCCGCAGCAGCGGCGTGCGCCTGAGCATCACGGCCCGGGTCACGCCATCCGGCATCGTGACCATGCTGGTGGACCAGGAGGTCAGCGCCCCGGTTGCGCCGTCAGCCTCGAGCGCGATCCAGTCGCCCTCTTTTTCCACGCGGAACGTGAAAACCCAGGTGACGGTTCAGGACAACGATACCGTGGCCATCGGAGGGATCATCCGGGAGACCAGCACATCCAGCAGCGCAGGGGTGCCCTTGTTGCACCGGATTCCCGTGGTGGGACTGGCCTTCGGCGCCAAGTCAACAACTAAAGAGAAGACCGAACTGGTCATCTTCGTTACGCCCCGCGTCATCTACGACACGAACTCCATGGCCGACGCCAGCGACGAGATCAAAGGCAAGCTGCGGCGGCTGACCAAGATCATCCAGGAATAAACCTGCCTCCCGCGGCAGGCCCGGAGGACGGCCGTACGAGTTGTGTGTGGGGCAGGCGGCTTTGCCTGCGGCGGACCCCTTGGGTCCGCAACATGGCCGAGCCAGGGGCTCGGCGCAGCCCAAGGGGCTGCCCCACACAACAGCGTCCCCTTGCCGAGCCAAGGGCTCGGCGCAGCCCAAGGGGCTGCCCCACTCAACGGCGCAACATGGCAAGCCAGGAGACTGCCCCACACAACGACAGGGGGGCAGGCGCCTTCGCCTGCGGCGGACCCCTTGGGTCCGCAACATGGCCGAGCCAAGGGCTCGGCGCAGCCCAAGGGGCTGCCCCACACAACAGCGTCACCTTGCCGAGCCAAGGGCTCGGCGCAGCCCAAGGGGCTGCCCCACTCAACGGCGCAACATGGCAAGCCAGGAGGCTGCCCCACACAACGACAGGGGGGCAGGCGCCTTCGCCTGCGGCGGACCCCTTGGGTCCGCCACCTTGCTGAGCCAAGGGGCTGCCCCACACAGCGACGCCACCTTGCCGAGCCAGGGGGACCGCCCTACGTGTTGACTGAAGGCATGGTTGACTTGGACTTGCGGGCCGTGGTTTAATGGCCTCCTGGCGCGTTTGCCAGCCCGGAAGCGGAGGAAAGGGCAGGATTAAGCACTTTTCCCTTGACTTCAGGGGACTTCCAATGTTATGAATGTTTTGTCCGCCTGCGACGGGCTAAGAGGTATTGATGTGTTAGGGCCCCGCGAGCATGATAACGAGCGGATCAGGCTCGGAAGGAGATTTGCCAAGCCGCTGCGTGGCGCAGTTCGGCTTTGGCCCGCGGCCGCAGCGGTGACACGAGAAAGAGAAAAGAAGCACTGAGGCTCAGGTTGAAAGAGCACTCTCATCAATTCAAATTCGGATTTCACAAGGAGAAGGAAATGGCAGATTTTCGGAAGTTGTTTCTAGTGCTGATCGCGGGGGCTCTGCTGTTCACTACCGTGGCCAGCGCTCAACCTTATGCCTGCAACGCGAATGCCGTGCCCACGTTGGGACGCTCTGAAGGCATCGCGGAGCCGACCGGCGACGTTCTGCTGGTTTGCTCCGGCACCATTCCCGGCGGCGGCATTCTGGCGAATATCCGGTACCGCCTCACCCAGAACATCACCAGCGACATCGAATCCTACCCGATCACTGAGGCGCTGTTGATCCTGGACGAGGGCGCCGACGCCTGGAGAGGACCGGGAGGCACTTACACCTCCAATCAACAGAACATCTACCAGGCCGTCAGGATTTCGGATGACGAAATCGAGTGGACCGGGGTGTGGCTGGCTGCCGTCGGCAGCAACGCGTTCCAGACCATCCGGTTGACCAACATCCGCGGCAACGCGCAGGCTGCCGGCGACTTCGGCACACTGTTCGCCACGGTCAACATCGTCAGCCCGACGTCCGTGCCGGTGAACAACGCCGTTCTCCGGGTCATGGACACCCGTCCCGGCTTGACCTTCAGCGTCACCCCCAACAGCTACAAGAACTGCGTGGTGCCGGGCTCAAGCGAGTATATAACATTGAGGTTCGCAGAGGGCTTCGCCGCGGCCTTCAGGCCGCAGGGAGTTGCCGGTTCGGGCTCCAACGCCATTCCGGGCGGCGGGTACCTGAACGAGTCCGGCTTCAGGCCGGCTTCCATGACGGATGGGATTCTGGCGGGAACCCCGGGCCAGGCCAATCAGGGCACGCGGTTGATGGCGCGGTTCAAGAATGTTCCGTCCGGCGTCGGTCTCAGCGTTCCTAACGAGATCATCCTTGGCGGAATGGTGGTACGGCTGGTTCTGACCCCCAATGCCGACGGCAGCGGCGGCACACTGTCGGCCGGCGGCGGCGGCTATGAGTCCGTCCCGTCAAGCGGCCTGGTGGTTTACGAGGTGTACGCCATCGACGCCATCAGCTACGCCACTCAGGAGACCGTCAACGTTCCTACGCGCGTGAGCTACAGCATCCCTGGCCCGATCGGCACCGCCACGGTGAACGGCAACTTTGCGCCGATCTCCACCGTGTACACCATGAACGCAACGGCTCCCGAGCCTCGCTTCATCGACAAGGCCACGGACATGACCGCCTTCACGATCAGCCGTTGCCGGACAATCCTCCTGTTCCCGTACGTAACCAACCAGGCTGGGTTTGACACCGGAATCGCGATCGCCAACACGACCGCCGATCCTCTGGGTACGGTCGCTCAGGCCGGCGCATGCCAGATCAACTACTACGGCAACACCAATGGCAGCACGGCCCCGGCCGTGCAGACCAGCCCTGAAGTTGGGGCGGGCAGCCACCTGGCGTTCATGCTCTCCGGCGGCGGCGGCGTGTTCGCCAAGAACGGCGGCTTCACGGCTTGCGCTTCGGGCGCTTGCGTGGCTCCGCTGTTCCAGGGCTACATCATCGCCATCTGCGACTTCCAGTTCGCACACGGATTCTCTTACGTGTCCGACGTCCAGAATGACCCCAGCGGCAGGACGCTGGGCGCCATGGGCTACCTGGCTCTGATCATTCCGGATCGCGGCGTGGGGACCGGCACCAGACTGCCTCAGGACAACAGCCTGGGCAACGCTGCCAACCACGGCGAGCAACTGGGCAACTAGCCTAGCAGCCAAGCAGTCTAGTGAAGCGGGAGGGGATTTCCCCTCCCGCTTTTTTTGTGTGCGCACGTGGGGCGGGCGCCTTCGCCTGCGGCGGACCCCTTGGGTCCGCAATATGGCCGAGCCAAGGGCTCGGCGCAGCCCAAGGGGCTGCCCCACACAGCGACTGGGGGCAGGCGCCTTCGCCTGCGGCGGACCCCTTGGGTCCGCAACATGCCGAGCCAAGGGCTCGGCGCAGCCCAAGGGGCTGCCCCACACAGCGACTGGGGGCAGGCGCCTTCGCCTGCGGCGGACCC
>JADZCM010000054.1 GCA_020851555.1 Bryobacterales bacterium | reverse complement strand
TCTGGACCGTCCGTGGCGCTAACGCCATCATCGCCCTGCGCTGCTGCCGCCTCAGCCGTAGGTTCGAAGACTACTGGGCGGATCGCTCGTCAGCCGCATGATGGGCTACATTTTTGTCGCGCACCCGAACGCGGCGGACCGCAGGGTAGAATAGAGGCTCATATGCCGAAGAAAACGGGCCCTTTGGTCGCCGTGCTGATGGGCAGCAAATCGGATTGGGAATGCATGCGGCACGCCTCGGAGACACTGGCGAAGTTCGGCGTCGCCCATGAGTGCAAGGTCCTGTCCGCGCACCGCACCCCGCTCCAGACCGCCGAGTTCGCGGCGGGGGCCGAAGAGCGGGGAGTCGAGGTGATCATCGCCGCGGCCGGCGGTGCGGCCCACCTGGCGGGCGTGGTGGCCGCCCACACGGTTCTGCCGGTGTTGGGTGTCCCCATGGAGAGCGCTTCGCTCAAGGGCCTGGATTCCCTGCTTTCCACGGCGCAGATGCCGGGAGGCATTCCGGTCGGCACACTGGCGATCGGCAAGCCGGGCGCGGTGAACGCAGCGCTTCTGGCAGTCGCCATCCTGGCCAACAGCCGCCCCCCCTTGCGGAAAAAGCTGAAGCAGTTCCGCGAGGAACTGGCCGCCGGCATTCTGGGCGCCACCCTGCCGTAGGGGCGCCAGAGAAGCCCGCGCGCCCGTCATCGCCCTGCGCGCAGCCGCCCGCCCGGCGGAGTTTCTCTGCTAGAATCGTGTCCGCGGCGCGATGCGGAAAGGGTTGCGGATTGGGCTGCTCGGTCTGGCGGCGGTGATTTGGGGGCCGGCGCAGCAGCGGGAGGAAGAGCCTCCGACTCAGATTCTGGAGACGCTGAAGGAGCCGCCTCCGGCGATCACGGCCGACACGGGCAGACTGGTCTTCTTCGTTTCTCCGCTTTCTTCCAAAGGGCTTCTGTCGCAACAGGTGCGCGACGCGCTCAGGGCGCTTTTCGGACAGACCGGAAGTGCGCCGATCGTCAAGCTGCGCGCCTTCGTGGCCGGCAGCGGGGACACCCGCCGGGTGCAGGCCATCGTGAGCGAGACGTTCACCGCACGGCGGCAGCCGCTGCCGGTGCTCACCGTGGCGCAGGTGGGCGGACTGCCCTCGGCCGGAGCACAGGTTGTCCTGGAGGCGACGGCCGTCTCCCGGCGCATGGTGAACCCGCACGGGCTGGCTTTCCTCGCCGCGCAGTCCGCCGGCCAGGAGGGACTCCCGGGCCGGTTGGCGCCGCTGGCCGCCCGCATGTTGCCCAAGCTCCGCGGCGCGCTCGCCGCCGCCGGCCTGGAGGGCCAGGATGTCGCAAGGATGACCTGCTTCCTTAGCTCGCTCGAAGACGTCTGGGACGTCAGGAACCTGCTCGCCAAGGACTTCCCCAAGGCCGTCTACGACATGGTTCAGCCCGAGAGGGCGCCGGCCCACGCCGCCGTATCCTGCGAGCTTGTGGCGCGCTTGCGCTCACCGGCCGGCGGACCTCTTCGTCTGGCGACGCGGAAGGACGCGGACGCCGCCGTCTGGAGTTCGGACGCCGCGTTGGTCGGTTCCCCCAGGGTGGTGCTGGCCGGCAGCCAGTTGGCCTTCGGTTACGAGGCGGAAGACGCGCGCCTTGCCTTTCAGCGGCTGGCCAGGACGCTGGAACATGAAGGCAGTTCGCTCGCCAATGTCGCCGCCCTGAGCTACTACTCGCTTTCTAGGGGGATCGCGGAGCAGGCGGGAAAGATCGCTGCGGGATTGCTCGATCCTTCACGGCCTCCCGCAATTACCGCGGTGTCCTGCGTGGGGCTGCCGGCGCTCGACGCCGCCTTCGGCGTCGATGCCGTGGCCATCCCCTCGACTCTTCCATAGGAGAATGGATCACATGAGCCAGACTGTCGTTACTTTCGGAGAAATCATGCTGCGCTTGGCCCCTCCCGGGTTCGAGCGGTTCCTACAGACTCCTCAGTTCGTCGCCACGTTCGGCGGCGGCGAAGCCAATGTGGCCGTCTCGGTGGCCGCCTACGGCCTGCCGGCGCGATACGTGACGTTGCTGCCGGACAATCCCATCACCGACGCCTTTGTGGGTGAGATGCGGCGCTTCGGCGTCGATCCCTCTTTTATCGTCCGGACCAAAGGCCGTTTCGGCGTCTACTTCGTCGAGCCGGGCGCCAACCAGCGCCCCTCCAAGGTGGTTTATGACCGCGAGCACAGCGCGATCGCGCTCTCCCAGCCCGGCGCGATCGACTGGCGGAAATCCCTGGAAGGCGGCTGCTGGTTCCACGTGACCGGGATTACGCCCGCCCTCAGCCAGGGTGCGGCCGGCCTGGCGCTGGAGGGCGCCAGGACTGCCCGCGAAATGGGGCTGACGGTCTCCTGCGACTTGAACTTCCGCAAGAACCTGTGGAAGTACGGCAAAACCGCCAAGGACGTGATGCCGGAACTGTTCAAGCTCGTGGACGTGGGTATCGCCAACGAGGAAGACTGCCAGATGGCGCTCGGCATCCAGGTGGACGTCGACGTGCATGCCGGCAAGCTGGAAGTCGGGCAGTACGAACGGCTGAGCGGGCGCGTGCTCGATCAGTATCCCAATCTCAAGCTCATGGCGATCACGCTGCGGGAGTCGTTCAGCGCCTCGCACAACGGCTGGTCGGCCTGCCTCAACGACCGCAAGGAGTTCATGGTCAGCCGGCGCTATGACATCACCCACATCGTGGACCGCGTGGGCGGCGGCGACGCGTTCGCCGGCGGCCTGATCTACGGGCTGCTGAAGCTGCCCTCGCACCGCGAGGCGCTGGAGTTCGCCGTGGCCGGCTCGTGCCTCAAGCACTCGGTATACGGAGACTTCAACCGCTTCTCCGTCGATGAGGTCAACTCGCTGCTCAAGAGCGGAGGCTCCGGCCGGGTCCAGCGGTGACGGAAGAGGAGGGCCCCGGCCGGGGCCCTCCGGCAACCGGGCGGCCGGGAGATTGCCCGCAGACGGCCGGTCATCACATCACGAAATCACAAGACGCACGGATTGCGCCGCGGCGCCGCCATTTCGTCCCGCCAACCGGCGTCCGCTATAATCGCTCTAGGGTTCCCTTCATGCTGGCTCGATGTCTGGTGGGGCTGACCGCCATCTCGCTGCTGATCGCGCAGGCTCCGACCACGCCTCCACAGGACATTCCAACCCTGCGCACCGGCACCGCCGAGGTCATTGTCCCCGTCACCGTCACCGACGAGAAGGGCCGTTTTGTCAGCAACCTGGAGGTCAGCGACTTCAAGATCTTCGACGAGGGCCGGGAGCAGAAGATCGTCTCTTTCAGCCGTGAGAGGAACCAACCCGTGGTGGTGGGCTTCCTGCTCGACCTCAGCAATGCCAGCGTCACGCACTGGGCGAAGTTCCAGGAGGCGGCCATGGAGTTGGTGTTCGGCCTCCTGCCCGGCGACCGCCGCTTCAGCGGGTATCTTATCGCCTACGCCACCGAGGCCGAATTGCTGGTCAACACCACGGACGATGCGGAGAGCATCGCGGACCGGATCCGGAAACTCAAGCCCGGGGGCGGCGCCGCCTTGTTCGACGCCGTATACATGGCCTGCACCAGGCGCAGCCTGGTGGAAGGCGAACCGGTCCAGCCGCGCCGCGTCATTATCGTCATCGGAGACGGGCACGATTCGGCGAGCAGCAAGAGCCTGCAGGAAGTCCTGGAACTCGCCCAACGCAACCTGGTGACCATTTACGGCATGAGCACCGTGGCCTTCGGGCAGTACGCCGAGGGCGACGCTAACCTCAAGAGGCTCTGCGAGGAAACCGGCGGGCGAGTCGAGTATCCCTTACAGCAGGTCTACACCGACGTCTCCGGATACCTCTCTAATCCTTCCGACGAGGGAAACTACGCTTACAAGGTCGGCACCGGGCTGTACGCCGCGGCCCTTGCCAAGGGCATTTTCAATTCTGTGGCCGCGCTGGCGGGAGAAGTCACCACACAGTACATCCTGCTCTTCAGGCCGGACAATGCGGAAAGCAGGAAGACGGTCCACAACCTGCGGGTGGCCGTGAACCTTCCGCCCACCGTCAAAATCCGTCACCGCCAGTACTACTATCCGAACAACCCTTAACCGCGCCCCGTGCGCATCCGATATCCTCTTAGGGATGGGTACGCTCGCCTTCAAGCCCGTGCGTAAGGCGCAGTACCTGGTGGTGGAACTCGCTCCGCCGGGGCGGCCTAAGGTGAACGCCGGGGTGCTGCTCTACGATGCGGAGGCGGACGCGGTTCACGTCAAGCTACGGCAGGACTGGGAGAAGGTTGCGGACCCCGACGATGCCGAGGTGCTGGAACATCTGGAGAACGAGTTGCGCGCCCGCAGCCGGGAACTCGGCGGCGGACGGCTGCTGGCAAGCCTGGAAGACACGCTCTCGCACATGGTGCGCGTCTCGGACCGCGAGTCCATCGCGGTGAGCGACTTCTCCCGGGCTCTGGAGCGCCTCTACCTGCGTTATGTCGAAGGCGGCGAGCCATCCCAGGTTCACGTGCTCCGGTTCCAGACGCACCTGCCGCTGTACTCGCTCCGCGCCGCCGCGGGCGGCTTCGGCGCCGACATGGAGGTTGAGTCCGAAGACTGGATACGCGCCCCGGAGGATCTGAGCCCGGCGCCCGGGATGTTCGTGGCCCGGGTGGTGGGGCGCTCCATGGAGCCGCTGATCCCCGACGGGAGCCTCTGCGTTTTCCGCCACGGCGTCGCCGGCACGCGGCAGGGGAGGTTGCTGCTCATCCAGAACCGGGCGGCGTCGGAGAGCGGCGGCGAGTTCACGGTGAAGCGCTACACCAGCCGGAAGGCGGGCACAGCCGAGGGCTGGCGTCACGAGCGCATCCGCCTGGAGCCGCTCAACCCCGAGTTCGAAGCCTGGGAACTGGAGCCGTCGGAACTGGAAGACGGCCCCTACCGCGTCTGCGGCGAGTTCCTGCGCGTCCTGCCTTACGAAGACCAGTAGTCCGCGCCCATCCTCAAGGCAGCCCGGTCAGAACGCGATGTGCGTAACCCGCACTTCGCCGGCGAACGCCTGCACCACGATGTGCAGGTTCCCGCGCTCCCGGTCGTAGTACCAGGCTTCCGGGCGTAGGCTCCGCCTCTCTTTGACCTCTATGTGGACCGTTTCGCCGGTCCTCACCTCCCGCGGCGGCGGCAGGTGGTGGACGATCCACTCGTAGGCGCGCGTCTTCCTGGAGTCGATCTCCAGCCTCATGACGTCGAGCGCCGGGGCGGCGTGCAACTGGCTGTACTGGGAGATGCCGGGCTCGTACAGGAAGAACTCGGCTGCCAGCCGGGGCGTGTAGTGCAGTTCCATCGGCCCCCCGGGCTCCTCGCTCTCCAAGGGCAGGATGGAACCGTTTCTCAGGAAGAGGGGGATTGCGTCGGGCGGCGCTTCGATCTCGACTCTCTGCCTGCCCGCGTACACCCGGTTGGTCCGCAGGTCGGTCCAGTTGCCCATGGGGAAGTACACGCTGCGCCGGTTGCTCTCGGTGAAGATGGGCGCCGCCAGCAGTTCATCCCCCACCAGGAACTGGTCGGCCAGCCTGCCGGCTTCCTTGTCGTTCGGATACTGAAAGGGCAACGGGTGCCAGACGGGATAGCCGCGATACTCCACCTCGTCCACGTAAGCCGTGAGGAAGGGCGCCAGACGGCGGCGCATTTCCAGGAGCCCGTACCGGGCCTTGGCCATGTCGCCCGCCACGGGTCTGCTCGCCGTGTCGCAGACCAGCGGGGCGACCGAGGCAAGCTGGGCTGCGCGGCGGTACAGCGCGGCCGGGGCGCGGCGGAACGGCCCCAGATCAAAGGCCGGACTCGGGATCGCGGACAGCGACGCGTGCACCAGGCTCCTGACTGCGGCGGCGAGCGACTCCCACGAAGCCCCGGCCGGAGAGGAGACCACAACCGAGCCCTCCGGCAAATCCGCCGGGCTGAGGATGCCGAACGCGAGGCGGCCCCGCGGCTCGACGACCCGCATATGCTCCTCCAGGACGGCCTTGAGCGCCGGTCCGTAGTAGAAGTAGTATTCGAACCGGAGGGCCGGCCGCGCAACGACGGTGTAGCGGTCCGGGTTCGTGCTCGCCAAGTCGAAGCGGAAGACGCCGGGGCCGCCGTGGTACAACCCGTAGCCGCTGCTGGAGAACAGGAACGGCCTGCCGCTTTCGATCGCCTTTCCCCGCGCGTCCGCTTCGGCGTCCGCGCGCGCACCCAAGCCGTAGAACGCTTCACCGGGCCGTGCCACCCGTTCTACCCTGATCTCACTGCCGGTCCGGGCTGCGGAGGCGGTTTCCGCCATCAGTTCCTCGTTCCTACGGTTCAACACGCGAAGCCGTCCGTCCTGCTTGTCGATCTCGACCATCAGGTGCTCGGTGCTGAAACGCACCTGCGAAGAGGTTTCCGTACGGTCTGCCTCGATGTCGTCACGGACCGCCGGAACCCGCGGCGCGCACTTGTCGCCGCCCCAGGAGCGGCAGAAGTGGAAAGAAGAACTGCTCACCCAGCCGAGGACAATCTCGCCGTCCGCCAGCGTCAACGGCGCCTGCGCCAGCGCCTGCGACGCCGCAAGCGCCGCCGGCAGGATCCAGCCGCGGCTAAACAAGAACCAGGGCCTCCTGGACCTCCCCGGTGACGATGGCGCGGCTCTCGTCCACAAACACGTTCAATTCGAGCCGTATTCCGAAGTCGTCCAGATAGATTCCCGGCTCGATGGAGAAGCAGGTCCAGGGAAGAACCCGCCGTTCATCGTGCGTCTCGAGGTTGTCCATGTTGGCGCCCGCGCCGTGTACCTCCTCGCCGATGGAATGGCCGGTCCGGTGAACGAAGCGCTCTCCGTAGCTCTGTGCTTTGATGTACTCACGGGCCGCGTCGTCCACTTCATAACCCCGCAGCGGCTCGTGCTTCTCAACCGCCGACTGGATCAGGCGCACCGCCCGGTCCCTCGCCTCGCGCACCACCTGAAACACGCGCTGCATCTCGTCCGGCGGCTTGGAGCCGCAGAATCCGACCCAGGTGCTGTCGTAGTAAGTGCTCCCCGGGCGCTTCAGCTTGGCCCAGAGATCGATCAGCAGCAGGCCGCCCGGCCGGATGGCCGCGCTCCCCTGTTCGGGCGGTTCGTAGTGCGGGTCCGCGGCGTTGGGGCCCACCGCCACAATGGGCCCGTGGTTCGTCTCCAGGCCGTTCTCTTCGAACTTCGACAGGATGAATTGCCGCAGTTCATGCTCGCTGATCAGCGCCCCGGACCGGATCCTCTCGCCGGCGAGTTCGAAGGCGCCGCGGCGTACGGCGTCAACCCGCCGGCCCGCTTCCAAGTGGCTCGCCAGCTTGGCCGGGTCCCACCGGGCCTCGAAAAGCTGAATCAAGTCGGCGCTGCTGACGACTTCCACGCCCAAGCTGCGGATCAGCTCCATCGTGCCCGCGTCGACCATCGACAACGAAGGGATGGCGCACCGGGGCGAGTACTGCATGGCCAGTTTCCGGTTGCCGCCCACCAGGCGCGTCAGGCCATCCACCAGCGTGCCCCAGCCCGCGTAGACTGCCTTTGTGCCCGGCAATCCGTCTAGGATGGTGGATTCCACCCGGTGGACCAGCTTGCGCGGTTCGCCCTCCGCCGGAATCAGGTAGTGCCAGCGGCGCGTGGGGTCGGTGGGAGGATCGAGTTGGAGAACGCGGTAGGCGAGCGGATCCCGGCGGTGGTGATCGAAGAACAACCAGCCGTCCAGCCGTTGTTCACGCAACGCGTTTTGGATCTCACTGAGCCGCATGTTCATTCCCCTCCGCTCTACTTCACGCCCCCCATGAGCCGCACGGTGGGCCGCACCAGGAAAGCCAGGACCAACGCCGCGCCCACGCCAAACGCGGCGATCAGCAGAAACAGCGTCGCCAGCGGCAGCGCCTCGTAGGCCGACGCGATGCGCCCTCCCAGGTAGTTGCCCACCGACAGCGACAGGAACCACACGCCCATCAGCAGCCCGCCGATGCGCGCCGGAGCCAGCTTGGTCATCGCGCTGAGGCCCACCGGGCTAAGGCAGAGCTCTCCCACGGTATGCAGCAGGTACACGGCCACCAGCCACATGGGGCTCACCAGCGCTCCTCCCTCCGCCTTCGCGGCGCCGAACGAGAGCACGGCGAATCCGGCGCCCGCCGCCAGCAATCCGAGCGTGAACTTGGCCGGGCTCGACGGCTCCCTGGCGCCGAGCCTGGTCCAGAGCCAGGCGAACACGGGAGCCAGGGTGATGATGAACAGCGCGTTGAGGGATTGCAGCCAGCTTGCCGGAAACTGGAAGCCGAGCACGCGGTTGTCCGTACTTCTCTGCGCGAACAGGTTCAGAGTTGAGCCGGCCTGCTCGAAAACGCACCAGAAGAGCGCGGAGGCGAGAAACAGCACGCCCACTACGGTGAGCCGCTTGCGTTCCAGCGGCGTCCACTTCGCCGCGGTGAAGAGCCAGAGGAAGAAGGCCGCCACCGTCGCCAGCAGCACCACCCCCATGGCCGCGGAGAGCATTTGAGCGGTGATCCGGAGTACGCCCCCCACGTGCAGAGCGGCTGGCGCGGCCGCCAGGAGCCCAGCCGCCACGAGGCCGGCCGCCAGCCGGCGGCCCTGCCGGGCGGCCTCGGCGCGAGAAGGCGATCCGGCCGGGTGCAGGCTCGCTTCCGAAAGGTGTTTCCCGCCGGCGACGTATTGGATGACGCCCAGCACCATCCCGAGTCCCGCCAGGCCGAATCCCAGGCGCCAGTTAATCCGCTGTCCCAGGTAGCCGCAGGCCAGCGGCGCCACAAACGCGCCGATGTTGATTCCCATGTAGAAAATCGAGAAGCCCGCGTCCCGCCGGGCGTCCCCCGGCTGGTAAAGCTGTCCCACCATCACGCTGACGTTCGGCTTCAGCAGCCCGGTGCCCGTGGCAGACAGGACCAGCCCCGTGTAGAAAAATCCGGATGACGGAACCGCCAGGCACAGATTTCCGGCCGCGATGAGGACGCCTCCGGCGAGCACGGTCCCGCGCTGGCCCGCTATGCGGTCGGCGATCCAGCCCCCCGGAAGGCTGAGCATGTAAACCGCCGAGGTGTACAGCCCGTAGATGGCGCCCGCGGTCGCCACGTCGAGCCCCATCCCTCCCCCGGCGGCCGGCGCCGTCATGAAGAGAATCAGCAGCGCCCGCATGCCGTAGTAGCTGAACCGCTCCCAGACTTCCGTCATGAAGAGAGTGGCCAGCCCGCGGGGATGGCCGAAGAACCCGCCCGCGGACCCCTTGATCACCGTAGTTGCACCTTGCGCCATTCGGTTTCCGTAGCGAGATTTAGCAGACCCGCCGCCCCCGCGGAGCCAACCACCGTGAAGATCACAACGTCATCGAGCCAGTCCTGGCTCATCCCGTCCCAGTGCTGAGTGGCAACCGTCAGTGTATACTCTTGCGGCGTCAGCAGACAATCGAACCGGAAGGAGACTTCCACCTTCTCGCCCGCCTCAAAATCGCCGAGTGCGCGCTGTTGCAGCCGCGTGTTGGTGCCGAAGACGTCGATGCCCAGCCGGTTGCGGATCAGGATGCCCACGACGGGGCTTGCAGCGTGTCTCTGGAACCGGGCCGTTATGGTGACAGTGACTCGTTCGCCGCTGCGGACGGTTGCCGCCGGCCGGCCGTCCTGATCCAGCAGCCGGACGTCGAGTATCCGGCTCGTTCCGTCCCCGTGCCGGAACGTGCCCCGGATCTCCCCCGCTTGCTCCGGGGCCGCCTTCTTCTCCCGCTCCAGCACGTGGCCGACGTACCGGTTGACAACGTCGTTCGGCGAGCCTTCCGCCTCGACGCGGCCGTCCAGCATGAAGATGGCGCGGTCCGACAGGCGCTTGACCAGGCCCAGGTCGTGCGAGACGAACAGCACCGTGACCTGTTTCCGCCGCAGTTCCTCGAACTTGTGTATGCACCGGTTGGCGAAGGCGGCGTCGCCCACCGCCAGGGCCTCGTCCACCACCAGGATTTCCGGCTCGACGTGAATGGCGGCGGCGAAGGCCAGCCGCACGTACATGCCGCTCGAGTATTCCTTGACGGGCCGGTCGAGGTAGTCGCCGATGTCGGCGAAGGCCTGTATGGAGGGAAAGATGCGTTCCAGTTCCCGCCGGGAGAGTCCCAGAATTTCGCCGGTGACGAACACGTTCTCGCGCCCCGTGGATTCCGGGTTGAATCCGGCGCCTAGTTCCAGGAGGGCCGCGATCCTCCCCTCGGCCGTCACGCGGCCGCTGGTCGGCTGTACGATGCCGCAGATCACCTGGAGCAGCGTGCTCTTGCCGCTCCCGTTGGGCCCTACGATCCCCAGGAACTCTCCCCGCCCGGCATGCGCCGTTACGTCGCGAAGCGCCCAGAAATCGGAGCGGCCTGACGGGGAGCCGAAGGGGAGCAATTCGCGGATGCGGCCGGAAGGGCGGGGGTAGAGGTGGTAAACTTTCGAGACCCTGTGGACGGCAACCACGGTGGAAGCGTCAAATATAGCGCAAGCTCGGCGGCCGGCTCCAGTGTCCCAGGCGGAACGCCGGGATGCCGGAGATTGTCGCCGCGCTGCCGGCCGCCTGCTACAGCCGGATCGTCACCGTCAGGTCCCTGCCCGGGAATCCCGCGCCGGCCGGCGGCACCGACAGAACGTCCACGTTGATCTGCGCGCCCGCGGCCAGCGGCGGCAGGTTGAACCCGGTGACGGTGTTGGAGGCCGTCTGGCCGTCCGGGATCGTCAACTCGCAGTAGGTCTCGCCGTTCTGCTTCACGCGCAGCACCATCGGTCCGCCGCTCGGTCCCTCCGCGAGAACCGCAAACACGTCGCGCACCGAGTGGGACGCCTCAATGACCAGCGGGGGAGCCACGTTGGATTGGATCCCCGGGTAGCCCTGTATCTGGATCGAGAACTGCCCTCCGGATAGTGTCCTCAGGCCGTAGTCAGTGGAAGCCGTGAGCGAGATCTGTGAAGGCTCGCCGTCGCCGCGCAGGTTCGTTACGAACAGTTCCGCGGCTGCGATCCGCACGTCCGGCAGGTGGATCGGGAAGCTGTGGTTGCCGCTGGCGGGGCTCCCGAAGAAGTCGCGCCGGAAGGGAAGTATGTAGACCTTGCGGATCAGGTGGAACACCGCCTGTCCTTGCGGGTGGCTCTCGGCGGAGGTCCCCTGAACTCCGCGTTCAGCCACGTACTCCACGCCTCCCCTGAGCGGCTCGACGACTCGCATCACCTCCGCGCCGGCTTGAATCAGGCTGCCTGCCAGGGCGCCGCCCGCCGTGGAGAGACTGACGAGCGTATCCTCCGGCCCCAGCGCCTGGCTGAGTTCGACCTGCGTGGGGCTGGCGAGCTCCGGCCAGTAGTGAAGCGTGAGAGTCCCGACCGAGATTGTCCTGGTATTCGCCAGGTCCTCGAAGCCGATTCCCATCAATTCCACGGAACCCTGCCCGGTTCCATGCAGCCCGAAGACCGGCTTCCCGGGAGGCTCAAGGTCCAGCGGGACCGCGCTGGCAGCGCCTATGCGCCACCGCGTCAGGGGCGACAATTCGTAAGCGCACTCCTTGTTGTTGACGTTCGCCGCGCGTCCGCAGATGTGGACCGTGGCGCCCACGCGGTTGGGTATGTCGAACTCCACAGGCGAGGTCCGGCCGGCGGCCCCAGGCCGCCAGCCCGACTCCGCGATCACGTAACTGGAGGAGGCGTCCGGTTCGGTCTCCCACCTGGAGACGGCCTCCAGCGTGGTCGCCGTGTTGGAGAGTATGACTCTCTCCTGTCCCTTCCCTTTCCCCCCCGTGATTCGTGCGGTCGCTCCGCGATACGCGTTCGCCGCCATGTTGAGCGTTTCGTTCCCGATGGTCGAAGACGAATGGATGGTCGCGTTCACGGGCGGATGCAATTCCAGCCGCCAGTAGAAATTCGCGTGGTCGAAGTTCTCATCCGGCGGCGCGGCCAGTTCGCCCGTGAGCCCCGTGTCGAGGAATGTGGCCGCCGGCGTTTGATCCGCGGCGATGCGCCTGAGCTGCGAAGGATTGCCGCCCCGGTATACATGAAAGCCCGTGGTGCCGGGCGCGAAACTGAGGCCGTTCAGCCGTACCGTGTTCGTGTTCGCGCCGGCCGGTATCGTAGCTCGCACCAGGAAGGAAAGCGGGCTCTCGGCCTCTCCGCTCCCCACCGCGCTCACGGCGTAGTAGAGAGTCTGGTCGCCTCGGATCGTTCCGCCCTCCGCCGAAACGGTGGGTGAGAGGCTCGCCAGGGGAATGCCGAGACTGGTCGAGGCCGGGTGTCTTACGTCCGAGAACCCAACCTGCAAGCGGACATTCACTCGTCCGTCCCCGTCCTCCTCCGCTTTCTCGGTGATCTCGAATTGGTCGTCCCCGTTTTCATCGAGAACCGCTCCCAGCAGGGGCCGCGGGAGGCCTACTTCCGAAGCAGGCTGTCTGCGTTGTCCTGATCCGGTGCCGTCCGCCTCATCCGAGTACCACGCGTCGTTGTGGATTTGCGCCGAGATGGTCACCGTGCGGTAGTTGAGGCCCGGTGCCACGCTCTGTATCCGGAATGGCTGCCGCTGCAATCCCTCCTTCAGGTAGGTCAAGGTGATGATGTCTCCCGGCTTGAGTCCCGCGCCGCGGACGCTGGTCTCGAACTCGACGTAGGTGTTCCCGCGCAGCGACTTGTCCAATTGAAGCTGTACGATCCTGGCCGCCTGATGGAAATTCGGCAGTCCAAGCGCCGTCAGGTTGGCGCTGACCTCGTGGCCGGTGCGCACAGTATCCTCCACGTCCACCAGCGACAGGCTGTCCTGTTGGTACTCGTTGAACTCGTCCTGAAACTCGACGCTGAACCGGTTGGGGGTGTCCGCTGCGCTCCGGGTCCAAAAGCGAATCGCAGGTTCGCCGCTGTCTCTTCTGAGGATTCCCGAGAGGCCGTTCATCCCGTCGCCGAATTCGTAGCACGGCCAGCCGCCGTTCAGCTCTGTCTGCGCGTTGCTGCCGGCTGGCTTGACCGGCTGCTGAAGCGCGATGGTGTTCTCCGAACGAAGCTGCACCCGTCCGTCGCCGTCGTAGGTCAGGTAGAGCCGGCTCGCCGCCCGGATTCCGCGCAGCACCTCAGCCACGCTCCTTCTTCGCCGAAGAACGAGGTTGCACTGGAAGCGCGGAATCATCGTCGAATTCGCGTGTAGGTCCCTGGCCTCTATCAGTTCCGCCGCGTACACGGCCGCCGCCGCGAAACTGGCGAGGTCAATCTCCTCGTCGGACCACCCGCTGCGTTTCAGAATGTCGAGCAGCACCCAGGCCGGGTTGTTGTCGTAGTCTTCTCCCAGGAACGTGCCGTCGGCGGCGTAGCGGCTCACCTTCAGGCCGCGGAGCAGCACTTGCACCCGGGGCAGGCTCCGGCCGTCGTTGACCCGGTTCGGCGTCACGACCGATAGCAGAGCCATGCTGCCGTACGGGTCTCCGAGTGGCGTCCCCTCGGAATCCGCGAAATCGGCGTTAAAGGCGCCCGTCCGGGTTCCATAGCTGACCACGTTGTACCATCCCGTCGCGGTCATGTTCGCCCCGGCTCGTCCTGGCGGCACCTCCACGCCGTTCACCACGACACGGAGCACCTCTTGGATTTCACCCATTCCCAGCAGGATTTCCAGGCGGGTCAGATTCCCGTCGTTTCGCGCGAATACGATGGGCGGCGCATACCAGCCGGTACCGTACACCACCGGCACGAAGTCGTTGTATCGCCCCTCGTTCTCGAGCAGGGGTGACAGGTGGTGTGAACTTTCGCCGTGGGTCCGCACCAGCACGGATGGCGGTACGAACTCCACGCCTCCAAAGCGCCGTGTCGGGCTCCCGTTGGAGTCCCGGTCGAACATGCCCCGCTGCTCGCACTCGGGGCGCGTGTACCCGCAGAAGTCAAATGGTTCTTCGCCATCCAGATTTCCCACACCGCCCGGTGTGCCGGCCGAGTACCCGCACCGGTAGAACGGCGAGTACTTGCCGCGCCCCCCTCCGGCCGCTGCCTCTGCCCGCTGCTCGGAGGTCGCGGGGAACTTCCACGGGCAGCGGCGCTGGATCCGCACCTCCGGAATCAGCATCCGCTGCAAGTTCATGCGGTTTGAAATCGGGAGCCGCAGCGTGCTCTCCGTGATTTCGTCCGGAGAACCCACCGCTCCCCGGAAGACCACCGTGCATTCCGACGCCGGCTGTCCTTCTTTCAGATCGAAGAACAGAAACCGTACCGTCGCCTTCGCGCCCTTCCACCCTAGGTTCCGTTCAATCTGCGAGCAATAGGAGTCCGCGTTCGCCAGCGTGACCCGGACGCGCGACGCGCTGTCGATCCCCTCCTGGGCGTCCGCGCGCATCTCGAACAGGTTGTGGCCGAGCACTCGCGCTTGATAGACCTGGCCGTCCACCTCGACGCGGTGAGTCGACCATCGCTCCACCGCGCCCGTCGGCAGTTCGAATGTGAACAGGAACAGCGGTGTCTGGGTCGTCGTGAGTTCCTTCAATTCCGCGATAGTCGCCATGGCTCTCCAGGGAGGTCGCTGAAAAAGGCCTCCGCAACCCTCGACGGCAGGCACGGACACCTGCCGGACCACAGTGAATCGGCGCGCGTGGGACAGGCTTCCCGGCCTGTCGATCTTGCGGCGCCCCGCTAGCCCGGCAAAGGCGCTCCGATGCGCACCCGGCAGGCGTGCGTTTCCGGCCCATCCGTCCGGACCGAGAGCGCATCCTCCTCGAAACGCGCGTTGGCGTACAGGCCCGTGCGGGAGGTGGTTTTCCGGTAGACGGAAGGGGCTGGTTGCGCCTCGGCCTGCATCCCGTAAAGCTCCAGGGCTGCGCCCGCCGGCAAGGTCACTCCAAATACCACGCTCTCGGCTGTGCTCTCTGCCCTGCCGGAGAGCACGAACCTCGTCCACTCCGCGGAGAGAGCGCAAACCCTTTCCTCTGTCACCCCCCCGCTCGAGCGGAACAGCGACACGGCGGCGCTCGTGGAGCTTCTGGCGTACACGCTGAAGCAGTACCAATACCTGCCCGGCGCGTTGACTGTCTGCTGTATGCTCTGCGGAGCGGCGCCCGCGTTGACGGCAGCGAATGCGCCCGACCCGCCCTCCGGGTCGCCCAGGCCCCCGGTGAGGCTGATAAGCGGACCCCTGCTCCAGGAGGCGGCTTCCAGGTCCCCGCTCCATGCCAGCAGGTTATCGGCAGGATCCAGCAGGACAAAGTCCCGCAGGCGCCCTTCCACGGTCTGGAAGAACTCCTCCAGGGTCTCGCGCTCCTGCTCGACGAGACCCTCGAACGTGAACTCCCACAGGATTCTGGTTGCGCCCGGATCTCCCAACTTGACCGTGCGGCCGTCGGCGAGGCTGTTGCTGACCGTTCGGAAGATCCGTTGCTTCACAAAGGGGTATTGCGTCATCGCGCCCGATTCGAGTTGCGGGAAGTAGAGCATGTCAGTCTCGGTTCGCCCGCACCACCAGCTTGGCGCGGCCCCTCATCAGGTCTTGATATTCCAGCGCGAACGAATCCGTCTCCAGGCTGCAATCCGGGTACGTCGTTCCGTCCCACGGATCGGTGAACGAGAATGTTCCCAGCCGTCCCTGCCGCGCGGCATGGAAGGCTTCCAGGGCGGCGAGTTCTCCCTCGTCCAGAAGTTCCAGCCGGATCACCCATCGGCGTGTTGCGCCGGCCCACTCCCGGAATCTCTGTTCGCGGCCGTCCACGAAATGCAGCACAGAGGTCGAGTATTCCAGGGCGCGGCCCGCCGGGTACTGCGCCACGGCCCCTGTCTTCAGTAGCGGAAAGGTGCTCATCTCAGAGTTCGCTGATGGCGCCCCCCAGTGCGTCCGCGTTGAGGAGCGCCTCCCGCACGGCCCGGGCGATCTCGCTGCTATGGTCTAGGAAGGAGCGGCTGTCCATCGCCTGCACCTGCACGGTCACTGCCGGTGCATGGACCGGCGCCCCGGGTCGGGCGGCCCCTGGCGGCCGGTCCCCGGTTCCACCCGTGGCTCGATACGCTGTTGTCCAATCCCGTCTCGGCAAGCCGTCTTGGCCGTAGTCGATGGGCAGGATGGGCATACCTGCGGTCGCGGGCGCGGCGCCTTCGAAATGGATGGGGTCCGGCGCGCTGTAAGTCGCCAGCGCCGCCCCCGTCTCCTGCCTGTCTCCCCGGAAGAGCCTCACGATCGAGGAGGCCAGGGACGAGAGCCCCAAACCGCCGCTCAGCGCTCTTGCCGCCGTGCCCGCGATACTGCCCGCGGTGTAGGCGGCTCCTCCGGTGGTCTGCAGCGCCGTGCTGCGAAGCAGCGCCTGCGTGTTCTCTGCGAGGGTCTGAGCTTGATGTTGGGCGATAGTCCGGAACAAACCGATCTGTTCAGCGACCTTCCCCATGCCGTCTCCCAGGCTGCCGGGCGCGCCGGGCATGGCCGCTCTAACCAGATCGAGCAGCGTCCCGCCGCCCGCGTCTCGTGTCCCGATCCCCAGTCTTTGCAGCACAGCCTGTTCCCATTCAGTCATCAGAACCGCTCCTCTCCGCTGTCAGAGCCTGCTCGAGTATCGAGAAGGCGTCCCATTGCCGCGCGCTCCAGGCCCGGCCGTCTCCTCCGCACAGTTTCCAGGCGTGGAACGCCTCGATCCAAGCCTGGCTCTGCGCCGTGATGACCGACTTCGGACACCGGGTGGCGATCACCCGTTTTCGCGCCCAGACCGCATGCTCGGGATCATCGCCGGCCCCGCCCAGGAAGAGACATCGCCGCCGCCTGTCCAGGCCCGCTCGTCTGCATGGTTCGCACCTCCACCGGGCCTGGTCCGCGAACTGAAAGTGGAAGGCGAGTATCAGTTTTTTCGTTCGGCTTGAGTGAGGCCGGCTTCCGCTTTGATCGCCTCGACGATCTCCCGCGCCAGGTCTTCCGGCCCCGCCGCCGCGAGCGTCTCCGGAGTGGCCGCCTGACCGTCCACTTCCAGACCGCTGATCCCGGCAAGTCCCCATGCCAGGTAAGCCTTCTCGATTTCGGTTCCTACAATGGCTGCTTCCAGGCTCTCGGCGGGCCGCTGCCCCGCTTCCAGGAACTCGATTTTGCTGAGCAGTTCGCGCAGGCGTGTCGTCAGCTCGATCCTCCGCCCCAGCGACATCCTCCGGATCGTGAAAACCACGCCCGGCCTCGTCGTGGAGTCCAATGTGATCAGGCTCTCGTAGTTCATCGTTTCACCCGAAGGCGATCACCATCTCATCGTCCACCGTGCCCTGTGCTCGCGACCCTCGGAACCGCCACTGCAGCCTGGTTTCGCTGTCGTCGAACTCCGGCGGTTCTGGCACCACGCTCTTCAGGTACACGCCGAACAACTGCCCCGGATCCTGCCCCAACTGCAACATCACCTCGATCGGAGACCGCTGCCGGGACGCCTGGTAGAGCGACACCGTGGCATCGTCCTCCCTGCCGTACAGCGACAGGTCGAATACCACCGAGCGTGTCCCGGCCGCCAGGCAGCGCGGCAGCACTGCGCCGAACTCCCGGGCCCGCATGTCGAGGTCGTTGTCCAGAGTGATCTCGGCGTCTGTAACGGTGAAGAAGCGGTCAGCGATGGATCCCAGCAACGCCTGGCCCAGGTGTCCCGGGATGATGCTGTTGTCCAGCGGTTGGAGCGTGGGCTCCGCCGGGAAGCCGGCGAGCGATCCTTCTCCCTCGACGAATGTGCGGCTGTCGATGACGTCCATGGCGGATCCGCTGAACCGGAACTCATGGTAGTCCCCGTTCACCCGGAACTGCATCCTGTCGATGCCCGCTCCGCAGAGGATGCGCTGCACGGCCCCCTCGGGCGACCAGTAATCGAAGATGCTGGCGCTCTTCAGGTGCGTGGCCGGCCGGTAGGTAAGCGTCGCCCCGATGGGCGACCCCTCGCTTGGCGCGATGCTGAATGCTGCATTCAGCAGCACGCTGGTCTCATCCGCGATCGCCGAGACGAAGCGTATTTCCCCGCCGAAGGTGACCGCCTGCCCCGCTGCGAGCCCGTGTGGCGCCGTAAACGTCAGAATCCTGCCCGACGAACCATAACCCACGGTCCCTCCTGGGTACGGGAGTGCGTCCGCTCCCAGCGCCGCCTGGAATAACGGCCCATAGCCGGGCGGTTGGGATTGGTTCGTCCAGCCGCTCATGTAGGTTCGCAGCTCGAATGAGGTCCGTCTGCGCAGCCCCGCCGGGAGCCCCGGAAAGGTCCGCGTGCCGGTCTTGTCTCTCCTCGCCGGTTTATCCGCCTGCTGCCGTATCGCGAGCTTCACGCCGGCAAACCGGTGGCTGGAGTCGATCGGCGGCACGCTGCCGAAAGCCGGCTCGACTGCGGCATAAAACCGGTTGTCGTTGGAGGCGATATAACAGGCCATCTCGTTTTCTCCTTCCACTCCTCAGCCGATGCTGACCTCAACATCGAAACTGACCTTCGCGGTCTGAATGAAGTTCTTCCCGCCGTGTTTTGTCTGTCCGAAGGCGGCCTCGTATTTGCCCGCGTAGAAGATCCCGCCCCCCCAGTCCCCTCGGTGGGTGTCCAGCACGTCCGTGACGGCTTCCACCAGCAGTGCCAGGTTCTGCCCCAGGCTCTCCAGGCGGTCGCTCGACGCCCGTACGTCAACCGCCAGGCGCGCCTTGCCCGAAAAGGTCCGGAACTTCTCGCGCAGTTCGTTGGTGATCTTCTCGCAATACACGTAGAAGACCGGGTATTGCACGCCGGCGGTGCGTTCCGCCAGTTCTGGCGCCACGCTCTGCGATAGAACCTGCTGTGGACGGATCTCGTCAAATCGCGCGTTCTCTCTGGCTGCGATGGCCGCGACGCTCTGTACCAGCCCTGTGGGGGAGGCGAGCATCGCGGCCAGGCGGCTGGCAGTCGCTTTGGTGACTTGCGCCATGATCCCTAACCCCTGCGGAACACCCGCTCCAACCGCTTGTAGGAAGTGGGAGACTGGCCCCGCCAGGCTGGCCGGCCCGGGGTCAACCCGGTTTCGGGCATGGTCCAGCTCGATCCGAGGGGAATCGGCGTCACGTTTTGCAGTTGCTCCTCGCCGCTGTTGGCCCCCACGTACACGTTCCAGCCGGTCGCGATGGGCGGCGCCGCTCCGGCATTGGTTCGCGGGACCGTTCCCTCCGGTGCGGCCAGCACGCTCGGCTCGCTCGCGCAGCCCTCCTGGCCGCCAGGCCCAGTCCAGGAGATCCGTACCCAGTACATGGCCGCCGGCGCGCTGCCTGCCGCCGCGCTGAGGACCGGCGGTTGCGCTTTCGGAATCGGCTGCTCCACCATCCCCACGCCCGATGCCATCAGGTTCTCCGCCGCCCACTTGGCCAGGCGCTCGTACTCGCGCCACTTCCCCTGATAGCGGTCGTTCAGGTGGCTGTTGTAGGCGTCCCGGTACGTCAGCGCCAGCGTCTGGAAAGTGTGCCAGAGCTGAAGCGCCGCCGTCACCACGACCCTGGTCAATTCCGTGGGTTTGTCGCGGAACAACCGTGTGATCAGATCCACTTCCATCTCCTGCTGGCTCAGGACCAGTTTCTGCGAGAGATCGATTCGTTCGGTGCTGGCCACGTCGTAAATCGAGCTCTCGTACCCCCTGAGATCTTCCAGCGTCGAGATCGTCCCATCGGTGAACAGTGCCATCGCGTCCCCGCCCCGATCCTAGCTTTGCGTGCTGTTATTCTTGGCCCGTGGCCGCTTGCCGTCGCCCGCCGGCTCGGCCACTACGGTGACCTGAATCCTGCTGGCGGCAGCCGCCTGTTCCGCTCGCTGACGCGCCTCGGCCGTCTCACGGTGGAACGCGGCCGCCTCTTCCTCGGATGCCAGCCGCGCCCCGCCCTCTACGATCAACCTCGCCGCCAGAGCCCTGGGCGCTTCCGTGAGGACTCCGGCGCGGCCGCCGTCCGGCGTCTCCTGGCTCACCATGACGGCGTAAGGCTCCGGCAGGCTCTCTTCAACTTGCCGCAGCTTCTGGTAGTAGACTCTCAGGTCCATCTCTTTCTCCCAACGCTCTATGGACCCCGGCTGCCGGTGGGGCAGGCTTCCATCACCCCCACCCGGACCGCCGGGGTCCGGAGTCTCCCTCTCGGGTCTGTCTAGCTTCTCACCTGCACGCCGAATGCATTGCGAAGCACTCCCACGCCGTACAACACGTCCACGGTGAACTGCTGCGCCAGCGTGGTCGGTTCGTAGCTCATGACCACCCGCATCCCGAAGTTCCCCATCTCGGCGTATTCGGCGACTGCGCCCGTGCCGGGAAGAGGCTGCGGGAGTCTGCGCACCACCAGGCCCAGGGCGCTGCGCGTGAACGCTATGTTCTGGGTGGTGTACGGCCCGCTTCCGGTCTTCTTCACGAACTGCGACCGGAACACGTAGAAGTCCTTGATCTTCCCCACGGACCCTTCGACCAGCGCGCGCAGTCCGGCCTCGCCGGCCGTCTGGAACTCGCTGAACCTCGGGATCTGGCGGAGTTGCGAGTACGCGGTCGCGTCGACCACCAGGTACTTCGGCTCGCTGGCCGGCACTTTCGACTGGAACAACTCCGTCTCAGCCGTGTCGATCGCGGCTTCGGTAAGCGCCGCGCCGCCCGTCCCGACTGGCGTATTGGCCGTGAAGCTCGCGTAGAGTCCCAATAGGTCGCTCTCGATCTTCTCAGCCAAAGCCACCAGCGCCGGCTGCATGTACAGCCTCAGCAGATCCGGCACGGCCAGCACCTTGGTCACGTCCGGAATCTGGAAGGTAGCTTCCGCATGCGTGTTGAGCACGATCTGCGCGTTGCCCAGGTTTGGGTTCTGCGTCTGGACCGTGCCCCCCTCCGCCAGGTTGTTTGCGACCAGCGTCGGGGGAATCGGCACGTTGACCGTGTCCCCGGCTTGGCCCAGAGTGGGTTCGAAATCGCGATTGACCAGGTTCCCCATGACCAGGTTGCCCATCAGGGCGGGCAGCGCGTCGACCGCCACCAACTTGACAATCGCGTTCGCCACGTTTGTGGATGTAATTGCTGGCATCTGTTTTCCTTTCGATTGTGATTCCGCCTCTGAGGGCGTTCTTCCGCCTCTGCGTCAGGCTTCTCGGCCTGTCGAGGCTTGCTGCTGCGTCTTCTAGCGCCCCCCCAGCGTCTGGGAAGCGATCCGTGCCACCTCCTGACGAACCTTGTCCAGTTCCTCAGGACTCATCCCCGGCCTGATCTTGTCCAGGTCCGGCGTGGAGCCGGCCGGGGTTGAAGCTCGTTGGCCCGCCGTGACGCCCGATCCTCCCAGGTTTCGGGCCGGCAGGAACTCCGGATTCTCGTTGACAAACTGCGTGAGGTACTCGCGGAGATTGACCGGCCCGCTTTCGCTCTGCGCCACCAGCCTGCCATCCTCCGCCCGCTTGACGTCGTCCTTGATCGCTTTGAACGCCAGGTCCACCTTTGTCACTCCGAGCTTCTGCAACTCCGTCCGGAGCGTGGCGCCGCGTTCCGCCTCCTCGGCTGCCTGGCGGCTCCGCGCGCTTTCCTGGACCAGTTCGTTGACTCTGCGTTCCAGTTGTTCGCGTCGCTTCCGCTCTTCGAGCAACTCGTTCTTGTAGGCCGGTTCCGCCTTGGATTGCTCGCGCCGTGTGTACTCTTCGATCGCCTCCCGGACGATCGCCCGAATGTCCGGCGCCTGCTGGGTGAGGGTTCCGGTGTTCTCTGTGTTCCCTTGCTCCATCCTTGCTCTCCTTTGCCTGGGTGGCACGGGCCCCCCTTCGTCTTAGGACTGCTCGCACCATTGGTCCAGCTCTTCCACGATCTGGTCCTTGGTCTCTTGCCGCACGTCGCACAGGTACTTCAGGGCGAGTTTCCTCAGGATTTGCTTCTTCAGCGTCTTCGACCCGGCCCCCAGGCCCAGCAGCTTGATCGCATCTTCCAGTTCGCTGCTGAAGTCGCCGATGTCGAACTCATCGAGTCCTGAAATCTCGATGGCGAGCCCGTCTTCGCGCGCCGCCTCGATGGCGCGCAGAACGCGCTTCATGCTGTCCTTGACGGCATCGCCGTAAGCGCGCAGAACTTCCTGTGTAATCGTGAAGTCCCGCTGCTTGCTCACCCCTGACTGCGCCTGGCCGCCCGACAGCGACCCTCCCGCCTGTGTCAGCAGGTAGCAGACCCGGTAGATCTCGTCCTTCAGCCGGCTCAGGTTCTCGGCCGCAATCTGGTAGACCTTGCCCTCCGGCTCGGTCCATCCGAAACGGTCCTCGGGCCCCAGTTGGATGTAGTAGGAATCGCCGGCCATCTGATTCCACTCGCGATCCGAGTAAACCACTGGAGAGGCGAATAGGCCCATGGTCAAGGCCCAGGCCAGCGCGTTCGACTTGTTGAAGTGCTCCAACTGCAAGGAAGCGGCCTTGTTCGCCAGCCAGAGTCCCTCGCTGATGTGGAACGCAAAGACCGGAACCTTCCCGAGCCTGGCAAAACCGTGCCTCCCTTGGTCCTTCAGTTCCGGCTGGCCGTGCCTCTGCTGGCTGTCGACCCTCTCGTAGGTGCGGAATTCTGTTTTGTCGAAGTACAGCCATCGGGTCTGCCTCACCCAGGCCTTCTCCCCTGCCTCGAGTTGGCCCAAGGTGCTGGTCCGGATGACGACCCACTCCAGGTTGCCGTAGCCGTCGTGCTGCCAGTTGATCACTTCCTGGGGGCCGTACTCCACCAGGTACGCCCTGGCACGTCCGGTCGCCTCTTCTTCGGCTCGGTTTGCCGCCGGCGTCGCGGAACGCGGGAAATCCACGAGCACGTACGCCGTCCCTGAAACCAGGGCCTCAACCAGCACACGGCGGTAGAAATCCGACAGCCCCGAGCCCCGCAGGTCGCAATCCTCGACGAACTCCTGGTAGAAGGCTTTGCCGCTTTCGCTCGGCCCCTGGAAGCTCAGGATCGGCTCGCGCCGGAACAGTGTTGCCGCGTACCAGTCCACAATCGAGCCGAGGTAGTTCTCGTAGAACACCCGGTGCAACCGTTCGTAGTAGACGTCCGATGGCTCGCGGTGCCGCTTGATCAGGTACTCGGCCGCGTTGGCCTTGAACTGCTCCCCACCCACGTACAGATCGCGGTACTGCTTCCAGGCGGCCTTCCTGGCCGTATACTCGGGATGTTCCCGGTCGATGTCGAACACGCCTGTATCTCCTCCCCCGCCTGGCGGCTCAAAGTATGCGCTCGGTGCGCGCTCCGGCCCGCCCCTGCGGCCTGCATTCCTGCCAGATTAGGTATCCCAGCGCGTCTGACAGGTGCGTCCGGCGCGGATCTCTCTCTTTGTCGATCACCGTGCTGCCCGGTTTATAGGCAACCTGTTCCAGATCCAGGATCAGTTCCTTGCATCTCGGATGGATCAGCAGGCGCGTCTCTCCTTCTGACAGCCGCAGACATGCGTTCACCAGGTTCACTCTCTCCCGCACCTCCGGGTTGCTCCGCGGAATCCTGTAGCTCGCTTGCTTGTGGCCGCTTGTCGCCAGGGATTGCCTGACCATCTCGTAGTCGCTGTGCCCGGTGGTTTGCCGGCGGCTCCCGGAAGCGTCACCGTAAATCACCACTCCCCCCTCGTGTCGTGGGTAGCGGCTCAGAAACTCCACGCAGACTTCCGGTGTGGTCGCCCGCCTCATGACGATCTCGTCAACTACCTGCACCACCCCCTGCTTCACTTGCGCTACGACCGAGCACATCGGGTCCACGTTGAAGTCCAGGGCCCACCGCAGCGGCAGCCGCCGTTCCACCGCCACTTCGGTTACGTTCCGGGTGCGGTCAAAGCCGTGATACACCTGGCCCTCGCTGACATTCAGGTATTTGCCTAGAACCTCCTGCTCGTAGAACCGGTCGTCGTAGCTGCTTTTCAACCGCTCGTAGTAGTCCGGCACCTTCTCTAGCAGGTGGTGGTTCTCGTACGGCTGTGCGAGCGTCAGGTCGTACCCGTTCACGCGCTTTTCCAGGAACCGCCGGTAGACCCAATCGAAGCCTTTGGGCGTCCACGCCGCGAATCCGCACAGGCGGCGCGCCTTGGGATCCCGCAGCCGCCCCTCCAGACGCAACCACGCTTCTTCCGCTGTGTAGGTCAGTTCATCCAACCCGAACCAGGCCAGGTTTGTCCCGCGCAGCCGTTCGAAGTCGTCCAGGGGCCGGAAGATGATCCTCGACCGCGTGTCCTTCATCACCAGGATGTTCTCGGCCCGGTGATACTCGTGAGGTATCCGGTTCTGCCCGAGAATCTCGAACAGCGTGCTCTGCGTGGCGTCTCTCAGCATGGGAAAGGTCGGCGCTCCCAGCAGTCCCGTGCGCCCCTGGTTCAGGTAGGTCAATCTCAGCGCCTCCTGGCACAAGGCTTGGCTCTTCCCGCATCCGACTGGTCCGGAAAAACCCTTGAATCTGGCCGTGGAGTCATGGAAACGTTTCTGGGAGCTGAGCGGGCTGTATGCTATGTCTCGTTCGAGGGTTTCTGCTCTACTGGCTCTACCCACGTGACCCGTATCTCCTTCGGCTCCTCATCGCTCAGTTCTTCGCGAAGTTGCATCAGGCGTATGTAGTCACCCACGGTGGCCTTGAAGTCTTCCCGGTTGATCTGCGCCTGGAACTTCTCGATCATCTGCTCCAGGACCGCCACGTTGGACGGCTTGCGCCCTTTCTGTTGTCTTCCCTTCTTCGCAGCCTGCCCCGCCGGCTTCGGTTTGCCGGTCTCTTTCAGGTTGCCCATCCCAGTTCCTCCACGTGTCCAGAACGGCGAAATGCGCTGAGCTTGCTCCTCTTGTCTGGAACATCGAGTCCAGGTCCTCTGCCCACAAGCTAGCACCGCCATCTATGAGCTCGGCCTGAGCCGCGGCGTTAACCTACACAAACAAAACTGGTTATTGCTGTGGAGCGGCCTGTGACTGCCCCCGCGTCACCGATTTGGTAAGCTGTGGTTTCCATGCGGCGCTTGGGCCCGCTCCTTCTGGTGGTGATCGTCGCCGTCATTGCAGTGGTGGCAGGTGTGCACCTACGTTCGAAGGCGCGCCAGCAGAGCAGTGCGCCGCCCGTCCCCACGGCGCTGCCGTCGGAAACCAGCGCTGTGCATCGCGACCTGTGCTGGTCGCAGACCGAGGGCAACCGGACCGTGGCTGAAGTCTGTGCCAAACGCTTCAGCCAGCTTAAGAGTCCGTCACGCCTTTATCTGGAAGACGTCGAGGTCAAGGTCTTCGCCGCCGACGGCGCAACCTTCGACCGCATCAGGACCGCCAACGCGGAGTTCGACACGGAGGATAGCAGCTTCTACGCCGGCGGCGAGGTCGAGATCACCACTGGAGAGTCTGCCGGAGATGAGCCGGGCGCGCAGCGCGTTTTCATCAGGACCTCAGGCCTGAAGTACGAGAGCAAGACGGGGCGCGCATCCACTGACCGCCCGACAGCCTTCCGCTTTGAACACGGAGAAGGCAGGTCCGTGGGTGCCGCCTACGAACCCGAGTACCGTGAGTTGCATCTCCGCTCCCAAGCCGTCCTCACCTATAGACGTAGCGGCGCCAAGGCTGAACCGCTCACCGTCGAGACCGGAGAACTCATTTACAAAGAGAGAGACTCCGCCATCCTCGTCGGCCCGTGGTACCGCCTCAAGCGTGGAGAGATGGCCGTGGAGGGCGGAAAGGGCGTCCTCTGGCTCAAAGAGGGAGACATCAGCCGCATCGAGGCTTTTGAGGCGCGCGGGACGGACCGTCCTGAAGCGGACCGTCAGGTGGAGTACGCCGCCGGCCAGATCTTCATCGAATTCGGCGCGGGCGGCGAAGTGGAGAGAATCGCTGCCGATCGGAACGCGCGCCTGGCCTCCGTCCAGAAGTCCTCCCGCACCTCTGTCACCGCCGCCCACATGGATCTTGACTTCGACCTCGCCGGCGGCGCCAGCCGTCTCCGCCGCGCGGTTGCTAGGGGCGGCGCCGTCGTGGAATCCTTGCCGGCTCCGTCTCTGAAACCTCCCCGGCCACCCGTTCGCACCCTTCACAGTGACGTCATCGAGTTGTCCATGGGGCCCGATGGCCGTGAGATCAGCGACGTGAGGACCGGCGCGCCGGGAGTCATTGAATTTCTGCCCAGCCAGCCCGGCCAGGGGCTCCGGCGCCTGGAGGCTGACCGGATCTTCGTGACCTACGCCCAGGGCAACCACATTCGCGGCCTTGAGGCTACCCGCGCCTCTACCCGCACCGAACGGCCTCGTCCGTCCCGTGGCCCCGCGCCTCCACCCATGCTCACCTGGAGCCGCGACCTCAAGGCTGAGTTCGATCCCGAACGTAGCGAACTCCTCCGCCTCGAGCAGTGGGGAGACTTCCGCTACGAAGAGGGTGACCGCCGGGGGCGTGCCGGCCGCGCCGTTTCCCAGACCAGGGAGAACCTCGTCACCCTCAGCGAAAGCGCGCGAATCTGGGACGCCGCGGGATCGCTCGCGGCGGACAAGATCGTCATGGATCAGAGTTCCGGCGACGTCTCCGCGGAGGGCAGCGTGGCTTCCACTCGCGAGCCGGAACCGGACAGCAAGCCCAGCGCCGTGCTCTCCCAGGGCGATCCTCTCCACGCCAGGTCCGCCCGTATGTTCCTGACGGCGGGAGGCCGGCGCGCCCGTTACGAGGGCGGCGTCGTGGTCTGGCAGGCGGGTAACCGGATCGAAGCGGATTGGGTGGAGATCGACCGCGGGGAGCGCACGCTCGTGGCTCGGGGCAACGTCCGTAGCCGCTTTGTGGAACAGTCCGACGCGGCAAAGAAACGCGGAGCAGTTCCGGTCTTTACCCTCGTTAGGGCTCCTGAGCTGTACTATGCCGACAAGACCAGGACCGCGGAGTACCGGGGTGGAGCCGACATGGTCCGCGCCGGCATGACCGTGTCGGCGGCTGATCTGCGGGGGATCTTCGCCGCCGGAGCTGGCTCTTCCGAACTCGAAAAAGCATACGCCGACGGCGATGTCCGCATTGCGCAGGCCGCGCCCGGCCGGACGCGCCTGGGACGCGCCGAGCACGCCGAGTACGTCGTGGCGCAGGGCAAGATAGTGCTGTCCGGCGGCCGGCCCGAGTTCACCGACAGCCTGCGTGGATCCACGCGCGGAGCGCAATTGACCTGGTTCGCGGACGATGATAGGCTGCTGGTCGATGGCCGCGACACCCAGCCGGCCTCCAGCGTGATCCGCCTGAAATGAAGCCATGAAGAAGCTCCGGGCGTGTGAGATCTCCAAGTCCTTCGACCGGCGCAAGGTCGTGGACGGACTGTCCTTGCTCGTGGAACAGGGCGAGGTGGTGGGTTTGTTGGGCCCCAACGGCGCCGGCAAGACGACTTCATTTCACATCGTCGTCGGCTTGATCAGTCCGGATTCGGGCAGCGTCCTGCTGGATGAGGAGGAGATCACGACGCTTCCTATGTACCAGCGGGCCCGCAAGGGCATCAGTTACCTGCCGCAGGAACCATCCGTTTTCAGGAAGCTCACGGTGGAGGAGAACTTGATGGCCATCCTGGAGACCGTCCGGCTGAGCGGCCGTGAACGGCGCGAGCGCATGCACCTGCTGATCGAACAACTGGGCCTGGAGAAAGTCCGCAGCAGCAAGAGCTACACCCTGTCCGGCGGCGAGCGCCGCCGCGTGGAGATTGCCCGGTCGCTCGTGATCGAGCCGAAGTTCCTTCTGCTGGATGAGCCGTTCTCCGGGATCGACCCCATTCAGGTGCTGGAACTCCAGAAGATCATCTTCGACCTGAAACGCACGGGCATCGGCATCCTGGTCACCGACCACAACGTCCGGGAGACCCTGGCCGTCACCGACCGGGCTTATATCATCCACAACGGCAGGATCTTCCGGGCCGGCAGCCCGGAGGCCCTCGGCCGCGACCCGGAGGTGAAGCAGATCTACCTCGGGGAATCGTTCCAACTGGCCCCGTAGGGGCACGCCGCCGTGCCCCATGAGAGCAATCTTCGAAGCGCCGCCCTGCGGAGCGCGGCTCGCCGTTACTTCCCGGTCTCGATCCGCATGCCGTAGAAGCTGCGGTACACAAACACCATCGACAGCGCCAGGAAGACGCCGGCCAGCACGTGGCTCAGCATGGCTCCCTGCCTGGCGGTGACCGAAACCGCCAGCTCCACGGCCAGCAGCCCGAACAGCGTCGTGAACTTGATGATGGGGTTCAACGCCACCGAACTGGTGTCCTTGAACGGATCGCCGACCGTGTCGCCGATCACCGTAGCGGCGTGCAGTTCGGTCCCTTTGGCGCGCAACTCGGTCTCCACCACCTTCTTGGCGTTGTCCCAGGCGCCGCCCGCGTTGGCCATGAAGAAGGCCTGGAACAGGCCGAACAGCGCAATCGAGATCAGGTAGCCGATGAAGTAGAACGGCTCGACGAACGCGAACGCCAGCGTGGCGAAGAACACCGTGAGGAAAATGTTCAGCATGCCCTTCTGCGCGTATTGGGTGCAGATGGCTACGACTTTCTTCGAGTCCTCGACCGACGCCTTTGTGCTGGTGTCGAGCTTGATCGTGCGCTTGATGAACTCCACCGCGCGGTACGCGCCCGTTGAGACGGCCTGCGTGCTCGCTCCGGTGAACCAGTAGATGACCGCCCCGCCGGCGATCAGGCCGAGCAGGAACGGCGGGTGCAGCAGCGAGAGCATCTCGAGGTTCTGGGTCAGGCCATGGGTCAGCGCCACCACGGTGGCGAAGATCATGGTAGTAGCGCCGACCACGGCGGTGCCGATCAGCACCGGCTTGGAGGTCGCCTTGAAGGTGTTGCCCGCGCCGTCGTTCTCTTCCAGGTTGTCCTTCGCGCGCTCAAACTGGGGCTCGAAGCCGAAGTTCTTCCGGATGTCTTCCTTGATGTCCGGCAGTTCTTCGATGGTGGAGAGCTCGTAGATCGACTGCGCGTTGTCGGTAACCGGTCCGTAGCTGTCCACGGCGATGGTGACCGGGCCCATGCCCAGGAAGCCGAACGCCACCAGGCCGAAGGCGAACACGGCCGGCGCCGCCATCAGCGACGCCAGGCCGAAGGAGCTCACAATGTAGGCGATGGTCATCAGCAGAAGGACTGCAAACCCCAGCCAGTAGGCGCTGAAGTTGCCGGCCACCAGGCCGGACAGGATATTCAGCGATGCGCCGCCTTCCCGCGAGCTGGTCACGATTTCCCGCACGTGCCGTGAATTGGTCGAGGTGAAGATTTTCACGAACTCGGGGATTAGCGCGCCCGCCAGCGTGCCGCAACTGATCACCGTCGAGAGCTTCCACCACAGGGACGAGTCTCCGCCCAGGTCGGGAATCATCTGGGAGCTGAGAACGTACGTCAGGCCGATCGAAAGCAGCGATGTCAGCCACACCAGCGTGGTCAACGGCTGCTCGAAGTTCATCTTGTCGGCGTTGCCGTACTTCGCCTTGGCCATCAGGCCGTTGATGAAATACCCTGCGGCCGAGGCCACCACCATCATGACGCGCATCGAGAAAATCCAAACCAGCAACTGCACCTGGACCACCGGGCTGGTGACCGCCAGGATGATGAATGTGATCAGTGCGACTCCCGTTACCCCGTAGGTCTCGAACCCGTCGGCGGACGGCCCCACCGAATCGCCCGCGTTGTCGCCCGTGCAGTCGGCGATCACCCCCGGGTTCCGCGCGTCGTCTTCCTTGATCTTGAATACGATCTTCATCAGGTCGCTGCCGATGTCCGCGATCTTCGTGAAGATGCCGCCGGCGACTCTCAGCGCCGCCGCGCCCAGCGACTCGCCGATGGCGAAGCCGATGAAGCAGGGCCCCGCCAGGCTGCCCGGGATGAACAACAGGATGAACAGCATGATCAGCAGTTCGACCGAGATCAGCAGCATGCCGATGCTCATGCCCGCCTGAAGGGGGATGTCATAGCACGGGTACGGCTTGCCCGTGAGACTGGCGAACGCGGTGCGCGAATTGGCGAAGGTGTTCACCCGCATGCCGAAGGCCGCCACCAGGAAACTGCCGGAAATGCCGATCAGGCTGAACAGCAGGATGATGGCCACGCGGAAAGCCTCAAAGCCCTGCAAGATGCCGAAGTAGAAAATGATGATCACTCCGATGAAGCACTCCAGCAGCAGCAGGAACTTGCCCTGCGTCGCCAGGTAGGTCTTGCAGGTCTCATAGATCAACTCGGACACTTCGCGCATGGCCGCGTGCACCGGCATGTTCTTCAGACGGGTGTAGATCATCAGTCCGAAAAGCAGTCCCAGCGCGCTCACCACCAGGCCCGCCATGAGCAGGGTCCGCCCGCCGATTCCGCCCAGAAACACCGCCTGGTTCAGGTCGGGCAGAACCAGGTTGGCTTCGCCCCCTCCGCGATGCTCGGCTTGGGCCATCAGGAGGCCGGCCGGCGAGAGCGCGGCAAGCAGAACCGTAAGGGCAGTTTGTCCAGCTTTCTTATACATGTATAAATCCTCCTAGGAACTGGGAAGGTAGACGGGTCCCCAGGGCGCGGAACCCAACCTCCGACTATATCGGAGCGCCCCGTCGGGAATCAACCGGCACGCAGGCGCCTGAAGATGCTCCAGGACCTAGATTACGCCCAGGATCACGCACTTCAGGTAGTGCGTCTCCGGCACCGTGAGCAGAATCGGATGGTCGGCGGCTTGGGTGCGGCGCTCCAGGACCCGCAGCCGGCGGCCGGCATCCAGCGCCGCCGCGGCCACCGTCTCCAGAAACTCCGCCTCGCTGACGTGGTGAGAGCACGAGCAGGTCACCAGCACCCCTCCCGGACCCAGCAGGCGCAGGGCGCGCAGGTTGATCTCCTTGTAACCCCGTATGGCGCCCTCAACTCCGGACCGTGATTTTGCGAATGCCGGAGGATCCAGCACCACGGTGGCGAACGTCCGCCCCGACGAGACGTATCCCGCCAGCAGCTCAAACACGTCGGCCTCGTGCAGTTGAATGTTGGTGATGCCGTTGGCGTCCCTGTTGGCGCGGGCCAGCCGCAGCGCGGCGCCGCTGCTGTCGGCCGTTTCCACCGACTCGCAGCGCGCCGCCATGTGCACCGCGAAACCGCCCCCCGAGGTGAAGCAGTCCAGGGCGCGTCCGTGCGCGTGCCTGGCGGCGGCGGCGTAATTCTCTCTCTGGTCAAGGAACATGCCCGTCTTCTGGCCATGCAGGAGGTCGGCGAAGAAGCGCAGTCCGTGGATGCGGACTTCGGCGCGCTCGGGAACCTGGCCGGACAGCAGCTTGACCTCCAGTTTCAAGCCTTCTTTGATCCTTACGGCGGCGTCGTTCCGGGCCACAATCGCCGCCGGCGCCAGCAACTCCCGCAGGCAGGACACCAACTCGGGAGTGGCGCGGTCCATGCCTTGAGTCAGCGCCTGTAGCACCAGGTAATCTCCGTACCGGTCCACGACCAGTCCAGGCAGCCCGTCCGCTTCCCCGTGAACCAGCCGGTAGGCGTCGCTGTCGCGGACCACCCGGCCGCGGAACTCGGCGGCGGCCTCCAGCCGCCTCTTGAGAAAACTCCGCCCGGTCGCCTCCACGCGGTCGCTCAGCATGCGCAGGGTGATCTGGGAGGTTGTGCTGAAGTGAGCGGTGCCCAACGGCCGCCCGTCCGCGTTCACCACGGCGACGGATTCCCCGGCGGAGGCGTCGCCCCGGTCCACAACGTCGCTCGAGAAGATCCAGGGGTGCCCCGAGGCAAGCCGCGCTTCGGCCTTGCGGGAGACCCGCACGTTCGTCGACGGCCAGTGGCTCACGCCGCTTGCATCAGGCGCGCGATTCTCTGCTCCGTGGAGGGGTGCGTGGAGAAAAGGCGCATGAGGCTCTGGCCGCTGAACGGCTGGATGATGAACATGTGCGCGGTGGCCGGCGAGGCATCCATCGGCAGCCGCCGTGAATAGTGCTCGAGCTTCTGAAGCGCGCTCGCCAGCCCCTGGGGGCCGCCGGTATACCGGGCCGCCGCCGCGTCAGCCGAGTACTCGCGGGTCCGGGAGATCGCCATCTGGATCAGCATGGCCGCCACGGGCGCCAGGATCAGCATGAAGAGCCCGCCCAGCGCCCCTCCGCCGTGATCCTCGTTGTCGCGCCGCCCGCCGAAGAAAAAGGCCATTCTCGCCAGCATCGTGATAGCCGCCGCGATCGTGGCCGCGACCGAGGAGATCAGGATATCCCGGTGCTTCACGTGCCCCAATTCGTGCCCCAGGACCCCTTCCAGTTCCCGGTCGTCCATCAGTTCCAGCAATCCGGCGGTCACCGCCACCGAAGCGTGCTTGGGGTTCCGCCCGGTGGCGAAGGCATTGGGGGAGGGCTCCGGAATGATCCACAGCCTCGGCATCGGCAGGCCCATCTGCATGGTCAGGTTGCGCACCAGCGGGCCGATGCGGCGGTAAACGGCGGCGTTCTCTGTCTCGCTGACCGGCTTGGCCGAGTACATGGACAGCGCGATCTTGTCCGAGAAGAAATATCCGACGAAATTCATCAGGAAGGCCAGCCCCAGACCCATGTACAGCCCCTGCCGGCCGCCCACCGCCTGGCCCCCGATCAGCAACAGCGCGCTCAGCACACCGAGCAGCAACGCAGTCTTGACCCCGTTCATAGCCGCTCTTTCATTCTTGCACATCTCCACCCTCGCCGCCCAAGAGTGGAGGCGCGCGGCGCCCCGCGGCGCCGCCCGTGAGATTCGGCCGCTTTGCCGCCCGTTAGTCCAGGTGGAAGACCTCCAGGAGAGGAACCATCTGCCTGTCGGCTTCGCGCCCTCCCGGGTCTGCGAAGAAGTCCTTCATCTCCTTCTGCCAGCGGGAGTTGACTTCCTTGGCCGCCATTCCGCTCAGCGCCCGCTGGAAGTCGGGCGTCTCGCAATACCCGACCAGGAGCCCGTCTTCCCGGAGGAACAGCGAGTAGTTGTGCCAGCCCGTTTCGCTGAGCGCGGCCAGCATCTCCGGCCACACCGCCTTGTGGCGCTCTTTGTACTCGGCCAGCCGCTCGGGCTTGACCTGCAACAGGAAACAAACGCGCTGCATCTTCGGCATACTGCTAGAGTATACTGCTGCTCAAGATTGACCTATGCCCGTATTGGATTGTTTCAGGCTGGATGGAAAGCTCGCCGTGGTCACCGGCTGCCGCCGTGGAATCGGCCGCGCCTTGGCGGTTGGGTTGGCCGAGGCCGGCGCGGATGTGGTCGGGGTTAGCGCCCACCTGGAACCTTCCGGCAGCCAGGTGGAGCGGGATGTCCTGGCGGCCGGCCGGCGGTTCCGCGGCTACGCCTGCGACCTCGGCGACAGAAACAGCCTGTACCGCTTCGTGTCCGCCCTCCAGGCGGACTTTCCGGCGGTCGACATCCTGGTCAACAACGCCGGGAGAATCGTCCGCAGCCCCGCCGCCGAACACCCCGACGAGTATTGGGACAGCGTGATTGCCTGCAACCTGACCGCCCCGTTCATCCTGACCAGGGAAATCGGCCGCGGCATGGCCGCCCGCGGCAAGGGGAAGATCATCTTCCTGGCGTCGCTGCTAAGTTTTCAGGGGGGCATCCTGGTGCCGGGCTACGCCGCAGGCAAAGGCGGCGTTGCAACGCTCGTGAAGGCCTTCGCTAACGAGTGGGCGGCCAGAGGCGTCAACGTGAACGCGATTGCGCCCGGCTACATCGGGACCGATTCAACTCGGCCTCTCCACGAGGACCCGGAGCGGAACTCCGCCATCCTGGCGCGAATCCCGGCCGGCCGCTGGGGACGCGCCGAAGACCTGAAGGGCGCCGCCGTCTACCTCGCCTCTCCGGCCTCCGACTACGTCCACGGCTCCATTTTGGTCGTAGATGGCGGATGGATGGGACGCTGAGCCGGCCATGACCCACGACCTCTTCATGGGGGAGGCGCTGCGGTTGGCGCGCTGCGCCCGGGAGCAGGGCGAGGTGCCTGTCGGCGCCGTCGTGGTATGCGGTTCCGAGGTCGTAGGCCGCGGCGCCAACTCCCCGGTTTCACGGGTTGACCCAACCGCTCACGCCGAGATCCTCGCGCTGCGCGAAGCCGCCGCGGCCCTTGGCAATTACCGCCTGGAGGACGCGACGCTCTATGTAACCCTGGAGCCGTGTTGCATGTGCGCCGGCGCGCTGGTCGCGGCGCGTGTCAAACGGCTGGTGTTCGGAGCCAGGGACCTTCGTTTCGGCGCGGTACGGAGCAAGTTCGCGCTGGCGGACTCGGACCTGCTCAATCACCAGGTGGACATTGTCGAAGGCGTGCTGGCCGCCGAGTGTACGCTCCTGCTCCAGGCATTCTTTCAGAAACGCCGCTGATCAGGCGGTCTGCTCCACCAGGGGGGCCCGGAGCGCCGGCATCCGGGGCCGGAATCCCGGCAAAGGGTCGGGCAATCCCGGCTGTGCGGCCGAGACCGGAGGACGGCGCATCCCCCGGAAGTACTCGTCCAACGGGAACAGGCCGTAGGGCTCCAACTCCCGGAACACCCGGCCCAGTTTCTGTTCGATGCGATAGACCGCGTGGAAGAAGTTGCCGCGGTCGATCCCCAGCTTGCGGGTGCAGAGCTTCCAGTCGGCGCCAAGCAGGAAATGGTACTTGAAGATCCGGTGCTCGAACTCGTCGAGCGTCCGGCGGCTGACCAGACAGAAGTCCGCGACGTACTCCTCGTCCTTCCGCCCCCAGACCATCTTGCCCTCGCGGCCCGCGATCAATTCCGGGGAGGCTTTGCTCATGTGCTTCTCGCGTGTGGCACAGTGCCGAAAGCGCGCGTAGCAGGCGCGGAATATGGCTCTCAGGACGCAGTTGCAGGGGTTGGGGGAAGAACGTGACGCCCCCTTGAAACCCAGCCCGTGACACTGCGTGCAGGACTGCTTGGCGAGTGCGATTGTGTCGGAACGGCTCCACTCTCTCATGCTTGGCTCTCCCGGCGCCGCCTCTTGTCGTTTGCGGGCAGCGCTTCTCCGTGCTCCGCTCCCCACTCTACGGGGAGGGATGGGATAGTCAAGAGTTTATTTCAGAGATTTTTATAGAAATTGGGCAATGATTTCTTATCGAGTTAACCCCTTACTGTTCAGTATTTTGACCTGAGGAATGGCGGCTTCAGTACTTCTATTACTCTTAGGCCTATGGTAGCATTACCAAGGATATCTGTCCTATTTCTTAAAGAAATAGGCTGCTCCTCGACGGACCATGCATTTCGCCGAACTTCAGAGACGTCTCATCGCCGCCCTGCAAAGCCGTTTGCGGAACGGGGAACTCACGGAGCGCCGGCTCGCCCGTCTCACCGGGATTTCACAACCGCATATTCACAATGTGCTCAGAGGAAAGAGAACTCTCTCTTTTCGTACGGCCGACCTCATACAAGAAAGGGCGTGCATCAGTTTCGTGGAGCTGTTGGAGGGTGAAGGAACTGCGCTTCACTCCTCCGGCGGCCGTCCGGCCCCCTGCCCCCTGGTCGAAGTCCCGGTGCTCTCGGGGTGGCTGGGGCCCGGCCTCCCCCTCCCCCGGGAGAGCAGCCCCGTGGAGAAGTATCCCTTCCCCGGAGCCCACCTGGCCTCGGTCGAGAGGCCCCTGGTCGCCAGACTGGCCGGGGATCCTAAAATGCGCACCTGTTTTCGGGAAAACGACCTGGCGCTGCTGGATCATTCACCGGCCCGGCGGACGCAGTTGCGCCGCCATTGCTTGTATCTGGTCAACCGGGCCGGAGAGGGACTGATCCGGCGCGTCACCTGGGAGCGTGATGACCTCCTGCTGCTTTGGGGCGCCGGCGCCGAGCCCGACCCGCGCCCGGAACCGCTCGCCCTCGGCTGGTCGTGCATCGTGGACGTGATCCGGGCCCGTGTGGCGTGGATCGGCAGCTTCCTGGAGCCGCACTGACCCGCCGCTGCCTCCACCCGGGGATTGTATACTCGCCTGAGAAGCCGCTTGACGCAGAACACGCAGCAACTCATCCGGTCGCGCAACTCCAGCCGGTGGATTCACCGCCTGGCGCGCTGGATCTCCCCGCCAGCGCCGCTGGTCATGAATCCCGCCGAACCGCGCGATTTCCCGCTCGGCCGCTGGAACCTCTACCTGGGGGGAGCCGGCGCCCGCGTCCCCGGTTACGTGAATGTCGACCTGGTAGCGCACCCCGGCGTGGATACGGTTGCGGATGTGAAGATCCTGCCGTTTCCCACGGGTCTGTTCACGAGGGTCGAGTGCGACGCGGTGCTGGAGCACGTCCGCGACCCGGAGGCCGCCATGCGGGAGATCGAACGGGTTCTCCAGCCGGGCGGCTTCGCGCACGTCGTGACGCCCTTCTGCCACCCCCTGCACCGGTACCCCGAGGACTACCGCCGCTTCAACATCCCCGCTCTCCAGGCGATGTCAGGAAGCCTGGAACTGGTCGCCGCCGGCTGGCGGACGGGTCCCACGGCGACGCTGCTGGCGGTTGTGATCGAGTACGTCAAGCTCCTGTTCCCCGGAAACGCGTGGAGGGCCGCGGCGCACCTGGCCGTAGGATGGCTCACGTTCCCTCTCCGCTACCTGGATTTGATCCTCCTGCGGCGCCCGGAGGCTGCTTGCCTGGGCAACCACTGCTACGTCTGGCTGCGCAAGCCGGAGGCGGGGCGGCCCTCTCCCACCTCCCGGTAGATCTCAAGAACTTCGCGGGCCGTGGCCTCCCAACTGAAGCGGCGGGCCTGCTGGTGTCCCTGCTGGATCAGGGCAGACCGCAGCGTGACGTTGGTGAGGACCTCGCGGATCCCCTTGGCGATCTCGAAGACGTTCTCCGGGTTGACCAGCAGCGCCGCGCTGCCGGCCACTTCCGGCAGGGAACTGATGTTGGAGGTGACGACCGGCGTCCCCGACGCCATCGCCTCCAGCGGAGGCAGCCCGAAGCCTTCGTAGCGGGAGGGAAAGACGAAGGCGGCCGCCGCGGCATAGAAGATCCGCAGCGTCTCGAAGGGCACAAAGCCCAGGAACCGGACATACTGCTGCATTCGGGTCTGGATCACCGTCCGCCGCACGGCCGGGTGGCGGCTGATCTCGTCCCCGATGATGATCAGGCGCAGGTCCCTGTATTGCGGATCCCGTTCCAGGTCCCCCCGCAGCACCGCGAAGGCCTCCACCAGGCGCGGGATGTTCTTCTGCGGGCGGATCGTGCCCACGTACAGCAGGAAGGGAAGATTGATCTGGTAGCGCTCCAGCAGCCGCTGCCGGTGCTCCGCGTCCGGCCCGCTCTGGTCGAGGAACCGCGGGTCCGGGGCGTTGTAGATCCGGCAGATCTTCTCCGGCCGGGTTCCGAACAGATCTTCGATGTCGCGGCGCGTTGCATTGGAGACCGCGATCACCCGGGCGGCGCGCTCCAGGCCGCGTTGAAACTGGTACAGGCGCAGGCGCCGCCGCTTCGCCGGCAGTTCTCCGAACAGGAGGCTGCTCATGTCGTGCACCGTCACCACGTACGGCTTGGGCATCCACAGCGGCACGGCATTCAGGGGAATGTGGCAGAGGTCCGCCCGGAACCGGCGCAGGTGCAGTGGGAAGGCGGCCTGGTCCACGATGCTCTCGTCGGAGCGCTCGTAGGGCGCGACCTCAAAGTTCGGCGGCAACCCCGCAAGGTCCCCCGCATCGGCCGGGTAACTGACCAGGAAGTACCTATTCTCCTGGTCCAGGACCGCGAGCGCGCGAATCAGGTTGCGGATGTAGGTGCCTATGCCGAAATCGCGCAGGTGGCGCGTGTCGATGACGATGCGAATGGCGCCTCACCCCCGGGCGGCTGTCCGCGCCATCCAGCCGTACAGCGGGAAACGGCCGGTGAGCTTAGCGACCCGCCCGCGCACCGCGGCGATCTTCTCCGGCGAGTCCAGGTTGCTGAGTACTTCCGCGATCAGCGAGGCCACCTCCCGCATCTCGGCCTCCCCGAAACCCCGGGTCGTCACCGCGGGGGAGCCCAGGCGGATGCCGCTCGGGTTCAACGGGGGGTTGGCGTCGAAGGGGATGGTGTTCTTGTTCGCCGTGATATGAGCCTGGTCCAGGCCGGTCTCGGCCTCCCGGCCGCGGATGCCCTTGGCGAAAACGTCGACCAGCAGCAGGTGCGTGTCGGTGCCGCCCGAAACCACGCGGAAGCCGGCCTCCGCGAGTCCGCCCGCGAGCGCTCTGGCGTTGGCCAGAACGCGCCTCTGGTACTCCACGAACTCCGGCGTCATGGCCTCGGCGAAGCAGACCGCCTTGGCGGCGATCACGTGCACCAGCGGGCCGCCTTGCAGCCCCGGAAACACGCTCTTGTCGATGGCCGCTGCGTATTTCTCCCTGGCCAGGATAATGCCGGAGCGGGGGCCGCGCAACGTCTTGTGCGTGGTAGATGTCACGATGTCGGCGTATTCGCACGGATTGGGGTGCAGACCGGCCGCCACCATGCCCGAGAAGTGCGCCATGTCCACCAGCAGGATGGCGCCTACGGAGTCGGCGATCTCCCGGAAGCGCCGGAAGTCGAGGATCCGCGGATAGGCGCTGCCCCCGGCAATGATCATCTTCGGCTTGTGCTCCCCGGCCAGCCGGGCCAGTTCCTCGTAGTCGATGGTCTCGTCTTCCCGGCGCACGCCGTACGGGATCACCTTGTAAGTCTTCCCCGAGAAATTGAGGTGGTGGCCGTGAGTGAGGTGTCCCCCGTGGGACAGGTTCATCCCCAGGATCGGGTCGCCGGGCTGTAAGACCGCGGCGTAGGCTGCGGCGTTGGCCTGGGATCCGGCGTGCGGCTGTACGTTGGCGTACTCGGCTTTGAACAGCTTCTTCGCGCGTTCCCGGGCCAGGTTTTCGGCGATGTCCACAAACTCGCAGCCGCCGTAGTACCTCTTGGCCGGATAGCCCTCGGCGTACTTGTTGGTGAAGACGCTCCCGGTGGCCTCCAGCACCGCCCGCGAGGTGAAATTCTCACTGGCGATCAGTTCCAGGCGTGAATCCTGCCGGGCCAGTTCCTCCTGGATCGCTTCGAAGATCTCCGGATCAACCTCGGCCAGAGGCCGTGCCATTCGCTCCTGGATGTTCATTCCTTCGTCTCCTGCGGTTCCGCTGCGCGGTTCTCCGGCCTCTCCAACTCTTCGATTTTGCTCAGGCGGCGGGCATGGCGTCCCCCTTCGAACCCGGCGGTCAGAAACACGTCCAACATGGCGTCCGCATCTTCGGGCCGCGTGTACCTGGCGCCGAAGGTCAGGACATTCGCGTCATTGTGGCCGCGAACCAGGCTCACCTCGTCCACCGAGGTGCCCAAGGCCGCGCGTATGCCCTGTATCTTGTTCGCGGCGATCGACATCCCCACGCCCGTGGAGCACACCAGGACTCCCCGGTCGGCGCGGCCCTCGGCCACGTCTCTCGCCACCGGCGCCGCATAATCCGGATAGTCGGAACTAGCGCTCGTGTGTGTGCCGTGGTCCACGACCTGGTGTCCGTCTCGAACCAGTTTCTCCAGAATGTGTTGCTTCAGACTCAGACCCGCGTGATCCGCCCCAATCGAAATCCGCATTATTACCAGCACATATTATAGCGGAGGCCGCGGCGGGAGCCGGTCCCGGCATGTTAAAATGACGGTTTCGTTCCGCCTTTCCCTCGAGAATTCCCATGTATTGGAGCAAGTTGTTTATCCCCACTCTGCGGGAGAACCCCGCCGAGGCCGAGGTTGCCAGCCACCAACTGCTGTTGCGCGCGGGCTATATCCGGCAGCTTTCGGCCGGCATCTACAGTTACCTGTTCCTGGCCCAACGCTCGCTCCTGAAGATCACGCGGATCGTCCGCCAGGAGATGGACGCCATCGGCGGCCAGGAAATGCTGTTGCCCGCCTTGCACCCGGCGGAAGTCTGGCAGGAGTCGGGCCGCTGGGAAGTCATGGGCGCCAACATGTTCCGCCTGAAGGACCGCTGGCAGCACCAGCTTTGCCTGGGAATGACGCACGAGGAGGTCATGACCGCCATTGCGCGCGGGGAACTGCGCAGTTACAAGCAGCTTCCACAGATCTGGTACCAGATCCAGACGAAGTTCCGCGACGAGCCCCGCCCCAAGTCCGGCCTGCTCCGCATGCGCCAGTTCCTCATGAAGGACTCCTACAGCTTCGACATGGACGCCTCCGGCCTCGACGAGGCCTACGAGAAACACCGTCGCGCCTACTGCCGGATCTTCGACCGCTGCGGGCTGAAATACCTGGTGGTGGAGGCCCACTCGGGCGCCATGGGGGGAAGCCAGTCCCAGGAGTTCATGGCGCCGACCGAGGCCGGTGAAGACCATGTCGCGGTGTGCGCTTCCTGCGGTTACGCGGCGAATCTGGAGAAGGCCGAATCCGAACCGGTGGCGCCCCTTGCGGCCGACCCGCCGGGGGACCTGGCCCCCCACAAGTTCCACACTCCCGGACGCAAGACCATCGCCGAGGTCTCCGCATTCACCGGTCTGCCGGAAACCTCGCAGATCAAGAGCCTGGTGATGGTGGCCGGCGGGGAGCCGGTTCTGGTTCTGGTGCGGGGGGACCACAGCCTGAGCGAGACCAAGTTCGCCGGGGTGGCGGGAGCGCCCGACGTCCGCCCCGCCCACCCGGAGGAGATCCGTGAGCGGTTCGGCGCGGACGCCGGCTCTCTCGGCCCGGTCGGGATTCGCGGCATGCGCATTCTGGCGGACCTGGCGCTGGCCGGACGGCGCAACATGATCGCCGGAGCGAACCAGGACGATTACCACCTGCGCCACGTGACGCCGGGAGAGGATTTCACCCCGGAGTGGCACGATCTCCGTCAGGCGGCCGAGGGCGACCGCTGTAGGAACTGCGGCAAGCCGCTCGAATTGAAAAAGACCGTGGAGATCGGCCACATCTTCAAGCTGGGCTACAAGTACTCGGAGAGCATGGGGCTGCGCGTGCTCAACGCTTCGGGCGCCGAGGTCACTCCGATCATGGGCTCCTACGGGATCGGGATCGAACGCATCCTGAGCGCCGCCGTGGAGTCGTACCACGACCTGGACGGGATGTCCCTGCCGCCCGCCATCGCCCCCTTCGAGGTGGTCGTGACCCCCGTCAACAACTCGGACGCGGCACAGCGGAAAGCCGCGATGGAGATCTACCGGGAGTGTCTGGCGCAGAGACTGGACGCGCTGCTGGACGACCGCGACGAGCGCCCGGGCGTGAAGTTCAAGGACGCGGACCTGATAGGGATCCCCTACCGGATCACTGTCGGCAAGAAGCTCGCCCAGGGTAAAGTCGAAGTCTTCAACCGCCGCACGCGCGAGACTGCCGCGGTTCCGACAGGCGAAGCCCCGGCTTTCGTTCGAAACACAGTATCCTGAAAGCATGGGGATTGAGCCGGAACAGCCCGAGCAACTCGACACTTCCGAAGATCTTGACCTGGTGCAGGCCTTCTATTCCGCCGAGCACGACGCCCAGATGAAAGCGGAGCTTGTCCGCGGCCTGCTTGAGTCCGCCGGTGTTCCCGCTGTCATCGTGGAAGGCGCCGCGATGCCGAACCTCCCGGCCGAGGTCCGCGTCCCCAAGGCCCGGCTGGAGGACGCGCTGCGGCTGATCGCCGAGTCCGAAGCGGCGGGCCCCGGCGCGGCCGATGCGGCCGAGAGGCTAACGGAAGACCCGGCCTGAGGGTCCCGTGCTCACCTGAAGGCGCCGGCCGTCGGTGCGCACGCTCACCAGCCCCAGCAAATCCGTCCTGAGCGGCCGCGCGCCCCATTGTTCAAGCCTGGCCAGCGTCTCCGGGTGAGGATGATTGTAAGGGTTGGCGTAGCCCACGCTGATCAGCGCAAACGCGGGGTGCGCTTGTGACAACATCGGCTCGCGCGTGGAATAGCGGCTGCCGTGGTGCGGGACCTTGAGCACGTCGCACTCCGCGAACCTGCCTCGCTCCGCCAGGTCCTGTTCGATTCGCGGGTCCATGTCGCCCGTGAGCAGGAAAGACCGCCGCCCGTGGCGGAGCCTCAGGACCAGCGACCCCCGGTCGCCGTTGCCGGCGGGGATCCCCTCCCCGGCGGGAGGCGCGAGCGCTTCGATTTCGACGGCGCCGTAATCCGACCTGGCGCCCTCGTTCCATATCCGCAGCCGCGCTCCGGTCGCGCGGACCGCTTCCTGGAGCCGCAGAGCTTCCGGGGTCTCCGGCAACGGCCCCGTCCACACTTCTTTCGGGCGGAAGTTGCGAAGGACGGAAGGCACGCCGCCGGCGTGGTCCTCGTGCAGGTGCGAGACCGCTACTACGTCGAGCCGCTTGATCGAGCGCGTCCACAAATACGGGGAGACGATGTCTTCTCCCGTGTCGATGCCGCTCCGGCGTCCGCTGTAAGACGGGAACCCGCCGGCATCGAGCAGCATGAGCCGGCCGTCCGGAAGAGCGATGAACAGCGAGTCTCCCTGCCCCACGTCGATCGCCGTTACCTCCAGCGCCCCCGGACGTACTTGCGGGGGGAAGGGGTGCCACACCAGCAGCACGAGGCAAACGGCGGCAGACACAGCCGCCGCCGCGCGTCCGCGCCTCACCACCGCGGCGAGCACCAATGAAGCGGCGAACCATACGCCGAGCCACAACGGCGGCTGGGGAATCCGCCACGCCGGCTCCCATCCCGCGTGCCACTCGACCACCGTCCGCGACGCGTCGAGCAGCCAGCCGGCGAGTGCCGCGGCCGGGCGCCAGCCCGTGAACACCCCCAGAAACCCGGCCGGCACGGTGAGCGATAACAGAGGAACGACCGCCATGTTGGCCGACAGCCCCGAAAACGAGAGCCGGTGGAAGTAAACCGCCATGGGCAGCGCCAGGCCGGCCTGCACCGCCGCCGAGACCACGGCCAGTTCCCACAGGTAGAAGCCGGCGCGAAGCAGAGGCGTCCCGGCCCGCAGCACCCGGCGTTCCGGGATCCTCAGCCACAAGCTGATCGTCTCCGCCAGCAGTCTTAGTTCCACCCGAAACGCCGAGGACACGGGAGGCAGGTGCGGGTCCCGGCTGCGGTCCTCCAGCGCCCTCAAGCCCCGGATGTAGGGCGCCGAGGTCTTCTCCAGAACGGGCACGGCCAGGGCCGCGATGGCCGTCACGCACAGAAACGAAAGCTGGAAGCTGGCGTCGAACAACTGTTCCGGGTCGAGGACCAGGAACCCGATAGCCACCGCCGCGATCAGGTTCAGAAGCCGCGGCCGGCGGTACAGGTAGCGCGCGGCGAGGTACAGCGTCAGCCCCGCGGAGGCGCGGACTACCGGCGTCTGCCACCCGGTGACCAAGGAATAGGCCCAGGCGGTACAGGTTGCGGCAGCCAGCGGCAGTATCTCTCCGGCCGGAAAGAGGCGAAGCACGAGCAGGATGATGCCCACCAGCGCGGTGAGGTGCATTCCGGAGATAACCAGGGCGTGGTAGGTGCCGGTCAACCGGTAAGGATCCGTCCAGCTCTCCTCGACCTTTGACTTCTCGCCGACAAGAATGGCCTGCATCATGCCGGTCTTGTACGGATCGCCGGCGTACAGCCGCTCCAGCCGTTCCAGTGCGGCGTCGCGCACCCCATAGACCAGCGCCCCCAGGCGTGAGCCGCACCGCCCCGGCAGGATCCGCGGATCCGAGGAGGCCCCCGCCGAGGCGGTCCAATAGACCTCCTGCCGGGCCAGGTAGCGGACGTAATCGAAGGCGCCGGGATTGCCGAAGTTGCGGGGAAACCGGATCCTGGCCTCCAGTTCCACGCGCTGTCCGTATCGCAGAACCGGCGGAGCTTGCTCGGGACGGGGGTAGAGATTCACCCGCACTCTCGCGCCCGGCTCCAGTTCCAGGAGAAACTGTTCGCGGTTTGGGAACAGGGCGGGCGGCTCCACCACGCACCCCGCCAGAATCAGCCGCTCGCGCGGCTCGGCGTCGATTCGCGGCGCGGGTCCGGGGCGGTGCAGCCGTTCGACCAGCAGCCCCGCGAAGAGCACCGCCAGCCAGACGCCGGTCCTGGCCAGCCAGGCGGAGCGGCGCAGCCGGGACACGAGCGCCAGCGCCAGGCACGCGCAAACATAGACGGCCAGTTCCCGGCTGCCGAATTCGACAAGCCGGCCGGCGGCGATACCCGCTGCCAGGGACACCGCCGGCACGAGCAACGGATGGCGCAAGGATCCCTCATTGGGTAGTGGCCGGCGAGAGGGGATCTCTCACGCTGTCTCTAACGGATCTGCCGGATCTCCACCCGTTCGTAGATTTCCCTGGTCTGCGCCAGGGACGCGAAGGTCATGCCCGGCAGTTTCGCCGAGGCCGTTCCCGCGGCCACGCCCCAGCGAAGAGCGTCGGCGAAATCGTCTTTCCGGTGCATCGCCCAGGCGAAGGCCGCGACCAGCGCATCGCCGGCGCCGATGGGGCACACGGCCTCGATGCGGGGCGTCACGGCTTCCAGCATGACGTCCTGCGCCGCGCCGATGGCGCCGCGGCTCCCCAGCGACAGCACTACCGCCTCCGGCCCCATTTGACGAATGCGGTCCACCGCCTCGATGAAGTGCGTTCTGGTAATCAAGGCGCGATTGAGCAGCCTCTCGGCCTCCTGCTGATTGGGCGCCACCACGGTGGGGCCTGCCTCGACTCCCTCCCGCAGCGGGTTTCCGTCCGTGTCGAGCAGGGTCCTCACGCCGTGCTCCCGCGCCATGGCCAGCAGTCCGGAATAGAAGCCCGGCGGCACGGTCGGCGGGAGGCTCCCGCAGATCAGCAGCCAGTCGGCTCCGGCCAGTCTCTCGAGCACCTTGGCCTCGATCGCCCGCAATTCGGCGCCGCTCATGGGCGGCCCCAGTTCGTTGAGCTTGACCGTGAGGCCGGTCTTGTCCGTGATGGTGAGGTTGCGCCGGACTTCGTTCTCGATGCGCACGACGTGCACGGGGAACCCGCAGCCGGACAGGAGTTGCTCAAAGCGGGCCCCGAAGCTCCCCCCGGAAGGCACGATCGCGGCCGTTTCGCCGCCGAACGAGTGGATGACGCAGGACGCGTTGATGCCGCGGCCGCCGGCCGAATGGCTCTCGGCCAGGATATAGGCACGGTCTTCGAACACCAGCCTGTCGGCGGTGACGTTCCTGTCAATCGCCGGGTTGACGGTCAGGGTGAGTATCAAATCCTGATTTTACCAGCCGCCTTTCGCGCTCCGGGGCACAAGCCGCATGTTAACCTGACGGATTGCGCGGTCACCCGCATTTCAAGGCGTACGTAGCCCTGGCCGCGGTCTGTGTCTTCTGGGGTACAACCTACCTCGGAATCCGGATCGCCCTGGAGTCTTTCCCGCCCGTGGCCATGGTGAGCGCCCGCTTCACGCTCTCCGGCGCCATTATGCTGGCCGGAGCCTTGGCGGCGCGGGCCAGACTGCCCGTGCGGCGGGAACTCCGGCAGACCGCGCTCAACGGCGTGCTGATTCTGGGCGTGGGCAACTGTTGTCTCACGGTAGCGGAACTGTGGATCCCCAGCGGACTGGCCGCCCTGATCATCACCACCTCGCCGCTGTGGATGGTGGGGATCGACGCGCTCCTGCCCGGAGGGGACCGCCTCAGAAGGCCGGCGCTGGCCGGGATCCTCGTCGGCTGCCTGGGTGCGGTCCTGCTGGTGTTGCCCCAGGCAGGCGCCGGAGGGGCCTCCGGAAGCCTGGTCTGGGCGGTTTTCCTCTTGCTGCAATGCGCCAGCTTGAGCTGGTCCTACGGCTCGATCCGCCAGCGCCGCATACAGGCCTCGGCGCATCCCGTCGTTAACGGAGCCGTTCAGCAACTGGCCGCCGGCCTGGCGTTCATGCCCCTGGCGTTGCTCCAAAGGGGAGCCTCCGTTCACTGGAACCTGAAAGGCGTCCTGGCGGTCCTCTACCTCGTGGTGTTCGGCTCCATTGTGGGATACAGCGCCTACGTGTACGCGCTCAACAAGCTTCCGGTAGCGCTGGTTTCAATCTACGTCTACATTAACCCGATCGTGGCGGTATTCCTCGGCTGGCTCTTCTACCGTGAGCCGTTTGGCGCCGTGGAAGCGGCGGGAATGGGGGTGATCTTCCTGGGAGTAGCCCTGGTGAAGCGTTACAGCCCGGCTCCAACCGCCGTCGAAGTGGACTAGTTCCGGTCCATCAGCCGGGCACCCAGTGCGCCCCCCAGTGCGGGAAGGGAGGTGGATGTCAGGAACAGCCAGAAGAGCATCCAGAGGACCTGCACGGGGTTCTCGAATATCTCCATCGCCTGCCGGATACTCTCTTCCGGCATGCCCATATGGGACAGGTTCTCCTTCATGTAGGCGGTCATGCCGCCGTCCCGGGCCATGACGGCCAGCGCCGCAAAGCTGAAGGTGAACAGCACGGTGAAGATCACAAAACAGAAGAGGCCCGCGATCCAGCCCATCTTGAGGCCGCCGCGAACCTCCACGCGGAATCCGCTCCGCCGCCGGTAGAGGTATGCCGCAAACGCACCCGCCCCCAGCAGAAACAGCAGGCGGAACAGCGGAGGGATAGGCAGTGAACTGGTCAGGAACGCGAGGCTGCCGGCCAGCAGTCCCACGCGCAGGGCGAGTCCGTTGCGCAAGCCGATCTCCGGCGGAGGCGCCGGCGGAGGAGGAGCGGGGGGCTGTAGCGGACCCTCATCCCACACGGCCAGGGCCGGCTCTTCCCGCTGCGGCTTCCCGCACTTGTGGCAGAAGCGGGCATCGGGCGGCAGTTGCGCGCCGCATGTGCAGAACTCGTCCACAAAACCAGTTTCCTCCATGCGCCCCAACCGAAGCAACGCGGTTCAGTTGCAGTATCATGCAGGAAAGTGCGGCTGGCGGGCTTCGGAGTTTTTTGTGTGCTGATCCTGGTCTCTTGTAGCGAACCGGCAGCCGGCTGGGCCGGCGGTCAGGACTACGAAGGCAAGCAGATCCGCCAGGTTCTCTTCGAGCCAAAGCAACAGCCGCTCACGCCGGCTGAACTGGACAGCCTCACGGGCTTGAAGAGGAATACGGCTTTGCGCCTCGCGGCGGTGAGGAGTGCGATCGCGAAACTCGTCGCCACCGGCCGTTATTCCGACGTCGCCGTGGACGCGGCCCTGGAAGACGGGCAAGTCGTCCTGCGCTTCCTGACCAAGGGCAACTGGTTCGTGGGGCAGGTTTCGGTATCGAGCGTCCCCGCCCCGCCGGGTATCGGGCAGATGGTCAACGCCACCGGACTCGATCTGGGCGCGCCCTTCCATCAGGAAGATCTGCAGAGCGCCGAAGCCGGCCTGCGGAGGGTGTTGTCGGCCAACGGCTACTTCAACCCAACCATAGATGCCCTGCTTTCCTACCAGGAGAGGACTCAACAGGCCGCGATCCGGTTTGAGGTCACGCCCGGGGTGAGGTCCAGATTCGGAGAACCCGTCATCGTGGGCGATCCGAAGCGGCCCCCCTCCGAAATCACCGGCGAGACCGGCTGGAAGGGCTGGTTCGGATGGCGCCCCATCACCGAAGCCCGGCTGCAGCGTGGCCTGGAGAAAATCCTCCAGTCCTACCGCAAGCGTCACTACCTGATGGCGCGCGCCACGCTGCTGGGCGTCGACCCGGCCACCGGCAAGCCCACCGTCGAGGTGGACGCCGGACCGCTGGTGCTCATCGAGGCGGCCGGGGCCAAGGTCTCCCAAGGCCGGCTCCGGCGCCTCCTGCCGGTGTTTGAGGAGCAGGCGGTGGACCGGGACCTGCTGGTCGAGGGCGCCGGCGACCTGACCGGGTACTTCCAAACCCAGGGCTACTTCGAGGCCAAGGTCGATTTCACCTCCAGCCAGGAGGCGGACGGGCGTCTGCGCGTCCGGTACACGATCGATCGCGGTGAGCGGCACAAACTGGCGGGCCTGACCATCACCGGCAACCGCTACTTCGATCTGGCGACCCTGCGCGAGCGCCTGCTGATCGCTCCGGCTTCCTTTCAGGTGCGCCGCGGCCGTTTCAGCTCCAGCCTGCTCGCCCGGGACGAGGAAGCGATCCGCGAGTTGTACCGTGCCAACGGGTTTCGGGACGTGAAGGTGGACTCCCGCGTGGAGCACAACTACCGGGGAAAGCGGGGCGATATGGCGGTGTTCCTGGAGATCCAGGAGGGAGGCCAGTGGTTCATATCCCAGACGGACTTCGAAGGAGTGGGGGCGGCGCACGAGCCGGTCCTCCGGTCCATTCTGCAATCCGGCCCGGGGCAGCCTTTCAGCGAGGCGAACGTGGCCGCCGACCGCGACAACATCCTCGCCCACTACTTCAACAGCGGCTACCCGAACGCGTCATTCGAGTGGAGCTTCCGCGAAACCGGCGAGGCCAACCGGGTGCATCTGCGCTTCACGATTTCCGAGGGGCCCCAACTCTTCGTCCGGGAAGTGCTCATCAGCGGATTGCAGACCACCCATCCCCAATTGGTGAACCGGCGTATCGGGATCAATGTGGGCGACCCGCTTTCTCAAACCCAACTGCTGGAGACCCAGCGCCGGTTGTACGATCTGGGCATCTTCGCGAAGGTGGACAGCGCCATCCAGAATCCGGAGGGCGAGGAGCGCCAGAAGTTCGTTCTGCTTCAGATGGAAGAGTCCCGGAAGTACTCGGTCGCGCTCGGGTTCGGCGCCGAGGTGGCGCGGATCGGGGGAAGTCAGACCAGCCTTGAGTCGCCCGCTGGCGCCACCGGTTTCAGCCCCCGCCTTTCCTTCGATGTGAGCCGCCTAAACCTTTTCGGCAGAGCGCATACCGCCAGCCTCCGCAGCCGGCTTTCCAACCTTCAGCAGCGGGGCTTGATCAGCTACACGGCGGCGCAGTTCCAGGGGCGGCCGAACGTGGATCTTTCCTTCACCGCGATGTTCGACTCCTCGCGTGACATCCGCACGTTTTCGTCGAGACGCTGGGAGGGGTCGACGCAGCTTACTCACCGGTGGACACGGTCCAAGACCTTCTTCTACCGCTTTGCCTACCGCCGGGTCAGCGTCGACCAGGGCACGCTGAAGATCCGGACCGAACTCATTCCGCTGCTGTCACAGCCCGTGCGCGTCGGGGTATTCTCCGCTTCCTACCTGGACGACCGCCGGGACGACCCCAGCGACTCCCGCCGCGGGACCTATAACTCTCTCGACCTGGGCGTCGCCACCCGGGCGCTGGGCTCACAGACCGACTACTTCAGGCTGCTGGGGCGCAACTCCACTTACCACCCGATCGGCAGCAAGTTGGTCCTGGCGCGCATGCTGTCATTTGGTTTCCTGCACACGCTGCGCACCAGGCCGGACCTGCCTCCCAGCCCTCAGGACATCCCGCTGCCGGAGCGCCTGTTCGCCGGCGGCGCATCCGTCCTCCGCGCGTTCCCGGACAACCAGGCCGGACCCCGGGACCTGGTCACCGGCTTCCCGCTTGGCGGCAAGGCGCTCCTGGCGGTGGGGACGGAGCTGCGGTTTCCCCTGTTCCGCCTCTGGGGACAGGACGTCGGCGGGGTGCTGTTTCACGACGCCGGCAATATCTACTCGGGTCTTGCCGATATCTCTGTCCGCGCGCGCCAGCGCAACCAATCGGACTTCGATTACATGGTTCACGCGGTCGGCCTGGGCTTTCGGCTGCGCACGCCGATCGGGCCCGTCCGCACCGATTTCTCTTTCGGCCCCAATACGCCGCGCTTCCGCGGATGCCAGGGGACGATCCAGGAGCTTCAATCCGGCCCCTGTGAGCCTACCGACCAGCGCATCAACCGTTTTCAGTTCCATTTCTCGCTGGGGCAGAGCTTCTGATATGACGGCGCGCGTTCTATGGATTCTGCTGGCCGCCGCGGTCTGGTGCCGCGCCGAGATCATCGACCGCGTCGCCGCTACCGTCGGCACGCGCGCCATTACCCTGAGCGATGTATGGGAGGAGATCCGGGTGAGCGCTTTGTTGAGCCGGACGGAACCGGACTTTGGTCCGGCCTCCCGCAAGGCGGCCGCCGCGCGCCTGGTGGAGCGCGCCCTGATCGAGATCGAAATGGAGATCGGCAGGTACCCGGCGCCGCGCGAGGCGGAGGTCAACGAGGAACTCGAGACCATCAGGAAGCAGTACCTCCAGAGCACCGGCGGGTGGACCAAGGCTCTGGAGAGTTACCAGGTACGCGAGGAGGACGTGCGGCGCTACCTGCTCCGGCAGTTGGCCGTTGCGCGGTTTATTGATGCGCGCTTTGGGCCCGGCGTACAGGTCCTGGAGGAGGAAGTCCAAGCCTACTACCAGGGACGGTTCGCCGAGGAGTGGGCCGGCAGGACGAAGCAGCCGCTCCCCCCTCTGGAAGAGGTCCACGCGGGAATAGAGGAGATCTTGCGCTCGCGCAGGGTGGACGCGCTGCTGGATCAATGGCTCGACGAGGCGCGCGCCCGCGCGCGCATCCACTATCAGCCGGAGGCATTCCAGTGACCCGGAGAGGCAGGCTCGCTGGCTGGGCGGGCGCCGTGATCGCGGCTTTGTGCCTCCTGGCTGCGGTCAGCACGATCGCCGTCCTCCGCTCGGAGTGGTTCCGGAACCAGGTGCGCCTGCGGATCATTCAGGAGCTGGAGTCCGCCACGGGCGGCCGGGCTGAGATCGGCGAGTTCCGTTTCGACCGGGACCGGATGAGCGCGGAAGTCCGGGCCCTGGTCCTGCACGGCAAGGAGCCGGAAGGAGAACAGCCTCTTCTGCGGGCCGACTCGGTTAGTTTGGGTCTCAAGATCATTTCCATCCTCCGGCGTGATGTGGACCTCCAGTCGCTCGTCATTCGCAAGCCGCGCCTGCGGGTGGTTGTCAACCCGGATGGTTCGACCAATCTGCCGCAGCCGGCGGTGGCGCGCCGCCGCACGCGTCCGGTCGAACAGTTCCTCGCACTGGCGATCGAGGATTTCCGCATTGAAGCCGGTGAGCTGCTGATCAACGAACGGCGGACCCCGATCGATGTGGCCGGAGAAGACCTCAATACCCGCTTGGCTTACGAGGCGGCCGGCCCGAGGTACTCGGGCGCACTGTCTTTCCGCCGCCTCCGCCTTTCCTCGAACCGGTCGTTTAACGCCGCTTTAGATGCGGACGTGGCGCTGAGCCTGGAAGCCGATCGCCTGATTCTCCGGGAAGCGGCTTTTCGAACGCAAAGGTCCAGCGCAAAGCTGACAGGTTTGGTGCAGGGGCTCGTCTCGCCGCGGCTCAACGCCGGCGTGAAGGCCAGGATCTCTCTGGCCGAGGCGCAATCGATGGCCGGGATGCCGGTGAGCGCGCACGGGATGCTGGACCTGGCCGCCGACCTGCGCTTTGCCGGCGTTTCGGATTACACGCTCAGCGGACGGGTGAGCGGGGCCGGGCTGTCCGCGGACATCGGCGGCGCCGCGCTAACCGGAGCCGGCCTGGAATCGGACCTGAAGCTGGGGCCGATAGGATTGGAGTTGTCCGGCCTCTCGCTCTCCGGCCTTGGCGGGAAGTTCGCCGGGAGCGCCGGCTTGGACCGGCAACTCCGGTTTCGGGTTGCGGGAACGGCTGAGTCGTTCCGCTTGTCGGAACTAGCCTCGCTGCGCCGTCTGCAACCTCCCCCCTGGGACGCGTTCGTGTCGGGTCCGGTCTCCGTCGAAGGCTCGCTCGCGGGCGGCGCGGCGCACGGCGTGGAACTGACCGGCCGGTTTGGCGTCGAGCCGGCCGATCCGTCACATCCTCTGCGCGGCTTCGTTTCGCTCACCTTCGATCAGCGCGCCGGGGCCCTGATTTTCGACGACTCCCACCTCGTTACCGCCGCCTCCAGCCTGCACTTCAGCGGAACACCCCAGGAACGCCTCCAGGTGGATCTGGAGACGAGAGACCTCGGCGACCTGCTCTCCGCGGCCGCTTACCTTGACCCGTCCATGCCGCGCGAGCTTCCCGTCTCGCTCAGGGATGGGACCGCCGGGTTCAAGGGGACGGTCACTGGCGGGACGAGCGCGCCCCGGGCGTCGGGCCATGTCACGGCGAAGGGCTTCGTGTGGGAGGGCCGCGCCTTCGACCGGCTGGAAGCGGATCTGGCGGCATCGAGTTCCGCGCTGGCGCTCTCGGGGTTGCTTCTGGAGCAGGGCGGCGCGCGAGCGCAGGGGCAGGCACGGCTCACGCTGGAGAACTGGAAACTGGCCAGGACGGGGCCGGCATCCGGCGCCTTTGAAGTCCGCGGGCTGTCGTTGGAGCGGGCGCTCGCCGAAGCGGGCCGGAAAGAGCCGCTGGGCGGGACGGTCGCCGGGAGCCTCCAACTCGGCGGCACACCGGCGGAGCTGGAGATCGGCGCGAAACTCGTGGTCAAGGCCGCATCATTCCGGGGGCAACCGGTCGACGAAGTCAGGGTGCGCGGCCGTTACTCGGCCCGGTCCCTGCTGGTGGAGTCGCTGGAGGCGGATGCGGGACCGGCCCGTGTGCGCGCCAGCGGCGTTTACACGCACCGCGAGACGGACTGGCGGGCCGGGTCGCTGCGCTTTGAGGCCTCGGGCAAGGGCGTGCGGGTGGCTGACCTGCGGGCTGTCTCACCCCTGCCCGAGGAACTCGGCGGCACGCTGGACGTCCAACTGACGGGTACGGGCACGGTGGAGGGCGGCAGACTCCTCTTGGCGGGTCTCAGCGGCAAAGGGTCCTTTCGTAAGGCCACCTGGGAAGGCAAGGCTGCCGGCGACCTCCAATTCACGGCGGAGAGCCGCAATGGGGAGATGACGCTCACCGCCACTGGTGCGGTTCTGGGCTCCGAGGTCAGGGCCGAAGGCAACCTCACGCTCCGGGACAAGTATCCATACCGCGGCCGGCTGACGTTCTCGAGGACCTCCCTCAGTGAAGTGCGTCCCTGGTTCGGCGCCGCCGCTGCGCTTCCTCCGGTTGAGGCGACGGCGGACGGGGCCGTGTACGTCACGGGTTCGGCGCTGGAACCCGGCGGCTGGACCGCGCAGGTGGAACTGCCCGGGGTGGAGATCCTCCCACCCCCGGACACGAAGGCTCAGGGCCTTGGCCTCCGTAACGTGGGGCTGGTGGTGCTTTCGGTGAACCGCAAATCAGTCCGTATCGTCAGCGCGTCGTTCACCGGCCCGGACACGAACATACAGATGTCCGGCGCGGTCGATCTCGTGAACCGCTTCAACGCTTACGACCTCCGGCTGCGGGGCAGGGTCAACCTGGGCATCCTGCGCAACTTCGACCCCAGCCTCTCAGCTTCCGGCGAGACTGCTCTGGACGCCACGGTGCGCGGGCCGCGCTCCAAGCCCGAGTTCTACGGCAAGCTCGAGTTCAGGGGGGCGTCCTTCTATTTGAGCAACGTCCCCAACGGCCTGGAGAACGCTACCGGGGTGGTGCTCCTGTCCCGGAACCGGGCGACCATCGAGAAGCTGACCGCCGAGACCGGAGGCGGCAAGCTGGCCCTGAAGGGCTTCGTGAGTTTCGGCGCGCCCCCTTGGAGCTTCGGGCTCCAGGCTTCGGCCGCCAACGTAAGGGTACGCTACCCGCAGGGCGTAAGCACGTCGCTGGACGCCTCCCTGACACTGACGGGGACCTCCAGCAGCAGCCTGGTGGGAGGCACGGTCACGATCCTGCGCTCGGGGGTCTCTCCCGAAGTGGACTTGGCGGCGTTGTTCTCGAGCGCGGCGCAGCCCCTCGTCACGCCCGCGACCCGCAACGAATTGCTGCGCGGGATGCAATTCGACGTTCGCGTCGCGGCCGCCCCCAATGCGCGGGTCGACACCATGCTGACCCGCAACGTCCAGGCCGAAGCCGAGATGCGGCTTCGCGGCACGCCCTACAAGCCCGTGCTGCTCGGCCGGATCAACGTCAACCAGGGCGAGGTCAACTTCCTCGGCAACCGCTACTCCATCAGCCGCGGCGAGATTTCGTTCCTGAACCCGGTCCGGCTGGAACCCGTGTTAAGCCTCGACCTGGAAACCAGGGTACGGGGCATCGACGTCACCCTGAGCTTCACGGGGCCCGCCGATCGAATGAACCTCAGCTACCGCTCGGACCCCCCGCTTCAGCTTCAGGAGATCATAGCGCTGCTCGCCTTGGGGCGGGCGCCAACCTCCGATCCGGCCCTGCTGGCGCGGCAATCGGATCAGGAGCAGAGCTGGTCGCAGGTTGGCGCCAACACGTTGGTCGGCCAGGCGCTGGACGCGGCGGTGACCAGCCGGGTGCAGCGTTTCTTCGGAGTCAGCCGCATCAAGATCGACCCCCGGCTGACGGGGCTCGCCAACAAGCCGGGGGCGCAGATCACGCTGGAGCAGCAGATCTCCAGGGATATCACGTTCACTTACGTGACCAGCCTCGCCCAGGAGCAGCAGCAGCTCGTGCGCGTGGAATGGAACGTCAGCCGCCAGTGGTCGCTGGTGGCGGTGCGGGAGGAAAACGGCCTCTTGGGCGTCGAGGTCCAGTTCAGAAGGCAATTCAAGTGACGAAAGCTCGTCCGGAGATCGATTGGGAAGCGAAACGCCGGGACATGGTCGCCCGGCAGATCGAGGCCCGGGGCATACGCGATCCGCGCGTGCTGGAAGCCATGCGCCGCATCCCCAGGGAGCTGTTCATCCCGGAGGAGCACCGGCGCTTCGCTTGTGACGATGAGCCGGTCTCGATCGGTTTCGGCCAGACCGCCTCCCAGCCCTACATGACCGCCTTGATGGCCGAGTGCCTGGAGCTCCAGGGCTCTGAAACCGTACTGGAGGTGGGCGCGGGCTGTGGGTACCACGCTGCCGTTTTGGGCGCGCTCGCCGCCCAGGTCATCGCCGTGGAGATCGTCCCCGAACTGGCGGAGATGGCCTCTCGAACGCTGCGTGAGCAGCGCCGGGACGGCAACATCCGGGTGCTGTGCGGAGACGGCTCGCGCGGCTGGCCGCCGCTGGCTCCCTACGACGCGATCTCGGTCGCTGCCGCCGCTCCGGCGGAGCCCGCCGAGCTTCTGGAACAACTGCGGGATCCCGGTGTGCTGGTCATCCCGGTAGGCTCCATCTGGGAACAGGAACTCCGGGTCGTCACCAAGCGCCAGGGCCGGGTGCAGACGCGCGTGGCGACCTTCTGCCGTTTCGTGCCGCTCCGGGGACCGGGAGGCTGGCCATAGGCGCCCGGGCTCGCCCTACGGCGCCGCGCCGGCCTTGTCCAGGTAATCCTGCAAGGGCTTGAAGTACTCCACCATGGCCCGCGGGCTCAGATCCTCGCCGGTCTTGTCGCGCAGGAGCTGCCTCCAGCCCCTGGTGGAGCCCAGACGCATGATCTCCCAAAGCCACTTGCCGGCTTCCTGGTTCCCGTAGTAGCTACAGTCGCGCGGATCCTGACGCAGGATCTCCCGCGCGATGTAGTCGTGCAACTGGTAGCGGATCAACTGGGCCATGGCGTGGTCGTAGTAACGGGCGGGTTCGGCGGCGATGGCGCGCTCCGCACAGGGATCGCAGTGCTCCTCCCCGCGCGGCGAGGGCGGCACGATACCCTGGTAGCGCCGCACCAGGTCCCACCAATATTGATTGAATCTGTCCTCCGGCAGCTTCTTCTCGTAAATCTCGTGCTCAAACCGCGTCACGACGCCGGCCGACCAGGGGATGGACGCCACGCTCTGGTAGGCCTCATTGAGCAGCCGCTGCGTGCGGTCCAGTTCGCGGCCCGGCGGCAGGACACCGGCTTGCCGCAGGTACGCTTCCCGGCCGGCCGCGCCCGCCAGCAGCAAACCGATCGCTTCGTGAAACGCGCGATTCGCCCCTTCGCGCAGCATCACCGGGACCTCGGGATTGGAGTACGCCAGACAGTAGTAGGCCTGCCCCAGTTCCTGGTGGCTGGTTTCAAACCACCGGTAGCTCGGGGATACGTTCAGGAGGCAGCGGACGTCCTGCTCCAGATCGATGTGCCAGGTCGAGGGCAGTACGCTCTTGCGGCGCTTCGATCCGGCCGGCGGGGGATACAAATCCGACTTTTGCCAGAAGCCGCGGGGGAGCGGCGGCCACCCCAGCGACGTGCAGAACCGCTCGGCCTGCTGGACAATCCACTCCGGCTTCCTGTCGCGGAACAACCCGTCCAGATCCATGCCTTGCGCCAGGCCCGGCCAGTGCCGGCCCCAGGCATCCGGCAGCCAATGAGCCGGAATCTCCTCCGGCGCCGGCCTTTGGTAGCGGCCGGCGAGTTGCTTGACGGCATGGGCATGAAGTTGCCGGTACAAGGGCTGTGTGGCCGAGAGCGCGTCGTCCATGAGCTTCATCATCTCGGCGACGCTCATTCCGTAATCCGCCACCTGGAGCTGGAAGTACGAGGAGTAGCCCAATTCGGTCGCCACCCGGTTGCGGAGGTTCCGGGCGGCGGCAAAGTCCTCTCTAAGCGCAGCGCCCGGCTGCCTCGCGGCTTCCCAGGCCCGCAGCCTCCGGCCGAGGTCGCGGGAGCCGGCGAGTACTGCCTCGATCTCGGGAGGCGTGACCGGCTCGATACAGTGGCCCTGTCTCGTTTCCAGGCAGTACTGGAAGCCGTCGAACACCGAGGTCAGGCGCGCCTCGGTCTCGATCCGCGCGTCCACCACGTCGGGAATCGTGGCGGGCGCTTCGGCGGCCATGAGCAGGATCTTGTCCAACTCCCGGAACTCCGGCTCGCTCAGCCCGGGCTTCAGCGACAGGAGACGCCGGCTGTTCTCGATTACAAAGCGGCTTCCTTGGAAAGCGGCCAGCGCCTTGCGGGCGCCCACCAACTCACCCAGGTTGCGTTCGCCGGCATCGGTGGCGGCGTTCCAGCCCGCCCGCGCGCGGACCGTACCCAGGCGCTGGTCCACCTCTTCGTACATCCGGAGGAAATCCTGCGCTTCGGTCCTGGTGACAGGCTGTCTCTCGGCGCACCCCGCCAGCAGCAGGACGGCCAGCCACGCGGCTGTCGCTCCAGGCAGCCTCACACAGCGATTGTAGCAGCGCCGCAAGCCGCCTCCATGCGCTCCCGGAAGGCCGGGAGCGCATGGAGCGCCCGCGTGCTCAGAAGTGGATCTTCAGGCTGTACTCCAACTGGCGGCCGACGCTGATGTTCTGCCGCAGAGTCTGCCCGAAGGTTGCGCTCAGCACGTCCGTGCTGGGATTGACGCGGTTAAGCCGGTTGGTCGTGTTGAAGGTGGCGACCTTCAGCTCGGTGCTCACCCTTTCAGTGACCCGGAACGTCTTGGACAGAGTGGACTGTATCTCCCAATAGATCGGCCCCTTCACGTCCGGATACTGCTTGGGATTCGTCCGCGGCGTATAGGCCGGCAGCCGGGCGAACTTCGAGGTGTCGAACCACCGCTGGGGGGTGGGATTCGACAGCGCCGGGTCTCCGGAGGCGAGCATGGAGCCGAACCTCAGGTAGCTGCCGGAGTTGAAATACCACGCTCCGGCCAGTTGCCAGCCGCCGATGACCGCTTCCGCGACACGCGGCATGTCCTTCAGGAAAGGACGGTTCTTCCCAAACGGCAGCTCGTACGTGCCTGCCACCGACAGCGAGTGCCTCGGATTGCTGCTCTCCTGGAGTTCGAACTGGTCCTTGTAGGCTGCTATGTCGTCGAAATACTCCGAGTTCCTCTCCCTGCGGTAGTTGTAGCCGACCAGGAAGTTGTATCCGCCGCGAAAGCCCCGCTGCACCTTGAGCTGCATGGAATGGTAGCGGTTCAAGGCGCCGTTCCGGAACGACATCCAGAGGCCCCCGTACTGCGGATACTCTCTGAGGAGCCTCTTTACCGCAACGGTCTTCAAGTTCCGCAGCGGCCCCGGGAACTTCTCGGGGGTAAGGTACTGATAGAACGGGTTGGCGACGTTGGCGTCGACGGCGCCCTTGTTGACGTAACCAATCTCCGGGTCCACCTGGTTGTAGTCGTAGGAGAACAGTTGATCGTGGCCCAAATTCACGAAATAGGTGATCTCCGCCACGATAGCGTTGGGCAACTGCCTGGACAGGGTCAGGTTGAGCCTGTCGTTCACCGGGCGCTTGAAATCCTGCCCGGCCCACGTGATGTTGTCTTCCCCCAGCCCGAAGTACTTCCCGTAGGCCTTGCCTTTGGGGGTGAGGAGCGGGTTTGAAGCAGGGAACGGATCCGAGAAAACAGCCTGGGGCACCCCCTGGAGCAACGGCGCCGGACTCTGCTGCGCGTCGTACCCCATGTAAGCGGGCTCCAGGAAGTTGATGGCCTCGAAACCGGCGTAGGGAGGGCTCACGAAGTTGTACTCGGAGGGCGTGACGAACCGCGAATAGCCGAACCGCACGGCGGTCTGATCGTTCACGCGCAGGGCCAGGCCGACCCGCGGCGCGAGAACCAGTTTCTGCGACTTCCAGATCCCAGGGTTGGAACTGTCGGTGAAGAGCCAGGCTCCGTTGTACTTGAAGGGGGCCTTCATCAGACTGGTGATCTGCGACGGCATCTGGGGAGGCGTCTGCTGCATCTCCGTGATGGGCTGGCTGAGATCCAGGCCGCGGGACATGTAGTGGTCCGGATCGTGCCAGGGCGTGTCGTATTCGTAGCGCAATCCGAGATTCAGCGTGATGTTCCGGCTGACCTTCCAGTCATCCTGGATAAACGCGGCATAGTACTCGGTTCGCGGCTTCTTGATCGGCTTGATGTTGAAGATGGAATCGTTGTTCAGCGCCCCCAGCAGCAACGTGGCAAATTCATGACCCACCAGGTTCGTGTTGGGGCTGAGGAACGTGTCGGCGGTGACCGCCGGCCGGAAGTAGAAGCGGACTCTGTTCGTATTCACCAGGCTGATGCCGCCGCTGCGGCGGGTGTCGAAGCCGGCCTTGACATAGTGGGCGCCGCGCTGCTGCGCGATCTTGGCGCTGAAGGAGTTGCCCTTGGGGCGCTGGAACCAGAAACCGTTTCTTCCGAGCGAGCTGTTGCCCACGGTGATTCCAGGCCAGTAGTCCGGGAAACCCGACCCCGAGAACGGTGCGAACCACTTGCTCCCGGTCCAGATCTTTCCCAGGCCCTCGTCCCCCAGTTCCGCGGCCGGTGACGCGAAGTCGTCCACCAGGCTGTGGTAGCCGCCCCGGAAGTTCACCACCGTGGTCGCGTTGACCGTCCAGATGGCGTCGCCCGAGACGCTGAAGGCGTGCCTGGCGCTGCCGCCCGGCACGTACAGTTCCGACTTGATCAACTCGGGAGCTTCGGTGGTCTGCATGGTGTGCAAGCGGCTGACCCGGCCATAGACCCGCCACTGATCGTTCACGTACCAGTCCACCCGGTCGGAGATGTTCCAGTAGTTCCACACGCCAACCGTGCCGCTGCCGTAGTTATTGTTGCCGGTGATGCTGTCCGGAGTCCGGTTGGGCGCGTATACGCCAAAGCCTTTCATCACTCTCACGGCGATCGGGTCAAACTGCTGCGCGGGGATCTTGTTGCCGGCAAAGGGAGTGCGCGTGGCCTTGCCCGTGGCGGCGTCGAAGACCGTCGTCCATGGGTCGTAGATGGGCTTCATCAAACCGGTAGTCCCCAGAGTCTTCGAGAAGTCGCCCTGCTGTTCCAGCGCCGTGGGCACGGTAAGCAGGGTTGTGGCGGGCGTGCGGGGCTTCCATTGCTCGTAGCTGAAGAAGTTGAACAGCTTCCCTTTGAGGATCGGATGCCCGATGGTGCCCCCCCACATGTTTCTCCGCTCCGCGTTCTTGGTCTGAGTGGTCCGGTCGGCGATGGCGTTGAGCGAGGGGTTGCGGCCCAGGTAGAACACCGACCCGTGGTACTCGTTGGTGCCGGACTTCAGGGTCATGCTGACCGACCCGCCCGCGCTGTGGCCGACTTCCGCGTCGACGGCGTTCTGCTGTACGTTGACCTCCTGAATGGAGTCCACGTTCGGCGTATAGCTGGCCTTGTGGCCGACGCCGATGGTCGTGCCGTCCACCTGTAGATCGTTCTTCTTGTCGGTGCCGCCGCCCAGTTCCACGCTGTTGGCGGCCCAGGAGTGGTACGGCATCATCTCGCCGCGCCGGGTGTCGATGGCCGCGGGATTCAGGAGCGACAGCTTGAACGGGTTGCGGTCCAGCCGTGGAATCTCCTCGGCCAGTTTGGTGTCGATGGTGAGGGTGACGTTCGTCGAGTTGAACTGAACCTCCACCGGGCTTGCGCTGATCGTGACGGTCTCGGTCACCTGTCCCGGCGTCAGGACCGCGTTCACCGTGATGTCGCCCTGCGACCGCACCAGGACATTCTCTTGCAGGAACCTGCTGAACCCGCTGGCTTCGATGGCGACCGTATAGGAACCCGGATCGACGTTGTCAAACCGGTAAAGCCCGGCGTCGTTGGTCTGCCGGACCGTCCGCACCTGGGTGTTTACGTTGGTCAGCGTGACGTTTGCGCCGGGGACGATCGCCTGGCTCTGGTCCGTGACCAACCCCTGCACTCTACCGCGGAATTCCTGCGCGACGCTGTTCACTCCCAACAGCACCAGAAGCGCCACCGCAAGAAGGAGCGGCACTGAAATGTGACGTTTCATAACCTTGCATCTCCTTGGGTCAAACGGCTCCGCGAGCAGACCCCTGTTTGTTTTCTTCTCGCGGAGGCTACCTGCACAGACCAGTGTGGATGACGGCAGCCCCGTGCTGCCGCAGAAAAGCGAGTTCCGCCATCGGCCGGCTGACTGGCTCAAACCAGGACCTCCCATTCCCCTTCCTGGCTCCCAAGAAGCATAACACTCATTTGAGGGCCTGTGGCGGGCCCGGGCGAGGAGGGTCCTGCCCCCTCAGGTAGGCGTCGTCTCCGCGCTGCCAGTCGTCCCGCGCCGGCGAAAACGTATCGAGCACGAGGCTGTCGGTGAGCGCCTCCACCGCATGCGGCGCGCCCGGCGGGATCAGAATCATGTCGCCGGCCCCCAGCATGGCCTTCTCCCCGGCCACGACGAAGCTCACCCGGCCGCTCTGCACGGCGCTGAGTTGCTCGTGGTCGTGCTGGTGCGCCGGAACCACCGCTCCTTTGCGGAGCCGTATCATGGCTACCGTCATCTTCTCGCCGTGGATAACCTGCCGGGCGAGCATCGAGTTCAACGTTTCTTCCCTGACGTGGTCCCAAGCGTAGAGCTTCATGGGGGCGTATTCTAGCACGGCGCACCCCGGGTATACTCACAGCGTGGCCCGCAGGCTGTTCGCCTGCCTGATTCTGGAGTTACCGGCCGGGTTCGGCCAGGTAGACGCCCGACACAGCGCCGGAGTACAGCACCCGCAAGCCGCGTTTCTTGATCAGCGGGACGCCTCCCTCTTCCCCCAGCAGGACGTAGTAATCGTAATCCCCGTCGGGGCCTCTCCTGTCCAGCGGCGCCATCCAGTCCAGTTTGTAGATACGCCGGTAGAAATTCAGGCTGGGCTCCAGCACCCAGTGAATTCCGCCGCGCGCTTTGGCCACGGGCCGCTCCCGCTGGCGCTCGCGGAGCAGGTTCACCACCTGCTTCGTCGACGAGTCGAAAAGCCACTCGCCGTAATACCGGGTGTCGGTGTGGACCAGGTAGATCGCCACCGACACGGCGCTCAGCGCCCACACAGGCGAGCCCGACAGCCGGAACGCCGTAGTGTGCCGTTTCAGGGCCGCCGGCAGGGCCAGCGCCGTCAGCGAGAACAGCGGGATCAAGTACAACCCCGTGCGCCCGACAGGATACAGGACGTCGAGCGCCTTGTGCAGCACGGCCAGGATGCCGATGGAAAGCACCAGCGCGCCGCCGCCGAGCAGGATCAGGCGCGAAGGTCCGTCCAGTTGGGCCGGATCGCGGTGCTTCCACCAGCGGAACATGATGGCGGCGCAGCCCGCCGCGGCCGCCGCCAGCACCGCCGGCACGATCACGTAGCCGAAGGCTCCGTACCAGAACTCGGGCCGCGGCAGCAGAGCGGAGACCCGCTTATCCAGCGGATGGTGGAACATGGAGAGCGCCACCAGGCTTCGCAGCGTATCTCCAAGGGTCGCGAGACCGACGTAGAAACTGCTGCGCGCCGCCTTGGTCAGGGGCAGGATCACGATGAGGAAGGCGGTCACAATCCCCGGAACGGCGAAGGCGTCCAGCATCGCCGGCCACTTCCTCTGCGCCGCGAGGATCAGCAGGAAAAGCACAGCCAGCGCCGTGCCGGGAACCAGGAACGTCAGGTTGGCCGCGACTGACAGCCCCAGACCCAAGCCCGCCTTGTAGATGCGGCCGTCGCCGCCGTCGCCGCCAAGGTAGAGGAGCATGTGGTAGAGCGCCCACAGCAGTAGCGCCAGGGCCAACCCGTACCCTCTCGCCGCCGAGAGGAAGTCCAGCACCAGCGGATTCAGGCTGGCCGCCGCAACCGCCAGAAGGAACTGCCGGCCTTCGCCGAACGCGTGCCGCGCAATGCGGTAGACCGTAACCAGGTACAACAGGCCGCCCAGGAGGCTGGGAATCCGGAGTGTGAATTCGGAGAGGCCGAACGCCGCTACTGAGGCCTTCGTGAGCAGCGTGTAAAGGACGTGGTGGCTGGCGTCGTAAACACTCAGAAGCCTCGAAACAGGGCCGTCCAGGAAGAGGCTCTCGGCAAAAGCCTCGTCGCAAGTGATGGATTGGGTCCACGCCCGGTAGACGTTCAGCAGGAACACCGCTGACAGCATCAGGATGGCCACGCGCCGGTGCATCCGGGGGTTTCTACGGGCGGTCTCTAGCCGCCGTTATTGTATCATGAGGATTTGCTGGGCCCGGAGGTCAAAATGAAGGGCGTGGTTCTCGCGGGAGGCATAGGCAGCCGGCTTTATCCGCTCACTAAGATCACCAACAAGCACCTGTTACCCATCTTCGATAAGCCCATGATCTACTACCCGATCCAGACGCTCGTGGATGCGGGAATCCGGGAGATCCTGGTGGTCACCGGCGGCAAGAACGCCGGGGACTTCCTTCGCCTGCTGGCCAACGGCAAGGAGTTCGGTCTCAACCAGATCAACTACGCCTATCAGGAGGGCGAAGGCGGAATCGCCGAGGCCCTCAACCTGGCCGAGCACTTCGCCGAAGGGGAGAGGCTCTGCGTCATTCTGGGCGACAACATCATCGGAGGCGGCATCCGCGAGGCCGTGGATGATTTCCGCAAACAGCCGGCCGGCGCCAAGATCCTGCTGAAAGAAGTCCCCGACGCCAAGCGCTTCGGAGTGGCCGAGGTGAAAGGGGACCGCATCGTGGGGATCGAGGAGAAGCCCGAACGGCCCCGGTCGAACTACGCCGTCACCGGCATCTACATGTACGACCAGACGGTCTTCGACAAGATACGCACACTGGTGCCCTCGGCCCGTGGCGAGCTTGAGATCACCGACGTCAACAACGCCTACATCCGGGAAGGCGTCATGAGCTTCGCCTTTCTGGACGGATGGTGGTCGGATGCGGGCACGTTTGAATCGCTCCTGCGCGCCGCGAACTTCGTGGCCGGGTCACGGCGCAGGTCCCAGGCGACGGCGGAGGTGGCGGCGAGCACGTAGAACGTGCATGGGGAAGCCCGGATGAAGGCGGCCCTCGACGCCACGCCTCTCACGCTTGCGAAGGGCGGCATCCGCCGGTATGTCCTGGAGTTGTCACGAGCTCTGGCTGAGCAGTTCCCCGAGGATGACTTCACGCTCCTGTCGGACCAACCCTACCCCGCGCCGGAGGAGGCTCCCCCCAATCTCAGAACCGGCAGACTTCCCCGGAGCAGTTTCGAGAGGCGCTGGTGGGCGTGCGGGGTGCAGCGGGTCATGGCCGAGACGGGCGCCGAGCTGTTCCACGGGACGCACTTCACCCTGCCGTGGCTGCCGCTGCAACCTGGCGTGATGACACTGCACGACCTGTCGCCCTGGCGCGACCCGCGCTGGCAGGCCGGCGCCACATTCGTACGCCGCCGCGCGCCCTATCTCATCCGGCTCGGGCTGGCTACCAGGATCATCACCCCTACCGAGGCGGTACGGCGGGAGGCGATGTCGCAATTCGGCATCCATCCGGATCGCATCCGGGCCATCCCGCACGCCGCGGCTCCGCATTTCCGTCCAACAACTTCGCGCCCCGGCAGGCGGCCTTATTTTCTGTTCGTAGGGGTCAACGAACCGCGCAAGAACCTGAGCATGCTCCTCAGCGCGTGGCGCGAGGTGTACCGGCGGCTGGGCGCGGAGTTGCTGCTGGCGGGGCCCCGCCGGAACGACGGAACCGTCATCGCGTCTGAGCCGGGACTGCATGTGCTCGGGGAGGTTCCCGAGCCCGATCTGCCGGCGCTGTATTCGGGCGCGCTGGCGTGCCTGTATCCCTCGCTCTACGAAGGCTTCGGCCTTCCGGTGCTGGAGGCCATGCAGTGCGGGGCGCTGGTCATCGCCTCGCGCGACGCCGCCGTGGCGGAAGTGGCCGGCGAAGCCGCGCTGCTTCTGGATGCCGCCAACGCGGCAGCCTGGATCGAGGCGATGTGCGCGGCGGCGGCAGGCTCCGGCAACCTGCCGGCGTTGCGGGAGCGCGCGGTAAGACGCGCGGCTTGTTTTTCCTGGGAGCGGACCGCCCGCCTCACGCGCCAGGTTTACTCTGAGGCGCTCTCCAAGTTTGGAGGATGAGATCTTGACGCCGGACACTCCTCCCTCGGCCTTGTTCCTCAGCCCGGAGGCGCCCTACCCGCTGGAAGGCGGAGGCGCCCTGCGCTCGGCCTCCCTGCTGCACTACTTGGGACGCCGGTACAGAGTGGACGCAATCCTGTTCAGGGAGTACGGAGCGAAGGATCCCGCTGCGGCCATGCCAGGCGGATTGGTGGACCGGGCCCTGGTCCTGGACCTCCCCTGTCATTCCCGACGTCCCTTGGCGCGGCTGGCCAGAACCGCCAGCCGGCTGGCGCGCGGCGTCCCGCCGCTTCCCGACCGTTTCTCGGGTTTTGAATCGCAGATCCGCGGCTTCCTGTCAGACCGCCGTTACGAGGTGGCGGTGATCGAGCATTTCTGGTGCGCGAACTACTACGATCAGGTATCCCCGAACAGCCGGCACGCTGTCCTTGACATGCACAACATCGAGTCCGTGCTGATGGCGCGCCGGGCCCAAGCTGCCGGGTTTCCGGCATCGGCGGTATTTCGCCGGTTCGAGCGCGCCTCGGCGGCGCTGGAACGCCGTTGGCTGCCGCGGTTCTCCAGCATCCTGGCGGCATCGGAGCGGGACGCAGAACTCATCCGAGCCTCGAACGGCGTAGGCAGGGTTCTGGTCTACCCTAATGCGCTGCCTCATATCCCGGCGCCCGGGAACGCCCCCGGGCACGCCATCGCATTCTCGGGGAACCTGGAGTACGACCCCAACCGCGACGCCGTCCTCCATTTCCACCGCCGCATCTGGCCGGCTCTGAAGGAGCGCTGGCCCGGGCTGGTCTGGCGGCTGATCGGAAAGAATCCGGCGGCGGTGTCTCATCTGGTCAAGAGCGACCCCCGGATTGAAGTGACGGGTCCACCCGCCGATCCGGTGAAGGCGCTGGCCTCCGCCCAGGCAGTTATCGCGCCGCTTCGCATCGGGAGCGGCACGCGCGTCAAGATTCTGGAAGCCTGGGCCGCGGCGCGGCCGATCGTCTCAACCTCCGTGGGCGCCGAGGGGTTGCCCGCCCGCGACGGCGTCAACATCCTTCTCGCCGATCAGCCCGCCGCTTTCGCTCAGGCCGTATCCGGCCTGCTGGAATCGGAAGAACTGCGGTTGCGCATCGGCCGCGCGGGCCGTGAGTCCTACGAACGCGAGTTCACCTGGGAGTCCGCCTGGGCCCGGCTGGATGTGACGGGATTCTGACCAGCCGCGGCCTGTATTGCCACTATACTGTTAGGTTCGGATGCTGTACGCCATCGACGCGCACGCGATTGGTTGCAGGCTCACCGGGAATGAAGTCTACATACGGAACCTCCTGGAGAACCTGAGCGCGGCGGACCCTTCCGCGCGGTTCATCGCCTACCGCGCATCCGGCGCCGGGAATGGCTGGACGCCGGAGGGAGTCTCCTGGCGGGCGACCACCCGCAATCCGTTCCTCAGGCTGGGTTTCGATCTCGGGCACAGCCTCCGGCGCGACCGTCCGGCCTTGTTGCACGTGCAGTACACCGCTCCGCTGGGGTGCCCCGTCCCGGTGGTGGTGAGCGTCCATGACGTGAGCTTCCTGGAGCATCCGGAGTTTTTTCAGTTTCTTCGCGCCAGGCAGTTGCGCCTCACCGTGAGCCGCACCGTGAAGACCGCGGCCAAGGTGGTGACCGGCAGCGAGTTCTCGCGCGGCGCCATCGCCCGGGCTTACGGGATGGACCCCGCCAGCATCGCCGTGGTTCCTAACGCGGCGTCTGCCGGCTTCAGGCCCCTGGACCGGGCGGCGGCGGCGCAGGCAGTCCTGGCCCGGTTCGGCATCCCCGGACCGTTCCTGCTGGCGGTGGGAGACCTTCAGCCGCGCAAGAATCAGGTGGGCCTTGTCCGCGCCTTCGCCAAGATGGCGGCGGACAGGCCCCGCCTCAAGCACTCGCTCGTTCTGGCAGGCAAGGACACCTGGTTCTCGAAGAACGTGCGCGAGGCGGTCCGCGCCTCGCGGATCGAGGACCGTGTCTGCTTCCCCGGTTTCGTCACGGACGAGGAACTGCTGCTGCTGTACAACGCTTGTGCTTTCTTCGTCTGCCCTTCACTGTATGAGGGCTTCGGGTTGCCGCTGCTGGAGGCCATGGCTTGCGGGCGGGCGGTGGCGTGCTCTAACGTCTCCGCGTGCCCGGAGGTCGCCGGCGCCGCGGCGGTGTTCTTTAACCCGCACGATACGGAGGGGATGGCGCGGGTTCTGACGGAACTGGCGGTGGACCGGGAATTCAGGGCGCACCTGGAAACACAGGGGCTGAGCCGCGCGGCCCAGTTCAGTTGGCGCAAGACCGCGGGCATGATGGTTAGCATCTACCGCGGGGTTGCCAAGCTGGGAGCCCGGTCACCGGATCCGGCGGCGGTCTTGCCATGAGGCCAATCCCGGCGTTGGCGGCGATGTGCCTCGCGCTCTGCGCGCCGGCCTGGCCGCAGGCCAACCCGGTGTTGGCGGAGGAATCCCTCACCTACAACGTGAACTGGCCGAGCGGGTTAAGCCTTGGGGAGGTTCAACTCAAAGCCGCCAAGGCAGTCGCCGGTGAAGGCTCCGGAGCGGGGTGGAATCTGGAGTTCGTCCTCGACGCGGCTGTTCCCGGGTTCACCGTCGCCGACCGGTACTCATCGGCCGCATCCGCCGAGCTGTGTTCGGTCCGCTTCGGCAAGGAGGTCTCCAGGAACGGCCGGACCGCGAGCGAACAGACCCGGTTCGGCCAGGCGGCGGGCACGGCCACGCGGGAGACTCTGGGCGGCGGTTCCTCGACGTTCAGCATCGGCCCGTGCGCCCGCGACGCCCTGGCTTTCCTGTACCATCTGCGCAGCGAGTTGTCGCAGGGCCGGCTGCCTCCCCCGCAGACGGTCTATTTCGGCGCCGCCTACCAGGTGCGTTTGGAGTTTGCCGGGCGCCAGCGGGTGACCGCCGGAGATCAGCAGTTCGAGGCGGATCGCATTACCGCCTCCGTAAAGGGCGCCGCCTCGCAAATCAGTTTCGAGATGTTTTTCGCCCAGGACCGGACGCGCCGCCCCTTGCTCGTCAGCATCCCGCTCTCCCTGGGAGTCTTTGCCATGGAACTGGTCCCGTGACCCTGCGCCTGGCGTTGGTATCCCCGATGCCGCCCTCCCGGAGCGGCATCGCCGACTATTCAGAGGCGCTGGCCGGTGCCCTCCGCCCGCTGGCCGAAGTCACAGTGATTGCATCCGCGCCGCCGGAATTCGACCCCAACATCTACGATGCCGTGGTGTACCAGATGGGGAACAACCCTCATCACTGTTTCGTCTACGACCTGGCGCTCCGCCACCCCGGCACGGTGGTGTTGCACGAGGGCAATCTGCACCATCTGATCGCCGACATGACCGTCGCCCGGGGCGATTGGGACAGCTATTTGCGCGAGGTCGAGCACGAGGGCGGCGCACCGGCGCTGGTTCATGCCCGCCGCGCCAAGGCGCTGGAGGTGGGCCCCGACTACGAGGGCCTCCCCATGATCCGCCGGCTGCTGGAGCGGTCCAAGGCCGTGGTGGTTCACAGCCGGTGTGTCGAGGAGCAGGTCCGGCGTGCGGGTTTCCAGGGCCCCGTGGCGCGCATCCCCCACGCGGCGTGGATTCCGGAGGTCGACCGGCTGGCATACCGGTCCCGCCTGGGCCTGGATGAGTCCACGCCGCTGGTGGGCATCTTCGGATTCCTGAAACCTTACAAACGGATCGAGGAATCCCTGCGCGCCTTCCGCAGGCTGCTGAAGGTCGAGCCGGCCGCCAAGCTGATCCTTGCCGGAGAGCCGCACCCCAGCCATCCATTGACCCCGCTGATCCGCACACTCGACTTGCAGGCCAGCGTGCGCCTGCTCGGCTTCGTTCCAATCGAGGATTTCACGGGTTACATGGCGGCCTGCGACATCGTGCTGAATCTGCGGCACCCGACGGTCGGGGAGTCCTCCGGAAGCCTGCTCCGGGCCCTCGGCCTGGGCAAAGCCGTCCTGGTGTCCGACGTGGGGTCGTTCAGGGAACTGCCGGATGAGGTCTGCCTGAAGGTGCCGGTGGACGCCACTGAAGAGGATGTCGTATTCGAGTACCTGAATCTGCTGGTCTCGCGTCCCAGCGTGGCGGCAGCCCTGGGGGCGAAGGCCAGACAATGGGTGGGCAAGGAACTGCGCTGGGAACAGGCCGCGGCGCGCTACGCCGATTTCTTGCGGGCGGTCGCCAATGGATCGGCGCCGCTGTGCGAGCAAAGTCCTGTCGCCGCGCCCGCCGCGCCGGCGGCTTCCGTCGAGCCCACGCCGGCGGCCGTCTGCCAGCCCCCTCCGCCGCCCGTGGAGGTGAGCGAGGAGTACATTCTGGGGTGGGCGCCCCAGGGTTCGGACGCCCGCGCCTACGCTGAGACGCACCTGACGCGCCTGGAGAAGACGCTCTCCATTACTCCCCGGGGCGGGCCTCAGGATCGTGTGCTCGAAATGGGCGCGTACTTGCAGTTGACCCCCGCGCTGCGCAGCAGGCTGGGGTACGGCACGGTGCGCGGCTGCTATTACGGCCGGTTGGGAGAGGTCGAGCACAAGTCCGCCGCTTCCGAATCGGGCGAGGTCTTCGAGTGCGACATCGACCTGTTCGATGCCGAGAGGGACCCTTTTCCCTATCCCGACGGCCATTTCGCCACGGTGCTCTGCTGCGAACTGATCGAACACCTGGCCGCCGACCCGATGCACATGATGTCGGAGATAAACCGCATCCTCCGCGACGGCGGACACCTCGTGCTAACCACGCCCAATCTGGCGTCCACACGCTCCATTTCGGCGCTGCTTCTGGGCTACCATCCCGGCCTGTTTTCGGTCTATCTCCGCCCGGCGGCGGAAGGCGGCCCTCACGACGCCCGGCATCACCGTGAATACACTCCCATCGAGATCCACCTGCTCATGGAAGACGCCGGCTTTGACGTCACGCTGCTCGATACGGGGCCTTTCCGCGAGACCCCCCGGCCGGACCTGGGATGGGTTGTCCACCTGCTCAGACGGTACCGGCTGGCGACGGACCTCCGCGGCGACGGCATTTACGCGGTGGGCCGCAAGTCGCGGGCGGTGAAGAACCGCTATCCTGCGTGGCTCTACACGCAGCCTCCGTCATGAGTTCGGCATACAGCGATATAGAGATAGAGGCGCGCGGCCTGTCGCTGGTGGTTTGCTGCCGGGTGCGCAACCGTTCGGCCGAGGTGTGGCGGAGCCGGGAGGTCCGGATCAGCTCCCAGATCATCGATCCGGAGACGCACTGCTACATCGAGGATGGCGTCAGGGTTTCTCTCGGTGAAGACCTGGCGCCCGGCGCGTCCGCCGGCGTCGAGGTCCCCATCGCACTTCCGCCTCAACGAGGCAGCTACCGCATCTATGTGTCGCCCATGCAGGAAGACGCCGGCTGGTTCTACCAGCGCAACTGGCCCGTGCTGGCGATCGAAGCGCGCGTGGAGGATGGCCGCGTGGCGGCATGGCACGCACGCGTCGCCACGCTCCGCTCCTTGCGCGCGGGGCTGGCGCTGCGCAGCCTGGGGCGCGCCTTCGTCTATCCGTTCGCCACTCTCTGGCGCAACCGCGCGCTCATCCGGTCCATGGTGTGGAGGGACATCCTCGGCCGCTACCGGGGTTCGTTCGGCGGCGTCTTCTGGACGGTGTTGAACCCGCTGCTGCTGATGCTGACCTACTACTTCGTGTTCGGCGTCGTATTGCGCACGCGGTTCGGCGGCGACCCTAACCGTTCGACCTTCGTGCTGTACTTCCTGGCGGGCATGCTGCCCTGGCTGCCGTTCAGCGAAGCCGCCGGGCGTGCGCCCACGGTCCTGATGGAACACCGCAACTTCGTCAAGAAAGTAGTCTTCCCGCTGGAGACGCTGCCCGTGAACTTGACGGCCGCCGGGCTGGTGACCCAGGCCTTCGCTCTGGTGCTCTTCCTGCTGTTTCTGACGGCGGCCCGGGGAGCGGCGCCGCTGGCGGCGTTGTGGCTGCCGGCGCTGCTGGTCCCGCAGGTCATGTTCACGCTGGGCGTCTGCTGGTTCCTGGCGGCGCTCGGCGTCTTCGTGCGCGACCTGGGCCAGATCAACGGCTTCCTGCTGACGGTCTGGTTCTTCCTCACGCCCATCTGCTACCCCGAGGAGTCGCTCCCGCCGGAGGCGCTCGGGTTGCTCTCGAAGAACCCGCTGTTCGTGCTCGTCCGCGGCTACCGCACGATTTTGCTGGAATCCAGCGCGCCCGCGCCCGGACCGTTGTGGAAGCTCTGGCTTCTTTCCGCGGCGGTCCTGGTCCTGGGCCACGCCTGGTTCTACAAGCTGCGGAAGACCTTCGCGGATGTGATCTAATTAGCCTTGAATGGAAGACCGCGAGCTGGACGCTCTGCTGACGGACCTGGAGTCGGACCGGGTTGAGAGAAAGGCGTCGTTGTCCGAGCAGAAACGGATTCGAGAGGCGATTTGCGCTTTTGCCAACGATCTGCCTGGCAGCGGGCTGCCGGGGATCCTGTTCGTGGGGGCAAACGATGACGGCTCACCATCCGGCCTCCCGATTACAGATCAGCTTCTGCTGACTCTCTCGGATATGCGGTCCGATGGGAATATCACTCCTTTTCCGTCGATGGTGGTCCAGAAACGCTTGCTGCGCGGGGCTGCCATGGCAGTGGCGATTGTCCAGCCGTCGGACGCTCCCCCGGTCAGGTTCGACGGACGGATTTGGATCCGCGTGGGCCCTCGCAGAGCGGTCGCCACACCTGAGGAGGAGAGGAGGCTTACCGAGAAACGGCGCTTCAGGGACCTGCCCTACGACATCAGGCCGGTGGAGTCAGCCACCCTCCAGAACCTGAACATGGAGCTTTTCCGCGGAGAGTACCTGCCGCAGGCCCTGCCTCCCGAAATTTTGCAACAGAACAGTAGGGAACTGGCCGAACAACTCTCCTCTTTGCGCTTTGCCACGGCGGACGCTCCTCAGAAACCGACAGTCCTTGGGATTCTAGTAACCGGCAAGGACCCCCAACAGTTCCTGCCCGGCGCTTATGTTCAGTTTGTGCGGTTCGACGGAACACAACTGCTCGATCCCATCAAAAGCCAAAAGGAAATCGGGGGACCCCTGCCGGATCTGCTAAGAATGCTCGATGCGGTTTTCGAGGCGCACGTCTCGGTTCAGTCCGACATCCGTTCAGCGGCCGTGGAGCGCCGGACACCGGACTACCCCGCCGTGGCCTTCCAGCAGATAGCGCGAAATGCTGTTTTACACCGCAACTACGAAGGCACTAACGCACCGGTTCGCGTCTACTGGTTCTCAGACCGGATCGAGATATCGAGCCCCGGCGGGCCTTACGGGCAGGTAAGCCGGTCCAACTTCGGCCAGCCGGGAATCACTGACTACCGCAACCCGCATCTGGCCGAAGCCATGAAGAACCTGGGCTACGTTCAGCGCTTCGGCGTGGGCATTCAATTTGCGAAGACGTCGATGGAAGAAAACGGCAACCCTCCCATCGAGTTCACTGTTGAAGACAGCTACGTGCTGGTCACTTTGCGAGGGCGCCAATGAGCGTTTCTGTCGTCGCCTTCTTCAACAACAAGGGTGGGGTGGGCAAGACGTCTCTTGTTTATCACCTGTCATGGATGTATGCCGATCTCGGCCTGAAGGTGCTGGCCGCGGACCTGGACCCTCAGGCGAATCTCACGGCTGCCTTCTACGGGCAGGAGCAGCTCGAGGAGTTATGGAACGCAGGGGATCGTACGATCGCTGCCAGCGTCGGCCCCTTGATGCAGGGTACCGGCGATATCAGCGAAGTGCGGCCAGCGTTGGTCACGGACATATTGGGACTGCTGCCGGGTGCGTTGTCGCTGTCAGCCTTCGAGGAGGAATTATCCGACGTGTGGCCCAGGTGCCTGGGAGGCAACCCGCGCGCTTTTCGCGTTATGTCCGCTTTCTGGCGCATCATGCAGCAGGCCGCCCGGCAACTGAACGCCGCAGTTATACTCATGGACCTCGGCCCCAACCTCGGCGCCATCAACCGTGCAGCCTTGATTGCCGCCGACTACGTCGTCGTACCGTTATCCCCCGACTTGTTCTCGTTGGAGGGACTGCACAGCCTGGGACCAACGCTGTTGCGTTGGCGCCAGGAGTGGAAAGAACGCCTGCGGAAGAATCCTGAGGCGGACCTGCCGCTGCCGGACGGGCGAATGGAGCCCGCCGGCTATGTAGTGCAGCAGCACTCGGTCAGACTGGACCGCCCCGTGAAGGCCTATGAACAGTGGATCGCCCGGATTCCGCAAGTCTACTCGGAGGATGTCCTGAAGACAAAGGCGTCGCCCGGCTTGAAGCTTGAGGATGACCCCCACTGCCTGGCTCTCCTCAAGCACTACAGGAGCCTCATACCCATGGCCAAGGAGGCCCGGAAGCCCGTGTTTCATCTCAAAGCCGCCGACGGTGCTATCGGGGCGCACCTGGCCGCGGTTCAGGAGGCCTACAAGGATTTTAAGCACCTGGCCCACAAGGTAGCTGGAAGGATCGCACTACCCTTGCCGGCAGTAGCGTGAAGCCCGCCCTCACCCCGCCTCGGGCAGGCCGAGGGCGTCAAGCTCCTCCGGGTCGCGAAGCCAGCCCTCCCGGCCGTCGATGCGGACGCGCAGCCAGATTCTCTCGGAGACGCCAAGCCCGATCTCGTCTTCGGATTCTTCCCAGACCAGTCCGCCTTCAGCCTCCAGGAACTCCACTTTGGAGAGAGGCCTCACCACCACCTCTTGCGGCTCCCCCGCGGCAGTATCGGCGCCCGGATAGAGCTTCACGGCGGCTGTCCCCTCGCCGGGTCTTCTATCCGCCTCGACGCGCCACCGGCACTTCGTCAGGAAGTAAGCCGGGCGGAAGTCGCCCCATTCCCAGTCCAAGGCCAGCGGCACGATGACGAAGAAGCGGCCGGTCCAGACGCGGAAGTTGAGAACGTCGGTTTGCAGGGCCTCGTCCCAGGCGGCAGCGTCCGGCTGGCCGGAAGGCCCCTTCTGAAGCTGGCCCTCAAGAGCGACCGGTTTCGACAAAGGCCGGAGTTTTCCGTCGAGCAGACCGAAAACCTGCCAGGAGTCGCCTTCCAGCGCATCTGACGGGTGCAAGGAGTACGCGAGCAGAATGCCGGATCCCTTCCTGCCCCGGACCGGCGCCGCCGTCACCGCAGTGGCCTCCCGGAAGCGCCCGTCTGCAATCTTGTAGTGGAGTTTCCGCTCGAAGTGCACGGCATCCTCGGCGTCCCGGATTTCAACGGAGGCGACCGCCTCGCCGGAATCATCCCCGGCCATCCTGTGGACGGCGAGATTCACGCGGAAGCTCTGCCCGCCGATGGCGAAGGGGCCGGCGGTGCGCTGCTCCGTAACCACGGCGGGCTGAGGCTGCGCGTGGCACCAGGCCGCCGCAGTGATCCACGCCGACAAAAAAACTCGCCGCACTTCTCGATACACTGTATCAACATCCACAGTCAGGCGAAGGAGACGCTTAAACCCATGCCCGAGCGTCCCGAAGTCGAGACCGTCGTCCGTACGCTGGCGCCCCGGCTGGCCGGCCGCCGGTTGGTGGAGGTGCGGTGCTTCACCCGCAAGCGCTGGGCGCGGGCGGTCCGCAGAGCCGCTGGGAAGAAAGTTCTGGAGGTCCACCGCCTCGGAAAGTACATCATCCTCGGGCTCGACGACGGCGTACTGGCAATTCACCTCGGGATGACGGGGAGATTGCTGGCGGGCGGGACTCCGGGCCCCCACACGCGCGCCTGCCTGGTGCTCAACGGCCTCACCGTGCTGTTCGACGACCCGCGGCAGTTCGGTTCGGTGCGCTGGCTTCCGCGGGAGCCGGAAGGGCTGGGCCCGGATGCCCTGGCGGTCGGCGCCGCGGAGTTCACCCTGCGGCTGCGCAGCCGCAAGGGAAGCCTCAAACCGCTGCTTCTGAATCAATCCTTCCTCCGGGGACTTGGGAACATCTACACCGACGAGGCGCTTTTCCGCGCCCGTATCCATCCCCTGGCGGCCGCGGCCGGGCTGAGCAAGGCGCGGGCAGAGAAGCTGCACGCCGCCATTCGCGAGGTCTTGACCGAAGCCGTCGCCAGCGGCGGGTCTTCCGTTTCCGACTACGTGGATGCCGAGGGCCGCCGCGGGTGGTTCCAGATACAGCACCGCGTCTACCGAAGAACCGGCGAGCCGTGCCTCACCTGCGGCGCGCCCATCCGGCGCATCCTGGTCGCCCAGCGCGGCACGCACTTCTGCCCGCGCTGCCAGCGCCGGTAGGGGACGGGCATGCCGGGAAACCGCCAGCCGGCTTCCCACGGGCTGGGCGGCGCCAGGCCCCTACACCGGTTTGGCGGCCAGGACGGCGTCGGCGACCGCAACGACGGCGCGCATCTCCTGGACGTCGTGGACGCGGACGATGTGCGCTCCCGCCAGAATCGCCGCGGCCACCGCTCCGGCGGTTGCGAAGGCCGTGCCCTTCTCACTGTCTTGAGCCAGGAAAGACTTCCGCGAAGGTCCGGCCATGATCGGGTAGTCCAGGCGGGCGAGCTCGGCCAACCGGGCCAGAATCACCGGATTCTGCTCCTTCCGTTTGCCGAAACCCAGCCCCGGATCCAGCACGATGCGTGACCGGTCCACGCCGGCTCTCCGCGCGCGGTGGGACGCCGCCTCCAGGTCATGCAGGATCGCGCCCAGCACATCCGGCAACGGGGGCAGCTTGGCCCAGGTGTCGGGCGTGCCGCGCATGTGGTTGAGGACGAGCCCGCCATCGCGTTGGGCCGTCACGCGAGCCAGTTGAGGATCAAATGTCAGCCCGCTCGGATCGTTGACGATCTCGGCACCCAGTTCCAGGGCGCGGTCCGCGACCGCGGCCTTGTAGGTGTCCACTGAGATCGGAACCCCGAGCTTCCCCCGCAGCCGTTTAAGAACCGGGACCAGCCGGCGCAGTTCGTCCTCCTCGGACAACCGGCTCGAGCCGGGCCGAGTCGACTCCGCGCCGATGTCGATCAGGTCCGCGCCCTGTTCCTCCAGATCCAGGGCGTGGGCGAACGCACGGTCCGGATCCAGGTACTTGCCGCCATCGGAGAACGAGTCCGGAGATACATTCAGGATCCCCGCGATCAGCGTGCGCTCGCCGAGCGGGACCACCCGGTCTTTCAGCTTCCAGTCGAATCGCTTGCGGCTCATGCCGGCTCTCGTCCGGAGAGGATGCGGCGCCACTGCTTCCCGACCTGTATCACCCACTCGCCGTCCGGCCCCGGCAGGACCAGTTCGCTCACCCTGCTGCCGTTGATGACGACGGCTCCGGCCTTGACTTTGCGCGCTGCGTCGCTCACCGAGTCGGCCAGCCCCACCTTGGCCAGCAGTTTGTCAACGCGGATGCCGCTTGCGGCCCGTACGCCTTCCGGAAGCGGCGAAGAGAGCATGTCCGTGGGCGTCTCCCGCTGGCGCACCACCCGGTTGAATTCCTCCTCGGCGCGGGCCGCCTCGGCGGCCGAGTGGAAGTCCGTGGCGATGGAGCGCGCCAGGTCCATCTTGGACTGCATCGGATGCAGCTCGCCGCGTGCGATCCGGTCCCGCATACGGTCGATTTCAGCCTGGCTCACGTCGGTGAGCAACTCGTAGTAGCGGTACATCAGCTCGTCGCTGATCGACATGACTTTGGCGTACATCACCTCGGCGGATTCGTCGATGCCGATGTAGTTGCCGAGCGACTTGGACATCTTGTTGACGCCGTCCGTGCCTTCCAGCAGCGGAGTGGTGGCGATGATCTGCGGCGCCTGGCCGAAATCCCGCATGATCTCGCGACCCACCAGCAGATTGAACTTCTGGTCGCTGCCCCCTAGCTCGACGTCGCAGTTCAGAGCCACCGAATCGTAGGCCTGCGCCAGCGGGTAGAGCAGTTCGTGGACCGAAATCGGAACACCCTCTTTGTAACGCTCCGAGAAATCGTCGCGCTCCAGCAGCCGCGCCACCGTGTACTTGGCGCAGAGGCGTATCATGGCCTCGAAATCCAGTTTGTCGAGCCACTCGCCGTTGAAGCGCACTTCGGTCTTATCGGGGTGGAGAACTTTGAACACTTGCGCTTTGTACGTTTCGGCGTTGGCCAGGATCTCCTCGCGGCTGATGGGCGGGCGCGTGATATTGCGGCCCGTGGGATCGCCGATGCGCCCGGTCCCATCCCCGATCAGGAAGACGACCGTGTGGCCCATGTCCTGGAAGTGCCTCATTTTGCGCAGAAGAACGGTGTGGCCGAGATGCAGGTCAGGCGCCGTGGGGTCAAAGCCGACCTTCACTTTGAGCGTGCGCCCGGCGGCAATCCTCTCCCGGAGTTCCTCTTCGCGGATGATTTCGACGAAGCCCTTTTTCAGGTACGCCATCTGCTCGTCAACGGGAATCACAGGCACCTCACCATGGTAACGGAGTCCGGCGTCCGGGGATTGGGAACGGCCGTCGCGTTCCTCCCTGCATTGTCCCGAACTCCCTTCCCGGCCTCGCCGTACGGGTCACGGATTGGACGGGGAATCTACCGGCCCGCGTGCCGGGGGCCGCGATTGCGGCGCGGGGATGTGGGCCTGGCCTACTTCGCGCTGCGCTGGGCGAGCAGCTTCTTGGCGTTTTCCAGGAGCGCCTTGGCCTTGGGCAGGGAGTCGACCGCCCTGGCCACCTCCGGATCCGTCTCGATGGCAATCCGGTTGGCGTCCTCGACGCTGAACGCGTAGGCGTGCACCGCCAGTCTCAACTGAGTGCGCACCCAGGCCTGGTTTTCGGCGAACTCCGCCTCGGTGAAGTTGACGTTCGTATCCACCAGGAAACGGTGAAAGTCGTTCTCAAACGCCTGATCCGGCTGCCAACTGCGGGGCAGTTTGGCATCGCGCGGGCCGAAGTACCTGGTCGTGAAGTTGAAGAACGTCCGCTGGCGGATCATCTCTTCCTGGAAACGGTTGGCCCTGGGGGGCGTGTACTTCTCGTCGGGCGCGATTCCACCTCCGCCGTAAACGGTCCGCCCGCTGTCGGTCATCTTCACGTCACGGGAATCCTGCGTGTCGGTGTTCTTCCGGTAGTAGTAGTCGAAGAACGACATGCTCGAATAATCCCGCTGGATGAGGCGGTCGCTCGGCGTGTAGTACTTCGCGGTGGTGAGCGCCAGCCCGGTGTTCTCCTTGAGCGGGTACACCGTCTGGACCAGGCCTTTGCCAAAGGTGTTGTCGCCCAGGACCCACGCGCGGTCGTGGTCCTGAAGCGCGCCGGCCACGATCTCCGAGGCGCTGGCGGAGGTGCGGTTGACCAGCACCACGATCGGGTAGTTCCGGAAGGAACCGCCGCTCTTGGCCACGTAGCGTTTCTCGGCCGAGGCCCGTCCGCGGTGGCTGACCACCGTCTGGCCCTTCTGAAGGAACCGCTCCGCCACGGCCACGCCCTCATTCAACAGGCCGCCGGGATTGGACCGCAGGTCGAGGAGGAGTCCCTGGATGTTCTGCTCCCCGAGCGCCGCCAGGCCGGCATCCAGTTCCCGGCTCGTCGTATCCGTGAACTGGGAAATCTGAATGTAGGCGATTCCCGGGCGGATGAAGAGGGCCTCGGGGACGCTCTTGCGGTTGATCTCATCCCGCACCACGTCGAAGCCCAGTTCCTCGTCGTGGCCGGGGCGCACTACCCAGACCTTGGCCGTGGTCCCGCGCGGCCCCTTGAGCAGGTCGGCCACGTCGGCCGTGGAGAGCCCCTCGGTGGACTTGCCGTTGATCGTGTAAAGCAGGTCTCCCGGCCGCAGGCCGGCCTTCTGGGCAGGCGATCCCTCGAACACCTCCATCACCATGGTGCGGTTGTCCCGCGCCCCGACCCGCATGCCGACACCGTAGTAGCGGCCGCGCTGTTCCTCGCGCATCAACTGGAAGTAGCGCGGATCAAAGAAACTGGAGTGCGGGTCCAGGGTGCGCAGCATGCCCGGAATGGCGCCGTTGTATATGGCCTTATCGGCGTCCAGCGGCTCGGCGTAGTTCTGCTCCACCTGGGAGTAGACGTCGCTGAAGGTCCTCAGGCTGGCCCGGATGTCATCCTGCTGTTCGGCGGCCGCCGCTGCGCCCGCGCCCGGAGCGTAGAGTCCGCCCGCCACCAGGGCGCATGCCAAGACCACGAGCGGAGCAAGAAACGAGAGACGATGGGTCAGCTTCATCGTGTTGAGGTTCCCCAGTGCCCCTATTATAGCGCGGCGTAGGACCTAGCTCGCCCTCACCTTGCGCACTTGCGTTACGGTCTCGGCGCGAGCCGGCTTGCGGACGGCCGGACCCAGCCGTTTCACATGGTCGCTGACGCACACCAGGAACATCGGCTGCCGGGCTCCCTTCAGGATGTCGATAACACGGTCCTGCCGGTCTTCCAGGTAGATGCTCTTCCCGTCGGTGAGAAGGTGCAGACTGGAGTCTCCGTGCAGCACCTCGCTCAAGCGCCGGTTCATGTCCTTCTGGAGATACCGCAGCACCCGCCTCAGTTTCTGGAGCGAGAAGCCCTTGCGGCGCAGTTCGGCGATGACGGTGACCTCCAGCACCTCTTCGGCCTGGTACACCCGCCGGTGGCCCTGGTGGCGCGGCGACACCACGTTGCGCTCATCCCACCACTGAAGCTGCCTGAGGCTGACCCGGGCGATTCTGGCAACTTCGCTGCTGGAGTAAGTGCTGCCTTGCGGGGTCTCCCCGGGACGGGTCTTCCTGACTGGCTTCCACATGAGGTCGTGCTTTCAACCGGAAAATGAGTGACTCTCAGATTGTACTCGACCTGAGCCGGGAGTCAATAGGCCGGTTGGGGTGGTTTCAGGCCGTCCGGCCCGCCGTGTTAGAGTAGTGGATTATGGGGATCCCGAAAGTCAAGCGGTTCCGGCCCTACTGCCCTGAGTGCAAGGAGAGTTTCACCTTGATGGCGGTCCTGCCGAAAGACGCCAGCGTCGACGCCTACCTCGCCGACGCCGTCGCGCGGCATGACCACAAGGCCTTCCAGGAGGCCAAGCAACTGCACCGCAAGGTTCGTGTAGGCCAGCAGAAGCAGCGCAGGGCCAAGTAAGAGATGGCCGCCGGCCGGGAGGCCTGTCACCCCGCCGGGGGGTAGCCGTGCCTTCCAGTTAACCCCGCAGTTCCATCCGCCTGCCGGCGTCGGCCCTCTAGGGCAGACGTGCGCGCAGCGCACGCATGGCGCGCACCGCTTCGCTGGCTACCGTCAGGTCCGGATCCCGGGCGAGAGGCTCCATGGCCCGGAGCGATTCGGCGTCGCCGCTGGCGGCCAGCACCTGAAGCAAGCCGACCTTCTCGTCGCGCGTGCCCTGCCGGAGAGCCTGGTGCAGGAGGCCTCGCAACCGGGCGTCCCGGGCCAGTTCGGTAAGCAGCGCCCGCGCCGCGGAGGCGCGCGAGGCGTTGTTCAGCGAGTTCACCACGTACTGAAAGGGGCTGAATTCGGAAACCTCGTGTTTCCCGCAGGAGACCAGCGCGAAGGCCGCCGACAGGCGCGCCAGGTTGTTGCCCTCCTCCTCGTAGCGCCGTTCGAGCGCCGCGACGTCGGAGGGGTCCTTGATGCGGCCCAGTCCCTCGGCGGCGGCAGCCCGCAGTTCGTTGTCCCGATCCTGGAGGTAGGGCAGAAGCACCGGGCGGTTCCCGGGGTCGGGCAGCATGGCGATGGCGGTCAGCGCGGCGCGGCGCACGCGCCGGTTGTTCGTCCGGCTCAAAACCGACCGGAGGACGGGCAGCGCCTCCAGGTTGTAGAGCAGCCCCGCGGTCTCCAGAGCCGCCACCTGAATCCGTTCATCGGAGATGCGCAGCAGGAACTCCAGCCGCGGGGCCACGCTGCGGTCCCCGATCTTCTGGAAAGCCACGAGCGACTCGTAAATCACCTGCGTGTCCTTGGAGCGGATGGCCTCCAGCAGGTCCGGCACGGCCGGTCTCGCGCGCAGAATGCCGGCCGCCCGCGCCGCATTGGCCCGGGACTCCGGGGCGGATCCTCCTCGCGCCAGGCGGCCCAGTGCCGCGCCGACGTCCGGGCGTATCTCCATCCAAGGATCGATCACCTGGTCGTTGGTGTCCGTGAAGCGGGCGGCGAGACGACCGCCCGCACGCCGAAGCGTCGCGCTCAGGCCCGTCCGCACGTACCCCGGCAGGTAGAAATTGACCAGGCCGTCTGTCGCGCGGATCTGAATCTCGGGATCCGCGTCACGGGTCGCTTGCACCAGGGGCGCCAGGCTGTGCTGCGTGCCGATCTCGACCAGCGCCTTTACCGACTCCACGCGGACCTCCAGGTCGGGGTCCGCCAGCAGTTTCTCCAACTGGGGAATGGCGGAGGAGCCTTGCTTCGCCAGCGTCCGCGGGACACGGCGGCGCTCCTTGACATCCTGGCTGAACGTTTCCTGCGCCGACAGGCACACACACGCTAAGACCCATGCGGCGAGGAACGCCGTCATGCGCGCTCTCATAGCTCTAGTCTAGCGGATGAACTCGACCTGAACCCGGCGCGCCACCAGTCCGGCGTCGTGTCCCAGGTCCAGCAATCTCTGCGCCGCCTTGGGAACCTGCTCTCCGCAGTCCACGGTGTAGTGGTTTACGTAGAGCCCGACGAACTTCTCCGCCAGCGCGGCATCCATTTCTCCGGCGAACTGGAGGGCGTACGCCAGCGCCTCGGCCTGATGGTCCAGAGCGTACCGTATGCTCTCGCGCAGCATGCGGCAGCACTCCTCTTTCACCTCGGAGGAGAGAGAGCGGAGGAGGGCGTTGGCGCCCAGCGGCAACGGGAGTCCCTGCTCTTCCAGCCACCATCTGCCCAGGTCCAGCACGGCATGGCAGCCGCCGCTGCTGTAGGTAAGCTGGCCTTCGTGGATGACCAGCCCGGCCGCGACGGCGTTCTCACGGACTGCGTCGAGGATCTTGTCGAACGGCGTTACGACCGCGGTGAAATCCGGCTGGAACAGCTTGAGCGCGAGGTACGCCGTGGTCATCTTGCCCGGAACGGCGATGCGCTTACCCTTCAGTTCCTCCGGCGACAGCGGGTGCCTGGCGACGACCAGGGGTCCGTAGCCGTCGCCCACGCTCGAACCGGCGGACATGAGCACATAGTTGTCGGCGACGTACGGATAGGCGTGATAGGAGATGGCGGTTAGCTCGTACGTCGACCGCAGCGCCTCGCGATTCAGCGTTTCGATGTCGCGCAGCGCATGCCGGAACTTCAGGAAGTCCGACCGGATCTTCTCCGTCGCCAGAGCGTAGAACATGAATGCATCGTCCGAATCCGGACTGTGGGCGCAGGAAAGGGTCGACGGTGAGACGGTTGGCATGACGTGAGAAGACAACCCATCATAGCAGACGCCGCCTGCGCGGTTGATCTTCGCGCCGCGGGCAGCCGTCCGCTGCGTGCTCCCCGCGGAAGTGGAGCTCCCTGCCGGAGGCAGTCTCGGGCGGCTCGCGCGCCGGCGGCCTGGTGTAGAATTGTCGGTGGGGGCCTGGAGGTGGGTCTTCTCGAGTAGCACCGAAAGACGCGCGCGGCTCGCGTCAGCCGGGCTCGCCGGCTGGTTGTCGGGGCCTGCGTCCTCGGTGGTTGGCCTGCTTTTCCCCGACGATTGCCGGGTTTGCGGCGCCCCGCTCAAGCAATTCGGGCGCATTCCCGTCTGCCCGGCCTGTCTGCGGTCTCCGCGGGCTTTCAGCGGGGAGTACTTCTGCTCCAGTTGCCGCACTCCCTTCGCCAACTCGTTTCCGCTGGATGCCTCCGGGCGATGCGCGCTGTGCCGCCTGGGAGCCCAGGGATTCGATGCAGCCTATTCTTTCGGCGCCTATGAGGGAACCCTTCGCGAGCTGATACACCTCTTCAAGTTCGAGGGCGTCCGCAGCCTGGCCCGGCCCCTGGGGGAGTTTCTGGCCGCCGCTCTCCCGCGGGACGTGCGCCTGGACGCCGTGGTTCCCATGCCGTTGCATTGGCGCCGCCGCTGGAGGCGAGGCTTCAACCAGTCGGCCCTTCTCGCCGCCGAGGTTGGCAGGCGTTGCGGAATCCCCGTAATCCACGGAGCCAGGAGAGTACGCGCTACGGCCCCGCAGGCCGGCCTCACCAACTCCCGGCGCAGAGCCAACGTGGCCCGGGCCTTTGCTGCCTCGCGGCGCCGCCCGGTCCGCGGTCTCCGGCTCCTACTGGTGGACGACGTCCTGACCACCGGCGCAACGGCCGCCGCCTGTTCCAGGGCCCTGCGGTCGGCGGGCGCCTCCTTTGTGGCCGTGCTGACGCTGGCCCGGGCGGACCGCCGCGTGCCCCATCCCCGCCAACCCGCCGCGGAAGGGAGGCCGTGATGGCGGGCGAGCGGCTGCACCGTCCGGTGCTGGTCCTGAACGCCAGCTACGAGCCCATCAACATCTGCGCCGCGCGCCGCGCCATCGTGCTCGTGCTCAAGGGAATCGCCACGGCGGAGGAACTCTCTCACGTGGTGATAAGATCCGCTCTGAAATCCGTATCCCTGCCCAGCGTTATCCGGCTCGTGGGGTACCGGCGCATCCCCCACCAGACGCGTCCGCTCTCGAGGAAGAATATCCTCCTTCGCGACCGCTTCACCTGCCAGTATTGCCAGAAGACCTTGCCCTCGACGGAATTGACGCTCGACCACGTGATTCCGAGGTCGCGGTCCGGAGAGTCCGCCTGGGAAAACCTCGTCGCCTGCTGTCACGCTTGCAACAACCGCAAGGGGAGCCGCACGCCCGAGGAAGCCGGCATGCGCCTGTCCCGCCAGCCGCGTCCGTTCAGCCTGCACACGAGCCGCCACCTGATGCGCCTGGTGGGCAGAGGCGACGAGCAATGGAAGAAGTACTTGTTTTACTGAGGCGCTTCCGCCGGAGGCGCGGCTGAGGGAACGGCCGGAGCCTTATCCTTCTTGACGGCGGCCTTCACCGGACTGATCATCACGTGCGCGAACCGCCCCTCGAGCCGGGGCTGTCCTTCCACGGCGCCGTAGGCGGCCAGGTCATCCACGAACCGCAGCAGCAGTTTCTTGCCGAGGTCCACGTGCGCGATTTCCCGCCCCCGAAACTGCACCATCGCCTTCACCCGGTTGCCTTCCTTCAGGAACCGGATGGCGTGGTTCTTCTTGAACCCGTAATCGTGGTCGTCGGTGTTAGGCCGGAACTTGAGTTCCTTGACCTGGATCACGTGCTGCTTCTTCTTGGCTTCGTGCTGCTTCTTCTTCTGTTCGTACTGCCACTGGCCAAAGTCCATGGCCTTGGCCACCGGCGGTTCGGCGGTCGGCGCGATGACGATCAGGTCGAGCCCCAATTCCTGGGCTTTCCGAAGCGCGGCCTGGGTGGCCATGACCTCCACCGTGCCGTCGGGGAACACGGCTCTGACTTCGCGCGCGCGGATCGCCTCGTTAACGTTCTCGCGAATCCTCGGACGCCGGGGGGGAAACGGCCTTCGCGGGAACATCAGACTCGGCCCGCCATCGTATGCACTGTAGTCCCGTTCATGTTTAACCTATCAAAGCACAAAACGACGTTGGTTTCCAGAGGCAGCGCCGGCCCTCCGGACCGGCTTCCGGTCCGCCGCCCATCGGCGCGCCTAAACAACCTGATGCCTTAATGTTTTTGTGCCGCCCGCCCGGCAGGACAGGAGGTCTCCATCTTGTTTTTTTGCACCGTGAGTGATTGATATGAAACGAAAAAAAAGTGGGTGCGCGGCGGGTTGAACCGCGGCGCGCGTGTGTTAGACTGATCTGCGTTTGCAGGTTTCAAGCGGCTAGGCCGCGGCATATCAGCAGCGAATCCAAGCCAGCAGCGGCGCGGTAGCCTCTGAGTTTTTCTCAGAGCGCGCCAAGGGTGTGAAAAACGGGGAGGGGAGAGTCGATTCGTGGGAGTCATGAATGCTTGGGAGCAGGTCAAGACGGAACTTCGCTCCCGGCTGGGTGACGAGCGCTATGAAGCGTGGTTGGCCAGAACGGCATTTCGGTCTCTGGATGATGGAAACCTCCGGGTGCGCGTCCCGGATCCGGCTACGGCCCGTTTCCTGGAGGGGGAGTGCTCCACTTTGGTGGCGTCCGCGGCGCGCCGCATGCTGCTGCCCGTCTCGCGGGTGATCTACGACGTAGAGCCAAGCGGGCCGGTTTTCACGCCATCTCCTGTTGCGGCGCCGCCGGAGGGGATGCAGGGTGGCTTCTTCGCCAATGGAAGCCTGAATCCGAAGTTCACTTTCGAGACGTTCGTCGTCGGCTCCTGTAACCAGTTCGCGCATGCCGCGGCGAAGGCGGTCGCCACCGTCCCCTCACGCTCCTACAACCCCTTGTTCATCTACGGCGGTGTCGGCATGGGCAAGACTCACCTCATGCATGCCATCGGCAGGGAGTTGCACCGGAATTACGCCTCCATGCGGATTGTCTACACCTCCAGTGAACGGTTCATGAACGAGATGATCCAGTGCATCAGCATGCAGCGGATGTCTCACTTCCATCAGCACTACCGCAACGCGGATGTCCTGCTCGTCGATGATGTCCAGATTCTTGGAGGCAAGGAACGAACTCAGGAGGAGTTTTTTCACACCTTCAATGAGCTCTACGACCACCAGAAGCAGATTGTCGTGTCCAGCGACAGCTCCCCCAAGGACATCCCCGGTCTGGTCGAGCGGTTGCGCTCCCGATTCGAGTGGGGATTGATGGTTGATATCCAGCCTCCGGACCTTGAAACCAAGATGGCAATCCTTGACAAGAAAGCCGAGGCGGAAGGCGTGAGATTGCCCAATGATGTCCGCATTTTGATCGCGACGAAGACAAGATCCAATGTCCGGGAGCTGGAAGGTGCACTGGTCAAGCTGATAGCGTACGCATCCGTTGTCGGGAGCCCCATTTCTCTCGCCATGGCTCAGCATTGTCTGCGGCAGTTGGGTCCCAACAACGAGAGGCGGACCACCATCGAGTCGGTGCAGAGGGCGGTTGCGGAGCACTTCCGCCTACAAGTCAACCAACTGAAAACCAAGAGCAACGCCAGAAGCATTGCAGTGCCGCGGCAGGTGGCGATGTACCTGGTAAGAGAACTCACCGGATCATCGTTCCCCGAAATTGGACGCGCCTTCGGAGGCAAGCATCATACCACCGTCCTGCATTCCGTACAGAAGATCGAACGCCTGCGCCACACAGACCCCGAAATTAACAGGTCAATCCACAAGCTAATTGATTCAATGGGTTGACTTTAGGTTGGTTTTGCACAAACAGATCGCCCAACCCTTTCTAAAAACCGGTGGAAGTTCGATTGGACCCCTGAATGGCTAGCTCAACCGCCTCGTTTTCCATCCTTGACGAAGACACCAAGAGGTTGGGTTTTGTATAATTTAGAGAGATTTGCACATTTCCACGGCCCCTACGAGTACGGTATAGATAGATGTACTTCAGGATCTAGAATCATAAACGTGACTGGAGAACGGTTCCCATGGAATTCACCGTCAGCAAGGCGGAGTTGGTAAGAGAACTGAATCTGTCCCAGGGTGTGGTCGAGAAGAAGTCCACAATCCCCATACTTGCGAACGTTTTGCTGGAAGCCGCCGGTGACCAGGTGACGATGACGGCGACGGATCTGGAACTCGGTATTCGGTGTTCATTTCAGGCCGGGGTCCGGAAAGAGGGCGCGGGAACGCTGCCCGCCAGAAGGCTTCTGGATTATGTACGGTTGCTTCCCGATGCTGACGTGAATGTGAAGTTCCTGGAGAACCAGTGGGCCAGTCTGGTATGTGGACGGTCGCGTACGCGAATGGCAGGCATGTCACGGGAGAGTTACCCGGAACTCCCTGCCATGCCGCCGCCTCTGGCGGTGATTCCCGCCAAGGATTTCGCCGCACTGATCGGCCGTACTATTTTCGCTATCTCGACTGAGGAGTCGCGCTTCAGCCTGAATGGAGGCTTGCTGGTTCTCAAGGAGACCGGTTCGGTGATGGTCTCCACGGATGGCCACCGGTTGGCTTACGTCGAGATGCTGCACGAACAGGGACCTTCCTACACGCCGTACCGCGCTTTGATCCCGCGCAAGGCTATGGCGGAGATTTACAAACTCGCACAGGAGTCGCCGGCCGAAACCACGATCACCTTCGCCGGCGATGAAAACCACCTGTTTTTCCGGGTCGGGGAACGGCTTCTGATCAGCCGGAGACTGACCGGCAACTTCCCGGACTACGACCGTGTTCTGCCAAAGGAGCAGCCGCACCAGCTTGTGCTGGGGCGCGAAGAAGTGCGGGCGGCCGTAGAGAGAGTGGCGCAGTTTTCGGATGAACGCTCTCACGCGATCCGCTTCCAGATTGCTCCAGGCGAGCTGAAGATCTACTCCTCAATGTCGGAGACGGGGGAGAGCGAGGAGAGTGTGCCATCGTCCTACGATGGTCCTCCCGTCGAGATCGGGTTCAACGCGCAGTACCTTCTGGATTTTCTGCGGGCTTCCGGCGAAACTGAAGTCACCCTCCAGTTCCGCGACGCGCAGAGCGCCGGTGAATGGAGGCCCGCCGGCAGCCAGGCAGGCTCCGAATACCGCTACGTAGTGATGCCAATGAGAATCTGACGGGCGGGGCGTGCGACAAGAGGTGTTCATTACATATGGGTAGCAGGGAACCAACCGGCAACGGCGCAGAGGTCTACGACGCCAGCAGTATCAAGGTCCTTGAAGGACTGGAGGCTGTGCGGCTCCGGCCGGCAATGTACATCGGTTCGACCGGAGAAACCGGACTCCACCACCTGGTGTATGAGGTCGTTGACAACTCGGTAGACGAGGCGTTGGCCGGATTCTGCACCGAAATCAGCATCACGATTCATATCGACAACTCCGTCACGGTGGTGGATAACGGGCGAGGGGTTCCCGTCGATGTGATGAAGGAGGAAGGGATCTCAGCAGCCGAGGTCGTGATGACCAAGCTGCACGCCGGCGGGAAATTCGACTCGAAGTCCTATAAAGTCTCGGGCGGTCTGCACGGCGTGGGCGTCAGCGTCGTAAACGCGCTCTCCGAAACCATGCAACTCGAGATCTGGCGGCAGGACCCGGCCGCCGCGAGCGGCCTTAGTTTCACCTGGACGCAGGAGTATGAACGGGGCGTTCCCCTGGCGCCGCTCCAGAAGAGCGGCAAGGCCGGGCGCAAAACCGGCACCAAGGTCACTTTTAAGCCGGACCCCACCATCTTCGAGGTCACGGAGTTCAACTTCGATACGCTTGCCCAGCGGCTGCGCGAGTTGGCGTTCCTCAACGGCGGGTTGACCATCAACCTCACCGACGAGCGCACCGACCCAGTGAAGTCGCACGAGTTCCACTACAGCGGCGGGATCGCCGAGTTCATACGGCACCTGAACCGCGGCAAGAACGTGCTCCACGACAGGCCCATCTACTTCGAGGGGACGCGGGAACTCGCCAACGGCAGCTCTCTCGCCATGGAGGTGGCGCTCCAGTACAACGACGGTTACACGGAGAACGTCTTCAGCTTCGCCAACAACATCAACACGGTGGATGGTGGCACGCACCTCAGCGGCTTCCGCAGCGCCCTTACCCGAACGATTAATTACTTCGGCCAGCAGGCCGGGTTGTTCAAGGACGTTAAGGAAAATCTGACGGGCGACGACGTTCGCGAAGGCCTGACTGCCGTTGTGAGCGTGAAACTGCCTCAGCCGCAGTTTGAAGGGCAGACCAAGGGCAAACTCAATAGCGACATTGCCGGCTTTGTCACGAACTCGGTCAACGAGAATTTGGGTGAGTTTTTCGACAAGAATAACGCGGTGATGAAGCGCATCGTCTCCAAGGCGATTGAAGCGTCCCGCGCTCGTGAAGCTGCCCGCAAAGCTCGCGACCTGACGCGTCGCAAAGGCGCCATGGACTCAGGCGGACTGCCCGGCAAACTGGCAGATTGCCAGGAGAAAGACCCGACCCGTTGCGAACTGTTCCTGGTCGAGGGTGAATCGGCCGGCGGTACGGCCAAGCAGGGTCGCGACAGGCGCTTCCAGGCGATCCTTCCGCTCAAGGGCAAAATCCTGAACGTGGAAAAAGCCCGCTACGACAAAATGCTGGGCCATGAAGAAATCCGCGCCATGATCACGGCCATCGGTACCGGCATCGGTAAGGACGACTTTGACGTCGCCAGGCTTCGCTACAACAAGATCATCATCATGACGGACGCGGACGTCGACGGATCGCACATCCGTACCCTGCTGCTGACGTTCTTCTTCCGTCACATGCAGGAATTGATCGCACGCGGCCACGTGTTCATCGCTCAGCCTCCGCTGTACCGTATCAAGAAGGGCAAGAGCGAGACGTACATCAAAGACGAAAAGGAATTCACGCGCGAGATCATGCGTCGCGCCACGGAGAACCTGGCCCTGGAGTACGGCGGCAACGGCAACGGAACCGCGCTCACCAAGATCGAAGGCGGCGAACTCCGTGCCTTCCTGA
>JADZCM010000053.1 GCA_020851555.1 Bryobacterales bacterium | reverse complement strand
TTGAGTTGCACGCCGGCGGCGCTGGGCAGCGGGCAGGCCTCCACCTGCACGGTGACGCTGACGAAGGCGGCGGGGGGCGCGGCCGTGGTGACGCTCTCCAGCAGCACGGGGCAGTTGAGCGTGCCGGCGAGCGTGACGATCAGCGCGGGATCCAGCAGCGGGACGTTCAGCGCCACGGCGGGGAGCATCAGCAGCGACCAGACGGCGACGGTGACGGCCAGCTACGGCGGGCAGACGCGGACGGCCAGCGTCGGTCTGACCACTTCCGTGGAGTCCGCGGCGCAACTGTCGAAGGTGAGCTGCCGGAAGACCACTCTCGGATACGGACAATCCACAACCTGTACGGTGAAGCTTTCGAAGGCGGCGTCGGCGGCGACGATTGTGAGCCTGGCCGCGAGCCAGCCGGCCTTGACCACACCCGAGAGCGTCACGGTCCGCGCCAGGGCCAGTGAGGCTGATTTCCCGGTGACTGCCGGGCAGGTGAGATCAAGCGAGAATGTCACGCTGACGGCACAGTTGTTCAGCAGGACCGCAACGGAGAGGATCAAAGTCCTCGCGGCCTCTCCGCCGAAGGTCAAGTTCCCCCGGCACGTGGGCGCGAGCGTCACTTCTCCCGTGGCATTCGAGATCACGGCGGAGGATCCCCAGGGTCTGTATGTCGATGTGGCCGTGTCGGGATTGCCGACGGGGGCCACTTACGAGAAGGCAACCGGGCGGTTCTCCTGGACGCCCAACGCCTCGCAACACGGCACTTTTGTGGTCACCGCCACCGCGACGAACAGCGCGGGGCTGACGTCCGAGGAGGAGACCGAGATACGCGTGCTGAAGGATAAGGCCCAGATCACAGCGATCCGGAACGCTTCCAACTTGCAGTCGGCTGACTGTAGCCCGGGGAGTTGGGCGACCATATTCGGGGTAGGGTTCACCAGCCTCGGCCCCACCGTGGCCGACTCGCTGCCGCTGCCCCCGACGCTGGCCGGCGTCGAGGTGAGGGTGAACGATTCACCCGTCCCGCACCTGTTTGTTTCGGAAGGACAGATCAACTTCCAGTGCCCGCGGCTCGCGCAGCCGTGGGCGAACCGCGCGCAGGCGGCATACGTCGAATCAGGGTTGCAGATCACGATCAAGGCCGAGACCGGGGTGGTCGCCACCGCGGACGCGGGGACCCTGAAGGAGGCGGCGCCCGGCATCTTCTCGCTGGATGCCTCCGGAACCGGGCAGGGCGCGGTTCTGATCGCCGGCACCTACGAACTGGCCATGCCCCGGAATGAGAGCCTGCCGGGCAGGCCGGCGCGAAGGGGAGCGCAGCCCCCGGAATTCCTTTCCATTTATGCCAACGGGCTTGGAGCGACCGAGGAGGAGATCGCGCCGGGCTCGCCGGCGCCTCTGGATCACCTGGTCAGACTGAAGAACAGCATCCGGGTCTTCCTGGGAGGCGTGGAGGTGACGCCCGACTTTGCGGGCCTGGCGCCGGGGGCGGTAGGCCTTTATCAGATCAACGTGCCGGTCGGTGCGAACGTGCCGGTTGGTCCGGCGGTCCCACTGCGGCTTGAGGTGACCCAGAGCAGCGGGACGGTGGTGGAGTCCAACGTCGTAACCGTCGCCATCGAATGACGGCCACGGCCGGCCTCAGGCCGCGGCCCGGCGAGTTCCGGAAGGGAAGGGGAGGCGGCGCATTCCGCCTTCCCTCGCCGCGTCAGGCCGCCGAGGCGCCCTTGGACTTGGGGGCGGTGGATGAGGAGATGTCGAGTTTCTTCATCTTGTAGAGCAGGGCCTTGTAGTCCAGCATCAGCAACTGGGCCGCCTTCTTGCGATTCCAGTTGGTGAGTTCGAGCGCCGCACGGATCACCTCCTCCTCCATGTGCGCCTTGGTCTCATTGACCTGCTCGAAGACGGGCAGTTCCGTTGTGGCGGCGGCGCCGACGTGCCGCGCGAGAGCCGTTGTGGTGTTGGCGGCGGCGTGGGCCTTCCGCCTCCTCATGCTCGCGGCGAGGTCAGCGGCGATCGCCTCGGGGTTTTGCAGCACCAGCAGCCGCTGGACCACGTTCTCGAGTTCCCGGATGTTGCCCGGCCAGTCGTAGCTGATGAGCGCCTGCTTGAAGGACTCGTCGAGGGCCTTTGCCCGCATCCTGGATGCGCCGTGCTTGCGCATGAACATCTCCACGAAGGCCAATAGCTCCTCCGGCCTCTCCCGCAGGGGCGGGATATCCACGCGAATGACGTTGAGCCGGAAGAACAGGTCCGCGCGGAACCGGCCTTCCAGAATCTCGGTTTCCAGGTTACGGTGCGTCGCGGCCAGAACGCGGACGTTCACGCGCACCGTCTCCCGGCCTCCCAGCCGCTGGAACTCCCGGTCCTGCAACACGTGCAGCAGCTTGGCCTGGAGTTTCAGTTCCATGTCGCCGATCTCGTCGAGCAGGATGGTCCCGCCGTCGGCCTGTTCGAACTTGCCCGGAGTAGTCTTGAACGCTCCCGTGAAAGCCCCCCTCTCGTACCCAAACAACTCGCTCTCGAGCAGTTCGGAGGGCACCGCCGCGCAGTTCAGCTTCACAAACGGCTTGCCGGCGCGGTGCGACTGAATGTGCAGCGCACGGGCGACGACCTCTTTCCCGACCCCGCTTTCGCCGTAGAACACCACCGGCACATCCGAAAGCGAAAGCCGCCGCATCGCCGCCCGGATTTCCTTCATCCGGGGACTCAGGCAAAGGAAGGTTTCAATGCCCGCTGACGGGTCCGATTCCTCCGCGCGCCTCGGGCTGTGCTGTCCGGATCCGAGCAGTTGACGGCTGACAACCTTGGCGAGGTCCGAGTGTCCGATGGGAAGAGCAAGGAAATCGCTGGCGCCGCTCTCCAGAGCCTCGCGCTCCAGCGAAGGCGCGGGTTTCCGCGCGTAGAGCACCACGGGGAACCGCTGGCGCCCGCCATCCTGCCGGATCTCGCGCAGTATCTCCATGCCGCTCTTTCCGGGAAGGTGCGCGTCGGCCAGCAGCGTCGCCACCGCGCCGTCCGACTCGCGCAGGAAAGCCAGGGCCTCGGCGCCGGTGGGCAGGACCTTGACTGCGTAGCCGTGGCAGGAGAGTGCTACTTCAAGGAACTTGGCGATCTCTGGTGTGGACTCCGCAACCAGGACGGTCGGTTTTTCATTCATCGACTTGATAGCCTCAGCAGGAACTGGTGTTGAACTCGTATCAATCCGTCGCCGCCCGCAACGGATGGGGGGGCAAGATCACCGAGAAGACCGTACCGCTCTCACCCGACTCGACATGAACCTCCCCCCCGTGTGCTTGCATGATCAGCCTACACATCCCCAATTCGAGCCAACTTTCCGACCGTTCAAAACAGTCCGGCCACTCCGCCGTGAGATCGAAGACGCTCGCCAACTGCGCGGCGGGTATGGAAGGTCCGGAATCTCTGACGTCGATTCTGTACGCATCCCTTGCCCGCCGCTCTTGCCCGGAGCCGTCCGCCAGCCCGAGTTTGGTCTCGGGGTCTTCGGCGGCCTTCACCGGATAGGCCCGGATGTCCACCACGCCCCGCACCGCCGTAAACCGGCAAGCGTTTCCGACGAGACAGGCAAAAACACCGTAGATCAGAACGTGGTCGAAGTGCAGTGTCTCCAGCGGAGGGTCGATGTGCAGTTGCAGGTCGATCTCCCTCGCTTCCGCCCCCGGCGTGGCCTCGGAGACGGCGCGGTCCAGAATCACGGTGAGGTCCCCCGGCCGGAGGTGAACCTCCGAGGGGTCCAGTGCGCCCTGGCTGAGGTGGATCGTGGAATTGAGGTGGCGCGCAATTCTCTCCACATTCTGCTGCATTTGGCCGATCACCTCAAGTTGCTGCTGGCTTAACGGTCCGAGACGCTGGTCGAGCAGAAGTCCGCAGTAGCCTCCGAGCGCGGTAAGCGGTCCTGACAGATCGCGCAACGCGCGCCTGAAGACGCGGTCTTGAGCGCTCCGCAGCGCATCCACCCGGGAGATCGCCAACAGAAACCCTTGCAGGACTTCGTCGCGGTCGCCACGGCGGGGGTCGGGAACTCCCACGGTCACCGGCAACATACCCTCAGCGGCGTCGATGTGAACCTCCTGGGACAGGGTCGGATACCCTTATCGGCTTATACCTTGATACTTTAGATCCTTCTGGCCCACAATTCAAGCCACTTTTTGGGAATCTTTCCCCGAAAAAGTTACAGTACCGCTGGTACGCTCCGCTCTGGAACCAATGTACTGATTCACGATAAAGTCTTTTTAGCGAATGACTTATGATCCTGCTGCGGGCCGCAGTGGCGGCTGGAGGCACCTTCCGTGGTTGCCGGCGTGCAGCGTCGAACGCGGCTCCGAAGATGGACCGATCCGAAAAGGACGCTGAACGAAGACGCCGGCCCCGGTTGCCACTTCATTTGCATGCCCGAGTCAGACGTCTGGGTTCGGCGCAGGGTTGCTCCGCCCGGACGGAGGACCTGAATTGTGACGGAGTCTGTTTTACGGCCGCAGAAACCTTCGTCATTGGTGAGCTGATCGAGATCGACCTGGAACTGGAGGGACTCCTGGGCCGGGGGATGGAGTCGGCGGCCCTGGTGTGTCTGGGCAAGGTTGTACAAGCTGCGGCGGAAGACTCCGGGTCACCATTTCGCTACCGATGCGCGATCGTGGACTACGCCTTGCAGATGCAAGATCCGCACAGGGACCCCCCAGACATGCCTGCCCGGCGGCCAGCCGCCGAAGGGCCTTATGAGGTACAACCACCGGTGTGAGCCGGCAGGGACTCACGGGTTCGGGATCTCAGAGCGTTGACAACAGCTTCGGGGAGATCGCCGGCCGAGCGAACGAAAGCGCAGCCCGGAGGGTAGGCGTCCACCGAGTCCTCCTGCCCAAGCAGCACAATCGAAGCACAACCAACCGCAGCCGCTGCTTCGACATCCGTGGGGCTGTCGCCGACGAAGACGGACGCCCGCAGATCGATCGCGAAGTCACGCGCCGCCCGCTCCAGCATTCCTGGCCGCGGCTTGCGGCATCCGCACCCGGACTCGGCGGTGTGCGGGCAGTAATACACGGCGTCGATGCGCCCCCCGCCCTCTCGGACAAACCGGGTGAAACGCTGCGTCATGCCGGAGAGCAGGCGCCGGCTCAGCAGTCCCTTGCCGACGCATGCCTGGTTGGAGATGACGATGACCGGAACGCCCAGTTCCGCCAGGGACGCCATGGCGGGGAGGATGCCGGGCACGAACTCAAAGTGCCGCCAATCCGTGACATAGCCGCCAGGGATCTTCCGGTTGATCACGCCGTCCCGGTCAAGAAAGACGGCCGGACCGCCGCTCGAGAGCCGAACTTCCGGGGAGAAGCATAGTCGAATTGTGGACTCGCTACGCACACACTTCACTCTGAAGAAGAACCTGTGTCTGGGAGCGCGAGTGACCGAAGCCGGTAATCATCACTAAACCAATCACTTGCCGCCTTGACACCGCCATCGGCAGACTCAGGCGCCCCAGCCTACGAAATCCAGGATAGCACCTCAGGAACGGCCTTGTTCGGGATGGCGAACGCCGCATCTGACGCGAAACGTTCCCGAATTGGCCCAAAGAGTCGATTAGAAGGAAAAAGACTTGGATTGAAGGGCAACACTTCTTCCACACCCGGTCTGGGGAAGGAGTATGCCCGGCTACATCAACCCTATCGATAGTCCTAGAGCCAACCGCACCGACGCAGTTAACTCCAATCTGCCCAGGATTGTGCGGCAATAGTACTATTTCGATTCTGAATGTATACGAAATGCAGCGGTTGGGAATTCGAATTGCTTTGTCTGAAGCAACATCAACAGAGGGTAATTTGGGAACACGCCGATGTGGCTGAAATGGCGGCAGCTTGTCCGGACGAGGCAGCGCCAGAGTCCAGGCAACAGAATATGCTATTGAAAATGAAAGACTTTGAGACCGAACCAGCAGTTCCGTGGTATGCCCTCCAGGTACGGCCGCGATACGAGAAACAGGTCTCTCAGGTGTTGGAGAACAAGGGGGTGACGCAGTATCTTCCCCTGTACTCCGCCAGGCGGCAGTGGTCGGACCGGCAGGCTCAGGTCCACCTGCCGCTCTTCCCGGGCTATCTGTTCTGCCGGCTGGATTGGAGCCGGCGGGTGCTGCCGGTCCTCACAACCCCGGGGGTCCTGCGGGTTCTGGGCATCGGGCAGACGCCCGTCCCGGTGCGAGAGAGCGAGATCGAAGCGATCCGCACGGCGCTAAGCTCAGGTCTGAACGTGCGTCCCTGGCCGATGCCCCGTCTGGGCGATACGGTGTGCATCGAGCGAGGGCCGCTGGAGGGGCTGGAGGGGATCCTGGTGGCGATGAAGAACCGCAGCCGGCTGATCCTCTCGGTGACCCTGTTGCAGAGGGCAGTGGCGGTCGAGATCGACGCCGAGTGGGCCCGTCCCGTCAGCCGGCAGGGTGCGGCTTCGAAAGGGCCGCGAAACCCCGTCGAGGGCAAGGTCTTCCCGCAGCGCCAAGCCGCCCAGCATTCACAGCTACGTCCTTAGTTTCAGCGGAATACCGAGGGCACTTTCCCCGGGGCTTTCCGCGGCGATCCAGGCCGGCCGCCAAGCGCCGGCCTCTTAACGGAGTTGTACTTCCATGGCAGTGACGAACCCTAGAACCCATCTGGTTTCTTTCAGGCTCACCGAGAACGAGTACGGCCAACTCCAGCGTCTCTGCAACGAGCAAGGGGCGCGCAGCCTGGCCGATTTGGTGCGCACACTAGTGTGCCGGTTCATGGACCAGTCGAGTTCAGCTTCCTCCCAGCACGGCCGGATGCCTCGACTGCTCAGCAGTCCGGCGCCCAACCCGCTGTCTGCCGGGATCGAGCATGACACAAACGCGGCCACTACCGAGAATCTGGTGGCTTTGCTGTTTTACCTGCGCCGGGACATGGAATGGCTCGATCAGGAGTTGCGGTCTCTGGCCGGGCTGCTGCGCGGGTACAGTGCTTCCAGTCCGGGCAGGCTCCTGGAGTTCCAGAGCGCGGGGCCGGTGGAAGCGGCAAGGTCCACCGTGGCGCCATAGGAGGGCAGGCAGATGACTCCAACTTCTCAAAGCCACTGGCCAGCCAGAACAGCTCAGGATGAACTACGGCGGATGAGACTATGAACGAAATCGTAAAAAGGAACGCTTCCGGATACCCGGTCGCGCAACCTCCCCTGATGCAGGAGCCCGATCCCGGCCGTCAAACCAGGATCCTGGACTTCCAGCCGATCTTGCGGGGGATCAAGCGGCGGACGCTGCTGATCGTGTTCGTCGCGCTGCTGGTCATTGTGCCGACCGCGGTCGTAACTTTCCTGTCTACTCCTCTGTACAGGTCCACGGCTTTGCTCCAGGTCAGACCGGACCCGGTGCAAGTCCTGCCTTACAGGGACGTGGCCGATTCCGGGGGGGGAGGCTACTACGAGGCCTTCCTCGCGACCCAGGATCAGGTTCTTAGAGGGGGCACCCTGGCGTCGCGCGTGGCGGAGCGGCTGAAGGCGGAACCCGACGGCAGCGACCTGGAGAAGGAAGCCGACATGGTCTACGGCCGGTTCGAAGTGAGGAGGGTGCCGCTCAGCCAGCTTTTCCGGATCAGCTACCTGGCTCCCCGCCCCGAGACGGCGGCCCGGGTGGTGAACCTCTTCGCGGAGGAGTACGAAAAACTGTTGCTGGAGAGCCGTCAACTCACCAGGGAGAAGGCCCGGGAGTACCTTCAGAGAGAACTCGAGATCCTCGAACGGAGAGTGGAGGCCTCGGAACACAGCCTGGCGGCCTACGCGAAGAAGAAGGATATCGTACCCGTCGCCCCGGATCAGGCGGGCCTTCCCCAGCGGAAATTCTCGGCTCTCGATCAGAACGCCACGGAGGCCGAAGTCGAGGCCATGGTGGCCACGGCGCGCCTGAAGACGCTCCAAGAGACCAAGTTGGACACCTTTCCCGAGCGGCTCATGACGCCGACCATTGTGGGGCTGGGGACGCGTCTGGTTCAGCTCGAGAACGATCTGGGGAACCTGACGTCGAGATTCGGCGACCAGTGGCCGGCGGTGATCGCCAAGCGGGACGAGATCAAGCTGGCGCAGCAGCAGCTCAACCGGGAGAAAGCCGCGGCCCTCGCGCAGGCCGTCCAGCAGGCGCAGTTGGATCTTGAGACGGCGAGGGCGAGGCTGCATATCACCTCGGGCGCCATGGGCGAGCAGAAGGACTTGATGAACAAGTACAACACCGCGATCATCCAGTACAACATCCTGCGGCGCGAGGCTGAGACGAATCAGAAGTTGTACGAAGGGGTGCTGGAGCGGTTGAAGCAGACCAGCGTGCAGCCGACCGGCGAGTTCGGCAATGTGCAGGTGGTCGAACCGGGGCAGCCGAATAGCCGGGTGGAGCAGCCCCGGGTCGTCATGAACCTGGCGTGGGCGGCTCTGCTTGGTCTCACGCTGGGGGTAGGCATCGCCATCCTGCGGGACTATTGGGATGATTCGCTCTCGACGGTGGAAGAAATGGAAGAGCACACCAGGCTGCCCACTCTGGGCGCCGTGCCTACAGCCAAGTACCTGGCCACGTGGCAGACGAACGGGCGATCGGGGCGCGCCCAGCTTCCTCCGCCAGCCGACGGGACGCTCAGTATCTCCCAGACGGTGACGGCGCACAGCGCGCTGCCCCCGCCCGACGTTGCGGAGAGTGTGCGGGCGGTATGCACGTCGCTCCTGCTCTCGCAGTCCGACCGCGAGCTGAGAGTGATCATGGTGACTTCGGCGGTGCCATCCGAGGGCAAGTCCACCGTCGCCTGCGAACTGGCCAGAACCTTGGCGGACAGCGGGGCCACGACGCTGCTGGTGGAAACGGATCTCAGGCAGCCGTCGCTCGCCCAAGCCTTCGGCGTGGACGGCCAGGACGGCCTCAGCCTGTTCCTCTCGGGCCACAGGCCCGCGGTGAAGGTTCACCAGACGGACCAGCCGGGGCTTTCCCTGGTCATCGCCGGGCCCAAGCCCCCCAACCCGGTGGCCCTGCTCAACTCGGAGCGGATGAGGCTGTTCTTGAAGGACATGTCATCCGCCTTCCGGTTCGTCATCCTGGACACGCCTCCCCTTCTGGCCGTTGCGGACGCCCGCGTCCTGGGCGCACAGGCGGATGGCGTGTTGCTGGTCGTGCGGGCGCGGAGCACCTCCAGGCGCTTGATCCAGCGGGCTCAGATGATTCTCCAGAATTCCGGGGTGAACCCGCTGGGCACGGTTCTGAACTGCGCCGAGGACTCGTCCTCGATGTATTACAGCCGCTACTACGAACACGCGTAGGCGGCGGGCGGACGCAGCACAATCCTGATGCCGTCACAGGCACTCTCCCAGGCGCTTCTGTACGTACGAAGACAGGCCGCCACTCCGGCTCGCTACATCGTGGAGCAGGCGGTGCTCGCGGCATTCGGGTGGATTCCGACCCTGGCAGGGATCGCGGCGCGCGCCGTGGCCTACCGCCTGATCCTGCGCATGAAGGGGCTGGCGGCAATCGAAAAGAACGTGCGGATCCGGTTCGCGGGGAACCTCACGCTGGAACAGGGAGCGTACCTGGACGAGGGCGTCTACGTCCATGCGTGCCCGAACGGCGTGCAGATTGGGCGGAACACGCTGGTCATGCATGGTTCCGTGTTGCATGTTTACAACTTCCGAGGGATCCCGCACTCCGGAATCCGCATCGGCAACAGTAGTCTCATCGGCGAGTACAACGTCATCCGCGGCCAAGGCGGCGTGGCCATCGGAGACCGGGTGTACACTTCGCCGATGGTGCAAATGCTCGCCGTCAACCACATTTTCGACGACCCCGCCCGGCCCATGGTGGATCAGGGGATCACCGCGCAGGGGATCCGCGTCGAGGACGACGTGTGGATCGGCTCGGGGGCGATCCTCACCGATGGGGTGACCGTAGGCCGCGGATCCGTGGTGGCGGCCGGCTCGGTCGTCACCAAGGACGTTCCCCCGCACTGTGTGGCCGCGGGTGTTCCGGCCCGTGTGATCCGGGAGATCGACGGGTCCTCCCCCGCGGCAAGAAGCCAACAGGTCTATTTCTAGGGAGCTTAAGATGCCTGACGGAGTACGAGAAAGCCGCAGCGCCACAGCAACAGATGACGGGACTGCCGGCGTGATGCTCTCGGTAGTCATACCGGCGCTGAACGAGGAGGCTGGAATCGCCGGCATCGTCGAGAAGGTGCTGGCGGCGGAGGACGCCGTGAAGCGGGTGGGCGTCAGCCGCCTCGAGGTCATTGTGGTGGACGACGGGTCGCGGGACGCCACGGCGCAGAAGGTGGAGCAGTCGGACCGCGTGCGGCTCATCCGGCACGAGACCAACCGCGGCTACGGAGCAGCGATCAAGACCGGCTTCGGAAGAGCCAGGGGTGACCTGCTGGCTTTTCTGGACGCCGACAGCACCTATCCCCCCGAGTTTCTGGCCACGCTGTGCGAGGCGCTGCTGCGGGAGGACGCGGACGTGGTGGTGGGGTCCCGCCGGGCAGGCAGCGACAGCAAGATGCCGCCGGTGCGGCGCCTGGGCAACCTGATCTGGTCCAGCCTGCTGACGCTGCTCGGCTCGGAGAAGGTGCAGGATCCGGCGAGCGGCATGCGGGTGGTCCGGCGCCGCGCGTTACAGCAACTCTATCCGCTGCCGAACGGCCTGAACTTCACCCCGGTGATGAGCACGCGGTCGCTGCACGAGGGGCTCAAGGTCATTGAGATTCCCATCTCCTATCGCGAGAGGTCCGGCCGGTCGAAACTGAGCGTGGTGCGGGACGGGTTGCGGTTTCTCTGGACCATCCTGTGGACCGCGCTTCAGTACAACCCGGCGAGGATTCTGGAACTGATCGGGTTCGCCGCTCTGATCGGTTCCGGCCTGATCGGAGCCCTGCTTGTCGCCGCTCGGCTGAGCGGCATCACCACTCTCGGCGCGTTGGGCGTCTTCGCGGTCTATTCGAGCCTGGTGCTGGCGGTGGGCGGCGTCAGCATGTTTTCGCTCGCGATCGTCTTCAACCGGCTGGTCACGCTGTTTCACCGGAGACCGATCCGGCAGCCCAATCTGCTGGCCAGCATCATGGGCCCGTCGCCCGAGCGCTATTTTCCCTGGGCGGGGATCTTGTTCGGCACAACGGGAGTGATACTGGGAGGCATCACCCTTGCGCTGGGATTGAACGGCTGGGAGCTACAGCGTCTCTGGCTGTGGCTGCTCGGAAGCGCCTTGTTCACCCTGGTGGGGGTTCAACTGCTGCTTTTCTGGACCCTGATCCGGGTGTTGGACACGCTCTTGGAGAGAGACGCCCGGGCAACCGAGGATCTGCTGGGACAGGTCCCCGGGCAGCCGCCGCTGGCGGCCCGGTCCGCGGGCCCGGCGTGGGCGAACCCGGCCTGACGTTTCGCACTTAGAGGAGGCAAAATCAAGATGAGTTGTAACAACCAGGGACCGTTAGTGATACCGGATAACCTCCGGCACAATCTGGGTACACGGCCGGTCAAACCGTTGAAGCTTGCTCAATTCCCCGATGCGGGGGCGGCGGTGCGGCACATACAGCGGGAACGTCCCGCCGGAGCGGTGGATGTCCTGCTTGTGAACCCTCCTTCTCCCGACGGCGGGATCTGGATCCGGACGCAGCACCGCGTCGGCCGCCGCAGCCGGGAGGAGATGGTCTGGCCGCAATGCTCGCTGGCCCAGCTTGCCGCCATGCTGACGCCCCAATACACCGTCGCTGTGGTGGACGCCATCGCCGAGCGGATGACCTGGGCAGATTTCGAGAAACTCCTGCGGGAGAAAAGCCCCAAGTACTACCTCACGCACATCACCGCCCCGACTCTGTCCAACGACATGTACGGCGTCATGCTGGCCAAGAGCATCGGCGCCTGCACGCTCGCCTTCGGGACGCACGTGACCCCCATGCCCATGGAGACCATGCGGGATTATCCGGCGCTCGACTACGCGCTGCGCGGCGAGCCCGAACTGGTGCTGCGCGAACTGCTGGACCACCTGGACTCAAAGGCGGCTCAGCGGCCCGACCGGATCACCAGTCTCTTCAAGGAGGCCGACCCGGTGTGGGCGGAGGCGGGCGCGCCGGACGAGATTAAGGGACTGGTGTGGCGCGAACGCGGCGAGATCCGCATCAACCCCGACCGGCCCTTCATCCGGGACCTCGACAAGCTCCCGCTGCCGATGTACGAGCTGCTGCCGCTCCAGAAATACCGCATGCCGCTCATGAAGGGCCCATTCTGTTTCGTGTTGACGAGCAGAGGTTGCCCGGCGGGCTGCAAGTACTGTATCAAGCATGTCTCCTATCAGAACACCGTGCGGCTGCTCAGCCCGGAACGGATCGTCGAGGAAATCGAGATCCTGGGCCGCTACGGCATACACAACATCCACATGTACGCCGACCTGTTCACGGTGAACCGCGAACAGGTGATGGGGGTTTGCCAGCAGCTCCTGGACCGCGGGCTGAAGATCCGGTGGACCTGCAACAGCCGCGTGGACTTCGTCGACGAGGAGATGTTGTCCCTGATGGGAAAGGCCGGCTGCTGGATGATCTCCTGGGGAATCGAGAGCGGCAATGAAATGATCCTGAGGAGAGCCGGCAAGGGTGCGAGTCCGAAGAAGGCGCGGCAGGCGCTGACCTGGGCGCGCAACGCGGGCATCAAGAACTGGGGCTACTTCATCATCGGGCTGCCGGGCGAAACGGTTGAGACGATCCAGGAGACCATCGCGCTCGCCAAATCGCTTCCGCTGGAGCTGGCTCTCTTCCATGTCGCGGCGCCTTACCCCGGCACGCCGTTCTTCTTCGAGGTCGTGGAGAACGGCTGGTTCCGGAAGGGCACCAACTGGGAGGAGGTCGACATGGACAAGGGCACGGTGCTGAACTACGACAACCTCTCGGCGGAGGACCTGCTGAACTGGCAGCGCCGCGCGTTCCGCGAGTGGGCGTTCCGTCCCGGACCGGCGATGACCTACGCCAAGATGCTGCTCAGCGACTTCCGGACGTTCAAGCGCGCGCTGAGCGTGGGCATGGAACACCTCGGGTGGGCGCTGGGAACAGGAGCACGAGCGCGCGAGTGACGCTTTCCATTCGCATCTCGAAGTCGTTGGGATTCACGCTCCTGGTGGCGATGGCCGTCGCGGCCGGCTGGGTGCTGACGCTGGGGACCTATACGCGGCTCGTTCTGGCGGCCCTGGCCCTCGTCGCACTACTGCTGGCGGTGGGCGTCCAGGCGCAGAACCACGTCAAAGGACTCTTCTTTCTGGTGTTGAGCGCGGTTCTGTTTCCCTTCCAATTTGGGAGGGTGGGCGCGCACCCCTGGAACACTTCGTTTTTTCTCGCCTGCTTCATTTGTTCGGTGTGGTTGATGGATGCCGTGATCCTGGGCCGCCTGAAGCCTCTGGAGCAGAGCAGGCTGGTTGTGGCGGTGGTGGCCCTCATGGGCTGCACCGTCGTGTCCTTCATCGCCGGGCAGTTTCCGCACTTTGACGCGGACGGCGCCCCTCGGACCGCCCAGGCGATGCAAACGGCGATCTTCCTGGTCTCCGCCGCGCTGCTGCTCGCGGTGGGACAACTGGTGGGCAATCTGCGCACGCTGGAAAAGCTGACGTGGCTTTTCCTGGGCGCCGGCAGTCTGGCCTGTGTGCTGCACTTCGCTCCGACCCTCGGGCGGTTTGAGCGGCTGTTCCACGCAGAGTCTATCGGGAGCATGTTCTGGGTCTGGATCGTAGCCGTCAGTCTCAGCCAGGCCGCCCACAACCGGCGCCTGCATCCTCTGCTGAGAATAGCGCTGGCAGGCGTGACCGTACTGGCGCTTTACCGCGGGCTGTTTCAAGCAAGATCCTGGGCGTCGGGCTGGTTGCCGCCGCTGGCTGCGGCCGGCATCATTCTGTTCCTGCGGGCCCCCCGCCTGACGGTGGTCTCGGCCGTGGTCGTGGGGCTGCTCCTGGTGAACGTGCTCCCGGTGGTTTCCAACGCCGCTTATGCCGAAGAGGAATACAGCGCCGTGTCCCGGTTGGAGGCGTGGCGGGTGCTTTGGCCCATCATAATGGAGAGCCCGGTGTTGGGCCTGGGCCCCGCCAACTACTACTACTACGCGCAACTCTTCCCGATCATGGGCTGGTACGTCACGTTCAGCTCGCACAACCAATACATCGATCTGATGGCGCAGTTGGGCTTTCTCGGGTTGGCCGTGTTCCTCTGGTTTGCGGCCGAGGCCGCGGTGGAGAGCGTCAAGCTTTACGTCAAGTCCCCGGCCGGCTTCCCGAAGGCTTACATGGCGGGCGTGCTGGGCGGCCTTGGGGCCTCTATCCTGGCCGGCGGACTGGCCGACTGGATCGTGCCTTTTTACTACAACATCGGCATTCGGGGATTTCGATCGAGCCTGCTGTTCTGGGTGTTTCTCGGAGGTCTCCTGGTGGTGCGGCGGTCGCTGCGCGCCGAAGCTGGAATGCGGAGGAACGCAGCCAGCCGGACGGAAGCGGCGGTCCCCGTGTATCAGGCCTAGCCGTGCGGATCCTGTTCCTGTCTCAGATATTGCCGCTCCCGCTGGATGCGGGACCCAAGACCAGGTCGTACTATGTGCTGCGCTACCTGGTGGAGGCGGGCCACCAGGTCACCCTGTTGTCTTTCCTGCGCCCCGGAGACCGGCAGGAGGATGAATCCCTGCTCCGCCGGCTCTGCGCCCGGGTGGAGACCGTCCCCATGGTTCGATCCCGTCTCAAAGACGCTGCTTTCGGGGCGGCCAGCATGTTCTCCAAGGCCCCATTCCTGATCCTTCGGGATCAGGTGGGCGAAATGCACCGCAAGGTCAAGGCGCTGGCCGGCGCCGGCAGCTTCGATGCGATCCACGCAGACCAGCTCTGGATGGCGCCCTACAACACCGGCGCGGCCGGCGCGTCTCTGCGGGTGCTTGACCAGCACAACGCGGTCTTCATGGTGCTGGAGCGCATGGCGCGGAATGTCCGGAACCCGCTCGTGCGGGCCTGGCTCGGGCGCGAGGTCTCAAAGCTTGAGGCGTTCGAGCGGGAGGCGTGCGAGAGGTTCGACCGGGTGGTCTGGGTGAGCGACGCGGACCGCAGGGCGGTGACGGCGAACGGCGGCGGGCGGAACGGCCAGGACCAGGTGATTCCCATCGCGATCGATCCGCAGGCCAGCCGGACGGTCGTGCGCGCGCGCCCGTTCCGGGTCACCTTCATTGCCGGAATGCACTGGCCGCCGAATGCGGACGGCATCTCATGGTTCGCCAGTTCCGTCTGGCCGAAGGTGGCGGCAGCGGCGCCCTCGGCGGTGCTGACCGTCATCGGCAAACGTCCTCCGCGAAGCGTGGCGGCGCTCGGCCGGAGTTCGAACGTAGAGACCCTGGGATACGTCCGGGACCTGCACGAGCGCCTTTCGGAGACCGCCGTATTCATCGTCCCGCTCCGGTCCGGCGCGGGGATGCGGGTCAAGATCCTGGATGCCTGGTGTTGGGGAATCCCGGTAGTCTCCACGACCGTCGGCGCCGAAGGGCTGGCGTCCGCGCATGGCGAAAACATCCTGATCGCGGACGACGAGCAGTCCTTCGCCGATGCGGTCCTGCAGGTCCTGGGGAGCCACCGGGTGGCCTCGCGGCTGGCGGAGGGCGGCCGCTCGACGGCCGAGACGAGTTACGACTGGCGGAGCGTCTATCGGGCGTGGGACCAGATCTACCATTGAAGATCCTGTTCATCGTCCCTTACGCGCCCACGCGCATACGGACACGCCCGTTCCACCTCATCCGGGCACTGGCGGCGGAGCAGCACCGGGTGACCCTGGCGACGCTGTGGACCAACGATGCCGAGCGCGAAGCCGTGGAGAGCCTGGCGGGAGAACTGGACCAGGTGTGCTCTCCGCGCATTCGCCTGGGACGATCCGTCTGGAACTGCCTGCGCGCGCTGCCCGGACGAAGCCCCTTGCAGGCCGCCTATAGCTGGAGCCCGGCGCTGGCCCGGGGAACATCCCGGCTGGTGAAAGACGCCGGGTTCGACGCAATCCACGTCGAGCACTTGCGGGGCGCCCGTTACGGGCTGTCGGTTCAGCCGGTCCTGAAGAAGACCGGGAGGAGCCGTCCGGCGCTGGTTTGGGACAGCGTCGATTGTATCAGCACGCTCTTCCGCCAGGCCGCCAGCGAGGCTCGAACCCGGCGGTCGAGGCTGACGGCCAGGATCGAACTGCCGCGCACGGAGAGGTTTGAGGGCTGGCTGACGACGCAGTTTGACAGGGTGCTGGTCACCTCGGAAAAAGACCGGCGCGACCTGCTGCGGCTGGCCGGGAGACGCACCGGTGAAGGCGGCGCGGCCGCGGCGGCCGGCCGGGTGGCCGTCCTGCCGAACGGGGTGGATTTGGACTACTTTTCGCCCTCCGGCGAACCGCGGGATCCCCGCGCCATCGTGATCACCGGCAAAATGAGCTACCACGCCAACGTGGCCGCCGTGACGCGCTTCGTCGAGGAAGTGATGCCGGAAGTCTGGAACGCCATCCCGGAGGCGCGGTTGTGGATCGTCGGGCAAAACCCTCCGAACGAAGTGCGGAGGCTGGCGGCCCAGTGGACCAACGGCCACGCCCCCCTCGCCGGCGGCAGCGGCTCCTCCGAGCCGCGCGTTCTGGTCACCGGAACGGTGGAGGACATCCGGCCTTACCTGCGCCGCGCGGCTCTGGCCGTCGCCCCGGTCCGGTACGCGGCCGGCATACAGAACAAAGTTCTTGAAGGGCTGGCCTGCGCGACACCGGTTGTGGCGACTCCGGAAGCCGTGGCGGCGCTGGCCGTGAACCCGGGCGAGGACCTGGTGGTAGCCCCCGAGCCGCGCGCCATGGCCGCGGCGGTCGTCTCGCTGCTCAGGAATCCGGAACGCCGGGCCGAACTGGGCCGGGCGGGCAGGCTGTTCGTCGAACGGCGGCACGACTGGCGCGCCGTGGCGCGGGACCTGGCGCAAATCTACCGATATGCAAGAAACTAAGACGGTCCGTACCGGCCGGCTCACGGCCACCCACGTTCTCGCGGTGCTCATAGTCGCCGCCGTGTGCCTGAGAATCGCCGCCGCGTTCTACCTGGGGAACAAGGTAGAGGCGCTGCCCGGCATCGCGGACCAGATCTCATACCACGAACTGGCGTCCAGAGTGCTTCAGGGCCACGGTTTCACTTTTGGCACGGGCTGGTGGCCCGCCACCCCAGCCGGCGAGCCTACGGCCCATTGGAGTTTCCTTTACGTCCTGTATCTTGCCTCGGTCTACTTCGTGTTCGGCGCCAACGCCATAGTGCCGCGGCTATTACAGGCCACGGCTACCGGCGCGCTGCATGTCCTGCTGACGTGGCGGATAGGCCGGCGGCTCTTCGGAGAGCGGGCCGGGCTGATCTCGGCCGTCATCGCCGCCTTCAACGCTTACTTCATCTACTACTCCAGCGCTTTGATGACGGAGGCCGCCTACATTGTGGCCGTGCTGTGGATGGTGGACCTCGCGACGTCCATGGACGAGGAAGCGGCCCAGGGCCGCGGTCCCGCGCGATGGAGGTCCTGGCTGTGGCTGGGGCTCGCCATCAGTGCGGCGGCGCTGCTCCGGCAGATGATTCTGATTCTGACGCCGGTTGTGATCGGCTGGACCGTGTGGCAGTGCACGCGGCGGGCGGCCGCTGCGGGACAGCCCGCGCGCCAGGCCGCCTTGCAGTACTCGCGCGGCGCACTGCTTACGGTGGGCGTGGTCGTGGTCTGCATCCTGCCCTGGACGGTTAGGAACTACCGGGCCTTCGGGCGACTGGTGCCGCTGAACACGAACGCCGGGTTTGCGTTCTTCTGGGGCAATCATCCGATCCACGGCACGCGGTTCATCCCGCTGCTACAGGCGGACCAGCCGAGCTACGGCGACCTGATCCCGCCCGAACTCCGCTCCCTTAATGAAGGCGAGCTGGATGCCGCCCTGATGCGCCGTGGACTGGGCTTCGTTATCGCCGACCCGGCGCGCTACGTTCGCCTGTCGGTGACCCGCATCGGGGAGTTCTTCAGGTTCTGGCCGTCGGCCAACTCGGGCAGCATGAGCAACTACGCCAGAGTGCTGTCCTACGGCCTTCTTCTACCGTTTCTGGCAGCCGGCGTGGTCCTGTCACTGACTGCCAGGCGCCTGCTTCCGGGATACCGGGAGGAGACGGGACCGGCGGTGCACTTCGTACTGCTGATTGCGGCCCTTTATACTTTGATCCACTTGCTGAGCTGGACGCTGATCCGGTACCGGTTGCCGGTGGACGCAATCACCGTTCCGTTCAGCGCAGCGGCGATCACGCTGCTTTGCGACCAGGCGACCCGGGCGCTGGGACTCGGTCAGGACAGAAGCAGAAGACCGGAATACGTCAGTTGAGCCGGGCGAAGGAGATCTGGAGAGCCGAGGGGTGGAGCGGCCTGCTGCAAAGGCTCAAGAAGCGATCCCGGCGGCTCTTCTGGCGCATTGACCTGGTAGTGATGTCAACCTCGAGCGCCCCGAAGCCGCCACAGGGAAAGGAACTCGAGTTCAAACGCCTTGTCGAGACTGACCAGGCGGACATCGAAGCGCTGACTGCGGTTTGCCCTTGGAAGATCCCCAAGCAGGTTTCACTGGCTGCGCTGAACGACGGGTGGCTGTGCTTCGTGGTGAAAAGAGAAGGCCGAATCGCCGCGGCCGCATGGTCGGTCGTGGGCTCCTCCTTCGAAGACCAGTTCCTGGGGCGGAGGTTCAACCTTGGGCCCGCCGAGGCATATCACCTGAGGGGCTTTCGCGTGCCTGAATGCCACGATACTGATGTCTTCCCGCGGCTGTTCGCGCATATAATCACGCACCTCGGCGAAACGTGGAAAAAGACACGGCACACCCTGCTTGTCCGAAACAGCAATGCGGCGCGCAGGGTGTTTCGGAAATTGGGCTGGAGGCCGGTCGGAAGAGTCGGGGTGCTCCAGGCGTTCTGCCTTCGATTTCAATATCTGTGGGGCCGGGAAGCCTTCACCGAGACCAGGCGCCGGTCTTACTTCGAGCTGACTTCGCCGGGAAAAGGCCCGCAATGGTCATAAAAGGAGTCACAATCCCGCAAACCTCGAAAGCCGCGGGTGAATCGATGGCTGAAGGGCTGCCGGTCCTGAACCGCGCGCTCCGCGCCGAGTGGCCGGACAACCTGCGGGTGGTGGAAGATGCGTTGCGGACACTCCCCGAGAGCGCCGAGTGGCCGGGCCTATTCAGGGTGTTGCTCCACGGTGGCGGCGCGGGAAGGCGCACCGCCTTGGTGTTGTGGAAGGACGATCCGGTTGGCGTTGTGCTGCTCAGGAAGAGGGGGTGGATCACCTGGGAGCCGGTCACGCAATGGCTGGTGCCGGGCTTCCTTTTCCCAGTAAGGCAGGGTTGTACCATTCCGGTTCTGGCGGCTCTCAATCGGGAGATCAGAGTGGCTTGGTGGCGGTTCCCGGCCCCCCCCACACCCTGCTTCTGCGTACACGAAATCAAGCCGTCCCCGGTGCATAGACTCGCTTGCGACGAGGACTTTGAGCAGTTCTGGAAAACCACGGGAAATCTCAGCATGGTGCGCCAGGCGGAACGGCGCTGCAAGAATTTCGTCCTCAAGCTGGACCCAGAGGGTGGGGCCGAGTGGGTCGTCCGCCACTGGGAGCAGCAGTGGCGTACCGATCGCAACGTCCCCTCCCGGGACTTGCACGAGAGGCTGTTAACGGCCGCGTTTCTGGAGGGCCTGGGCCTTCATCACACTTTTTTGCTCTGCGACAAGTCGGCGCCCGCGGCCGGAGCCACCGTGCTCGTTCACGGCCGCTGTGTTGTCGCCAGTGTGATGTTCCGTCTGCCGGAGTACGATTACTACGGGACCGGCACTTTCCTCATCGCTTCGATTTTTCGATGGGCGGCGCAATCCGGATACCTGGAGCTGGACATCGGCGGAGATCATGAATACAAGAAGCTGTGGGCTCCCGTTGGGGGATTCAAATATGAATTCACAGTTTCTCCGATGAGGCTCTACTTGCCGCACGTCGTCGCAACAAAGGCCGGAGCTATCTTCTCCCGTCCTCGTTAGATGTCCCCGCCAGTACTCCAACGGGGGATTCTCAGTATGGGTGATCATATGTCAGCAATAGAAACGCTCCCGCAGTTCGTCCCGCATCCCAGAACTGCCAACCTCACGCTCGGCCGGCAGCGCCTGTTGTTCAGGCTGATGCTGGTGGCGGCGGATGTGCTGGCCTTGGGAGCGGCGTTCAAGCTCGCCTATTGGGTGAGATTCAGCGCCGGCGTCACCGTGTCCCCCGAAGTCGTCCCGGACCCGCAATTCTACCCGCACCTGGCGGCGCTTCTGGTGCCGCTGTTTCTGATCACGTTCGCTGTCTTCAGGCTCTACACGCCCGACGCGCTCCTCGGCGGGGTGATCGAATACGCCAGGGTCTTCAACGCGTGCACGACGGCCACGATGATCGTAATCGTATCCACCTTCATCCACCCCCTGTTCATTCTGTCCCGCGCTTGGCTCGCATTCGGCTGGCTGCTTTCCTTCCTGCTGGTGGGCATGGCACGGTTTCTGTGCCGGCGGATTGCGTACTGGCTGCGAGGACGGGGCTACCTGCTGGCGCCGGCGGTCATCGTGGGCAGCAACAGGGAGGCGCAGGCGCTGGCGGAGGAACTCCAGGAGTGGCGCTCCTCGGGTCTCCGTGTGCTGGGGTGCGTATCCGGGGATAGGGACATGAGCGGGCGCGCGCCGCAGGAGTCGTTGCCGGTGCTGGGGAGTTTGCGCGAAATCCGGGAGGTGGTGCAGCGGTACGGAGTGGAGGACGTCATCGTCGCCATCACCGCGCTGGACCGGTATGAGCTGCTGCGTCTGTGCGAAGAGGTGAATCCGCTGAAGGGCGTTCACCTGCGGCTCTCCTCCGGCCTGTATGAAATCCTGACGACGGGCGTGACGGTGCGCACTCTCGGCAGCGTGCCCCTGGTCAGCCTGAACAAGGCCCGCCTGGAGCCGGAGCAGGCCTTGTTCAAGAGCATCATGGAGTACACGGTGGTCGTCCTGGCGCTGCTCGTGACCTGGCCGGTGTTCCTGCTGCTGGCTGCGCTGATCCGGCTGGATTCCCCCGGCCCGGTGCTGCACCGCCGCAGGGTGCTCGGCGCCTCCGGCGGCGAATTCGACGCGTTCAAGTTCCGGACCATGCACGTCAACGGGGACGCCATGCTCGAGGCCGCTCCCGGGCTGAACGAGGAGCTGCGAAAGAATCACAAGCTCAAGAACGATCCTCGCGTCACCAGAGTAGGCCAGTGGCTGCGCCGGTACAGCCTGGACGAACTGCCCCAGCTTTTCAATGTGCTGAAGGGGCAGATGGGCCTGGTCGGCCCCCGCATGATCACGGCGGCGGAGGCCGAGAAGTACGGCCAGCACAAGATGAATCTGCTGACGGTCAAGCCCGGGCTTACGGGGCTGTGGCAGGTCAGCGGGCGCTCGGACATTTCCTACGAGGAACGTGTCCGGCTGGACATGTACTACATACGCAACTACAGCATCTGGCTGGATTTCCAGATCCTGTTCGTGCAGACGCTGCCGGCGGTCCTCAAGGGCCGGGGAGCGTATTGAGAGAGATGTCCAACAGGATTCGCGAAGTGGACGCGACCGTTATCGTGCCGACGTACAACCGCGCGCAAGTGCTGAGGCGGTGCCTGGACGCCGTGGCGTGCCAGTCGGCCGGCAGACGCCGCTTCGAGCTTGTGGTGGTCGATAACAACTCGAGTGATGAGACTCCGCAGGTGGTGGCCGGCTTCGCCGAGGCAAATCCGGAACTGAGTGTCCGGTATTTCCGGGAACTGAAGCAAGGGGCCTCGCATGCCCGCAACCGCGGCATATCCGAGGCACGCGGTGGCATTCTTTGCTTCCTTGACGACGACTCCCCGCCCGACCCCAATTGGCTGGAAACCTTGCTCGGCGCCTTTGACGATGCCACCGTAGGCTGCGCCGGCGGGCCGTCCGTCCTGGACTACCAGGGACAGGAAAGACCGCCTTGGCTGTACGGGGATTTGCAGGGCCTTCTCAGCGGCTACGGATTGCCCTACCGGACGCCTACGGCCGTCACGGCGTTCGCCGAGTTTCCCCTGGGCTGCAACGTCGCCTTCCGTAGAGAGGTGTTTGATCGCCTGGGATGCCTTCGGACCGACCTGGACCGGTGCGGAGGCGATGTTCTCGCCGCCGGGGATACGGAGATGATCGACCGGGCGCGCAAGGCCGGCTGGCAGGTGCTGTACCTGCCTGACGCCAAGGTTAATCACCTTGTGGAGCCGTCGAGGCTGGCGAAGTCGCACCTGTACCGTGTCGGGGCGGGGCTGGCGAAATCCCACATCATTCTCACTTCCGACCGCCGGGCTCCAAAGGTCCTGCGGTTCTTCCTGAGCGACATGTGGTACGCGACCCGGATGTTTTTCGCACTGGTTGCGGCGCTCGTCTCCAGAAAGCAGCTTTGGTTTGACGATTACATGCGCTTCTGGATGGTTGGGATGCGCATTCCCTTAAGGTTGCGCTCTCTGCTTATGCCCACTTCATTCTTCCCGCCTGCCCGGCGGCTGGAGGGGAACTGAATTCATGAACACCGCGGGATCACCCCGGGTCAGCATTGGAGTGCCGGTCTTCAACGGTGAGAACTACCTAGCCGCGGCCTTGGACTCGTTGTTGAATCAGACTTATCGCGACTTCGAGTTGATCATCGCGGACAACGCCTCGACCGACCGGACGGCTGAGATCTGCGCCGGTTTTGCCAGCGCGGATTCCCGAGTCAGTTACCTTCGCAACGAAGTGAACATCGGGGTGGACGAGAACTTCAACCGGGTCTTCCGGGTTTCCCGGGGAGAGTACTTCAAGTGGGCGGCGCATGACGATCTCTGCGCTCCCACTTTCCTGGAACGCTGCATCGAGGTGCTGGACCGCGATTCTTCCGTTGTTCTCTGCCATCCGAGAGCGATGATCATCGATGAACACGGATCGGTCGCCGGGAGGTTCGAGATCCAGGTGGATGCTACCTCGTCCAAGGCTCACGAGCGTTTCTACAACTTGATCCACGTGGATCACTGGTGTTTCGAGATCTACGGCCTGATCCGGGCGAATGCGCTCCGGCGAACCATGCTGCACGGTCTGTACAGCGGAAGCGACAGAGTCCTGCTGGCGGAACTTGGCCTGCTGGGCCGTTTCCATGAGCTGCCGGAGTTCCTGTTCTTCAGGCGAGACCATCCCCTCACGTCGATGCGCGTCTCCCAGGGGCACGCCAAGAGACTGACGGCTTATTCTCCGGCAGACGGTTCCCGCGCCAGCCGCTTCCTCGGACTACGCCGGTTTCAAGGGTATGCAAGCGCGGTCCGGCGCTCCGGGCTGCCAAAAGACGAACGCAGGCGGTGTTACCAGAAACTGGTGCGGCTGGCCTTGGAGAAAGGAGCGGGCCGCGCGGAGAACAGGGCGCGGCGGATCGCGGCGAGGATCGGCAGGAGAGCCGGCGCATCCGCGTAAGGGAGCCGGGGGAACCGGACGCATGCGGGTACTGCTCGACCAGGTTATTCACGACATGCGCAACAAGGGCAACGTAGCCCTGCTGCAAGCGGCCTTGGAGCGCGTTGGGCGGCTTTTTCCAGGAGCGCAGCTCGGCGTTCTTACGGAGGCGCCGCAGGTTTTGCGGCACTACTGTCCGCAGGCCAGCCCGGTGCGGGTGAATCCGCCATCTCCGGAGCGCAACGGACTGCCGCTTTCGCTGGTTGGTCGAGTGGCGCCGAGGTTTCTGATCCGCTGGGGTCTCGAGTTGCGCGAGGAGTTGAAGAGCCGCCGGTCCCGGCGGGAGATTGGCGCGCGGGGCAGTGGACCGTTCGCCAAGTCCCATGAGCAAGATTTGGCGGAAAGCGAAGCGGAGCAGGCGCTCACGGCCGGAGTGTTGCAGGCGGTACAGCAGGCGGATTTGGTCCTGACGACCGGCGGCGGCTATCTCTGCGACTACGATAAACGCCCCCTCACGGCGACACTGGCGGTTCTGCGCGCCGCCATCCAAATGGGAAAGCCGACCGCCATGCTGGGCCAGGGGGTAGGACCGCTCGACGATCCCGACCTCAGGAGGCGACTGGCCGAAGTCCTGCCTAAGGTCGACCTGATCCTGGCGCGGGAACGGCGCGTCGCCCCGGCGCTGCTCCAGGCGCTGGGCGTGGATGCGGCCCGGGTCATGATGACGGGCGACGACGCCATTCAGATGGCCTATGGTCGGAGATCTCATTCCCTGGGGCGGCACCTTGGCGTGGGCTTTCGCATCGCGCCCTACACGCAGGTGACGCCGGACGATCTGGGCCGGGTTCGTCCCATCCTTCAAGCGGCAGCGAGGCGCCACAGAGCCCGCATGATTCCGTTGTCGATCTCCCACCACGTTCGGGAAGACGACCGCATTACGGAGAGCGCGTTGTTCAGCGGTTATCAGCGAGAGCCCTGGTTCAAGCCGCGCTTCCACATGCCCGTCGAGACGATACGTCTGGCCGGGAAGTGCCGCGTGGTGGTTGCGGGCGCGTACCATTCCGCGGTCTTCGCCCTCGCTCAAGGGATACCGGCGGTAGGGATCGTCAAGTCTTTGGAGTACCGCAACAAGTTCCACGGTCTCCGCGACGAATTCGGCTGCGGCTGCGAGATCGTCTCTCTGGAGTCCAGGGACTTCGAGTTCGATCTCGGCCAGGCAATCGACAGACTGTGGCAGAACGCCGAGGAACTCCGGCCGCAGTTATTGAAAGCCGCCGAGTCGCAGATCGAACTTGCTACCGAGGGTTACGAACGGCTCCGGGCGGTGGTTTCCGGCAGCCGGGCAACCATTCCGTCGGCCTCGGCACACGCCGCAGAGACGCGGCCCGGAGCGTGTAGCAGCGGAGGGAGACAAGAGATCTCCTCATGAAGATCCATCGGCCATTTCGGCCGGCGTGGGGCGTCTGGGCCGTCGTTGTCCTGGCGTGCCTCGTTCTGCTGGGAGCGCTGGCGCTGCACAGTTCCGTCCGGCCCACTCTACGTAAGTCCATGGCGCGCCTGGTTAGAATGAGCCTGTCACAGCGGGGGACCACCTCGGCTGACATCAACGCCTGCATCCGCCGGATCTCACTGGATCCGGTGCTGCAAGCGGTGTCGGGCCGGCCCTTGCCCGGATTGCTGCGCGCGAATCCGGCCAACCCGCGCTATTTCTCGGACGCCAGCGGGAAGGCCGTGTATCTGACGGGATCACACACTTGGTCGAATTTGCAGGACATATCCGTGAGCGATCCGCCTCCAGCCTTCAACTTCGGGCAGTGGCTGGATTTTGTCGCGGCCCACGGGCACAACTTCTTCCGGCTTTGGAGCTGGGAACACGCCAAGTGGGAGGTGTCTACCGGGGAGCCCTTCGTTTTCGCCCCACTTCCGTTCCGTAGAACCGGACCGGGGCTGGCGCTCGACGGCAAACCCCGGTTCGACCTGAAGTCATTTGACGAGAACTACTTCACGCGGTTGCGCGTACGGGCCATCGAGGCCGGCCGAAGGGGCATGTACGTTGCGGTCATGCTCTTTGACGGCTGGAGCGTCTCGCGAGTCAAAGGCGACAACCAGGCGGGGAATCCCTGGCGGGGGCACCCTTTCCATCGCAGCAACAACATCAATGGCATCGATGGGGATCCGAATGGCGACGAGAGCGGCGAGGAAACGCACGAACTTAGGGTGCCGGCCGTCACGGCCATCCAGGAAGCCTATGTCCGCAAAGTCGTGGATACGGTCGGTGACCTGGACAACGTGCTGTACGAAATCAGCAACGAGAGCCACACCGGGGCGCGGGCGTGGGAGTATCACATGATCGATTTCATCCATGCCTTCGAGGCCACCCGGCCGAAACAGCACCCCGTGGGGATGGCGGTGTTTTGGCCGGGAGGGAGCAACCAGGACCTCTATGCCAGCCCGGCGGATTGGATCTCCCCCAATGGGGATCTGAATGACCCGGAGGCTGGTGATGGCCGCAAGGTGGTCATCTACGATACCGATCACACATGCGGAATCTGCGGGGACTATCATTTCGCCTGGAAGAGCATCACAAGGGGTCTGAACCCGTTGTTCATGGACCGTTACGACGACGGCTTGAGGGTGGAGAGCGGAGGTTACTACGTTGCGAACGAGAACGATTTCCGGCTGAGGGTGAATCTGGGCTACGCCAGAGCCTATGCGAGCCATATGGACCTGTCCGCGGCGCGGCCTCGTGGAGAGCTGGCTACCACCGGTTATTGCCTCGCGTGCCTCGGCGCCGCGGGGACGTCATATCTGGTCTACGCCCCCAATGGAGGGGGCTTCGATGTTGACCTTTCGGGGGCAGCCGGGAGCCTGAGCGTTGAGTGGTTCAATCCGCGGACGGGAGGTTCGGTGCTGGGCGGCACGGCGACGGGCGGCGGCAAGCGATCCTTCCAGCCTCCGTTTTCGGGCGCTGCGGTCCTGTATCTGAGTTCGGCCGGGCCCGCTTTTCCTCCCTCTGAGCCCAGGCCCGGAAGGGGACTCCGAAGAACATTCTGAAGATTGGCCCGGCGTTGGCCGGGAGGGGCGGGTGAAGTTGCGCATACTGCTTACAGGAAGTCACGGATACATCGGGTCGGTCATGCGGCCCATGCTGGAGGCGGCCGGCCACGAGGTGGCGGGACTCGACACGCTGTTCTACGAGGGCTGCGACTTTGGCCCGGTTCCCGCGGGCGAGCCTCTTCGGCGGAAGGACCTCCGCGACATGGAACCGCGGGACCTGGAGGGCTTCAAGGCGGTTGTACACCTGGCTGCCCTGTGCAACGATCCGATCGGCGATCTTAACCCGGCCTTGACGGAGGAGATCAACTGCCGGGCCGGCCTGAGGCTGGCGGCCCTGGCCAAAGATGCCGGAGTGGAGCGTTTCGTCTTCGCATCGTCGTGCAGCATGTATGGAGCGGCCGGGGATCAATTCGCCACGGAGGAGTCTCCACTCCGCCCGCTGACGCCGTACGCGGTATCGAAGGTCCAGACCGAGGAAGGGCTGAGCCGCATGGCGGACCAGAGGTTCAGCCCGGTGTACATGCGAAACGCCACGGCCTACGGCGCTTCGCCGCGGCTTCGAATCGACGTGGTGCTGAACAACCTCACCGCCTGGGCGCACTGCACGGGCAAGGTCAGGATCATGAGCGACGGCACGCCGTGGCGTCCCCTGGTTCACGTGGAAGACATCTGCCGGGCGGCGCTTGCGGCGTTGGAGGCCCCGCGCGAGGCGGTTCACAATCAGGCCTTCAATGTCGGAGTTGACGAAGAGAACTACCAGGTAAAGGACCTGGCGGAGATAGTGCGCGCCACTGTTCCCGGCTGTTCGATCGAGTACGCGCCGGGAGCCTCCGCGGACCGGCGCGACTACCGTGTGGACTTCAGCAAGATACGCAGGGCGCTTCCCGGGTTTCAGCCCCGCTGGAACGCCCGGCTGGGCGCCGCGCAACTGGAGTCGGCTTTCAGCCTGAATCGCTTCGGAATGGCGGACTTGCAGGGCCGCCGCTACACCAGGCTGCTCCAACTCAGGCATCTAATGGACGCCGGCGCGCTGGACAGCGAACTGCGCTGGCGGACGTCCACGGAACAGCAGGCCGCCGCGGCAAGCCGGCGCGACCTGTCATGATGTTTCCCCCAGGCCCGTTCGGAAGACAAGGATGACCACCGAATCCCAGACCGCCGGCTTCACGGCCGGCGATGCCGTTAGCGGCGCTGCGTGCCGCGTCTGCCAGACGCCGCTCACCACGACCTTTGTCGATTTGGGCAAGTCTCCTCTGTGTGAGAGCTACGTCCCCGCCGGCAAGCTCGATGCCATGGAGCCGTTCTACCCCCTCCACGTGTACGTCTGCACCGAGTGTTTCCTGGTGCAACTGCGGGAGTACGTGCGGCCCGAGGAGATCTTCACGGACTACGCGTATTTCTCCTCTTATTCCGACACCTGGTTACTGCACGCGGAACGGTATACGGCGCAGATGACGGAGCGTTTCCAGCTAGGCCCGGCCAGCCAGGTTATCGAGATCGCCTCCAACGACGGCTATCTTCTTCAGTACTTCCTCCACCGGCACATCCCGGTGTTGGGCGTGGAACCGGCCCGGAACGTCGCGAAGGTCGCCGCAGAGAAGGGCATACCGACCGTCACGGAGTTCTTCGGCGCGAAGTGCGCGCGGGAACTTGCGCCGCGCCAGGCGGATCTCCTGGTCGCGAATAACGTTCTCGCGCAGGTGCCGGACGTTCACGATTTCGTGGAGGGCATGCGGATCATCCTGAAGCCGGGCGGCGTGCTGACAATCGAGTTTCCGCATCTCGTCAACCTGGTGGAGCATAACCAGTTCGATACCATTTACCACGAGCACTTCTCTTATTTCAGTCTCCTCTCGGCGGAGCGGCTGTTGTCGGCGCACGGGCTTGCGGTTTTCGACGTGGAACAGATCCCGACCCATGGAGGCTCGCTCCGGCTGTTCGTGTCGCACGCCGGAGACGGCTCCCGGGCGCCAACCGCCCGGCTGCTGGCCTTGCGCCGAACCGAAGCCGGGCTTGGGCTGACCGCGCTCCCCTACTACATGAGCTACCGGGAGAGGGTCGAGAGGACGAAGTGGAACCTGCTGGCATTTCTCATCGAGGCCAAACGGGCGTCGAAATCCATAGCGGGCTACGGCGCACCGGGGAAGGGAAACACGCTGCTGAACTACTGCGGGATTCGGACCGACTTCCTGGACTACACGGTCGACCGCAGCCCGCATAAGCAGGGGAAGTACCTTCCCGGCACGAACATTCCAATTCTGCATCCGGATCGGATCGCTCAGACCAGGCCGGACTACGTCTTTATCCTTCCCTGGAATTTGAAAGATGAAATCATGGGCGACCTTGAGTACATTCGCGGGTGGGGCGGGCGGTTTCTGCTGGCCATCCCCGAATTAAAAGTCTGTTGAGCGCGTAAGGCGCCCGACGCGGCAGGCGGAGGCAGAGGATGCACTGTTTGACATGGCACCTGATCGGACACGGTCCGATGCGCCTTTGGGCGGCTGCGGTTTCCTGCCACCCATACCGTTGGGATTTTCTGCTGGGGACCGCGGGGGTAATCCCCGGATTCAAGAGCGCGGTGCGCGGCGCGGTGAGGTCTATCCTGGCCCGCGTCAATCTTAAGCTGAGCCGGCTGGATGCGCCGTTTGAGAATACCCGGTGTTACATACCTTTCAAGCCGACGATCGCGGCGGCGGCGGCGGCCGGGATGACGGTCGGCGACTACATCGAGGCACACTACGACACGCCCGGTGTGGCGCGCGAGACCCTGGCTCGAATGCGGGACCTGGGGGTCTTCGCGGAGCCGGTCCGCGTCGTCTGTGAAATCGGGCCCGGCTCGGGCCGCTATCTCGCCGAGACGCTCCGGATGTGCAGCCCGGAACGCTATGAGATATACGAGACCGCGGCCCGCTGGGCGCACTGGCTGGTTCAGAAGTACGGAGTAGTCTTGCGTCCCACGAACGGGAGCACCCTGGCGCATACGCCCTCCGGTTCGGTCGATCTGGCGCATGCGCACAAGACGTTCCCCGCGCTGTCGTTCCTGTCCACGTGCCGTTATCTGGCCGAGATGGCCAGGGTCGTGCGGGTGGGGGGCAAGGTGGTGTTCGACGTCGTCACCGAGGACTGCATGGACGCCAGAACGCTCCGGGACTGGCTTGCCACCGGGTCCGGATACGGAGAGTACCCGAACGTGATGCCAAGAAGTGAGATCGAGGACCTGTTCGCGAGGCTGAAGCTCAGGTGCGAGGGGGAGTTTCTGGAGTCCATGAAGCCGGGAGTGACCCACTACTTCGTCACGGTGAAGTACGCTTCCCAAGACTGACGGCATGATCTTCGTTCCCACCACCATCGAAGGGTGCTGGATCGTGAAAGCTGAGCGGAAGCAGGACGATCGCGGCTACTTCGCCCGGACCTGGTGCCGGCGGGAGTTCGCCGAGCACGGATTGAACCCGGACCTGGCGCAATGCAGCGTTGCCTACAACCGCCGGAAGGGCACGCTTCGTGGCATGCACTTCCAGAAGCCGCCTCATGCCGAGTGCAAACTGGTGCGGTGCACAAAAGGGTCGGTCTACGATGTCGTGATTGACCTGCGGCCGGATTCCAGGTCCTTCAGGCGGCACTTCGGTTATGAGCTGTCGGCCCCGTCCTGCGATGCGCTCTATGTTCCGGAAGGATGCGCTCACGGATACCTGACCCTGACCAGAGATACGGAGTTGTTCTACCAGATGTCCGAGTTCTACGCTCCGGAAAGCGCGGCCGGGGTCCGGTGGGACGATCCCGCATTTGACATTCAATGGCCCGGCCCTGTCCGGGTGATCTCGGAGAGGGATGCCGGCTACGCCGGCTTCTCCGTTTCCGCCTGACAAGACACCCATGGCATCCGTCTCCAACCGGCCGCTGACGGCGAACGCGGGGCAGGCGATGATGGAGTTGATCCGTGAGCTCTACCCGATCTGCCGGAGTATCACAGGAGACGGAGTCAGGGAGACGCTTCGCATCGTAGGGGAACACATACCGCTCGAGATCCGCGAGATTCCCACGGGGACCCAGGTGCTTGACTGGACCGTTCCCAAAGAGTGGAACATACGCGACGCCTATGTGAAGGACCCGGGCGGACGAAAGATCATCGACTTCCGGCGCCACAATCTCCACGTAGCCAGCTACAGCGTCCCGGTCAGGCGAACGGTGACGCTGGCGGAACTGAAGCAGCACCTGTTCAGCCTTCCCGATCAGCCCGATTGGATTCCCTACCGCACGACTTACTACAAAGAGGACTGGGCTTTCTGCGCATCGCAACGCGTCGTGGACAGCCTGGAAGAGGGCGACTACGAGGTCTGCATCGACTCGACTCTGGCACCCGGCGCGTTGACCTTCGGCGAGCACGTTCACCGGGGCCGGACGGACGAAGAGGTCCTGATCTCCTGCCACTGCTGCCACCCCTCGCTGGCCAACGACAACCTCTCTGGAATCGCGCTGTCCACCTTGCTGGCGGAGGGGCTGAAGGACCAGGAGACGCGGTACACCTATCGCTTCCTGTTCATCCCCGGAACGATCGGGAGCATTACGTGGCTGGCGTTGAATGAGGCGAAAACCGCGAAGATCCGGCACGGCCTGGTGGCGGCCTGCGTGGGGGATCCCGGGCTCATGACGTACAAGAAGAGCCGGCGGGGGAACGCGGAGATCGATCAGGCCGTGCTGCACGTCCTCAGGCAGCGGGGCGGCGATTTCGAAGCGCTGGACTTCTCTCCGTATGGATACGATGAGAGGCAGTATTGCTCTCCGGGGTTCAACCTGCCGGTCGGCAGTCTCACCAGAACTCCTCACGGCCGGTATCCGGAATACCATACGTCCGCGGACAACCTCGAACTGGTGAGCGCGGAGCATCTGGCGGACTCGCTGGATGCCTACCGCGAAATCTTCCACGTGCTGGAGCGCAACCGCCGGTACCGGAACACGCATCCGAAGGGCGAGCCGCAGTTGGGCAAGCGCGGGCTGTACGGGCCGGTGGGCGGAGGGAAGAGCATTGGCGCCAGTGAGAGCGCCTTGCTGTGGGTGCTCAACCTGTCGGACGGGGAGTGGTCACTGCTCGACATTGCGGACCGGGCGGGGCTCCGTTTCGAGAACGTGAGAGCCGCGGCAGACGCCCTGGAGGCGCACGGCCTGCTGGAGCGGGTCTGATGGAGACAGCCGGTCCGGGAGAGACACCCCGCGGCGAGTGAGGAGCCAGAACACACAGAGATGGCCGCCACCAACCAGACACCAACTTTAGCGCAACGGGTGAACGGCTCCAGATCCCTGCTGGAGAGGAGCCACCGCTTGATCCCCGGCGGCGCGCACACCTACGCGAAGAGCGACGACCAGTACCCGGAGGCATTCCCGCTCTTCATAGCCCGGGGCAAGGGGTGCCGTGTATGGGACGTGGACGGAAACGAGTTCATCGAGTATGGGATGGGCCTGCGCTCCGTTACTCTGGGACACGGGTTCGAGCCGGTCGTGGAGGCGGCCCAGAAGTACATGCGGCTTGGAGTCAACTTCACCCGGCCGTCGCCGCTGGAGGTCGAGTGCGCCGAGAGGCTGGCGAGCCTGATCGACAGCGCCGAGATGGTAAAGTTCGCTTCCAACGGCAGCGACGTGACCAGCGCGGCGGTGCGGCTGGCGCGGGCCTACACCGGCCGCGACCGGGTCGCGATCTGCGCGGAGCACCCGTTTTTCTCCGTGGATGACTGGTTCATGGGCACGACGGAGATGCGGGCCGGAATTCCGCGCGCCGTCTCCGATCTGACCGTCAAGTTCCACTACAACGATCTGGCCAGCGCGGAGCGGCTCTTCGAGCGCTATCCGAATGAGATCGCGTGCCTCATGCTGGAGCCCGAGAAGAATGACCCGCCGGCGGCCGGCTTCCTCAACGGTCTGCTCGAGCTTTGCAGGAAGCACGGAGCGCTGTTGGTTTTCGACGAGATCATTACTGGCTTCCGCTACCACCTGCGGGGAGCGCAGCACGTCCATGGGATCCGCCCCGACCTGAGCACGTTCGGCAAGGCCATGGGGAACGGCTTCGCCATATCCGCGCTGGCGGGCAGGCGCGACGTGATGGAACTGGGCGGCCTGCATCACAACCGCGAACGGGTCTTCCTGCTTTCGACGACCTTCGGCGCGGAGACGCATTCGCTCGCGGCGGCCATCGAGACCATGCGGATCTACGAGCAGGAGAACGTGGTCGAGCAGCTCTACCGGCAGGGCGCCCGGCTGCGGACGGGGATCGAGCAGGCGGTGGCGAACCTCGGATTGAAGGAGTACTTCGGCCTGGCCGGCAGACCCTGCAACCTCGTCTACTGGACCAAGGACCGGGACGGGATCCCGTCGCAGCCTTTCCGGACGCTGTTGCTCCAGGAGACGCTCAAACGCGGCATCCTCATGCCTTCCCTGGTGGTGAGTTACTCCCATACGGACAGCGATATCGACCAGACGGTCGAGGCGGTTGCGGCGGCGCTCGAGGTTTACCGGCGGGCGCTCGACGAAGGCATCGGCAAATATCTCGCCGGCAGGCCGGTGAAACCGGCGATCCGGAAGTACAACTGAGTAGAAAGATAGAGGGCACAATGAAAGTCGTTCTGTTCTGCGGAGGGATGGGCACCCGGTTGAAGGAGTTCTCCGAGACGACGCCGAAACCCATGGTTGACGTCGGCGGAACGCCGATACTCATCCACCTGATGAAGTACTACGCCCACTACGGCCACAAGGAGTTCATCCTGTGTCTCGGCTACGGGGCCAACCACATCAAGCAGTACTTCTTGAACTACGATGAGTGCCTGGCCAACGACTTCACCTACGCCCAGGGCGGCCGCCACGTGGAGGTATCCGGGAATACCATCTCGGACTGGACAATCAAGTTCGTTGACACCGGCCTGAATGCCAGCATCGGCCAGCGGCTGAGAGCCGTCCGAAAGCACGTGGACAGCGACGAGGTTTTCATGGCCAACTACGCGGACGGCCTGAGCGATCTTGACCTCGACGAATACCTGGAGTTCTTTCACCGCCAGAACAAGACGGCCTGTTTCGCTTCGGTCCGCCCGCAGCAGACATTTCACTACGTGGTCGCGGGCGAGGACGGACTGGTACAGTCCTTGCAGCCGATCGGCCTGGGCGCTCTCCAGGTTAACGGCGGCTTTTTCGTCTTCCGGCCGAACATATTCGACTACATCCAGGAAGGCGAGGATCTCGTCGAGGAGCCTTTCCAGAGACTGATCGCGGCCAAAGAGCTGGTCACCTACAGGTACGCGGGCTTCTGGGTGTGCATGGACACCCTGCGCGACAAGCGATTGCTCGATTCCATGCACGAAAAAGGGCAGGCGCCCTGGGCCGTCTGGCGGGGAGAGAAGAACGAGCCGGCGGCAAACAGGCCGGTGCGGACGGCACGCGGGGCGGCGGCGCCGATTTTGCTTGACCGCTCGCACCTGGTGGCGCGGCACCGGACTTCGAAGCGCGCTGCGGCGGGGGAGCGGTGAGGAACCTGGGGGCAGGGGGATGGCCATTGGCCGCCGCGCGGCTTCTGGGGTGACCGAATGGTGAGCCTGTCACTTCCGGAGCGCGGCGTGCTGAAGGTGCTTTGCCTTGGCGCGCACAGCGATGACATCGAGATAGGCTGCGCCGCCACCCTCCGGAAACTGGCCAGGCGGCGCGGCGGCATCGAACTGGAATGGGTCGTGCTGGGGGCGGACCGGGAGTCCAGGGCGGCGGAGGCCCGCGCGAGTTTCGAGGCGCTGTTGCGGGGAGTTGTGAAGAAGCGTTTCACGGTCAAGGGATTCCGGGACGGGCACTTCCCGTTCCACGGCAGCGCCGTGAAGGACTGCATCGAGGGATTCAAGCGAACCCGGCCGGACGTGATCTTCACGCACTACCGGGAAGATCTGCATCAGGATCACCGGCTGGTGGCTGAGGTTAGCTGGCAGACCTTCAGGGACCACCTGATACTGGAGTACGAAGTGCCGAAGTACGACGGGGACCTTGGCTCGCCGAATACCTTCGTCGGCCTGAGTGCCGCGGAAATCCGGACGAAAGCGCGTCATATTCTGGGTCACTTCGCGTCGCAGCGCGACCGGACCTGGTTTACGGAAGACACCTTCCAGTCGCTTGCCCGTCTTCGAGGCGTGGAATCACGTTCCCGCGGCGGTTACGCGGAAGCCTTTTACTGCCGGAAGCTGTTGTGGACGATATAACAATGAAAGCCGGCCGGCCGGCAACCGGGCGGCAGCCAAATAGAAAGAGGATTCTCAATTAATGAAAGTCTTGGTTACCGGAGGAGCGGGATTCATCGGCTCCCACGTCGTGGAAGCGTTTCTGGCCGCGGGCCACGAGGTCGCGGTGGTGGACGACCTGTCCACCGGCTTCCGGCACAATGTGCCGCCGGGAGTCCGGCTTCATGAGGTGGATATTCGCAACTCGAAGCTGACGGAGGTGTTCGAAGCGGAACGGCCGGAGGTGGTGAGCCACCAAGCCGCCCGGGCGAACGTGCGGGAGTCTTTCGAGCAGCCGTTGACATACGCGGCGGTGAACGTGCTTGGCTCGGTCAACGTGCTGGAGTGCTGCCGGCTTCACGGCGTTCGTAAGATCATCTACGCCTCGACGGGCGGGGCGGTCTATGGCGAGCCTTCCTGGCTGCCGGTTCCGGAAGACCACCCGGTCCGGCCGCTGGATCCCTATGGCGCCAGCAAGCACCACGTGGAGCACTATCTTCAGCTCTACAGCCTGAACTACGGTCTGGCCTACACCGCGCTGCGATATCCGAACGTGTATGGGCCGCGCCAGGACCCGAAAGGGGAGGCCGGAGTGGTCGCCATTTTCACGGGCCTGATGCTGGGAGGCGGCCAGCCCTGCATCAACGGGTCGGGTGAGCAGCAGCGCGATTTCGTACACGTCTCCGACGTGGCTCGCGCCAACGTGCTCGCCATGGACCGCGGCGACAACGAGATTATCAATATCGGCAGCGGCGCCGGAACGGACGTCAACACGATCTTTTCGATCCTCGCCGGGCTCACTGGCTATACCGCGCCGGCCAAGCACGGGCCGGCCAAGCTGGGAGAGGTTCAACGGATCTATCTGGACGCCACGCGGGCCAGGGAGATCCTGGGCTGGACGCCCCAGTGGCCGCTCAAAGAAGGTCTGGCATCCACGGTCGAGTACTTCCGGACGCGCAACCGGGAAGGCGTGACAACCGGCAGTCCAGCTTAATTCACCCGCAATTCCGGGAAACGGCGAACCATCACCCTCTTCGCTTGACACACCAAATGCAGCCAGGGCTGGTCAGCGTGATGATGCCGGCGTATAACGCCGAGCGCCACATCCGGCAGGCCATCGAGAGCGCACTCGGGCAACACTATCCGGATTGGGAACTGCTCATCGTCAATGACGGCTCGACGGACGGCACCGCGGAGATCGCCAGAGGCTTCACGGATGCGAGAATCCGGGTGATCGACCAGCCCAATGGAGGCGAAGCCGCGGCGCGCAACACGGCGCTGCGCCACATGAAAGGGGAGTTTGTCTCCTTCCTCGATACCGACGACGCATACTACCCGGAGCACCTGGAGGTGATTGTCGGGCGTCTTCGTTCGGACCCCTCCCTGGACGCGGCATATTCGGATGGGTACTATTGCGATCAATCTGGAACGGTGCTTCAGACGCTCTCAAGCCGGCGTCTGCAGCCTGCCGAGGGGTGCATTTTCGAACAGGTGGTTTACTCGTCCTCCATGCTGGGCCCTCCCCTATGCGTCGTGCTTCGAAGGCGGCTGGCGGAGGAACTGGGTCTGTTGTTCGACACCTCCATCACGATCGGCCCGGACTGGGACTTCTTCACGCGTTTCTCCGAGAGAGCCCGTTTCGCCTACGTCGACCGGCCGACCTGCCTCTACCGTCTGCACGACACGAACATAACGGTGTCGGTGGGGCACGCCAAGCGGTCCGCCGACATGGCGAAGTGCCGCCGGAAGGCGATCCGGATGGATGGTTTCAAACGTTGCTCCGTCGGGACGCGCGCCGCCGTTTTTTACGATCTGCTGGTCAACCTGCTCGCCGGGCAACCGGCCGCGCAATCCGAGGTGACCGGCTGGGCCGAGTTCCAGGCCCTTCCCCGTGGGGAGCAGGCCCGCCTGCTGCGGCTCATGGCCAGCGAGGCAATCTTAAGAGGCGGAGACCCGGCGGCGGTGAAAGAGTGGCTGGAAAAGGCCCGTGAATTGAACCCGCGAGACCTGCGGGCCGCAATGCTTGGAGCTTTGTTCCCGGCGGCGCCCGGGCTTTGCCGGCGAGCCCTGGAAGTCAGAAGAGCCGGCCGGGGCGGTCCCCAACCGGCAGACCCTTTTTGGGATGTGAAACGGAAATCCGGAGCGGCCAGTCCGGCACGCTAGAGACGTGACCAACGAAGCGCTGAACATACTGCTCGTCTCTCACTTCCTGCCGCCACGGCGCAGGGCCGGAACGGAGAACTACACCCTCGCCTTGGCGAAGGCTCTCACGGCGCGCGGGAATCGCGTGACATTGCTATGCGCCGAAGACTGGGAGAGCGGCGAGAACTACTGGAACGGAGTGACAGAGGACGCCCTGGACGGCATCCCGGTGCACCGTATTCACCTCAACTGGTCAAAAGCCGCCGATCCCAACCGCGTGCTTTACGACAGCCGCCCGGTCGAGGAGTGGCTGGACCGCTTCCTCCGGATGCGGCGGCCGGACGTCCTGCACGCTACCTCGCTGATGACCCTGGGCGCCGGAGTGGTGCGCGCGTCCAGCCGGGCGAACATACCGTGCGTTCTGACGCTCATGGATTTCTGGTTCCTGTGCCCGTCGGTCCAGTTGTTGAAGCCGGACAAGAGCCTGTGCGACGGCAATACCAGCGGGTGGACCTGCCAGGCGTGTCTCTGTTCAGGTTCCCGGCTCTTTCGCGCAACCAACCTGGCGATTCCGGCTCCGCTGAGGCCCGGCTTCTGGGATAAGGTCGCCCGGACTCCGGCAGTGTCGGGGCGCCGCGGACTGCGAGGCATGCTCCTGGATGTCAATGACCGGAAGCGCACGCTCGAAGAGGTGCTCGGCATGTCCGCACGGGTGATCGCCCACTCCCGCTTTTTGCAGGGGATGTATCGGGAGCGAACGCCGGTCCCCGTGGAGTTTCTCCCGCCCGGCCATGACCTGGCCTGGTTAAGCGGCTACCGGGGAAAGACGGAGAGCGCTTCGCTGCGGTTCGGGTACATCGGACAGATCGTCGAGATCAAGGGTGTTCACCTGCTTACGCAGGCCTTCCGGATGGCGGGTCTCGGCGGCTGTGCCGAGCTTCACGTCTGGGGGGATCTGACGCTGGACGCCGCCTACGCGGGCCGGCTTCAGCGGGAGAGCGCGGCGGAAAACGGAGTGTTCTTCCATGGCGCGTTCGACCGCGGAGGTATGGCGCGAGTGTTCGAGGGTATCGATGTCCTGGTGGTGCCCTCCCTGTGGTACGAAAACGCGCCGCTGGCGATACAGGAAGCGTATGCCACACGGACTCCGGTGATTGCAACGGATCTCGGCGGCATGAAAGAAATGGTGGCGCACGAATCCACGGGCCTGCTGTTCGGGCGGGGAGACGCCGCCGGCCTGGCTGCCCAAATGTCGCGTCTGGCCAGAGACAGGGCGCTCCTGGAACGTCTGCGGGCGAACGCGCCCGCGGTCAAGACCAGCAGCCAGGAGGCCGGAGAAGTGGAGTCCATCTACCGTGCCCTGGGTGCCGGGCGGCGCACGTCGCCGGTGCAGCAGTGCTGTGTGTGAGGTTGCCGGAGGATAGATAGAATGAACGCACTCGTCACGGGCGGGGCCGGTTTCATTGGATCGCACGTCGCGGATCATTTGATCGGACGAGGTTACCGGGTGACCGTCCTGGATGATCTCAGCGGCGGTTTCCTGGCGAACGTGCCGTCCGCCGCCAGGTTTGTCGAGGGAAGCATCAACGACGTGGCGCTGGTCGACCGTTTGTTCTCGGAAGACAAGTTCGACTACGTGTTCCACCTCGCCGCCTACGCGGCGGAGGGCCTGAGCCACTTCATCAAGCGGTTCAACTACACCAACAACCTGCTGGGCAGCGTGAACCTGCTGAACGCTTCCGTACGCTCGCACGTCAAGTGCTTCGTCTTCACCTCCTCGATTGCGGTGTACGGCGAATGCCCGGAGCTGCCCATGACCGAGGAGTCGCGCGCGGAACCGGAGGACCCGTACGGGATCGCCAAGCTTGCCGTCGAGCAGGAACTGCGGGTCTCTAAGAAGCTGTTCGGGTTGGAATACATCATCTTCCGGCCGCACAACGTGTACGGCGAGCGGCAGAACATCGGAGACCGGTACCGCAACGTGGTTGGCATCTTCATGAACCAGATTCTCCAGGGGAAGCCGATGTCCGTCTTCGGGGATGGCAGCCAGAGCCGGGCGTTCAGTTACATCGGCGACGTCGCGCCGCTCATCGCGCAGTCGGTGGAAGCCCCGGAAGCCTACGGCCAGGTTTTCAACATCGGCGCCGATCAGCCCTGCACCGTGAACCAGTTGGCCGCCGCCGTCGCCCGCGCCATGGGCGCCAGCCCGTCGATCCGTTACCTGCCTGCCCGGCAGGAAGTGCTGCATGCCTTCTCCTCCCACGATAAGGTGAACCGGCTGTTCCCCGGCCGCTCGGCAGTGGAACTGGAGGAGGGGCTGCGCCGGATGGCCGCGTGGGTGAAGGAGCACGGCGCGCGGGCAGGGAAGCCGTTCGGGGAGATCGAGGTTTGGGAGCGGTTCCCGGAGGCGTGGCACGACCTGCACTCCGAGGCGGTCAGCCGGTAGGCGATATGGCCACCAGCACTTACAGCGCGGGGCGGACACCGGACCGGACGGCGGTGAAGGAGCCTCTGGTTGTCAGCGTCGTGCTGAACAGCAACCGCTGCCCGGACACCCTGCAGTGCCTGGAGTCGTTGTCGGCCAGTTCGTACAGGACGCAGAGGGCGATCGTTCTGGACAATGCCTCTACGGACGGCTCGGTGGAGCGGATTCGGGCGCGGTTTCCGGCCGTGGAGATCATTGAGCTGACGGAGAATCGCGGCTATGCCGGCAACAACAACGTGGGGATTGCGGCGGCGCTGGCGCGGGGCGCGGACTGGATATTCGTGCTCAACGAGGATGTGGTCTTTGACCAGGACTGCCTGGAGCGCCTGGTGGAAATCGGCGAGAGCGACCCAACCATTGGCGTGCTCGGACCGATGGTCTACCACCACGACGAGCCGGGTGTCATCCAATCGGCGGGCGGCGCTTTGGGGCCGCACTGGGAGTCGGTACACCTCGGCGTGAATGAGACGGACACCGGTCAGTTCCGGGATCCGCACCCCGTCCGGTGGATCTCGGGCTGCGGGATCCTGGTACGCCGCGCCGTGGTGGAGCAGGTGGGCGGGATCGACGAGAGGTATTTCCTCTATTGGGAGGAGACGGAGTGGTGCCTGCGAGCGGCGCGAGCTGGCTGGCGGATCGTCCACGTCCCCAAAGCGAAGCTGTGGCATAAGGGGGTGCAGCGGAATTACCGGCCCGCCCCGTATGTCACCTACTACTCGACACGCAACCGCTTTCTCACGCTCGCCAAGCATGGCGCACCCCTGCGGGTCTGGTTGGGAGCGTGCCTGCAGGTTGCGCGAACCGTGGTGAGCTGGACCGTCCGGCCGAAGTGGCGTTCGATGCGCGCGCACCGCCACGCCATGTGCCGCGGGTGTACCGACTTCCTCCTCCGGCGCTGGGGCGGCCCGGTGAAGCTATGAGAGTCCCTTTGAACGGCGGCTTCCGCCGGCGGGCGGGGCACGGCGGCTTCTGTTCGCAATGAAGATAGGTTACCTGATGCAAGCCGGGGTGCCGGATATCCGGGCGGAAGCCCCCTCCGGACCGGCCAACCATGTCTTGCAAACCTGCCGGCACCTTGCGCGGCTCGGGCACCAGGTGCAGGTGGTGGCCTGCCTGGACAAACGCATCTGGAAGAGCGGCGATCTCGTCCACTTCTCGCCGGCGTGCGCCGGTTGGCCGGACAGCGTTCCCTTCAAGCTTGGTGAGCGTTGTGTGCGCGGAATCCAGTCCCGCTTGCGGCTGCCGTACGTCGCGTTCTTCGATAACCTGCGCTTCGCCCGGGCCTGTGAGCATGCCCTGAAAGGGTACGACCTCCTCTACGAGCGGATGGGTTGGATGGGTGGGGGCGGGCACATCGCCGCCGGGCGGTTGGGAATCCCTCATGTTCTGGAGATCAACGGCGATCATCTGCGGGAGCACGAGATGCTCGGGATCCCGATCGCCGGCCTCCAGCGGCAGCTCTCCTTGCGCCTGATGCGGCGGGTGACTCGCGGCGCCGCTCACGCAGTCGCCACCGGCGAAGGGTGGCGTCAGCGGCACTTGGAGAACTGGAAGGTAGACCCCGCCAGGGTGTCGGTTATCCAGAACGGCAGTGAGGTAGTGGACCTTCTCTCTCGCAGGGAGCTGCGCTGTTACCGTGAGCAGCGTTCCCCGGAGGAGGCGCTCCACCTGGTCTACGTGGGGTCGTTTGATCCCTGGCAGAGCCTGCCGTCGCTGGTGCGCGCGGTGGCCAGAGCCGCCGCCGGCGGAGCGGACGTCAGGCTGTCGCTGGCCGGCAGAGGCGTGGTGGAAGAGGAAGTGAAGCAGGCGGTGAACGGCCTGCGGATCGGTCAGCGCGTCAAGTTTGCTGGCCATCTGGATATGGCCGCCCTGCTGCGGCTGCTCCAACAGGCGGACGCCGGCATCGCTCTGTATCGGGGCCGCGAGGAGTTCACGGGTCTCAAGCTGCTGGATTACAAGAGCGCCGGGCTGGCGACGATCGCCGCGGGCCGCGACGGGCAGCCTTCTTTGATCCGCCACGGAATCACGGGCCTGATTGTGCCTCCGGACGACGAGGATGCGCTGGTGGACGCCATCGTTGAGCTGAGCCGCAGCCCTGAGCGGGTTGTCGAGATGGGGCGGCAGGCACGATTAGAGGCGGAGCAGGGGCACAGTTGGCGGCACAGTGCGGAGGCGCTGGATCGCCTCTTCCACAGCATTACACGCGGCCGGCAGCGCCGGGCTGAAGGTGAGCTGCGGCAGGCCGGGAGCGCCGTCGGGAACGGATGAGAATCCTATTCTTATCACGCTGGTATCCGCAACCCCCGGATAACGGTTCCAAGATTCGTATCTTGAACCTGTTGCGGGGCTTGTGCGAGCGCCACCGCGTGACCCTGCTGAGCTTCCGCGGCGCCCGGGAGGGCGAGGCTTGCGCGGCTCTGCCGGCTCCGGCGCCCGAGGAGGTCCGCGTCTGCCGGTACCGGGAGTTCAATCCGCGCAGCGTCCGCTCGCTGGCCGGTTTTTTCAGCACCGCTCCCCGGTCGCTCGTGTATACCCACAGCAGCGAAATGGAGGGTTTGATCAGACAGGCAGTGGGGAAGACGCAGTTCGACCTGGTGATCGCCTCGCAGCTTTCGATGGGTGCGTACTACCGCGCTTTTCGGGGGATCCCCGCGATCCTGGAGGAAGAAGAGCTGGCGATGTACTGCCCGTGGGCGTGCGGGGCGGACAGCCTCCACAACTCGTTCCGGCACAGGCTGGCGTGGGCCAAGCATCGCAGCTACCTCGGCCGCCTGCTGAGGCACTTCCGGGCCTGCACCGTGGCCTCCGAAGCCGAACGGCGGCTCCTCGCGGCGGCCGTGCCGCACTATCAATCGGTGCATGTCATTCCCAATACAATCGACCTCTCGTTGTTCCCAGCGCCGGCGAAAGAACGCGTCCAGGATTCCCTCATCTTCAGCGGTCCCATGTCCTACCGGCCTAACTACGATGCCGTGCTTTGGTTCCTGCGCGAGGTCTACCCCGCCGTCAAGTCCGAGATCCCGGGAGCCAGGCTCACGGTGACGGGCGATCCGGGGTCTTTCCCCCGTCCGGCGGATCCGGACGTGGTATTCACGGGCTGGGTTGACGACGTGCGCCCCCTGGTTGGGCGGTCGGCCGTGAGCATCGTACCGATCCGGCAGGGCGGGGGAACACGGCTGAAGATCCTCGAAGCCATGGCGCTCGGGACGCCGGTTGTGACGACCTCCAAAGGCGCCGAGGGACTGGATGGCTCTGACGGTATTCATCTCAGGATTGCGGATGATCCGCGGGCGTTCGCCCGGTGCGTGGCCGCTCTGCTGCGTGACGCGCAAGAGAGGGAGAGGCTCGCGGAGAACGCCTACTCGCTGGTCCGGGCTCAATATGATTCACGCGTAGTCGTTCCCCGGTTCCTGCGGCTGGTCGAATCCGCCGGGGCATACGGAGGTAAGGGGATGCAGTCTGTCAGCCTCGAAGAACCGAACACCGGCCATCTTACGGAGGCACAGTAGACGGTTCATGTTCGTCTCCACCATCATCCCAACCGTGAACCGGCCCGTCCTGCGTCGGGCGGTGGAGAGCGTGCTGGAGCAGGGCTTCTCGCGCGATGAGCACGAGGTTATCGTGGTGAACGATTCCGGCGGGCCGCTGCGGGAGGACTGGAGCGGCGTCCCGGGGGTGACGGTCATCCATACCAACCGGCGGGAGCGCAGCGTTGCACGGAACACCGGCGCAGCGGTTGCAAAGGGAAAGTATCTGCACTTCCTGGACGATGATGACCGCCTGCTGCCCGGAGCGCTGGAGGCGTTCTGGAACACCGCCCAGAGCACGGAAGCACCATGGCTGCACGGAGACTGGCGCACGGTGGATGACTCGGGACGGTTGCTCGCTGAGTTTCGTCCTCCACTCAACGGACCTATCGCCGCGTTGCTGGTAGCCGGGGAAGGACTCCCCCTCCAGGCCTCTCTGGTGTCCGCCGCAGCTTTCTTCCGTTGCGGCGGCTTCGATATCTCGGAGGCGGTGCTCGGGGTGGAGGACCGCGATTTAGGACGGCGGCTGGCGCTGTCGGGAGAAGTCGCGCACGTTCCCGCGCTCGTCGCCGAGGTTCGGGTGGGAGAGAGCACCAGCACCACGCCGTGGAAGGCGCTGGGTGGCCGTGACCGTTGGGGGCGCGAGAAGGCGCTGCGTGCGGCCGGCGCCTTCGCCCGCCTGCGGGCGTCCGCGCAGTCGAGCTACTGGCGCGGCCGGCTCTGCCGCGCGTACTTCGCCTCCATGATGTGGAATTTGGAACGGCTTAGCCTGGCGACGGCGGCTCGCCGGGCCGCTGCTGCCGCGACATTGGCAGGCCCTTCCGCGCTGACTTCAGCTTTCTGGTCCGGCCTGAGGACGCAGATCAAGTGAGAATCGGCATCGACGCCCGGTTTCTGACGCACCCGCAGCACGGCGGGTTCAAGACCTACACGGAGTGCCTGATCGAGGCGCTGGACCGCGTCGACCCCGTGAATGAATACGTGCTTTACGTCGACCGGCCGCCGGCCCAGGACGCGGTGCTGCCGAGAGGCGGTAACTTCACCGTCGATCCTACGGCAGGCGACTTCCCCCTCATTGGCATGCCATGGAGGGAGCAAGTCCGGCTCGCCCGCCGCGCCGTGCGGGACCGTTTGGATGTCTTCCACTCTCCCTGTCTCAGCGCGCCTCTGCGCCTTCCGTGCCCGCTCGTGGTCACGGTGCACGACATGATATGGAACGCTGCGTATAAGGGCCCGTGCTTTGGCAAGCACTCGGCCCGGCGCCGGCTGATGCACCTGTACTACCGGAAGATCCCCACGCTCGCGATTCGAAAGGCATCCGCGATCCTTACGGTGTCGGAAACCTCGAAAAGGGAAATCGTAGGGGCGTTTCGCCTCCGCAGTGAAAGGGTAGTCGTTACCTACGAGGCGGTTCGCCCCTCCTTCAGGGTGGTCGCCGACCGCGCGCGGATCGAGGAAGCGCGGACCAGGTGCGAACTGCCGCCGAAGTACATCTTCGCCATGGGCGCGGCGGACCCCAGGAAGAACCTTCACACATTGATCACGGCGTTCGCGCTGCTGCCGGAACCTCTGCGCCGCGAGTATCCGTTGGTGATCCTGCTGGGCCACAGCGCGCTCTCCTCACCCCTTGAGCAACACGCCGTGTCTTCCGGCGCCGCCGATCAGGTGTTAATGCGGAGACTGTCGCCGACGGATGAGGAATTGGCGCTCATCTTCAATGCCGCCTCGCTGTTCGCCTTCCCGTCGCTCCAGGAAGGCTTTGGACTACCCCCCCTGGAAGCCATGGCCTGCGGGGTGCCGGTGGTAGCTGCCCGCAACTCCTCCATACCCGAGGTCCTGGGAGATGCTGCGCTGTATGCGGCGGCCGATGATCCGGCCGGAATGGCCGCCGCGATGGCCCGGGCGTTGAGCGACGAGGACATGCGAGAGTTCCTGCGGCGCAAGGGATTGCAGCGCGCGGCGCGGTTCTCGTGGGATGCGTGCGCGCGAGAGACCGTGGAGGTGTACCAGCGCGTGTGCGGCCAGAAAAGCAGTATCCACCGCGGCTCCGCCGCAGCCGCGCGGAAATGACCTCGCGCTTGCATGGGCCGTCGTGCCGCCCGAGGACACGGGAGTAGATTTTGGAAGAAACCGCCATACGATTCGAGGGCGTGTCGAAGAAGTACCGCCTGGGGCTTAGTAGAACCAGCCTGCCCACTCTGATTACACGGAGCCTGCGCAGCGCGTTCTCCGCGCACTCCAGGGCGCAAAGACGGAACGGAGCCTTTTGGGCCCTGAAGGACCTGAGCTTTGACTTGCTCCGCGGGCAGTGCCTCGCGCTGCTCGGTCCTAACGGCGCCGGCAAGACAACCGTCCTGAAACTGCTCTCGAACATCACCAAGCCGACCACGGGCAATATCAGTGTGAACGGCAGGCTGGCGGCGCTGATCGAGTTGGGCGCCGGCTTCCATCCCGACCTGACAGGTCGCGAGAACATTTTTCTCAACGGCGCCATCCTGGGCCTGGAACGGTCCTACATCTTGGCTCACCTGGAGGAGATCATTGCGTTTTCCGAGCTTGAGCAGTTTATCGACACGCCCATCAAGCGCTATTCGTCCGGAATGGCGGTACGGCTGGGTTTCTCGGTTGCGAGCTGCATACAGCCGGACATTCTCCTCATAGATGAAGTGCTGGCGGTGGGCGACCTTCACTTCCAGCAGAAGTGCCTGAAGCGAATCCAGAGCCTGATTGACGCCGGGACGGCGATCATTTTCGTCTCTCACAACCTTTACATGGTGCAGGCAATCTGCACGCACGCCCTTTATATCTCCCGCGGGCGTCTTCAGTGCAGCGGCAAGACGCGCGATGTGATCGCCGCCTACGAGCACGACATCCACCTGGAGGAGGGCTCGCCCTCTTCCACCGGGCAGGCGCATCCGGTCCACGCGAGAACCGGCCCGGCGATTACCGGGGTCGAGGTCGTCTCGAGCGCGGGGCAATCCGGCGCCGGCACGCTGCATAGCTCGGACTCCGCTACGATCCGCATCCGGTATGACGCTCCGGTGGACGCGGGGCCGGTGCACGTGTCGGCGTTCATCAAGCGGGCGGATGGCGCCACCTGCTGCATGATGCGGTCGAGCGCGGCGGGCCCAAGCATGCGCCTGGCGCCCGGAGGCGGGACAGTTTCCGTGAATCTCAAGAAGCTGCAACTGACGACTGGAACCTATTGCGTCGAAGCCTACATGCTCGATGAGTCGGACTCCGTGGCGCTCTCCAGCAGCGCGGTTGTGTCGCCGTGGTTCTTCGTCAAAGGAGCGGGCTTGAGTTCTTCGCACGATAGCGGTGTATATGAGCCACTGGCAAGTTGGACCCAGGACTAGCATGGCCGAGAGCGGCACAGAGACGGTAATCCAAGAGCAGTCACCGGCGGGAGTTGGCGGTCCGGTCCCCGAACCCCGGCGGCGCTCCTCCGCGGTCCTGGCCCGCCTGGCGAGGCGCAGCCGTCACATCCTTGACTGGGCGAAGGAGCTGGCCGGATCGAGGGAACTCCTGTTTGCCTGGACCATGCGCAACGTCCGGGCGCGGTACCAGCAATCGATCCTTGGATGGTTGTGGGCCATCATACAGCCCGCAATGCAGGCCGCGGTCCTGACCGTGATCTTCACCTTCTTCGTGCCCGTGAACACGGACAAGACGCCGTACATCCTGTTTGCGTATGTCGCCACCACACCCTGGACGTTCTTCGCCTCGTCGCTCACCGACATGACCTCCTCCATCGTGACCAACATGAGCCTGGTGACGAAGATCTACTTCCCTCGGGAAACGTTGCCGGCGGCCGCCATGCTGGCCAGGCTGATTGACCTTGCGGTGGCGGCAGGCTTGCTTGTTCCCTTAATGCTGTACTTCGGGGTCGCGGTGACTCCGGCTTTGCTGCTGTATATCCCGGCGATCCTGGGTATTCAATTGATGCTGACCATGGGTATTGGCCTGGCCTGCGCCGCGGCGAACGTCTTCTACCGTGACGTTCAGTCCTTTCTCACGCTGGGCATACAGATCTGGTTTTACGCGTCTCCGGTGATCTACCCGCTGGCGACCGTGCCGGAGCGTTTTCGCGGGCTGTACTTCCTCAATCCAATGGCTGGAATCATCGAGTCTTACCGGAGGGTGTTGCTGTACGGCCAGGCGCCGGGCAGGGAACTGCTGGTGGCGGCTGGGCTGTCCCTGGGCGCGCTCGTAGCCGGCTATATCTTTTTCAGATGGTCCGAGCGGCTGTTCGCCGACATCGTGTGAGCTTTCCAGAGCTGTGACAGAACCGGTCTTCAGCGTCGTGATTCCGGCGTACAACGGCGCCCGGGTGATAGCGGATGCCGTCACAAGCGTGCTCGATCAGAGTTACGGCAACCTGGAACTCATCGTGGTCGACGACGGCTCGTCTGACGGGACCGCGGAGGTGGTGAGACGGTTCCGGGACCCTCGCCTGAAGCTGCTCTCGATGGAGAGGAACGCGGGCGTCGACGCAGCGCGGCGCGCCGGCGTGGATGCATCCAAGGGAGAGATTATTGCCTTTTTGGACCAGGACGACGCGTTCCTCAGGGAGAAACTGGAACGGCACGCGGCCTACCTTGGTGAGCACCCGGAGGTCGGATTCAGCTACAACCCCTTTGCGCTGGTGGCCGAGGACATGGCGACCGTGCTGGGGGCCTTCCAGTCGCCGGCGAATCTCAGACTGGCTGACCTGCTCGAAGGTTTCCCTCTTCCCCCGAGCATGTGGGTGCTCAGGCGGGAATGGGCCCTGCGCGGCGAGATCTGGGATGAACGCACTCTCAAGCTGCGGGGCCGGGAGACGGTCTTCTGCGGGCGTCTGTTTCTGGCTGGGTGCCGGTTCGGGATGGTGGACCGCGTTCTGAATTACCGCAGGCTAGGCAAACAGCGCCGGTTCGCGGACATCTCCGCCTGCTGCGAGGCTGAACGCCGATGCCAGGAGTTGATCCTGGAAGATGCACGCTGCCCGGCCGGGGCCTGGGAGGCGGACGGGAGAGCTTTGATCAATACCTGCCTCACCTGGGCATACTACGCGCTCTTGCAGGGAGACTCCCAGGTGGGCGTTGACCTGATTCGCCGGGCGGCGGCCATAGAAAGCCGCGTTGTGACAGGCAGCCCGTGTGAAGTGACCAGGCTATTCCTGCATTGCTGCACGACTGACTGGAGAGCGGACCACGAGGCGAGCTTGCGGCTTCTGTTCGCGGGTTTGCCGCACGGTCTTCTCTCTGACCCCCTGGGGCTCCAGTGGGCGATCTCCCGAGGCTACCTGTTGCGTGGAGTGAGAGCCTGCCTCTGGGGCGCCAGCCCGGCCGCGGCGGGTTACCTCGAACTGGCTGCGTCGCTGGCGCCGCCGGTTGACGGGGATTTTGCACGGATAGTCGCTCATGAACTCATGATGTGCGAGGATTTCCATGGCGCTGACGTCGCGCAAGCCCGGTTTCGCACTCTTCTGCGGGAACTGAACGGCCTGGAAAGCGGCCGCGTGGGCCGGAGGCTGGCGGGTGAGTATCACTTCAACCGTGCGTTGAGGTTTTCCTCGAACGGCGCTGCGCGCGCCACTGTCGCCGAACTGGCCAAGGCGGTCATTCACGCGCCCGGTTTTCTGGGCAATCGAGGGGCGCATGCGCTGTTCCTGCGGTCGCTGATTGGGCGGCCCAGCCGCCCGAACCGGAACCGGGAATTGACCTGACGTGCTCGATTCCCCTCACGATTCATGAAGGAAATACCGCAGGCTGGAGTGATGACGCCCGTATCTAAGATCAGGATCCGCGAGGACGTGCAACTGGCGCCGCTGACACCGGCCCACGCCGGGCGGATGTTCACGTGGATGAAGGATCCCTGGGTGAGCGATAATCTGGGGCTTCGCTCAACGCCTTCTCTGGAGGCCACCGAAGCCTGGATCGCCAGGGCTCTGGCCGATGAGAGCACGTGTCCGTTCGCGATTCTGCTCGCGGGCGAGCACGTGGGGAACGTCATCCTGGACAGGATCGACCGTTATCTCTCGACAGCCCGGCTTTCCGTCTACGTCGGCGAGAACCAGGCCCGGGCGAAGGGAGTCGCATCCACAGGCATCTGGCTGGCCGTCCGTCACGGGTTTTGTGAACTCGGTCTCCATAAGATCTGGCTGACGGTTCACGCCCTGCACCCGGCCGCGATCCGGGCGTACGTCAACCTTGGATTTCAGGTAGAAGGGGTGCTTCGAGGAGAATTCCTGCTCCGGGGAGAGCGGGTACCGGCCCTCTACATGGGCATTCTTGCAGAGGAATTCGGAAAACAGCAGACAGTCAAGACTTAGCGCCGCCTGGACCCGCGGCGCAAGGGAAAGTAATAACCGCCATGTCCTCCGTATTAGCTACCACTCCCGTGTCAACCCTCCGTCCTCTTAAGACGGTCGCCGTGATCCAGTCGTCATATATCCCGTGGAAGGGGTACTTCGATATCATCCACGACGCCGATCTCTTTATCTTCTACGACGACGTGCAATACACGAAGAACGACTGGCGCAACCGCAATCTCATCAAGACATCCTCGGGTGTGGTGTGGCTGACCGTGCCCGTCGGAAAGGATGAGAACAGACGCATCTGCGAGGTGCGCATTGAGGATCCACGCTGGGCCGTGAAGCACTGGAAGACGCTCCAAATGCACTACAGCCGCGCGCCCTACTTCTCGCTATATAAGGACTTCCTTCAGGAGGTGTACCTTTCGCGGCAATGGCACAGCCTCTCCGAATTAAACCAGTTCCTGATCGCCAACATATCCACGCGCTTCCTGGGGATCGACTGCCAGTTCGCCGATTCGCGCGATTTCAGCTTGACCGGCCACAAACAGGAACGATTACTCGACCTTCTGAAGAAGGCCAAGGCCACACACTACGTGTCCGGCCCCGCGGCTCAGTCTTACATTCGGGAGGATGATTTCTTGGAGGAAGGTATCTCCCTCCGGTGGAAATCCTACAACGACTATCCCACATACAAGCAGTTGTATCTTCCTTTCTGCCACACCGTCACAATCCTGGACCTGTTGTTCAATGTTGGACCGGATGCTCCCTGGCATATCTGGGGACACCGCAGGGAGAGACCTGCTGCCTCGCCGTAAGCTGCGCGAACGCAGGCAGCCGGGGACGTTGGCAGTGACTATCGAGGCGCGTGATGCAGACCATCCCCTTTAACCAACCGACGATCGTAGGCAAGGAGCTGTACTACATCGCCCAGGCGATTCAGAGCGGCCACGCATCGGGCGACGGCGAGTTCAGCAAGAAATGCCAGCGGCTTCTGGAGGAGGTCCTTGGCGTGCGCCGGGTGCTCCTGACGACGTCCTGTACGGACGCGCTCGAGATGGCCGCCCTCCTGCTTGACATCGAGCCGGGCGACGAGGTGATCGTCCCATCCTTCACTTTCGTCAGCACGGTGAACGCCTTCGTGCTGCGCGGGGCGAAGCCCGTCTTCGTCGATATCCGCCCCGACACGCTGAACATGGACGAGCGCATGGTAAAGCGCCTCATCACGCCGAACACCAAGGCCATCCTGCCGGTTCACTACGGCGGCGTCGGCTGTGCCATGGATGAGATCTGCGGCATCGCGTCAGAAGCTGGAATCGCGGTGGTGGAAGATAACGCGCACGGCCTCTTCGGTAAATACAAGGGGCGGAACCTCGGCAGCTTTGGCGCCATGGGCACGCAAAGCTTTCACGAAACTAAGAATGTAAGCTGCGGCGAAGGCGGCGCCCTGCTGATCAACGAGGAGCGGCTGGTGGAACGGGCGGAGATCATCCGCGAAAAGGGAACCAATCGCAGCCAGTTCTTCCGCGGCGCCGTCGATAAGTACACGTGGGTGGATCTCGGTTCCAGCTTCCTCCCCTCGGAGATCCTGGCCGCGTTTCTCTACGCGCAACTCGAGGCGCGGGAGGAGATCCAGGCAAAGCGGTCCCGGATCTGGCACTTCTACCGCGAGCAGTTCGCCGGATGGGCCGAAGAGGCGAACGTGCGTCTGCCTTACGTGCCGGAGGCCTGCGAACAGTCATTCCACCTGTTCTACCTCCTCTTTCCCACCCCGGACCTGCGAGATGCCATGCTCACGCGCCTGAGACAGCAGGGGATCACCAGCGTCTTCCACTACCTTCCTCTACACCTCTCTCCCATGGCCAGGCGGCTCGGCATCAAGGCGGGAGATTGCGAGGTCACGGAGAGCGTCAGCGGGCGTCTGCTGCGGTTGCCCTTCTACAACGATCTGTCTGAGTCCGATCAGCTCCGGGTGGTAGGTGCGGTGAAAGAAACATGGAAGGCCATACAGGCCAAGCCGGTGCTGGCATACCACGCGTCCCAGGCCCAGGCGGAGGGGCGTGCCTGACTGTGCCCGGCGAAGCGGGCAAATGCCTGGGCGGGTTCACAGCCCTGTAATGATGTTCTGACATCGGATTCGCGGACGCCTGCTGATCTGGGGCGTTCTGCATCGAGACAATATGTGCGGGATTGCCGGTATCTTTGATCCGTCCGGGCGCCTGGATTCAATCGGCGCCATGACTGCCATCCAACGCCACCGAGGCCCGGACGACGAGGGCTACCTGTTCCTCAACAGCGGCAGTGGCCAGTGGGTGCAGGCAGGCGGTCCGGATACGCCTCCGGCCATCGGTTTGGAGAACTGGGACAGGGCGCCCACGAGCGGCTGCGACCTGGCTCTGGCCAGCCGCCGGTTGGCCATTCTGGACCTGTCCGTGGCGGGGCACATGCCCATGTCGCGTGACGGCGGCCGGCTCTGGATTGTGCACAACGGTGAGGTCTACAACTACCGGGACATCCGTGACGAACTGAAGGCGCTGGGACACCACTTCGAAAGCGACACCGACACCGAAGTCATTCTGGCCGCCTACCAGCAGTGGGGGACCGGCTGCCTCCAGTATTTCAACGGGATGTTCAGCTTTGCGCTGTGGGACTCCCACCGCCGGCAGTTGTTCTGCGCCCGGGACAGGTTCGGGGTTAAGCCGTTTTACTACTTCTGGCGGAATGGGATCTTCGTTTTCGGCTCGGAGCTGAAGTCGGTGCTGGCCCATCCGCTGATCTCACGGCGGCCGGATGATACGCGCATCTACGACTATCTGCTCGTAGGCCGCTCGGATCATACCGAGAAAACGTTTTTTGATGGCGTGGTGGCGCTGCCGCAGGCTCACTTCCTGCTCCTCCAGCCGGCTCGCCGGCAGATCTCCGTTCACCGCTGGTGGGATCTCAAGATCAACCCCGCGCTCGATGCCGGCTGCAATGAAGAGCAGGCCAGCTCGGACTTCGTGTCGTTGCTCGAGGATGCCGTCCGGCTCCGTCTGCGGAGCGACGTGCCGATCGGGTCCTGTCTCAGTGGCGGGCTCGACTCATCCTCGATCGTCATGCTGGCGAACCGGCTCCTGCTGAACTCGGGAGCCTTCGGACACCACACCATCGGAGACCGGCAGAAGACGTTTACGGCGCGGAACCACTCACCCGAGATCGACGAATTCCAGTACAGCCATTTGGTGGTAGAGCGGACGGGCGCCGAAGAGAACATCGTCTATCCCAGCGGCGAACGATTCTGGCAGGAGGCCCGCCGGTTCGTGTGGCACATGGACGAGCCGGTGGATTCCACCAGTCAATACCCGCAGTGGAACGTCATGCGCCTGGCTCGCGAGCGTGGGGTCACGGTCCTGTTGGACGGACAGGGCGGCGACGAGGTGCTCGCCGGATACTACGCCTATTGGCCCCACTACCTGAACCAACTGCGGCATCAGGCCGGCGCGCGCCGGTTGTTTCGGGAGATGTGGAACGTCTCCCGGGTTGGAGGCAGGCCGGCGCGCGACATCGTCTACCAGGATTTTGTGGAAAAGCTGCCGTGGCGGCTGCGGCAGATCCTGTGCGCCCTCCGGCCGTTTCGCGCCGGACCGGGGCAGGGCGGAAGCGGCCTCAAGGACTGGCAGGTCAATCCGGAGTTCCTTCGGCGGTTCGAGGATCGGGCTTGGAGGCCGGCGGGGCCGGTCGGCGCCCGCGGGCTGGCCGGAGTCCTTCACGACGATATCGCATCCAATAATCTGCCCAAGTTGTTGCGTTTCGAAGATCGGAGTTCAATGGCGTTCTCTCTGGAGACGCGGTTGCCGTTCCTGGACTACCGGCTGGTGGAATACGTCTTCTCGTTGCCCCTCAGTTGCCGCATACGGAACGGCTGGAACAAGTGGATACTGCGCAGGTCTCTCGACGGCCTTCTGCCCAAGGAAATCTCCTGGCGGCGGTCCAAGCTGGGATTCCCGGTCCCCGAGCGGGACTGGTTGATCGCCGGCGCGAGCTTCGTCCGTCAAACGCTTCAGGGCGCCGCCAAGGATTGGGCTGCTGCCTATGTGAAATCCTCGGTCATCGAGGAGACCGTCATGCGGCCGGACGCCGAATTGGTGGAGACGCCCGGGCTCTGGCGCCTGGTGAACCTGATGCTCTGGTTTGAGGTTTTCATCGGGAGTCCCCTTGACGCGCAGGTCAAGCCGGCGTTCGCCGCGGAAGGAAACAAGTGAGCAGGCTGGGCGTATTTGTTGGCGAACAGGGCAATTGGTCCTTCTTCCGTGACATCTTCGAGGATCTGCGCGCGCATCACCAGGTGAGTGTGTACACTCCTAAACGTTACAGCCTCCCGCTGTTGCAGGGCCGTCTGAACCGCTGGGCGCACTTTCACGGGATCGAGTCGCTGCTCCGGCGGTCGGACCTGGCGTTCTTCGAGTGGGCCAGCGAGTTGCTGGAGCCCGCCAGCCACATGCGGAAGCGCTGCCCCATCGTCACGCGGCTTCACTCTTACGAACTGTACGCCTGGGGACCGCGCATCAACTGGAACAACGTGGACCGCGTCATTCTGGTGAGCGAGGCGATGCGGCGGAACTTCGCCGTCGAGTTTCCGGAACACGCCGCCAAGGCCGTCACCGTGCCGAACGCGGTTGCGCTCGACGTCTTCACCCCGCCCGAGGCGCGGGACGGCAGCCTGAATCTCGGAATGCTGTGCAGTTTCTTCCCACGCAAACGGATCTACGAGGTCATACTGATGTTCTCCAAGCTCGCCGCCCGGCATCCCTCGGCGCGGCTGCACCTGGGCGGCGGGCGCGTTCACGCGCCCGACCACGACGAGTATTACCTTGCATGCCGCCGTCTGGTCACGCGCCTGGGCCTGGAGCATGCCGTCATCTTCTACGACCGCGTTGACCAGACCGCGGCATGGCTGCGCCAGATCGACGTCTTCATATCAAACAGCTATTGGGAAGGCCAGCAGGTTGCTCTGCTGGAAGCCATGGCGGCCGGCTGTTATTGCCTGTCCCATCGCTGGGACGGCGCCGAGGAGGTACTGCCGGAAAAGGCCCTCCACGCCGGTGACGACGAACTGCTGCAACACATCCTGGAGTATGCCGGTCTGGCCGCCGCCGGGAAGCGCGTCCTTCACGAGGAGATGCGCCGACTCGCCTGCGAGCGGTTCGATGGAGCCCGCCAGCGCGGCAGGCTCCGCCGGATAATTGACAGTATCCTTACAACGAAAGGTGATGCCCCAGAGCCTGCTGCGGCCTCCAGCGCCGCTCGCTTGCGGGGCTAGAAAGAAGCGGACCCCATGATCATTACTCAGACTCCACTGCGCATCAGCTTCTTCGGTGGGGGTACCGATTTCCCCGACTTCTTCCTGAAGGAGGGCGGAGCGGTTCTGACCACCGCCATCGACCGGTACATCTTCGTCATCATCAAAGAACGCTTTGACGAGAAGATCCGTGTCGGCTACACGAAGACGGAACTGGTGGACGATATCGAGGACATACAGCACGAGCTCGTGCGGGAATGCCTGCGGAAAGTCGGAATCCGAAAGAGGGTCGAAATAGCCACCATGGGGGATATCCCCTCTTCGGGATCCGGCCTTGGCTCATCCAGTACGGTTACCGTGGGTCTGTTGAACGCGATGTATCAGTATCTGGGGGAGCCGCGCGACCCGGAGACGCTGGCGAGACAGGCTTGCGAGATCGAGCTCGAGATTCTGGGCAAGCCTATCGGCGTGCAGGACCAGTACATCGGAGCTTACGGAGGCCAGCGCTACATCCGTTTCTGTGAGGATGGGAGTGTCGTGGTGGAGCCCCTGGGACTGTCCCGCAGCGACCGTCACCGGCTGAACGAGAACCTCATGCTGTTCTATACGGCCGTGACGCGGTCCGCGGAGTCGATCCTGGGCGAGCAGAAGCGGCACATTGAAGAAAACCTCAACGAGTTGCAGGCCATCAAGCGGCTGGCGTTGAGAGCCAGGGAGTGCCTGCTCGCGGGCGCCCTGGACGAGTTCGGGCTGCTGCTGCACGACAGTTGGATGTTGAAGAAGCAACTGGCCAGCAAGGTGTCCAACGCCCAGATCGACGAAATCTATGCCACCGCCCGCAAAGCCGGGGCCCTCGGCGGAAAGATCGCCGGCGCCGGCGGGGGCGGTTACCTGCTACTCTACTGTCCCCCGGCGGCGCAGGAGAATGTCCGCCAGGCGCTGCGGGGGCTGGAGGAACTGGAGTTCAGCTTCGAGCAGGCCGGCACCAAGGTGATTTTTGACTACTCACGTGTCACGACCCGGGAGGAAATCCCGCGGCGCAGCGCGCTGCTTCAGACCGCGGCGTTCGCCCGCTGGGTCAGCGCGTCACAGTCGCAGTGACCGCCGGAGCGGTCCTTAGCGAGAAAAGGATGAATCCATGAACCCGAAAGCATCGTTTGCCGTGGCGCTTACGTTGTTGCTGCCGGCGGTCCTGGCGGCCCAGACGATTGCCTCCGATTACTACTCTTACCCCGCCAGCTACCACGACCTCGGCTCTGTGCGAAATGATACACGCCAATTGACCTTCAGCCGGCTGCCCGGTGTGTCCATGGACTACAAGATCGGACCGGGAGATGGGCTGATCGTTACCGTAGTGGAGCTTCCCGAGCTGAGCGGCAACTATACCGTCTCCAACGCGGGAGTCCTCACCATGCCCCTGATCGGGGCAATCAACATTGCAGAGAAGACCGCGGAGGAGATCGAACTACTGATCGCCGAACGCCTGAAGGAGCGTCAGTTGCTCCGCCGCCCCGAGGTTCTGGTGGATGTGACCCACTACGTGGCCAAGCGTATCTACATCCTGGGAGAAGTCGACAAGGCGGGTGAGTACAGTATGTCGCAGCAACTCACGCTCATGGACGCCATCCTGATCGCCGGCGGGCTGGACATCAGCGCGGATCGCTACGGCTATCTGCATCGCCGGGTGACGGAAACCGGCTCCCCGGACGATCCGGCCAGTGTCGCGGGCAACCCGCAATACGCGCGGACCTTCAATGTCCTCAGCAGAGTAACGGGATCCCCACTGGCCGGCATGGCCAGGCCCGACGCCCCGGAACCGGGAACGGTGGTCTTTCGCATTGATCTAACGCCGCTCAAGCGGGGAGGAGTGCTGGAGGAGGACATCCCCTTGCGGCCAAACGACGTGTTCATCGTTCCACGGCGGAATGAAGAGAGCGTATACGTGATAGGAGAGGTCCGCAGACCTGGATTCTACGACATCCGGCCGGGTGAGAAACTGACCGTCAGCCGCGCCATCGCCCAGGCCGGAGGGCCGGCCGAAACGGCCCACCTCAAGAAGGGAATCCTCGTCCGGCGCGACAGCACCGGCCAAAGGGTGGAACGAAAGGTGGATTTCTCGGGCATTATCAAGGGGAAACAGCCCGATTTCGAAGTGCTGCCAAACGACATCATCTTTCTTCCGGGAAGCACCGTCCGGACGCTGGGCTACGGCTTGCTCGGCACCGTTCCAGGGACCGTTCAGATGTCGATTCCAGCGGGCGCAGTGAGGGGCGCCACAAGGTAAACGGCCCTTCCAGGCCCCGAAGCGGGGATCAGGAAGAGAAGAGCGGGAGAATTCAGAAATGCGAGCACTCACACTGTTCGGACTTCTGTTGCTGGTGATTCCGCCTGTCGCGTCAGCACAAGCGCAGGCAGCGCCATCCGGGCGGCCGGTGGTGGAGGACTACCGCGTCGGTCCGGGGGATATCCTGGCAATTAGCGTGTTCGGCCTGCCGGAACTGGAGGCCTCGGCGCGCATCACCAACAGCGGCAAGATACACATGCCTCGGGTCGGGATCCTCAAGGTCGCCGGCATGTCTACGTCCGAGATCGAGAACACAATCAGCGAGAGGCTGGTGAAAGCTGAATTGGTCAAGTATCCGACTGTTCAGGTGCGGGTCAAAGACTACCGGGCGCAGCCCGTGTATATCCTGGGCGAGGTGATGGTGCCGGGGCAGTTCATCATTACGAATGACATGTACCTGACAGATCTCATCACTCTGGGCATGGGCTTCAACGAAGTTGCGTCGCCCGTGGGCTACCTGTACCGCCGTAAGTTGAAGGATGAGTCGCAGAGTCCGGTCGAGGCGCCCCAGGCAACCCAGCAGGACGAGGCCATTCCGATCGACTTCGCCGCTCTTTCCTCCGGCAAGCACCCCGAGCTTAACCTCAAGCTCCGGGGAGGCGACATCCTCTACGTGCCTGTTGCCCCACAGACCCGCTATTTCGTGGTAGGGGAGGTGCGCAGCGCGGGCAGTTTCGACATGAGGGGGGCCGAGACTCTGCTGGCGAGCGAAGCGATTGCGCGGGCTGGAGGTCCGGCGCGTACCGCCAAACTGAGCAAGGCAATCGTCGTACGTCAGGAAGCCGACGGACGGCGAGTCGAGATGAGTGCGGACTTTGAGGCGATCCTCAAGGGCAAGAAGCCCGACTTCCCGATCAAGCCGAACGATATTATTTTCGTGCCCGGCAGCGCGATTAAGACGCTGGGGTACGGCTTGCTGAACGCCGTACCGGGCACTGCGGGCCGAATGGCCATCTTCTACTGAAGAAGGCTGCGGAGCGACCTGGGCGCCGGGAGCCCCGAAGTCATTTGATGGTTGAAGGAACATGAGAGCATTCCTGCTGGCGGCGGGGCTGGGCAAGCGCCTTCGGCCGATCACGGACCGGATTCCGAAGTGCCTGGCTCCGATCAATGGTGAGCCTCTGCTTCACATCTGGCTGCGCCTCCTACGGCAGCACGGGGTTGAGCGCGTTCTGTTGAACACCCACTACCTGGCCAGACAGGTTGAGGAGTTTCTCCTGAACTGGGCGGGTCCGCCGCAAGTCATGCTGTCTTACGAGGAGAAGCTTCTCGGCAGCGCCGGCACGCTCCTCCGCAATTGGAGCTTCGTGGAGCAGGAGCGCGATTTTCTGGTCTGTTACGCGGACAACCTCACCGATATGGATCTTACACGGCTCGTGGCGGCACACCGCCGGCACGGGTCGCATATCACCATGGCCACCTTCCGGCCGCTCCGTGCGAATGAGTGCGGAGTGGTGGAGATGCTGGAGGACGGCGTCGTCACCGGCTTCGAGGAGAAGCCCGCTGTCCCCAAGTCGCCATACGCCAACGCCGGCGTCTACGTCATGAACCGCAGCGTCGGGCCGCTGCTGCCGGCAAAAGTGCCAGCCGACATCGCTTCGGATCTCCTGCCATCCTGCCTTGGCAGCCTACGCGCCTGGCAGTGGGACGGCGAACTGATCGATGTTGGCACCCCGGAAGCATACGAGCGTGCTCAGGCGCGCTGGCGAAGCCGAAAGAACGGATGCCAGGAGAGCGTCTGAAGAACCTCCGCGGAGATCCGCCAGTCCGGCGGCCCTGACTATGGCAGATATCAAGACCTCACGCACAGGAGTGCTCTAGCATGGAAGAACGTCTTATTGGGCTAGTACCCGCGGCCGGCAAAGGAGTAAGGCTGAACCTGCCGTTCCCCAAGGAGCTTTACCCTGTCGCGGGCGTTGGCGGATACAGGCCGGCCGCGCAGTTTGTCCTGGATAATCTGCAAGTGGCAGGCGTAAATCATGTAGTGTTAGTAATTAATGAGACGAAACACCAGCTCATCGGCCACTTCGGCGACGGCCACCGGTTCGGGCTGACGCTGAGCTATGTCGTACAAGAGCCTCTGCCTCAGAATAACTCATCGACCTCGCCGGGCCTGGCGCACGCATTGGACTGCGGGTATCACCTGACGCGGGGTAAAACCGTGTTCTTCGGCATGCCGGACACCATCATGGAACCGCGGGAGGTGTTTCGCCTGATGCGGGAGGAAGCGCGGGACCAGGACGACGCGATACTGGCCCTGTTTCCGACCACCAGGCCGGAGAAGTTCGGCATGGTCCGGACCGGAGACGAGGGGCGGGTTGAACAAGTCATCGACAAACCACGGGAGACCGACCTTACGCATATGTGGGGCTGCATCATGTGGCGTCCCCGGTTTACCGAGCACCTGCACGAGAGCGTGCAGAAGCGTGGAATCGCCGACTTTGCGCAAATACTGAACGAGGCTCTCTCGCTTGGGATGGTGCTAAGGAGCGTACGGCTGGATGAAGGTACGTATTGCGATTTGGGAACCTACGAGGAAATCGCAGATATGGAGAAGGAAAGAAGACATAAATAGATGGGGGGAGCATTTATGGAGCGTGCCGCAACGGGCCTTGACAGGGAGGGCGGCGCTAAGTCTGCGCCGGCTGTATCGGTCGTTATAGTGTGCATGAACAATAGGAAGTACCTGGAGGACTGTCTCGACTCGCTGTACGGCGTCGATATTCACTTCACTTTTGACGTTGTGCTCGTCGATAACGGATCGACGGATGGAACGCTGGAGATGGTGAGAGCGCGGTTCCCGCAAGTGCTGATGATCGAGAACGGCGCCAACGTTGGACTCAGCCGGGCCACGAATCAGGGCATCAAGGCGACTTCGGGACGCTATGTGCTGCTGCTGAACGATGACACGCTGGTGAACGGGCCGTCTCTCGATGCATTGGTGGGGGCGCTGGAGTCTGACCCGAAGGTTGGAGCGGCGGGCGGGAAGTTGCTGAACGGCGATGGCTCTCTGCAGTCCGGCTACTCAAGATTTTCGACCCTGCGAGAGGAGTTCCTGATCGCGACGGCGCTTGGCGGAGTGCTGTGGGAAGCCTATCCGTACGGAAATGACGCTGAGGAACCGCTCGACGTGGACTGGCTCGGATCGGCCTGCCTCCTTCTGCGGCGCTCCGCTCTGGACCAGACCGGACTGCTGGACGAAGAGTACTTCATCTACGGCGACGAGGCCGACCTGCAATACCGGCTGCGCAAGTCCGGATGGAGAGTCAGCTACGTTCCGGCCTGCACCACAATTCACTTTGGCGGACGGAGCCTCGACCGGTGGCGGCGGCGGAAGATGGTCTATCGCGGAAAAATGCTGTTCTACCGCAAAAACTACGGCGCAGGCAAGACGGCGGTGTTGCGGTTCATGTTTGCCGTGCTGAGCCTCGCCAAAATGGTCGTGTGGGGGACCGCCTTCCTGGTTCCGGCCTGGAGGACTCGTGCCAAACGTGAATTGGCTTCGAATGCGGATGTAATTAAGGTGTGCTGGAAACTGGCATGAGGCAAGACGGCTTCAGAAGGGTGGTATGGATCGTCCTGGATAGTGTCGGCATCGGCGAAATGCCGGATGCCGCCGAATATGGCGACCAGGGGAGTGACACGCTGGGTAACCTGGCAAAGAGGCGACCCCTGCAACTCCCTAACCTGAGGCAGTTGGGGCTGGCGAACATCAAGCCGCTGGAGGGGCTGGCGCCGGCGCCCGAGCCGTGGGCCAGTTTCGGGCGTTGTGCTCTGGCATCGCCCGGTAAGGACACGACGACGGGGCATTGGGAGATGGTCGGAATCCACCTTGATCAACCTTTTCCCGTGTACCCGCACGGCTTCCCCCGGGAAGTGATGGACGAATTCGAGCGCCGGATCGGACGAACCAGCTTGGGGAACATCCCCGCGTCCGGCACCGAGATCATCCGCGACCTTGGGGCGGAGCACCTGCGCAGCGGCTGCCCGATCGTCTACACCTCAGCCGACAGTGTCTTCCAGGTGGCGGCCCATGAAGAAGTGATACCCGTGCCGAAACTGTATGAGATTTGCGAGACGGCACGCGCAATCCTCCAGGGGCCGCACCAAGTGGGCCGTGTTATCGCCCGGCCTTTCGTGGGAACGCCGGGTTCCTTCACCCGCACCGCCAACCGTAAGGATTACGCAGTGCCTCCGCCGGAGGGCATGTTGTTGGACAGGCTGGCCGGCGCGTCGGTCCCCGTGCACGCCGTGGGGAAGATCTCCGAGATCTTCCTGGGACGGGGCATCCAGGTCAGTCAGAAGACCAAAAGCAACGCCGATGGGATGTCCAGGACCATCGAGGCGCTGCAACAGAGCCCTGAAGGACTCATCTTCACGAACCTCGTCGATTTTGACATGCTCTTTGGGCACCGCAACGACGCGGAGGGATACTCCCGCGCGTTGGAAGCCGTCGACGCATGGCTGCCGCAATTGCTTGGCGCTCTCACTGCGGGCGATCTGCTCATCTTGACCGCCGACCACGGCTGCGACCCGACCACTCCGTCGACCGACCATTCCCGGGAGTACGTCCCACTGCTTGTTTACGGACCAGCCGCACGGAAAGGGCTTGATCTGGGCCTGCGGTCATCGCTCTCCGACATCGGACAGACTGTGGCTGAGTGCTTCGGCGTGCGCATCAGCCACGGGGCCAGCTTCCTTGAAGCAATCACCTAGGCCGGGACCCGCAATAGCGAAAATACAGGCCTTTTTCTTTCACACATGACATCACGACGCCTCCCCCAGCATCTTCGCACCAAGAGCGCTTTGAGCCTGATTCAGCCCGGCCCCGTACCGTAAACGGGGCTCCGTACACGTATATGGCGCCTGGGCCGCCGTTCCCCCCCGACTCTTAGGAAGGCGGCTGCCTGGCAAGAGGACTACTCATGTCGCACAAGAATCCAACTCGTTTCCTGGGGTCTCAGACCAGCCTGACGCTCCTCGTATCGCTTCTCGTTGTCGGGATGCTGCCCGCACCGGCACGGGGCGATGACCCGATTCCCGGCTACCTGAACCAGATTGAAGCGTCGAGGCTGACGACGGTGGCGAGCGACCTGACGACGCTGTACGGGCCCCGCCGGCACGACACCTACAGCCCGTACACGGGGGCGAACTGCGTTATCAGTTCGACGGTGTATCCGAAGAGCA
>JADZCM010000052.1 GCA_020851555.1 Bryobacterales bacterium | reverse complement strand
ATAGGCGATTTGCTAAGAGAAAACAAGAGACAAATGCATTTTTTAGTGGCTACATTCTGAAGGTCGAAACACAAGCAACTCTCTGATGCAGCGGGGATTGATCTATTTCACGGCCTGGAACTTCGGTCTAACGCCCGCGCCGGATAGAGTTCAGGCCGCCGGTGGCCACGCCTGCCGCGGGTTCCTTGGCAAAGCGCTAACGGAACTGGCCCAGGAACGGGTGGTACGCGTAGGCGGTGGAGAAGGACTCCGGCAACTTCCAGCGCCGGCGTATGGTTTCGGCGGGTTGCAGGAACCATTCGCCCAGCGGGCGCCCGCGATCCTGCCCGTCGAACCAGCCCCAGGGAGGACGAGACATGTTGGCGGCGCCCACCGCGCCGTTCAGCGCGGACCCCATTACACCCAGCCGGACATGGCGCAGCGTATCCTCCGCACCTTCGGTAAACCGCGCGCTGAGGATGCCGTAGTCGTGCTCCAATCCGTAGGTCTCATTCTTGCCCGAGCGGGCCCGGGGCCAGAATGTCTCGTAAGTGGGGACCAGCTCGTATCCGACCGCCTGGCCGGGCTTCGCCTCCGGGTCCTCGGCGGCCGCGGCGAAGATGTAGATCACGAAACCCTTTTCCGCCATCTTGTGCTGCTCGGGGCTGTCCTTCCAGGACTCGATTCCGTGGCCCTTGGGCTCGACGAAGAGCCGCGGCCGCACGCCCTCCACCATGAGGGCCTCGCCGGGGAGCGAACTGCCGGGCGGCGTGTATTTCAGATAGTTGTTGTGCGCCAGGGTCTCCACCAGCAGCAGCCGCGCTTTAGTGTAATCTTCGCCGTCTTTTTCAGCGACCACCAGCGCGCCTTCGAGGTCGTTTTCGTGAGCCATCACCGCTTCGTCCGCCCGGCCCGTGGGATCATATTGGCCGCCCAGCGCAACGCCGGCCCGCATGGCCTCGCTCAGCAAGGCGCCGCGCTTCTCGCCGCCCTTGTAATCGCGCGGATGGAAGGCGGCGTAGTGAATGAAGAAGTGCGTCCGGGTTTCGAAGACCGCGTAGTAGACGTAAGCCTTGAGCGGATAGCGCGCGTTCGCGGCGTTATTCCAGTTGTTGTCGCCGCGCCAGTCGCCGTCGAAATCGAAGTTCGTGATGTAGTCGAATCGCGGCGCGGGGCCCAGCGCCTGGTGAAACACGGGCGCAAAACGAGCCGCGATGTCCCGGGCGCGGATCATGTTCCTTGCGCGCACGTCCGGGGCGGGTTCGGCGGGAGGCTGCGCGGCGGCGGCGATGGCGGCCGCCGCCTTGGCCGCCTCCACCTCGGGGCGGGGCAGGGAAGCCAGCCGCGTTTTGGTCTCACGGAAGGCGGGAGTGTCGGCCACCAGGTTGGCGCCGGATGGAAACCCGGAGACCAGCGCGGAGACGTTGTCGGAACGCTCGGCGGGGCTGGGGTGCGACGAGAAAAACTTCTGTACGGCGTTGGGCTGGTTCTTCTGAAGGCCCGCCAGCATCTCGAAGAAGCTGACCATCCCCCGCGGCTGCATCCCGGCGTCGTACATCATTCGTGCGCCGAGCCGGTCCGCTTCCCGCTCCGCCTGGCGGCTGAACTTCATGAAGACACCGGTAGCCACCATCTCGGCGGCCATCTTGCTGATGGACGAAGAACTGCCCCGTCCAAGCAGACCTCCCAGCGCCCCCAGCCCCGTCTGAACCATGCCCGCGCGAACGGCCTGGTCCGCCCCGTGCCGCGCCACGACGTGGCCGATCTCGTGCGCCAGAACGCCCGCGAGTTCGTCCTCGGTCTGGGCCGCTTCGATGAGCCCCCGGTTGACGTAAATGAAGCCCCCGGGCAGCGCAAAGGCGTTGATCTCGGGGGTGTCCACCACCTTGAAGGTGTAAGCGATCCCCTTCCTCGTCGAGCTTTTCACCAGGGACTGGCCAAGGTCATCGACGTACTTCACCACTGCCGGGTTTTCCAGCAGAAGAACGTCTTTCTCAATCTCGGCGGAGGCCAGGCGGCCGAGTTCGATCTCGTCCTTCTCGCTGAGCGTGAATGGATTCTGGGCGACGATGCAGCCCGTGAAGGCGAACAGGATCAACCATCGCAAAGCGCGGCTCATAACCTACGGGGTTCATTCACACCCCTCCCTCCCATTATGGCGGGTAACCCGCTGGCGGGCCGGACTCTCGCGGCCGGCCCGCCGCCGAACTAGAGCGAGGCCAGCGCTGCCTGCATCATGGCGCGGGTGTAGGCCACGCTGTACGCGATACCGGTGTAGCCGCCGCCGCCGGGGTACCCGCCGACGCGCCCGCCGGGCCCCACGCGGTCCCGGTCGTGGTCCAAAGCGCGAGGATGCTCCGGGTAGATGGTCCCGGTGTACTTGTTCTTCACCAGCGCCCGCATGACATTGAACATGTCGGCCTGGCCGTTGTCGACAAAGACCTCCTGGTATTTTTCGTACGGCTTCTCCACCAGCACGTTGCGGAAATGGGCGTGATTGATGCGCTTGCGGCTGGCGAAGTACTCGGCCACCTCGACGGCATTTTCGCCGAGCTCCGTGGTGACTCCGGAGTCATAGGTGATGCCGTTGACGGGGCTGTTCACGATCCCGATCAGACGCTTCCAGCCGGCCAGCGTACCCATGATCTGCTGGGACCCGCGGCTGATCGGCGCGGGCGGGTCGTTGGGATGCAGCGCCAACAGCACTCCGGCCTTCTCGGCGGCGGGAACCGCAATCTTGAGAAACCAGGTGATGTTGTCCCAGATCTGCTCCAGTTTCCAGGCGCCCACGTTAGGCCGCGGCGGCAGGTCCTTGACCTTGACGCTCTTGGCATTGGGGAAGGCAGCCCGGGTTTCGGGAGTGATGCGGCCCTGCTCGTCACGGTAAATGGGCTGCACGACGTTGCCTCCCTCGTCCACCAGCAGTTCCAGGTCGGAGTCAAAGGCCGTGTAGCCCGCTCTGGCGCGGCCCACGGTTTCGTAATAGCCTTCGATGATCCGGTGCGCGTAGAAGTTGTATTCGGCTACCGCCAGCCCGCCTTTGCCCGCCGCCTCGATGGACGCCAGGAATATCTCCATGTCCTTGGAGCGGTTCTCCCTGCCGTAGATGATGCTGGCCGGCACGTTGATCATTGAGTTGTACGCCACCAGCCCGTATTGCTTGGCGGTATCGACGGCGCGGCGCACGTTCTCCACGGTCCAGGGCGAACCGCCGATGCCCACCCCCAGCAGATATGAAACCCCGAGCTGCTTAATGCGCTGGTAGCTGGCGGCCTGGTTGCCTCCGAATCCGCCGCCCCGGCCGGCGCCGGCCGCCGGTGCGGCGGGCTCCGCCTGCGGAGTAGGGGCCAGGAAGCCTCCGTAGCCCCCGAACCCTCTTCCTCCCCGTCCAGGCGCCGGGGCGGGCGGTTGCAGGCTGGCCGGCAACGGTCCGCCGCCATCGCCCGGCGCGAGGCAGATCTTAGGCGTGTCCGGACCTTCTTCAATCGGCCACCGGCGCGCCGCGGCTTCGGCCGGAAGGGTCGCGAGCGTCTGCGCCAGCGCGGCGCCGCCCGCACCCTGCATCATTCTTCTGCGAGAAAACTGAAACGCCATTTCATGAACCTCCCTTTAACTTTCGGTTCTTTAATCAGGATACATGCTTGCCGGGCCCTTCCGCCCGAGTTTCAAGCCTTTGTGGACTGCGTTACCGCCGCCGGATGCTGCCAGATTTCGGGTTTCACCTCCATGCCGAACCCGGGCGTCTCGGGCGCGCTGATGAAACCGTCCTGGGGCGCGACGGGGTCCACCAGGAACTCCTTCCAGTCGCGCTCATAGAAAACCTGGCAGCTCTCCTGAATGGCCACGTTCGTCGAAGCCGTGGTCAGGTGGGTGGTGGCGTAGAACAGCAGCGGTCCGCCCGCGGTGTGCGGGGCAATGGGCAACTGGTAGGCTTCCGCCATGGTGGAGATCTTGCGGCCCTCGCTGATGCCTCCGCACCAGCAGACGTCGAACATGACGTATTTGGCGGCGCGGGCTTCGAGCAACTGCGCGAACTGCATGCGGCCCGCCATGCGCTCGCTGATGGTCAGGGGCAGCGGAGTCGCCTCGGCCAGTTGCCGGTATTGGTGGAAATTGCCGGGAAGCAGCATGTCCTCCAGCCACATGGGCTGGTAGGGTTCCAGGGACTTCGCGATGCGAATCGCCGAGGCCAGGTCCCAGTGGGAGTGAAACTCCATGAGGATGTCGATCTGGCTGCCGAACGCGTCGCGCAGCTTGCGCACCGGAACGAGCGCCTGGTCGATGTCCTGCTGGGTGATGTACTGGCCGCGGTTCCGCGTGGCGGCGCCGTCGAAAGGCCAGATCTTGATCGCCCGGATGCCGCGCGTTTCGATCAGTTCCTGCATGATCCGCTCGGGCTCCCTGTTGAAGTCGTATTTGTACGGGAAGCAGGTGTTGTAGAGCCTCACGCGCGGGTTCGACCGCCCGCCCAAAAGCCGGTAGACGGGCGCCCCCAGGGACTTTCCCAGCAAGTCCCATAGCGCCAGGTCCACGGCGCTCAAGGCGCGCATTTCGGCGCCGCCGCTCACCTGGTAGTCGAAAGCGCGATAGAGGTCCAGCCAGATGCGGTCGATGTCGCGGGGGTCGCGTTTCAGCAAGACCGGCGCCACGCCGGCGTGGATGGCGGCAGCCTCCACGGGGTTGCGTGGATAGGTCTCGCCGATTCCCACCAGCCCGTTACCGGCGTGCAACCGGACCCAGGTCCAGTGAGGCTGCCAGGAAGCTGCCTGGCGGCTCTTCCAGTACACCGTGTCGACCTGCCGGATGCGCATGGCGGGCGCGGACTGGGCCGCCGCGCGGTAAGCGCCGAGCAGCGGGCCTAGGGATGACAGCAGGAAATTACGCCGGTTCATAGCAGGCTCCTCCTTCTTCAGCCTTGCACGATCTGCTGGAGTTGCTGGCCGTCGATGTCCGTGTTGATCTGGATCCACAAGGGCAGGTGGTCGGACATCTGGTAAGTGAACTTGGTTTTGGTCATGCCGTCAGGGAAAAGCTCTGCAATGCGGCTCTCGTCCAGGAAGAAGTCGAGCACTCCGCCGGCGTTGGTGAAGTTCTCGGGGTAGGCGGCGTGGTGAAGGATCTGGTCGTAGCGCTTGTCCTTCTCCAGGTTGCTGCCGTGTTCGACGCCCAGCAGAGCCTTGGGAATCTGAAGTCCGTGCTTGGTGATCGCTTTGAACAGCGGACTGGAGCGGGACGGGATATTGAAATCTCCCATCACGATGAGGTCATTGTCTTCGTTGCACTTGTCCTGCCGGCGGCCTTCGATCCAGTCGGCCAGCATCTCCAGCTCCTCGCTGCGCGATTCGGTGGAGTCGCCCCAGCGCACGTGCGCGGTCAGCACCACGAAGTCGAAATTGCCGCTGCGGAAGGAGGCGATGTAGGGCGCCCGCCAGAAGTCCTTCTCCGGCAGGTACTCCAGATCTTTTTTCTTCCGAGGCGCGTTCGCTTCGGCCGCGAGCCCGTTGAATACCACGGACCGCTTGTCGTAAACATAGGCGATCCGTTCGCGGTTCCCGCCGGCGTCGGGAATCATGTCCGAATAGACTGCTCGCCAGTAAGGTCCCAGAATCCGCAGCACGCGGCCCAGGTCGCTCAGGTTGTCCCTCAGTTCCACCACGCCCACCAGGTCGAATTGGCCGATGATCTCGGCGATATAGTGCACGGCGGCCTCGGTTCGGGCCTTCTTGCCGAATTCGCGGATGTTCCACGTGGCGATGTTCAGCGTCTCATCCAGCTTGGAAGAGGGGATCCTGGCGGCCTCGATGCGCTGCTGAAGGGCCAGCAGGCCGGCAGCGATCTGCTTGGAAACCGTTCCGTGATTCATGACCCGGGTTGTCCCTCCTTGCGTCTTCAATTATCTTCCAACAGCCGGCCGCGTAATTCAGGCATGTTAGACTGGCGCAGTGGCCGGGCGTCGGGTGGTGTTCGGAGCGATTTTCGCGGCGCTGGCCGCGAGCCGCCTCTGTCACATCCGGATCCTCTGGCCGGATGGGGACTACCACCTGGCCGCGGCTGCCCAGATCCTCCGCGGAAGCGTTCCCTTCCGTGATTTCTGGTTCGACAAGCCGCCGCTGACACCCCTGCTGCACGTGGCTTTCGGCGGCCGTGACGGCGCCGGTCTGGCTCTCGGCGCGGCGTGCTATCTCTTCCTGGCGTGCGTGCTTGCCGGGTTCATCGCAGGCAGACTGTGGAGCGAACGCGAAGGGCTGCTGGCGTCGGCCCTTCTGGCGTTCCACCTGGTGTTCTACCTCCCCTCGGCGGTGATCCCCATCCCGGTGGATCTGGCCATGCTCGTGCCGCATCTGGCTGCCGTCGCCTGCCTGGTGGCAGCAAGACCCGCGCTGGCCGGCGTCTTCGCGGGCATCGCGTTCTTCTTCAACGTGAAAGGCGTGTTCGTGCTGGCTGTCTGTCTGCTCTGGAAACCGGAAAGGTTCCTGAGAATCGCCGCCGGATTCGCCACGGTTGTCGCGGCCGGCCTGGCCGGGTTGGCCGCGGCCGGGGCGCTACAGGGTTACTGGGAGCAGGTGTGGGTCTGGGGGCTGAGATACGCGGGAAGCAGTCCGGAGCCGCATCCATACCTGAACGGCCTGAAGCGGTCGGCAAACTGGCTGGCCTTCCACGCTCTGATTGCCTTGGGAGTGGCCGTGTTCTTCGCCCGGGAACGGGGCGCCAGGCTCAGGGAAGCGTGGGTCTGGATCCTGGTCTCCGCGGCCGCGGTCTGTGTGGGCCTCAGGTTCTCGCCGCGTTACTACTTCCACCTGTTGCCGGCATTGGTGATTTTCGGCGCCCGGGGGATCCTGCTGGCCGCGGAACTGCGCCGGCGGACCGTCACGGCGGCGGCCGCGGCGCTTCTTCTCATCCCCGCCATCCGCTTCGGGCCCCGGTATTTCCTGCTCGCTGAAGACCTGTTGCTCCACCGGCCCCACCAGTGGTCAGACGTGGCGCTGGACCAGGACAGCCGCGCCGCGGCCCGGATCGTTCGCTCGCGCGCCGGCGAAAGGGACACGCTGCTGGTCTGGGGGTACCGCGCCGGGATCTACGTCTACACGGACCTGAAGGCGGGGTCCCGCTTCCTTGATTCACAGCCCCTGACGGGCGTCCCCGCCGAGCGCCACTTCGGCGTCTCGACGCCGGTAGCGCCGGGCATGGCGCGCGCCAACCGCGCCGAATTGACGCGCTCGACGCCTACGTTCATCGTGGACGCCCTCAGCATCCACAACCCCAGCCTGGGGCTGGATCGCTTTCCCGACCTTCTGCCGTGGCTGGCGGCCTACGACCTGGTGGGACGGACGCCGCTGAGCCTCGTCTACATGCGACGGCACGGGCCGGGCGAGACCGGATTCCTGGCCCGCCGGCAACCGTGAACCAAGCCGCTCAGCAGCCGCCGCCGCCCCTTCGGGAGCGCCGGCGGAAGGCGGGGGCGCTGGTCCCGCCGGCCGGAGTTACCACACCCGGCAGGCGTTCTCCCGGACCATCGGCTGCCCGGGCCGGCAGGAGAAGGCTTCCCGGAACTCGGGCATGTTCGACACCACGCCGTTGGTCCGGTACCGGCCCGGAGAGTGCGGGTCGGTGACCGCCCTGAGGCGCGCCTGTTCCTCGGTCATGTTCTGGCACCACACCTGGCCCCAACTGAGGAAAAAGCGCTGCTCCGGCGTGAAGCCGTCGATCTTCTCCGCCGGCTTGCCTTGCAGCCTCGATCGCAGCGCCATGAGAGCGAGCACCACGCCGCCGTTATCGGCCACGTTTTCCCCCAGCGTCAGCTTCCCGTTCAGTTTCAGGTCGCCGGTGGCCGTGTAGCCGGCGTACTGGTCCACGAAACACTGCGAACGGCGTTCGAACTCCTTTGCGTCGTGCTCCGTCCACCAGTCGGTGAGATTCCCCTTGGCGTCGTACTTGCGCCCCTGGTCGTCGAAGCCGTGGGTGAGTTCGTGGGCGATCACCGCGCCGATGCCGCCGAAGTTCACCGCATCGTCCATGCGGGCGTCGAAGAAGGGCGGCTGGAGAATTCCCGCCGGGAAGTTGATGTTGTTCATGGCCGGGCTGTAGTAGGCGTTGACGGTGGGCGGGGTCATGCCCCACTCCTTGGGGTCCACCGGCTTGCCGATCTTAGCCAGGCGGTAGTTCCCGTTGAACTCGTTGGATCGCAGAGAGTTGCCGAGCGCATCGCCGCGCGCGATCTTGAGGGCGGTGTAGTCGCGCCAGGTGTCGGGGTACCCGATCTTGTTGGCGACGGCGCGCAGCTTCTCAATCGCGCGCTTCCTGGTTTCCGGGCCCATCCAATCCAGGGCCTTCAGATCGGCCTCCATGGCCCCCTCGACGGCCGCCACCAGTTCCAGCATCCGTTGGCGCGCGTCCGGGGGGAAGCTCTTCTCCACGTACTTCTGCCCCAGCGCCTCGCCGAGGTCTCCGTCCACGGCGTCGATGCAACGCCTCCACCGGGGGCGTTGCGTTTTCTGGCCGCCGAGGGTGCGCCCAAAAAAGTCGAAATCCTCCTCCACGAAGGCGCGCGGCAGCGTGGGCGCCGCCAGGTGCAACAGGTGCCAGCTCAGGTACGCCTTCCAGTCGTCCACCGTTCTTGACTTGACCAGTGATTCCAAAGCCCGGAAAAATTCCGGGTTCTGGACGTTCAGGCTGTCGAATCCCGGTGCAGTGCGCCCGGTGAAATACCGGTCCCACGCGAAGGACGGGCTAAGGGAGGCAAGCTCCTTCCGCGAGAGTTTGTTGTAGTTCTTGTACGGGTCGCGCCGCGTGACGCGGTCGAAGGAGGCCGTGGCCAGCGCCGTTTCGATCTCCAACACCGCCTTGGCCTTCGCCTCCGCTTCGGCGGGCGCGGAGCCGGCCAGTTCGAACATGCGCCGGATGTGGGCGGCGTATTTCGCGCGCAAATCGGCCGCCCGGGCGTCCGGGTTGAGGTAGTAGTCGCGGTCCGGCAGGCCGATGCCGCCCTGGGCGACTCCGGCGATCATCTGCGCGCTATTCTTGATGTCCGGCTGGGAGGAGAAGACGAACAAAGCCGCGCCGCCGAGCCCGTGCAGCCGCGCAACCAGCGCCGCGAGTTCGCCCGCACCCTTGAGATTGGCGATCCGGTCCAGTTCCGGCTTGAGCGGAGCAAGACCGGCTTTCTCGATCGCCTCCTCGTCCAGGCAGGAGGCGTAGTAGTCGCCGATCTTCTGCTCGACCGGCGTGCGGCGGGAAGCCGAGGCGCTGGCCTCCAGGATCCCCCGCAGGATCTCCTGGTTTCGTTGGGCGAGTTCCTCGAAGCGCCCCCACCGGGAGTAGTCCGGCGGAACCGGGTTGGCGGCGCGCCAACCTCCGCAGGCGTACTGATAGAAGTCCGTGCAGGGGTCCGCGCTCCTGTCCATGAACGCGGGTGAGAACGACTGGGCGGCAGCCAGACAGGCTGCCGCGAGAGTGGCAATGATTCCGGCCGTGGTTTTCATTACCATCATTGTATTCCGCCGTGTTCTCCGCGCCTCGTTTCCGCAACAGGCTTCTCAAGTGGTATGAACGGAACGCCCGGAGCTTGCCCTGGCGGGGAATCGACGACCCCTACCGGGTCTGGGTTTCCGAGGTCATGCTCCAGCAGACCCGGGTGGCGGCCGTGATCGCCTACTACCTCGACTTCACCGCCCGCTTTCCGGCAGTCTCCCGCCTGGCGGCCGCGCCGCTGGAGGCGGTGCTGGCTGCCTGGAGCGGCCTCGGCTACTATGCGCGTGCGCGCAACCTGCACCGGGCGGCGAAGCGCATCGTTGAGGCAGGCGGGCTTCCCCGGAGCTTTGAGGCGCTGCGCGAACTGCCCGGGTAGGTGACTACACCGCCGCCGCGGTGGCCAGCATTGCCTTCCGACTTCCCCACGCCGTCCTGGACGGCAACGTGAAACGGGTGTTGAGCCGGCTGGCTTGCAGCGATACCGGCCTCCCGGAACTGGCCGCAAAGCTGCTCGACCGCCGTGACCCGGGCCGCTACAACCAGGCGCTGATGGAACTTGGCGCCACGGTCTGTCTGCCGGGCGCGCCGGAGTGCCCCCGGTGCCCGGTCTCGGCCTTCTGTGAGGCGAAACTCCAGGGCAGGGAAGCCGAGTTCCCCGCCAAGCGGGCGCGTCCGGCGACCGTGCGGGTTACCCGCACGCTGCTCGTGGCGCAGCGGGGAGCGAAGCTCCTGTTGAGCCGGCGGAAGGATTTCTGGGAGTTGCCCGGCCTGGAGCAGGCGCCTGGAGCCGAAGTGGGCGCTCCAATCGGGCGGTTCCGGCACTCCGTCATGAACCGGAGTTTCCATTTCACCGTCGTCTCCGCCCGCGTCCGGAAGGCGCCGCCGGGGTGCCGGTGGGTTGCTGAATCCGCGCTGGCCCGTTTGCCGGTGAGCGCCGTGTTGAGAAAGGCGCTCGGACTGCGGAACAGTTGGCATGGCTCCCTCGTCAACAGATTAAGATAGGAGTAGTATGCAAGGGAGCGCGTCGTTCGGCGAGGCGGTCAAGGTTGCCGTAGGTTCTCTCAGTGCCAGTAAGCTGCGTAGTTTCTTGACTTTGCTGGGCATTATCCTGGCCACCACCACGCTTATCGCGGTGGTGAGCGTGATCAACGGGATGGACCTTTACATCGCCAACCAGCTCTCCACCATGGGCGTTAACGGCTTCCGATTGGTGCGGGTAGCCATGATCGGCAACTTCGACGCCAAGAAGTACCTGGAACTGATGCGCCGCAACCCGCAGTTCACGCTGGAGGAATACCGGTTCCTGAAGGCCAACGCAACCCTGGTCGAGGAGATGGGGATTGTCGCGAACCGCTCGGCGCCGGTCCGATATGGAACGAACCTCATCGAGGGAGCCCAGTTGCAAGGAGTCACCTCCAACGTCGGAGTCATCACCAACGTACAGACAGCCGCGGGGCGTTTCCTGACGGACACGGAAGATGAGCACCGCGTCAACGTCGCGTTCATCGGCGAAGACGTCCGGCAGCGGTTTTTTGAAGGGCTGGATCCCATTGGCAAGAGCATCGCGGTCGAAGGGCGGCCCTTCACGGTGGTGGGCGTAGCCAAACCCCTGGGCGCCATGTTCGGGCAATCGCGCGACACTTTCGTTTGGATTCCGGTGCAGACGTACTTCAAGATGTACGGCGCCCGGCGGGGCTTCACCATCACCGCTACGGCCATCGACCAGGCCCATTACCAGCAGGCTCAGGACGAGGTGCGCATGCTCCTGCGCTCCTTCCGCGGCCTCCGGCCCAACGCCGAAGACAACTTCTCGATCTTCGGCTCGGACTCCCTGCTGGACCTGTGGAACCAGATGACGCGCATCATCGCGGCGACGGCCATCGCAGTCGTCTCGGTGTTCATGGTGGTGGGAGGCGTGGTGATCATGAACATCATGCTGGCGGTGGTCACCGAGAGGACCCATGAGATCGGGATTCGCAAGTCGGTGGGCGCGCGCCAGTCGGATATCCTCAACCAGTTCCTGGTCGAGTCGCTGGTGCTCTCCGCAACGGGAGGCGTAATGGGCGTGCTGGGAGCCTGGGGCGTCGCGGTTCTAGTCCGGAACACCACGCCCGTCCCCATGGCCATGCCGTACAACGCCGTGATCATCGGCGTCGGACTTTCGGCGGCAGTGGGCTTGTTCTTCGGGATCTATCCGGCACGGCGGGCGGCGCAGTTGGACCCGATCGTGGCCTTGAGGTTCGAGAAATGAGGTGGTCGGAGATCAGGTCGGCGGTAGGGATGGCGCTGGCGACCATTCGCGAGCACAAGATGCGCAGTCTGCTGACGGTGCTGGGCGTCATCATCGGCACGGGGACGGTGATCGCGGTGGGATCGATCATCACCGGCGTGGACGCGGCTATCGCCAACGTCGTGCGAAGTTTCGGCCCCGACACCGTTTTCGTCTACAAATTCAACCTGGGCTTCCGCGGGCGCATATCGCGGGAGGAGATCCTGCGCAAACCCCTCCGCTGGGAGGACGCGCAGGCGATCAAGGAGCGGTGCCCCTCGGTGAAAGCGGTATCCCCCTACCTGTTTCCGCCCAGCTTCATGCGCGGCGGGTTCGACCGCGTGCGGTACAAGGGCAACGACGTCTACGGAATCGAACTGGCGGGCACGGAGGAGGGTTACTCCGTCAACGAGACGCTGAAGTACGGCCGCTTCTTCACCGACGCCGAAAGCAGCCGCCGCCAGCGCGTGGTGGTGCTGGGGGAGGACGCCCAGACCGCGCTGTTCGCCAATGAGGACCCGACCGGACAGTGGATCGACGTCAACGGGCAGCAGTTCGAGGTCGTCGGCGTTCTGAAGCGCTATGCCGCCTCCATCCCCGGGCAGGAAGACCGCCGCGTTTTGCTGCCCTACTTCACCATGCGCAAGATGTTCCCCAGCGCCCAGGAACACATGATCATTTTCGTGGCGCAGCCCGGCCAGCTCGCCAAGGCCATGGACGAGGCCGCCGTGGCGCTGCGCATCTCCCGCAGGGTGCCTTATGACAAGCCGGACAACTTCTGGATGTCCACCGGCCAGCAGATGCTGGAGGACTTCCGGAACATCACCTCCATGGTGGCGCTGGTCATGGTGGTGCTGAGTTCCATTGGCCTGCTGGTCGGAGGCATCGGCGTCATGAACATCATGTTGGTCTCGGTGACCGAGCGGACCCGGGAGATCGGCGTGCGCAAGGCCATCGGCGCCAAGCGCAGCGACATCGTGGCGCAGTTCCTGACCGAGGCGGTGGTGCTCACCGCCGCGGGCGGCATCATCGGGATGCTGTTCGGCTGGGCGATCTCGGCCGGCGCGCGCCTGGCGTTCCCCTCGCTGCCGACCTCCGTGCCGGCCTGGGCCGCGATCATGGGCGTGGCCGTCTCCGTGGCCGTAGGGTTGTTCTTCGGCGTCTGGCCCGCCACCAAGGCCGCCCGCCTGGACCCGGTGGTGGCCTTGCGTTACGAGTAGCCGCCCAAGCCGGCGTTTCCAGGGCAGGGGTGGGACGCCGGTCCGGCGCCGCCCCCGACAACCGGGAGCTGCGTGCGCGAGAATGGACGTTTCCCATGAAGAGACTGCTGTTTGCCGCGGCCGTGGTTTTCATCGGCTGGTACTTCTTCCACAACGCGGGCCTCGGGCTGCGCGCGAAATTCACGCAAGACGATCTCATGAACATGTACCGCAGCATGGAGACCGGCTACACGGTCCTGTTGCAGGACAGCATCTTCTTCTGGCGGCCTTCCCGCGTCTACCGGCCGTTCGGAGAACTCCTCTACAAAGTCTCGCTCGACCTGTTCGGCCTTGACCTGTGGGCGCTGAGCATCGCGCGGTACCTGGCGCTGTGCGCCAACCTCGTCCTGCTGTACCTGCTGGCGCGCCGGCTGTCCGGCTCCCGGGAGACGGGCCTGCTCGCGGCCCTCCTGTTCAGCTACCATCCCGGTTTTTCCGTGCTGTACTACAACACCGGAACCCTTTACGACATCTTCAGCTTTCTATTTTTCTTCGCTGCGTTCCTTTGGTATGTACGCATACGCCAGTCGGGCCGGCTCCCGCGGTTCCCGGAAGTCCTGGGCGTCACGCTGCTCTACATTCTGTCGCTGGCTTCCAAGGAGATTGCGGTCACGCTGCCGGCGCTTCTCGTCTTTTATGAACTGCTTTACCACGCGCCTGACCTGGCGCCCTCCGCCGGCCCGTTGCGTGTGGGCAGGGCGCTCGTTACGGCAGCCGCGTGCCTGGGCGTTGGCCTCGCGTACACCTTTGGGAGGGTGCTGTCCAAGGACGGCCTCGCCAGTGTGGGGAAATACGAACCCGTCTACTCGATACCGGAGTACCTGAGGCAGACCGGGCACTATCTTATCGAGGTCCTGTACAAGCCCGACGCGACCCTGCCGCTCTACCAGACCGCCCTGTTCCTGCTGTTTCTGGCGGTGGCGTCGCTGCTGTTCCGAAGCCGGGTTATGGGACTGTCCGCGCTGCTGTTCGCCGTGGGCGTGCTGCCCGTGGCGTTCATCCCCTGGCGCGGACTGAACGCAGTTCTGATACCGCTGGCGGGGCTTGCGGTCTTCGTTGCCGCCTTCCTGGCCGCGCTCCGTGACCTGGCAGTCCGGAGGCTGCCGGCGCCCTTGCCGGCCAGAGTCGCGCTGTTCGCGCTCGTGGCGATCGCTATGGTGAAGATACATCCCGACACCAGCGGCCTGTACGGGGTCTGGACGCGTCTGGAGTACGAACCGATAGGCTCCTTCATGCGCCAGGTGCGGGAGTTGCACCCGAACGTCAGGGACACCGAGCGGATACTGGTCGTCAAAGACCCCTTCGGCGAATTCAACTGGGCCAGCCTCTTCATCACACGCCTGGTCTACCGCGCGCCCGCGCTGCGTGTGGATCGTTTCGACTCGATGGATCCCAAGCCGTCGGCGGCGGAGATCGCAAAGTACGACATCCGCCTGGCGTGGGTGGACGGCAGGCTCAGAGACGTCCCGGCGTCGGAGGCGGCTTCCGTTCGGTAAGGGGGCGGCCTCGGGGCGGGGAAGCGGCGGAGTGGTCCATTCCCAGCGAAGTGGTGCTTTTCAGCCACCCTCCCGGATACTCATAGCGCAGATAAGTAGTTGAAATTGAATTGGTTGCCGTTTGGCCCGGTGCGTGCCTCTATTGTTGCGGAAGCATGGAGGTTGCCATGAAAACCACAGTCTGGAAGGCATTGATCGGAGGCATGATCCTGGCCGGTTTGGCTATGGCCGCCGACGAAGAGCCCGGTCGCGGCGTGGCCCGGGTGAGCCTGCTGAACGGCGATGTCTCGGTTCGCCGCGGCGACTCCGGCGACTGGGTGGCCGCCGCGGTGAACGCTCCGCTCGTCGTGGAAGACACGCTGGCGACCGGCGTGAACTCCCGGGCGGAAGTGCAGTTCGACTGGGCCAACCTGATCCGCGTGGCGCCCGAAAGCGAGATCCGGCTGGCGGAACTGGACAACCTCCGCTACAACGTGCAGGTGGCTCGCGGCCTGGTGACGTTTCGCGTTGAACGCGATTCCGACGCCGACGTGGAGATCAGCACTCCAAGCGTGTCGGTCCGCCCGATGAAGAAGGGCTCTTACCGCATCTACGTGCGAGACGACGGCGAGACGGAGATCACGGTGCGGAGCGGGGAAGCGGAAGTTTTCACGCCCACCGGCAGCCAGCGCCTGAAGTCCGGCCGGACCCTGCTGGCGCGCGGCAGCGCCGCCGACCCGGAGTACCGGATTGTCGCAGCGGCCGACCGCGACGGCTGGGACCGCTGGAATGAGGACCGCGACCGGTACTACGGCCGCGCCAATGCCTATCGCTACGTGAACCGCAGCGTGTATGGCGTCGAAGACCTGGACGGTTACGGATCCTGGATTTATGTGGCGCCTTACGGTTATGTGTGGACGCCGCGCGTGGCGGTGGGGTGGTCCCCTTATTATTACGGGCGCTGGAGCTGGATCGATTGGTACGGCTGGAGCTGGGTCAGCTACGACCCCTGGGGCTGGGCCCCGTATCATTACGGCCGCTGGTTCTACCACGGCTCCCGCTGGTGCTGGTGGCCGGGCGGGCTCTACACGCGTCACTACTGGAGCCCTGGCCTGGTGGCGTTCGTCGGATGGGGCGGCTGGGGCGGTTTCCACGCCGGCCTAGGCATCGGACACATCGGCTGGATTCCGCTGGCGCCGTACGAGCCCTACTACCCGTGGTACGGCCATGGCTACTACCGCGGGTATCGCAACAGCACTTACATCGATAACAGCATCCGCATCGTGAATAACACGAACATCGTGAACATCTACCGGAACGCCCGGGTCCACAATGGCATCGTAGCCGTGAACTCCAACGAGTTCGGCCGGGGCGGCGCCATTCACAGCAGGGTGAACCGCGGCGAGATTGGCCGTGTGGACCTCGTCCGCGGGCAACTTCCCGTGGCGCCCGATCGCAGCAGTCAGAATCTCTCCGAGCGCCGGGGCAGCGTCACCCCGCCGCGCACCACCACCAACACCCAGTTCTACAGCCGGCGTCCGGCGCCGCCGGTGGAAAGAGTTCCGTTCGAACAACAGCAGCGCGGGATGGAGCAGGTGGCGCGCAGGGCGTTCGAAAACGCCCCGGCAGCGCGCCCGGCAGTCACGGGCGGCGCCGGCAGTGGAGCGGCGCCCGCAACCCGGGCTGGCGCACCGGCCGTGCGCGAGCTTCCTTCCAGCCAGGGCGAACGGGGAGGAGCGCCGGCGGCCAGAACCGAGGCGCCGGCGCGCGGGCAGGGGACTGTGGAGCGGACAACTCCGGCGGCCCTGGGCGCAACGGGAGGCTGGCGGCGCGTCGGCGAGCCTCCCCGCACCGGAGTCCAGGATTCCGGTTCCACGGGCGAGTGGCGCCGGTTCGGATCCACCCCCGCCAGGGTGAATCCCGGCACAGGCGATAACCAGCGGCAGCCCGCGCGTCCGTCCGTCGAATCGCGCACGGCGGAGCCTCGCGGCGCCGAAAGCCCCCGCGTGACGCCGGCTCCGAGGACGACGCAGAGAGAAGACAGCAGCAACTGGCGGCGGTTTGAGCCGACCCGGGAGTCCGGCGCCGGCGGCAGGACCACGGCGCCCGAAACCCGCGGCGTGGAGCGTTCTGCTCCAACCCCACGGACGAGCGAGCCGAGGGCCCAGCCGCAGGCCACCCCTGAGCGCCGGAGCGAGCCGCTGCGGATCAGCCCGCCCATCGTTCGCGAACGTCCGGCGCCCTCCAGGACCGAGAGCAGCGCCCCCTACTCGCAGGGCGGCGGCGGCAGCGTACGTTCCATGCCCAGCTATGGAGGCGGCTCAGGCCGGCAGGCTCCCAGCTACGGCGGCGGCGGCGCGGCACGGCCCGCGCCGAGCTACGGCGGCGGCTCCGTGAGGTCGGCTCCGAACTATGGCGGCGGAGGCGCGGTGCGATCGGCGCCGAGCTATGGCGGCGGCGCTGTGAGGTCAGCCCCGAGCTACGGCGGTGGCGGAGCCGGGCGGACCGCCCCCAGTGGAGGTGGTGGCGGCGGTTCGGCGCGGCCGGGCGGCGGGGGGCGGGTCAGCCCCGGCTCTCGCAGCCGGTAGCGCAGACAACTTCAGTCGGGCTTCTTCCCTCATGGCCCGGTTCCACGGCGATGGGACCGGGCCTCCTTTTTCTCCGGGCCATTGAGAAGGGAAGAGTGGAGGACGCGGAGGGCCAAAAGCTCACACACTCCCGATAGTTTACATAATATATGTTATCGGAAGCGATGGGCAGGGTTTTCGTGTTGGCCAGGGGCTCCGCCTCTACTCACGCCGGCCGACGCTGCGCCCCGGGGCGCCTTCGAGTCTCTCCCTTACCATCCTGGGCACCGCCTCAGGACCCGGCACGCGCAGCACTTCCAAGCCGGCGGCCAGGCCGCTGGCGACGCCCGCGTCGGAGTCTTCGACCACCAAGGCTGCCTTGGTCCCCAACAGGCGGCTCGCCAGAAGATAAGCATCCGGCGCGGGCTTATAGCGCTCGACGTCGTCCCGGCAGACGACCGCGTCGAACAGAGGCCGGATTCCGCCCCGTTCCAGCAGCGGTTCGATCTCCGATCTGGCGCTTGCAGTAACCACAGCCAACCTATAGTCATCAAGGGACTTCAGGAACGCGACGAGCTCCTCCGAAAAGGGCGGCGCCTCCAGCATCCGGGCAGCGAACAGCTCTCGCTTGTGGGAGTACCTCGCCCAGGCGTCTCCCGGGTCAACGGGCGTAGGGTTGACGCGGCACAAATACTCCACTGCATCGCGATCCGGAATTCCAATGCAATACTTGGAATAGGTTTCCCAATCGGATTGAATACCAAGAGGCTTAAGCGCCTCGATCCAGCACTCGAAGTGAATCGGCTCGCTGTCTGCCAGCACTCCGTCAAAGTCGAAGAAAACGGCCTGAAAAGAGGACATTATGGCTTCCCTACCCTAACACGATTGCTATAATCGGTGCATGCTGACACCCACCGAAAAGATCTGGCACAACGGCCGCTTCATCGCATGGGACGACGCCAGGATACACGTATTGTCGCACGTGGTCAGCTACGGCACGTCGGTGTTCGAAGGCATTCGCTGCTACGACACCGCCTCCGGACCGGCGGTCTTCCGCCTGCAAGACCACATGCGGCGGATGATCGATTCGGCCAAGGTGTACCGCACGGAGATCCCGTTCCCGGCCGAAGCGCTGTCGGAGGCGGCGCTGGAGCTCGTTCGCGTCAACAAGATGCGGTCCTGCTATATCCGGCCCATCGCGTTGCGGGGGTACGCGGAGATGGGCGTTTACAGCCTGCGCAACCCCATTGAGGTGTTCATGGCCTGCTGGGAATGGGGCAAGTACCTGGGGGAGGAGGCCCTTGCGGCCGGCGTGGACGTCTGCGTGTCAAGCTGGACGCGGATCGCGCCGAATACCCTGCCCGCCATGGCCAAGGCCGGTGCGAACTACATGAACTCCCAGTTGATGAAGATGGAGGCGGTGACCAACGGCTACGCCGAGGCGATCGCCCTGGACGCCGCCGGGTACGTCAGCGAAGGCTCCGGGGAGAACATCTACGCCGTGCGGGACGGCAAGATCTTCACGCCGCCGCTCGGGGCTTCCGTGCTGCCCGGCATCACCCGCGATACGGTGATCCGGCTGGCCCAGGATCTCGGCATCCCGCTGGTGGAGGCGCTCATACCGCGGGAGATGCTCTACATTGCCGACGAGGTCTTTTTCTCGGGAACCGCCGCCGAAATCACGCCTATCCGCTCCATCGACCGCATCGTGATCGGCAAGGGACGGCGCGGCCCGGTGGCCGAGCGGTTGCAGAGGGAGTTTTTCGCCATCATTGAGGGAAAAAAAGAGGACCGTTACGGATGGCTGACTCGCGCCTATGCGTCCCAGCCCGTGGCGGGTAGCTGAAGCCCGAATCGGAGCGCGACCCTGCGCGGCCACCTCCCCCGAGATCAACCGCCAGGGGCGCGCTCACAATCTATGTCTCTTTTACCAGTCGCGGGGGCGCTTTTCCAGGGCAAAATGCGCGCTGGAAATGCTTTTCAACAAGTTTGTTCGGCCGTCTTTTGTGCGGCTTGTGCCCAAACCGCTGTGGTAAAACTGTGAATAAAGCAGCGCTGTCATGATATGTTCCGGCCGACTTCCGGGCTCCGGCGCCGCCGTCCGGATCGAGTTTGAAAGCCGCATCGCTGCGGTCAGCGCGGCCGCGTCCGAAGAGGCCGGCGAGTCCTTCCTCGCGCCGGGCTGGATCGACCTTCAGGTGAACGGCTTCGCCGGTGTAGATTACAACGACGCGGCGACGCCGCACGAGGAGATCGGGCGGTCCATCCGGGCGCTGCGCGCGACCGGGGTCACCCGGTTCTTCCCCACGGTGATCACCGGCCCTTTCGAGCGGATGGCGGGCGCGCTGGCCAACCTGGCCGCGGCGCGGGCGAGGATTCCCGAGGGCGAGTCCATCGAAGGCCTTCACTTGGAGGGACCCTACATCTCGCCCGAGGAAGGGCCGCGAGGGGCGCACCCGCGGGAATGGGTCCGGCCGCCCGACCTCGACGAGTTCGAACGCCTCCAGGAAGCCGCGGGCGGCCTCATCCGCCTGGTGACGCTCGCGCCGGAATGGCCGGGCGCGGTGAGGTTCATCCGGGCGCTCGTCAACCGGGGGATCGTGGTCAGCATCGGCCACACGCAGGCGGCGGGCGCGCAGATCCGCGCAGCGGCGGACGCGGGCGCCACCATGTCCACGCACCTGGGCAACGGCGCCGCCGAGATGCTCTCCCGGCGCGCCAACTACCTGTGGGAGCAACTGGCCGAAGACCGCCTCACCGCGGGCTTCATCGTGGACGGAGTCCATCTGGACACGCCTTTTTTGAAGGTCGCGCTGCGCGCCAAAGGGCTGGAGCGCTCCCTGCTGGTCACCGACGCCGCCGCGCCGGCCGGATGCGAGCCCGGCAGCTATCGCCTCGGCGCGCTGGATGTTGTCCTTACCGCGGAGCGGCGCATCCTGCTGGCCGGCAGCCGCCGCCTGGCGGCGTCGGCTCTGAGCATGGATCTCGCCGCCGGGAATCTCATGCAACTGGCGGGACTGACTCTCGCCGAGGCGGTTACCCTGGCGACGGTGAACCCCGCCCGCGCGGCCCGCATCGAGGGGCGGCAAGCCGGCCTCGTCCCCGGCGACCGGGCGGACCTTGTACAGTTTCGTAACGAGCTGCATGCGGGGGGCATCAGAATAGAGAAGGTCTTTGTGGGAGGTAATCCGTGCGATACGCGTTCGCGTTGATTTGTGCTCTTGTGCTTCTGGCCCCGGCGTTCGGGCAGCCGGCGGCGATTGACATTCCCTACCAGAAATTCATTCTCTCCAACGGGCTGACCCTGCTCGTACACGAGGACCGCAAGGCGCCCATCGTGTCCGTGAACATCTGGTATCACGTCGGCTCCAAGAATGAAAAACGCGGCAAGACCGGCTTCGCGCATCTGTTCGAGCACCTGATGTTCAACGGGAGCGAGCACTTCGACTCGGACTACTTCAAGGTGCTCGAGAAGATCGGCGCCACGGACCTGAACGGCACCACCAACAACGACCGCACCAATTACTTCCAGAACGTCCCGGCTTCGGCCCTGGACACCGTGCTGTGGATGGAATCCGACCGCATGGGCCACCTGCTGGGCGCGATCGACCAGGCCAAGCTCGACGAGCAGCGCGGCGTGGTCCAGAACGAGAAGCGGCAGTACGAGAACCAGCCGTACGGGCTGGTCGAGAACCTGATCGTGGAGAACACCTATCCGGCCGGGCATCCCTACTCGTGGACCGTCATCGGCTCGATGGAGGACCTTAACGCGGCGTCCCTCGATGACGTCAGGGAGTGGTTCCGGACCTACTACGGCCCGTCGAACGCTGTGCTCGTCGTCGCCGGCGACATCGACGCCAAGACCGCCCGCGAGAAGGTCGATAAGTACTTCGGCTCCTTCCCTCCCGGGCCGCCCATCGCCAAGCAGGCGGTCTGGATCGCCAAGCGTACCGGCGCCCAGCGGCAGGTGCTCGAAGACCGTGTCCCGCAGGCGAGGCTGTACAAGGTGTGGAACGTGCCTCAGCAGTTCGACCGCGACGCTACTTACCTCGACCTGGTGACGAGCGTCCTGGGCCGGGGCCGTTCATCGCGGCTCTACAAGCGGTTGGTCTATACCGACCAGCTCTGCACGGACGTGAGCGCGTTCGCGGATCTGCGCGAAATCGCCGGACAGGTGGTGATCCAGGCGACGGCGCGGCCCGGCGTGGAACTGGCGAAGGTGGAGGCGGCGCTGGACGACGAACTGGCTAGGTTCCTGAGCGCCGGGCCCACCCAGGAGGAGTTGCAGCGCGAGAAGACACGCGACGTAGCCACGTTTCTGCGCGGTTCCGAGCGCATCGGCGGCTTCGGAGGCAAGTCCGACGTACTGGCGCGGGGGCAAGTCTTCGCCGGCAACCCTGAGATCTACAAGACCGAATTGCAGGCGGTGCAGGCGGCGACCGCGGCCGACCTCAAGAACGCGGCCGTGAAGTGGATGTCCGACGGGGTTTACGTGCTGGAAGTTCACCCGTTCGGCGAACTTAAGCCGGCTGTGGCCGCCGACGTGGATCGAACGAAAGTACCGGAGGCCGGCGCCGCCCCCGAACCCAGGCTGCCGAAATTTCAGCGCGCTACCCTTTCGAACGGCCTGAAATTGGTTCTGGCCGAGCGGCACGACGTTCCGCTCGTGAACTTCGCCCTGCTGGTGGATGCGGGCTACGCGGCGGACCAACTGGCACGTCCGGGAACGGCGCGGCTGGCGATGAGCATGCTCGACGAGGGCACCGCCACGCGGACCTCTCTCCAAATCGGAGACCAACTGGACAGCCTGGGCGCCCAGTTGAACACCGGCTCCAACCTGGACCTCTCGATGGTCCGGCTGTCCGCCTTGAAGGCCAACCTCGATCCGTCTCTCGCCATTTTCGCGGACGTGATCCTGAACCCCTCCTTTCCGCAGGCGGATTTCGCGCGGGACCAGAAGCTTCAGCTCGCGGCCATACAGCGCGAGAAAGTCACGCCCAACAGCATCCCGCGCCGGGTGCTGCCCGAGATCCTGTTCGGCGCCGGGCACGCCTACGGCGCCCCGGCCAGCGGAAACGGCACGGAAGCGTCGGTTTCCGCCATCCGGCGGGACGACCTGGTGAAGTTCCACCAATCCTGGTTCAAACCCAACGCGTCGACGCTGATCATAGTTGGAGATACCACCCTGGCCGAGATTACGCCGAAACTGGAGCGGCTCTTCCAGGGCTGGAAACCGGGCGATATTCCCAAAAAGAACATCGCCACCGTGGCTCCTCCCTCCAAGCCGGTCATTTATCTTGTTGACCGGCCCGGCTCCATACAGT
>JADZCM010000051.1 GCA_020851555.1 Bryobacterales bacterium | reverse complement strand
CCAGGTGTCCAAAGTACGCCTCTGTTCCGCGCTTAACGCCAAGGGCTCGGCCACGCTCCACATGGTACATCCAGTATGCGGGCAGATCGGCGCATTGTCAAGTTATTTGTGAGACACAACACTAGAAAAGTTGGTTGCGGAATCGCTGAAAGGAGCGCCAAAGCGGAACGCCGCCGGGTTGCCGGAGCGCCTGCCGCCGGCGGGCCGCTACAGCGACCGGAAGTACTCGATGGTGAGGCGGAGGCCTTCTTCCAGGGAAACCCTGGGCTCCCAGCCGAGCAGGGTCCGGGCCTTGGTGATGTCCGGGCGGCGCCGTTTGGGATCGTCCTCGGGAAGCGGCCGGTGCTCCAGGGCGCACTCCGCGCCCGTGAAGCGGCAGACGTGTTCGGCGAATTCGCGGATCGTCAACTCGACGGGATTTCCCAGGTTCACCGGGTAGCGTTCCTCGGACCAGAGCAGGCGGTAGAGCCCGTCCACCAGGTCGCTGACGTAACAGAAACTGCGTGTTTGCGAGCCGTCGCCGAAGATCGTGACGGGCTGCCCGCGCAGCGCCTGGTCGATGAACGCCGGCACCACGCGGCCGTCGTCCAACTGCATGCGGGGGCCGTAGGTGTTGAAGATGCGGGCGATGGCGGTCCGCACCCCATGGGTCCTGTGGTAGGCCATGGTGAGCGCCTCGGCGTAACGCTTGCTTTCGTCGTAGCAGGAGCGCGGTCCCACGGGGTTGACGTGGCCCCAGTAGGTCTCTCGCTGAGGGTGGATCAGCGGGTCGCCGTAACACTCCGAGGTGGACGTCAGGAGGAACCGGGCGTTCCAGCGCCTCGCTACCTCCAGCATGTTGCGGGTTCCGGCCGAGCCCACCTCGAGCGTCTCCAGCGGATGCCGCAGGTAGTCCTTGGGGCTGGCCGGCGACGCCGCGTGCAGCACCGCGTCAAATGCACCGTCCAACCGCAGCGGCTTCGTCACGTCCTCCTGGACGAAGCGGAAATCCGCGCGGCCCGCCAGGTGGGAGATGTTGCGGAGCGATCCGGTGAGGAGATTGTCGACGCCGACGACCGAGTGGCCCTCCGCCAGCAGGCGGTCGCAGAGATGGGACCCGATGAAGCCGGCGGCCCCGGAGACGACGATGCGCAAGCCTTACCTCCGCGGTTCTGGAAAACAACCATTCTAACTAACGTTTGGAAGCCGCTCGAAGAACCCGCCGGCTGGCCGGGCGGCTGAACTCGCCGGAACGCAAGCCGCGGATTGCGCCTGTTCCACAAGGCTCCCGTCTGGCGCCGGCTGCACTGCCGCCGGGTTCTTCTACCGGTCTCAGAGGGTCACCGAGACGGTCCGCAGCGCCTCGTAGCTCGGGTTTCCGAGGCCGCGGCCGGCCGCCAGCCGCAAGTAGAGCAGCTCCGTGACATCCAGGTCCCACCACCGCTTGGCCGCGCAGGCGTCCAGCGCCACCGGGTCCGTGCCCGCCAGGAGCGTTTTCGCCAGGACCACGTCTTCCAGGTTGCCGCCGCTCGGGCCGCCCCGCAGCAGGACGCGGTAGCCGTCAATCACCGTCAGCGTGGGCCGCAGGAAGGCGCCGAGGTCGGCCAGGCTTTCGTGAATGCGCTGGTGCAGCCTCTGCCGCTGGCCGCCGAGAATGCCGTACCAGCTCTTGAGGCCGAGCGTCACGCCCGTCAGGCTGTGGTGCTTGGCCACCGGCAGATTGATGATCTTGTCGGCGGTGAGAAACGGCTCCAGCACCGGCCACTCGCGCAACAGGCCGCCCCGCAGGTCGACCCGCCGGAATCTCCGTTCTTCCGGGAGCACGACTTCGGCGCCCTCCCGCAGCGCCGCCGCGCCGATGCCGCTGCGCTGGAACGAGCGGCGCGGGTCGTTGATCGAGACATCTGAGACCACGACGGATTTCGCGCCCGCCTCACGGCACAGACGGACCATTTCGGCGACCACGAAGGGGTTGGTGTTGGCGGCCTGCTCCGGCGTCCGGTCCCAGGAGGCGTTGGGCTTGACCACCACCACGTCGCCAGGCGAGACGAAGCGGCGGATGCCTCCAAGCTCGTCCACGGCGCGGCGCAGCAGTTCCCGCGGGTCCTCGCCCTGGACGACGGCCAGCACCGGCAGGGCCGGGTCTTCGGGCACCGTGTGCTCCAGTTTGACGGCCGCGGCGGGGGGCTCTTCCGGGCGGCGGCTGCGGCCGGCGAGCCATACTCCCGCGCCGGCGGCGAAGGCCGAGGCGGCGCCTGCCCGCGCCAGCCTCGCCAGGGCGTTCCGGCGGCCCAGCGGTTCATCCGGGGGAGCCATAATCAAAGTCTACCAACCGGCCATGCGGGCGCTTGCTCCACTCGTCGCATTGATCGGGTTCACGGCGGTTACGGCCCAGGCTGTCCTGATGCGGGAACTGCTGGTGCTGTTCGGCGGGACCGAGATCTCGCTGGGCCTCACGCTGGCGAGCTGGCTGGCGTGGACCGCGCTGGGCGCGGCGGCGGGGGGGACAGGCTTCCGGGCCGGCCGGCGCCCTTCCGGCAGCGGCCGCCTGACCGCCCTCCTTGAGATCGCGCTCTCATTGGCGCTGCCTCTGACGATCCTGGCCGCCCGCATGGCCAAGGCTTCGCTCCAAACGGCGCCCGCCGAGATCTTCGGTCTGGGCACGATCCTACTGGTCTCTTTGGCCGTGCTGGCGCCTTTCTGTACGCTCAGCGGATGGCTGTTCGCCTCGGCGAGCGGGCTCTGGCGTGTCCGCTCCGGGGCTCCGGACGGGGAATCCACATCCAGCGTCTACCTCCTGGAATCCGCCGGGGCGGCCGCGGGCGGCCTGCTGGCCGCCGCGCTTCTGATACCGCGGCTGGATCCGCTACAGGTCTCCTTCGTGCTCTCATGGCTGAACCTGCTCGCCGCGGCGTACCTGCTGGTGGAGCGAGCGGCGCTGCGCCTCATCGCCGCGGCTCTGCTTACGGGCGGATTCGCGGGCCTGCTCATTCCCTCCGCGGCGCCGCGGCTGGAGAGGTGGTCGCTGGCGCGTCTGTGGAGTCCCCTCCGGATTGCCGCGACGGCCAACTCGCGCTACGGCAATCTCGTGGTCGTGGACCGCGAAGACGGCGTTACGATCTATGAGAACGGGCTGCCGGTGGCCACGATCCCCGACCAGGAGGCAGCCGAGGAAACCGTTCACTACGCTCTCCTCCAGCACCCCGCCCCCGGGAGCCTGCTGCTCATCGGCGGCGGCGTCAACGGCAGCCTCGGCGAGGCGCTCAAGCACCCGAGCCTGCGCCGGCTGGACTACGTGGAACTCGATCCGGCGATTCCCGGCCTCGCCCGCAGATACGCCCCGGATGCGGCGCTGCGCGACCCCCGGGTGCGCGTCCGCAACCTGGATGCCCGGCGGTTTCTCAAGACCGCCGAGGCCCGCTACGACGTCATCATCGTCAACCTGCCCGACCCGCAGACCGCGCAGCTCAACCGCTTCTACACGCTGGAGTTTTTCCGGGAAGCCCACCGCCGCCTGGAGCCCGGCGGCGTCCTGTCCATCAAGCTCGCCTTCTCGGAGAACTACATCAGTCCGGAGCTGGCGGAACTGGCCCGATGCATCCGGCTCACTCTCGGCGGCGCCTTCCGGCACGTGACGTTCCTGCCGGGACCGGTGCTGCACCTGTTCGCCTCCGACTCGCCCGGCCTCCTGCTGAAGCGTCCGGAGGACTACATCGCAAGGCTGCGATCCCGCGGCATTCAAACCACCTACGTGCGGGAATACTCGATCCCGTTCCGCATGGGGAGCGACAGGATGGAGGCAACCGCCGGGAAACTCCGCGCGCAGCCCGGCACGCCGGTGAACCGGGATTTTGCGCCGGTGGCCTACTACTTCAACTCCGTGCTGTGGAGCACGCGCCTGGACCGCGGGGCGAGCCGCTGGATGCAGCGCCTAGCGTCTCTCGGTTTTGGCCCGGTCCTGGGTGCGGCGGCGCTCTCCGCGCTGGCGTGCATGGCGCTCGTCCGCAAGCCGGGAGCCTGCGCGGCCCTGTCGGTGACGACGGCGGGCCTGACGATGATCGGCTTGCAGATTCTGCTTCTGGCCGGTTTTCAGGCGATTCACGGTTACGTTTATCACCAGTTGACCTTGCTCATCGCGTTGTTCATGGCCGGGATGGCGGCGGGTAGCTGGCTCGGGCTTCGCGCGCCGGACAGCCTGCTCTGGCGCCGGCTGGCCTTGGTCCAAACCGCAACCGTGGCGGCCCCGCTTGCCGTGTGCCTCAGCTTCTGGGGAGTCGCCCGGGCGCCGGCCATTCCGGCGTTCGGCCTGCTGGCGCTGCTGTCGGGCCTCATCGGCGGCGTTCAATTCCCGCTCGCCAGCCGCATCTACTTTGCCGGTGGAGGGGGCCGCCGGGCGGGGGCGCTCTACGCCCTGGATCTGGCGGGGTCGGCGGCGGGCGCCGTGCTGATCAGCGCATGGCTGCTCCCGCTGTTCGGGTTCTGGTTGACGGCCCTGCTGGTCAGCGTGGTTTCGCTTGCGTCGCTCGCGGCGGTGCTGCTCCGTGCTCCTCGAGCACCTGCGCGGTGAAGGCGAAGATGTCGGTACGCGGGTCCTTCCAGGCGTCCTTGAGGAGACCGGCCTTGTCGCAGGTCATCTCCAGAAAGGTCTTCCGGTCCCAGCCCTGTTCGAGCGGAACCTGAGGGAGCAGCAGCCCTTCCCGCTCCCCCTGCTTGATCACCAGACCGTGGCGCCCCACGACGATCTCCTCGATGTTCAGAACCCTGCGCAGGGGCGAAAGCACGGAGATCTCGTACTCCAGCAGAGGCAATTCCTCCCTGGAAACGGGGCGGAACCGGCCGTCGTTAACGGCCGCGTACGCGGCCACATCGCGCACCGTGAGCGCCAGCGGCTTGATGGGGGCGGAATACCCGATGCAGCCGCGCAAATCGCCGTGCTCCCTGAGCGTGACGAACGCGCCGCGCTCCTGCCACAGAGCCTCCGCCGCCGGGGTGGGATCCGCCAGCATCTTGCGGTTGCGCACCACGGACTCCACCGACCGTCTGGCAATGGCGAACAACTCCTTGCGTTCCGCCTCCCCGATCACCGGTTTCGCGCCGGCCGGGGGGCCCGGATTTCCGCCTCTGGAAATCGCCACGGCGCCATAGCCCACGACCTGCCTGCGGTCTCCAGCGGTGTCGCCGGAGTTGGCATAGGCCAGGATTCTGGCCTGCCTGGCCCCGAGCCGCTCGGATGCGATCATGGCGGCCGCAATCGGCCCGGCGCCGCAGGCCTCCCACACGCGGGCCTCCGTGTTTCTGAGCAGGCTCAGGTAGTCCCATTCCTCTATGGCGCGCAGGGTCTTGCGGTCCATCTTCACCGCGTCCTCGTAGGGATGATAGTGCGAGAGGTCGCTGGACGCGATGAGGACGGTGCTCCCGTCGTGCACGTTGCCGGCCAGCGCCAGCCCCAGCGCCCGGCAGGACTCGTAGCTCTGGTCGCCCATGACGATGGGCACCAGTTTGAACTGGCCCAGGACGCGTTGCAGGAACGGGAGTTGCACTTCCAGGGCGTGCTCGGCGCGGCCTCCCACCGGATTGTGCCCGCGCCCCGACACCTGTATCCGGCGGCTGCTCTTGGCCAGCGCGGCGGCGAAAGCGGAGTCCACGGGCGCCTGGCCCAAGGGCGTCGCGTAGGCCGCGCCGTCATAGACGGCCGAGAAGGGGAACGCTTCGACGTGAGACGGAGAGATCACCACGACGCGCTCCACTTTTCTTCCTTTGAGGAGCGCGTAGGCGTGGGCCGCCACACCGCCCGAGTAGAGGTATCCGGCGTGCGGCGCCACCAGCGCCACAACCTCCTTCACCTCCGGCGGCTTGGCCGCGGCCAGGAAGCCGTCGATCATCCGGACGAGTTCTTTGGCGTCGGCGGGGTAGAACGCGTCGGCCACGGCCGCTGGCCTCACCCTCTGCGATTGAGCCTGGCGGGCCGCCTGCGCACAGAAGAGCAGCAACGCGGGCAGCAGTCTCCTCCGGTTCATGAGAGTCACCCCCATACGCCGGCAACGGGTTGCCGGCAATACCGGCAGCGGCCTTTGACGATGTGCAGGCCGCGGATGAGATAGCCCGCGCGGTCCACCACCACGCGGCGGCACTTAGGGCAGTAGGTCTTCTCCGCGGGGTGGCCCGGCACGTTGCCGATGTAGACGAACTGGAGGCCTTCGGCGTCGCATATGGCCTTGGCGCGCTCCAGCGTAGCCAGCGGAGTGGGCGGCAGGTTCTTCAGCAGGTATTGCGGATGGAAGCGGGAGAAGTGCACCGGAACATCCACGCCCAGGTTCCCCTTGACCCACTGGGCCAGGCCGCGGAATTCCTGGCTGCTGTCGTTGAGGCCCGGCACCACCAGGTAGACGATCTCGGTCCATGTGCCCATCTTGCGTATCGTCGTCAGCGTGTCAAGGACCGGTTTCAGTTCGCCGTTGACAATGTCCGTGTAGAATTTCTGCGTGAATGCCTTCAAGTCGATCTTGATGGCGTCCACGCGGCGGCAGAGTTCCCGGAGCGGGTCCTGGTGAATGTAGCCGCCCGAGACCACCGCGCTCTTCACGCCCGCCGCGCGGCCGGCGGCGGCCGTGTCCAGCATGTACTCGAAGAAGACCACCGGCTCGCTGTAGGTGTACGCGATCGAGTGGCAATCGTTCTGCTTCGCCAGCGCCGCCACCTGCCGGGGCGGGAGATAGCGGCTCTCCACCTGCTCCGGCCTCGCCTGCGAGATCTCCCAGTTCTGGCACATCTTGCAGTTCACGTTGCAGCCGGCCGTGGCGATGGAGAACGCCAACGTCCCCGGGTAGAAGTGGAAAAAGGGCTTTTTCTCCACGGGATCCACGTGAGCCGCGCAGACGCGCGAATGGACCAGCGAGTAGTACGTGCCTCCCCTGTTTTCGCGCACGCCGCAATAGCCGCGTTCGCGGTCGTCGATGACGCACTCCCGCGGGCAAAGCACGCACTTGATTTTGCGGTTGGCCTGTTTCTCGTAGTACTTCGCTTCGACGATGAACTGGGAGTCCGCAGCCGGCATTCCTGCCTCTATTTGCCGGGCGGCGCCATGTCCAGTTGATTGAGTTTCCGGACCCGGCGGCGGAACTGCTCCTCCGTGCTGAACCTGGCGTTCAGGAAGCCCTTCAGAACCTCTTCGGCGATGGTGGGGCCGATGATCTGCGCGCCGAAGCAGAGGACATTGGCGTCGTCGTGCTCCACGCACTGGCGGGCGGAGTAGGTATCGTGGCACAGCGCCGCCCGGATGCCGTGCGTCTTGTTGGCGGCCATGGCCGCCCCGATGCCCGTCCCGCAGACCAGGACGCCGCGCTCCGCCCGTCCCGCCTTGATCTCGGCGCAAACCAGCGCCACGATGTCCGGAAAATCCACCGGGTCGGGCGTGAACGACCCGCAGTCCTTGACGGAGTGTTTCCAGGACTGCAACAACTGGAGAACCGCGCCTTTCAGCGGATATCCCGCGTGGTCATTGCCCAAGGCAATCCGCATCGCACCACTCGCTTCCCGCGCGCCCGGCAGGGCAACCGCCGCTGCCGGCAGCGCCGCACTGGCCCGCAAGAACAGACGCCGCTTCAAGGCCGCTGTACCCGGCAACATTGTTGAGCAGACTCCGCCCCGTTGTCAAGCCGGGCGAAAATCTCCTCGATGCCTCCGTGGCGCGGGCCGGAGGCGCCGGGCGACGCCGGGGGCGCCAAACCCGCCTCCAGAACGCACTTGACTGCTGAACCGGACAGGCGCATACTGGAATGTTGTTGCAACCCAGTTTCAATAAGAGGCGCCGCCGGAGACATCGTGGCGGCAGAGGGGCCGAGCCGCTTCACCTGGGTGATCTGCACCGGGGCGAACAGGGGATTCTGGATCACATCGACCTGCCGCCCGAGGCGGCCCGCCGGCTGATGGAACTGGGCTTCGTGCCCGGAACTCTCGTCACGGCCGCCGGTTGCGCGCCGGGAGGCGATCCGCGGGTCTTCCGGGTGGACGGGACGGAAGTCGCGGTGAGGCGGGAGACGGCCGTCCATCTGAAACTGCGTCATCCCGCGGCGCCGGTCCCGTAGGTGAGGCTATGAGCGCCTGTGGCAGTTGCCATCTTTCGGGCCTGAGATCCCCAGATGCCAAAGGCTTGCTCCAGAACCGCACCCGCACGGTGGCGATTGTCGGCCCGCCCAACTCGGGCAAGTCAACACTGTTCAACCGGCTGACGGGCCTGCGGCAGAAAGTGGCGAACTTCCCGGGGGTTACGGTCGAACATCGCGTCGGGCGCGCGAAGGTGGCCGAAGACAGCGAGGTTTGCCTGGTGGATCTGCCCGGCGTGTACAGCCTGTCGCCCCGCTCCGAGGACGAGCGTGTCACCCGCGACGTGCTGGCGGGCCAGATGGACGGAATCTCCCGGCCCGACGCCGTACTGTTGATTCTGGACTCGACGAACCTCTCCCGGCACCTGACGCTGGCCGCTCCGGTCCTCTCGCTGGGCCTGCCGACGCTGGTCATCCTGAACATGGCCGACGAACTTCGCAGGCGCGAAGGAGTGGTGGATACGGCGGCGCTGGCGCACCAACTGGGAGCGCCCGTCACGCTGGTCAGCAGCATCGAGGGCGAAGGCATGCAGGCCGTGTACGAGTTCCTGTCGGGCGCCATCAGCGTGCCGGCCCCGGTGGACCTGCCCGCCGTATACGACCTGCCCGGCTGCCGCAAGTGGGCAGGCCAGGTCGGACGGCGAGCTTCCTATCGCCCGCCGGCGCCCCCCGTTTGGACCCACCGGCTGGACGCCGTCTTCCTGCACCCGCTGGCCGGCCCCTTGATTCTGGCGGCCGTGGTCCTGGTGGTGTTCCAGGGCATGTTCACCGGGGCCAAGCCGCTCATGGACGGCATCCAGTGGGCGGTTGCGGGGTCGGGTTCGTGGCTCGCGCGCACCATGCCCGAGTCGGCCATCCGCTCGCTTCTTATCGAAGGCGTCTGGGACGGGGTGGGTTCGGTGATCGTGTTTCTCCCCCAGATCCTGCTCCTGTTCCTTCTGCTGGGGGTGCTGGAGGACTCCGGCTATCTGGCCCGGGCGGCGGTGATCGCAGATCGGACCATGGCGCGCGTGGGCTTGCAGGGCAAGTCCTTCATCCCCCTGTTGTCGGCTTACGCCTGCGCCGTGCCCGCGGTGCTGGCCACACGGGCCATCGAGAACAAGCGGGACCGCATCGCGACCATACTGATCGCCCCCTTCATGACCTGTTCGGCGCGTCTGCCGGTGTACACGCTGATCATCGCCGCCTTTCTTCCGGACCACCCGCTGCTGGGGGCCTTCGTCGGCACCCGCGCGGCCGCGCTGGTGGGGCTCTACCTCCTCGGATTCCTGGCGGCCTTCTTCACGGCCAAGCTGCTGAAGTCCTCCGTGCTGAAGAGCGAGCCGACGCCTTTCCTGCTGGAAATGCCTCCTTACCGCTGGCCCACGGTGCGCTCGATCGGCCTGAGGCTGCTGGACCGCGCCAAGATCTTCCTGTGGCGGGCGGGGACGGTCATCCTGCTCGTGGCGGTGGTGTTGTGGGGACTCGCTCACCTGCCCCTGGTGAACGGGCAAGCTCCGCCCATCGAAGAGAGCCTCATCGGGACGCTGGGAAGGACCCTCGAGCCGGTCATCCGGCCGCTGGGATTCAACTGGAAGATCGGAGTGGGGCTGATCAGTTCGCTGGCTGCCCGGGAGGTGATCGTGAGCACTCTCGGAACGATCTATGGGATGGAAGGCGAGGCCGGGTCTCAGGCTCTTGCCGCCGCCTTGCGCGCGGACCTGAGCCTGGGCGGAGCCGTGGCGCTGCTGGTCTTTTTCGCTTTTGCCATGCAGTGCTTCGCCACCATAGCGGTGGTCCGCCGGGAGACGGGCGGATGGAAGTGGCCCGCAGTGCAGTTCGCCTACATGGGCAGCCTGGCCTATGCCGGAGCCTTCATGGCGAACCTCATCGTGCGTTGGCTGGCGTAGAAGCAGCGGAGTAGAGCCGGCGTACCCGCGGACTGGGCGCCGAGGCTTGCGTCAAGCCGGTGGTTCAGTTGGAGCGGGGCATGCCCCTGCCTCAAGTCAGCGTGTAGGGAGGCTCGAACTCGGCTACTCCCGCCTGCCGGCCTGCCATCCAGCGGAGCACATATACCTGCCGGGGGTCAGTGGCCGAACCCGTGAGAGCGTTGACAGCCACTTCAAGAAGCGTGTGCGCAGCCGGATCCTTGTAGTAGTCCATATCCGGCTCTACTTTGACGCACTCCACGCCTTGGACCGTGCGCTTGTCGTTCTCATGGAACGTGAGCTGGACGTTCGCCTCGCCGAACTGAACCTGCTTGAAGCTGCGGGTGGCTCCGGGGTGGAACACTGCGGCGCCCCGCACCGGCGCGAACAGGCCGGCGGCGGACGCCCGAACGACCTGATCGGCGAGATTCCGGTCCGCCCACGCAAAGAAGCGGTCCTGAGCCATCGTTTCGTCCCATATCAGTTCCTTGATGTAATCGACGGGGTTGCCGGAAGGCAGATGAATGGCCGCCATGGCCGTCATCAGGTTCAAAAAGCAGGCCAGGGACGCCGGCCGGCTCTCCAACAACTCGTTATAACGGTCACGCGCCTGTTCCGGGCCGCTCGCTCCCGCGGCCAGCAGGTCGGCGTAGCGTGGGTTCCTGCGAAGCACGCCCCACCGCGCCTGGCTGAAGTTGAAACCGGCATCTTCGCCGAGCAGCATCAGGTCCACGGAGGCCGGCAGCTCCCGCGTCACTTTGACCGGAGTGAAACCCGCCTGCCGGTAGCCCTTGGCCCAGGCCAGTACTGTGTAATTGTCGGCGAAGTTGTCGTGGAAAGGCAGATTGGAAATCGTACAGACCGGGTTCCTGACGTAGTGGCGGTAAATCTGCTTCTGGTTTCCGTCGCGCAGGGTAATGAGCACGCCGTCCGTGGCTTCAAACGCGGTGCGGTTGCCGGAAAACAGACTGATTCTGATCGAGCAGGGACGGGTCCGTTTCCCTGAAGTACCCATGTTTCCCCTCTCCCGGCCCCCCGCTCCCGGAGTTGCGCGGCGGCCTATAGTGAATCTACACCAGAGTCGCGGTTCCGCAGCGGGCGGCCCGGCCCGCTTTCACCCGATGTCCTTGTGATTCGCGCAAGTTGCGCATCGCGATGAAGGCATTTCGGCGCTGTGACCCGGATCGCGCCGCCAGCCGGCGTCATGAGATCCGCGACAGCGTCCCAGCGGGCCGGGAGGCCTGTCCGGAACGGCAGCGGGGCTCTCCGGCGCCCGTCTTCTTTTCGTTTGCAACCTCGTCCGGGCCGTGCTAAAGCAGACGGTAGGAGTGTCTTATGTCCAGCCTGAAAAATCCACTTAGCATCTGGGCAGGCTCTCTTCCGCTCCTGCTCTCGCTTGCCTCCTGTAGCCCGAAGGGACCGGCGCCCAACACCCCCGCTTTCTACTGGCAGGCCGCGCGGGAGACGTTCGCCGCCGCGGACTACCTCAAGACCACCGAGCACCTCCGGCGCGTCATTCGCTCTGAAAACGAGTTTACCCAGCGCGCCTTGCCCTGGCGTCTGGTCGTCAGCAGCGCCATTGCCCAGGCCAACATCGACCTGGCGGACGATTGCCAGGCCGGCCTGCGGGCCGACCCGCAGTCGGAGACCGCGATGCGGCTGGCCTTGATGAAGTACCGCCGGGAGGCCGAAACCCGCTCGCTTGAATTCGCGGAGAGCTTCATCATGTTCCGGAAAGCCTACGAGGGGCAGACCGTGAACCTTGAATTCCCCTTCCCTGCTCTGAAAACCGCCGATATCCTGGAGCGGGGCAAGGTGCAGGGAGGGGCGCTGCCCTCCGCCGAGGTCATGGCGACGGTCGAAAAGAGGATGATCGAGCGCGCCATAGCCGAGTCCGCCGCCGCCGCCGCCGGCGCGCCCGGCGACATCGCCAAGGGCCGGCTCGCGTTCGAAAGCGGCCGCGCGGAGACGCCCCGCGAGACCTTCATGGGGGCGATGCTTCAGTCCCTGTACAAGCAGACCGCGTTGTTCGGCCGCGAGGCGATGGGCAAGCCGGACCGCGTGGCGATACTCGCCGAGCAAGGCGTGGAAGCGCTGAAGACCATGGAGAACACCAAGGAGAACCAGGCGCTGGCGGGGAAGTTCAAGGAACTGCTGAAGGCCGCTCAGTAGCCCCTCCGGTGAAGGGCCGGGTCCACCCTACTCCAGGAATGGAGGTGCGTCCGGCGATTGCCGTATCCGGCGCGGGCGGGGCTCGTCGCTGCACGCGGGGAGCGGCGTGCCCGAGTAGTAGTTCAGCCCGTATCGCCAGTTGCGGCCGATATCTTCCACGCAGACCGCGCCGGGGTCCGCCGAGACCGCCCGCCATAGTGTCCGGGCGGAAGCCTGGCGGTCCAGTTCGGGAAGCGCGCTCAGCTTGAGGTATAGAAGGCTGAGTACGGCCAGGCCCACGACGCCGCAGGCGGCTGCGTCCCGCTTGCCGGCCCTGTCCAGCACCCACACCGCGACGGCGGCCAGAACGCAGCCTGCCGTCACCGGCCAGTTCCATCCGCCGATATCCGTCCGCGACAAGCCCGCGGAGAAGGCGTGCGGGAACACGGCGGCCGCGACGGGGCTCAGTGCGAACAGCAGGCAGCAAGGCGCCAGGATCCACCGTGCGCGGTTCATCCCGGCCAGAGCCACTCCCCCGAGCGCCGCCAGGGCGGGAAAGAGAGGGAGCAGGTATCCCGGCAGCTTTCCCGTGGATGCGGAGAAGAACACCAGCCCGAACCCCGCCCACAGCAACAGGAACGTCCGCCGCCGGTCGCGGTAAAGACCTGGCCGGAAGAGCGCGGCCAATACGGGACTCCAGGGATAGAAGCCTCCGAGGAGAACGGGAAGGTAGAACCACAAAGGCTGCGGATGCAGGAGCTCCCCGTTGCTGAAGCGGGCGAAGTGGTGCCGGCCGAAGAATTCCGCCAGAAACGCTGGTCCGTGAAGCGCAGTGGCGGCCAGGTACCACGGGGCCGCCGTCAGCAGAAACACCAGCAGCGGCAGGGGCCGCACCCACTCCTTCCACCTCGCGCGCGCAGCCCAAAACAGAGGCAGGCTCAGCGCCAGCGGCACCAGTCCTTTCGCCAGCACCGACAGCGCCAGGAAGAACGCCGCCGCCGCCGGCAGCCTGCGGCCTCCCGCCGACAGCCAGCGCAGTCCGAGGAGCATGGCCGTCGAGTACGCGGCCGCCATGGGCAGGTCGGTCACCGCCACCTGGCTGAAGGCGAACCAGAGCGCGGAGGTGGCCAGAATCGCCGACGCGTACAGCGCCGCGCGCGCGCCGAATTCCGAGCGCAGAACGCGCCAGTAGAAGACCAGGAAGACCACGCCGGCGAGGGCCACCGGCAGGCGCGGGGCGAGGTCGTCACCCAAACCCAGTCTGTGCGCCGAAGCGATCATCCAGTACAGCAGCGGAGGCTTCTCGAACCACGCCTCGCCCCACAGCCGAGGCGTAATCCAGTCCCCCGAACGCGCCATCTGGCGCCCGATGGAGGCGTAGCGGGGCTCGTCCGGGCCCACCAGGCCGGCGGTGGTTAGCCCGAAAAGATACAGGAAGAGCAGCGCCAGGAAGGCGGCGATCCACATCCGGCGGGCGGCGAACACCTATCAAGTATAATGGCCGTGATGAAGAGCGCACTGGGATTCCTCGCGCTGCTGGCGATCCTCCCGGCGGCGCATGCGGCCATAGACGGCTGTAACTGCGATCCGGCGGATCCGGCTTCGTTGCAGGCCCGGGTGTGCAGCCTGACCCGGGAGGCGCTCAAGCAACCGGACGGCGAGCCCGTGTTCTTCCTCAAGGACACCAATCCGAACAAGCCCAACCGGTGGCTGGCCCTGCCACGGACGGTCCGCAAGGACATGCACACCCTGGCGGACATGACGCCGGCCGAGCGGACCCAGTTGTGGACCGCCGCCATCCGCAAGGCCACGGAACTTTGGGGCGACGGGTGGGGACTGGCCTTCAACGGCGAGGAGATGCGGAGCCAGTGCCACCCGCACATCCACATCGGCAAGTTCCTCCCGGCGGCGAAATCCGCCAAGTTCCTGGTTGTGGACGGCCCCGCCCAGATACCGACCCCCAAGGACGGAACGGGAGTGTGGCTCTATCCGCATGGCGGCAAGCTGCACGTCCACGTCGGCGAGCAACTCACCGAGACGGTCCTGCTTAGATAGGAAAGCCCATTGATAGAGATCTCACCCGCCCTGACGAAGGACAATTCTCTGATTCACCTTCACCCCTCCGACAACGTGGCCGTCGCGCGGCTGGCTCTGGAGGCCGGCCGCACAGTACGGGTCCAAGGGAGAGAGTTCGCGCTGCGCGACGCCATTCCCGCCGGACACAAGGCGGCGGTGGACGCGATTGAGGCCGGCCGCGCGGTGCTGCGTTACGGGCAGTCGATCGGGCGGGCGTCCCGCCGCATCGAGGCGGGCGAGCACGTACATACCCACAACCTGAAGTACGAGGAGCCGGACCTCAAATACGAGTTTCCCCAGGGCGAAACCGCCGCGCCGCCGGCGCCGCGCGACGCGCCGGTTTTCCTCGGCTTCCCCAGGGCCGACGGCCGCGTGGGCACGCGCAACTACATCGCGGTGGTGGCGGCCAGCAACTGCGCGGCGCACGTCTGCCAGTTGATCGCGCGCCGGTTTGAGGGACAGCCGCTGCCCCCGAACGTGGACGGGGCCGCGGCCTTCCCGCACGAGCACGGATGCGCGGGCGTGACCGGCAGGGACGGGGAACTGCTGCACCGCACCATCGCCGGCGTGCTGGATCATCCCAACGTCTTCGCGGCGCTGCTCATCGGCGTGGGCTGCGAGACGAACCAGGTCAGTGGCTACGCCTCCGCCGAAGGATTCCGGAGCGGGCGCCTGACGGCGATGACCATGCAGTCGGGCGGCGGCACCAGCGCCACGGTGGACGAGGCTTGCCGCCGCGTGGCGCGCCTCATGGAGGAGGCCTCGGCCTGCCGCCGGGTTGAGTCGCCGGCGTCGAAGATCGTGCTGGGGCTGAACTGCGGGGGATCGGATTCCTTCTCCGGCATCACGGCGAACCCCGCGCTGGGCGTCTGTTCGGACCTCTTGACGGCGGCCGGGGGCGCGGCCGTGCTGGCCGAGACTCCGGAGATCTTCGGCGCCGAGCACCTGCTGGTGAAGAGGGCGGCGAACCGGGCGGTCGCCGAGCGGCTGCTGGGCTTCATCGCCGGATACAAGCACTACGTGGGGCTGTTCGGCGGGACGCTGGACGACAATCCCGCGGCGGGGAACAAGGAAGGCGGGCTCACCAACATCGTCGAGAAGTCCCTGGGCGCGGTGTCGAAAGGCGGAGATGCCGTTCTGGCGGACGCGATCGACTACGCCGAGCGGATCCGGACGCCGGGGCTGGTCTTCATGAACACCCCCGGCTACGACCCGGTTTCGCTGACGGGACTCGCGGCGGGCGGGGTGAACCTGATCGCGTTCACCACGGGCAGAGGAACCGGCATCGGATTCCCCACGATCCCGGTCATCAAGATAGCCACCAACAGCGCCACCTACCGCGGCATGCGGGAGAATATGGACCTCAACGCCGGCGCCATCGCGGACGGTTTGCGGACGCCCGCTGAGGCCGGGCGGGAGATCTTCGAGATGGTGCTGCGCGTGGCTTCGGGCGAGCGGACCGCCAGCGAGCGCCTGGGCCACGCCGAATTCGTCCCCTGGCGCGCCGGCCCGGTGATGTAAGCCCGTGGGCGGCCGACCGGCCAACGACATCGTCCCTTCCCGCGCTGCGCTCAGGAAAGGCCGGAAGGCTCGCCGAGCAGCCGCTCGAGGGTCCGCCGGAAGCCGGGGCCGTGGACCGGGTCGGCCAGCGCGAATTCCACGAAGGCCTCGAAGTAGCTCGGGAAGTTCCCGATGTCGTAGCGCTTCTCGCCGGGCGGGAGTCTCAGCGCCAGCACCCGTTTGCCTTCCTCGCACAGGCCGCGGATGGCGTCGGTGAGCTGGATCTCGCCGCGCGCGTCCGGCTTCACGCGCCGGATCATGTCGAAAACCAGCGGCGAGAAGATGTAGCGCCCCGCGATGGCCAGGTTGCCGGGAGCGGCTTCCGGCGAGGGCTTTTCCACCACGTCCGCGACCCGGAAGCAATCTTCTCCGGCGCCGCCTGCGGGCCGCACGATGCCATAGTGGCTGACCTCTTCCCGCGGCACCTCCTCCACCGCGATGATGCAGCTTGCGCGGCGGGCTTCGAAAACCTCCGCCATCCGCGCCACGGAGCGCGAGTTGGCGTGCAGTCCCAGGATCGAGTCGCCCAGAGCCACCACGAAGGGCCGTTCACCCGCGAAGCTATCGCCGCACAGGACGGCGTCGCCCAAGCCGCGCTGAAACCGCTGGCGGGTGTAATAAAACTGCGCCTGCAAGTCCTCGAATTTCAGTTCTTCGATCAGTTCCTGCCTGCTGCCGGCGTTGAGCAGGCGGGTCAGCTCGGGATCCTGATCGAAGTGGTTCTCAATGGAACTCTTGTTGCGGCCGGTGACGAAGAGAATACGTTGGACGGAGTTCGCAACCAGCTCCTCGACCACGTATTGCACGATCGGCTTGCGGGCGACCGGCAGCATCTCCTTGGGCTGGGACTTGGTTGCGGGCAGGAGCCGCGTGCCGTACCCCGCCACCGGCACAATCGCGCATTGGATCACTTTCTGAATATACAACCGGAGGGGCCGCGCTCACGAGGCGCGGCCTGCTCCGCGGTGCCGCGGCCGTGAGGCCCGTATTAAGTCCGCTGGATGTAGACCATGTGGGTCTGCGTGTACTCGTAAAGGCCGTGCTTGCCGTCGGCGCCGCCGATGCCGCTCTTGCGCCAGCCGGCGTGGAACCCCTGCATGGCCTCGAAGTTCTCCCGGTTGATGTAGGTCTCTCCGAAGCGGATCTCCTGGCAGGCGCGCAGGGCCACGTTCAGGTCGCGCGTGTAGATGGACGAGGTGAGACCGTAGTCCGAGTCGTTGGCGTACGCGATAGCTTCGTCCAGATCCTCGAAGGTCACCACCGGCGCAACCGGGCCGAAGATCTCGCGGTGGATGATCTCCATCTCCTGCCTGACTCCGGCCAGCACCGTCGGCTCGTAGTAGTAGCCGCCTTCGAGGGGCGCGCGCCTGCCGCCGGTCACCACAACCGCTCCCGCGGCGGCCGCGCGCTCCACCAGGCCGGAAACCTTGCGGAAGCCCGCCTCATTGATGAGCGGGCCGTACTCGACCGATTCATCGGCCAGCGGGTCGCCGAAACGCGTGTTCTGCATGGCGGCGGCGAGTTTGCCGACGAACTCGTCGGCGACCTTGCGCTGGACGTAAACGCGCTCGGCGCAGTTGCAGACCTGCCCGCTGTTGATCACGCGCGAGGACTTCACCGCCTGGACCGCCAGGCCGATATCCGCGTCGGCCATGACGATGGCGGGCGCCTTGCCGCCCAGTTCCAGGTTGACCTTGGTGATGTTCGGGGCCGCGGCGGCCATCACGGCGGCGCCGGTTTCGACGCTGCCGGTAAAACTGATCATGCCGGCCCGCGGCGAGGAGGCCAGCGCCCGGCCCACCGAGGGGCCGCGCCCGTGGACGACGTTGATCAGGCCCGGAGGCAGGCCCGCCTCGATGGCCAGTTCGCAGAATTTGACGGCGTTGTGCGGCGTCTCTTCGCTGGGCTTGATGACGATGGTGTTGCCGGTGACCAGCGCCGGCGCCGCCTTGCGCGCGATCAGGAAGAAGGGGAAGTTCCAGGGGAGGATGCCGCCGATCACTCCGATCGGCTGCCGGAAAAGCAGAATGGTCTCGCCCGGCCGGTCGCTCTCGATGATCTCGCCCTCGATGCGCCGCGCCCATTCCGCCATGTAGTCGAGATAATCGGCGGTGAAGGCTACTTCCACGCGCGCCAGAGGCAGGATCTTGCCCTGCTCCTCGGTGATGACCCTGGCCAGCGGCTCGACGTTCCGGCGGATCTTCGCTGCGAGCGCGCGCAGGGCGTTTCCCCGTTCGACGGCGGGCTTTCGGGCCCAGCCGGGCTGCGCCGCTACGGCGGCGTCGAGCGCGGCTTCCAGGTCGGAAGCGGTGCTCTCCGGAACCGAGCAGATGGCCCGGCCGGTAGAAGGATTGGTCACTTCAATCCGGTCGCAGTTCGGTGACTCGACGAACCTGCCGTTGATGAAATTGTGGTATTCGTGCATCACGGCCTCCTCATGACACATGATAGAGCCACGGTGACCTTCCGGGCGCAGGCAGCCGACGCGGGCAAGCGGTTGGACCGCTTCCTGCAGGAGCAACTTCCCGGCCACAGCCGCTCGCAGTTGCAGGGCTGGATCAGGGCAAGCCGCGTCCGGGTGAACGGCAAGCCGGAGAAACCGTCCTACGCCCTGAGAGGCATGGACTCGGTGGAAGTGGAGCCCGCCGGGCTCCCCCCGCGGCGGGTGGTTCCGGAGCCGATACCGCTGGAGGTCCTTTACGAGGATGAGAGTGTCGCCGCCATCAACAAGCCTGCCGGAATGGTGGTCCACGCGGGCGCGGGCTGCGCTTCCGGAACGCTGGTGAACGCGCTTGCCGCCCGGTTCGAGTCGTTGTCCGCCGTGGGCGGCGAGATGCGCCCGGGCATCGTCCACCGGTTGGACCGCCATACCAGCGGCGTGATCCTGGTGGCCCGCAACGATGCGGCCCACCGGCACCTGGCCGCGCAGTTCGCCGGGCGGCGCGTGGAAAAGACGTACATCGCGCTGGTCCACGGCGTGGTGAAGGAGGACCGCGGCAGGGTCGAAAAGCCCATCGCGCGCGATCCGATCCGGCGCGTACGAATGACGGCGCGCCTGGCCCGCGGACGCTCCGCGCTCACCGAATACCGGGTGCTCCGGCGTTATCGCGATTTCACCCTGCTGGAGGTGCGCATCAGCACGGGCCGCACGCACCAGATCCGGGTGCATCTTTCGGGCGGCGGACACCCGGTGGTGGGGGACCGGCTGTACGGCGCGCCCGCCGAACCCCGGGGACGCCCGCCGCTGGCGCGCTACTTTCTTCACGCGCGGTCCATCCGGTTCACCAGCCCCCACAGCGGCGCGGCGGTCACGGTGGAGGCCCCGCTCCCCCGGGAGCTTGAGACCTGGCTGGAAGGACTCCTATAATCGAGGCAGAGACCCCATGAGAACCATCGCTGCGTGCTTGTTTCTGGCCTGTTCCTTCGCGTCCGGGCAAGCGCAGGCTCCAGTCTCGCGTTCCTCCCAGCAGGAGGGAGTTGACCAGCGCATCGTGCTGGAGGTCACCAACGTGAACCTGCTGTTCACCGTGACCGACCGGCGCGGCCGGTTCATCACCAACCTGACGGAGAAGGACATCACCGTCAGAGAGGGCAGGAACCCGCAGAAGATCCTGCAATTCTCGGCGGAGAGCGACCTGCCGCTGCGGCTGGCGATCGTGGTGGACAGCAGCAACAGCATCCGAGACCGGCTCAAGTTCATCCAGGAATCGGCCATCGAATTCATCAACAGCGTGATGCGGCCGGAACAGGACAAGGCCACGGTGATCAGCTTTGACACCGCGCCCGAGCTTCAGGCGGACCTGAGCAACAACATCGAGCAGTTGACCCGTGTCATCCGGCAGTTGAGGGCAGGCGGCGGGACTTCGCTCTACGATGCGATCTTCTTTGCCAGCCGGGACAAGCTCATGCAGGACCAGCCTCGGGACAAGTTCCGCCGCGCCATGGTGGTTCTGAGCGACGGGGAGGACAATCAGAGCCGCTACAGCCGCGATCAGGCCCTGGAGATGGCGCAGCGGGCCGACGTGGTGATCTACACCATCTCCACCAACCTGACGCGCACGGAGACCGGCGGGGACAAGGTGCTGAAGTACTACGCTGCCGAGACGGGCGGGCAGGCGTTCTTCCCCTTCAAGGCGGATGATCTCTCACAGTCGTTCGAGAACATCGCCAACGAACTGCGGCACCAGTACAGCATCCTGTACCGGCCGGAGCCGCTCAGGACCGACGGCTCCTACCAGGAGGTCCAGATCGTGGTGAAGGACCGCGCCAACCTGGTAGTCCGCTCCCGCCGGGGATATTACGCGCCTCTGCTGTAAGCGCCTGTCCGTCGGGCGAGGAGTTCTGTTCCGGCCACGACGGGCGCTCCATCCGGCCGCTTATCTTACCGCTAACGTCACGGCCGGCAGGCTGCTGTTCTTCCCGACGGTCAGCACCACCGGAACGTAGTCGCCGGGGTCGATGTTGCGGGGCACCCTGACGTTCACCTGCAAGGCGCCCGAGACGAAGTACGGCGCCGCGCCGGCGTAGAGCCCTTCCGCCGACGCGCCGCCGATGGTCACGTATACCGGCAACTCCGGCTTGGGCAGTGCACTCACGGGCACGCTGCCGCTCACGCCCGGCGGGATGGTCTGGCCCGCGCCGGTGGCGTAGAGGACCACGATGGACCCTCGCGGCGCGGGGTTCTGAGGCGAATTCAGCGTTACGCCATCTTCGTTCAGGATGGCTCCAGGCCCGCGCCCGCTCATGTCGGCGGCGAAAATGCCCGGGGCGGAAGCCGCCACCGGAAACTGGAGCGCCTGGGTGGCCACCCCCTGCCGCTCCACCTGCATGATGGTGGAGGCGCGCCCGGCGACCGAATACGGCACGACCGCGCCGGCCTGCCCCGCCTGCACCGAGACCAGAGGGGCGGGCTCGCCGTCGAACAGAATGCGCGTGTCGCCCAGTTCGGTCTTGACCTTGCCCGAGCCGTCGAGTTGAAGAAGCTGCGGCGTTTCGGGGCCGAGGCCGGTTCCGAAAATGGCGATGATCTGGCCCGGCGCCAATCCCCCGTACTCGTAGCTGGCGGCGTTCACGGCCGTCAGCGGGGCGTTCGAGTTTCTGGCAAAGACGGCGGTGACCGCCGTCTGGTCAACGACGGTCAGCGAGACCGGGTTGCTTCGTCCTCCAACGTCTCCGGTCCAGTAATCCAGGCGGTAGGCCGGTGACGCGTTGGCGGTGAACTCGACGGTGGATCCCCGGTCATAGTAGCCATCCGCGGCCTTTGGATTCACGGACAGCGATCCTCCCAGAAGAGAGTTCACACCCGCGGAGAGCAGATGCTGGGTCGTGAACCGCGCGGTGTAGGTAGCGGGGCCGGAGGAGGCCGTCACCGTCCGCGAGCCGGTCTCGCCGTTCTCCCAGGACTGGAACAGGTACCTGGCCGGTTCCGCCGCCTGGGGGGAAGCCACGAAGAGGGTATGGGTGGAGCCGGCGGTCCACTCGAAGTTGTACGGCGCCGTGTAGTAACCGTCGTCCACGACGATTCTGCGGCCGGGCGGTTCGCTGGTCACGGTAGTTACGGCGCCGCTCGTGAAGGCCGCCGACAGCGTGCCCGACGTCCGTACGATGGTGCGCTTGGGGTTCTCGCTTCCGGTCTGGAAGCCGGACCAGCGCAGGAAGGCGTAGCCGGACTCCGGCGCGCCCTCGATCTCCAGTTCCGACCTGGCCGCATAGTAGCCGTCCTCCGCCTGCGGAGTCATGCGGATCGAGCCCGCTCCGTCGGGCGAGACCCGCGCGGTCAACCGGTACTGCTGCACGAAACTGGCGGTGAACACCGTCACCTCCGGCGACGCCGTGATGACGTGGCTCTGCGCGCCGGAGTCGCTCCAACAACCGAAGGCGAAACGCAGTGAGCCGGCGCCCTGCGGAGAAACCGCCTCGATGGTGTGCCGGCTGGCGGGCGCCCATTCGAAGCTGACCGGCGCAAAATAGGAAGTCCCATCCACCACCACCTCCAGGCCGGGAGGATTCGTGGCGATGGTTGTGGACTCGACCGCCTGGCCATACAGCCGTTTGACCGCGTCGATGTCTCCGGCCGACAGCTCCACGGCCACGCCGATCGGGATTCCCACCGGGATGGTCTCCAGTGTCGGCCGGCCGTTGCGGGAGAAGCTGTCCGGTCCGTAGTGCATGATCGAGCCGAGGTCGTAGGAGCCGCTGTCCGTGCCGCTGGACAACTCCTGGTCGAAGTTGTAGGCGTACCGTTTGTCGATGTTCTGGTACCGCACCTCGACGAACCGGTCGCGGTCCGTGCGGGACTGCTCGTGCCAGAGTCCAACCGTGTGGCCGATCTCATGTATGGTCTGCTTCACTCCGCAGCCGGTATCCAGGTTGATGAACTGCTGCCCGCGCCCGACCATGCCCATGGACGACGAGCATACGCCCGTGCCGGGCGTGTGGCGGAAATGCACCCAGTTGCTCTCGGTGGTGTGCGGGACCAGGCGGATAGGAGTGCGTGTGTTCCAGTGCGCTACCGCGTCCAGGACCCGCTGCTGCGACGGCAAGTCCGCGTCGATGGTATATGGGATGACGCCGGCGGGCCAGAGCCGGGAGGGCGAATCGATGACCATCGCCTTGATCTGCCTGCCGCCGGCCGTGCGCGCCGCCTCCAGTTCTTCGGCGGTCCCCAGAATGATGTCGCCCTGGTAGACGGCTAGCCCATCGATCACCTGGTAGGTGACCGGTCTGCCGCGGTAGTAAGAAGAGCGGATGTCCGGCGTGGACTGAGCCGGGCATAGAAGCGCCAGGACAGCGAGCGCGGCGCAGACCCTGGACGCCGTGAGTCTCCACATGTCGTAATTGTAGCCGGAAGGCCAGGCGCCCTTCCCCGCGCGGAGGCCGTACGCCGCCCCCATGCTATCCTGGGGGCGTGAAAATCGCGGCGCGCGCTGGTGCGCTGGTGATGCTCGTCTCCCTGGGGCTGGCCCAGAGTCCGTCCTTAATGGACGTGCTGAGCCAGGAGCTGAAGCGCAACTTCGAAACCTTACGCAGCCAGGGCGACCCGCCGCCCTATTTCATGTCTTATGCCGTGATCGAGCAGGAAGCCTGCGGCGTGACGGCGTCGCTCGGCGCCCTGCAAACCAGCAGTTGCGCCCAGAACCGCCTGCTGGACGCCACGGTAAGGGTCGGCGATCCCAAGCTGGACAACTACCACAGCGTACAGGGCGACCGGCCGGTCTTCACTTCGGCAACGTCCCTCCCCATAGAGGACGGCGCCGCCGCCATCGCACAGCGGATCTGGCTGGAGACGGACCGTGTTTACCGCGCGGCGGCGGAGCGCCTGATCAAGATTCGCACCAGTTCGCAGGTCCGGCTGGAACGGGAGGACAGCTCGGCGGACTTCACCGAGGAACGCCCCGCGAGCTATAGCGAGCCCGCGAAGCACCTCTCGGTATCCCTCAAGGACTGGGAGGCCAGAGCCCGAAAGTGGTCCGCGGCGTTCAACGGCCAGGCCGGCGTGCTGACTTCCAGTGTTTCCGTTTCGGCGCGCCGGGAGACGAAGTACCTGGTCAGCACGGAAGGCACGCGCATCGCGCACGGCCGCACCTTCGCCCGCATCACTCTTGCGGCCCAGACCAGGGCGGCGGACGGCATGAATCTCGCGGTCGGCGAGACCTTCGACGCCGATGAGCCCTCCCGGCTTCCGGATGACAAGACCGTGCTGGACGCCGCCGGCCGGCTGGCCCGGCAACTGGAGGCGTTGCGCACCGCGCCGGTGGCGGACCCCTTCGTGGGGCCGGCCATCCTCTCGGGCAGGGCCGCAGGCGTTTTTTTTCACGAGATTTTCGGCCACCGGGTGGAAGGCCATCGCCAGAGGGACGAAAGTGAAGGTCAGACTTTCACCAAGAGGCTCGGCTCCAAGGTGCTGCCCGATTTCCTCTCCGTCGTCTTCGACCCTACGCTACGGACCAGCGAAGGCGTAGACCTCAACGGATACTACCGGTTCGATGACGAGGGCATCCCGGCGCAGAAGGTCACGGTGGTGGAAGGCGGAGTGTTGAAGAACTTCCTGCTATCCCGCTCCCCCATACTCGGCTTCAACAAGTCCAACGGCCACGGACGCAGGACGCCCGGCTATGAAGTGCTGTCCAGGCAGAGCAACCTGATGGTGGAGTCCGCCAACCGGGTCTCCGAAGAGAAGCTGCGGGAGATGCTGCGGGCGGAAATCCGGCAGCAGAACAAGCCCTACGGGCTGTACTTCGCCGAGGTCACCGGCGGATACACGCAGACCCGGCGGGCCGGCCTCCAGGCCTTCACGGTGATTCCGCTCGTGGTCTACAAGGTCTACGCCGACGGCCGGCCGGACGAGTTGGTAAGGGGCGTGGACATCGTGGGCACGCCGCTGGCCAGCTTCGAGAAGATTCTGGCCACCTCGGACCGGAGGGAGGTTTTTAACGGGTACTGCGGCGCGGAGTCCGGCAGCGTGCCGGTCGCCGCCGTGGCCCCGGCACTGCTGGTCTCGGAGATCGAAACCCAGCGCAAGGAGAAATCCGCGGACCGGCCCCCGCTGTTGCCCAGGCCGGTCCCGGCCGTCCCATGAAACGCCCCTGGATACTCGCCGCGCTCCTGGCGGCCGCCTGCGGCCTCAACGGACAGACCGGTCCGGGCGGCGACGTTGTGCTGCGCGCTCTCGCGGACGAGCTGACCCGTTCGCGCAGCCTGCGCCTCGTGGATGCGTTGGAGGTCCCCTACTACATCGAGTACGGCATACACGAGGCGGACAGCTTCGCGGCGGGCGCCACTCTGGGCGCGCTCAATTCGGCCCGCAGGGTGCGCGCCCGCCTGCCCCGCGTGCAGGTGCGCGTGGGCGACTACCAGTTCGACAACGGCAACTACGTCTTCAGCGATTACCGCACCGCCGGGGGCTACGACCAGGGAGCGTGTCCGCTCGACGACGACTACATGGCGCTGCGGCAGTACTTCTGGCTGGCGACGGACGTGGCCTACAAGTCGGCTCTTGAGATCATCGCGCGCAAGCGCGCGGCGCAGAAGAACGTCACGGGCGCCGAGCAACTGCCGGACCTGCTGCGCATGGAACCCACCACGATGCTGGCGCAGGGTGCCGCCTGGAAGGTGGACGAAGAAGGGTGGAAAGCGAGGCTGCGGACGCTTTCGTCGCTCCTGCTGCCGCACAGCCGGATCGTCTCCTCCGCCGTCGACCTCCAGATCGTGCAGGGCTACTACTACCTGGCCACAACGGAGGGGACGCGGATCAAGACGCCGGAAGGATCGGTCCACTTCGAGGTGCGCGCGAGCGCTTTGGCTCCCGACGGAATGATCCTGCGGGATGCGGCCAGCGTCTACGCCCCGGACCCGGACTCCCTTCCCGGGGAACCGGTGCTGCGGCGGGCGGTCGAGAGCGTGGCGGCCAATCTGGAGGCGCTGCTGGACGCCCCGGTGGGCGAAGCCTACACCGGCCCGGTGCTGTTCGAACCGGAAGCCGCCGCGCAGTTGATGGCGGAGCTGCTGGGGCGCAGCTTCGTTCTTCGGCGGCGTCCGGTGGCGGAGCCGGGGCGCCCCGTCCCCTTCGCCGCCGGCGAACTGGAGGGACGGCTGGGCTCGCGCGTGCTGCCGGAGTGGATGGACGTCACCGACGATCCCACGGCCGGGGAATGGAACGGGCGGAAGCTGCTCGGCCACTACCTGGCCGACCTGGAGGGCGTGGCGCCCAAGCCTCTGGCGCTGGTGGAGAAGGGCCTGCTCCGGAACTTCCTTACCACGAGGCAGCCGGTGCTGCGGGGCGTGGAGGCATCCAATGGCCGGGCCCGTCTTCCGGGCAACTACGGCGCCAATGCCGCGAGCTTCAGCAACCTCTTCGTGCGCGCCTCCGAGAGCGTGCCGCTCGCCGAGTTGAAGCGCTGGGCGCTCGACCTCTGCCGGCAGTCGGGGAAGCCCTTTGGGCTCCTGGTGCGGAAGATGGACTTTCCCTCTTCGGCCACGGTGCCCGAGGCGCAACGCCTGATCGCGAGAATAGCGCAGGACGGGGCCAACGCCCGGCCCGTCAGCATGCCGCTGCTCGTCTACCGGATCTACCCCGACGGGCGCGAGGAACTGCTGCGGGGGCTGCGCTTCAGGGATCTCACCGTCCGCAGCCTGCGGGATATCGTGGCGGCCGGCGGGGAACCCGCCCAATTCGATTTCATGGAGAACGGCGCTCCCTTCGCCCTGCTGGGGGCCGCGTCCTTTGTCGCCGAGAGCTCCGTGATCTCGCCCGGGCTGCTGTTTGAAGAGCTGCAACTGGTCAGGGCGCAGGATGAGTGGCCCAGGCTCCCGATTGTGCCTGCACCTTCCATTGCCGCGGCTCGTTGATCATGGGGCTGTTGGGGCGAACGATCTTTCGCGAAGCGGCCGCGGCCACCTTTCTCGGCACCGTCCTTTTCACGTTCGTGCTGTTCCTGCGGAGCATCGGCCAGATCGCCGAGCTGTTGGTGCGCAGCTCGGCCGCTCCCTCGACGGTGGCTTACTTATCCGCCCTGGCGCTGCCTCCCACGCTGGTTTTCACGGTGCCTATCGGAGTGTTGGTCGGCGTGCTGCTGGCCTTCAGCCGCATGTCGAGCGACGGTGAAATCACGGCTATGCGCGCGGCCGGCATGCCGGGATTGCGCGTGCTGGGGCCGGTCGCCGCTTTGGCCCTTACCGGGACGCTCCTGACGGCGGCGTGTTCGCTGTGGCTGACCCCCTGGTCGATCCGCGAAACCTACCGGATTCTCAACCGCCTGGCCGCCGAGCAACTGACCGCCGAGATCGAGCCCCGCGTCTTCCAGGAGCAATTCCCCAACACCATCCTCTTTGTGGCCGACGTCATCCCCGGCACGGTGGTGCATTGGAAGAACGTCTTCATCGCCGACCTGAATCCTTCGGCGCAGAGGAGCGCGGGCGCGCCGGAAGCCGGCGACGGTCCGGTGGTCACGGTGGCGAGCGAGGCGGTGGCCGTGCCGGACGCTTCCCGGAACCGGATCCAGCTTTCGCTCATCGACGCCAGCACGCACCAGGCGGGCAAGAACCCCGGCGAGTACATCAACATGACGTTCCCCAAGGGCGACCAGGTTCTGGAAGCCCAGCCCCCCGGCGAGCGCCGGGCACGGCCGTTCCGGGAAACCGATACCCTGCCTTTGCTCGGCCACGTCCGGGATTCGGTGGATGCGCGGATCGAACTGCACCAGAGGCTGGCGCTCCCCTTCGCTTGTCTGCTGCTGGCGGCGGTCGGAGTTCCGCTGGGCATTTCTTCGCGGAAGGCGGGCAAGTCGGCGGCGGTGGCGACCGCGGTGTTCCTAGCGTTCCTGTATTGGATCGGGCTCATCAGCCTGATCGGGCAGGCCCAGTTGGGCACGTTGCCCGTGGCCGTCGCGGTCTGGACCCCCAACGCCGCCTTCGCCGTGCTGGGCCTCACGCTGTTGTGGCGGGCGGAGCGCCCCGGGGGCAGGGACCTGCTGGGGGCCCTCCGGCGCCGCATGGAGGCTCTGTATGCGCGGCTGAGACGGCTCGCGCACCTGGGCGCGGCCAACGGTTTCAGGACGCGGGCCGCTCAGCGCCGCCCCCTTCTCCCGCAGCTTCTGGATACCTACGTACTTTCGTCCTACCTGCTGTACTTCGCCCTGTTTCTCTGCGCCTTCGTGCTGATGGCGGAGGTCTTCACCTTCTTCGAGCTGCTGGGGGATATCGTCAAGAACAAGATACCTTCGACGCTCGTCGCGGCTTACCTGTTCTACCTGGCGCCCATGCTCATCTACGATTCCACGCCGTTCAGCGCCATGGTGGCCGCGCTGGTCACTTTCGGGGTCATGAGCAAGCACAACGAGGTGGTCGCCTTCCGCACCTGCGGCGTGAGCCTGCACCGGCTGGCGGCGCCCGTGCTGCTGGCCAGCCTGATGGTGGCGGCGCTGCTGTTCGCCTTCGACTACTCGTACGTCCCGGCCGCCAACCGCAGACAGGACGCGATCCGCGCGGTCATCAAGGGCAGCCCGGTTCAGACCTACCGGCGGGCGGACCGGAAGTGGATTTTCGGGAAACAGTCGCGGATCTACTACTACAGGTACTTCGACGGCACGGCGGGCGTGCTGGGGGGGCTTAGCGTGTACGAGCTGGACCCGGCCACCTTTCGCTTGAAGAGCCACATCTCCGCCGAGCGGGCCTATTGGTCGGGCGCCATCGGCGGATGGATCTTCGAAAATGGCTGGCGGCGGGACCTGGACGGAGTGAAAGTCAAGCGCTTCGAGCCCTTCCAGGCGACCACCTTCCCCGAGATCAGCGAACCGCCGGAATACTTCCTGAAAGAGGTGAAGCCCTACCGCCAGATGAATTTCCACGAGCTGGCGGACTACATCGCCGAACTGCGGCAGAGCGGTTTCAACACCATCCAGTTGCGCATACAGTACTACAGGAAATTCGCCGTGCCGCTCTTCGCGCTGGTGCTGGCGATGATCGCCATCCCGTTCTCTTTTCTGACCGGGAGCCGGGGCGCCCTGGCGGGCGTGGGCGTCAGTTTCGGGATTGCGATCGCGTACTGGAGCGTGAACCAGTTGTTCGAGCAGATCGGCAACATCAACCAGTTGCCCGCCGTGGCGGCCGCCTGGGCCCCGAACGCCGTCTTCTTCCTGGCTTCCACCTACCTCATGACACGGCTGAGAACCTGAGGACGGCACGCGGGTGCGGTCCGGATTCATTTCGCGCTTGACCGGCGGGGCGTCCTGCCGGACAATCCTGCATATGCGACAGCCGGCCTTTCCGGGCGCAGCGGGCGCCGGGAGTCTCCCGGAACGCCGCGGCGAGCGGGCAGCGCCCGCCGCGAGGTCCGGCCGGGGGCGGCGCCGGGCTGTGCGGGAGGCGCTCAGATTGGCTGTGTGCTTTCTGGCGTGCCCGCTCGCCGCCGCGGGATCCGAACTGGTGATCCGCTTCACGACCATCCAGGAGGTGCTTCGCCGGCAGGTGTTCACTCAGGACGGCCGGAAGTACGTTCGCGGCACGCCGGCGGCACGGTGCAGCTTCGCCTATCTACAGAATCCGGCGGTCGGAGGGGCCGGCGGGGTAGTAACGGTGGACGCGCACTTCAGCGGCCGTTCGGCGTTGAACCTCCTCGGCGCCTGCGTCGGCCTGGGAGATTCCTTCGATGTCGTGATCCGGGCCATGCCCTACTACCAGGACGGCCGCCTGCGGCTGAAGGATGTTCGGGTTGAAGGCAAAGGCCGCGACGGTTTCTACATCCGCCGGGTTTGCGCGAGCCTGGCAGAGAGTCTGCGTACGCAGTTCTCCTACTCCATTCTGGAGGAAGCCAGGAAACTCCTCGAGCGGAAAACGGCGGACGCGGGTTTCGGACAGGAACTGGAGCGATTTCAGGTTTCCGCGGTGCGCGTGACGTCCGATGCCGTGATCCTTACCCTGGACTTCACGCTTGTGGTCAAGTAGCGTGCCGGCGCGCCTGGCAGCGGCGGATGTCGCGGCCCGGGAGGCCGCGGCAGGCCCTCATGTTGAACTCCCGGGCGTGCCGTTGCTCCGCCGTTCCCGGAAGCCGCTTTCTCCTTCGCGCCGGCTGTTGCCTGGAGACTCAGCCATGCGCGAAGAAGGGGCCTGTCGCCAAGGGCCGCGTGAGGTCTCCGGAGCGGCCGGTTTTCAGCACTGCTCCGAGCCCGTAGTCGCGGAGTTGAGGGATGTTCTCCGCGCTTGGTTTTTCGAAGTAGAACAGGGATGAGGGCCGGCGCCCCCATCCCTTGACTTGCAGCCGTTTGAGCAGCGGTCAGGCGGTCCGCATCATCTCGGTCTTGTCGCCGGCCAGGGCGGCCTGGGCGGCGGCCAGACGGGCGATGGGCACCCGGTACGGAGAGCAGGACACGTAGTCCATGCCCACCCGGTAGCAGAACTCCACCGAACTCGGCTCGCCGCCGTGCTCGCCGCAGATGCCGATGTCCAGGCCGGGGCGCGCCGCGCGGCCAAGCTTCACGCCCATTTCCACCAGCTTGCCGACGCCTTCCTGGTCCAACACCGCGAACGGGTCGGCCTTGAAGATCTTCTTGTCCTCGTAATCCTTGGAGAACTTGACATAGTCGTCGCGGGACAGGCCCATGGTGGTCTGCGTCAGGTCGTTGGTGCCGAAGCTGAAGAACTCGGCCTCGCCGGCCACCTTGTCGGCGGTAATCACCGCGCGCGGAATCTCGATCATGGTGCCGATCATGTAATGCATGTCCTGCATGCCGGCCTTCTCGAGTACCTCTTCCGCCACACGCTTCACCACGGCCTTCTGATCGGAGAACTCCTCGACGGAGCCGACCAGCGGGATCATGACCTCCGGGATCACCTTCTTGCCCTTCTTGGCCACCTGCACGGCAGCCTCGAAAATGGCCCGAGCCTGCATCTCCGTGATCTCGGGATAGGTGATGCCCAGGCGGCAGCCGCGATGCCCCAGCATGGGATTGAACTCGTGAAGCTGCTCGACGCGCTGCAACAGCGCCGGAAGCCCCTTTCTCAACTCGCCAACCTTTATGCCGTACTTCTCGGACATTCCTTTCTTGTCCTTGCTGGAAGCATGCGGCAACCGGGCCAGGTCCACCATCAGTTCCTCCCGCTTGGGCACGAATTCGTGCAGCGGGGGATCGAGCGTGCGAATCACCACCGGCAGGCCGTCCATCACCTCGAACAATCCGATGAAATCCCTGCGCTGGAGCGGCAGGAGCTTGGCCAGCGCCCTGCGGCGGCTCTTCTCATCTTCCGCCAGGATCATGGCCTGAACATGCTCGATGCGCCCTTCTCCGAAGAACATGTGCTCCGTGCGGCACAGGCCGATGCCCTGCGCTCCGAACCTGCGCGCCACTTTGGCGTCGCGCGGGACGTCGGCATTGGCGCGCACGCCGAACTTGCCGCGGAACTCATCGGCCCAGCCCATGAACTTGGCGAGCACGCCGCTGGATGGATCGGCCTCCACGGTATTGGCCTGACCGGCAAAAACTTCGCCGGTGGTGCCGTCCAGTGAAAGCCAGTCGCCTTCCCTCAGGACGGTCTGGCCGCCGTGGACGCGCAACTGGAGCTTGCCTTCCTCCACCTCGAGCGACTCGGCGCCCGCCACGCAGGGCGTGCCCATGCCGCGGGCCACGACGGCCGCGTGGCTGGTCATGCCGCCGCGGGCGGTGAGAATCCCCTTGGAGACTTCCATGCCGTGTATGTCGTCCGGCACGGTTTCCTTGCGAACCAGGATCACCGGCGCCGTCTTGGCGGCCTCGACCGCGTGGTCAGCGGTGAAAACGATCTTGCCGACGGCCGCCCCCGGGGAGGCGGGCAGCCCGGTCGCCAGCAGCTTCAGGCTTTTTCTGGAGGCCGGCTCCAGTACCGGGTGCAGCAACTGGTCGAGCTGCGTCGGCTCGACGCGCAGAATCGCCTCTTCCTTGCTGATGAGACCCTCTTCGACCATCTCCACCGCGATGCGGACCGCGGCCGGGCCGGTGCGCTTCCCGTTCCGCGTCTGAAGCATGTAGAGCTTGCCTTCCTGGATGGTGAACTCGAAGTCCTGGATGTCCCGGTAGTGCTTCTCCAGGTTGGAAGTGATCTGGCGGAGCTGCCGGTACACATCGGGCATGACGCTCTCCAGTTCCGAGATCGGCCGCGGCGTGCGGATGCCGGCCACCACGTCCTCGCCCTGCGCGTTGATCAGGAACTCGCCGTAGAACATCTTCTCGCCGGTGGCCGGGTTGCGGGTGAACCCCACACCGGTGGCGGAGGTGTCGCCCATATTGCCGAACACCATGGCTTGCACGTTGACGGCGGTGCCCAGATCGTCGGCGATCTTGTTCATCTTGCGGTAGTGGCTGGCGCGCGGGTTCCACCAGGAGCGGAACACGGCGTTGCGGGCCATGACCAGTTGCTCGTGGGCATCCTGCGGGAACGGCTGGCCGGTCTTCTTCTCGACCAGTTTTTTGTACCCGTCGATGACAACCTTGAGGTCCTCGGCGGTCAGGTCCGCGTCGGATTTCGCTTTCACCCTCTTCTTGCGCGCGTCGAGCAGGTGCTCAAAGTCGTTCTTGGGAATCTCAAGCACCACGCTTCCGAACATCTGGATGAAGCGCCGGTAACAGTCGTAAGCGAACCGGGCGTTGCCGCTCTTGGCGGCCAGCGCCTCGACCGTCTGGTCGTTCAGGCCAAGGTTCAGGATGGTATCCATCATTCCGGGCATCGAGAACTTCGCGCCCGAGCGCACGCTCACCAGCAGGGGGTCGGTCGCGCCGCCCAGCTTCTGCCCCATCTTCGCCTCGAGGCCGGCCACTGCTTCCGTGACCTGCGCCTCGATCTCGGCCGGGACTGTCTGGTTGTTATTGAAGTAAATGTTGCAGACTTCGGTCGAGATCGTGAATCCGGGGGGAACGGGCACGTTCGCGCGGCTCATCTCAGCCAGGCCGGCGCCCTTGCCGCCCAGAGTATCCTTCATCGCTCCGTGCCCGTCGGCCGTACCACCGCCGAAGGCGTACACGTACTTCGTCATAGTGTTCCTATTCTCCTTAGTAAGTTCAAGTGCCTTCTGTTACGATTTCAGAAAAATCGGCGATCACCGAAAACTCCGCCAGCAGCCTGCCGAGCAACGACAGGCGGTTGCGGCGCACGCTCCCATCCGGCGCATTCACCAGAACTTTGTCGAAGAAGCGATCCACCACCGGACGCATCCCGGCGATCGCCGCGAGCTTCTCCCGGTAGTCGAGATCGCCGGACCGCACCCGTCCGCTCGTCTCCCGGAAGGCGTTGTACAGTTCCCGTTCGGGACCCTCCTCGATCAGTTGCTCGCTCACCTCACCGGCTTCCGCGAACTCCGCCTGCCGCAGGATGTTCCGGATGCGTTTGAAGCTGGCCGCCAGCGGCTCGAAGTGCTCCGTGGGACGCACCGCCTGGATGGCGGCGAGCCTGCTCTCAACGTCCGCCAGGTCGTCCCAGCCGGCCGCCAGGATCGCGTTCACCTCGTCGTACTTGAAGCCGCGGACATCGCGGAAATAGTAGCGGACGCGGTCCAGAAGAAACTCTCTCAGTTCCGCATTCTCCCCTAACAGCTTGCTGAGCGGCAGCGGCAACTTCCCTTCCACCAGAATCTTCACCACGCCCTGGGCCGCGCGCCGCAGCCCGAAGGGATCCTTGGAGCCGCTGGGGGTCAGCCCGATCCCGAAGCAGCCTCGCAGGGTGTCCAGCCTGTCGGCCAGCGAAACCAGGCAACCCTCTCGGGTCGAGGGGATCTTGTCCTCCATGCTGGCAGGCCGGTAGTGCTCGTAGACCGCCCGCCAGACCGGCTCGGGCTCGCCCTGCGCTCGCGCGTAGAGACCGCCCATCACGCCCTGCAGTTCGGTGAACTCCTTGACCATCCCGGTGGTGAGGTCGCACTTGGACAGCAGAGCCGCGCGCTGCGCGTGCGCGGAGCCTCCCAGTTCCTTCACCAGCGCCACCACGCGGTCCGTCTTCTCGCGGTAGGAGCCGAGTTGCGCCTGCCAGGTCACGTGGGCCAGGTCCGGCAGGCGGCCGTCGAGCCGCTTCTGCTGATCCACATTCCAGAAAAAGCTGGCGTCGTTGAAGCGCGCCCGCAGGACCCGCTCATGGCCCTGCCGGACCAGGCCTTCGGGATCGTCGGGAGCGTTCATGACCGCCATGAAGTAGGGCGCCAGGGTCTCGTCCGGGTGATAGACGGAGAAGTACCGCTGGTGGTGGCGCATGACCGTGACCAGGACCTCCTCGGGCAGGTTCAGGAACTGCTCGTCAAAGCCGCCTACGAGGGTCGCGGGATACTCCGTCAGATAGGTCAGGGTGTCGAGAAGGGCCGCGTCGGGGCGCACGTAGACGCCCCGGGCTTCGAACAGGTAGTCGGCCTGAGATTGGATCGTGAGCCGGCGCTCCCAGGCCGGCAGCATCACGAAGTTCGAGCGGAGCAGGCTCGAGTAGTTCCCGATCGTGACGCGGATCTTCTGCTTGCCGAGCTGGCGGTGGCCGCGGGTGACGTTGCCGGACTTGACGCCGGCCAGTTCGAACGACACCACCCTGGAGCCGAGCAGCGCCACGATCCACCGGATGGGGCGAATGAAGCGCGGCCCTCCCTTCCCCGTCCAGTACATGGTCTTGGGAAAGTAGATTTTGAGGATCAGGCCAGGCAGTTCCGCCGCCAGAATATCCAGCGTGGCGCGGCCCTGTACTTTCTTTTTGAACGCCAGGTATTCGCCCTTCGGCGTCCGAACGGTCTTCAGCGCCGCAGGCTCCACGCCCAACTTCCGGGCGAAGCCGGCGGCGGCGCTCTCACCGGCGGATTTCGGAGGGCCGGTCACCAGCTCCACACTGCTGGGCTGGCGCCGCGGCAATCCCTCCGCCATCAGCACCAGACGCCGGGGCGTAGCCTCCAGCATCGACACCTTCCCGTCCAGCTTGTGGTCTTTGAGGAGGCCCTCGAACAGCTCGCCCAGGTGCTTCAGGGCGGGCTGTATCATCCAGTCGGGTATCTCCTCGGTTCCGATCTCGAGCAGGAACGGAAGCGTCTTCATGCCGCCGCCTCCCGCGAAGACTGGTCTATCCAGGCCTGGGCGACGCCCACCGCCAGCTTCCGCACGCGGGCAATCACGCCCACGCGCTCGGTGACGCTGATCGCGCCGCGCGAGTCGAGCAGGTTAAACAGATGCGAGCACTTCAGCACCTGGTCGTAGGCCGCAAGGACGGGAAACCTGTGCTTGTGCTCATAGCCGGGGTAGGCATCCAGAAGCCGGCGGCACTCGCTCTCGTGCAACTCGAACAGGCGCCACAGGGTCGCAACGTCGGCCATCTCGAAGTTGTAGACCGAGAATTGCAGTTCCTCGGCAAGCCGGACGTCGCCGTAGGTGACCTGGGGCGCCCATTCGATGTCATAGACGCTTTCCGCGCCTTGCAGGAAGGCGGTCAGCCGCTCCAGGCCGTAAGTCAGCTCGGCGGGGACCACGTCCAGATCGATACCGCCGCACTGCTGGAAGTAAGTGAACTGGGTGATTTCCAGGCCGTCCAGCATGACCTGCCAGCCGATGCCCCAGGCCCCCAGCGTGGGGGACTCCCAGTTGTCCTCCTCGAACTTGATATCGTGCTTGCGCAAGTCGATGCCGATCGCCTCGAGGCTTCCCAGATACAGGTCCATGACGTCATCGGGCGACGGCTTGAGGATCACCTGCAACTGGGAGTGCTTGTAGAGCCGGTTGGGATTGGCGGCGTAGCGGCCGTCGGCGGGGCGGCGGCTCGGCTGCACATAGGCCACGTTGTAGGGCTTGGGGCCGAGCACGCGGAGGAAGGTTTCGGGACACATGGTGCCCGCCCCCACTTCCACGTCGTACGGCTCCTGTATGACGCAGCCGCGCTCGGACCAGTAGCTCTTCAGCTTGAACAGGACCTGCTGGAAGGAGTCCATCAGAGGGTCTCCAGGATGGGGACCGTCACCAGGCGGCGCTCAATGTGGTTCTCGACCTCGCGGACCAGGAAACGGCGCAGGTCGGCGGCAGTCTCCCTTGTCCATGCCCGAGGCGTCAACTCCGCTACTGGTTTCTTCAGCATCTCCTCCGCAACGGCCAGCGACTCCCGGCCGGCCCGCAACGCCGGCAGAAAGCCCGACAACCGCACCGCCCACAGCGTGTAGTACAGCACCGCCGGCCACAGACCGTCCGCCCGGACCGCTCTCAAGTACTCCAGGACGGCCGCCAGCAGCCTGAAGAAGTGCTCGCTCCTCTCGCCCGGCGCCAGAAGTTGTTCGGCAACCTCCGCCAGGTAATCGAGAGCTACCGCCGCGGCATAGTCCGACTGCAACTGGAAAGGGGAGTGGATCAACTCACAGGAATCCAGACTCACCAGCTCCCGGTTTTCCCGCTGGAAGTAGGCCGCCCGCACCTGGGAGAGCCTCTCCAGCCCGGCGCCAAAACTGCTCTTGGGCCGCCGGGCGCGCCTGGCGACCCCCCGCAACTTGCCCTGGTCCCGCGTCAGGAAGCTCACTACAAGGTCGGCCTCCCGATATGGATACGTTCGCAGGATGAAGGACTCGCTCACCCGAGCCGGCATGTCGGCGAGAGGCGGTAAAACCCAATGTAGCACAGGGGGCCGGCGGTTTGAGCGATGCGGCCGCCGGCAGCGGGCGGGCGGCTCGCTGGAGTTATACTGGCTGGCGTGAGGCGGACCGCTGTGCTTCTCGCTGCCGCCGGCTGTCTGGCCGGGCAGTCTGGCCCGCCTGCACGGGTGTTCCTGGGGGATTCCGCGCATCCTGCCGCCTCAGGCGAGGTCTGGCTGGTGGCGCACCGGTGGGGCTATTATCCCGCGACGCTCGTCGCGACAATCCGGGATGGCCGTCTCGAACCAATTCCAGAGCCCGAACCGATCGAGCTGGTGGAACAGGCGGACGACTTCAGGCTGCTGGTAGCGGTCTCGGACCGTAGGAAGCCGCCTCGCGGACTGCGGACGACCGACCGGGCATACGGCGATACCGAGGGCGGGTTCTTCGCCGAATTCCCGTTCGTGTACCTGTCGGACGCGATTCCGAAAGACCGGCTGGGCCGCGACTGGCCCGCCGTCTTGAACCGGATGGGGCGCGTGACCGGCGGCACGGCGCTCACGCTCGCCCGGCCCGGCCGGCGCAGTGTCCGCCTGCTCTACCCGGACGGCCGTCCCCTCGCCGGCGAGGTGATCGCCGTTGATCTGTTCGCCACCTACAACAACCATTGCGGCCGCCCGGGCGGCGTTCATGTCGGGACGTTCCGGACGGACAGCGGCGGACTCATCCGGTTCGACGCGCCGCTCGTACCCCTGGTTTTGCACCTGTCCTATCACGATGAGGCGAACTCGGGCCCCGCGGGGTTCAGCTTCGTTCTCAAAGCCGGAGTGATCACCGGGTCTGAGGCCGATGTCACGTTGCGGAAGTGGTGGGAGTTGCCCCGGCGCCCGTACGTCGTGACAGTGCGCACGCGTTCGGGCCAGCCGCTGCCGGGAGCGAGACTCACCGGTTGCTGGCGGCATGAGGTCTGCGGCGCGGTCTGCGGGCCGATTCCGATTCCAGTGGCCGTGTCGGACGGTGCGGGCCTGCTCCGGTTCGAGTTCTTCGATCTTCGCGCCATGGAGACCATCAGCGTCCTGGACCCTGCCGAAGAGGAAAGGCCGCTCGGCGTCTCCGAGTTGCGCGAGATCATGACCACCGGCCGTTTAACGTTCACCTGGCAGTGAGCCGCCGGCCTCGCGCTGCGCATCTCGGGAGCCATAGCGCGTAGAATGGGAGTTTCTCAAATCGTTTTCGGGAAGCGACAATGCGCTACGACATAGGCATCGTGGGACTGGGGGTCATGGGGCAGAACCTGGCTCTCAATATGGAAAGTAAAGGGTTCTCCGTGGCGGGGTTCGACCTCGACGAGGCGAAGGCCGCGGCTTCGAGGAAGAAATGGGCCGGGAAGGCCGCCATGGCCACCTCGGCCTCGCTGGCCGAGCTGGCCGCCTCCCTGAAGACCCCGCGGCGGATTCTGATGATGGTTCCCGCCGGCGCTCCGGTGGACGCCGTCATCGCCAGCCTAAAGCCGCTCCTGGAGCGCGGCGACATCCTGCTGGACGGCGGGAATTCCTTCTTCCCGGACACCGACCGCCGCGGCAAGGAACTGGAGCCGCTCGGGATCCGCTACATCGGCTCCGGCGTCAGCGGAGGCGAGGAGGGGGCGCTGCTGGGACCGGCGCTGATGCCCGGCGGCCAGGAAGACGCGTACCGGCTGGTGGAGCCGATTCTGACCAGCATCGCCGCCAAGGTGGACGGCGAGCCCTGTTGCGGCTACATCGGGCGGGGCGGCGCCGGGCATTACGTGAAAATGGTCCACAACGGCATCGAGTACGGCATCATGCAGTTGATCTGCGAGGCCTACGACTTCATGAAGTCGGCTCTGGGCCTGCCGGCCCCCGAGATGCAGAAGGTGTTCGCGGCGTGGAACGAAGGCGAGATGAACTCGTACCTGATCGAGATCACCGCCGCGGTGCTGGCCCGCAACGACGCCGAGACCGGGCAACCCGTGGTGGACGTGATTCTCGACAAAGCCGGGCAGAAGGGCACGGGCAAATGGACCTCCCAGAACGCCCTGGATCTCGGGGTGGCCATCCCCACCATCAACGCCGCCCTGGAAGCGCGCATCCTGTCCGCCTTCAAAGACGAACGGACGGCGGCCGCGAAGCTGCTCACCGGGCCGTCCGGCTCTGCCGCGGGCGACCGGAAGGCCGTCCTGCCCGTACTGCACGACGCGCTGCGCCTGGCCATCCTTACCTGCTATGCGCAGGGCTTCGCCCTCATGCGCGAGGCGTCGAAGGACTACGCATACAACCTCGACCTTAAGGAGATCGCCCGCATCTGGAAAGGCGGCTGCATCATCCGGGCGCGGGTGCTCGATTCCATCCGTTCGGCTTTCACCGCGGACGGCGGCCTGGTGAACCTGCTGGTTGCCGAGCCGTTTCGCTCGATCGCCGGGAGCCTGAACGGCAGCCTCCGACGTATCGTATGCCAGGCCGCCGAACTCGGCATTCCGGCTCTGGCCATGGCCGCCTCGCTCGGCTACATCGACAGCTACCGCCGGGAGCGGCTTCCGGCGAACCTGCTCCAGGCTCAACGGGACTACTTCGGCGCCCACAAGTACGAGCGTGTCGACAAGCCCCGCGGCCAGCAGTTCCACACGGAGTGGACCAACTGACATGGAGGCCGTCACGCGTCTGGCCGCCGGAGTGAAACTCCTCCTGATGGACGTCGACGGGGTGCTCACCGACGGGAAGCTTATCAACCTGCCCTCCCCCGACGGCGGAATCTTCGAAACCAAGGCCTTCGACTCCCAGGACGGCATCGCCCTGCAATGGCTGCACTGGAAGGGCATCCAGACCGGGCTGATCAGCGGGCGCGTCTCGCGCGCCACGGAGGAGCGGGCCAGGCAGTGCCACTTCGCCCACATCTACCAGGGCCACATTGAGAAGATACCGGTCCTGGAGGAGATCCTATCCAAGACAGGCATGGATCGCGAGCACGTCGCCTTCGTAGGCGACGACCTGACGGACGTGGTGGTGATGCGCCGGGTGGGCATGGCGGTCGCCACCGCCAACGCCCGGCCCGAGGTGAAGAGGCACGCGCACTACGTCACGTCCCTTCCGGGAGGGCAGGGCGCCATCCGCGAAGTGGCGGAGCTTCTCTTGCGCGCTCAGGGCCATTGGGAGGACCTGCTCCGCAAGTACGAGGCCGAGGGCTGACCGCCATGGAAAGAATCGGACTTCTGGTCCTTTCCGACGCCGGGCCGGGCGTGCTGCACCAGCTTACCGGCGTGATCGCGCGCCACAACGGCGATATCACCAGCGTGGAGATCATCGAAAGCCGTCCTCCGCAATCCCGGATTTACTTCGAGATCGATGTGGAGGGGGCCGTCGAGCCGCTGGCGGCGGAACTCCGGGCTCTCCCCGTGGTGAGCGAGCTTACGCAGGTCCAGACGTTCCAGCGGATTTACGGCAAGCGCGTCATCATCGTGGGCGGCGGCGCGCAGGTGGGGCAGGTCGCCATCGGCGCAATCTCGGAGGCGGACCGGCACAACATCCGCGGCGAGCACATCTCGGTCGATACGATCCCCCTGGTGGGCGAGCGTCCCCTGGCCGACGCCGTGCGGGCGGTGGCGCGCCTGCCGCGAGCGCGGGCCCTGGTGCTGGCCGGGTCTCTCATGGGCGGCGAAATCGAAAGCGCCGTGCGCGAGGTTCGTGACCAAGGCTTGCTGGTCATCAGCCTGAACATGGCGGGGAGCGTGCCCGAAGCCGCGGACCTGGTGGTTACCGACCCCGTGCAGGCGGGCGTGATGGCCGTGATGGCCGTCGCCGACACGGCGAAGTTCACCGTCGAGCGGCTCAAGCGGAGGACGTTTTGACGCGCCCCCGCAGCACAGGGCCCGCGGGTTGGAGTACAATTGCGAAGACTCGATCGTAAGAGGTTGGAGGAGACCGGCATGATACGGAAGATCAACACTGCATCGGGCAGGTGGATATCCGCCCTGGCGGCGGTGGCGGTGGTTATGGCGCTGGCGGCGCCGGCGAGCGCCCAGATGTTCGCGTTCAGCAAGGAAGACCTGGTGGAGTTCACGGCGCAGAACCCCTTCGACCGTTTCCCCGACGGAAGGCCCAGAATCCCCGACAATCTGATCGAGCGGGCTCGCGGGCTCTCGATGGAAGAGATCCTGATGATCGGCCAGAAGGGCTTTCGCAACCAGTACGTCGACGGATGGAAGATCCTCCAGCCGGGCAAGAAGATGGTTGGACGCGCGTTCACCGTGCTGTTCATGCCGTCCCGTCCCGACGTGGACCAGGTGGTTGCCGCCAGGGGCAAAGCCAAAGGGCTCCAGCCCTACAACAACCAGACCGTCATCGACATGCTGGGGCCGAATGACGTGGTGGTGGTGGATCTGTTCGGCAAGCAGGAAGGCGGCACTTTTGTCGGGGACAACCTGTTCTACTACATCATGCGGACGACCCATAACGCCGGCATGGTGATCGACGGATCGGTCCGCGACCTGGAGGGCATCGCCAACATGCCGATGCCGGGCTATGTCCGCGATTTCCACCCATCCGCGATCGGCAACGTGGTGCTGGCGGGCTGGAACATACCGGTGCGCATCGGCGGGGCGACCGTGATGCCGGGCGACCTGGTGGTCGGCGACAGGGAAGGCATCTACTTCATCCCGCCCGCCCTGGTGACCGAGGTGCTGGACCGGGCGGATGAAACCCACGTCCACGACGAATGGACTCGCAAGAAGTTCGATGAGGGCAAGTACAAGTCCACGGATATTTACGGCAGCCCGCGCGCGCCGGAGCTGAAGAAGGAATACCAGGAATACCTGGAACGACGGATGAAGGAGATCCGCGGAAAGTAGCCGCCCGCGATGTCTCACCGGGAACTCTTTGAATCGACGATCGAGTTCTCGGAGAGCCAGGTGCGGCGGCTGGTAGAGCGGCATCCGGGCTTCTACCCTCTCTATACGAACCAGGGGCGCTGGCGCCACGATCTTCCGGTGTGGACGCACTGGTGCGACGGGTTCCTGCCCGGCCTGATGTGGATCTTCCAGGCCCGTCACGCGCCAGGCAGTCCGCTGGCCGGATGGTGGCTGGATCAGGCCATCCGCTATACGCAGCCGCTGGAACCCAGGAAGCAGGACCGCGAGATTCACGACCTGGGCTTCATCTTTCTCCCCACCTACTACCGCTGGTGGAAACTCACGGGCGACCCGAGCCTGCGGGATGTCCTGATCGAGGCGGGGCGGACCATGTCCCTGCGCTTCCGGGAGAAGGGCCGCTATCTCCGGTCGTTTGTGGCCGAGGATTCCCTGTTCATTGACATCATGATGAACGTGGGCATCATCTTTTTTGCGGCGCGGGAAACCGGAGATCCGCGGCTCCATCAAATCGCGCTCCAGCATTGCCTGACTACCAGACGCGTGCTGCTTCGCGGAGACGGTTCCACCGCTCACGAAGGCATCTTCGATCTTGCCACCGGCGAGTTTCTCCGGCAGAGCACCCACCAGGGGTTCCGGAGCGACTCCTGCTGGTCGCGCGGGCTGGCCTGGAGCCTGTACGGCTTCGGCTGCGCTTACGAGCACACACAGGATGTACGCTTTCTGAGAACGGCCGAATCGTGCGCGGACTACTACCTGGCGCATACTCCCGCCGGCGGCGTCCCTCCCTGGGATTACGACGCCCCGGAAGAGAGCCGCAAGCTGCCCGACACGTCGGCGGCGGCCATCGCGGCCGGAGGCTTGCTGCGGCTGTCCGGATTGTCGGGCGATCCGGACAGGGCTCAAACCTATCGTTCCTTCGCGCTGAACGCGCTGGCCACTCTCTGCGAGCGGCACGTGGCGCGTGCCGACTCCGGTTGGGAGGGTATCCTCAAGAATGGCGTGTATCACCTCCACTACGGACTGGGCGTGGACGAATCAGTCATGTGGGGAGAATACTTTTTCCTGGAGGCGCTGGAGTCCGCGCTCCGCATCTGAAGAGAGGGGACCGCAATGTCTTTCCGCTTGACTACGCCGGCGTTCGCGGAGGGTGCGCCCATACCGCGGCTGCACACGTGCGAGGGCGCCGGCCTTTCCCCCGCCCTCGAATGGAGCGGCGAGCCGCCGGGGACACGCAGTTTCGTGCTGATCGTGGACGACCCGGACGCACCCGGCGGGGTCTGGAATCATTGGCTGTTGTGGGACATACCGGCCGCCGTGCACTCTTTGCCCCAGGGCTTCGGGGCGGGACAGGCCGGCGAGAGCGGGACCAACGACTTCGGCCGGCTTGGGTACGGAGGCCCCTGTCCACCCAAAGGACATGGACCGCACCGCTACTACTTCCGGCTGCATGCGTTGGACCTGGCCTCACTCGGCCTGCAACGCGGGGCAGGAAGGGCGGCGCTGGACCGCGCTTTGAAGGGTCACGTCCTCGGCGCAACCGCCTGCATGGGACGGTACGAGCGCAAGTAGTCTGATAAAGGAGGGCTGATCGCCCGGGATCACCGCTTCCGGTTTCACCGTGTCCGTTTCCGTCATCATCCCGGTTTACAACTCCGCCTCCCATCTGGAGGCGTGCCTGACGAGCCTCCGGCAATGGGCCGCCGGGCCGCTTGAACTGATTGTGGTGGACGACGGCTCGACCGACGGTTCCATGGAAGTGGCGCGGCGCTTCGGAGCACGAACCTTGTCCACGGGGGCGCGCGCCGGCCCCGCGAAGGCCCGGAACATCGGGGCGCGCGCGGCCCGCGGAGAGATCCTGTTCTTCCTCGACGCCGACGTCTGCGTCCACGCCGACACGCTGGAACGTGTGCGGCGGGACTTCCGGGACGATCCGTCCCTGGACGCGCTCATCGGCTCTTACGACTCCGCTCCCGCCTCTCCTGATTTTCTGTCGCAGTACAAGAACCTGATGCACTCGTTCGTCCACCAGCACGGGCGGCAGGAAGCCTGCACCTTCTGGAGCGGTTGCGGCGCCATCCGCCGCGAGGTCTTTCTGAAGCACGCCGGGTTCGACGAGTCCTACGGACGCCCCGCGATTGAGGACATCGAACTGGGGTACCGGCTGCGGATGGCCGGCTGCCGGGTCATTCTGGACAAGCAACTCCAGGTCACGCACCTCAAGCGGTGGACCTTCTGGGGGCTGATCAAGACCGACATCTTCGACCGCGGCGTTCCCTGGACCGAACTGATTCTCCGGGACCGGTACATGCCCAACGACCTCAACCTGGAGTTGAGCCAGCGAGTCAGCGTCGCGCTGGCTTTTCTCCTGCTGGGCCTTTCGCTGGCCGCGGCAATCCTGTGGAGAGGCTACTTCCTGGTGCCGGTGATCGCGCTGCTGCTCTTCTTCCTGGCGGCGTACTGGCTGGAGTTCGCATCCGGACCGAAGCCGCTGCGGCTGTGGGCCGCCATGGGCGGCACGGTCGGGTTTCTCGTGTGGGCGGCGGTGGAGCACGGCATGACGCCGATTCTGCCTCCGCTTCTGCTCGGCTGCCTGCTCCTCATCCTGCGCCACCGGTACTGGTATGGGACACCCAGACGGCGAAAGCTCACCGGGATGGTGCTGGCGATCTACATCCTGGCCGCCGGCTTCTATTTTGCCACTCATCTGCCCAGGCACCCGCTGATCCTGGTCATCCTGGTGGTCGCGGTCGTGCTGGTCGTGCTCAACACCCAGTTCTATCTGTTTCTCGCGGGACGGCAGGGGCAGTTATTCGCGCTCCTGGCGGTGCCGTTTCACCTTCTCTACCACCTGTACAACGGGATCTCGTTCCTCGCGGGATCTGTCCGTTATATGTGGAAGAGACTCAGAGAGCCTCACCCTTCCGCGGCGGTGAAGGATCCGTCCGAGTCCGCTGCCACCTCTCGCGCGCCCTCCGACGGCCGGCAAGGGTAGAATTCCGGGATCAGGCGGAAACCCGTCTCGTAGGCTTCGGAAAGGGCCTGGGTGACCGCGACGGTCTTTTCAGGCCGTATCATCAGCACCGCGCAACCTCCGAATCCTCCGCCGGTCATGCGCGCGCCGTACACGCCTTCCAGGCGCACGGCGGTATCCACCAGGAAGTCCAGTTCCTCGCAGCTCACCTGGTAGTCATGGCGCAGGCTGTTATGGCTTTCCACCAGCAGGCGTCCCATGCGTTCGAGGTCTCCCGACCGGCTGGCCGCGACGAACGCCTGCACACGCTCATTCTCGCCGGTCACGTGCCGGGCGCGCCGGAAAACCACGGGAGGCATGGCGCCTTCAAAACCGGCCAGCGCCTGAGTGGAGACGTCCCGGAGGCTGCTCACGTGAGGAAGCCGCCGGGCCAGCGCTTCCACCGCGGCGGCGCACTCTGCGACTCTCTCCCTGTATGCCGAGGAACCGAGTTCGTGCTTGACCATGGTGTTCACGGCGACGAATTCGGCGCCCTCCGGCAGGGGAACCACTTCGTGCTCCAGGCTGCGGCAGTCGATCTTCACCGCCGCGTGGTCCCTGCCGAAAACGGAGATGAACTGGTCCATGATGCCGCAGGGCATCCCGACGAACTGGTTCTCCGCCCTGCGGCACAGCTTGGCCAACTCCAGCGGTTCCATAGGGCGGCCCTCCAGCAGCGCGAGGGCGGTAGAGACTTCAATGGCGGCCGAGGAACTCAGCCCGGAGCCCACCGGCACGGTGCTGTAGAGCAGCAGGTTCCGCGGCGGCACGTCAAATCCGGCTCGCACCAGTTCCCGCGCCACTCCGAGCACGTAGTCGCCCCAGTCGCGGGCGGGCGTGGCGGAGGCGATGCCGGCGGCGGGCCAGTCCCGCGACTCGCCCAGGTTCTCCGAGAAGACCCGGAAACGCCCGTCCCCGGCGGGAGCCGTGGCCGTGCAACAGGCCAGGTCCAGCGCGACGGGCATCACGAACCCGAGGTTGTAGTCGGTGTGCTCCCCGATCAGGTTGACTCGCCCCGGCGCCAGAAAGACGCGAGGCTCCGGACTCGCACCGTACAGCTCCCGGAAACGCTCGATTACGAAGCGCGCCGCGCCAGCCACAGCAGGATGCCTCCGAACAGGAGAGTCACGACGCCTGCATACAGATTGACATTGACGTCGGTGAGAGGAGCGCGCACGCCGGGAGAGAAGATCCCCGCCAAGCACAGCAGCGCACCGAGAATCACGAAGAACCAGCCGGAAGGCGTTCTAAGATCCCACATGGTCGTCACCAGAACAGGAAGTTCAACAGCACGCAGAGCGCCCCGGCGATCAGCGCCACGAGGCCGGGACGCCGGTACCACTTGACGCCCTCCTCCCGCGGCAGTTCGGTCAAGCCGTAAACCAGGGCCTTCAGTTCCGCCGCCGGCTTGGGCCGGGAGACGAAGCTGACCATCACCGTCACCACGAAGCACGCCGTCCAGGCCAGCAGAGCGATCCAGAAGTTCTGCGCCATGGTGGATGGGAACTCGTGCAGGTTGCCCAGCCACGCGCCCTTCCCCTCGGCGATGGTGAGGCCGTGCGTGAGGGCGGCCGTGGTGGTTCCCGCCACCAGCCCGGTGAAGGCGCCGTGCCCCGTGGCCCGCTTCCAGAACATCCCCAGCAGGAACGTGGCGAACAGCGGCGCGTTCACGAAGCTGAAGACGAGCTGGAGCAGGTCCATGATGTTGTTGTAGAGCGTGGCCAGATACGCCGCGCCGATCGACAGCGCCACGCCGACGACCGTCGTCATCCGGCCGACCCAAAGATAGTGCGAGTCCGGCGCCCCCTTGCGGATGTAGCTCTGGTAGATGTCGTAAGTCCAGACGGTATTGAAAGCGGTGACGTTGCCGGCCATCCCCGACATGAACGACGCCATGAGGCCCGTCAGTCCGACCCCCAGCAAACCGGAGGGGTAGAACTGCGCCATCAGCGTGGTGAGCGCCAGGTCGTAGTTGTAGGAGTCGCCCTTCACCGGCAGTTCGTAGCCCAGGTTCATCTTCATCAGGGCCATGGCGGCGATCCCCGGCACGATGACGATGAACGGGAGCAACATCTTGGGAAAGGCGCCGATGATCGGCGTCAGGCGCGCGCCGGACATCGAGTCTGCGGCCATCGCCCTCTGCACAACCAGGTAGTTGGTGCACCAGTAGCCGAACGAGAGGACGAAGCCCAGCCCCATCACCAGGCCGAACACCTCGACCCCCATCGGGTTGTCCGACGGATGCGCCATGTGCCGCCAGGAACTGGTCATGACCGCGGGCAGCCGGGAGGCCATGCCTTGCCAGCCGCCGGCCTTGGCCACCGCCAGGATGGAGAGCGGCGCGAAGCCCACCACGATCAGGAAGAACTGGAGCACCTCGTTGTAGATGGCGCTGGTCAGCCCCCCCAGGAACGTATAGACCAGGACGATGAGGGCCGAGAGCAACACCGAAGCCGTGAAGCTCCATCCCAGCACCAGTTGGAACAGCAGCCCCAGAGCGTACATCGAGATGCCCGAGGAGAACAGCGTCATGACCGCGAAGCTGATCGCGTTGAACGCCCTGGTCTTCTCGTCGTAGCGCATCTTCAGGTATTCGGGCACGCTCCGGGCCTTGCTGCCGTAATAGAAGGGCATCATGAAGACGCCCACGAACAGCATCGCCGGGATGGCTCCCACCCAGTAGAAGTGGGAGGTCATGATGCCGTACTTCGCGCCGGAGGCGCACATCCCGATCAACTCCTGCGCGCCGAGGTTCGTCGCTACAAAAGCTAGGCTGGTGATCCAGACCGGCACCGACCGGGCCGAGGTGAGGAAGTCCTCGCTGGTGGAGACTCTCCGGTGGAGCAGCCAGCCGATTCCAATAACGAAGACGAAGTAGACAACTAAAATGAGGTAGTCAACCAGGGTCAGGGCCACAGGGGACCTCTCGAATGTGCGCTTGGGCTCAGACCGTAGAGTCTATCACGCCGCCGGCCCTCATGAGTGGAACGGCAGGCAGGCGGCGCCGACCAGGCCGGCGTCGCTCCCGAGCGTCGCCTTCTCGATCCGGGTTTTCGTGGAGCGGTAGGTGAGCGAACGCTGCTCCACTTCCCGCAGCATCGCGGGCGCGAAGAATTCCCAGGCCGGGAGCACTCCGCCGCTCAGCAGGTACAACGGGAAATTGAAGATCTGGACGTAGTTCGCCAGGCCCACGCCGAGCGCCCACCCCATCAGCTCGAAGACCCGCCGGGCCGGAGCGCTGCCGGCCTGGGCCAGCCCGCAGACCTGCTCCGCCGTCAGGTTCTCGCCGAGGTTCAGGTAGCGGGCCATGCCGGACACGGCCGTCGCCGAGGCGTGCTTTTCCAGACACCCGATGTTGCCGCAGGCGCAGGGGTTGCCGGTGGGATCCACGGTGACGTGGCCCAGTTCCGCGGCCATTCCCATGAAGCCGTGAAGCACCTTGCCTCCGCAGATGATCCCGCCTCCGATGCCGGTTCCCAGCGTCAGCAGGAGCAGATCATCGACGTCCCGCCCGGCTCCGAACCACTTCTCGCCGAGCGCCGCGGCGTTGGCGTCGTTCTCCAGCAACACGGGCGCGCCCAGTTTGTCCTGGAGCGCATCCCGCGCGTGGAAACCCTGGAAGGGCGGCACGTTCGGGGAGGCATGGATGTAGCCCTTCGCAATATCGATGAAGCCCGGCAGCGCCACCCCAATGCCCGCCAGTTGCTCCCCGGCCCTTCTGGAGCGCAGCTCCAGGATGGCGCCCGCAATTGCGTTTACGATGGCCTCGCGGCCGGCGGGCGAGTTGGTTGGCCCGGAGATCCGCTCCAGGATGTTCCCGTTCCGGTCGACCGACGCCGCGCGGTAATTGGTGCCGCCAAGATCAACGCCTATCGAGTATTCTGCCATGGAGTAAGCATGATACCAGACGCGGCTCCCGGGCATCAGCAGGCGATGACGCGCCGTTCCGGCTTGACAGTGTCTCCGGTCCGTGATGACATGAACTTCTAGTCTCGACGCCGGGCCGGCTCAGGCAGGCTCCCGGCATTATGAAATGAAACAGAGAAAACCGGGAGGCGGGAAACGCGCGCGCGGGGGGAGGCAGCCGGCGCGCGGCACGCCCGTGCGCCCGGTTGAACCGCGGCTGCCGGCGCCCGAGGCCGGCGCCGGGCAGGGGCGGACAGCATGGCGCATTCTGCTGGCGGCGGCTCTCCTGTACGGCGGCCTCTGGCCGCTGGTGAACGTCGCGTTCCTGGCGCACCGCTTCCCGGCGCCCTTCCTGACCGGGATGGCCTTCTACCGCCGCTATTCCACCATCGTGGGCGGGCCGGCTGAATACTCGGCAAACTTCTTCAGCCAGACCTATTCAAGACACTGGGCTGGAGTGCTGGCGCTCACCCTCCTGGCCCTGGCCGCCTGGGCGATTGCGCGCGGCCTTCTGCGCCGTTTCTCGCCGGGATCCCACAACTGGCCGGCGGCGGCATTTCCCCTGATTCTCTTGATTCTCGCCAGCCGCCATCTGTCAGTCACTTATATCCTCCCGATGCTGGGCGGCCTGGCGGCCGCGTGGTCGTACATGGCGCTCCGCGAAAAACCGCACAACCGCTGGGCGCAGAGCACGGTGGCCGTCCTGTTCCTCTTCGTCTCCATTCCTCTCTATTACTGTCTGGCCTCGGGGTTTCTCTACCTCTGCCTGATGTGCGCGCTCTTTGAAATGCTGATTCGGAGACAGCCGCTGTGGAGCCTGGCATGGATCGCCTTCGGCGCCGCGGTCCCCTATGGCGTGAGCTATCTGTACTATGAACCGGACATCGCCGCCCGGTACCTCCGCTGGCTGGCGCCGCCGGAGTTCGACGCAGTCACGAACGTCCTTCTGGCGGCCATGTATCTGTTTGTTCCGGCCGGAGCGGCGGCCGCCTTCCTCCTGCGCGGATTCAGCGCTCGCGCCCGCCTCGGACTTCATTTCCGGCGTGCGGCTCAAGCGGCCGGATTTGCCGTGCTCGCTCTGTTGGTCTGGCGGCTGGTCGCGCTTAATCTCGACAAGTCGGGATGGATCTACGCGGACTACCTTCTGGATGACGGCAGGCCGCAGGAGGCGCTGGCCTCCCTGGCGCAGCCGCCGGACGACAGCGATCCGGTGAGGTTTCTCACCTTCTACGCGCTGGCGCGCACCGGGCGTCTCCACTGGGAGATGTTCCGCTATCCGCAGCGAGCCTCGTCCGACGCCCTGCTGCTCCGAGATACCGTCTGGGACACCTATTCGACCGTCGCGGATTGGCGCAGCGACCTGTACCTGGAACTCGGCAGGGTCAACGAATCGCAGCGTTGGGCGCATGAAGCCCTGGCCATGGAGGGGGAAACGCCGCGCGTGCTGGAGCGCGTGGCGTTGGTCAACATCCTGAACGGAAACCCCGATACCGCGCGAACGTTCGTGCGCGCACTCGCCAAGGTCCCGTTTCGGGCCGCACGCGCCCGGCAGTACCTTTCGGCGCTGGACCGGGATCCCAGCCTTCGGACCGATCCGCTGGTGGCGCGCACCCGGCCGCTGATGCTGACCAGGAACTATGTCGGGGACTTCACTACGGAGCAGATCCTCGATCAGTCGCTCGAAGCTTCTCCTTCCAACAGGATGGCGTTTGAGTACCTGCTGGCCCACTACCTGCTCACCTTCGACATGGAGGGCTTTGCCAGGCTGGCTCCGCGGCTGAAGGATTTCTACCCTCATCTGCCGGCGCACATCGAGGAGGCGTCGCTCGGCTTCAGGAATCTGCACGGGTCGCTGCCGCCGGGCATCGACGAATCTGCGATCCTCCCCCAGACCCAGGCCCGCTTTCAGCGTTTTGTCCAGATATGGACACGGGTCCAGAACGGTCCTGCTGAAGAAGCCTGGAAAGCCCTGGCGCCCGGCTTTGGGGGAACGTATTGGTTCTTTTACATTTTCGGCCGCACCGCGGCCGGGCCGCCCTTCGACGCCCGTGCCGCCGCGCCCAAAGGAGCGGGAAGCCCGCGATGACTTCTTCGAATTCGAATCCTCAGCGTCTTGCTTCAATACTCATCCTGCCGGTCCTCTTCGCGCTGTGCGGGTGCCAGGCGCGCTGGACGGAGCATGCGCAGCGTGTTTCACGCCCCCCGGTCCTGTATCCGGACTATGGCGGCACGGTCATAGCTCCGAATATTGCGCCGCTCAATTTTGCCGTCAAGGAACCGGGGGTGAGATTCCTGGCGCGGATGGCGGGCGAGAAAGGCGGCGCTATTGAAGTTTCCAGCCGCAACGGCAAGATCGCCTGGCCGGCGCGCGGGTGGAAGCAGTTGCTGGCGCGGAATCGCGGCGCCGCCGTGCGGGCGACGATCACGGTTCAGGACAAAAACGGAGTCAGCCGCAGGTTCGACGAGGTGCGCATCGGCGTCTCACAGGAAGAACTGGACCGCTACGTCGTGTACCGGCTTATTCCTCCCTTGGACCACTACTATGTGAATATCGGGGTTTATCAACGAGACCTCGAAGGGTTTTCCGAACGGCCGGTGATCGAAAACCAGAACTTCGCCATCGGGCGGAACGGGTGCGTGAACTGCCACAGCTTCCGCCGCAACCGCCCGGACCGCATGAGCCTCCAGATCCGCAGCACGAACTTCGGCAAGCCCATGGTCGTGGTCAAGGACGGTGAACCGCGGACGGTCGACACGTCCGCGTCCGGCTTCAGCAAGTCGCCGGCGGCGTACCAGCACTGGCACCCGGAGGGAAGGTACGTCGCGTACACGGTAAACACCGTCATGCCTCTGGAACACACGGTCGGCGAACACCGCGATGCTTGGGACGAAGATTCGGACCTGGCCGTCTATGACACGGAGGCGAACCAGGTGCTGACCACGCGCGGCATTGCCGATCCCGAGCGGCGTGAAAACTGGCCCTCCTGGTCCGCTGACGGCCGAACGTTGTATTTTGTCAGCGCGCCGCAACTGCCCTGGACCCAGCTACAGGAAGTGAAGTACGACCTGATGCGAATCTCCTTTGACCCAGCCACCGGGACGTGGGGCGAGAGGGAAACGATACTATCCGCTGCCGATTCGGGGAGGAGCGCGGCGCAACCAAAGGAGTCGCCGGACGGCCGCTGGCTGCTGTTTCTGCTTGCCCACCACGGCAATTTCCCCACGTACCAGCCGATCTGCGACCTGTATGTCATCGACCTCCGGAACGGGACGCGGCATCCTTTGAACGCCGTGAACCGGAGATGGAGCGGGTCCTGGCCGACCTGGTCAAGCAACGGAAGGTGGATCTGTTTTACCAGCAAGCGCGAGGGCGGCGTCCTGGGCCGGATCTACTTCAGCTATTTCGACCGGAATGGCGAGGCTCACCGGCCGTTTGTCATGCCGCAGAAGGACCCGTCGTTTTACGAATCGTGCACCATGACCTTCAACCTCCCCGAACTCATCATCGCGCCGGTGCCGTTGAGCCCCTCCCGGTTGGGCCGCGCGATCACGGCCCAGGCTTCTCTGCCCGCGCCGTCGCTTGTCAGAAAATGAACGCGGGCGCACGCCGGCCGTGCGAGGACTTCCCGCGATGAGCGAGCGCCCGGCTGGACTCCGGCCCAGGACGCGCCGTCCGGAACCCGCTGCTACAATCCCCGGGCGGCGCTCAGTGTGACCAGTTTTCCGGACTTGTCCCGGATCTTCACCTGTCCGTTTTCGAGCAGCACGTCCGCCACCGCCGTGAAGTCCGCCGGAACCCGGGTGTAGAAGAACAGAAAACGCGTGCGGAGCTTGGACCTGGCGGGGAGCCACTTGTAAGTTGGCGTCCCGAACATCTGGTGCGCGTCCACGGTCTCCCGGTGCGAGACGTCGAAGGGCTGGGTGGAGAACTCGATGCCGCGCGCCGCGCGCGCGTCGCCCGGGTAGTTCATCCAGCTCATGAGCCAGGGGTACTCCTCGCGCCGGAAGACGTAACCGAAGAGCAGTCCCAGGTCCTCGCGATGAGCCGTGACGTAGCCGTAGGTCCTGGCCGGGTCGATCAGGCAACTGGCCAGATCCAGCGACGTTTCGCCGGCAGGCACCGTGAGCAGGCTCACCGTGCCGCCTCTGGTGAGCGGCGCCATGGGCCAGTCGAAGTCCGTCAGGTAGGCCAGCTTACCCGTGGATCCGGCCTTGTGGGCGCGGACGCGGCAGCGGGTCGCCGGCATGTCGACGACGATCTTCCCTGGTTCCAGATAGGGCGGGCCGAGGGTCGCGTGTTCGGCCCACGAAACGGGCCGGTCCACGGCCAGCGCGCTTTCCAGTTCGCTGGTGACGTAGACGACGTTCTCGCCGCCGGCGATCTCCACCGTGCGCGTGAGGGTCTCCTGCGCCAGCGGCAACTGGCTCTGTAAGGTCACGGAACGCACCGGTCCGGCCTCGTTGGACGAGATTACCTTCACCGGCACACGGTTCGCCTCGCCGTGACCGGGCATCCCGGCCGCGCGTTCCTCCTCGGAAGGAGTCCCGAAGCCGTCGAGCGCCAGGAAGTGGCCCATGGCCGCCAGAGGACTGATCGGGTCGCCCTGGCGAAGCTCGAGCCTGAGGAACCGCCCGCCGTTCAGACCGATGGTCAATTGCAGTTTGTCGTTGGCCAGGGTCACGGAGGGCTGCGGCGCGCCGCCCGGGCGCGGCTGTTGAGCCGCCAGACCCGCCGCCACCAGCAGGAATACACAGCACAATCTCGACATGGGGTTCTCTCCAGGCGGGACAACGCCCGCCCCACGCGCCTGGCCTTCACGCCCGGGCGCGGGTCTGTGTGACGAGCAGGATACGCTCCCTCGCCATACCCATACTAGTGTAGTGTCTCTAAAACAGCTTTACAACGACCGACCTTCTCCAGAATCTTGGCCACGCTTGCGGTCCAAACAAACGGCTTCGGTTGCTGATTGTTGTGCTCCAGGTATTCTTCAATCGCCTG
>JADZCM010000050.1 GCA_020851555.1 Bryobacterales bacterium | reverse complement strand
CCAGGTGTCCAAAGTACGCCTCTGTTCCGCGCTTAACGCCAAGGGCTCGGCCACGCTCCACATGGTACATCCAGTATGCGGGCAGATCGGCGCATTGTCAAGTTATTTGTGAGACACAACACTAGAATCCCAGTTCTTTGAGTATCCGCTCCGTTCCGTACACCTGCCGCAACGCCTCGACGATCCCTTCGGCCGACACGTGAACGGAGCGGGCGCGCTCGTCGGTGTAGAAGAAACGGTCGGGCAGGCTCTCGAGGTTCCCGTCGAACAGGATTCCCACGATCTCCCCGCGGGTATTGACGGTGGGGCTGCCCGAATTGCCGCCGTGCGTATCGGCCGTCGAGACGAAGTTGAACGCCGTCGCCAGGTTCAGCTTGCCCTTGGCCTTCGCCCAGCGCGGCGGCAGGGCGAATGGCTCCCGGCCTGTAGCGCGCTTGTAGAGTCCTTCAAAGGTGGTGGTGTATGGAACATCCTTGCCGGCGCTGCTCTTGTAGCCTTTCACCGGCCCGTAGGACAGGCGCAAGGTGAACGTGGCGTCGGGATAAGCGCTCGATCCGAGCACGGCGAAGCGGGCTTGGGCAATTCTCGCTCCTTCGCCGGTGACGACCGACTCGACCCGGTCCTCGTAGCGCTTGCGCAGTTCGCGCGCGCGCGAGTCCAGCAGCCGGGCCAGCCGGATCATCCCGTCGTCCGAGGCTTTCACGGCCTCGGCGCTCGCCGCCAGCCGTTTGCGCTCGGCGATGTCTTTCAGCCGGCTGGCGCTGACGTACCGGCGGGCGGCGGCTTCGGGCGGCCTCCCTCCCAATACCTCTTTAACGGTGGGGTCGGAGGCGCCCAGCGACTGCCTGAGGAAGCTCAGGTAGGCGCTGATCACCGCGGTCTCCAGCGAGTCGGTGAGCGGGATGTCCGCGTAAAGGGACGCTTCCAGGCCCGGCAGCGCGGGATCGCGGTACTCCCGCAGCCGCTGCTCGTTCGGCTTCGACCGTTCTTCGGCCAGACGTAGAGTGTGCCGGGCGATCCGGAACAGATCCGATCCGCCAATCGCCGAGCTCTCCAGCAGCGTGTAGGGCTTGTAGAACTCCGCGTATTCTTTGTAGGCTGCGGCCAGCCTGTCCCAGGCGGTCCCGTAGTCCGCTTCCAGCTTCGGATCTTTGGCCACCGCGCCGCGGAGCTTCGCCTCCTCCTGCCGCTTGAGCTGCATGAGCTTCGGGTCACGCAGCCCAAGCAGGAACCCGGTGTACGCTTTGTAGCTGTTCTGCTGGGAGAACAGGTTGTCGGCCGCCACCCTCTTGTTCTCCGCGCTCCCGGACCCGTAGCGCTGGAGCGCCTTGATCAACGCATTCAGGCGCGCGTGGACGAAAGGGTAGGACATGTCGCGGAAGAACTCGAGCTGCGCCACCGTGTTGAGCCGCCCCGTGCTCCCGGGATTGCCAGAAACGAAAATCAGCTCTTCATCGCGCAACCCGGTCCGGCTCCAGCGCAGGTAATTGGGGCTGCTCACCGGACGGTCGTTCTCGTAAGCCCGGAAGAACGTCATATCCAGGCAGTAGCGGGGATAGGTGAAGTTGTCCGGATCTCCGCCGAACGCCGCGATGCCCACCTCGGGCGCGAAGACCAGCCTGATGTCCGTGTACTTCCGGTAGCGGTAAAGATGATACTCTCCGCCGGAATAGAGAGTCACCACCTCGCAGCGGAGTTCCGGGGAGGTGGAGCAGTCCTTCTCGATCCTGGCGATGTTCGCCCGGCGGATGCGGCCGGCCTCCGCTGTCTCCGTCGCCGGGGAGACGCCCTGCAACACCCCGGCGGTGACATCCCGGGCCGAAAGCAGAACGTCCGCTTCCAGGTCGGGGCACTTGCGCTCGCCGGCCAGGGTGGCGGCGTAGAACCCGTTCCTCATGTAGTCGTTCTCTTTGGTGCTGAGTTGTTGTATGCACTCGGCGGCGACGTGATGGTTAGTGAAGAGCAGACCGTCCGGGGACACGAACGAGCCTGAGGCGACGCCGACAAACTTGACGGATCCGAGCTGGAGTTGCTCCAGAAACCCGTCCGTAACCTCAAAGCCGTACTTCTGCCTGACCGAGTCTTTCGGAAAGTTGGAAAACAGCCAGATCCCCTCGTCGGCGGTGGCGCGAGAGGGGCTGGCCAGGATCGCCGCAGCGACTAAGAACGTTGTTAGGCAAGTGGTTTTCATGAGCCGGACCCAATACTCACATTCTCTCTAACCCGCGCCCGGGTTGGAAACCACCCCCGGAACGGGGCCTTCGCTCCGCTACATACGCTCTATTATAAGTGTTTTGAAATGAACACATTAGCGGGGAATATGCGGGTTGGTTTTCTTGGCTTCTTGCTCTAGCTGTGAGATAGTGAATATAGGGACATAGAACTGAAGTCATGACGCGATTGGGCGAGGCGGCGGTCCGCTACCACAGGCTACTGGAGTCGGCAACCAACGGCAACCTGGACTGGGCGGCCGAGTTGCACCAGCGGATGGCGGCCGCCAGACTCATGGATGGCGCCCGGCTCGTGTGCCCCTTCCTGCGGCCGCATTTCCTTACACCCCGCCAGTATGCGGCGCTGGTGAGGGCCGCCGAGACCCTCTATTCGGCGGTCAACCGGATCGAGAAGATGGCGCTGGAGAACCCCGCTCTGCTCGCCCGGCTGCACCTGCTGCCGGCGGAAAAGATGCTGGCTGCCGTTGACCCCGGATATCCGCATCTGGCCGTGACGTCCTTGCTCGACACGCAGATGAGCGGTACGGCGATGCGCTTTGTGGGGTACAGCGCCGGCACGCCGCCCGGCGTGGTGTACGGAGCCGCGCTGGCGGAACTGTTCTACGACGGGCCCGTGATGAAGCGGTTCCGGCGGCAGTACAACGTCTCCAGGCTGCCGGGGACCAAGCCTTTGGCCGCCTCGCTCGTGGCCGCTTACAAGCAGTTTGGCGGCAGGCAGAAACCTCAGGTGGGCGTCATGGACTTCCGGCAGGCCTTCCAGACCACCGAGCCGGCGGACTGCCTGCTGCTGCGAGACCAACTCGCCGGGAACGGTCTGGATGCCTACGTCGTCTATCCCGACCAACTGGAGTACAAAGCCGGGGTATTGCGCCACTCCGGCCAGCCGCTCAATTTGATCCTGCACCGGATGAGGGTGCATGAATTCCTCCTGCGCTTCGACCTTGGCCATCCGCTGGTGCGCGCCTACCGCGACCACGCCGTTTGCCTGGTCAACAGCTTCCGGTCGGAACTGGCGCACAAACGGGCTCTGTTTGCGCTTTTGAGCGATGAATCGGTGACCGCTTCCTTCCCTGCTGCCGAGAGGAAGGCCATTCAGCAGCACATCCCCTGGACCCGGGTCGTAGGCCCGGTGAAAACGAAGTACGGCTCCAAGACGGTCGACCTGCCCGAGTTCATCCTCAGGAACCGCGAGAAGCTGGTGCTGAAGCCGAACGACGATTCCGGCGAAGAGCATGCGGTGCAGGGCTGGCTGACCGGCGATGCCGGCTGGGAGCGGAGTCTGCGGCAGGCTTCTCGCACCCCCCACGTGGTGCAGGAGAGGGTGGAACCCGAGAAAGCCGTCTTTCCCGTCTACCGTTACGGCGTCATGGAGATGCGGGAACTCCAGGTGGACGTGCACCCGCACATCTACCTTGGGAAGGTCCAGGGCTGTTCCAGTTGGGTGTCGGAGGCGGCCGTGGGCGGCTTCTCCAGCGTCTCCGGTCTGGCCCCGACTTATCTCCTGGAAACCAAGTCCTGACGGCCGCTTCCTGAGGGAGGGGCATCCGAATGGCACTCACCAGGGAGTTTCGAGAGACGGTACTGGCGCGCGTACACCGCGATCCGGCATTCGCCAAAAGAATGCTCGCCGAGGCGTTGAACGCCTGCCTCGGGGGAGAGCCAGCCGCCGGCAAAACGATCCTGCGAGATGTAATCAACGCCACGGCCGGCTTCGAACCGCTTGCCGCCGCCTTGGGGAAGCCAAGCCAGAGTCTCCATCGCATGCTTGGACCGGGCGGCAACCCGAGCACTGAGAACTTCTTCGCGATTCTGCGAGTCGTCCAGCAGAAGGCGGGCGTGCGGCTCAAAGTGCTCGCGGCCTGAACGGCGTGGGCCTTACGCTTGCCGCTCAACGCTTACCCGCGCCCGCAGATTGGCGACGCCGGCGGTGAAGCGGGAATCCGCCACCACGAAGGCCAGGGCGTCCTCCAGCCACTCGTGCAAGGCCCCGTCCGGATCGTGCGAGGCCGCCGTCAGGGTGTACTCCCGCGGGCACAGCTCGCACCGGAACCGGAACAGCGCGCGCAGCGATTGCCCCGCGCTGCAAGGGCCCAGCCGGACGCCTTCCAGTTCCGTGTTCGTGCCGTATACCTCGAATCCGATCCGCGTGCGGATCATGATCCCGATCACCGGGTTCTCCACTGCCTCCCGGTAGCGCACCGCGACGCGCACGCCCACCATCTCCCCGCTCTTCCAGGCCATGGCCGGGTTGCCGCCGCTGTCCAGCGTCTGGATTGAGATCAGCTCGGCGCGGCCGTCGCCTCGCCGCAACGGCGGCGCGAGCGCGAGCGTCCGGCCCGCGCCCCAGGCCAGTATCCTCGCGGCCATATGATCGCGGAACCTGGCCATCACCTCCGCCGGGTCTCCTTTGGCGGCCAGCCGGCCGCGGTCCAGCCACCAGATCTCGTCGGAGAGGCTCAGCAACAGGTCCTCCTCGTGCGATGTCAGGAACACCGTCGCGCCCGCGCGCCGCAGGCGCACCAGTTCGACCGCGGCTTGGGCCCGCGCGAGGCCGTCACGCGCGGCCAGCGCATGGTCCAGCAGCAACAGTTTCGCGTCGCCGAACTCCAGCGGATCGTCCGGCCCCACCAGCAGCCGCGTCCCCGGCCTCTCGATCGAGCCCCCGCCAGCGGAGCCGAGCCCGGCCGCCAGACGCAGAAGCTCCCGCGCGCCCGATCCGTCCTCTCCCACGATCCCGATCACCGCGCCGTCGGGAGCCGAGGCGGTGAAGCCCTCGATGGGTGGAAACGAAACCTCATGGAACGTGATCGCCATGCTAGTCAGGATAGCTTTGAACCCGCCGCGCGGTTGGCCACCGGCGGCAGCGCCAGGGTCGCCATGACGAATCCGATCCATAACGCGCCGGCGGCAGCCGGCGGCGCCATGAGCCGGTGCAGCACCAGCGCAAAACCGCCGCCTCCAAACTGGCTCAGACGGAAGGCCGCCAGCGCGCCGTCCGCGCGGTGCGCGATCAGGCCGGTGTAGTACGGGAGCAGCAGGAAATGCGTCGCATAGAGATCCAGCAGTGCGAACAGGGCCGCGCCGGCGGGCAATACCCACTGCCGCACTCCGGGCGCGGATAGCGCCGTCAGCCCAAGCGCCGCCAGCAGCGTCTCCGCCACTACGACCGCGTACAGGTACCAGCCGGCTGCCGAGGAGAGTCCCAGCACCGAGAAGGTCAGCTCGTGGTAGCAAAGGCCCAGCCAGAAGAACCCGTAGAAGCTGGCGAGCGTCCACACCCCCGTCCGGCTGGCCCGCTCCCGCCGGAACCGCAGCAGCAGCCCCGCCGCGGCCGTCAGAACGATCAGGGCGAAGACGCGGTACATCCAGCCGCGCAGTTGGAGAAAACTCCAGTTGCCGATCCAGATGTGCGAGAGGAAAGCAATATCGAAGAAGCGGGCCCAGTCAACCTGCGGGATGTGCCCCAGGACCCTCCAAACCGGCAGGTCGCTGCCGGCCACCTGCTGAAGTCCGGACCAGGATCCGGTGAGCGTGCGGTTGCGCCAGTACCACCAGCCGGAGAGTAGCCCCGCCGTCAGGAACGCAGCCGCCGCGCCGCGCCAGCGGCGCTTCCACGCATACACCGCCGCCATCGCCGGGATGGCGGTGAGGAAGTAGGCTTTGGTCAGCAGCCCGGCGCCCAGCAGTACGCCGCAGGAGAAGGCAGGCGGCCTCTCGCGCAGCATCAGGCACAAGAGCGCGGCGAAGATCACCGCCGCCACCCCGTCGTTGCCCACCCGGCAGGCGGTCATCGTGAAGCCGGGCATGGCCGCAATCAGGGCCGCAAGTGCGGCCGCCGGCCCTTCGCCGGGAAGCACGCGGCGGCCCGCGGCGAATGCCAGGGGGATGACCAGGGACGTAGCCAGCAAGGTGGCCAGCCTCATGAGCAGCACGCGTGCCGGCAGCGGCGCCTCCCCCGCCGCCCATTGGACCGGCGCCATCAGCAGGTAGTAGAGCGGGGGTTGCTGCGCTTCGTGATTCAGCGGCCCCGCCGCCGCGGGCTGCCGGGCCCACCCGCGAGGCAGATGGTCGAGCCGCCGCCGCATGTCCTCCCGGGCCGGCTGTGCCAGCTTCCAGTAGGCGTCGTACGTCAGGCGCGGCACGTCGATCGGGTGATGACCGAAGGGCAGGGGAGTGAGGCTGAGCGATTCGGCCACCTCCCTTGAGACGGGCGTCCGGCCGAGCACGGGCAGCCCTCCGCCCTCCGCCAGTTGTTGGGCGTAGGCGAAGTGCGCCCATTCGTCGAAGCCCTCCCAGAGAGGCAGCAGCACCGCATGGAACGCACCGCGTGCGAGGAAGCAGAGCCAGACGAGCAGAACCAGCCGGCGCGGGCCAGACAGCATCGTAGCTAGAATAGCCGTTTGCCGGCCGCCGCCGCCCAGCCCTTGTCTGCCCAACGCGGGGCGGTTCCTCCCCGTGCCCGGCGCGTTCACTGTTCGGGTGGGATCTGCATGGCCGTAGTCTGCTGCACTGCGGTGGCTAGCTCCGGCAGGATTCCCTGCTGCACATAGAGCGGCCGCACCGCCTGGCGAATCCGGGGCAGCATGCGGCTGAACCACAGGCTCCCTCCCAGACAGAGCCAGCCTCCCAGCATCAGCGTCCGCGGCGCGCCGGCCCGCGAGGCCAGACTGCCGGCCATCAGGCTGCCGAGAGGCGCCATCCCCATGAACGCCATGGCGTAGAAAGACATCACGCGCCCGCGTTTCCGGTCGTCGGCAATCGTCTGTAGAATCGTGTTGCTTGCCGCCATCTGCTGCATCATGCCGAAGCCGGTGATCGTGAGGACGGCCAGGGAGAGCCACAGGGTACGGGAGAGGGAGAACGCCACCAGCGAGGCGCCGAACAGCGCATCGGCCAGCGCGATGCGTCGGCCCAATCCCAAGACCGTCTTTCGCAGGGCCAGGTCGGCGGCGCCCGCCAGCGCACCCAGGCCGGTGGCCGCCATCAGGAACCCCAGGACGTACGCCCCGCCATGCAGGACATCCACCGCCATGACCGGCATCAAAACCATGTACGGCATCCCCGCCAGGCTCATCAAGCCGAGCAGCGCCAGTATCGAACGGATGGGGACCGAGGCGGCCACGTAGCGCCAGCCGTCGGCCAGTTCATGCAGCACTTGACGCTGGGGCGCGCGGCTCTGCGGCACGGTGAGCCGCATCATCGCCAGGGACAGGATCACCGCGACATAGCTGATGCCGTCCAGCAGAAAACAATAGCCCTCGCCCACGGCCGCCACCACCAGGCCGGCCAGCGCCGGCCCGGCCAGCCGCGCGCCGTTGACCATGGATGAGTTCAGCGCGACGGCGTTCGCCAGGTCCTCGCGATGATCCACCATCTGCACCACGAACGACTGCCGGGCCGGCATGTCCAGCGCGTTGATCAGGCCCTGCGCCAGGGCGAGCAGGATGATCTGCCAGAGCCGGATGGCGCCGCTGAGCGCCAGGGCGGCGAGGGCGAGCGATTGCAGCATCGAGAGCGCCTGCGTGACCAGCAGCGTCCGGTGCCGGTCCCAGCGGTCTACCCACACGCCGGCCAGCGGAGCAAGAAAGAAAGCTGGGATCTGGCCTGCGAAGCTCACCACGCCGAGCCAGGAGGCCGAGTTCGTCAGCCGGTAAACCAGCCAGCCGGTCGCCACCCGCGTCATCCAGGTTCCGATGAGGGAGAGGCTCTGGCCGGCGAAGAACAGCCGGTAGTTGCGCGACCTCAGCGCCCGGAACGCGAATCTCCAGTCGGCCAAATCCCATTTTCTCCGAAAACGGATCCTGCGCCGGCCGGACGCCACGCTAAACTCTTACTGATGCGCAGGCTCGTCCTCGCGGTCATGGCGTGTCTCCTGGCGGGGTGCGGCTCCGGCTCGCTGCCGCTGCGGCTGCGCCTGCTCAGCGGCCGCGGTACAGTTCAGCTTCCAGCCGGCGAACTGGTGCTCGACTCTCCGCTGGAACTCTCCAGGGGCGCCCGGAACCTCACTATCCAGGGGTCGCCCGCGGGCTCCGTGCTCAAGGCCTCGCCGCGTTTCCGCGGCGCCGCCCTGCTGCGCGTCCGGTCCGGTGTGAACGTACGCCTGGAGAATTTCTCTATTGACGGAAACCGCGCCGCGCTGGCAACGCCCTCCGGCCTCCCGCCGTCGGACGTGCCTTTCTCCCGCTTCACTCAGAACAACGGGATCCTGGCGGAGGACGTGCGCGGTCTCGCCATTTCCGGCGTTCGCATCACCTCCGTCGCCGGTTTTGCGGTCCTCCTCGCGCGTTGCGACGAGGTCGCCATTGAGAAAGTGAGCGTCGAAAACAGCGGCTCGTCCGGCCGGAAGGGCCGGAACAACGCCACCGGCGGCATCCTGCTGGAGGACGGAACCACGCGCTTTCAGGTGCAGGACTGCACTTTCAAGAACGTGCTGGGCAACGGGATCTGGACGCACTCCCGCTACCACTCGCCCCGCAACGCGGAAGGCCGGATCACCTCCAACACCTTCGAGAACATCGGGCGCGACGCTGTTCAGATCGGCCACGCCACCTCCGTCGGCGTGACCCGCAACTCCGGCCGCCGCATCGGCTACCCGTTCGAGGCCGTGGACGTGGAGGGAGGCGGCATACCGGTGGCCATCGATACGGCCGGCAACGTCGACAAGTCCGTCTACGCGGAGAATCACTTTGAGGAGGTGAACGGGAAGTGCATCGATCTGGACGGCTTCCATCACGGCGAGGTCCGCGGCAACACTTGCTTCAATCAGGGCACGGCGGACGATTACCCCCACGGCCACTACGGCATCGTCTTCAACAACAGCAATCCCGACATGGAGTCGGAGGAGGTGGTGGTCGCCGGCAACACCATCGACGGAGCCAAATTCGGGGGCATCTTCGTCATCGGAACCCGCCACCGGATCTCGGAGAACATTCTGGTCAATCTGAATCTGGCCCACTGCAACCAGAGCGGCGCCGCGTACGGCTGCCTGTATTACCCCGAGGAGCCGCTCTTGCTCCGGTCGGGGATCTACCTGGGGAGGGGCGCGGCCCGTCCCGCGCCGGCCCGCGATAACGTTGTGGAGTACAACCGGATCTCCGGATACGGGATGAGCGGGCGCTGCGTCGCCGCCGCCCCGGGCGTCAGACTCTCCGCCAACCACCTGGAGTGGAACGAGTGCGGTTCGCCATGAACTGCGCCCGTTTGAGAAGGAACTCGCGTGCCTGACGACGCCGGCCGGATGCGCGCGGATTGGGACCGCCGGGCGCGCGAAGACGCGCGGTACTACGTCGCCTTCGGCCGCCGTGAGCAGGAGGAGGCCGAATTCCAGGCCACCGCCGCCGACGTGGTCCGCGGCTTCGACCGGGAATTGCGGCGCTTGGGCCGGCCGGTGGAGATCGCCCGCCTGCGCGCGCTGGAAATCGGATGCGGGCCCGGACGGCTCATGCTGCCCATGAGCCGCCGCTTCGCCGAACTCCACGGCGTGGACGTCTCCGAAGAGATGATCCGCCTCGCCTCCCAACGCCTGCGGGAAGCGCCTAACGCGCACCCGGCGGTGAACAGCGGCGCCGACCTCGGCGCTTACGGCGGCGGCAGCTTCGACTTCGTTTACTCTTACGCCGTCTTCCAGCACATCCCCAGCCGGGAAGTCGTCTTTAACTATCTGCGGGAAGCCCGCAGGGTGCTGAAAACCGGCGGCCTGCTGCGCTGCCAGATCAACGGCCTCCCTTCCTCCGGCGGAGAGTACGACACCTGGCACGGCGTGCGAATCAGTCCGGAGGAGGTGCGCGCCTTCGCCCGGGCCGAGGACATGCAGTTGCTCGTGCTGGAGGGCGCCCTGACCCAGTACATGTGGGTGACCCTGCGGAAGCGGCCTGCCGGCTGGCACGCGAGACTCGCGGAAACCACCCCTTCTACGCCGGCCACGGTACGCCGGATCACCAATGCCTTCTCCACCGAACCTCTGGCGCCCTGCCGTGGCAGGTTCGCCTCGGCGGCCCTGTGGCTGGAAAACCTCCCCGCCGAGTGCGACCTCCTGCACCTGGAAGCATCCGTGGGCGGGCGCCGCGCCACGCCCTTCTACATCGGCCCGCCGGAAAACGATGGTCTCAGCCAGCTAAACGTCAGCCTGCCGCCCTGCGTTGAAACCGGCTTGCAGCCCGTTGCCCTGAACTGGCTGGGAAGACCGCTGGCGGCGCCCGTGATCCTGCGTGTGGTTCTCCCCGGTCCCAGTGTGCCGCGCGTGGTTGCCGCAAGCGACGCAGTGGACCTGCTCTCCCCCACGCTAATCTCCTCCGGTATAGTCAAGGTAGTCCTGGAGGAGGTAGAGAGGGTAGAGGAATTCTCCGCATCGATTGACGGCATTCCCGCCGCCCGCCTGGAGACCTTCTGCGTGGATCCCGTGCCCATGCGCTACGAGGTGAACATCTATCTCCCTCCAACCCTCCCCCCCGGATCGCACCGGCTCGAGATGAGGCTGGGCGCTCGCCGGTTCTCTCCGATTCTTCTCGAAACGCCGTCGTAACTCTCTGTACATTATATAGATATAGTTCTTGACGAGCCACTACATATTGCGGTACAACCGCAGGTGCCGCCTCTTGAGCTGGTTCACGAGGACGGGGAAGGCGGCCGGGATGAGAATGAGAGAAGAGGTATTCACTGCATTGGACGCCACGCTAGACCCAGCCACTGGACAGACAGAGACGCCGATACGCCGCGGCGTGAGTTTCCCCCGGTATTTCACGGCCCGGCTCGAGGCCGGCAGGACGCCTTACGACGAAGTGCGTTGGGATCTCCGCACGGCCTCCATCAGCAACGACAAGGGCATGACCCTCTTCGAGCAGAGGGACGTGGAAGTCCCGGAGGATTGGTCGCAAACGGCCACCAACATCGTCGCCAGCAAGTACTTCCACGGGAAACTCGGCTCCCCCTCCCGGGAGCGCAGCGTGATGCAACTGGTTCACCGCGTCGTGGACACCATCACCGGCTGGGGGGTGGAGGGCGGTTACTTCCGGACCCCGGAGGACAGCGAGAACTTCCGGGATGAACTGGCCCACCTGATGCTGACGCAGAAGGCCTGCTTCAACTCCCCGGTCTGGTTCAACGTGGGCGTGGAGGAAAGCAGGGGCTACGGCTGGTATTTCGACGACGCCACGGCGTCCATCCGGAAGCTGACCCCGGACGTGCACAAACCGCAGTGCTCGGCCTGCTTCATCAACTCGGTGAGCGACAACCTCGAGTCGATCCTGGACCTGGCCAAGACCGAAGGAATGCTCTTCAAATGGGGCTCGGGCACGGGGACCAACCTGTCGTCCCTGCGTGAAGAAAACGCCGTTCTGAGCGGCGGAGGCCGCGCCAGCGGCCCTTTGAGCTTCATGAAGGGCTTCGACGCCTTCGCCGGCGTCATCAAGAGCGGCGGGAAAACGCGGCGCGCCGCGAAGATGGTCATCCTCAACGTGGACCATCCGGATATCGAGCGGTTCATCTGGTCCAAGGCCAAGGAGGAGAAGAAGGCCCACATTCTGGTGGACGCCGGTTACGATCCTGATCTGGACGGAGAAGCCTACGGCTCGATCTTCTTCCAGAACGCCAACAACTCCGTGCGCGTCACCGACGAGTTCATGCAGGCGGTCGTCGAGGACGGCGATTGGTGGACCCGGTCGGTGCTCTCGGGCCAGCCGGTCAAGCGCCTGAAGGCTCGCGAAGTGCTGAGCGCAATCGCCGAGGCCACCTGGCAGTGCGGCGATCCGGGGATGCAGTTTGACACCACGGTAAATCGCTGGAACCCTTGTAAAACCACGGCCCGGATCAATGCCTCCAACCCCTGCTCCGAGTTCATGTTCGTCGATGACTCGGCCTGCAACCTGGCTTCGCTGAACCTGATGAAGTTCCTGGCGCCCGACGGGCAGTACGATGTCGAGGCCTTCCGCCACGCCGTGGACACCATGATTCTGGCGCAGGAGATCCTGGTGGACAGCGCCAGCTACCCCACCGAGAAGATCGCCCGCAATTCGCACGACTACCGCCCGCTCGGCCTGGGCTTCGCCAACCTGGGGGCGATGCTGATGTCGCTCGGCATTCCCTACGACAGCGACCGCGGGCGGGACTGGGCCGGCGCGGTCACCGCCGTCATGTGCGGGCAGGCTTACCTTGCCAGCGCGCGCATCGCTGAGGCGGTCGGCGCTTTCGCCGGCTACGCCCGCAACGAGGGGCCGTTCCTGGAAGTGGTCCGCATGCACGGGGAGGCGGTGAACAGGATCCGGCGGGAAAACGTCCCTGCCGCCCTCCACGACGCCGCGCGGCTCTGCTGGCGCGAGGCTTACGAGGCGGGCCGCCGCTCGGGTTTCCGCAACGCTCAGGTCACGGTGCTGGCTCCCACCGGCACCATCGGCTTCATGATGGACTGCGACACAACCGGGATCGAACCGGACCCGGCCCTGGTCAAGTTCAAGAAGCTGGTCGGCGGCGGCGGGATCAAGATCGTCAACAACACCGCGCCGCAGGCCCTGATCCGTCTGGGCTATTCGCCGGAGCAGGTGGACGAGATCGTGAGCCACATCGACGCCACCGGCGCCATAGAGGACGCTCCGCACATCAAGTCCGAGCACCTCCCGGTGTTCGATTGCAGCCTGCGCCCCGCCAACGGCACGCGCTTCATCCACCACATGGGCCACTTGAAGATGATGGCCGCCGTGCAGCCGTTCATCTCCGGCGCAATCTCCAAGACCATCAACATGCCCGAGGACGCAAGCGTGGAAGACATCATGAGCGCCTACCTCGAAAGCTGGCGGCAGGGGCTCAAGGCGGTGGCCATCTACCGTGACAAGTCCAAGCGCGCGCAGCCGCTCAGCTCGGGCGGAGCCAAGGCGGATAAGGCGTCTCCGGCCGCAGCCCCGGCGGAGAAGATCGTCTACCGCCCGCTGCGGCGCAAGTTGCCGGACGAGCGGCAGTCCATTACGCACAAGTTCTCCATCGGAGGCCACGAAGGCTACGTCACGGTGGGGCTTTATGATGACGGCCAGCCCGGCGAGGTGTTCATCACCATGGCCAAGGAAGGGTCCACCATCAGCGGCCTTATGGACGGCTTCGCCACGGCCATCAGCTTCACCTTGCAGTACGGCGTGCCGTTGAAGTTCCTGGTGGACAAATTCAGCCACGTGCGCTTCGAACCGAGCGGATGGACGGGCAACCCGCAGGTGCCTTACGCCAAATCGCTCTTGGACTACATCTTCCGCTGGATGGGAGCGAAATTCCTGGGGCCGGAGTACGCCCTGGAGAACGAAGCTGGGGAGACGACGAAACTGCGTCCCACCGAACCGGAGCAACAGCAGTCGTTGAACTTCGGTCCGGTGCAGGAAGACGCGCCCGTATGCAGCGAGTGCGGCGGCCTGATGACCCGCAACGGAAGCTGCTACAAGTGCGAAAATTGCGGCAGCACCAGCGGCTGTAGCTAGAATGCACCATCGCGGCGCCTGGCATTCGATCATAATGGGTTCAGGATGCCCGCCCCAGCCATACAGTTACCGCCAGAGCCATTGGAGGAATTCTGCCGGCGGCATGGTGTGCGCAAGCTCGCCCTTTTCGGTTCTGCGCTCACCGGGCGGTTCTCCACGGCGAGTGACGTGGATATCCTGGTGGAGTTCCGCCCCGGGGCGGGCGTAGGATACCTGAGGATGGCTGCGATGGAGCGTGAGTTGTCGGCGATCCTGGGCGGTCGGAGAGTAGACCTGCGCACGCCGAACGAATTGAGCAGTTACTTCCGGGACGAAGTCCTGCGCACGGCGGCTGTCCAATATGCAGCAGAGTGATCTCGTACGGTTGCGTCACATGCTGGACGCCGTGCGGGAAGCCATGTCATTCGGCGCCGGGTGCTCTCCAGGCGGGCCGAGCCCCCGTTCATCGTCTGGATGAGTTTCCGGCTGGCTATTCCTTGGCGGGTTGCTCTCCAGCAGAGCCCGCCTCCGCAGTTTGCTACGATCAATTTCGTTCACTAAGGGAGTTTCAGCGAACGGTGACTTGTCCCCATTTTCCGTGTCTCACTTTCGGGGCGCACCGCACCCGGACCGGCGCATCGAGCGGGCTGAATAAGCATAGCGATAAACAGTGCTGCCCCGGACCAGGCGGATTTCAAGAGAACTCCGGGTTCCCGAAGGCCGGCATGCCGGGGCCCGATGATTGACGGCGGCCCGTGACCTTCCCCGCCATTCCCGGACGCGCTCAGCGCAACTCAAATCGCGCCGCATGTTCCGCCACACCCTTGGTGTTCTCATCAATTACCGAGTAACGTGCCGTGTAAATACCCTTCGCGAAGGAACCAGGGAGCGTAATCCGCCCAGACATGGGAAGATAGATCCCGGGGGGGCGATAGTAAAACTCGTCATCCACTGTAACATAGCTCGGTTCATCCAGCACCAGCTTGCCTCCCGGCCCGAATACCTTCAAGGCAACCCGTAGAGCGACTTTGTCCTCCTTCGCCTCCATGCCGAAGATCTTCCAATTCGAGTAGACGGTGCCGCCGCCGCGCAAAACCGGCATCTCCTCTGCCGGGCCATCCTGCGCCGTCGACATAGCGAAATCCCGGAACTCAAGCCCGGCAGCCGGCGTGACCGGCGGAGCCTCCGTCTCGAACCGGAGCGCCAGTTCTGCCACGGTCGCGGTTACTTTGTCATGAGCCTTCAGTGCCACCTGGTAAACGCCGGCAGGAGCGTACGGCGGTAAGCCCACATTGAACGAACCGTTCACCGGGTTGCCGGGCGGTACCGTCTCTCTCAACTCCTTTTCCCAAGGTGGGAACACCGAAAGGCCGTTCGGATCGCGCACCTCGACTTGAAGAAGAAGCTCGGCCTGGCCGTCCTTATTTGTAGTAAAGCCTACTACTTCGTACTTGAGATACACGGTTTCCCCGGACTTGTAAGGAGCCACCGCCCGAACAGCGCCATCCGCCGCCTCAAGGAAGGCCGCGTTTACGTACTGAAGACCGGCCGGGCGCGAGACGGCGCCAGCAGGCGCCGGGCCACCCGCGACGGAAGCGGACCGGTGGTATCCGCGGTGAAGCAGAAAGGCTCCCGTGACGCCCCCGGTCCACAGGATCAGCCACACCACCACCAGCGTGCCGCGAACCGCGCCGCGAGTCGGTTCGGCGACAACCACCGTCCGAGCCACATGATCTCCCAATCGCTGCCGCGATGCGGAGAAGACCGCCACCAGAAAGCCCACCAGATAGACCCCGATGCCATCGATAACCCGCAAAAGGTTGCGCACCAGCGATGCGGAAAGCGTGCAACGGCCGCCATTCGTCAGCCGGACCGGTAAACCGAGAATGCCCTTGCCAAGCGTTTTTCCGAACAGACCCTCGCCGAGCCAGTAGTACAGGAAGCCGAACAGCACCGTGCATCCAAAGGCCACCAGAGCCGCCGTTCCCGTAAGCGAGAAGCCCGCCGGCGTCACGCCGCCCCAACGTGTTGCCGCCCACATCCCGACCAGGGCGAAAACCGCGACAATCACCACCGTATCGAGGATGAAGGCGAGAAGCCGGTCCCCAAGCCCGGCGGGCGGCGGCAGCGATCGAGGCGGCGCCTCCGGGGCAGGGGAGACGGGCGGGGTCCCCCGCGCCGTTTGCGCCTCAGCCGCACCCGTGGGTGCTTGGGACTCCAGCGGCGTACCACACCGCGCACAGGCAGTAGCCGCATCGGGGTTGAAAGTACCACACTGTCGACAGAACACCGTAACCTCCTACGGAGTGGCCCGTTACCGCTCCACTGGTCCGAAACACTCGCCTAAGTGCGGCAGGCGAGGTCCGGCCCGCCATTCGCCGGCGATGGCCTCCCGCCATTCCTTCCCGGCGATCCGGTCGTCACCGCCGTTCGATGGCGGCGCCATGTCTCAACCACGTTGGCGGTGAAGCCGCCGAAGTAAAACGGAAGAGAAAGGAAAAAGGGCGTTGTATCCGGACAGCGGCATATCTTTTGTCGATTACCCCGGCCCGGAGCAGGCTGATCGAACAGGAAATGCGAGCAGGACCCCGACACGCGAACCGCGCACCAGGCGCGGACGGCCCGTTGCAGAGAGCACAAACCCGCGGGTGTGCAGGCACCCACGCCGCCCACGGAGCGATCGTAAGGCCCAGCGCAATGGCCGTCTTCGTAAAGGAGGAAGAGCAAGTTCACCACCTCCTGCGAAGCGGTTTCCGCCGGAATTTCCACTTACAGCTACGGTTCAGAACGAATGTACATCCGTCCGCCCCCCGCGTCAAGGCCCACATGAGTCTTTCGGCACGGCCGCCTCCCGGCAGGGCCAGTATGGGGCGCCTCCGCCACCTCCCGGCGCCCCGGGGGCTCGAAAACTGCCCCCGGAAGGCGACTTCTTCTGACACCTTACCGCCTCCCCCTCCTCTTTCCATCCGTTTGTGCTCCCCACCGCGTCCCCGGCTATCCCGCCGGGCCCAGAGGGCACCCCGTCAGCGCCTCGATCCGCCGCAGCATGGCCCCGAAAAGCCGCCGCGCCAAGTGACCCTCCGCCAGCAAGAGCCAGTAGTACCGCGCGTGCTGGATCAGCCGGCCGCCCGTCTTCACCCATCGCTGTTGCAGGCTGGTCAGCCGCCAGTTGCCCACGCGCAGCGGCAGCGGATGATAGCAGGTGGACTCGAAGTGACCGTTGTAGGCGCTCTGTTCTCCTGCTGGCCATAGACCGGGATCTCGGTTGAGTCCATGTCCAGCACGACTGGTTGCGGCGAGTTGATGAGTTCCACCTTGGCGATCAGCTCCCGGTTGAGGCGCGTCAGGCCGGCGAAATTCTGCTCTTCGGCCAGGATTTCCGTCTCGAAAGATTGCAGCCGGGAGGTCAAGGCCGCTCCGCGGTCCCAGATCTTCTCCGAGCCGATTAGCCGGAAGGTCGGATCTTGGCTCAGCTGCTCGGCGTCGTTCACATTTTCGTAGCCGGCCAGTCGGCTGTAGACGGACTGGCGAAAGAGATCGGCCAGCGGAAACTGAGTGTTCTTGCCGCAACGAGAGTCACTCAGGTGTTGAGCGATGAGTTCTCCGAATCCCAGGCGCTCGTCCAGTTCACGCACCACAACCAGGCCGCCATCGGAGGTGACTCGGAATCTTTGGAAATCCGGGGTTAGAATGCGCCCGCATAGAGCCTGTAAATTTCTCACAACTGCCGCAACCAGTCCGCCCTTCCGCGCATTTTAGAAAGTGGGAGGGACCAGAAAATGAAAAGGACATGGATGCCGGCCCTGACGGTGACGGCGGCCCTGCTCGCCGCGCCACTTTCAGTGCTGAAGGCCAGCACGACCGTGCCGCCGCTCGAAGAGCGCGTGCGGCATGAGCTGCTGATGCTGCCGCTGTACGGCGTGTTTGACCAGCTCACCTACAAGGTGAACGGAGATTCGGTAACCCTGGGCGGACAGGTCGTGCTGCCTACCCTAAAGAACGCGGCGGAGACCGTGGTCAAGCGCATCCCCGGGGTGAAGGCGGTGCAAGACCAGATCGAGGTTCTGCCTTTGTCGCCCTTCGACGACCAGATCCGATGGGCCGAGCTGCGGGCGATCTACGGGACCTCCTCGCTGTTCCGCTACAACATGGGGGCCGTGGCTCCAATCCGCATCATCGTAAACAACGGCCACGTGACGCTGGAAGGCGTGGTGGCCAGCCAGATGGACAAGCAAGTCGCCGGCATGGCGGCGGCGAGCGTTGCGCACGTCTTCTCCGTGACCAACAACCTGCAAGTGAAGTCCTCTTGAGCCATCCGGCCGGGGCGCGCTCCAGGCGGAGCCCGCCCCGCCGCCGGCTTCCGGCCGTATCTCCAACAGTTGGATGAAATGGGAGGGGATTTCCCTCCACCCCAGCAGGCGCATCAGCCGGCGGTCCCGGGCTTGGTAGGGAACAAACAGGTGGCGCGCGACGGCGCGCCCGTCTGAAAGCTCGCGTTCCAATTGCCGGTTCAGCCCGCCCGCCGAGGTGTCGTGCGTATTGCGGAAGTACCACACCACCTGCGCGCCGGACCGCTCCACCGCGGCGCGCACCGAATCGCGCGTGTCGGATCTTCCCACCGGAATCATGGGGAAGTTCCGGCCGAGCCGGTTTGCCAGCGGGTACGGATCCGTGTTCCAGGTATCCGCCACCAGCACCGCCCGCGTCTCGCCGCTGTTCCGGCGGATCGTACCGGCGATCTCGTCGTAGGAGAGGACGTACGCCTTGTTCAGAAAATCCACGCGCCGGAAGTAGCTCGTGATCGAACCCCCGGAGAGGCACAAGATCAGCGTGCAGATGAGCCGGCCGGCGCGCGGGCTGCGCACCCCGCCAGAGGCCACCAGCATCAGCGCGAACGGCAGGAGGAACAGCACCCGCGCCGGGATGAAGACGAAGGAGACCCAGCGTCCGGCAGCCCAATACGCCGCCACCGCCGCCAGGGCCGCCGGAGCCAGCCAGCGCGGAGCCGGCCTCGCGCCGCGCCAGGCGAGGTACGCCGCGCCCGAAAGCGCAACGGGCGCGCACGCCATCACCCACGAAGGCGGCGTCTCCCCCAGGACGAACGAAAAACCCAGGTAGCCCAGCCGGATGATCCCGGACCACGCCGCGCCGGCCGCCGCCGGTGGAGGCTGCGCGCCCGCCATCCTGCCCAGCGCCTCCCGGAAATGGGGAAGCCAGGGCAGGTACAGCAGGACAACCAGCCCCAGCGAGAGCCCGCCGGCGGCCAGCTCCTTGGACCTCCGCAGACGGAACGCCCTCCACGCCAGCAGGCACGTCACGCCCGCCGCGAGCGCCGTGCCGGAGAGGTAGTGAACGTACAGCAGCAGCGCGTTCCAGGCGCCGTACAGCAGGCTGCGCCTCTTGTTTCCGGGCTCCTCGAGCAGCCGCGCCGCCGCCCCCAGCGCGCAGGCGAACACCAGCACTTGCAGCGAGTAGGACCGTCCGATCCGGGCGCACAGCAGCAGGCAGGGCGACACTGCCCACAACGCCAGGAACCAGAGCCGCGCCCGCACGTCGAGACCCTTGAGGAACAGGCGGTCGATCACCACGGTTGCCGCCAGCGCCGTGAGCGCCGAAAGCGCTCTCGAGGCTGCCGCTTTCGGCGCCGGCCATGGCAGAAGAAGCCAGTAGTGAACCAGCAGGCTGTGCAGGGGCGGGTTGTTCTTCTCCTGTGCGGCGGTCTTCAGCACGCCTGCCACCGGCTGGGACGCCGTCAGCAGCGTAAAATCCTCGTCGCCCCACACCGGCAGCAATCCCGGCGCGGGCAGCAGGAGACTCGCCTGTACTACGAGACACGCAAGGAGCGCGTGGCGACTGAGAAATGATGCCAGCCGGGCGGTAAGGGTCACTATTTCGAGGCTAACCCAGATCCGGCTGCGCTGCCGTAACTGTCCCACAAAGTAAGAAGCCCTGCGGCTGGGACCGCAGGGCTTCCACTCAGAGGGGCTGGCGACGAGCTGGGCCTCGTCGCCGGGGATGCTAATGTTATAGCACTTGGTTGGTCTCAGTATACGAAAAACGGGTCTGCTTGTCCAGAACTTTTTTTTGACGGCGCCTTCCGGACAATCTGCCGGCCGGCAGCAGCCCTATGATTAACTCCGGTTAATTGTTTGCCCTCAGTTTCTTCGCCGCCTGGTAGTCCTTCAGAAGCTGTTTGGCGACCTTCTGGGCCACATCGGCGCTGGCGCCCAGGAACTTGGCGCCCAGGCTTTCCTGCGTGGTGGACCAGAGCACGTCCCCGTCCCTGCTCACCAGCCGTACCGCCGCCACGGCCTCGTGCTTACGTTCCGCCACGCGGCTGGTCTCCTGCTCGCCCACGCTGACGGACGCCGAGCGGCTGCGGCGGTCCGCCACAGTCCGGTCCGGATTGGAGCCCGTGCCCACGGCGGCCCGGGCGCTCAGGCTTTCGCTCATCGAAGAGGTGTCGGTGAAGATCAGGTCCTCGGCCGATCCTCTCAGAAACGCGTCGGCCTTTTCTTCGTTTTCGGTGATGACGAACAACCGCGTGGTTTGCAGGCTGTGAATGATCATGTCGCGGATCTGGATGGCGGCGTCTCCTCCCCCCAGCCGGTCCACGTACACCCGCCGGATGTCCAGCAGGCGCAGCAGCGTGTCTTCCACCGGCAGTTGCGCCGGCGAAGCGGCCTGGGGGGCGGATTGCGGCGCGGCGGCGAGCGCCGCCGCCGCCAGGAGCGAAAGGAGCGTCCTCATTCTCCTCCGTTCTGGCGCGACTCCAAATCCAGGTAGCTCACCTTCACGCCGGTTCTGGCCTCCAGGCTTGCCAGCAGCGCCCGGATGTCGTCCTTGTGTACCTGAAGCACGACGGCCTGCTGGCGTTCGTCGTCATCCTTGAAACCCACGGTCAGGAAGTGCTTGCGCGACTTGCTGAGCAGCAGGAGCGGGCTGATGGTGATGGCGGCCAGGTATCTCCGCCCCACCTGCTGCCCGTACTCCAACAGATTGACCCGCTCGTAGGGCACCTCCAGCGCCGCTTTCCTGCTTTCCAGGACCAGCACCTCGGCGTCGGTTGTGTGGACCCTGCCGGAAATGCTTTGCGAGAAATGAGTCAGCGTCCCGCCAATGAAGTCCGCGCGCGCCCCGGAATCGGCGGCGGCTGCGGTGCCTCCGGCGGCGGACGACACCAGGAGCGCCACGCACACCACTACATCCTTCCCACGGCGATTCACTGGCACGCACCAAGATCGTGGCGCGCCGGGCCTGGAAATCTCACCCCGCCTTCGGCGGGGCGCTTCGGCCAGGCAGCCGGCCGCTTCAATCTGGTAAGCTACACAACGCCATGGCCGACGTAAACCGGCGCCGGATGTTGAAACGGCTGGCGGCTGCCGCACCCTCTGCGGCTCTTGCCGCATACCCCCAGGCCGCTGGCGGCGCGGGGCAGATCAAGATCACCAGGCTGGCCTATCACCGCGCCACGCTCAGGTGGCGGGACCTGCTTTTCGTGGAAGTGCACACGGACGCCGGCATCGTGGGGCTGGGGGAGGCCACCTGCCACGGTCGTGTGGATGTGGTGGAGGCGGCGCTGCGCTGGCTGGAACCGTACCTCATCGGAACAGATCCGGCCGGGCCGGAAGCCCACATGGACCGGATGAGCTACCGCCTCTCCCGCTGGAACAGCGGCATCATCCCGAGAACCGCCATGTCGGCGATCGACATCGCCCTTTGGGACATCGAGGGCAAGCGGCTCGGCGTGCCCGTCTGGCGTCTGCTGGGAGGCCCAATCCGGAAGCGGTACCGTGCCTACTACTCGCACTGGAGCGCGGCGTTGGCCTCGCCGTCCCCCGAAGCGTACGCGCGGTGGGCCGTGGAGACGGTGAACAACGGCTGGACCGCCGTGAAGTTCACCGTCCCCGGCAGGGACCTGCCCGAGAGCGGCCGTATCGAGGCCCTCTGCGCTATCCTGGCGGCCATCCGCAAGGCGGTCGGCAGCAAGCTGGACGTGGGCCTCGAACTCGCCGAGAGCCTCACTCTGCGGAGCGCCATCCGCATGGCCGAGGCGATCCGTCCGTACGACCCGTTCTTCATGGAGGAACCCCTCCCCCGGGAGAACCTGCTCGAATTCGGCGAACTGTCTGCCCGCAGCCCCGTGCCGGTCGCCACCGGCGAAGGCCAGTTGTCGCGCTTCGAGTTCCGGCCGCTCCTCGAGCGCAACGGCGCGCGGATCATCCAGCCCGACGTGGTGAAGTGCGGAGGAATCACCGAATTCAGGAAGATCGCCAGCCTGGCCGAGGCGTACGGGGTCGAGGTGGCGCCGCACCAGTGCTACGGCCCCATCGCCCATGTGGCCTCGCTGGCCGCCGTTTCGGTCTGCCACAACTTCCTCATCCACGAGTGGGAAGCGGCCGACGACAAGGTCTACCAGGAACTCACCAACGGCGCCTACCCCGTGCAGCAGGACGGCTCGATCGCCCTGCCCGAGCGGCCGGGCCTGGGAATCGAGGTGAACTTCGCGGACTTCGTCCGGCGCTTCCCCTTCAAGAACCTGGGGGCGAAGGCGGAACGAGCGGGCTGAGGCTCCAGTCCCAAAACCGCAGGTTCGCCGGCCCTCGCTCAGCCGCCAGGGCGGCCGCGAAGTCCGGTCCGGCGTCCACGGACCATAGCCGCCACCGGCCGGCTTCCTGGTGGTCGCCTGCCACCTCCAGCAGCGCCGCCGGCTCGTCCGGGGCCAGTGAGACCGAGAAGGACCCCAGCGGGATGGCCAGTCCTTCGCCGCGGGCTTTCAGGTAGGCCTCCTTGCGGGTCCAGCAGTGGTAGAAGGCGCCCTGCCGCTGCGCCGCCGGCAACTCCGCGAGGCGGGCTGCCTCCCGCGCCGAGAAAAACCTGGCTGCCAGCCGTTCATGGTCCCGGTCGGCCCGCATGCGCTCCAGGTCGATACCGACCTCCCTGCCGGTGCACACCGCGTACAGCGCCAGGCCGTGGGAGTGGGAGAGGTTGAAGCGGAGATCCTCCCGGAAGAGGCCCGGTGCAAGGAAGGGCTTCCCGTGCTTCCGGTACGCGAACCGGATCTCCGCGGGCGGACACTCCAGGCAGGCGCCCAGAATGAAGCGCAGCAGCGAGCGGGCGGCGGTGAAGCGCGCACGGGCCTGAGGGACCCGGAATCGTCCGGCGCGCTGCGTCTCGTCCTCCGAGAGGACGCTTTCCGAGCCCGGGTCCTTTTGAAAATCGGCCAGGTTCGCTCGCCAGACGTGGATGTCGCCTGGCGCAACCCGCACCGGCGCCTGAGCGGCCTGCCAGGTCATTCGCCAAAAACCTCGCCGCCTGAACCGTGAGGCCTCGCGCTCGGGCTCCGGGCCCGTGCGCGCGCGCCTGCATCTGGTCGCCTGCTCCACCTTTGGCCGGAGGCGGCTCTTGTCTTATCATGGCATTTGTGACTGGAGGCCGCAGGGAAAGAGCTATGAAGACCCCCTGGTTCCCGTTCCTGATCGCCGCCTTGCTCGCCGGAGCCGGCTGCAGCCGCGACCCGCAGGTCGCCGCCCGCAAATACCTGGAGAGCGGCAATCGTTATTTCAACAACGGCAAGTACAACGAAGCCTCCATCATGTATCGGAGCGCCCTCAAAAAATACCCCATGTTCGGAGAGGGTTACTACCGGCTGGGCCTGACCTTCCTCAAGCAGAACAACTTCGCCGCCTCCGAACGCGCTCTCAGACGGGCGTTCGAACTGCTCGAGAAGAAAGGCGGGCCGGAGTTGGAGGACACCACCTCCAAGCTCTCCGACATCTATCTGCTGGCGTACCTGACGGACACCCGGCGCAGCAAGAGTTCCGAGGTGGGGTTCAACGACTTCCTCGGCAGGTTGAAAGAGAACTCGTTCGACCGGCTCCGGCTGGAGGCCTACCAGGCCTGGCGGGCCAAGGACCTGGATACGGCCCAGGCCAAGTTCGAGGCCGCCGCCAAGGTGAAACCGCGCGATCCCAACCTGGAACTTGCCTACGCTCAGGTTCTGATGGCCAAGAACCGTTTCGAGGATGCGGAGAGAATCGTCCTGGCGATCATTGAACGCGACCCGAAAAACGGCGCCGCCTATGACGTGCTCTACCGGGAGTACCTCCAGCGGAATCGCGGACAGGACGCCGAACGGATGAGCCGCCGGAAGTCCGAGAGCAATCCGGAGGTGCTGGACTACCGTCTCCAACTCGCCGCTCACTACGCGCTCACCAACCAGCGCGAACAAATGGACCGGGTTCTGAACGCGATCCTCGCCGATCCCAAGACCTTCCCTCAGGGGCGCGAGCGCGCCGGCGACCTCTACATCAGCTTCCGTGAGTTTGAGAAGGCCCTCGCCGTCTACCGGGGAGGCCTCGGCGGCGGCAAGGAGGAGCGGCTGAATTTCCAGCGCAAGATCGCCGACGTTCTCATCTTGCAGGGCAAGCGGGACCAGGCGCTCTCCCTGCTCGACAACGAGATTCTGAAAGCCGTGCCGAACGATCCCATCGGGACGGCGCTGCGGGCCACCCTCTGGCTGGAAATGGGGAACCGCAATCAGTTGCAGCAGGCGGTCAGCGAACTGGAGTCCGCGGTAAGCCGGCTCCCGCGCAATGCCGTGGTCCGGTACAACCTGGGACGCGCCTACTGGGCCAAGGGAGACGTGGACCTGGCCCGGGCGCAATTCAAGGCGGCCATTGAGACGCAGCCCGACTACATCGCCCCGCGCCTCGCCATGGCGCAGCTTCAGATCAGCCGGGGCGAGAACGCGCAGGCGCTTCAGTCCGCCGACGAGATCTTGCAGCAGAGCCGCACCAACCTGGGGGCGAGGCTGCTCCGTTCGCTGGCCTTGCAGGGGATGGGGAAGCTGGATGAGGCGCGGGCGGAGCTTCAGCTCATCCTCAAGACGCGTCCCGACAGCCCTGAGGCGAAATTCCGGCTCGGCATTCTCGAATTGCGCGCCCGCAACTTCCAGGCCGCGGAGCAGGTCTTCCGGCAATGCCTGGCGGACGGCAAGCAGGAGCCTCTATGCCAGATCGGGTTGGCCGAGGTCTACAACGCCCAGCAGCAGTATGGCAAGTCGGTGGAGTTACTGGCCGCCGAGGTGAGCAAAGACCCTGGACGCCGTGAACTCCGCCTGGCCCTCGCTAACACTTGCGTCCTGGCAAAGAAATACGACCAGGCCATGGAGGCGTATAAGTACCTGATCGCCAAGGAGCCCGAGTCGGCCGATCTGCACATGCGGCTGGGCGAGACCTACCGCCGGAGCGGCAACTCCGGAATGGCGATAGAGTACTTCCGCAGGGCCAAGCAGTTGCAGCCTAACAATCCGGACGCCGCCATCTGGCTGGCCCTCCTGCTCCACCAGACGGGAAAAGAGGCCGACGCCAAAGTCGAGTACGAACAGATTCTCCGGCTTCAGAACGACAACCCCGTGGCCCTCAACAACCTGGCCTATCTGCTGGCCGAACACGGAGGCGATCTGGATGTGGCGCTCACCTACGCTCAACGGGCCAAGCAGCGTCTGCCCCAGTCGCTCGAAATCTCCGACACCCTGGGCTGGGTCTACCTGAAGAAGAACCTGCGCAACAACGCCCTGGAGATCTACAACGACCTGGTGGCCAAAGCGCCTCAGAACCCCACCTTCCGCTACCATCGCGCCATGGCGCTCTTTCAGAGCGGCGACAAGCCGCAAGCCCGCAAGGAACTGGAGAGCGCTCTCCGGAACAATCCCAACAAAGAGGAGGAAGGGAAGATCCGGGAGATGTTGGAGAAGATCGGCTGACCCGGGAACCTGCCGATTGAACAAGCTCCTCAGGCCCGCCCGTTTCGCCAGCCCCTCGTGGCCCTACGTCTTGCCCTTTGCGTCGTACCTGCTGATGCTGGCCGCCGCTGCGAACCTGCCCGGAGGGGCTGCCGTGCACTATCCGCTGCGCGTGGCGGTCGTGGCGGCCGTGCTGCTGGCATGCTCCCGGCCGGTGCTGCGGCTGAAGCCGTCGCGCTGGTTCTCCAGCGCCATGCTGGGCGTCGCGGTCTTCCTGGCCTGGATCGCGCCCGACCTGCTCTGGCCCGCCTATCGATCCCACTGGCTTCTCCAGAACCCCCTGACCGGCGCCGTGGCGAGCTCCATTTCGTCTCCGGCCCGCAGCGACCCGTGGTTTCTGGCTGTCAGGGTGAGCGGCGCGGTATTGCTGGTGCCCATCGTGGAAGAGTTGTTCTGGCGGGCCTGGATGCTGCGCTACATCGTCTCGCGCCATTTCGAGAGACTCCCCATGGGGACGGCGACGGCGGCCTCTTTCTGGCTGACGGCTTTCCTGTTCGCCAGCGAGCACGGGCCGTACTGGGACGTCGGCCTGGCCGCCGGCATCGCATATAACTGGTGGATGATGCGCACCCGCAGCCTCGCCGACTGCATTCTGGCGCACGCCGTGACCAACGCCTGCCTGGCGGCCTACGTCCTGGCGGCCGGCCGCTGGCAGTACTGGCTGTAGCCGGCGGCCAACGGGACGCTTCGTGCAACAATGGGTAGGAATGATTGAGCGGATACGGCCGGGCGTCAACGCCCGGGACGCGCGTTTCGTGCTGTTCGACTTCGACGGCACCGTTTCGTTGATCCGCTCCGGCTGGGTCGACGTCATGGTTCCGATGATGGTCGAAACCCTGGCCGGGTTGAAGACAGGCGAGACCGAGGCGCAGTTGACGGCCGTCGTCGAGGAGTTCGTCGGCCGGCTTACGGGCAAGCAGACCATGTACCAGATGCTGGAACTGGTCCGGCAGGTCGAGATCCGCGGCGGCCGGCCGCTCGATCCGCTCGAGTACAAGCGGGCCTACCTCGCCCGCCTGCACGACAAGATCAGCCATCGCCTGGAAGAGCTCCGCGAAGGCGCCGCGCCCCCGGAGAAATACATCGTCCCGGGCGCGCGGGCCATGCTCGAATCGCTGGCCGGAATGGGCCTGACCATGTACCTGGCCAGCGGCACCGATCAGCAGTACATGCGCGAAGAGGCCCGCTTGCTGGACGTCGACCGCTACTTCGGCGGTGGAGTATTCGGCGCGCTGGACGACTACAAGAGCTTCTCCAAGCGCATTCTGATCCGCCAGGTCATCGCTTCCACCGGCTGCCGCGGCGGAGAATTCCTGGGCTTCGGCGACGGCTTCGTCGAGATTGAGAATGTGAAAGAGGTCGGCGGGGTGGCGGTAGGCGTGGCCACCGCCGAACCCGAGTGCCGCGAAGTGGACGAGTGGAAACGCCGCCGGTTGGCCGGCGCCGGCGCGGACTTCATCGTCCCCAACTTCCTGTGCCACCAGGAACTGCTCGCCTGTCTGTTTCCAGCCTAGGAGGCCCGCCCCGGATGTCCGATAAGGTTGCCATTTTCGACACGACTTTGAGAGACGGCGAACAGGCCGCCGGAACGCGGCTCGGCAGCCGCGAGAAGCTCACCATCGCCCGCCAGTTGGCGCGGCTCAATGTGGACGTGATTGAGGCGGGCTATCCCGCCTCCTCGCCCGAAGACTTCAAGTCCGTGCAACTCGTCGCCCAGGAGATCCAGGGCCCCTCCGTGTGCGCGCTTTCACGTGCCGTGCCGGCCGATATCGAGGCCTGCGCCAAGGCTCTGGCCAAGGCCCGGCGGCCGCGCATCCATACCGGCATCGGCGTCTCCGACATCCACATTGCGGGCAAGTTCCGGGACGAAAAGTACGGCCGGACACTGGGCGAGAAGAAAGCCCGGATCCTGAAGATGGCCGCCGACGCGGTCCGGCTCGCCCGGCGCGGCGCCGATGACGTCGAGTTCTACGCCGAGGATGCCGGACGGGCCGATCCGGCCTACCTGTTCGAGGTGCTGGAGGCTGCCATCGCCGCCGGCGCCACCGTGCTGAACATCCCGGACACGACCGGCTATACCGTGCCCGAGCAGTTCGGAGCGCTCATCCGGTCGATCCGCGAGAACGTGCCCAACATCGCGCGCGCCGTTATCAGCGTCCACTGCCACAACGACCTGGGGCTCGCCGTGGCCAACTCCCTGGCGGGGGTCCGCAACGGCGCCCGGCAGGTGGAGGGCACCATCAACGGCATCGGCGAGCGGGCCGGCAACGCCGCGCTGGAGGAGGTCGTCATGGCGCTGCGCACGCGCCGCGACTACTTCGGCCTCGCCACCGGCATCGAGACGCGGGAGTTTTACCGCACCAGCCGGCTGGTGGCGGACATGCTCGGCATGTCGGTGCCGCCGAACAAAGCCGTGGTGGGGGGAAATGCCTTCTCGCACAGTTCCGGCATCCACGTGGACGGCTTTCTCAAGCAGCGCGAGACTTACGAGATCATGCACCCGGAGGATGTGGGCCTCCCGGAAAGCCGCGTGGTCCTCACCGCCCGCACGGGCCGCGCCGGGCTGCGCGACAGGCTGAAGAAACTCGGCTACGCGCTCTCGCCGGAGGAACTGGACCGCACCTACCAGCGCTTCCTGGCCGTGGCCGACAAGAAGCAGGAGGTCTTTGACGAAGATCTGGTGGCTATTCTGCACGACCAGATTCATCCGGTTCCCGAGACCTATCGCCTGGAGTACCTGCACTTCTACAGCGGTACCGCGGCCATTCCCACCGCTGCCGTGCGCCTGTCCATCAAGGGCGAAGTGAAGGAAGCGGCCGCTGTCGGCGACGGGCCGGTGGACGCCGCCTGCAAGGCGATAGCGCAGGTGACCAACACCTCGGCCAGGCTGGTTCGCTACGAGATCCGCGCCGTGACCAGCGGCACGGGCGCCCTGGGGGAAGTGACGGTGAACCTCGAAGGCGCCGGCGGCCGCCGGGTGATGGGCCGCGGGGTTTCCACCGATGTGATCGAGGCCAGCGTCAAGGCCTACCTCGACGGCCTCAACAAACTCGCAGCCCTGTAGACACGCGCCACCCGTTCGCCAGTGGAGACAAATGTCGATCTCCGCGGAGCGCCATCCCTGACGCCGGCCGGCATGTCGCCGGGCGGCGTGAATGAAGCGCCATGGCTTAAGCCACGCTGGACGAGACACGGTGTCCCCAGGCGCCCGTGCTATCCTTGGGAATCATCCCCTACAGAGGTTTCGGCGTGCCGCAATCCTCGCGCCCCACAGAGCATGGCATCCGGGTTTCGTGCAGCATCTCCAGGCTGCCGTTCCGCAAGGGACTGGACCACCTGCTGCGCGAACTCGACACTTACCGGGGTATCTACCTCTCCTCCGGTTACGAGTACCCGGGCCGCTACTCCCGCTGGGACATCGCCAGTGTGCGCCCGCCGCTAGAGATCCTGGCTGCCGGCCGCGAAATGTCCTTCCGCGCCCTGAACCCGCGTGGCGAGGTCATCAACTCCATTCTGGCGCCGTTGCTCGCCGGGCGCCCTTACTGGGAGTCTTTCGAGCAGCGCGGCACGGACCTGGCCGGCCGCTTGAAGCCCCTGCCGGCGCTGTTTCCCGAAGAGGAGCGCAGCAAGCAGCCGTCGGCCTTCTCCGTCCTCCGCTCGCTCATCGATGAGTTCCGGCCCCTGCGCTACCCCCGCCTGGCGCTGGTGGGCGCCTTCGGTTACGACCTGCTGTTTCAGTTCGATCCCATCCGGCTCAAGCTGCCCCGCGGCAACCAGGAGGCGCTGCATCTGTTCCTCTGCGACGACATCTCCTTCATGGACCGCAAGAAGGAACGGATCGAGCGCTACCAGTACGACTTCGCGGCGGACGGCCTGTCGACGGCCGGCTTGGAACGCTCCGGGGAGCCGGTACCGCTGCCTGCCGCCCGCGAGCCGGGACCGATCACTTCGGACCATCAACCCGGCGAGTACGCAGCCAACGTCGAGAAGGTACGCCAGGGTATGAAACGGGGCGACTACTACGAGGTCGTCCTGCGGCAGACGTTCCGCGCCCCCTACTCGGGCGCCCCTTCGCGGCTGTTCCAGAGGCTCACCGCCGCCAGCCCCAGTCCCTACGAGTTTCTGCTTCAGTTTGGTTCCGAGCAGTTGATCGGATGCTCGCCCGAGATGTTCGTCCGCGTCGAGGGGCGCCGCGTTGAAACCTGCCCCATCTCGGGCACCGCCCGCCGTACCGGCGACCCCCTGCGCGACGCCGAGAACATACGCGACCTGCTCGCCTCCCCCAAGGAGGAGTCCGAGCTGACCATGTGTACCGACGTGGACCGCAACGACAAGTCCCGGGTCTGCCTGCCGGGCTCGGTGAACGTAGTCGGACGCCGCCTCATCGAGTCCTACGCCGGCGTGTTCCACACGGTGGATCACGTCGAGGGAACCCTCGCTCCGGGCTTCGATTCGCTGGACGCCTTTCTCACCCACATGTGGTCCGTCACCATGATCGGAGCGCCCAAAAAGGCCGCCGCGCAGGCCATCGAGGACCTGGAGAAAGACGCCCGCGGGTGGTACGGCGGAGCCGTCGGCATGCTCTCGCTCAACGGCGACATGAACACGGGCATTCATATCCGCACCGTGCACCTGAAGGACGGCATCGCCGCTTACCCGGTCGGCGCGACGCTCCTCTATGACTCCGTGCCGGAAATGGAGGAGCAGGAAACGCGCCTGAAGGCCACCGCCTTTTTCCGCGCCATTGGGGACGAGCCCGAAGTCCCCAGGTCAAAGCCGCGCCCGCGGCGCGTGCGCCGCGCCGGCGCCAGAATGCTGCTGGTCGATAACGACGACTGCTTCATCCACACCCTGTCGAACTACGCCCGGCAGGCCGGCGTCGAGGTCGTCACCTACCGCGCCGGTTTCCCGCCGGAGCTTTTGCGGCAGGTGGCTCCGGACATGCTTCTCATCTCGCCGGGACCCGGCCGTCCGGCCGATTTCGGCATCCCGGAATTGGTCCGGCAGGCCGCCTCTCTCGGCATCCCCATTTTCGGAGTCTGCCTCGGACTCCAGGGCACGGTGGAGGCCTTCGGCGGAGAACTCGGCGTTCTTGACTACCCCATGCACGGCAAACCTTCGGTGGTGACCCACCACGGCGCCGGCGTGTTCGAGGGGCTGCCCGAACGTTTCACGGTGGGACGCTACCACTCGCTGTTCGCGCGTCGTGAATCGCTGCCCGCCTGTCTCGAGATAACCGCGGAATCCGATGACGGCGTCATCATGGGCATCCGCCACAAGGAACTCCCGGTCGAGGCCGTCCAGTTTCACCCCGAATCGATCCTCACCATGCAGGACGACTGCGGCTTGCGCCTCATGCGCAACATGATCCGTCTCTACGCGAGGCGACGGCGGCCGTGAAGCAGTCCTCCCGGCCCGCCGGCAACTTCCGGGGCGCTGACATGCCCGATGTGATCGTCGCCGGAGGCGGGCTGGCGGGAATGGCCGCTTCGGCGGCGCTGGCGGACGCAGGCTGCCGGGTGACGTTGCTGGAAGCACGCGGCTATCTGGGTGGAAGGGCGTCGTCATTTCCCCTGGGTCCGGCCGGGACTGCCGCTGAGGCCATCGACAATTGCCAGCACATCCTGCTGGGTTGCTGCGTGAACCTGCTGGACTTCTACCGCCGGGTGGGAGTGGAGGACCGCATCCGCTTTTATCGGGAGTTCAACTTCCTCGAACCCGGCGGCCGGCGTTCCACCTTTGCCGCGGGCGCTCTGCCTGCGCCTCTCCACCTTGCCGGGTCCTTCGCCCGGCTTCCCTTCCTGACCGGACGGGCCAAGCTGGCCATTCTGCGCGCCCTCGCGGCCGTGCGCCGCGAATACGGTCGGCGGCAGGACCTGGACCGCATCACCATGCTCGACTGGCTGAAGGAGAAGGCCCAGCCTCCGGACGCCGTCTCCCGCTTCTGGAGACCGGTGTTGATCAGCGCCGCCAACGCGGAACTCGACGTCATGGCAGCCCGGCACGGCCTTCAGGTGTTCCGTCTCGCATTCCTGGGCGGCGGATCCAGCCACGAGATGGGCGTTCCCTTGGTGCCCCTGTCGGAGTTGTATAGCCGCCTGGATCAGGGCAGAGGCGGGCGGCTTGACATCCGGCTCCACTCGCCCGTTGAGAGCATCCGGGTTGAGGGGGGCGCCGTCTCCGCAGTCAGCGTCGCCGGTGAGCGGCTGCGCGCCGGCTGTTATGTATCCGCGCTGCCTTTCGGCCGGCTGGCTGCCCTGGCGCCGGATCTGCAACTCGACGTCTCCGCCTTCCGGCACTCGCCGATTACGGGCATCCACCTCTGGTTCGACCGGCCGGTCACGGATCTGCCCCACGCCGCCCTGCTTGACCGCACCATCCAGTGGATGTTCAACAAGGCCGGCGGCCGGTACGTTCACCTGGTGGTGAGCGCGTCGCATTCACTGGTGGCCATGGGGCAGGCCGAAATCGTCAGCCTGGCCCGCCGGGAACTGGCGGAGTTCTTCCCCCCCGCCGGCGCCGCTCTGCTCCTGAAGGCTCGGGTGGTGAAGGAGGTTCGCGCCACCTTCGCGCCCGTGCCGGGGCTTGAATCGCTGCGGCCGGGCCCGGTGGCGGCCCTGAAGAATCTGTTTCTGGCGGGTGACTGGACCCGCACGGGCTGGCCTTCGACCATGGAAGGCGCCGTGCGCAGCGGGTACGCCGCCGCCGAGGCCGTGTCGGAAGCCGCCGGGTCCCGCCGGGCATTCCTCGCGGCGGACCTCGCGTAACGCCGCTTCTGAGATAATCAAGGCATGTTGCGAGCTTTGTCGATCCTCCTGGCGCTGCTCGTCATCTCCTGCGGGCCCGTCTTTTCCGCAGCCGCGGATGAAACCGCGCTGCGCGTCGAGGTCAAGACGCTTGGCGGTTCGCCGGTCGAACGGGCCAGTGTGATCGTCCGGTTCGTGGAGGGCCGGTCGATCATCAAGTTCGGCCGCAAGATCCGCACAACCTGGGAAACGCGGACCAATACCGAAGGCGTGGCCAGGGTGCCTTCCGTTCCACAGGGGAAGGTGCTGATTCAGGTAATCGCCAAAGGCTACCAGACCTTCGGCAAGGAGTTCGAGCTCGACCAGGAGGAGCAGACCGTCCAGATCAAGCTGAACCCGCCGCAGCCTCAGTACTCAGTCCACCAGTAGCGGGACGGGGTCAGGGGAGCGCCGCGATCAGGTCAATCTCAACCAGTGCGTCTTTGGGCAAGGCCCCGATCTGTATGGTGGTGCGGGCCGGCGGCGTTTGGGGGAAGAACTCCGCGTAGACTCCGTTCATGCGGGCGAAGTCCTCCATGCTCTTGAGGTAGACCGTGGCCTTCAGCGCCCTGGACATTGAACTTCCCGCGGCTTCCACTACCCCGCGAAGACTCTCCAACGCGCGGCGGGTCTGCGCCTCGATGCCTCCCTCGGCCGGCAACCCGGTCTGGGGATCCAAACCGATCTGCCCGCTGGCGTAGACCAGTCCGCCATGCACAATCGCCGGGGAATAGGGCCCTACGGGCTTGGGCGCTCCGGGTACGGAAACGGCTCGTATCATTAGACTTCGTTCCTCCTCCTGACTAGGCGTTTCTCCCCATGGAAACACGCCCGCGCAATCCCGATCAACTGGTGTGGCCATGGCGCGCATTCTCGTGGTCGAGGACAACTTCACCAATCAGAAGGTCGTTGCCGGCATGCTGGGAAAGCGGGGGTACCACATCCTCGTCGCTTCCCATGGCCTGGAGGCCATCGAGGCTCTCAAGCGGGACCCCTGCGACCTGGTCCTCATGGATGTTCAGATGCCGGTCCTCGACGGCCTGGAAACCACCCGTCAGATTCGGCAGGACGGGCGTTGGCCCGGCCTTCCCATCATCGGGTTGACGGCTCACGCCATGGCAGGCGACCGCGAACGCTGTCTGGAGGCCGGCATGGACGACTATCTGTCCAAGCCCGTGACCATGCAGTCGCTGTTGGCCGCCGTGCGGAAGCATCTCCCGCCTCCGGAACAGGCTTGAGCCTGTTCCTCAAGAACCACCGCGCGGGCGAGTCCCGCGCTCAAGGCGGTCTGAAAGCGGACCGCGCGCTCCGGCTGCGGCAGCGGATACCCCGCCGGCCTCTCGGGGCTCATGCCAGCCTCAGGCGCGCGATGGTTTCCAGGTGGAACGTCTGCGGAAACAGGTCCACCAGCGTGAGCCGCTCCAGGCGGTAGCCGCCCGCCGCCAGTCCCCCCAGGTCTCTCGCCAGCGTGGCCGGGTCGCAAGCGACCACGGTTACCCGCGGCGGACGCAGCCGGTTCAGTTCGCGCACCACCGTCTTGCCAAGCCCCGCCCGCGGGGGGTCGGCCAGCACGAAGTCCGGCGGCTGCGCGAGCCCTTCCAGGTACGCCTCGACGGTGCTCCGCTCCACGCGGACTTCCAGCCCTGCCCGGCTTGCATTGAAAGCCAGGTCCCCGGCGGCGCCGGCGCCGGATTCCACGGCGGTTACCGAGTCGAACCGTCCGGCCAGGGCCAGGGAGAACAGCCCCACCCCAGCATAAAGGTCCAGGGCCGTTCCGCCTGACTCGCCTTCCACCGCCCGGCGCGCCAGCTCCTCGATGAGGAAACAGTTCACCTGGAAGAAGGAACGGTGGCCCACCCGGAAAACGCGGTCCGAAACCGCGTAGTCGAGCGTTCCCGCCGCGGCGCCGGGGATGCTCCCGGCGCACCATTCGAAAAACCGCCTCGCCAGCGGGCGGGCGGTCTCGAGCGCATTCACCTGCACCTCGGTCCCGTTGGTGAACAACTCCAGCGACTTCAGAAACCGCGGGAAACGGGAATCCCGCGCCATGCGGCGCAGCGCCCCGAGCGCCCGGTTGAGTTCGGGGTGCGCCACCGGACAGTGCTCCACGGGGCAGACCCGGTTCGATCCGGTTTCCAGAAACCCGATCTCACCGCCGGCAAGATGCAATTGCACCCGGTTGCGGTACTCCCACGGCGGCGCGGCGGCCGTCTCGATCTGGTCCGGCGCCTCCACTTTCCCCAAGCGCCGCAGCGCCTCCCGGAGCACTTCCCGCTTCTGCGCGACCTGGTACTCGTACCTGGCGTGCTGGTAGTGGCAGCCGCCGCACCGCTGAAAATAGGGACACGGCGGATCGCGGCGCTCCGGAGACGGCGCGCGTACCTCCAGCAGCCTCGCTTCAACCAGGCCCGGCCTGCGCCTTCCGGCTTCCGCGCGCACGGTCTCTCCCGGCAGAACGAACGGGATCAGCCACGCCTGGCCGTCCACGCGCGCCAGTCCGCGGCCGCCGTAGACCCACTTCTCCACGGTCGCTTCGCGGACGCCCGCGGCGGCGGGATTTGTTTCGGGATCTTGCATCGCGTAGGATGGAGACTCCAGCCCTTCTAGCATGAAACCACGAGTCCTGTCCGGCGTCCAACCCTCCGGCAACCTTCACATCGGGAACTATCTTGGCGCGTTGAAGAACTGGGTGCGCCTGCAACACGACTACGAGTGCATCTACTGCATTGTGGACCTGCACGCCGTCACCGTGTATCAGGAGCCGAAGGAGTTGCTTTCGAAGATCCGCGAGACGGCGGCTCTTTTCCTGGCGGCCGGCATCGATCCGAAGATCTCCTCGGTTATCGTGCAGTCTTCCGTTCCGGCGCACGCCGAACTGGCCTGGATGCTGACCTGCGTCACGCCCATGGGATGGCTCAGCCGCATGACGCAGTTCAAAGCCAAGTCGGAGAAGCAGGAGACCGTCGGCAGCGGCCTTTTCCAGTACCCCGTGCTGATGGCCGCCGACATCCTGCTCTACCAGGCGGCTATCGTGCCCGTGGGCGACGACCAGTCCCAGCACCTGGAACTCACACGGGATGTCGCGCAGAGGTTCAACTCCCTCTACGGCGATACGTTCGTCGTCCCGGAGACGAAACTGCCCGCGGTCGGCGCGCGCGTCATGGGGCTGGACGATCCTCTGAAGAAGATGAGCAAGTCCGAACCCGGGGCGGGCCACGCCATCGCCCTGCTGGACCCTCCCGACGTGATCCGCAAGAAGTTCGCCCGCGCCACCACGGACTCCAATCCCTGCGTCGATTTCGGCGGCCTCGCGCCGGGCGTCGAGAACCTGCTCAACATCTTTCAGGCCTTCGCCGAATGGCCCGATGAGCGGATGCGCTCCCACTTTGCCGGGATGCGCTACGGAGAACTGAAGAAACAGGTGGCGGAGATGGTGATCGGGCGCCTCGAGCCGCTCCAGTCCCGCTACCGGGAGATCACCAGCGAACCCGGTTACCTCGACGGCATCCTGCGGGAAGGCGCAGACCGCGTCGCCCCCCTAGCCAACGCCACGGTGGACCTGGTGAAAAGCAGGATGGGGCTGTACGTCCGGCCCTGACCTACTCCCGGATCACCGTTACTTTGGAGAACCCCTCTCCGGTTGACGGCGGAACCAGTTTCGCCGCCATACGGTCCAGTACCTCTTCGGGAACCACGCGCCCGCGGCGGCGGTTGCGCTCGCGGCACACCTCCACCGGGACGTCGAAGAACACCGCCTCCACCGCGCAGCCGTAGATCTGCCCCGTGCGGATGTAGGGCCGGCGTTCGCGCGGTGTCAGGTTGGTCGCGTCGACGTAGGTCACCGGCCTTCCCAGGGCCAGCCGCCGCCGCAGCAGGTAGCGTAGCGTGGCGAACACCTCCAGATGAATGCTCTGGTCGGTCTCGTCGTCGGCGAGCAGGCCGCGGACCGCGTCCGAGGATAGCGCACCCACGCCCAGCCGCTCCAGATACGTGGACTTGCCGGATCCCGGCAAGCCGGTTAGAACGACAATTCGCTGCTGTCCCATCGGCGGGGCCGCCATCTCATACGCCGGGAGAGCTGTCCTCTACGCAGCCGGCGTCTTCGCCCGTCAGGGCGTAAGGTCCATTATGCAGGATCGGCCGCGGACCAGGGAGCCGTTGCCGTAGGGCGCGCGCCTCCGCGCCCGCGTCCGGCCCCCTGGCCGGACACCTGGTTACGGAGGGATCACGGCCGCTGCGGCCGGCGGAGGTACGTCTAAATCCTGTTACAATAGCCCTTTATCTTTTTTCCCTGTCTTCCCGCGGGAAGGCTAGGTGCGTTCGTGGCGCCCGGTCTGATTCATTCTGGTCATCTTTTGGCGAGCGGCGACGAAGCGGTCGCACTGGCGGCTCTGGACGCCGGCGTCCGCTTGGGAACCGGCTATCCGGGCACGCCGTCCACCGAAATCCTCGAGGCCTTCTCCCTATACGGCGGGCAGGCCCAGTGGGCGCCCAACGAGAAGGTCGCGCTGGAGGTGGCCATCGGCGTGGCCTACTCCGGAGCCCGCGCCCTCGTCACCATGAAGCACGTCGGCCTCAACGTGGCGGCCGATCCTCTTTTCACCGTGGCCTATACCGGCGTCACGGGCGCCCTGGTGGTGGTCTCCGCGGACGACCCCGGCATGGCCTCCAGCCAGAACGAACAGGACAACCGGCGGTACGCCGTCGCGGCGGGCGTGCCCATGCTCGAACCCTCCGACTCGCAGGAGGCCTACGACTTCACGCTGCTCGCAATCGAAGTCTCCGAGCGCTGGGGACTGCCGGTCCTGCTCCGCATGACGACCCGCGTATGCCATTCGAAGAGCGTCATCGGCACCCGCGGCCCGGCTCCGCCCGCGCCCCGGGCGCGCTTCGAGCGCGACATCCCCGGCCGCGTCATGATCCCCGCCTTTGCCCGCCGCGCGCACCGGCGCCTGCGCGGCCAGTTGGCCGGGATCGAAGCGTGGAATGAAGCCTCGGGACCGAACCTGCGCGTTCACGGCTCGAGCCGGTTGGGAATCGTCACCTCGGGCATCTCCCACGTACACGCCGCCGAAGCCGCGCCCGAAGCGTCGATTCTGAAGCTCGGCATGACGTATCCCATCCCCATGGCGCGGATCCGCGAATTCGCGGGCAGCGTCGCCCGCTGCGTCGTGATCGAGGAGGGCGACCCGTACCTGGCGGAGGCCATCCGCGCGGCCGGGATCGCGGTTGAGTCGAAGCCGGAGATGTACCGGTTCGGCGAGTTGAACGTCGGGCGCGTGCGCCGTATCCTCGCCGGCGATCTCTCTCCGGAAAGCGAAACCCCCGCCGGCACCCCGCCCTGTCTCTGCCAGGGCTGCCCCTACCGGGTCGTGTTCCAGGCGCTCCGGGATCTGGACTGCATCGTTTCCGGCGACATCGGCTGTTACTCGCTCGGCGTGCTTCCGCCGTTCGAGGCCATGGACACACTCGTCTGCATGGGCGCCGCCGTCGGGGTGGGGTTGGGCATGCGGCACGCGCTGCCGCCGGAGGAAGCGCGCCGCGTCGTAAGCGTGATCGGCGACAGCACTTTCGTGCACAGCGGCATCACCGGCATGGTGGAGATGGCCTACAACCCGCCGCCCTCCGGCCACCTGCTCATCATCCTGGATAACGGCACCACCGCCATGACGGGCCTCCAGGAACACCCCGGCACCGGCCGGACGCTCGACCACCGCGCCACCGGCCGGGTACGCTACGACGAACTGGCCCGCACGCTCGGAATCCGGCGGGTCCACGTCCTCGATCCCACTCGGGACCCCGCGGGTTTCCGTGAACTGGTGAGGCAGTGCCTGGATTCCGCCGAGCTGTCCCTCATCGTCGCCGAGCGGGATTGCCTTCTGGCCGCCGGCAAGATCAGGGCGTACGAGAAATGCGAGGAGCCTCGTGCCTGACCGCCCGGTCACCAATATCGTGATCGCGGGCCTGGGAGGCCAGGGAGTGCTCACCGCCTCGGACGTGGTGGCCGGGGCCGCTTTCCGCGCCGGTTTTGACGTCAAGAAGAGCGAGGTTCACGGCATGAGCCAGCGGGGCGGCTCCGTGGCGAGCGACGTTCGTTTCGGCGGCAAGGTGCTCAGCCCGATGGTCCCCCCCGGGGAGGCGGATTATCTGGTTCTGCTGGATGAGGGCCAGCTCGAAGCCAATCGCGGGCTGCTGCGTCCCGCCGGAACGCTGATTCACCCCGCCCTGGTAAGAGGCGTCAGGCTGGCCTCGAAAAGAAGCCTGAACCTGGCCTTGGTGGGAGTGCTGTCGGCGCGGCTGGACATCCCCGAACAAGCCTGGCTCGAAGCCATCCGCGCCGGCCTTCGCCAGGACCTTCATCCAATTAACCTGGCGGCCTTTCTGGCCGGCCGTGCTTTGGACACTGCACCTGCATAGGGAGAAAAGAATGACGGTTCCGCGCGAGGCGCGCTCGGTCGAGTACAACCCGGTGAGCGCGCCTGACTACACACCCGTTCCGCTGCTGCGCCAGTTGCAGCTCGAGCGGCTCCAGATGGTGGTCCGCAGGGCGTACGATCGCGTGCCGCCGCTCCGCGAGCGCATGCAGGCCGGCGGCGTGACGCCGGACCTCGTTCGTTCGCTCGAGGATGTCGCGGCCTTTCCGTTCACCGGGAAGGCGGATCTGCGCGACAACTACCCCTACGGCCTGTTCGCCAGCCCCATGGAGGAAGTCGTCCGCCTGCACGCCTCCAGCGGAACCACCGGCAAACCCATCGTCGTGGCCTACACGCAGCAGGACCTCGACGTCTGGACCAACGCCATGGTCCGGACCCTGGCCTCCTGCGGCCTGCACAAGGGTGACATCGTGCAGAACGCCTACGGCTACGGCCTGTTCACGGGCGGCCTGGGCCTGCACTATGGCGCCGAGGGCCTCGGGGCGACCGTCATCCCCATCTCGGGCGGCAACACCGACCGTCAGATCATGGTCATGAAGGATTTCGGCGTTACGGCGGTCTGTTCGACGCCCAGCTACTTCCTGCACCTGATCGAGCGCGCCGGGGAACTCGGCATCGACATGCGCGAACTGCCGTTGCGCGTGGGCGTCTTCGGGGCCGAGCCCTGGAGCGAGTCCATGCGGCGTCACATCGAGTCCCGCTCGCGCGTGCGCGCCTGCGACATCTACGGATTGAGCGAGATCACCGGCCCCGGCGTCGCCAGCGAGTGCGTCTTCCAGTGCGGCCTGCACGTCTTCGAGGACCATTTCTACCCGGAGATCGTCGACCCTTCCACCGGCAGGATCCTCCCCGAAGGGGAGGAAGGCGAACTGGTGCTGACCACGCTGAGCAAGCGGGCCATGCCGATTCTGCGGTACCGTACCCGGGACATCACGGCCTTCGTGCCGGGTCCCTGCGCCTGCGGGCGCACGCTGCGCCGCATCCGGAGAATCACCCGGCGCAGCGACGACATGTTCATCATTCGGGGGGTCAACGTCTTCCCATCCCAGGTGGAAACCGCGTTGCTCGCGGTGGAAGGCACCGTGCCGCACTACGTGATCGTCCTGACGCGGGAGAAAGGGCTCGACCAGATGGAGGTGCAGGTCGAGGTCACCCCGGAAGTGTTCAGCGATAAGATCGGGGCGCTGGAGAGTTTGCAGGCGAAACTGGTGCACGCCCTCGACCAGGTGCTGGGCGTCAAGGTGCGCGTGCGGCTGGTGGAGCCGCGCGGCATCCAGCGCAGTGAAGGGAAGGCCAAGAGGTTGATCGACCGCCGGAACCTGGCGGATTAACGAGGCAGCCATGAAGATTCAGCAGTTGTCGTTGTTCCTGGAAAACAAGCCCGGGTGTCTGCTGGAGCCGTGCCGCCTGCTGGCCGAGGACGGCATCAACATCCGCGCGCTCACTCTGGCCGACACGCGGGAGTTCGGCATCCTGCGCTTGATCGTTTCCGACTCGCGCCGGGCCGCCGCGCTGTTCACGGAGCGCGGCTACGTCGTCAACGTCACGGAAGTCCTGGCGATCGAGGTGCCGGACCGGCCGGGCGGGCTGGTGCACCTGCTCGAAACCATCGGGAACTCGGAGATCAACATCGAGTACATGTACGCCTTCCCGTCGGTGAGGAGTGAGAAGGCCGTCCTCCTGTTCCGGTTCAGCGATCCGGACGCGGCCATGGCCCGTCTTCAGGCCGCCGGAATCAGCGTGGTGGAGAGCGTGGAGATCGTGGGCCCGGGGGGCCGCGGGTGAGCCTGGCGCGCTCGGTAACGGAACAACTGGGACGCGCCTCCTGGATCCGCCGCATGTTCGAGGAAGGAGCGCGGCTGAAGGCCGAGCGCGGCGAAGAAAACGTCTGCGACTTCACGCTCGGTAATCCCGATATCGATCCGCCCGCGCCGGTCCTCGAGGCGCTGGCGCGCCTGGCGGCCGAACATCCCCCTCGAATTCACGCCTACATGCCGAACGCGGGGTTCCCCGAGGCGCGCGAGGCCGTCGCCAGGCACTTGTCCGGCAGGACAGGACTGTCCTTCACGCCCCGGCACATCCTGATGTCCGTCGGCTCCGCCGGCGCCTGCAATACCTTCCTCCGCGCCGTGCTCGACCCGGGAGACGAGGTGATCGTCCTCGCCCCCTACTTCCCGGAATACTTTTTCTACATCCAGAACCACGGCGGGAGGATGGTGCCGGTTGAAACGGACGCGAACTTTCTGCCGGTGGTGCGGCGGATCGCGGATGCCATCACTCCGCGCACCAAGGTAATACTCCTCAACACGCCGAACAACCCCACCGGCAGGGTCTACCCCGAAACCCTGCTTCGGGATCTGGGCGGCCTCGTCGACAGTCTGGATCACCCCGTGACCGTCCTGAGCGACGAACCCTACACCCCCCTGGTCTTTGACGGCCGCGAGCACCCGCAGGTCGTCTCCCTCATCCGGCGCACCGTCATCGCCAATTCCTGGTCCAAGACGTTCGCCCTGCCCGGCGAGCGGATCGGCTATCTGGCCATCTCGCCGCGCCTGCCGGAAGCCGGTCCGCTGGCCGACGCCTGCACCTTCACCACGCGCGTGCTCGGCTACGTCAACGCTCCCGCTCTCTGGCAAAGGGTTGTCGCCCGGACGGTTGACGTCCAGCCGGACATCAGCAGCTACCAGCGCCGGCGGGACCGGATGTATGAGGGGCTGACCCGGCTGGGCTACGACGTCCCCAGGGCGGACGGCACGTTCTACCTGTTTCCGAAGTCTCCGGCCGCGGATGATGTCGCTTTCGTCCAGTCGCTGCTCAGTGAGGGCGTGCTCGCCGTGCCGGGTTCAGGGTTCGGCCGCGCCGGCCACTTCCGGCTCGCGCTCACCGTACCCCACCACGTGATCGATCGTTCCCTGCCCGCGTTCCGGCGGGCTCTCCAGTCCACAGGCTCCTCATGAAGCGACTCATTCTTACGGCATTGCTCTCCACCCTCGCGCTCTGGCCGCAGGCCAACGGCGGCCGCGTGTTCGAGTTCGGGTTCGAACAGCGGACCCGCAACGAGAACTGGAACAACCTCTTCGACTATAACGGCGGCCTCGACGACCAGCGCGTCCAGATCCGCTGGCGCACCCGCGTCTGGATGAAAGCCCCCCTGTCCGGGACCGTTGACTTCCAGGTGGGACTCAACCAGGAGAGCAACCAGATCCTCACTCCGGACCGTCCGTTTCTGTTCGACGAGGCGGTCTTCGAAACGGCGTACCTCGACTTCAAGAAACTGTTCGTTAACGGCCTGACCCTCCGGGTGGGCCGGCAGAACATCAACCGAGGGGAAGGCTTCCTGCTCCTGGAAGGGTCGCCCGGTGACGGCTCCCGCACCATCTACTACAACGCGGCGGTCTTGGGCTACTCCTGGAAGAAGTCAAAACTGGAGTTGATGGGAATCTCCAATCCCCGCACCGATCGATACCTGCCCCGCTTCCACGATCGCTACAAACCGCTCCAGGACTGGAACGACCGGGCCCTCGGGGCTTACTACACCGGCACGGAGCTGAAGAACACCTCCATCGAGGCGTACTACTTCTATAAGAAGGAGACCGGTGACCTGAGGCCGGTGACGCACGCCCAGTACCAGGGCGATCGCCACATCTCCACGGCGGGCGGCCGCGTGGTGGAACGGTTTAACAACGGCTGGAGCCTGACCGGTGAGATGGCCCTTCAGTGGGGCGCACAGCGTCCCAACCTGACGCTTTCGTCGCGGGGCGGATACGCGTACCTCAAGAAGAACTTCGGGCCGAAGGGACGTCACTACCTGCTTGGCGGATACATCGGGATGTCGGGCGACGACCCGGCCACCACGTCCCGGATCGAGAACTGGGATCCCATCTTCGCGCGCTGGCCGAAATGGAGCGAGTTGTATATCTACAGCCAGTTTCGCGAGAAAGCCCCGAGCTACTGGACCAACACCGGCATGTGGCAGGCGGAGATGGGTTACGCCCTGGCCAACCCGCTCAACCTGCGGCTCACCTACTACAAACTGCACGCCTACCACCCCTTCCGCGGCAGTGCGGTCACCTTCGGATCCGGGACCTCGCGCGGAAGCATGCCCCAAATCCGGCTGGATTACAATCCCAACAAGTACTGGCGGACGCACGTGCTCTACGAGCACCTGGCCCCGGGCGACTTCTACTCCAAACGCTCTCAGGCCTATTTCTTGCGGTTCGAGGTCATCTTCACCTACACCGCCTCGCTGCGCGTGGGCGGCGAGCGCTGAGCCGCACTCTACCCCGGCCACGAATACGCAACCGGTGACAGCCTCGCAGGCGAAGGCTCCCGGCCATGCTGCCGGCTGTTGGCTGGGCGGCGGCCTTCCGGCGGCGGATCAGCGGATCACCTGCGCCCGGAAGACGTACAGCCGCGTGGCGGGGTCGGAGTAGACCTCCGCTTTGACGCCGGCCTTCAACGCCAGCGCTCGGAAGAACTCGTCGCTCGTCCAGTTCCACTCCGGCGCCACCTGCGGCAGCAGCAGCCCGTGCCGGCCTTTCGCCCTGAGCAGGGCGCCGTGAGTGTTCACGCGAAAACTGTCGCGGCTGGGAACGAGTTTGAGAGGCGAGAGGACCGACACGTCAATCTCAAGACCGGTGTCCGACGTGGAAACAGGCTCGAACCGCGCATCTTCGAGTGCGGCCGACATGGTCAGCTCCGGCACGGCCCTTTCGAGCGATTGAATCGCCTCGGTCCGTCCCAGGCAGCCGCGCAGCTTCCCGTCCTGGTGAAGCGTTACAAAAAGCCCCGCCCGGCGCGCCAGCGACGGCACGCCCGAAGGGAGAAGTCCGGCCGCGCGCCGCCGCCCGGTGCTGAGGTACGCCTCCAGCGTCTGCCGCGCCAGCCGCAGAACCGCCGCCTGTGCGTCAACGCCGAGTTCCAGCGCGCGGTACGGGAAGTAAGCCAGCGCGGCGTAGCTGACCGAACTGTGGAGGTCGCCGGTGATTTCCGCCGAAGTCTGGTAGTCCAGGGTCTCTTGATAGACCTCGTCCTCGCCCTCTGTTTCGCGCATCGTGGCCAGCAGCAGGGAGATCGGGTCATAGCCGCACACGGTGGCGCCCGTCCGGCGCAGCGTGTCCAGAAACATCTCCACACTCAGGCTGCCGGCCGCCTCGATGACTTCATTGTCCAGGTCGTGCAGCCTGGCGGTCGCCATGCCGTCCGCCGGGAAGGGCTTGAACCGGAATCCGCTGCCGTAGTGCGTGAAATCGGAGCTTGCCACCAGCACCGTGCCCGGGGCCAGAGTATCGGCCAGCCGTTTGGCGGCCTCGCTCCGGGCCTCCGGGCTCAGGTGCCCCACGTAAAGCGGCACGATGCGCGCCGCCGGCGCCGCTTTCTGGAGCAGCGGAAGCTGGATCTCCACGGAGTGGTCGCACAGGTCCGCTTCCGCCGCCTTGCCGAACGGCGCGGAGCGGACCAGCTTCCGGGCGAGCGGAATGTCGACCCTGACCGTGCCGAGCGGCGTTGAGTAGGCGTCGACCTCGGGTATCTGGATGCCCGGTAGTCCGCCGCGGTGGGAGAACCCGGCCACCAGGACTCGTTCCGGCTGCGCGGCTTCCAGGTGACGGTAGACGGCCGCCGCGACCGTCCCGGAATAAACCAGGCCGGCGTGAGGCGCCACGAAAGCCCGGGCGCCCGGCGTCAGGTATGAGCCCGTCCGGCTCTCGGAACTGCGCCACAGGTCTTCCAGCAGGGCCGAGAGCGCCTCCGGCGAGCCCGGGTACCAGGTTCCGCTGTATGGCGAGGCGTGCATGGCGGACTCAGCCATCGGCTACCCTAACTTTCCATCGGTATTGTAGCCCCCGGGAAGGCCCGGCGCCACTACCCCGCGGCGCGTGGAAAGTTCCCCACGGCGGTTGGCGCCACCTTGCGGCTCTTGCTTTGCTCGTAAGCCTTGCGGATCTGATCCGGAAAGCCGGCCATCATCTTCTCGATCCGGTTCCGGGTCTCAGCCACGATCTCCGGATGCTCCGGCGCGATGTCATAGCTCTCGTCCGGGTCGTTCACCAGGTCATAGAGCTCCGGAGCCGGAAGCGGCAGGCTGACCCTCCCGCCTGCCGGAGCCGGGCTGTACGCGGCGGAGTTGTACCGTGCCACGTGCAGCTTCCACTGCTTCCAACGCGCGCATTGCAGGTGGATGTCGTCGAAGTAGAGCAGCGGCTCGCGGTCCAGTTCCGGTTTCTGCCCCGACAGAAGCGGCCAGATGTCGATCCCGTCGGACGGGTTCTTCGGCAGCGGCGCCTCGCAGAGCCCGCTGAGCGTCGGAAGAACGTCCATGATCGATCCGATTCCGGCGCACGTCCTGCCCTTCGGAATGCGGCCCGGAAGCCGCGCCAGAAATGGCACCCGCTGGCCTCCCTCGTAAGTGGTGCCCTTGCGGCCTCGCAGATGGCCCGGGCTGCCCAGATACCAGGGGCCGTTGTCCGACGAGAACATCACCAGCGTGTTGTTGTCCAGGCCGTTGCGCCGGAGCGAATTCATGATCTCGCCCGTGCTCCAGTCCAGTTCCATGAGCACGTCGCCGTACAGTCCCAGGGGCGACTTCCCCCGGAACCTCTCCGAAGCGCCCAGCGGAATGTGCGGGTAGGTGTGCGCCATGTACAGGAAGAACGGCCCGCCCTTGGATCGCTCGATGAAACGCAGCGCCTGTTCGGTGTAGCGCGGCGTCAGCGTCTCCAGCTTCGCGGGCTCCTCCAGCGTTTCCGCGTTGTGGAGCAGAGGCCGCGGCGTCATGTCGTTGCTGTAGGGGATGCCGAAGTACTCGTCGAAGCCCCGGTTCATGGGCAGGTACTGCGGCAGGTGCCCGAGGTGCCACTTCCCCACGCACATGGTGGCGTAGTTCCGCGCCTTGAGCATCTGAGCGATGGTGACTTCCGAATCGGGCAGCCCGGTGGTGTCCGTGGGAAACAGAACCCGGGGCACGCCCGCCCGCACCGGATACCGGCCCGTCAGAATCGCGGCCCGCGATGGCGAGCAAACCGGGTTGCCCGAGTAGAAATGCGTGAACTTGATCCCCTCGGCGGCCAGCCGGTCGATGTTCGGAGTCGCAATCCGGGAACCGTAACAGCCCAGGTCCCCGTAGCCGAGGTCGTCGCAGTAGATCATGACGACATTGAGCGGCCGGGCGGCGGCGGAGGCCACTGTGGCGGAAGCCGCGGCGGCCAGGAATTGGCGTCTGTTCAGAGCGGGCATTCGTTCCTCCTCACTGTGTCGAGCGTACACCAAAGTCCGGAAGCGGTGTATACTGGCCTGCGTCGAGGAGGCGAACCACGTGTCTGCAATCGTTCTTCAGAAAGAGCTTTCGCGCCGCCGCGCCCTGCGCGCGCTTGCCGGGGCGGGGCTGGCCGCGTCGGCCCGCGGCGCCGCCGAACAACGCCCGAATATCCTCTTCCTGTACGCCGACGACATGGGTTGGGGGGACGCCTCCTTCAACGGCCGGAAAGAATGGCCCATGCCCAATCTGGACCGTCTGGCGCGCGAAGGCGCCGTATTTGACCGTTGGTATACCGGTTCGCCCCTCTGCGCTCCCTCCCGCGCATGTCTGCTGACCGGCAAGTACAACATCCATAACGGCGTGCCCAACAACACCGCCGACCTGCCGGAAACGGAAGTCACCATCGCCGAAGCCCTGCGGCCCCTCGGATACCGGACCGCCCTGTTCGGCAAATGGCACCGCGGCCGGCTGGCGGACGGCGGGTTCACCCACCCGCTCGATCAGGGCTTTGACGAGACGTTCGGATACCTCGATGCCCGCCACGCCTGGGAGCACTTCCCCAAGACGCTCTGGCGGGGGCGTGAATCGGTGCCCGTCTCGGGATACAGCGCCGACCTGGTGGCCAACGAGGCCGTCCGCTTCCTGCGCTCGCCGCGCCGGGAGCCTTTCTTCCTGTACGTGCCGTTCATCGAGCCGCACTTCCTGGTCGAAGCGCCCGAGGAGGACGTGGCGAAGTTCCGCGGCAAATTCGCCGAGAAAGATTCCAACGAGCCGGTCAACGCGCGCTACGCGGCCATGCTCCATCGCCTGGACGCGGCTATCGGGCGCATCCTGCGCGCGCTGGACGAAGCCGGTTTGGCGAAGAACACCCTGGTGGTGTTCACTTCCGACAATGGCGCTACTTTCGAGTCCGGAAACCGGGGCGCATCCAACTACCATGACTCCAACCGCCCGTTCCGCGGCCAGAAGCGCAGCCTGGAGGAAGGCGGCATCCGCGAGCCTGCCGTTGTGCGCTGGCCCGGCAGAGTGCCCGCCGGGACGCGTTCCGAAGAGATCATACATATGACGGACGTGTTCCCCACCTTGCTGGCCGCCGCCGGGGGCAAGCCCGACCCGGCCTGGAAAGTGGACGGCATGGACATGCTGGCCGTCTGGACGGGCAAGGCGAAAGCCCCCGAACGGACGCTGTTCTGGGACTTCCCGATCGAGGGCTGGAACATGCGGGCCGCCATGCGGGGGGATTTCAAGCTGCTCCAGATCGGCGACAACCGTTTTCTCTACAACCTGAAGGCGGACCCGCAGGAGCGGCGGACCGTGGGCGGAGAGTACCCGGAGATCTTCAAGCAGCTCCAGAAAGAGCTGGAAAGCTGGCTGGCTACGGCGGTCGCGCCCGCCGCCGTCCGCGTCCCGTAGCGGATCGAGCCCGCAATCCATCCGGTAACGGCGGCAGATTGCGGAGGACTCCACCAGCCTCAACATGCGCCATTGGTGTCCGCCCTACCGTGGGGCGGGCGCCCCCGCCCGCATCCGGGCCCTGGCCGGACACGTGGTTACGGACCAATCACGGCTGGCGCACGCTCAAATCCATTAGCTGCCCTTTCAGCTCCGTTGGGGTGTATACTGTCCTCCCATGAACCGCAGGGACTTCCTTGGCGCCGCCGCGGCCGGGGCGCTGCCGCCGGTCTCCGCGGCGCCCGCCGCCCGGCGTCCCAACATCTTGTTCCTGCTGGTCGACGACTTGGGGTGGCGGGACTTCGGCTGCTACGGTAACGCCCTTCACGAGACCCCCAACGTGGACCGGCTCGCCCGGGACGGCGTGCGCTTCACCGATGCCTATGCCGCCTGCCCCGTCTGCTCCCCCACGCGGGCCAGCATCCTTACCGGCAAGTACCCCGCGCGCCTGCATCTCACCGACTGGATTCCGGGCCGCCGCCAGTGGCCCGCGGCGCGCCTGTTGACTCCGAAGTTCGAGCAGCAGTTGCCCCTGGCGGAAGTCACCATCCCGGAGATGCTGAAGCCGCTCGGCTACCGCACGGCCAGCATCGGCAAGTGGCACCTCGGCGGGGAAGGGTTCCATCCTCAGAATCAGGGTTTCGATCTGAATGTGGCCGGCGATCATCGCGGCAGCCCTCGCTCCTATTTCGGCCCTTTCGATCTGCCCAACCTGAAGGGCGGAACCGGAGACGACTATCTGACGGAGGCCCTGACCGCAGCCGCGGAACGGTTCATCGGGGAGTCCGCCGGCCGTAGCCCGTTCTTTCTCTATCTGTCGGAATTCACGGTGCACATTCCGCTCGCAGCGCGGCAGGCTGCGATCGATAGGTACCAGGCCCGCTTGAACGGCAGGGACTTCCCCAACCCCATCTACGCGGCCATGGTCGAGAGCTTTGACCAGGCCGTGGGGCGCTTGCGCGCGGCCCTCGACAGGCTCGGCGTGGCGAAGGATACGGTCATCATCCTCACTTCGGATAACGGCGGCCTCCGGTATGAGGGAGGCTCGAAGTCGCTCGTAACGGACAACAGCCCGCTCCGTGCGGGCAAGGGACACCTGTACGAAGGCGGCATCCGCGAACCCCTGCTCGTCTACTGGCCTGGCGTCACCCGCGCCGGCTCTGTTTCCGGCTTCCCCGTCTCCAGCATCGACTTCCTGCCCACCATCCTGGAGATGGCCGGTGCGCGGGCGCCGCGGGCGGGCGCGGTGGACGGTCTGAGTCTCGCGCCGCTGCTCCGGGGCGGCGCGGCGCCCCGGCGCTCGGAGCTTTACTGGCACTATCCGCACTACAGCAACCAGGGCGGGACGCCGGGCGGCGCCATCCGTGACGGGGACTGGAAGCTGATCGAGTTCTACGAGGATGGCTGGCTGGAACTCTACAATCTGCGGGAGGATCCCGGCGAGACCAGGAATCTGGCGGCAAGGGAGCCGAAGCGGGCAGCGGCGCTGCACGGGAAGCTGAAGCGCTGGCGCGGCAGCGTGAACGCATCCATGCCCGTGCCGAATCCGGCGTACGACCCCGCCGGCGCGGACCAGAAGCTGACGGGCCACGAGCCGCGCACCCCTCCCGCCTGACCCCAGGCGCCGCTCCGGGCCGATGGCGGGCGGCCTTTCAGCCGCCGCCGCTCACTCCTGCGGCAGTATCTCCACCTTCGTCGCCGCCGTTCCCGCTGTCTGCGCCGCGAACGCCTCCTGAAACCGCCCCAGCGGAAACGCCAGGATCCGCAGCTTTTCCAGCCCCATCTGCGGCAGCAGGCTCACCGCGCGCTCATGAGTATTAGGGTTGATCAGGCTGCCCAGGATCGTGAGCTCCTTCGAGAAGACCTCGTAGGGCCGTATGGAGGCCGCCGCCTTTTCCGGCGCCGCGCCGAACACGAGGATTCGGCCGCCGCGCGCCGCCAGCGACACCGCCGTTTCGAACGTCTCGGCCGAGCCGGCTGCGTCGATCACGAAATCGAAGCCCTCCGCCGGCAGGGAGTCTTTCCACCCCGCCGCGCGCGGATTCGCCGTCGCATCCGCTCCGAACGCCACGGCGTCCGCGCGCCGCTCGGCGTCAGGCTCGCTGACCGCGATCCAGCCCGCTCCCGCCAGCCGCGCCAGCCGCGTCAGCATCAGGCCCACCAGCCCCGCGCCCAGAACCAGCACCGTGGAGCCGGACCGCACCGCCAGCCTGTCCATGCCGTGAATCGAGCAGGCCAGCGGCTCCGTCAGGCACCCCAGGCGTGGGCCGGCGCCCGGAGGCAGCCGGTAAACTTCGCCGGCGCTCACGGCCATCGCCTCCGCGAACCCGCCGTTCAGGTGTACCCCGAACGCGCGCATGGCGGCGCACAGGTGCTGCCGGCCGAGGCGGCAGTGGCGGCACAAACCGCAGAAGGTGTTCGGCTGGACCGTGGCCAGGTCCCCCTCGCGGAGGTGCTTCACCCCCGCGCCCACCGCGTCCACCGTTCCGGCGATCTCATGGCCCAGCACCACCGGCGCCGGGGCCGGAAACTCGCCGCGCACGATGTGCGCGTCCGTTCCGCAAACCCCCGTCGCCAGCGGGCGCAGCCGCACCCAGCCGGCTTTCGGCTCCGGCGCCGGCAGTTCCTCCAGCCGCAAATCTCCGGCTCCGTGGAAGCTGAGCGCTCTCATGTCACTCTCCTCCCTGATCCGTCGAACCAGTGGCGTCCTTCGGGCAGGATGCGGAACGCCAGCCGGTCCCCTTCCCGGACGCCGGTGTCGCCCGCGGCCTCGGCCACCAGCCTCGTTCCGTCCGTGAGCCGCGCGTGTACGTACGTCCGCGCTCCCAGGCGCTCCAGGGCCACGATCTCTCCCGCCAGTTCGCCGCCTTCCCCGATTCTCACGTGTTCCGGACGGACGCCCAGCGTGCGGCCCTCCGCGCCCTGCGCCGGCAGAAAGTTCATCTTCGGCGCGCCTATGAATCCCGCCACGAAGAGGCTGGCCGGCCGGTTGTACAGCTCCAGGGGGGTTCCCGCCTGTTCCACCCTTCCCTCGTTCAGCACCACGATTCGGTCGGCCATGGTCATGGCCTCCGTCTGGTCGTGCGTAACGTAGATCATGGTGGTCTTCAGCTCGCGGTGCAGCCGCACCAGTTCCAGCCGCATCTGCGCCTGTAGCGCGGCGTCCAGGTTGGAGAGCGGCTCGTCCAGCAGGAACGCCTTGGGCTGCCGGACCATGGCCCGCCCCAGCGCCACCCTCTGCAACTGTCCTCCCGACAGCGCCCGCGGCTTGCGCTCCAGAAGCGCCTCCATTTCGAGCGCCCGCGCCACCTCCCGGACCTTGGCATCGCGTTCCGCTTTCGGAACTCCCGCCAGGCGCAGGCTGAAGCTCATGTTCTCGGCGGCCGTCATGTGCGGGTAAATGGCGTAGCTCTGGAACACCATGGCCAGGCCGCGCTTAGCCGGCGGCACCCTGGCCACGCTCTGCCCGTCGATCAGGATCTCGCCCTCCGACACCGTTTCCAGCCCCGCGATCATCCTCAGCAGCGTCGATTTGCCCGAGCCGGACGGCCCCACGAACGCCACGAACTCCCGGTCCTCCACCAGCAGATCGACCCGGCGGACCACCTCGTGGCTTCCGAATCTCTTTCCGACGCTTCTCAATTCGATACTGGCCATCGCGGATCCCTACTTGACCGCCCCGAAGGACAGGCCGCGCGCGAACTGCCGCTGGCTGATCCAGCCGAAAATCAAAATCGGCGCGGTGGCCAGCGTCGATGCGGCCGAAAGCTTCGCCCAGAACAACCCCTCCGGGCTGGAAAAGGAAGCCGTGAAAACGGTCAGCGTGGCGGCCCGCACCGTGGTCAGGTTCAGGCTCCAGAAGGCCTCGTTCCAGCATAGGATGATCGAAAGCAGCGCCGTCGCCGTGATGCCGGGTTTGGAGAGCGGCAGCAGCACGTGAAACAGTTCTTCCCGCGGCGTCGCACCGTCCATCCGGCAGGCCTCCAGGATCTCGCGCGGCACCTCCCGGAAGTACGAGAACAGCATCCACACCACGATGGGCAGCACGCTTGCACTGTTGATCAAGACCAGCCCGATGCGTGTGTCGAGCAACCCGAACCGCCTCCAGAGCAGGAAGATGGGCACGAGCACGCCCACCGCCGGCAGCATCTTGGTGGACAGCATCCAAAGCAGCACGCCGCGCGTCCGCCGCGTGGGGAAGAACGCCATGCTGTAGGCCGCCGGTATGGCCACGGCCAGGGCCAGCAGCGTCGAACCCAGCGCCACCACCACGCTGTTCGCCGCGAACTGCGCGTAGTCCGCCCGCTCGAGCACCGCCGCATAGTTGTCGAGCGTCGGCTTGAAGATCAGCGCCGGCGGAGTGGCCACGGCCGTGATCTCCGTCTTGAAGCTGGTGAGGAACATCCACAGCAGCGGAAAGAACATCGCCCCCGCCGCCATCCACCCGGCCGCGGCCAGCGCCCATTTCGTCCTCATCGCTCCGCCTCCAACGTGCGGCCCACCACTCGCATCAGGAAAATCGCCACGACGTTCGCCAGCGCGATCGCCACCACGCCGCCCGCCGAAGCCAGCCCCACGTCCCACTCGAACAGCGCGTCCTGGAAGATCAGGTAGGCCAGGTTGGTGGAGGCCAGCCCCGGCCCTCCCGCCGTGGTCACGTAGATCTCCGCGAACAGGCTCAGGAAGAAAATCGTCTCGATCATCGCCACCACCGCCATGGGCCGCCGCAGGTGCGGGAGTTCCACGTGCAGAAACATGGCCGCCGCCCCGGCGCCGTCCATGCGTGCCGCTTCCCTCTGTTCCTTGCTCAACGATTGCAGCGCCGGCAGCAGGATCAGCACCGCGAACGGCGTCCACTCCCAGGCCACGATCAGTATGATCGCCGCCAGCGGCGCGGTTGCGAAAAAATCGGGCGCGCCCAGCCCCAGCGAGCGGGTGATCCACGCGATCAGCCCGAAGACCGGGTTCATGAGCATGTTCTTCCACACCAGGGCGCTCACCGTCGGCATCACGAAGAAGGGCGCGATCACCAGCAGCCGGCAGATGTTGCGGCCCGGAAACTCCCGGTCCAGCAGCACCGCGAGCAGCGTGCCGCCCGCCAGCGTGATCGCCAGGACCGCGCCCACCAGCAGCAGCGTGTTGCCCATGGCCACCCACAGCGCCCGGCCCGTCACTAGGTCGCGGTAGTTCTCCAGCCCCGCGAAAGCCGTTCCTCCGGGGTCGAGCAGGTTGTACCGCTGCGCCGAGAACCACAGCGTCATCAACAGCGGCACGATCATCCACACCAGCAGCATGCCCACGGCCGGCGTCATCAGCGGTCCGGTACGCACCCGGTGGCGTTGCCGCGTCACTTGAGATAACCTCCCCGCCGCATGATGCGCTCGGCCTCCTGCTGCGCGAGCGCCAGGGCCTGTTCCACCGTGGCGCTCCCCGTCAGCGCCGCGCTGATCTCCTGGCCCACCACCGCCCCTATCGCCTGGAACTCCGGAATCATGACGTACTGTATGCCCACGTAGGGCGCCGGCAGGGCGCTCGGCCGGGTGAAATCCGCCGTCAGGATCGCGTCCCGCACCAGCCCCGCGAAGGGCGCGGCCCGCTGGTACTCCGGGCTTTCGTACGTGGACTTGCGCGTGCCCGGCGGCGCCAGCATCCACCCGTAGCGCTCGCCCACCAGCGCCGCGTATCTCCGGCTGGTGGCCCACTTCACGAACTCCTTCGCCATGGATGTCTTGGGCGACGACTTCGGAATCGCCAGCGCCCAACTCCAGACCCACGCCGACCCGTTCGCCACCCTGGCGACGGGCGCCCTGGCGAAACCCGTCGTCCTGGACACGCGGCTCTGGTTCGGGTCCAGTATGTATCCCGCCGCCGCGGTCGAGTCCACCCACATGGCGCAGTTGCCGTTGGCGTACAGCGCCCGCGTCTCGTTGTGCCCGTCCGTGGTGACGCCGGGCGGCCCGTAAGCCCGCAGCACGTCCACGTAGAACGACACGGCCTCCGTCCAGGCGGGCGACCTGAGCTGCGGCCGCCAGTCCATGTCGAACCAGCGCCCTCCGAAGGTGTGCATCAGCGTGCTCAGGTACGCCACGTTCTGCCCCCAGCCCGGCTCCCCGCGCAGGCAGATCCCGTAGACGTTGCGTCCCGGGTCGTGCAGCCGCGCGGCGAACCGGCGTATCTGTTCGTAGCTCGGCTGGTCCGGCATGCGGAGGCCCGCTTTTTCGAACAGGTCCTTGCGGTAGTAGGTGAAGGAGCTTTCCCCGTAGAACGGCGCGGCGTACAGCCGCCCCTGGTGGGAAAGCCCCTGCCGGATCACGTCGAAGATGTCCTCGTAATCGTAGCCGGGCCCCAAGCCGTCCAGGGGCGTCAGCCATCCGCGCGCCGCCCACAGCGGCGTCTCGTAGGAACCGATGGTGATGATGTCGAAGGTGCTGCCGCCGGTCGAAATGTCCACCGTCAGCCGCTGCCGCAGAATGCTCTCCCCCAGGACCACCCAGCTTAATCGGATGCCCGTCTCCCTTTCGAATTCCCCCGAGAGCCGCTGCATCAGGATCATGTCCGCGTTGTTCACGGTGCCGATCGTCAGCTCCCGTTCCCTGCGCGGCTGGTACAGCAGGTAGAGGATCAGGACGGCGCACGCGCCCGCTGCGGCTTTCTTAAGCAAGCTCCCGGACTCCCGGTCTCACCGCAGTATACACGGAACTCCGTGGGGCAGTCCCCCGGACCGCCGCCGAAATGCCATCGTGGGGCGGTCCCCCCGGATCGCGCCGGCCCCCGGCCGGCCCGAAAGGCCCTTGTGTAACAATTGATTCTCATGCTCCGCGCCACCATGACCAGCCCGGGCGTCATCCGCTTCGACGACGTTCCCGTCCCCGTCCCCGCGCCGGACCAGGTGCTCCTCCGAGTCCGCCGCATCGGCGTGTGCGGGTCCGACATCCACGTCTGGCACGGCCGGCACCCCTACACCTCCTATCCCGTTGTCCAGGGCCACGAGTTCTCCGCGGAAGTGGCCGAAACCGCCGCCGGTCTGGCTGCCGGAACGCTCGTGACGGCGCCGCCGCAGATCACCTGCGGCGAGTGCCTCTCCTGCCGCCGCGGCGACTACCACATCTGCGAGCGCCTGAAAGTCATGGGCTTCCAGGCCCCCGGCGTGGCGCAGGAGTTCGTGGCCCTCCCGCGATCCGCCATCATGCCCCTCCCGGAGGACTTCACGCCGGAGCTTGGCGCTCTGGTCGAACCCCTGGCCGTTGCGGTGCACGCCCTCGGCAGGGCGGAGGAAGTCGCCGGCGGACGCGTGCTGGTGCTGGGCGCGGGTCCCATCGGCAACCTGGTCGCGCAGGCAGCCCGCTGGCGCGGCGCAGCCCGTGTCACAATCACCGATGTCAGCGGCTACCGGCTCGAAATCGCCCGCCGCTGCGGCATCGAGCGGTGCCTGGACGCCTCGGGCGCCTCCATCGACGCCGCGCTGCGCGAGGAGTTCGAAGGATCCGGCCCGGACGTCACCTTCGAGTGCGCCGGTCTCGAGGAGACCGCCGCCCAGGCCGTCCGTCACGCCCGGAAGGGTTCGGCCATCGTGGTCGCGGGAGTCTTCGCCGCCCCGCCCAGGGTCGATCTGGGCCTGGTCCAGGACCGCGAACTGCGCCTTGTCGGCACGCTTATGTACCGGCGCGGCGATTACGCCGATGCCATCCGCTGCTTGTCGGAAGGAGGGGTCATGGCCGCTCCGCTGCTGACCGTGTCATTCCCCTTCCTCCGCTACGCCGAGGCGTACCGCTTCATCGACTCCCGGCGCGACCGCGTCATGAAGGTCATGATCAGCCTCGACGCTCTTCAGTAGGCGCCCTTCCCGGCCAGCACCGTGCGGATGGTCCGCGCCAGTATGTGCAGATCCAGCCACAAAGACCAGTTGCGTATGTAGTAGCTGTCCAGGGCCTCCTGCACGCCCAGGTCGCCGTCGCCCCGCGCGGACACCTGCCACAGTCCCGTCATCCCCGGCGGCGCCTGGCTGCGCAGCGCGCGGAAACCGCCGTCGAATCGGTCCAGGTGGTAGCGGGGGAGGGGCCTCGGCCCCACCAGGCTCATCTCTCCCTTCAGCACGCTCCAGAGTTGGGGCAGTTCGTCCAGGCTCGTCCTTCGCAGCAGCGTGCCGATCACCGGGATGATCCGCGGATCGTGCCTGAGCTTGAAGCGCCGCTGCCACTCCTCGCGGGCCTCCGCGTTCCCGGCCAGGTGTTTCCACAGCAGGCTCTCCGCGTCCACGTGCATGGTCCTCAGCTTCGTCACGCGTATGCGCGCGCCGGCCCGGCCCTCCCGCTCCTGCGTGTAGAACACCGGCCCGCGGCTGGCTCGCCGTATCCACAGGGCCGCCGCCGCGATCACCAGCAGCGCCGGCACGCCCGCCAGCAGCGCCAGGGCCACGTCCAGCCCGCGCTTCAGCCACCGGTTGGCGGGCACCAGCAGGTTCTGCCGCACCTCCAGTCCCAGCACGCCCGCCAGGTCCTTGGGCGAAACCCACAGGCTCGCCATCCCGATCATGTCCGGCACGATGATCAGCCGCGTGAAGCTCGACTCCAGCCGCTCGAGCACGCCCATCAGCTCCAGGCGTCCGATTCCCGGCATCGCCACGATCGCCTGCCGCACCTTCAGCCGCCGCGCCAGTTCCGGCGCCAGCGCCAGCGGGCCCGCCACCGGCGCCCCCTGGTCCTGCTCCGCCTTGTCCGGGTCATCGTCCAGGTAGGCCACCGGCACCAGGCCGCACTCCGGCCGGGCTTTCAGGTTGTCCACCACCATGCGTCCCGTTCTTCCCGCCCCCAGCACCAGCACGGGCACGCCCCACCACGCCCGCCGCGCCAGCAGCCGGCGGACCAGCGCCCTCACCGCCGGCACCAGCGCCACCGAGAAGAACCACGAGGTGAGGAAGACCCCGCGTGAGTACGCCCCCGTCTCCTTGGCCAGGAACATCGCCGCCGTCGAGATCAGGCAGACGGCCGTCGTTCCCAGCACGATGCGCCGCATCTCCTCCACCGGGCTGAGGCCCGCTCCCGGGTACAGCCCCGCGCTGGCGTAGACGGCGAGCGCCGCCGCCAGCGCCGGGGCGAGCTGGAAGTAGAACTCCAGTCCGAGCGATGGATTCACGCAGCTCCACACGAAGTAGCCCGCCCACCCCGCCAGCATCAGGGCGGCCGCGTCGGCGGCTGCCAGCGCCGCGCTGGTCGCCGCCGGCCGTGCGCGCGACACGGCCGCGCGTGCGGCGGCCGCTTCGCGCCTCGGTCTGCTGATGATTGCCGGCGTCGCCATACTGCTTTCTTTGTGTGACAGGCCCTCCGGCGCGGGCCTCAGCCCGCGGTCATCCGGTAGGGCCGCCGCTCAACCGTTTCCCCGCCATCCCAGCAACTGCATCGCCGCGAGCGCCAGGAACCTCGGGTTCTGCCTGAGGTACCGCGGCCCCAATCTCCGCGGCTCCGACCCCAGCCGGAACAGCCACTCCAGCCCGCTCGTCCGCATCCACCGCGGCGCCTGCCGCTTGGCCCCCGCCAGGAAATCGAACGCCGCGCCGGTCCCGATCATGACCGCGCGCACGCGCCCCTTGTGGGCCGCCATCCAGCGCTCCTGTTTGGGCGTGCTCAGTCCGACGAACAGAATCCGCGCTCCGGACCGCTCGATCTCCTCCGTGATCTCCGCGTCCTCCTCCGGCTGAAGCGGCCGGAACGGAGGCGCGCAGGCGTACGCGACCGGCAGGGCGGGGAAGCGCGTCCGGACCGTTCGCAGCAGTCTCCCGAGCGTGGCCGCGCCCGCTCCGTAGAAGCCTGTCGGGATGTTCTCGCGCGCCGCCATGGCCAGCACCCGCGCCATGAGGTCCGGCCCGTAGACCCGCGTGGCGGCGCGCGCTCCCAGCCGGCGCAGTCCCCACACCAGGGGCATGCCGTCGGGCGTAACCAGGTCCGCTGCGTTCGTAATGTCGCGGAACGCCGCCGAATCGAACGCCTCCATGACGTTGTTCACCGAGGCGCAGCAGATGTAGCGCGATTCTCCCCTTCGCGCCCACGTCCTTGCCAGCTCCGTCGCTTCCGCGTAGCTGGTCTCATCCACCCGCATGCCCAGCAGCCTGTAAGTCATCCCTCCCGTCCTGTGATTTCCCGATCCCGTAGGGCGGCAGGCCCCCGGCCTGCCAGCGCCTCACCCCGCATGCCCGGCCGCATGCGCCGCCGCCGCGGCGGGCCGGACGGCCGGTTTCGCGCCTTGTATGACGCTCTCGTAGATCTCCATCAGAGCCTGGTAATTCCGCTCCGCCGTGTACTTGGCCAGGAACTCGGCGCGCGCCTCGCGGCGCATTCCCGCCGCCTGCGCCGGGTGCGACAGGAGCCACTCCACCTGCGCCGCCAGGTCGTCCGGGTCACCCGGCCGGAACAGCAGCCCCGTCCGGCCGTGCTCCACCAGTTCGGCCACGGCCCCTATGTTGGAGGCAATCACCGGAGCGCCCTTGGCGAACGCCTCGATCGCCACCCTGCCGAACGTCTCGTACCATTCCGAGGGGAAGACCACAAAGGCCGCCTCCCCCATCAGGTCCAATACCGCGCCGGCCGGCCGGTAACCGAGCGCCGCTATGCCGGGAAGGCTCCGGCCCGTCCGGAGAACCTCCCCCCTCAGCGGGCCATCGCCCACGATCCTCAGGTTCACCCTGGCGCCGAGCCCTTTCCAGGCGGCCAGAAGCGTCTCGATCCCCTTTTCTTCGGCCAGCCGGCCCACGAACAGGCCGAAGCCTCCATGCCCTCCGCCCGGCCCCGGGTCCCGCGCCAGGAAGTTCGGTTTGACCGTGAGCTTGTGTCTGGGGAAGCCCCCTTCCTCGAACTTGCGCCGCGCAAACTCAGAGGGCGTGATGTACATCGCTACGCGCTCCTTCCACGTGCCGGCCGCCTTGTGGAGGGACGTCATGGCGGCGGCCGCCGCCGTCGCCATGCGGCTCCCCCGGTAACACGCGTGTACCGCCGCAGGCCAGGGGACCGCCTTGCCGAGGCAGTCTTCGCACGGGGCGCCGTCGCGGAAGAACGTCGCGCCGGGGCATAGCAGCCTGTAGTTGTGAAGCGTCTGCACGGCCGGGACGCCTTCGGCGGCGGCCGCGTAGTAGACCGAAGGGGAGAGCAGTGGAAAGAAGTTGTGAACTTTGAGCACGTCCGGCCTGAACAGGCGGATCATTTCCCGCGTGGAGCGGTAGGCATGTCTGTTCCAGATGCACTCCAGGCCCGCGCGCCACAGGCCGTTGCCGCCGAGGTCGTGGTTATCCACTGTGTGCAGCAGCACCTCATGGCCGCGCTCCCGCAGCAGCAGCACCTCGCTCTCAGCGGACTCGTCCTCCCCACCGCGCTGCCGGTAGCGGTTGTGGAGAGTCAGAATGCGCATCGTCCATCTCCCCCTGAGCTTTGCTCCGCCAGGATTCCTGCCAACCTTGCACTGAAGGCCGCGTGGGTGTATCTGGTGGTCACCGTCTCGTGCCCACAATCTCCCAACCGGCGCGCCAGTGTCCTGTCCGACAACAGGCGGATGGCCGCGCCGGCAATCTGCCGGATATCGTGAGGATCAACGGTGAGTCCGTTTACGAAGTTCGTGACCACCTCGCTGCTCGCGTCCACGTCTCCGCAGATCACAGGCATCCGGTGCCTCCAGGCCTCAAGGAACACAATGCCGAAACCCTCACCCGTGGAAGGGAGTACCATCACGTCGGCCGAGGAGTAGCACCTGTTGAGTTGAGCATCGTCCACGTGGCCGAGGAATTCGACCTTGTCGGCCACTCCGGTACGTGCGGCCAGTTGCTCAAGCTCGGCTCTGAGGGGCCCATGCCCCACCACCCTGTAACGCGCCTGCGGCACTGCCTTCAAGATCTCCGGCATCGCACGGATCACTCTGTCAATGCCCTTGTACCGATCCGCGGCGCCAAGGCGGCTGACAGTGAGCAGCGTCCTGCCCGAGCGGTGGGGCTCGCCGGGCACGTCGCGTTCGGGCACGTTTGCTAGGTCGACAGCGTTCGGCAGAATGACAAAGCGCCTGGCTGGCAGCCGGAACGTTCGTGCCATCCGCTTCGCTGTGAAGGCGCTCACGGACACAACCAGATCAACACAACTCCTCACCGCGGCGATCTCTAGCAATGGCACCCGTCTGTAGGCTCGGTCGCCCCACACCTCTGTTCCATGGACGAACAGCAATTGGCGCGGACTGGGGCTGAGGCAGCGTACGGCGAATGCCAGCGGAGTCAACATCACGTGGCCGTAAAGGACCACGTCCGGCTTCATCATTCTCACGCGTGACAGGAAGTGCATCGCGGTCCGGAGTTTGCTGCTACTGCCACCGAAAAAGCAACCCTGTCTCAGAACCGTCTCGGCGTCTTCCGGCTCGTCCCACAGGCAGGTGACGTGTAAATCCGAAGTCAGGTTGTCACTGCACTCACCCAGGCATCGGATCACCCTGCGGTTGAACGCCTCCATGCCACCCGTCCGGCTATAGATGCCCAGGGCGATCAGCAGCACCTTCATCGCTTGATTCCCCGGATCAGCAGGTTCTTGGTCGGTATCCTCGGGCGGCTGGAATCCTCCGCAAGGTAGACCACCCTATGAAGCACCTTCAGGTACTGTTCCCGTATCCTCCCCAGGAACGTGGTGGCGTTCCAGGCGGGCCGTACCTGTACATCCACTCGTTCGAAGCCGGCAGCCACCATTAGATCGATGGCTGTCTTCTCGGTGAGGCCAAACTCGTGTGTGAGATCGTTAAAGCGATGGTAGTGCCCAAACACACAACCCATGTTTGGTGTCTGGATCACAACCCACCCGCCGCGGGTCAACCTTCCGCGGACTTGTGCCAACAGCGACACCGTCTGATCCTTAGGTATGTGCTCCAGCACGTCCATCAACAGAATGACCTCTAGCGTGACAGTCGGATCATGTTTTTCCAACTGCACGACATCCATTTGATACACGAACGATAGTCCTGCCTTGTGGCAAATAGCCACGTTTTCGGCAGAAATGTCCAACCCTCCAAGGTTGATGTACCCGAGTTCGCGCAGGACAGAGAGGAGTGCGCCTTCGCCGCAGCCGGCATCCAGTATCCGTGCTTCCTTGTCAGGAGGAAGCCAAGGACCAAGCACTCGGACATACGACCGCTGCATGCTCTTCCATGCTTCTGTATGCTCGGGAGTAGGTCTCCCAGTGATCGAGTTGTAGCGAGAGAGTAAGATTCCTCTAGCGCCAGCCTCCTTCGAGGCTTCTGTCGTGATGTGACCCATGTCAGACTGCACGCAAGTGCGCCGTTTGAGGCAGAAGGGCACAATGGGGGGCTGGTGCCTGTGTTCTCTTCCAGTGGGCCTCCGCCACGATGGACACGCCAACGCCGAACATGACCCAGAACCAGATTCCACCTTGCGGCCCCTCCAGGTAAACGTCAAAGGCGCTATTCACGCTGAATGCTGCCAAATATGCGAGTAGCCAAACGATGAGGGCAGCGCGCCTCGTTTGTTTTGCACGCGCAGCCCCTGAATAGCGTCTTAGTAGCCCTAGCCAGAGACAGATCTGAAGCAGGAGCCATAGAGTGAAGCCCGGCACACCGCTCCGCGCCAAAATAGTTAGGTGGCCGTTGTGCGGGCTCCGCAGTGAGTGTGCCGAATCCGTCTGAAAACCGTCTTCATCTGCTAGATTCCGGCCAAAGCCCTTCCCGCCCCAGAAGTAGTCACCTTGTACCGTATAGCCCCAGATCTTCCTCCACCAGCCAAGCCGCCACTGCCGAGTCCCTTCGTTCACAGACCCGGCACCACCTGAGAGGCTCAAGAGGTTCACCACGATCTGCTGCGGCGAAGCCTTCCTTGGGGCGCCGACGTCGACATCCAATTCCAAGAAGGTGAAGGCCATCAGCAAGCACAGGGTTGCCACAGCGAGTTTGCCCCACCCGCCTCGCCTCCACAGAGCAAGTACGACCGAGAGTGAGACAAGAACACTCAGGAGGCCGCCTCTGTTCTGGGAAGCCGAAAGCAGGAAGCTAAGGAGCCAGATCGGCCAGAGGAGCCACTCTTGTATCCAACCTCCTCTCAGATTCGCTGACCCATGCCTGTGCAAACCAAGCAGCAAGAAACTGGCAACTCCTGCCAAGTGCACGGAGACGTCACCGGGCTTAAGTAACCCTCCCAGCCAAAAAACCTTGCCGACTGCTGCGGATGGCGTCAGCACCCGGACATAACCCACGAGAAGGAGCCAGAGCAGGAAGACCCAGATCGCTCGGCCGTAGAGCCGCACGACCGAGAACAGGGATCCATAGTGGAGGATCGCACCCGCTGTCACGAGCGCAAACAGGCCGTAGCCCCATATGGCCGCGTCGCGAAGTGCGGCCGTGCCGTATGCAGGCAGGAACGGAACGGTTCTTACCGCACACCAAATCATGAAAGCCAACAGTAGTTTCCCAATGAAGGAGCCCAGGGGACGCCGTAGAGTTCCTGTGGCACCCGCTGCACACAAGGTCACCCCAAGCGCAAGCTCTCCCACGTACACCGGCCCATAGCCGATACCTGCGAAAGTTCGCCCGCCAAAGGCATAACCCCACAGGACCACCAAGAGGGGCCACCACGTCCACTTCTCTGCCAGATCTTTCCGAGCAAGGCAAGAAGGGATGACCAGAAGGGCAGCGGTCGCCCCCACTACGGCAGCCGGGCTCCAGATGACTCCGGCACCGAGGCCGACCGCCGCGACTGCCCCGAGCAGCAGCGGCACAGTCCTCCGCCCCAGACCGAGGATCATGTTCTCGGCCCCGCATTGAGGGAACACGACACGGCACGCAACAGGTCACCCGCCTCGGGTACCTGACTCCGTAGAAGGGGGTAAGAGAGCGCGCCGCCAGCTAGCAGCCTTCCCATGTTGACCGCACACAGGCCCACGCAGGCCCCTCCTACTCCAAATCCGATCGCCAACGGCAAGCCGGCTGCTAAGCCAATCGCGCCCCCAAGCATCTGTACCCTGAACACGCGCTTCACCTCCCGAAGCGCGCCCAAGTAGCAGCCAAAGACCTGGCCCACGAACAGGAACACGTAAGCCAGGGCGCCCCACCGCATAGGCGCAGCCAATACCACGTACCCGGAGTGCGACCCGTACAGCAGACGTAAGGCTAACTCCGGAAATGCCGCCAGCAGAAGGAGACACGGAGCCGCCAGCCCTATCCCTTGCCTGCCGTATTTCCATGCTGTCCGCCAGGCGGCCTGCGGGCCTCCGGCCCGAAACGCCCCGGACGCCGCGGGCACGATCAGGTTTCCCAGGCTGAACAGTAGCGGGTGGCTTGCGCCCAGCACATTGAACACGGCCAGCAAAGCTCCCGCCTCTGCCGGTCCCCGAAAGCCGGCCACAGCCCAGATGAACAACTGGCTCGACAGGATGCCCGCGACGTTCGATGCCAGCGTCCACTTGCCGAGCCGCCAGGCGTCGCATCCCAGACGCCACAGGCGGGTCCGCGTCACATCGCCAAGACCCAGTTGGAGCCACTGTACGGCTGCGGCAGCCAGGGAAGTCAGCGCCATCGTCCAGAAAACGTTTCCCAGTCCTGCCGCCCCCGCCCTCACCAGCAGCCACACCGCCAAAGCCTGGCCGAGGTAGCTCAGAGCGTCGCCCCACACGGCCTCCCTGTGGCGCAGGCCGGCCATCAAGGCGCGCCTCATCGTTTCCTGCGTCTGCCAGCACACCACCACCGCCAGAGCCGGGAGCAGGGTCCCCCTGTGGCCGATTGCGATGCCCGCCAGTGGCAACGCTGCGAGCAGTGGCGCCCACAGTCCGGCGGTCAGCAGCAGCGAACCGGTTGCCGCACCCCGCAGAGCGGAGGGGGATGACGCAGCGCTGCTGGTCGTGAGCGGGTAAATCACCAGCGAGGAGTGAATTGTATTCAGTGTGAGAAGAATCGCCAGGTACACACCGTACACACCGAACTCGGATGGCGTGAGGCTCCTTGCCAGGATAACGTTGGTCAGGAATGTCCCCAGGCTTACTACACCCTGGTCCGCGAGCGTCCAGGCCCCCAGCGCCCTAAGCGCGCCCCCTTCCGCCGCTTGGTTTCGCATATCCTGGCGCATCTTCTGATCGGCCCCGCGCTATCCCGCCGGTTCCAGTCTTGCCTCGGCGGCGCGCCCGCTGGAACACTGCAAGGCTTCCCGGTAAACGGCTTCCAGGCGCTCGCCGGCGCGGTCCCAGTTCCAATGCTGGCTGGCTCGCTCGCGGGCGCGCCGCCCCACCCGTCGTCTGAACTCCGGATCCTCCGCCAGTTCGCGCAACGCCGTGCTCAGATCCGTGGCCACAGCCTCGGGAGTGGACACGGGCACCGCGATGCCGCCGCCCGCCGACACAAGCTCGCCGCATCCGCCGCACGCCAGGCAAACCACGGGACGCCCGGCGGCCATCGCCTCTAACACCACGTAACCGAACTGCTCGTGCAGACTCGGGTGAACCAGCACGTCGAACTGCCCGTACAGGGCCAGCAGAGCGGACCGGGGCATTCTGCCCAGAAATCTGATCTTCTCCGCGCACCCCAGGCGTACGGCCTGCTTTTCCAGGAACCTCCGCTCCGGTCCCTCTCCTATGATCAGGTACTCACTCTCGGGACAGTGTTTCTGGAGTTCAGCGAAGGCCCGTACTCCCAGGCTGAAGCCCTTCCAGCCCTCCAGCCGCCCGATCGAGGCGATACGGAACGGCCCCCCGGCCCGCTCCGGCAGGCGGCGGAGCCGTTCCACCTCCGCCTGGTCCAGTCCCCCGGTCAGGAACCGGCGTACCGGCAGGCGGCCGCCCCAGAGCGCGGGGTCCGAGGAGGACAGGACCACGCTCGCTCTCGAGCCTGTGAAACGGCGGACCAGCGCGCCAAGGGCCCGGACGGCCGCGGTCCGCGCCAGTTCGGCCACGCGGCTCTTCCACGACAGCATGCGGTAGAACTTGTGAGGAGCCACCTCTCTGCCGCCTGCGCACCAAATGAAGGGAATCCCGAGCCGGCCCATGAAACTCGGCGCCCAGGAGTTGTTGTAGGTCACGTGGTGAACCAGGTCGAACGGCCGCTCGCGGTGCAGCCTCCGCGCGGCCCGGTACGCGTGCAGTTGCCAGAGAAAATAGTACAGGTAAGCCGGCAGGCGGCTGCCGGCCGTTCGTGCATACAGCCTGCGGGAACCGGCAAAAACGAAACTGACGCCGGGAAGCGGCCTGGCCGCAAGCTCCGCCTGGACATAAGGGCGATTGTGCCTGTCGGCCACCACGCACACCTCGTGCCTTAGGGCGGCTTGACGAACTACTCCCCAACCCATGCCCGGCTCGGATCCCAGGCCCGGCATACAGGAAAAAGCGGAGATCAGAATCCGCACCGGTTCTCTCCGTGTACGGCCACCACGTTTCCGCACGCAGGCGGAGGCTGCGTTGTCGAAAGGCCGCCATCGCCGTCGATCGAGTACAACTGATAGCCGAGCGACTCCAAAGCCCGCCACGCCCCCAGCGGGTGCAGTCCCAGCGCCGCGCCGGCGTCTCTGTTGACTTCGAAGATCACCAGGGGCCGGCAACGCGCCAGCAGGGCTCCCGCCCCTGCCAGGACCATCTCCTCCGACCCCTCGGCATCGATCTTCAGAACGTCTACCCTTTGAATCCCCTCTCTGGCCGCCACTCCATCCAGGGTCTCCACGGCGACCTCTTCCGAGTTGGCCGTCCCTTTGCCGTTCGCGCACAGCGCGTTCCTGCTCGGGTCTGGATGGTGGGCCAGGCGCGCCCTCCCGGCCGTGTTGGCGAGGGCGCATCGGAACGGGCGGACGTTGCCCAGGCCGTTCAGTTCCAGGTTGTTTTCAAGGATGCGGAACGCCTCTGTAGCCGGCTCGAAGGCCAGCACCAGGCCGGCCGGACCCACGGCCTTCGCGGCTACCGCCGCGTACACGCCATAGGAAGCTCCCACGTCCACCACCACCATGCCCGGGCGCAGCATGGCCGCCATGTACTTCAATTCCGGTTCGTAGGCTTCTCCGAAAGCGTAAAGCAGTTTCGCGACGCCGCGCCAGTTCGGCGGAAGCCGGAGCCGCACGTTGTGCTGTAAGCGGACGGTCCCTGAGATCCTCAGTGCGCAGCGGCACCGCCACTCGGCCAGCCGCAGCACCGTCGGTAAAGGGCTGCGTTGATAGGCGGGGTGGCCGTGCAGATAGCGCCACTTCGCGCCCAGGCCCCAACTCCCCGTCACTCCTCCATTCACCCCGTTCCCACGCCTTTAACTCGCCGCTCTGGCGTGGCTTTCACGCCCCTACCCCCCGGCCGCTGCGCTCCTCGCTGCGGCACTCGCTCCGGAGGCCGGACGCCTATGTCCCGCCCTTGCCCCGCGCTCGCCGGCGCGCGCCGCACCGCACCGCGCAACTACAGTCAACCAGCTCATCCCGCGCCGCTTGCCTTGGCTTTGTTCCGGCAATTCCGTTCCCTGTTTCCCGCTTCTGCCGGTCGCCGGCTCCCATGACCTCCCAAAAACGCATCCAGGCCAACCGCCGCAATGCGCTCGCCAAGCTCGGGCGCTATCAATTCGGACTCGAGCGCGCCCTGTTCCGCTCCATTCGCGAAATCGAGCGCCTACAGGCTCGCCCGGGCATACCTCCGGCTCCCTGAGTCCCGTGGCTCTGCTGCCCGGATACTCTTCACACGCGGGGGAAGTGATCGAGGGGGAGGATTCGGAAATACGAACGTCTTACGTTTTCATCCAGTATATGCCACCCGCCGCCCCTGTCAAGGCCGCCCGTCATCCGTCGCAAACGGCGCCGGATTGCGGAGAACGCCACGGGCCGCAACGCGCGCAATCGGTGTCCGGCGTCTGGAAGGCGGCCCGCGAGGCCCTCGGCCGCTTTGCCGTGGGGCGGGCGCCTCCGCCCGCGTCCGGCCCCCTGGCCGGACACCGGATCACGGATGGATTGCGGCCGCCCCAACGCCGCCCGCGCGCCTGTCTCAGAATCGCCGCGAATCTATTATCCTGGAGGTTGTCTCGCTGCACCCCTCATACCACCAAGAAAAGGAATCATCCCCATGAGTATCCGTTTGTCCAACGGCCAGACCATCCCTATCGAGATGCACAAAGTCCGCATCGTCCAGAAGACCACCCTGCCCCCCGCCGCGCGCCGGCTCTCCGCCATGGAGGAGGCCGGCTATAACACCTTCCAACTGCGCACGCGGGACGTCTTTCTGGACATGCTCACCGACAGCGGCACCAACGCCATGAGCGACAACCAGCTCGCCGCCATGATGGTCTCCGATGACGCCTACGCCGGCTCGGAGAGCTTCTACAAACTGGCCGATGCCGTGAAAGACATCTTCGGCCACCAGTACACTCTGCCCGCCCACCAGGGACGCGCCGCCGAGCACCTGCTCGCCAAGGTCTTCATCAAGCCCGGCGACGTCATCCCCATGAATTACCACTTCACCACCACGCTCGCCCATTTCGAGATCCTCGGCGGCAAGGTCCTGGAAATCTACACCGACGAGGCCATGAACACCCAGAGCGCCTGTCCCTTCAAGGGAAACCTGGATCTGGAGAAACTCCATCACGTGATCCACGAGTACGGGCCCTCCCGGATCCCCTTCGTGCGCATGGAAGCCACCACCAACCTGATCGGCGGGCAGCCGTTCTCGCTCGCTAACCTGCGTGAGGTGAAGCGAATCGCCGCGGATCACGGCATCCTCCTCGTCGTCGACGGCAGCCTCATCTCGGAGAACGCCTACTTCATCAGGCAGCGTGAAGAGGGCTTCTCGGACAAGTCCATTCTGGAAATCGTCCGCGAGATCATGGATCTCTGCGACCTCTGTTATCTCTCCGGCCGGAAAAGTTGCAGCGCGCGCGGCGGCTTCATCTCGACCTCCAACAAGGAGCTTTACGAGCGCATCCGCCCCTGGCTGCCGGTCTACGAGGGCTTCTTCACCTACGGCGGCATGTCCACCAAGGAAGTCGAGGCCATCGCCGTCGGCCTGCGCGAGATGGTGGAGCCGGAGGTCGCCGGGGCCTCCGCCGACCTGGTGCGGCACTTCGTCGAACGGCTGGTGGAAGCGGGTCTCCCCGCCGTCACCCCGCCGGGCGGCCTGGCGGCGCACCTGGACGCGCGGCTGTTCCTCCCCGGCCTCGGCTCGTTCGAGTACCCGGCCGGATCGCTCGCCGCCGCCGTCTACCTGGCTTCCGGCATCCGCACCATGGAACGGGGCACCATCTCCATGGACCGCGATCGGGACGGCAAGGAACTGGCTTCGGATCTCGAGTTGGTCCGCTTCGCCGTGCCCCGCCGGGTCTACTCGGTGTCGCACGTCGAGTACGCCGTGGACCGGCTCCGGTGGCTCTACGCCCGCCGTGACCTGGTGCGCGGCCTGAAGTTCCGCCGGGAGCCGCCGGTCCTGCGCTTCTTCGACGGCCGGTTGGACGCGCTCGAAGGCTGGGGCGAACGGCTCGTCGCCGCCTTCCAGGCCGATTTCGGCCCGGACTGCTGAACGGCGCCGGCCGTGTATCCGGCCGGTTTGCGCCGGTCCGGTCCGCCATGACATACTGTCCGCTTGTGTGAGGCCGGCGGCGGCACGCCGGTCTCGCCGCATCCCACGGCAAGGAGAGTCTTCGGTGCGTTGGGTTCTCATTTTCTGGGTGTTCCTGATGAGCGCGATCTCCTACCTCGATCGCGTCAACATCTCCATCGCCGGCTCGGCCGTCCAGAAGGACTTCGGCATTACGGACGTGCAGATGGGCTGGGTCTTCAGCGCGTTTATCTGGGCCTACGCTTTCTTTCAGGCGCCGGCCGGCCGGCTGGCGGATGTGTTCGGGCCGCGCCGCGTCATCACGCTCGGGGTGCTGTGGTGGAGCGTGTTCACCGCGCTGACCGCCATGGTTCCGAGAGGCGTGGCTATGTCTCTCGCCATGCTCCTCGCCGTGCGCGTCATCCTGGGCGCCGGAGAGGCGGTGGTCTACCCGGCTTCCAACCGGCTGGTTGCCAAGTGGATCCCGACCAATGAACGCGGCATCGCCAACGGTCTCATCTTCGCCGGCGTGGGCGCCGGCGCGGGAATCACTCCTCCGCTCATCACCTATGTCCTGGTCAACTGGGGATGGCAGTGGTCGTTCTACGTTTGCGCCCTGATCGGCGTGGCTGCCGCTGCCGGCTGGCACTTCCTGGCGCGCGACGTTCCGCGGGGCCACCCCTTCGTCAGCCCCAAAGAACTGGCGCACATCGAGGCCGGCATCCCCGCCGCCGCGCCGGGAGCGGTGGCGAAGAAGGCCCTGCCCTGGGGGACGATCCTCGGCTCGAAAGACATCTGGTTCATGACCCTGAGCTATTTCGCTTACGGCTACTCGGCGTGGATTTTCTTCACCTGGTTCTTCCGGTACCTGAACGTGGCCCGCGGGCTGGACCTGAAGTCCAGCGCCTTTTACTCCATGCTCCCCTTCATCGCCATGGCGGTCTGTTCTCCCTTCGGGGGCTGGATCGCCGACATGCTCACCAAGCGTTACGGCGCACGGGTGGGAAGGTGCGGCATCGGCGTGGCCGGCATGGCGGGGGCCGCTGTGTTCATCGCGCTGGCGACCCAGGTGGAGAGCGCCCGGCTGGCCAGCGTCGTGCTCGCCTGCGGCATCGGCATGCAGTACCTGTGCCAGAGCTGCTACTGGGCGGTGACGGCGGACGTTGCGGGCAGCTCGGCCGGATCGGTCTCGGGCTTCATGAACATGGGCGGCCAGATTGGCGGAGCCACCACCGCCATCCTGACTCCCATCATCGCCGCGTCGCTCGGCTGGACGGCGTCCTTCCTGGCGCCCGCGCTGCTGTGCGCCGTGGGCGCGCTGCTCTGGCTGTTTGTGAATCCCGGCGTCCGCCTCGAAAGTAAATGACCCGGCGCGGCGGCGCCCTGGAGTTGCCGCGCCTCCTGGCGGCGGCTCTGGCGCTGCTCCTGGTCTGGGGCACGCTCACCATCTGGGTTCGCGAGCGCTGGGCGCTGAGCCTGCTCCAGGCCGGCGTCTACCTGGCGGGAATCCTGTGGGCCGCCGCCTGGGGACTCGGCCGCGCGCGTTTTCGCGCCGGCTTCCCGCCGCTGCCTTTAGCGGGGGCTGCGCTCTGGGGCCTGCTACAGCTCGCCCTGGGGTCGACCGTCTACCGTTTCGACACCTGGAACGCGGTCTTGTTCTGGATGGCGGCGCTGGTTCTGGCCTTTCTGGCCGTTCAGGCGTTCGAGGACGCCGCCCTCCGCGGCCGCTTCCTGCACTTCTCTCTCCATTTCGCCTTTGCGGTGAGCGTGCTGGCGACGACCCAGTACTTCACTTCGCACGGCAGGATTTACTGGCTGTTTCCCTCCGGCTACGAAGACGCCATGGGGCCGTTCGTATACCGGAACAACTACGCCGCTTTCATCGAGCTGTTTCTGCCGCTGGCCGTGCTGGAGAGCGTCCGCGGCCGCCGGAACGCGCTGTTGTACGGCGTGATGGCCGGCGTCATGTACGCCTCGGTCATCGCCTGCGGGAGCCGGGCCGGTTCGATCCTGGCGACCGCCGAGATTCTGGCGGTGCTGCCGCTGGCGGCGCGCCGCGGGCTTGTCTCGCTGCGCGGGGCCGGCGCCGGCCTCCTGAAAGTCGGGGCTCTGGCCGTCCTGTTCGTTGTGGTTGTGGGGTGGCGGGACCTTCTCGTCCGGTTCGAGCAATCGGATCCTTATGCGCACCGGCGCGAGATGCTTCAATCGTCGCTGGCCATGGCGCGGGAGCGGCCCTGGCTCGGTTTCGGGCTGGGCACGTTCGAGGAGGCGTACCCCGCCTACGCTCTGTTCGACATCGGACTGGTGGTGAACCACGCTCACAACGACTGGGCGGAATGGGCGGCCGAAGGCGGCATCCCGTTCCTGCTGCTGACGGCCTCGCTGGCGGCCTGGGCCGCCATGCCCGCCGTCCGTTCCATCTGGGGACTGGGCCTGCTCTCGGTTTTCGCCCACGCGCTGGTCGATTACCCCATGCAGCGTCTCGGCCTGGCCGCCTGGGTCTTCGTTCTGCTCGGGGTGTTGGCGGCCCGGCAGCGGTCGCGGCAGCCGGAGGGTTTTACCCTTTGATGACCCCCATGGGGCGGAGGCGGGCGACTTTGCGGGCCAGACCGGCCTCGTGTACGACCTCAATTACTTCGTCGACGTCCTTGTAAGCCTCCGGCGCTTCTTCCAGGATCCCGTCGCGGGTTTCGCTTCTCGCCAGTATGCCGGCCTCCTCCAGTTTCTGGAGCACCGCTTTGGCGTCGCGTCCTCTGCGGGCGGCCGCGCGGCTCATCAGGCGCCCGGCTCCGTGACAGACGCTGCCGAAACTCTCGCGCATCGCTCCTTCGCAGCCGGCCAGGACCCACGAAGCCGTCCCCATGCTTCCGGGGACCAGCACGGGCTGCCCGATCTCCCGGTAGGCGGCCGGAATCTCGCGGTGCCCCGGGGGAAACGCGCGCGTCGCCCCCTTGCGGTGCACCAGCACATCCCGCTTCTCGCCGTCCACCACGTGGCGCTCGCGCTTGGCGATGTTGTGGCAGACATCGTAGATCAGGCCGGCCCGGGCGCCGCTCCCGAAGACCTGCCGCAACGAGCCGCGCAGCAGGTGCAGGATCACCTGCCGGTTGGCCCAGGCGAAATTGGCGGCGGCCCGCATGGCCGCCAGGTAGGCCTGCCCCTCGGGCGACTGAATCGGCACGCAGGCAAGCTGCCGGTCCGGCAGGGAGATGCCGTAGCGCTTCATGGCGGCTCCCATTTGGGCGAGATAATCGGTGCAGACCTGGTGTCCGAGCCCGCGCGAGCCGCAGTGAATCGACACCACCACCTGGTCCGTCTCTAGCCGCATGGCGCGCGCCGCCCCGGCATCGTGGATGCTCTCGACGTATTGGACCTCGAGGAAGTGATTCCCGCTGCCGAGCGTGCCCAGTTGCGGAAGGCCGCGCTGCTTGGCCCGGGCCGAGACGTGTTCGGGACCGGCCCCCTGGAGCCTGCCGTGTTCCTCGCAGTACTCTATGTCCTCCGGCTCCCCCATGCCGTTCTCCACGGCCCAGGCGGCGCCCTTTACCAGCACCTCGTCCAGTTGCTTCGAAGTGATGGAGACATCGCCGGACCCCCCGGCGCCGCAGGGAACATCGCGGAATGCCTGGTTAATGAGATCGCGTATCCGCGGGCGGACCTCCCCGGCGGTCAGCGTGGTCCGCACCAGCCGCACGCCGCAGTTGATGTCGAAGCCGACCCCGCCCGGAGAGACCACGCCGTGCTGCCAGTCCATGGCGGCGACTCCCCCGATGGGGAAGCCATAGCCCTGGTGGATGTCGGGCATGGCCAGGCTCGGCCCGACGATGCCCGGCAGCGCCGTCACGTTTACGGCCTGCTGGAGGGAAAGATCGCCGCGGATCTGTTCGAGCAGCGCCTGGCTGGCGAAAACCAGGACGCCGGTCCGCATGCCGCGGCCGGGGTCACGGGCGACGGTGAAGCGAACGCGGTCGACAGCCTCGAGATGAATGCGCGCGGCCATGCTCAGACGTCCAGGTACACTTCCGCGAACCACCCCTCCGCGTCCTTGGCGATCTTGAGCTGATGGTAGGTGACGCCTTTCACCACCAGCTTCGGCGGATGCCGCTCGGGATGGCGCGGCTCCCCGCACCCCCGGCCCTGCACCGCCGTGGGAGATATCTCGTCGATCTCGAACCGCCCGAAAACCACCTGCCTGCCGTCCAGGTAGTACAGCACCTCGCTAAGCCAGTTCACCAGCAGCGATTCTTCGTCTTCGCCGGCCACCGCGATGGGATAATACTCGACCGCGCACACCTTGTCCGTTTCGATGGCGATGGATTCCAGAGCCAGGGCGGCGCTGGCAAACAACTCCGCCCTGTTCCGTCCGCGGGCGCGGAATCCTACGTCGGCGATGTGCTCGAGGATTTCAAACACGGCCTGCCAGACACATTGTACGACTTCATCCGGCCGGAGGCGCCGGCTCAACGCTCCAGAAGCCAGGCGCACTCCTCCAGGCGGCTGCCGGACCGGGTGCTGACGGCGAACTGCCGGGCGCGGCCGGCGGCCGCGCCGGCGGCACGGTTCCAGAGCGCGGCGGCGGCATACTGGCCGTCCCGGCGCAGCGCGTAGAACAGGATGTCGAAGCGCTCCAGCCGGCGCCGGTCGTTGCCGAAGTTGCGGGCGATGCGCTGGAGCACGTCCAGGCAGGCTTCGCGCGGCCCCATGCCGTGCCGCATGTTCTCCACGGCGGTGTGAGCGCCCGCCACGCGGATGTTCTCCTCGCCGCGCCCGGTGGAGCCGGCGGCCCCGACATCCTGGTCCACGAACAGCCCCGCGCCGATGATCGGGGAGTCGCCGACGCGGCCGGCGATCTTCCAGGCCAGCCCGCTGGTGGTCGTAACCCCCGAGATCTCGCCTTTGGCGTTCAACGCCAGGCAGTTGATGGTGCCCGTGGGAGGGCGAGACGCCACCTCCCGGGCCCAGGCGAGGTCCGCCGGGGCGGCGTCGGGGAACTGGCGGCGCAGGGCGGCGTCCGGCTGGGCCGGCGGAGCGTCGAGCCCATCGCTCCAGTTGCTGCCGCCGGACGGGTCGCGGAGAGACTGCTTCCAGACGAGCCACGCCAGGCGCGCCTTCTCGGTCAGCAGGTTCTCCTCCCGGAACCCCATGGCTTTCGCGAAGCGCAGCGCGCCCTCCCCCACCAGCATGATGTGGTCGGTTCTTTCCATCACCAGCCTGGCAACCTTGGACGGCGTCTTGATATTCCGCAGGGACGCCACCGCGCCGGCGCGGCGGGTGGGCCCGTGCATCACGCTGGCGTCCAGTTCCACCACCCCGTCCTCGTTGGGCAGGCCGCCGTAGCCGACCGAGTTGTCCTCCGGATCTTCTTCGTTGATGTTGACCCCGGCGATTGCGGCGTCCAGCGTGTCGGCGCCGGCGGCGAGCAACTCCATGGCGCGCGACACGGCGGCCAGGCCGTTGGAACTGGCGATGACGACGTTGCCGGCCTGCTCTGGCCGGGCCTGCGCGAAAGCCGCCGCAGCAGCGGGCGCGAGCGGCACGAAATCCCGTCTCCGGAGCATCGGTCCACCTCCTGTTACACTGAGTGCTAATGAAGCGACGATGGCTGCTGGGGCTTCTATCCGCTCCATTCTCGTCTCTCGGACAGCCGAAGCGCAAGAAGCAGAGCGGACTCCTGGCCGAGGTGCGGGAGCTCAAAGCCGGACGGGCCGGCGGCAGGATCACCATCGACGGCGTGGTCCGCAACGCGGGCACGCGGCCGCTGGCCAAGCTGGTGCTGTTCTTCGAGCTGTTGGACGCCGACCGGAAGATGATTTCACGCCGCCGCGGCGGCGTGGACGAGGCCGTGCTGGAGCCCGGCGACGAGTCTGCTTTCCATTTCTACCTGGCGGACCAGGCGCGCGCCGTGGAAGTAGCCGTGGCGGCCGAGCAGCGGGGCATGGAAACGGAAGTGGCCAAGCCGGGGCCTTATCCGATCGAGTAACCGCCGGGGAGGGACCAGAACATGCATGAGACAGTCGCGCCCGCCTCCGGAGTGAACGGTTTGGCCCGGCTGCCGGGAGACAAATCGATTTCGCACCGATACGCGCTGCTGGCGGCCATCGCGGAAGGGGAGAGCCTCATCCGCAACTACTCGACGGGCGCGGACTGCCGCTCGACGCTCGGCTGTCTCGGCGCGCTGGGCGTGCCGGTGGCGGTGGAAGGCTGCGAGGTTCGAATCGCGGGCAGGGGATTGGAGGGGCTGCGGGAGCCTGCCGGGGAACTGGACGCAGGCAACTCCGGCTCGACCATCCGTATGCTCGCCGGCATCCTGGCCGGGCAGAAGTTCCGGAGCCGCATCACCGGGGACGAGTCGCTCTCGCGGCGGCCCATGGACAGGATCATGCTGCCGTTGCGTCAGATGGGAGCGGAGGTGGAGGGGAGGGACGGACGGTTCCCGCCCCTGGCCATCCGCGGGGGAGCGCTCCACGCCATCGACTACGCTCTCCCGGTGGCGAGCGCCCAGGTGAAAACCTGCGTGCTGCTCGCGGGACTGTACGCGGACGCCGCGACCACGGTTCGCGAGCCGGTTCCGACGCGCGATCACACGGAATTGGCCCTGCGGGAGTTCGGCGCCCGGGTGGAGAAGAAGGGCCCTGCGATCACGGTTCAGCCCCGGCCCGCGCTGCGAGGCCGCCAGTTGAGAGTGCCCAGCGATCTGTCCTCGGCGGCCTTCTTTCTCGCGGCGGCCCTGGTCACGCCGGACTCATCGCTGCTGGTGGAAGGGGTGGGCCTGAATCCCACGCGCTCGCACCTGTTGGACTTCCTGATCTCCATGGGCGGGAAGATCGAAATCCGGAACCTCGCCGCCACCGGCGGAGAGCTGGCCGGCGATTTGCTGGCGCGGTCTAGCCGGCTGCGGGGCGGCGTCATCGAAGGGGCGGCGACCGCCGCGCTGATCGACGAGATTCCGGTTCTGGCGGTGCTGGGCGCGGCCAGCGAAGAGGGCCTCGCGGTCCGCGACGCCCGCGAGTTGAGGCTCAAGGAGACGGATCGCATCGCCACCGTGGCCGACAATCTGGGCCGCATGGGCGCGGCCGTGGAGGTCTGGGAGGACGGCTTCACGGTGCCGGGCGGACAGAAACTGAGAGCCGCGCGCCTGGATTCGTTCGGCGACCACCGGATCGCCATGGCCTGCGCCGTGGCCGCCCTCATCGCCGACGGCGAGTCCCGGATCGACGGGGCCGGCGCGGCCGCCGTCTCCTTTCCCGAGTTCTTCGAAACGCTGCGCCGGCTGGCCCGGTAGCCCGCGCCGCCGGCGCTCCACCCGCGTCCGGCAAGGCGGTCCGGCCTGCCGCGACGTTATGATTGCCCTATGGCCGCCTCACACGCGATCGACATCCCCCTGGCGATGCTGGCGGTGTTCGGCTCGGCCAAGGTGATGGCCGAACTTTTCGAACGGCTGCGCCAGCCGGCGATCGTGGGCGAGATTCTGGCAGGCGTGCTGATCGGGCCGAGCGTGCTCGGATGGATGTCTCCGACCGACTTCCTTTCGGCCCTGGCGGACCTGGGCGTGATGTTTCTGCTGTTCCGCGTGGGGCTACAGGTGAAGTCCTCGGAACTGCTCAAGGTGGGCGGAACGGCGATGGTCGTGGCCATGCTGGGGGTACTGGTTCCCTTCGTGCTCGGCTGGGGAATCCTCCGGCTGTGGGGAGAGCCGCAGGTGGAGGCGATCTTCGTGGGCGCGGCGATGGTAGCTACCAGCGTCGGAATCACGGCCCAGGTTCTGGCTTCCAAGGGTCTGCTCCAGGCGAGAGCCAGCAAGATCATTCTGGCCGCGGCCGTCATCGACGACGTGCTCGGGCTGCTGGTGCTGGCGCTGGTGAGCAGCCTGGCGAAGGGCACGGTTTCGGTGCCGGCGCTGGCGACCACCGCCGCGGCGGCGTTCGGGTTCATCGTCCTGGTCGCCAAGTGGGGGACGAAGACGATGGAAAGAATCGTCCCGCGCGTCGGGAAACGGCTGCGCCTGGAGGAAGGGCAGTTCGCTCTTTCGATGGTGCTGCTGTTCGGCCTCGCGTTGCTGTCGGCGTACGTGGGCGTAGCGGCCATCATCGGCGCCTTCCTGGCGGGCATGGCGCTGGCCGACAGCGTTGGACACCGGGTTCACGACCTGGCGCACGGCGTCACCGAACTGCTGGTGCCGTTCTTCCTGGCGGGAATCGGCCTGCACTTCGACCTGAGGTCTTTCACGGAAGCCTCCACCCTGCTGCTGTCGCTGGTCATTCTGGCCGCGGCGCTGCTGTCCAAGTTTATTGGATGCGGGGCCGGCGCAATCGGCTTGGGGCGGGGGGATGCAGTCCGGATCGGCGTGGGGATGATACCGCGGGGCGAAGTGGGCATGGTGGTGGCGCAGATCGGCCTTTCTCTCGGGGTCATCCGGCAACCGGTGTACGGAGTGGTCGTGTTCATGGCGGTAGCCACCACCCTGGCGGCGCCGCCGCTGCTGAACCTCGTCTACCGGGGCGTGGCCAAGCCCGGGCCGGAGGAAGAGGTTTTTCACCTGGGCTGACCCGCGCGGCCGCTGTTTCCGCCCGGCGCTCCCGCCCGGCTGCTGCGCGGAGCGGAAGACGGCGGCTGACTGCACCGCCCATACGGTGCAAGCGGCCGGCCTGAGGGCCTGGAAGCGAGGCGCCGCATCCGGCGGAAGGCAAACCCAAGGCGCGGGAAGCGGAGGAACGTCTCGAGGGACGCCAGAGGCGCTACCGGGTTTTCCGGCGCTCCATACCCTTACCGGGGGATGGCCGCCCGCCGTCCGCGGACCTAGGCTGGTAGAGGGGAAGTACCAATGGCCGATTTCTATCAAACGGGCGCCGTGACCACTCTGCACCGTCTGAAGTCGAACAACATCGAGCGGCTCGAGGGCGATCTGGAGAAATTCGCGCGTAATCGTCCCATCGGCCTTGTGCTTCCGGCCCTCTACGCCGAGTTTGAGACGCCCGCCATGCAGCGGATCGTGGGGGAACTTCAGAAGGTGCGGTACCTCCAGCGGATCGTGCTGGCGCTGGGGCGCGCCACGCCGGCCCAATTCGACCAGGTGCGCGGCTACTTCAAGGACTTCTACACCCCGGTGACGTTCATCTGGATTGAGAGCGAACGGATCCAGGGCCTGCTGCGGATGCTCGAGGAGAAGGCTCTGTCCGCAGGCGGCGACGGCAAGGGCCGCTCCTGCTGGCTGTCCTACGGCGCCATCCTGGCGGCGCGGGACTGCAACGTGATCGCCCTGCACGACTGCGACATCGTGAACTACGACCGGCAGATGCTGGCCCGCTTGTGCTATCCGGTGGCGCATCCCAACCTGGGATTCGAGTTCTGCAAGGGATACTACTCGCGCGTGACGGACCGGATGCACGGCCGGGTGACCCGCCTGTTCATGACTCCGCTCATCCGGGCCATGGAAAGCCTGTCGAGCGGCGCGCCTTTCCTCCAGTTCCTGGACAGCTTCCGCTACCCGCTGGCCGGCGAGTTCGCGATGGACGTAAACCTGGCGAGGGTGAACCGGATTCCCGGCGACTGGGGCCTGGAGGTGGGGGTGCTGGCCGAGGTGTTTCGCAACTGCGCGTTGAGCCGCATCTGCCAGGTGGACCTGGCCGAAACCTACGAGCACAAGCACCAGCCGCTGTCGGAGGAAGACGCCAGCAAGGGGCTCCGGCGCATGACGGCAGACATCGCCAAGTCGCTGTTCCGGACCATGGCGGCCGAGGGCGTGGTGTTCACGGCCGACCATTTCCGGAGCCTGGAAGTGCGCTACGTGCGCCTGGCCCAGGACACCATCGCCCGCTACTACGCCGACGCCATGCTGAACGGGCTGAAGTTCGACCGGCACGGCGAAGAGTTCGCCGTGGCGGCTTTCGCCAGGAGCCTGCGGCAGGCCGCCGCGGAGTTCATCGAAGACCCGCTGGGCCTTCCGCTGATCCCCAACTGGAACCGGGTGCTGGCCGCCGTGCCGGAGTTCTTCGACCTCCTGTTGGACGCGATAGAGAGAGACTCGCGGCAGCCCGCCGGCCGCGCCACCTGATGAGCGACCATGAGCCACACCGTCCTACCGGCAGACGCCCTGAGAGCCGCCCACACGATCCGGCAGGCGGACATCGTCATCGGCATCCCGAGCTTCAACAACGCGCGCACCATCGGACACGTGACGCGCGCGGCGTGCGCGGGAGCGGCCAAGTACTTCCCCGACCTGAAGAGCGTCATCATCAACGCGGACGGCGGCTCGACGGACGCGACGGCGGAAGCCGTGCTCTCGGCGCGCATGGAAGACTCCCACCTGCTGCTCGTCTCCACGCCGCTCACCGGGGTTCACCGCCTCTCGTTCCCTTACCACGGCATTCCAGGCAAGGGGAGCGCCTTCCGCCTGATCTTCCAGATGGCGGCGAGGCTGGGGGCGAAAGCGTGCGCCGTGGTGGACAGCGACCTGCGGTCGATCACGCCGGAGTGGTTCGATCTCCTCTTGCGGCCGATCCTGCTGGCGAACTTTGATTTCGTGGCGCCTTACTACCACCGCCACAAGTACGACGGGACCATCACCAACAGCATCGTCTATCCGCTCACGAGGGCCCTGTACGGGCTGCGGGTGCGCCAGCCCATCGGCGGAGAATTCGGTGTCTCCGGAAGGCTCATCCGGCGCTATCTGGAACGCGAGGATTGGGAGACCGACGTAGCCCGTTACGGCATCGACATCTGGATGACCACCATCGCCATCGCCGAGGGCTACCGCGTCTGCCAGAGCTTCCTGGGCGCCAAACTCCACGACGCCAAGGACCCGGGCGCGGACCTCAGCGCCATGCTGCACCAGGTAGTAGGCAGCGTCTTCGCCCTCATGGGGGAGTACGCGCCCGTCTGGTCGCGGAGAACCTCGAGCGTGCCCGTGGATCTGTTCGGCTTCCGTTACGACGTGGGGCTGGACTCGATCGAAGTCAACGTCGGTCGCATGCTGAGCGCCTTCCGCCGGGGATGCGAGGAGTTGTCCGAGGTGTGGAGCAAGGCCCTCCAGCCGGAAACCCACGCCCAGGTTCGGGCGCTCGGGCGGCAGGCCGCCGAGGGGGCGGCGGACTTTCACATAGACGACCGGCTGTGGACGCGCGTGGTGCTGGATTTCGCGTGCGCGCACCACCACCGGCGGGTGGCGAGGGGACACCTGCTTCCGTCCCTCACGCCGCTATATCTGGCGAGGGTGGCGTCCTTTGTCATCGAGACCCGGGACCTGATCTCCTCGCAGGTCGAAGAGAGAATCGAGCGGCTATGCCAGGTGTTCGAAGAAGAGAAACCCTACCTGGCCGGCCAGTGGACGGGCGAGACAGCGCCCGCGCCGGCGGAAGCGTCGAGGGACGAGCAGGCCGCTCTGGAGGTATAGACCATGATCGAGACCATGCGACTGGTTCTGGAATCGGTGCTGGAGCGGCTCCGGTTCCAGGTGACGACGTATCTGCCGCCTCTGCTGGCGGCCATGATCATCCTGCTGGCCGCGTATCTTACGGCAGCTCTGGCGCGGTGGCTCCTGAACCGGCTGTTCAAGGGCGCCGGGGTGGACCGGTTCCTGCGCCGCAGCGGGCTGGCTTTTTTGATCGACAGTTCCGGACGGTTGCGGGCCACCCGGATCGTGTCGGAGACCGCCTACTGGCTCATCCTGCTGGCGGGCTTCCTGACCGGCCTGAGCGTGTTCAACACCAACCTGACCTCGCAGATGACGCAGAGTTTCGTGTTGTTGCTGCCGAAGTTGGCCGTCGCCGGCCTGATTCTGCTGACGGGCTTCTGGCTGGGGCACTACCTGGGACGCAGCGCGCTGGTCTGGGCCGTGAACGAGAGCCTTCCTTCACCGCGCCGGATCGCCGTGGCGGTCCGGATCGTGATCCTGTTCGTGGCGGTGGTCGCCGCGGCGGACCACCTCGATTTCGCGCGAAGCGTCTTTCTGGCGGCGTTCATCATCCTGCTCAGCGGCGCGGCGCTGGCGGCGAGCCTGGCCCTGGGGCTGGCGGGCCGCGACGCGGCACACCGCTACATGGAGGACAAGGCCGCGCGCGAAGGCGAAGGAGGTTCCCGGTCGCTCTGGACCCATCTGTAGCGGAGGCCGGAGGCGGCTGGCGAGGCGCAGGTTCCGCTAAAATTGCATTAGGAGGACCTGCGATGCCAGTCTCTGGAAGGAAGAAGGCCGGCGGCCCCACGCGCCCAGCCGCCACGCGCACCAAGAAGGCCCAACCGGCCGCCGCAGTATCCAGCGAGGAGATCGCCCGGCTGGCTTACTCCTATTGGGAGGCGAGGGGCCGCACCGGAGGCTCGGCGGCGGAGGATTGGTTCCGGGCCGAACTGGAATTGAAGGCGCGCCTTAAGCCGCCGCCGCGAAAGCGGGCGCGGGCCAAGCCCGCGGGCGAGGAATGAGCCGGCGCGCGGCCGGGTTCTAACGGACGCCCAACTGGAGGATCGCTTCGTTCCAGCCCTCGGGTCCTGTTCCGGCGGTCAGCCGCCCCCGGGGCACCATGACGCTCAGCGCGCCGGAGTCCGGCGAACGCACCAGGAAAGCAACGTCGACAACCCGGAGGAACCCGGCGTCGTTCAACCCGTCGCCGAGTCCCACAGTGGTGAGGTCGGGGTGCAGGCGCCGGAAAGCATCCGAGAGGATGCGGACGGCCCCGGCCTTGTCATTGCCTCCGGTGATGTGATGAAACCGTCCGCCGCGCGTCCAGCGCTTGCCGCTCCTTTCAATGGCGGCGAGCAGGGCGGGTTCTCCCGTGGGATCGAGGATCAGGAAGGGCTCGCCGTATTCCCGCTGCCTGGCCAGCCGCGCTTCCTCCACGCTGAGGCCGGAGCGCTGCGCGACCTCCTCCGGGCTCATGTCATGGAAGCCGCGAACCCGCACTCCGCAAGCGAGGGAGGCGTCTTTGAGCGCGGAAACCAGGGACAGGTACGGATCGCCGAATTCAATGGCGAGGTAGCCTCCGCGTTCCACGGCGCCGGGTACGGGAAAAGGGAAGCAACCGGGAGGCACGAAAGCGGCCCCGCCGTTTTCCACGATGAAAGGCGCGGAGTTCCCCAGCCGGCGGCGCCAGACTTCCGTCTCTGCCCGAGTCTTGCTGGTGCACAGAACCACCGGAATGCCGTGGCGGGACAGCAGGTCTAGCGCCGGGCGGGCCGCCTCGAAAGCGTAGGTGTCGCGGTCCAGCAGCGTCCCGTCCAGGTCCGTGAATACGGCCAGCACGCCCACCAGATTACCGCGGCCGCACAACGCCGCGGCGGCGCTCCAGCCCGGCGTCCAGTGGAACCGGGAAGCGGCGATTCCGTTGCCCGGGACCTCAGCCCCGGGGTAATGAAACAATAGGAGCAGGCCCGGGAGGGCGGCATGCGATCGCGAAGCTCGCCAGTTCTGTTTTTCGGCTTTGGCAGCCTGGTCGTGCTGATCGGGCTGGCCGGATTGGGCTCGGCCCGGCGGGCCGCGCAGCTCTTTGCGGAGATGGACGCCATCTCCAGGGCCCACCGCGAGAGCACGCGCATCTTTGACGAAATCCGATCGGGGGTGAACCTCTCGGGCATTTTTGTGCGCGATTACCTGCTGGACCCTTCCGATTTGACGGCCTTTATGCACCGGCAGAAGCTGCTCGAGATCCGCGCCGGCATGGCGAAGGAACTGGAGCAACTCAAGCGGCTGGAGGGTCCGGAACAGGAAAGCGTCCTCGCCGAACTCAACCAGGAACTGGACGCCTACTGGGACTCCATCGACCCGCTGTTCTCCTGGACCGGCGGGCGGAGAAGAGCCCTGGGCAGCTTCTTCCTCCAGCAGAGGGTGCTGCCGCGGCGCGACGCCGCCCTGGAGATAGCCAGAAGGATCAGCCTCATCAACGATTCCGCGCTCGAGTCGCAGCAGCAGCGCCTGGAGCAGGGGCAGGCGGCGTTCAACCGTTACCTGCTGTGGATGCTGGGGGTCGCCGTATCCCTGGGCCTGCTGGTGGCGGGCACGAGCATCTTCAGGATCTCCCGGCTGGAGCGGGAAAGCGAGGGCAACCGGGCGCGGAGCGCGCGCGCCGAACGGGAATTGCGGCGGTTGTCGCAGGAGCTGGTCCGGGCGCAGGAGGCCGAGAGGCGGTCGCTCTCCCGCGAACTGCACGACGAGGTGGGCCAGAGCCTGACGGCCCTGCGGATGGAACTCGCCAATCTTGAGGGGTTGCGGACCTCATCCGGCGAGGAATTCGCGGGGAGGCTACAGGAGGCCAAACTGCTGGCCGAGCAGACCATGACGTCCGTACGGGACCTGGCCATGGGGCTGCGGCCGGCCATGCTGGACGACCTGGGGCTGGGGCCGGCCCTGGAGTGGCAAGGCAGGGAGTTCTCGCGGCGCAGCGGCATCCCGGCGGCGGTGGAAATTGACGGCGTCGTGGACGCGCTGCCCGATACGCACCGGACCTGCGTCTTCCGCATCGTGCAGGAGGCGCTGACCAACTGCGCGCGCCACGCGCAGGCGAAGTCCGTGCGGATCACGGTACACGGAGCGCCCAAGACGGTGTACCTGAGCGTGCAGGACGACGGCGTGGGCTTCAGCGGGGCGGAAGGCCGGGGCCTGGGCCTGATCGGAATCGAGGAGCGGGCCAGGGAACTGGGAGGTTCCGTGGCGCTGCGTTCGGAGCCCGGAAAGGGCACGACGCTCCGCGTTGAGCTACCCTGGGCGGAGGAAACACGGGCATGAGCGCCATTCGCGTACTGCTGGCCGACGATCACGCGGTCGTGCGGCGGGGGCTGCACTACCTGTTGGAGCGAACCGAGGGCTTCGAGGTGGTGGGCGAGGCGGGCGACGGGCGGGAAGCCGTGAAGCTGTCGGAGGAACTCAATCCGGACGTGGTGGTCATGGACATCGCCATGCCCAACCTGAACGGGCTGGACGCAACGGCGCAGATCGTGAAGAAGACGCCCGCCGCCGGGGTGGTCATCCTCAGCATGCACTCGGACGAAACTTACCTGGTCCGGGCGCTCTCGGCGGGCGCGAAGGGCTACCTGCTCAAGGACTCCGCGGAGGCTGACCTGATCCACGCCGTGAAGGCGGTCAGCCAGGGGCGTCCCTTCTTCAGTCCGGCGATTGCCCGTACGCTGCTCGAGGACTACATGCGGCGCTTGCAGCAGCAGCACCTGACGGATTCCTACGACCTGCTGACAGACCGGGAGAAGGAGGTCTTGCAGCTTCTGGCCGAGGGCAAGTCCAACAAGGAGGCCGCCGCCCTGCTCGACCTCAGCCTCTACACGGTTGAGACGCACCGCTCCAATCTCATGCAGAAACTGGGCCTGCACAGCACCGCCGAGATCGTGCTTTACGCGGTGCGCAAGAAAATCATCACCTGACGGGCCGGTCAGTGGCCTCGCGAGTGCGGGGCGCGCAACTGGGAGAGCCTCTCCAGGCGCCGCTGATGCTCCCAGGAAGCAGCCTGGGACGGCTTCGCTTCGGTCTTGTGAGGCGGAGAGGATTCCCTTATCAAAGCCGGTTCCGGCTTGGCGGGCGTCTCAGGCGCCGCGGGTTTGCGGGCTTTCTTCAGCGCCGGCTTGCCTCTCTTAATGTAGCCGCCCACAACGTGGGCGCCCCGCGTACTGGTGGGGACGTCCCCCTCCTCGCCCAGGATCCACTCCTGAATCGGGTCTTTCGGGTGCTTGCCTTGATTCGCCATAGACCGCCTCCGTTCGATACTGCAACCGTCTGCTTAGATTGTAGGTCCGCCGGGCGGGAGCCGCAAGGGATCAAAGGGATTCGCCGCGGATCAGGTCCTCGAAGGTCTCACGGACGCGCACGGTCCGCCAGGCGTCTCCCTCCACCAGGATCTCGGGCGGGCGCGGGCGGGCGTTGTAGTTCGAACTCAGCACGAAACCGTAGGCGCCCGCGGTGCAGACCGCCAGAAGGTCGCCGGGAAGCACGTTGGGCATCTCGCGATCCAGAGCCAAAAAGTCGCCCGATTCGCACACCGGCCCCACGACGTCGGCCAGGACCGTCCCGCGCGAGGAGCGGCGGACCGGCAGGATCTCGTGATACGACTGATACAGCGACGGCCGGATCAGGTCGGTCATGGCGGCGTCCACCACGATGAACTCCCGGGAAGGCGTGCGCTTCCGGTACAGGACGCGCGTGAGCAGGGCGCCGGCTTCGCCGACGATGGACCGGCCGGGTTCGAGCATGAGAAACAAGTCCGCGCCTTCGACCTTGCGGCGGATCCATCCGGCGAACTCCCGGATGTCGGGCGTACGGTCCCCGGGCTTGTAGGCCACGCCCAGCCCACCGCCGAGATCCAGATGCCGGATGGGCAGCCCCATGCCGCGCAACCGGGCCACCAGCTCCAGCATGCGGTCCACGGCCTCGAAGATGCGTTCGGGGTTCAGGATCTGGGAGCCGATGTGACAGCTTACGCCCTCGGCCACCACGTTGGGGCAAGCCAGAGCGCGGCGGTAGACGTCCTCCACCTCCGAGAAATCGATGCCGAACTTGTGCTGCCGCAGGCCGGTGGAGATGTAGGGGTGCGCCCCCGCCTCCACGTGCGGATTGACCCGGATGGCGATGCGCGCCCGAACCCCGCGCCGCGCCGCCAGCGCATCGATGAGGGCCACCTCCGAGTCCGACTCGCAATTGAAGCTGTGGATGCCGCGCGCGAGGGCGTACTCGATCTCGTCGGCGGTCTTGCCCACACCCGAGAAGACGACGCGCGCCGGATCGCCTCCGGCCCGGATGACCCGGAAGAGCTCGCCGGCCGAAACCACGTCGAAGCCGGCCCCGGCTTTGGCGAGCATGGCGAGCAGGTGGAGGTTGGAATTGGCCTTCACCGCGTAGCACACCAGGTGCGGCAGCCCGCTGAGTCCTTCCTGATAGGCCGCAAAGCGCTCGAGCACGGCTCGCAGGGAGTAAACGTAACACGGCGTGCCGGCGCGCGCGGCGATGTCCGCGAGGGCCGCCTGCTCGCAGTACAGCGCGTCTTCCTGGTACCAAAAAGCGTTGGGGAGGTCCGGCATCATTTCACCTTCATTACGATGAGCGTTTGGTCGTCCGACGTCCGCGCGCCGTCGGAGAAGCGGTTGAGATCCTCGAACACGGCGTCCACCAGGGTCTGGGGAGCCGCCTGCCAGTGGAGTTCGATCAGGCCCTTCAGGCGCCCGCGGCCGTAGTGCCCGCCGGCCGAATTGCGCTGGTCCTCGACGCCGTCCGAGTAGAGGACGATGAGGTCGCCGGGCTGCGCCTGGAACGAGAGCTCGTCATACTCACGGTCTTCGAGGAGGCCCAGCGGCACGCCTTCCACGCGCGGCGCCTGCACTTCGCCCGCGCGCACGATCAGGGGAGGCATGGCGCCCGCATTCGCCATCCGCAACTGGCGCTTCCGGTGGCGCCACTCGAGCACCAGCAGGGTGACGAAACGGGCGTCGACCTTGCGCTCGAGCAGCGCCGTGTTCAGCGACTTCATGAGCTGGGACGGCCGGGCGCGGGCCGGCGCCATGATCCTCAGCAATCCGCTGACGAGCGCGGCATAGAGCGCGGCGGCCGCGCCCTTTCCGCTCACATCTCCCACGGCGACCACGGTGCGCTCCCGTCCCTGCGGGAAGAAATCGTACAAGTCGCCGCTGATTTCATGGGCGGGACGGACGCCGGAGGCGATCTCCAAGCCGGGCACTTCCGGAGCCTGCCGGGGAAGCAGCACCGACTGAAGTTCCCGGGCCGCCGCCAGGTCCGCCTCCATCCCTTTCTTGCGCTCCGCCAGTTCCTGGTAGAGCCGCGCGTTCTCGATGGAGATGGCAATCTGCGGCGCCAGCAGCGACAACACCCTCACATGGTCCTCGGTGAAGAAACCGATCCGCTCGCTCTCGAGGTCCATGACGCCGATCACCTTGTCCCGGATCACCAGCGGCACGGCCACCTCCGACCGGATGTCGGGGTGCAGGGGGATGTAGCGGGGATCGGCCAGCGCGTCGTCCACGCGGATGGCCTCGCGCTGCCGCGCGGCGGCGCCGGTGATGCCCTGGTCGAGGGGGAAGTTGTCCCCGGTGACGCGCTCGTCGTAACGCGAGCTGAACCGGTGCCGCAGCACGCCGCGCTGCTCGTCCAGCAGCATGATGCTGAAGGAGTCGAACAGGACCAGCGACCGGACCGCGCCGGCGATCTTGGTCAGCAGCGTGTCGAGATCGAGGATCGAGGAGAACTCCTGGGACAGCCGCGTCAACGCGCGGAGCGTCCGGTTCTGCCGTTCGATGCGGCGGTGGAGGCGCGCGTGGTCGATCGCCGCCGCGACGCGCGAGGCGATCAGTTGGAGAGTAGACTGCTCGTAGGCGGTGTAGGCGTGCGGCGTGGTGGACTGCATGTCGATCACGCCGACCAGCTTTCCGCCCCGGCTCAACATGGGGACCGCCAGTTCCGTCTGCACCGCGTCCACCACCCGAAGATAACGGGGGTCGTTCTGAACATCGCCCGACAAGATCGGACGCCGCTCGATGGCCGCCAGGCCCGACAATCCTTCGCCCAGCGCCACTTCCAGTTTTTCCACCACCTCGCGCCGGTGCCCGATGGCGTAGTGGATTCTCAGCCGGCGGCGGCGCTCGCTGTAAAGCAGGATGGCGAACAACTCGCAAGGGATGACGCGAGTCGTGATGCCGGCCACGCCGGCCAGCAGGCGGTCCAGGTCGAGCGTCTCGCTGGTGACGGCGGCAATCTCCAGAAAGAAGTCGAGCAACTCCGCGCGCTCGCGGAAACGCAGAGACGGATGGCCGGCGTTCTCCATGGATGGGCTCAGGCCGCCTCGACGATCCGGACGCTGGCGCTGGCCCCGATGCGGTCCGCGCCGGCGGCCACCATGCGCCGCAGATCCTGGATGGTGCGAATGCCTCCCGCGGCTTTCACGCCGGCATCCGGCCCCACCACCCGCCGCAGAAGGGCGACGTCTTCCACGGTGGCTCCGGCGGAGGCGAAACCGGTCGAGGTCTTCACGTAGTCCGCGCCGGCCAGCCGGGCTATGGCCGACGCGACGATCTTCTGGTTCTCGTCCAGAAGGGCGGTCTCCAGAATGGTCTTGACCAGGGCCCCGGCCCCGTGGCAAACCGCAGCGACGGCACGGATCTCCCGGTCCACCACATCGTAGCTCCCCGACCGCAGGGCGCCCACATTGATGACCATGTCGATCTCGCGCGCGCCGTTCCGCACGGCGCCCGCAGCCTCGGCGCACTTAATTCCGGCGGGAACGGCTCCCAGGGGAAAGCCGGCCACGCTGCACACCTTCACCCCCGATCCCGCCAGTTCGGCGGCGGCCAGAGGAACCCAGTAGGGGTTGATGCAGACGCTGGCGAAGCCGTGTTCGCGGGCCTCGCGGCAGACGCGCAGGATGTCGCCGTGCGTGGCCTCGGGCCGCAAGAGCGTATGGTCGATCAGCCCCGCCACCCCGGGGGCCGAGCGGGCCAGCCGGGTGCAACAAGACAGCCGGTCCGCGCCCGCGGCGATCACCGTTTCCGCCTGCCCGGCGCAATTCTCCGGGGCGGTGTCAGGGCAACCCGCGCACTCCCACCCGCAGGGGTAAGGCCCGGCCTCATGCGCTTTCGAGGAGGCGAGAACACGGTCCACAATTTCGGCGACCAGAGTGTGTAGTTCAGGGGCGTCCAAGTCGTTCGCGGAAGCTTATGATAACACACGATAGCGGCGGAACGAGCCGGGAGAGACGCCGGCAGATTGCGCGGCCGGCGAGGAGAGCAGACGGGAGACTCACGGTGCGGGTGAGCAGGCCGCCGCTCCTGGACGAGGGCCGCGGCTCCGGCCCGCTACGGCTTCAGTTCGCCCTTGACGAAGAGCACCGACTTCTCCAACGCATCGAGCGCCGAATCCAACAGGACCTCGCCCTGAGGCAAGGTCGGGCGATTCTGGCCCTGGGGGCCAAGGCAGAAATCGTGGTAACCGTGCTCGTAGACATCCAGCCGCACGGTTTTGCCCGCGGCCGCCAGAGCATCGTGGAGCATGCGGGCCATGGGTTGGAGGCTGTCGGCGGTGCCTACCAGGATCAGGACGGGAGTCTTGACCGGTTCGATGTTCTTACGGGCAACCTCGGGGTCCGGCTTGGCGGCCTTGAACCGGTCGGCTCCGGCGGCGCCCGGCGGCGCCTGGATCCCCAGATACCACATGACGGCGGGAGCGCCCAGGATCGCGGCGTTGACGTGGACGCGCGAGACAAGCTGCATCACGAGGTTTCCGCCGAGGCTGACGCCGTACAGGTTGAGCCGGTCCGGGTTCACGTACTTGAGGCCCCGGACGTAGTCGATCACTGCCAGACCGTCGTCGATGGCGGTGATCACGCCGGTGGTGGAGGGCGTGGAGACAAGATTCATGTTGCCGCCGCGGTAGTCGGCCACGGCGACCACGTACCCTTCCTGGAGGAAGCGCTCCCACACGGGGCCCCCGGTGTCTCCTCTCGACCATCCCACCAACTGCTCCATGCCGCGCCCGCCCGGCGCTCCGTGGAAGATGATAATGGCCGGGAACGGGCCGTCGCCCTTGGGTTTGCGGATGGCGGCGGCCACATACAGGCCGTCTTTGGACTTGATGTAGGTCTGCTGAACGGGCGAGTCCGTCTCACTCACGACGCGGATGTACTTCTGGTGCGGGATCGGAGTGGTGCTGCCGGGATGCTCGTAAACCGCGGCCGCAGCGATGGCCGCGGACAGGACGCAGAGGACCGGGGCTCTCATGACGCAACCTCTTTGTTCAACGGTCCAGTCTACCCCAGGCAGCGCCGCACCGTCAGGCGGGACGGCCGGCAGGGCGCGCGGCAAGGCGTATGCGGCAGTTCCAGCGGCGTTCTTTGATAGACTGGGGCAGGCCGCGGGCGTTCAAGGGCCGGACCCCCGGGAATCCGAGGGAGGATCCCGTTGCGGGGCGGGTCTCAGCGTTGCGGCTGGTTTGGACACCATTCATACGAGCGCATAACGAGGGCAACTGTATGCAGAGACGATGTATTGGAATGCAAAAGGCGGCGCTTCACCTGGCTGCCGCGTGCGCACTTCTTCCGTGGGGGCTGCACGCGCAGGCGCCGGCCCCGCAAGGACCAGTGCCGGGGCATGGAATCGGCGGCCCCGTAGGCACGGGAGCGGGCCTGGCGGCACGCGGCCCGATGGTGGACCCGGCGGCGCCCAAGAAGCACGTTCTGGTTCTGGCTTTCACCGAGGGGTTCCATCACGGCTCGACGTCCGACGGCGCCGCCACCATCTGGCAACTGGGCAACGAGTCCGGCCTGTTCGACACGGAAATCAGGACCGATACGAAGTGGGTGACGAAAGGGAACGCGGGAGGAGGCGAAGCCCGGAACCTGAACTGGTTCGACGCGATCGTGGCAGTGAACACCACGGGCATCTGGCCTCTGAACGACCAGCAGAAGAAGGACTTCCTCTCGGCCATCCACGACGACGGAAAGGGCTTCGTGGCGGTCCATGCGGCGCTGGACTCCAACCGCAACGGCGCATGGCCGGAGTACACCGAGATGCTCGGCGGGGAGTTCGTCTCGCACCCATGGTTCACCTTCGCAGCGCCGGTCATCATCGAAGACCCCTCGTTTCCCGCCATGCGTCACCTGGCGGGCACGCGGATGGTGTTCTACGACGAGATGTACGTCCCGCGGGCGGAGACCTGGTCCCGCAGCAAAATGAACGTCCTGATGCGCCTGGACGAGACCAAACTGCCGCCTCCGGGGATTCAGGAGCCCTACGCGACGCTGTCAGGGCTGGGCGCCATGATGAGCGGCGCGAACAACCCCCTGGCGGCGTCGGTCAGCCAGGGAATCCGCGAAGACAAGGACTACGCCCTGGCGTGGGCCAAGATGTACGGCAAGGGCCGTGTCTTCTACACCAGCCTCGGACACACGAAAGCCTCTTTCACCAACCCCGATGTCCGGAAGATGTACCTGGAAGGCATCAAGTGGGCGTTGGGTTTGACGGAAGGCAGCACGGCGTCGCATCCGAAGGTGAATCCGTGAGCGGGGCGCCGTAAAGGGGCCGCTGCCGCCGGAAGTGCGGAAGGCGGGCGCAGCCACATGCGCGGGGGATAGGCAGCCTCGCGCCGCGGAGAACCGACGAGGACGTTGGCGGCGCGAGGAGCCTACAGTGCTGCGCCCGGGAAAAACGGCGCGGAAACGGCTAGATCACATTCCCGTGGGCGTCGAACTTCATGACGGAGGTCTTCGTGCCCGTGGCCACCTGCGCCTGGTAAGTGACGACCCCGTCGGTAGTGATCGAGGTCAGCCGCTTGATCTTGCCGCTGCCCACAGCCTTGGCGATCGCGTCCTGCGTCGCCTGGGGCAGGCTGGTGAGAGCGACGGCGTGGCGCACCGGCTTGCTGGTGGCGGCGGCGGCTGCTGCATGAGGCTGCTTGGCCCCGCCCGCCTTGGTCTGAGGTTTCTGGGCCAGGCCCAGGGATACCGTCAGAGCCGTAATCACAACTGCGACAAACATCTTTTTCATTAGCTACGCTCCTTACTTGACAGGTTCCTGCTCGTCAGCTTCATCATGTTCCGGTTTTCGCGCGCGGGGAATAGCCCGCGGAGGCTAAGGAACGGTCCTATCCGGGGGTATGGCCGCGACGGCCGCAAAAGCCTGTCCTACACTGGAAGCAGGCCCGCCGCCTTGGGCCGCTGAAATGAACGTTCTGTCCCGAGAGGTCACCACCAGAAGCATCCTGGCGGTCCTCGTGTTGGGATTCGGGCTGGTCATTGTCCTGCTGCTGGCTGCCGCCTTCGTGGAAATGTCCAACCTGCGCTCGATCCAGAAGAACGCGGCGACCCTGGCGGACCAGCAGCAGGAGGCCTCCGACCTGCTGGACGAGATCCGCAGTGAGCAGGAAGCGTTCGGCGCGGCCTTCTACCACCTGACGCGCGGCCCCCAGTCCGCCGACCGCGCCAGGATCCTGGCGGAACTGGACGACGCGGACCGGGACGTGGCCGGCATCGCGGAGCAAACCGACGGGACCCCGGACGAAGCTCTGGGAAGAGAACTCAAGGTGGCGACCGAGGCATTCACGGCGGAGGCCCGGCGGGTGCTGGCGTTGTCGAACCCGCCGACTTTCATTTCCCACGATATGTTCCGGCACCACCGGCACGTTACCAATGCCGCGGTGAACCTGATGGCCGCGGGGCGGGAGAAGTCGCAGGCCGCGCAGGCCATGATCCGGAGCCAGAGCCACCGGTTCTTCGTCGAGTCGTCCGCGCTTCTGGGCGCGTGCCTGTTGCTGGCGGTGCTTTGCAGTCTGGTCACGGTCAGGCTGACCGCCGGCCTGTTCCGGAAGATGGAGGCCCAGGCCAGCGAACTCAGCCGGGTTTCCTGGCACATGCTGGAGAGCCAGGAGACGACCGCCCGGCGCTTTTCGCACGAACTGCACGACGAACTCGGCCAGTCGCTCACGGCCCTCAAGGCCAGCATCTCGGCGCTTCCCGACGGCGCGCCCAACGGGCGCAAAAGGGACTGTCTGGAGTTGGTGGACACCGCCATCCGCAACGTGCGGGAACTGTCGCAACTGCTGAGGCCCACGATCCTGGACGACTTCGGACTAGACGCGAGCCTGCGCTGGCTGACCGACCGCTTCCACGAACGCACCCGCATCGAAGTCGACTACCAGTCGGACTTCACGGGCCGCGTGGCGGACCAGACCGAGACGCACCTGTTCCGAATCGCGCAGGAGGCCCTGACCAACGTGGCCCGGCACTCGCGCGCGAAGCTGGTCCGGTTGAGGCTGCACGCCGACGGGCCGGACTTGCGCCTGTCCATCTCCGATGACGGCGTGGGCCTGGCGGCCAACGGCGGCGCGCCGAATAAAGGAATGGGGCTGGTCGGGATGCGCGCCAGAGCCCGCAGCGCAGGCGGCGAACTCAGCGTCGCGGCCCAGCCGGGCGGCGGCCTGCTGGTGGAAGTCCGGTTCCCCCTGCCGGCGGGCGAACATGCGTAAGAAGATCCGGGTCCTGCTGGCGGACGATCATGTGCTGGTCCGCAGAGGCTTCCTCATGATCCTGAACACGGAACCCGACATGGAAGTCGTCGGGGAGGCGGCGAACGGCCGGGAAGCCGTGGAACTGGCGATCAAGCTCCGGCCCGAGGTAGTCGTGATGGACGTCGCGATGCCCGAACTGAACGGGATTGAGGCCACCCGGCGACTGAGCGAGCAAGCGCCCATGACCCGCATCCTGGCGCTGAGCATGCACAAGGATTCGGCCTACGTCCGTGAGATCCTGCGAGCGGGAGCCCGCGGGTATCTGCTCAAGGACGCCTTCGACCGGGACCTGGTGGCGGCGGTGCGGGCGGTGGCCTCCGGGGAGGGGTATCTGAGTCCCGCGGTGTCGGAAGCCGTGCTGTCGGATTACCGCAAGCACGTCAGCGCTCCGCTGGAACTGCTCACGGGCCGGGAACGCGAGATCCTCCAGTCGCTGGCGGAGGGCAAGACCAACAAGGAAATCGCCTCGGCGCTGAACCTCAGCATCTACACGGTGGACTCGCACCGCGGACACATCATGGAGAAGCTGAACCTGCACAGCATCGGGGAACTGGTGCGCTTCGCGCTGAGAAACGGCCTGATCGACTGAGGCCCGTCCACCGGCTGCGTCTTGGGGGGGCGCGCCGAGGAGCGACGCCGCCCGGAAGCGCCCGCCGGCGCGCAACAGCCGCCGGACAGGACCTTGAACAGACGGGCTATTCCGGCGGCGCGTCGTCGCTTTCCAGGTCGGAAACGCGGTTCTCGAACTTGGTGAGGTGATGCAGGAAGACCAGTTTGATCGCGCCCGTAGGGCCGTTGCGCTGCTTGGAGAGCAGCAGTTCCGCCTCGCCGCGCAGGTCCTCGCGGTCCCTCTTGTAGACTTCCTCGCGGAAAATGAAGGCCACCACGTCGGCGTCCTGCTCGATGGAGCCCGAGTCACGCAGGTCGCTGAGCTGCGGGCGGTGATCATCCTTCCGGGTTTCCGGCATCCGGTTCAACTGCGAGAGGACGAGCATCGGGACCCCCAATTCCTTGGCCAGCAGTTTCAACCCCCGCGACAACGCGCTGATCTCCTGCACCCGGCTGTCGAACCGTCCCCGGCTGCTCATCAACTGGAGGTAATCGAGCACCACCAGCCCCAGCGGCCGCTCGGCCTTGAGCCGGCGGAGCTTGGCATGCATCTCAAGGAGGTTGCTGCCGGAGGTCTCGTCGATATACAGCGGAGCCTCCACCAGTTCAGCGGCCGCCGCCTGCAAACGCCGCCGTTCCTCGGCGTCGAGGTAGCCCTGGCGGAAGCGGTGGCTGTCGACGCGCGCCGCGGCGCACAACAGGCGCATCAGGAGAGCTTCCTTGGACATTTCCAGGGAGAAGACCGCCACCGTTTTCTGGAGCTTGACCGCCACGTGCTGCGCGATGTTCAGCGCCAGGGCGGTCTTGCCCATGGACGGCCGGCCGGCTACGATGACGAGTTCTCCGGGATGCAGCCCGCCGGTCATCTCATCGAACCGCCTGAAGCCGGTGCTCAGCCCCTGGATGCGCCGTTCCGGATCAAGAAAGGCGTTGAGGCCGCCCTGGAACTCGTCGATGATTTCGCCGGGGGAGAAGAGCGTCGTCCTGGTGGAGGACTCCCCCAGCCGGAGGAGCGCTTCCTCGGCGTTCGCCAGGATTTCCTGGGGCGCCTCTTCGCCGGCGAGGCAGCGGTTGATCAGGCTCTGGGAGGCGTAGATCACCCGGCGCAGGAGGGACTTGTCCTTCACCAGCCGGACGTAGCTGTCCAGGTTCCGGATCTGGGGCAGCCCGTCGTCGAGCGAGACCAGATAGCCCACCCCGTCGCAGGCTTCCAGTTGGTTGTGGCGCATCAACTCCTCGGCCACGGTGAGGCGGTCGATCCGTTCCCCGCGGGCGTTCAGTTCGCCCATGCGCAGGAAGATCCGCCGGTGCTTCTCGAGCGAGAAGTCCTGAGCCTCCAGCGTGGCGGCGACCTCCACAAACAGCGTGTCATCCAGGAGGATCGAGCCAAGGACATACTTCTCCGCGTCCAGGCTGACGGGAAGACCCTTGTCGAGATTAACGTCCAATGAGGCCATGGGAGACTCTCAAGCTTACGCTCATAAGAGGCATTTCGTACCCCGTCCGTAAAGCACGCCGCCGCCGATAGTTGAACCGAGGAAAACCGGCGTATTCGGACCGCGCGGTCCGGATCCGGCAAGTGCTTAGCCGCCAATCGTTCACGCCGGGGGCCGCCTCTTTATCCACAGCATTTCCGAAAACAAATCTACCCTATTTTGTACCAAACCGCCGGAGGAAGCCAGGGGGGAGCGCAGCCGGCGATCCGACCGCGGCCGGCGCCCGTGCTACAATCTGTCGCGTGACCGCGCCCCCGGTCCGTGAGACCTACACCCGCGCCGAAGTCCGCCGCCTGCTGGCTCTCTCCGAGCGCCGGCTGGCAGGCTGGGAAAGGCAAGGCCTGACGCCCAGGCTGGGAAGCTACAGCTTCACGGACCTGGTCACGTTGCAGGCCCTGATCCGGCTGCGCAAGGGAGGGGCCTCGCCCGCCAAGATACGCCGCGCCCTGGCGGCGCTGCGGGAGCGCTTCGCCGCGGTGGAAGAGCCGCTGAAGCAACTGCGCCTCTACTGCGACCGGGGCAGGATCGCCGTGAAGACCGGCGAGGCCACCATGGAAGCGCTCTCCGGGCAGTTGCTTCTGGACTTCGAGCCCGGCGAGTTCCCGGCGGTGCTGGCGTTCCCCGAGCAGGCGGCGCACGACGCGCTGAAGGCGGCCGAAGCCGCCCGGCGGTACGATTCGGCTCTCTGGTTCGAGAAGGGGCTGCAACTGGAGAGCGAGGGCGCTCCCCCGGCGGAGATGATACGGGCCTACGAAAACGCGCTGGAACTGGATCCCCGTTCTACCGGCGCCCTGGTCAACCTGGGAACCGTGCACTTCCATCTGAGGAACTGGGCGGAAGCGGAAGAGTACTACCGCCGCGCCATCGAAACGGACCCCCAATACGCCCTGGCGCACTTCAACCTCGGCAACCTGTTCGACGAGCGGGGCGAACAGAGCAAAGCGATCCTGCACTACCTCATCGCGCTGCGCCTGGAGCCCGGCTATGGCGACGCACACTACAACCTGGCGCTGATCTACCAGGCCAGCGGCCAGGTGATACGCGCGGTGCGCCACTGGAAGGCCTACCTGCGGATCGACCCCTCCGGCGATTGGGCCGACGTAGCCCGGCAGGAACTGGAGAAACTCCGGAAGATCACGGTGATCGAAGGGGCGCGCGGCGCGGGCGCGAAGTCCGGCGCCTAGGCGCCTGCCGCAAGCCTGCGCGGGTTGCTTCCAGGACAGCGCAGGAGACTCGCCGGCGCCGGCAGGCCGGCCTTTCGAGTTGTCCGCCGCTCAGCGCCCGGCGGCGGCGCGTTTCTCCTCGTAGCTCTGGAACCGTTGCCGATAGGTCTCGTACCCGGGGCGGCCCATCAAACCGAAGGTGAAGCGCTTGCCAAGCTCGACTCCCTCCTGATCGAAGGCGTTGATGTCCAGCAATTCTCCCATGAAGGCGGTCTGGAACATAAGCATCTGGAGGAAAGCTCCGAGGTGCTCTTCGTCGATGCGGTCCAGCGTGAAGGTGCAGTTCGGACGGCCGTTGCTGGTGAGAGCGGCGGCGGTTGCGGCGCGTTCCGCATCCAGCAACTCGGCCAGGCTTCTGCCCGCCAGGTAATCGAAGGCCTCCAGCCCGACGCGCTGCTTTGGGATTCTCCCGATGGCCGGGGGCTTGCGGACGGCCCAGAAGGTGAACACCTTGTCGTTGGGCCCCTCCATGTAAAGCTGGACCTGAGAGTGCTGGTCGGTGGTGCCGAGAGCGGCGACGGGGGTCTGGCCTATGTTGACCTTCTCTTCCCTGCGCGTCCTGGCCTTGCCCAGCGATTCGGCCCATAGCTGCCGGAACCAGAAGGCCGCGCCCCACAGCCGGTTCGAGTAGGGAAAGGCTACCTGGATGGGCTTGTTCTTGTGGCGCCAGACCAGGTAGTGCATGACGGCGGAGCGCAGCGCGGGGTTGGCCGCGAGGTCCCGGGACCAGCACAGGCGGTTCATGGCGGCGGCGCCGCGGAGGAGCTTGCGGATGTTCACGCCGGTCAGCGCCGCGGGCAGCAGCCCCACGGCGGAGAGGACGCTGAAACGCCCGCCGACATTTTCGGGGACGGGGAAAGTCCGGTAGCCTTCCCGCTCCGCGAGCACGGACAACTCGCCCCGGCCATGCGAGGTCACCACCGCGATTCTCGATGCGGCCCTGGCCCCGAGCTTCTTCGTGAGCCAGTCGCGCAGGATCAGGAACCCGGCCACGGTCTCCGCCGTCGCTCCCGACTTGGCGATGGCCAGCACCAGCGTCTTTCGCGGATTCATGGAGTCCAACGCGGCCTGGACCAGGGTTGGATCGACGTTGTCCAGGATCACCAGCCGGGGGTTGGCCGCGGAGAAACTGCCCTGCACCGGGTGCGGACCACGCAACCCGCAATCCAAAGCCCATGCGCCGAGCGCGCTGCCGCCAATCCCGGCCACGCAGACCGTCTCATAGGAACCCCGCACGCTCGCGGCATAGCCGAGGATCGCCTTCACGAGCGCCGGCCGGTAGGGCATGTGAGCAAAACCGTAGCGGCCTTCTTCACTGGCTCTCCGGAAGCCCGCCAGAGCATCCGCGGCTCTGGGCGCCATCTTCCCAATCTCCTTCTCCGTAACACCATGAGCGACGCCGACCATGGCGGCTCGCAGGTTGGTTTCATCGAACTGAATCCGCATGACTACCATCTTGCGACAGATGGCCGGGCCGGCGGGAGCGGGGATATCAGCGGGCGGAAGGCTCGGCGGTAGGGAAGGTCTCGGAAATGTGGTCGTGGAAGGCGAGGTGCTCTTCGTCGACCAGGGCCCAGAGATGACCGATGCCTCCTACCAGCAGGCTCAGCAGGCTGACCAGTTCGCGGACCAGGCGCTCGCGCCGGGCGGCGGGACGTCCGGTGACGTGCAGCAGAGACAGGCCGGCCCTGCGCATCCCGGGGGACCGGTCCGAAAGCGCGCAGAACAGGAGCTTGTACAGGCAAAGAGCCACGGCGACGACCGAGATGGGCGCCCACAGCAGACCCTTCTCCACCGGCAGGCTGCTCTCCCAGATGAGGGTGAGCAGGACAAACAGGAGAACGCCCGCCAGCACCATGGCGGCGTCAAAAGAACCGGCGCGGACACGGCTCGCGATGGGCGCAACGGACCCCCGGCACTGCGGCGCGGGGCAGCCGGGCCGGACCACCGGGTCGGCGAAGGCCAGACGTCCCTGGTCCGGGTCCACCTGCCGGCCGGCGTTCCGGCGCGGCGGCGGACGTCGCGGCGCCTGGCCGGGCCGCGGACGGGGCGGGGTGATCGCATCGAATGGAATCACCCGGAACAGGTCCTGCTGGTGAGGCTCCTGCACGGGATGGGACACACGTTCCGGGAGCGCAACGACGCGAGGCGATTGGAGCACGGGAGCCGGCGCGGCCGAACCCCTCGAGACCGGCGTGAACGGGGCGCCCAACCGGCGGCCGCACCGTGAACAGCGGTGCTCTTCTTCCGTGTTTTGGGCGCCGCAGTACCGGCAAATCATGCGTCGTCACAACACCCCGCGGCGGCCTTGCGGGAAACAAACACCCCATGCTAGGGTTTTCGCTTGGGCATTCCGCGCCAGGTGTACCGTCAGGTCCCTCCTCCTGTAAGTAACATAATCGGGAGTTTTTGTCACGCACTTTCCATGCTTTCACGGGCCGCCGTCTCTTTTTTATTCGTGGCGGCCGGCGTGTTGCCGGTTTCGGCCCAGCCCAGCAGGCCGGCGGGGATTCAGGCGCCCGGTCCGGACGAGGTGGTGGTGTGGGCCCTGTCGAAATGGACCGAAGGTCCGTCGTATCACCTGCGGGGCAACGCCTCCTTGCAGACCACGGAACTCCAGTTGTGGGCGGACGAACTGGACTATAACGAAGAGACCGGCGAGGCGAAGGCCCGCGGCCACGTCCATTTCCAGCACTTCATCCGCGGGGAGGAACTCTGGGCGGATGAAGCGGAGTACGACCTGAAGCAGCAGACGGGGCAGTTCCAGAAGGTACGGGGCACGGCACCGCCGCGTGTCGATTACCGGCCCGGCCTGCTGACCACGGCCAACCCTTTCTACTTCGAAGGGCTCCGGGCGGAGCGGGTCAACGGAAAGTACCTTCTCTACGACGGCATGGTCACCGACTGCCGCCTGCCCAAGCCCTGGTGGACGCTGCGCGCGCCGAGGTTCGACATCATTCCGGGGGACCGCGCTCTGGCCTACCGCGCGGTCTTCCGGCTGCGGGCGTTTCCGCTGCTGTACGCGCCGGTGTTCTACAAGTCGCTCGCCGAGCGGCCACGTAAGAGCGGCTGGCTGACGCCCAACATGGGGAACAGCTCGCGGCGGGGGAAGATGGTGGGGGCGGGCTACTACTGGGCGTACAGCCGGAGCCACGATGCCAGCTACCGGAGCCAGTGGTACACCGAGCGCGGCTTCGCGCACAACGTGGACCTGCGAGGCCGGCCGACGGCGGGTTCCGACTACAACGTCTACTTCTACGGCGTCAACGACCGTGGGCAGAAGCTCGACAACGGGGAACGCCGGAAGCAGGGCGGATTCCTGGCCTCGGCCAGCGGACAGGCCCAACTGGGGCGGGGGTTCCAGGCGCGGCTGGACGGCAACTACCTTACTTCTCTCCGCTTCCGCACGGCGTTCAGCGAATCGATCGACGAAGCGATCGCCTCCGAGGTGCACTCGGTGGGCTACGTGGACCGGCACTGGTCCAGCTTCGGGCTCAGCCTGGTGGGCGCGCGCATCGAGAACATACAGACCGCGGGAGCGTACGACGGCCAGTTGAAAGGCTACCTGCCGGACGAGAAGGTCTCGATCCGGAAGCTGCCGCAAGCGGAATTCACGGTGCGCGACCGGGAGTTCACGTTATGGCGTCTGCCCTTCTGGGTCTCGATGGAATCGAGCGCCGGGCTGCTGCGGCGAAGCGAGCCGCGCTTCACCACGCGCCGGTTCATGAGCCGGATCGATTTCCAGCCGAGGCTCATGACGGCGATCCGCTGGAAAGGTTTCAGCCTGCTGCCGAGCGTATCGGTGCGGGAGACGCTCTACGGTTCGCGGCTGGAAGCGGGGCGGGTAGCCGGCTCGAATATCCGGCGCCACGCCCGGGAATTCACCCTGGAACTGACGCCGCCTTCACTGGCGCGGATTTCCGGCGGTCCGCGCTGGCTCGGCGACAAGGTGAAGCACGTGATCGAGCCGCGCGCCGTCTTCCGGCACGCCGCCGGAATCGAGGACTTCGACAAGTACCTGCGGTTTGACGAGACCGAACTCGCCACCAATACCACCGAACTCGAGCTCTCGGTGGCAAACCGGCTGTTCGTGAAGCGCGGCAGCGAGGTGAACGAGCTGGCGAGCTGGGAACTGTGGCACAGCCGTTACTTCGATCCGGCCTTCGGCGGCGCGGTCACCGAACTCGATCCGCTGACGGGCAAGCCGAGGCGGAACGTCATCGAGAGCTCCACGAGGCTCACCGCCTTCTCGTTCCTCGATGGCCCGCGGCGGTACTCGCCGGTGGTGTCGGCGCTGCGCATCGCGCCCCTGTCGGGCTTCGGCGTCGAGTGGCGCATGGACTACGATCCGGCGCGGCGCCGGCCGGTCAATAGCTGGGTGACGGGGGATTGGCGCCGTTCGATCTATTCCATCACGCTGGGCCACAACATGGTGCGAAGCGGACGGCAGCTCTCCGCGAGCGCCAACGAGTTCAGGGGCCGCGTAGGCGTGGGCGGGGAGAGCCGCCGGGGGTGGAACGGGGCGTTCGACTCGGTCTACGACTTCCGCAACGGCGTCATGCGGTACTCAACCGCCCAGCTCACCTACAATACGGACTGCTGCGGTTTCAGCGTGCAATACCGCCGGATCGGACTGGTGGACCGCAGCGAGAACCAGTTCCGCTTCGCTTTCTCCGTGGCCAACATCGGCTCGTTCGGCACGCTGCGGCGGCAGGACAGGTTGTTCTAGTCCTCTCCCAGGGCCGTCTCCAGCAGCAGCGTGAACTCCCGGCTCTTACGGTCCACGCGCTCGCGAAGCTGGGCCAGTTCCTGCTCCAGCGCGCGCAGCCGGTCCGCCAGGTGGAGACAGGCCAGCACCGCGACGCGCGCGGGATCCACGTCGCCCGACTTGGAAGCGATATCCTCCATGAGGCCGTCGATCTCCCGCGCCAGTTCTTCGATCCCGGCCGGCTCACCGGCCGCGCGAAGCGTATAGGACTGGTTGTAGATGGTAACCCGGACCGGCTTCTTCGGGGCGTTCGAAGAATCCATGCAACCCGCTCCCGGGGCGGCTAAATCCCGCCCAGTTCGTCCATCTTGCCGATGAGGTTCTCAATGCGCAGCCTGACCTGCGCACGCTCCTTGCGCAGGGTCTCCAATTCCCCGGAAAGCCTGTCTGCCAGGGCGCGGGCTTCGGCCGCCTCCCGGCGCAGCGCGGCCACCTGGGCCGCCGCCTGGAGTACACGTTCCTCCAGGCGCCCGAGGGGGTCCACTTCGGGGCCGGCGGGGCCGGGACTGCTCATCACTCAACCTCGGCGAGGGCGGCTTTGGCCTTCTCGACCAGAGCGGCGAAGCCGGCGTCGCCGCCGGCGGCCATCTCCGCCAGGATCTTGCGGTTCAAGCTGACCCCGGCCTTCTTCAGGCCGCTCATGAACTTGCTGTAGGACAGGCCGAGCTGGCTGGAGGCCGCGTTGATGCGCACGATCCAGAGAGACCGGAAGTCCCGCTTCTTGCGCCTGCGCCCGACGTAGGCGTAGCGCAGCGACTTTTCCACCGCCTCCTGCGCGGAGCGGTGCAGCTTGCTTTTGGTGAGGAAGAAACCGGACGCGCGCTCCAGAACCTTGCGGCGGGATGCCCGGCGTTTGGTACCGCGTTTGACTCTCGGCACGTTTCACTCCTTAAAGAGCAGAATCTGAGGCGGCTCGGGCACGTGCCTCGCGCGCCGTCCGCGCTCGGGGTTGTTCACTTATAGGGAAGCATCAGTTTCAGCTCGGCCTGATCGGCCTTATCGGCGATCGCGGACTGCCCGAGCCGGCGCTTCCGGGCGGGGCCTTTGGAGGTCAGATTGTGACGGCCGAAAGAACGCCGCCGGGCGATCTTGCCCGTGCCCGTCTTCTTGAACCTCTTGGCCGCGCCCTTATGAGTCTTCAGTTTCGGCATTGGATTGGGTTTCCTGCATCGCCCGGATGGGCGACTGGGGAGTGCTCCAAACCTCCACAGTATAGCACGGCGGCCCGGCCGTGGTAGACTGCGGAGTTTGCCCCGATGCGCGTCTGGAACTACGGTTTTCTGCTCAGCAATCTGGTTCTGCGGGACTTCCGGATCCGCTACCGGAACATGTCGCTGGGGGTTTTCTGGTCGCTGCTGAATCCGCTGGTGATGATGTCGGTGCTGACCTTCATCTTCACCAAGGTCTTTCTCGCCGGCGGCACGCGGAACTTCCACGTGTTCGTCCTGTGCGGCATCATCCCGTACAACTTCTTCGCCGTGGCATGGGTGAGCGGCACGACGTCCGTGTTCCAGAACGCCGGCCTGGTGAAACGCGTCATCTTGCCGCGGGAGGTGGTGCCGGTCTCGACCGTGCTGGCCAACTGCATCCACTTCGTGATACAGATCGGGCTGCTGGTGGCCGTGGTGCTGGCCGCCGGCTATCCGGTCAACCGCCACTGGGCGCTGCTGCCGGCGGTGTTCGGCCTGGAGGTCGTGTTCGTCTGCGGCCTTTCGCTGGTCTCTTCGGCCCTGGACGTATACTTCCGCGACGTGCGCTACGTCGTGGAGTCCGCCAATACGGTGCTGTTCTGGATGGTGCCGATCTTCTACTCGTTCACGCTGGTCCCGCCCCGCTTTCACCCGCTGTACCAGTACAACCCGGTGGCGGCGGTGGTGCTGGCCTGCCGCAACATCCTGATGGACGGCGCCGCGCCGCCGCCGACGCTGCTGTACAAGCTGCTTTTCGTCTCCGTCCTCTTCCTCGCGGCGGGCCTGCTGGTGTTCGGCAGGCTCAAGCGCCGGTTCGCGGACTACCTGTGACCCCATGAGTGTCGTACGGCTGGAAGGCGTCTCGAAGACCTACTCCCGAAAGGTGGGGCGGCAGTTCGTGAAGAGTTACCTGAGCGCCCGGTTCCGCCCGGCGCGCCACGAGCAGTTCTACGCCCTGAAGCGGGTGAACCTGGAACTCCGGGAGGGAGACAGCCTGGCGGTGGTCGGACCGAACGGGGCGGGGAAGAGCACGCTGCTCAGCCTGGTGGCCGGGCTCTCCTGGCCCGACGAGGGGCGGGTTCTGGTCAACGGGCGGGTGGCCGCCCTGCTGGAATTAGGCTCCGGCTTCCACCCGGACCTGACCGGTGCGGAGAACGTCCGGCTGAACGCCGCGCTGCTGGGTTTCTCGCGGCAGCGGACGCGCGAGAAGTTCGACGAGATCGTGGAGTTCTCCGAAATCGGCCAGTTCATCGCCGAGCCGCTGCGGACCTACTCCGCGGGGATGATCATGCGGCTGGCCTTCTCGGTGGCGGCGGCCGTGGATCCGGACATCCTGCTGATCGACGAGGTTCTGGCGGTGGGCGACCCGGCGTTCCAGCAGAAGTGCATCCGCAAGATCCAGGAACTGAAGCAGGCGGGCCGGGTGCTGATCTGCGCCTCCCACGTGATGGGGACCTTGAGAGACCTCTGCAACCGCGGAATCTGGCTGGAACACGGCCGGGTGCAGCGGGAGGGGACGGCGGAGGAACTGATCACGGCCTACGAAGCTTCCATAGGCTGAGCGCCGCCCGCCGGGCCGAAGCGCGCCGAGGCGCGGCGCTACGCGAACCGCCGGAAAAAGGCCAGCGACCGGCGGGCGCAGGAATCCCAGGTAAAAAGGTGCGAGCGCGCGCGGCCGCTCCGCGACAGGCGGCCGCGCAGTTCGGGTGAAAGCAGCAGGCGTTCGAGGGCCGCCGCGATCCCGGCGGGGCTGCGGGGATCCACCAGCAACGCCGCGTCGCCCGCCACCTCGGGCATCGAGGACACATTCGACGTCACCACCGGGACTCCGGCCGCCATGGCCTGCCCGAGCGGCAGGCCGAAGCCCTCATACAGCGAGGGATAGACGAAGACCGCCGCGCCCGCCGTCAGTCCCGGCAGGTCCTCTTCAGGGACATAACCCAGATAGCGGACGCCGCCGTCGCCGGCGCGCAACCGCGCCAGAGTGGCGGGATTGCCCCAGCCCGCCGGACCCGCCACCACCAGGTCGAACGCGGCGCGCAGGCCGGGCGGGACCTGTTTCCATGCATTCAGCAGAGTATCGAGGTTCTTGCGCGGTTCCACCGTGCCGACGAATAGAACGTAGGGGCGGGAGGCGGGTTTCGGCAAGGCGTGAAAAAAGGCCTCCGCGATGCCGGGATAGATGACCTCGATCTTCAAGGGGTCCAGGCCGAGGATCCGCACCGCATCCTGCCGGGTGCTCTCGGAGATAGCGATCAATCCGCCGGCCCGCCGCAGGACCCGCTCGGCGAAGAGCCTCGCCCCCTGTACGTTGCGGGCCGAATGCGTCTCGGGAACCAGCCAGCAGGTCATGTCGTAGAGAGTGGCCGTGACCACGGCGGACCGCGGGGCGTTCCACATCTGCTGCGAAGCGTGGAACACGTCCACCCGGGGACCCAGCCAGTCCACCACCGGCAGGCGCAGGTGCGTGGCCGCGTGCAGCAGCGCAAGCCGCGCCAGCGTTCCCGGCCGGCTCACCAGCGACTCCTCGTGAGAGTAGCGGTCCGCGACCGTCACATAGGGCCAGGCCAGCAGCGTGTCGCCCGCCGCCTGGCGCTGCATGCTCCGGAACCAGTTGTAGACGTAGGTCTTGACGCCGGCGCTGCGCAGGAGAAGCGGTATGCAATCGATGGCGATGCGCACGTGCGTCTACCGGTTCGTGAACAGATGCTTGCCGCCCGCCGAGGCCACTTCCCGCAGGGCCGCGCGGCCCACCAGTCCCTCCAGGCGGGGCACGGCGGTGGAGGCGGCCGCCAGGTAGCACCGCCCGCTCCCGCTCCACAGGCGCCGGAACTGCGCGTCGTCCAGGAATACATCCGGCGCGTCCGGCGCGTAGGAGCCGTACTCCAGGTTGTTGACCCGCCCGTTCAGGAGCAGAGCCCGGCGGTTGGAGTAGAAGACGACCGATGAAAACGTGTAGTACTGGTCGTCCAGGATCAGGCGCCCCTGCGGGGCGCGCACCAGCGCTTCGGCCAGCGGGCGGGAGGAGAGATAGGGGTCGAACGCCACCAGCGCCAGCCGCGCGGCGTGAGCAAACACCACCATCATCGCCGCCAGCGAAAGCGCGGCGGCGTGTCCCTTGAACCGCCAGGCTCCGATCGCGCCTGCCAGGAACGCGATGACGGCCAGAGCCAGCGGCGTCTTCAAGTAGGCGAAGGAGCGCAACGTCAGGTCGCTCATATGGCCGAGCGAAAGCGTGTAGACCTCGGGATTCTGCGTCAAAGCGGTGGAGATGTCTCCGGGCGCCGGTGTATTCCATACGAGCAGCAGCAGCACGGCACAGACCGCGGCAGCCGCCGCCGCGATCATCGCGGCTACGCGGAATCCACCCCTGATCCAACTCCCCCCGGCGGCCACCGCGGAACCCACGAGCAGGGCCAGCGCCGGGTAGCACGGCATGGAGTAGTACTCCTGCGTCGTGGAGAAGGTGAAGAAAACCAGCACGAAGCCCGCCCAGCAGAGCGCCAGCAGACGGGTGCGCCCCGCGCGGTCCACGGGCCGGTAGGACTGCCGCGCCGCCGCCGGGAAGAAGACGCTCCAGGGGAACAGCCACACCAGGTGCAGGAGCCAGAACAGGGCCCGCGGCACGGTGTTGTAGTCCCGCGGGTGGCGCATGTTGAGGAAGCGGAACACGTGCTCGTTCAGGAAGTAGAACCAGAAGAAGCCGTGGTAAGCGCCGCTCTCGCTGCGCATGGTGAGGTCGAAATAGGGCGGATTGCGGAGCGTGGCCAGAACGTGCCACGGCGCGGCGATCAGGAGGATCACCGCCAGGCCGCTCCACGGCCGCAAACGCCGCCAGGTGCGCCGGGAAAACAACTGCCGGGTGGCAAGCAGGTACACGCCTCCCGCGCCGCAGGTGAACAGCGCGGCGATGAGGCCCTTCAGGAGCAGGCCGCAGGCGATCGAGACGGCCAGCAGCAGCGCCCACCAGCGGGGGTTCGGTTCGTCCTCGTCGAGCGCGCGCAGGAGGCTCCACATGGCCACGGTGATGGCCAGGGTCAGCACCACGTCCGGGATCAGGATCCGCGTGAAAAGGAACAGGCCGGCGGAGGTGGCCACTACCAGCCCGGCGGCAAAGCCCGCCGTCCCGGAAAAGGCCCACGCGGCGAAGCGGCAGGTCACCCAGGCGAGCAAAATGGCAGCCAGGGCGATGGGGATGCGGGCCGCCCAATCGTGCACGCCGAAAATCAGGTAGGAGACCGCGATCATCCAGTACTTCAGCGGCGCTTTCTCCAGGTAGGCGACGCCGTTGAGGCGCGCCGTCACCCAATCGCCCGACTCGAGCATGTTGCGGGCGATCTGAGCCTGCACGGCGTCCACGTCGTCCATCAGCGACGGCGGGCTCACGATGCAGCCGAGAAAGATGGCGGCGGCGGCCAGGACGACGATCAGCCCCCAGCGGACGCCCGGGCAGAGACCCCCTCCTCCCCCAGGGCGCAGGGCGCCGTTTCGATCCGCCACGTGCGCAGCCAGAGGAACAGGATCAGAAGTCCCCATAGGTGATAGCCGAGATTGGCGCGTCTTTCCAGGTGCGCGCCAATGAGCGACCGCACCACCTCGGGACGGAACAGCCCGTGGCGGCGGACCGCCTCCTCTGACAGTGTATCCAGAAGCAGGGCGCGGAGCGGACCCCGGAACCAGTCGTGAATCGGAATGTCGAGCCCTTCCTTCTTGCGGCGAATGATCTCACCCGGCAGTTTGGCGCGCATCAAGTCGCGCAGGAGGTACTTCAACGTACGGCCCCGGACCTTAAAGTTCTCGGGCAGCGATGCGGCGAACTCCACGATACGGTGATCGAGAAACGGCGGCCGCACCTCGAGCGAATGCGCCATACTCATGCGGTCGCACTTGGCCAGGATGTCGTCCGGCAGGTAGCGGAGCTGGTCGAAGCAGAGATACCGGTTGACCGGACCGGCGTCCGCCGCAGGCAGCGCAGCCGCCTCATAGAGCAGCCTGACCGCTCCGGCGTCCGGGCCGCCGCCGCCGTACAGCGCGCGCTTTTCCGCCTCGCTGAAAGTCCCGTTCCAGTAGACGTGCGCCTCGTCGGGGTCCATGAGGGAACCCGCCAGGAACCGTTGCAGCTTGTAGTCGAAGCCGATCTTCTCGTCCGACGCCGGCCAATGACGCAGGCCCAGCAGGGCCAGGCGCCGGATGCCGGCGGGGACGCGCCGGGCGAACCCGGCCAGCCGGCCGGCCAGGTAGGTCACGTAGCCGCCGAACAACTCATCGGCGCCCTCGCCGCTCAGGGCGACCGTGACGTGGCGGCGGCTCATGCGGGCCAGATACCAGACCGGCACGGCGCCGGCGTCGGCCGTCGGTTCGTCCGCGTAGCGCACCAGGTCCTCGATGACGGACGCCAGGTCCGCGCCGGGGTTAAGGTTGAACTGGTGGTGGTCGGTCCCGTAAACCGACGACACCAGGCGGAAATACCGGCTCTCGTCAAAGCTGCGGCCCGGGAACGAGACGGAGAAAGTCTTGAGGCGGCCGGGGGCGGCCTGGGCCGCGTAGTGGAGAATCGTCGTGGAGTCCAACCCGCCGCTGGACCAAAGGCCCAGGGGGACATCCGAGACCAGGTGCTCCCGGACCGCGGATTGCAGCAGACAGTCCAATTCCTCTTTGGCGCTCTCAATGGTCCGGGTGCGGTCCGGACGGAAGTCCAGCCGCCAGTAAGCGCCGGTTTCGACCCGGCCGCTGCGCCACTCCAGCCAATGGCCGGGCGGCAGTTTCCCGATGCCCTCCACGAGCGTGTGCGGACCGGGAACGTAATTCAGGCCGAGGTAGTAGTGAAGCCCCACGGGGTCGATTCGGCGGTCCACTTCCGCATGGCAGAGGATGGCCTTCAGCTCGGACGCAAAGTACAACTCGTCTCCCCGCCTGAGAAGGTAGAGCGGCTTGATGCCCATGCGGTCCCTGGCCAGCAGCAGGCGGCCGGAGGACTCCTCCCAAACGGCGAGCGCGAACATCCCGCGGAGGCGCGGCAGGCACTGGCGGCCCCACTCGAGGAAGGCTTGCAGAACGACCTCCGTGTCGCCGTGGCCGGCGAAAGAGCGGCCCCGCGCAGCGAGTTCGCGGCGCAATTCCGCCCGGTTGTAGATCTCGCCGTTGAATACGAGAACCGTGCCGCCGTCGGCGCTGACCATCGGCTGGTCCCCCGCGGCCAGGTCGATGATCTTCAGGCGGACAGCGCCCAGCGAGACGCGCTCCGATTGGTAGATGCCCTGCTGGTCCGGGCCGCGATGCACCAGGGCCCGCGCGGCCCGGCTGATCCGATCACTGCCGGCGGGCCGGCTCAGATGTGTAAAGCCCGCGATACCGCACACACACTCAATACTCCCCGTTTACTCACCTTACTGCTCGCCGTTTCGCAGAGCATACCACAGAAGACCGGGTTCAGGAGAGAGCCGCCCCGGCGCTCACCTCCGCACGATGACCTCGCGGAGATGGTCCCGCGCCAGGAAGAACTTCACCGACTGGAAGCGGCGGAACAGCTTCTCGACCGAACGGTTGTTGAAGATCTGGCAGGGGCGGCGCATGCGTTCTTGCGTCAGCATGAGCGTCCTGGCGTCGTGGATGCGGTACTTATACGCCGGGACCTCGGCGGCCTTTTCATCGGCGTGGAAGAAGGCCAGCAGGTAGGCCCCAGGCCTGGTTACGTAGTACAGGCGGTCCACGGCTGCCTTGAGGAGCGGCGGCGGCAGGTACTCCAGCGAGTCCCACAACAGCACGCCGTCAACGCACTCCACGGGAAAATCCAGGCACTGCTCGAGGAACGAATCGACCTGTTCCTGTTCGCCCCCGGCTTCCGCGCCGCCGGAAGGTCCGGCGGCGGCGGTGGCATCCAGCACACGAAGGAAATCCTCGCTGAGCAGCTTATGTCCCAGGCCGGTCAGGAACTCCACATTGGCCTGGTTCGCGCCTCCGACATCGAGCACACTCAGAGGCTCCTGGGAGTGCAAATGGTTGAGGAACTGCTCCAGGCCGTGGCTGTGGCGCGCGTAGCCTTCCGTGCGCGGCGAACCGCCGTCCGGCGGGAGGGGTCCACGCAGGCCGGCCGGGTCCCCGGCTTCGTGAGGACTCGCCGGCGCAGGCCCCTGCACGGGCGTTCTCCCGGGCAACAGCCGCCTTAAGAGATCCTTCACCAACGGCGGGCACCTCCGCTGAGACTAGCGTTTGACGTCCGCGGGATTGCCGCCCGAAACGAGCGGGGGCTGCTGAGGCAGACTGGGCGCCGGTGGCGCGGCAGGCGGTTGCGGGCGCGCGGCAGCCGGCGGCCGGGCGACTTCCGGCTTCTGAATGTCGATGCTGCCCTTGAAATAGGCCCCGTCCTCAATCATGATGCGGGCGGTCTTGAGATCGCCCACCAGCTTGGCGTCCTTGCGGATGTCGATCTTCTCGCTGGCCTCGACGTTGCCGTGAACCGTCCCGAGGATCACCACTTCCCGCGCCTTGATGGTGGCCTGTACCCTGCCGTTGGGGCCGATGGTCAATCGGTGTTCCTGCAACTCGAGCGTTCCCTCCATCTCCCCGTCCACGGTCAGATCTTCCCTGGAGAAGACCTGTCCCTTGACCACGACCGACTTGCCCATCAAGGCCGTGCCGCGATTCGCGTCGGACTCGGGACTCCTGCTGGAAAGCGTCGAAATCGGAATCCCTTCCCGCGCCAACTCGGCGGAAGTGGGAGGGGCCGAAGGTCGCATGATTGGCTCCTCGTCTCTGCGCTTGCTCCACATACGCGCATCCTCCTTGTACCGTCACAAGGGACGGCTGTAGATCAGCCGGAATGAGGCCGATGTCCTATACTATCGGCGCGGCCCGCGCGAACGCAAACCGGGTGGGGACTGGAAGAAAATCCGCCCGCAGCGCGAAGGGAGTGGAACGGTGCGTCAGTCCGGGCGCGAGACCGGTCCACGTTCTGCGCATCATAGGGCTTGAGGCAAAGCCCCGCGTTCACCGCACGCCCGCGTCAGGCGGCGCGGCCGGACCGGTCCTGTTCCCGGACGGATCACGGGTCCGGGAGAGTTGGTATACTCAGATATCTGAAGTCCTCAGCTTAATCATGAAGTTCTTTGGGCTCTTTCTTTTAGCGGCCAGCGCATGCTTTGCGGAGAGTTTCACGACGGGGCAGGCCGCGCGGTTGGTCATCGGGCAGTCGTTCTTCACCGAGCAGGCCCAGGGCGCGCACGAAGCCCTGGTAGGCGGTGTGGGCGGTATCGCCTACGCCGGCGACATGCTCTTCGTGACGGACGCGAACCGTGTCGCCGCCGATCCCATCAATCACCGCGCGTTGATCTACAAGGACCTGTCCCGCATGCTCCCGTCCCCGACCGCGGAGTTGGAGTGGACGCGCCGGTGCCCGGTTTGCGGGGGCGCCGCGTCGGTGGTGCTGGGGCAGAAAGATTTTGTGGAGACTGCGCCGTCCATGCCGCCGACGCAGTCCACTTTGCGAACGCCCACGGGAATCGCCTCCGACGGGGTGAGGCTGGTGGTGGCGGATTCGGACAATAACCGCGTCCTGATCTGGAATTCCATCCCGTTCTCCAACAACGCGCCGGCCGACGTGGTCGTCGGACAGGCGAATTTCACGAGCGTTGCCGTGGCCCAGCCGCCGAACTCCAGTTCGCTGCGCGGCCCCCAGGGCGTCTGGATTCAGAACGGCAGGCTCTTCGTAGCCGACACGTTCAACAACCGGGTCCTCATCTGGAACTCCATCCCGACGTCCAACGGAAAGGCCGCCGACCTGGTGATCGGACAGACTGATTTCAACGTCCGGGTGCAGATCGACCTTACCCAGGCCGGTCTCAACCCCAAGGCCGATAACCTGGTGAGTCCGGTTTCGGTGACCTCCGACGGCCAGCGTCTCTACGTCTCCGATCTCGGCCACAACCGGGTTCTCATCTGGAATTCCTTGCCCGCGCGGAACGGCCAGCCCGCCGACGTGGTGGTGGGACAGCCGGATATGACCAGCGCCCTGGCGAACAACTCCGTCGGGCTTTGCAAGGCGCTGGGCAGTCCGGTGTCCATTACGGCCGCCACGCAGGCCGCCCCGGTGGTCTTCACGGCCGCGCACCACGGTCTGGTGACGGGCCAGATCGTCAAGATCTCCGGCGCCACGGGATCCTGGACTCCGGTCAACAGCAGTTTCGTGGTCTCCGTCAAGGACGAAGACACGTTCACGATTGCCGTGGATTCCACCGGTTTCGGCCCGCTCAGCGGCGCCCTCTCCGTGGTGGCGTACCCGGCACGGTGCGCCGGCACCATGGATTTCCCGCGCTTCGCTCTCTCCGACGGCCAGCGGCTCTTCATCGCGGATGGAGGCAACGACCGGGTGCTGGTGTACAACAGCGTCCCGACCTCCAACGGCCAGCCGGCCGACGTGATCCTGGGGCAGCCCAGCGATGACGTCAACCTCGCGTCCGATTCGGCCTACGAGTGGCGCCGGTCCAGCGCGGACTCCCTGCGCACGCCGCTGGCCCTGGCCTGGGACGGCGTCAACCTCTACGTCACCGACCCCTTCAACCGCCGGATCATGGTGTTCAGCCAGGCGGAGCCGTCGATTCCCTATACCGGGGTGCGCAACAGCGCCAGCCGGTTCATCTACGCTCTCGGCTCGGTCGGGTTTTCGGGCCAGTTGAAGAAGGACGACGAGGTTACTATCACGATCGGCGGGAAGGAGTACAGCCACAAGCTGGTTGAATCGGACAGCTTCGACACGATCGTCACCGCCTTCGTCGACCAGATCAACGGGGAGGGCGGCGATCCCCTGGTGTACGCCGTCGCCAACCTGCCGCTGGCCAGCCTGGTGCTGGTGGCGCGGGTGGAAGGCCCCGCCGGCGACGAGATCACGATCTCCACGAAAACGTCCACCGACGCGGGCATTGTCGCCACCGCCTCGGGAGCGACGCTGGCCGGCGGGAAGGACGCGGCGAAGATCGCGCCCGGCACGCTGGTGGAGATTATCGGGGAACGGCTGGCCGGCACGACCGCCTCGGCTCCCTCCGGCGCCAACCCACTGCCCACGGATTTGGGCGGCGTGCAGGTGTACTTCGACGGAATCCGTGCTCCCCTGCTGTACGTGTCCCCAACCCAGATCAACGCGCAGATCCCGTTTGAGGTTAGCGACACCACCAGCGTTAGCGCCTACGTTCGCGTGCGCTGGAGCGACGGCCGCGTGACGGCCACCAATGCGGTTGCCGTTCCGGTCGTGGCCCAGAACCCCGGCATCTTCGCGTACGGCGGGCTGGACCCGCGGCCCGCCGTGGCGATGCACTTCAGCAGCCACGCAACCGGCACCGTGTCGATCGACGGGAGCGTGGTGGCGGGCGACGTCGTCAGCATTAACATCGAGGACCGGAAGTACACTTACGCGGTCCAGGAAGGGGACACGCTCAACTCCATCCGCGACGCGTTCGTGAGAATGCTGAACGCGGACCCGCTGGTGGAGGCCTTCCCCTCAAGCATCTGGACCCGGGTCCGGCTGCGCGCGCGTATCCCGGGACCGGAGGCCAACGGGCTCCGCATTTCCGTGAGCAGTCCCGAGGGCTCCTCCGTGATTCTGACGCCGTTCAACGACCGGCTGTGCTGTGCCAACGAAGCCGGCAGCCTGATCACTCCGCAAAACCCGGCGCTGCCGGGAGAGACGATCGTCGTCTACGCGACGGGACTGGGGCTGATCAAGCCGGCCGAAGCGCAGTCCCGGGTTCTCACCGGGAAGAACTACGAGGGGCCGGCGTTCAACGAGCCGCAGGAGTTTGTCTCCTCGCTCGCCGGCGGCAAGACGGCGAACGTTCTGGCCACGGGCATGAGGCCCGGAACCGTGGGCATCTACGAAGTGCATCTGGAGCTGAACTCGGGCCAGTCCACCAACCCGCTCACGCAACTGACCATCGCCCAGGACGTTTACGTCAGCAACGTCGTGACCATCCCGGTCTTCAATCCCGCCGAGCCGTAGCCCCGTCCGGCGGCGGACGGTACGGGCGGTATCCGCGTCCCTCCATGAACCGGCGCGCCTGCGCGGCGGCTTCCGGGAGAACGTAAAAGAAGGCGCCGATCCGCACCCGCCGGAAGATGAGACCGCCGAGGTACTCGTCGGGCTCCACCGCGTAGTCTATTCCGCCCGAGGTCAGCAGTCCTTCGAGCGCGCGCGCTTCGGCGAGTCTCTTCGCGATGTAGATGAGCTCGGCCTCGCGATCCCCGAAATACTCCGCGTCCCTGCGCACGGCGCCGCCCCGGTTCACACCCCTCTGACTCTGGCCGAGAAGGCTTCGTACGCGCCGGGGGAGTGCCGGTTCATCCACTGGATGAAGGACTGGGCCACGGTCTCCAGGTTCTTGTAGGCGCGCGGGCTCCGGTTCCGCTCCCGGAACTCCGGGAGGACCGTCCGCAGCCTCTCCCAGACGTACAGCAGCTCTCCGCCGCTCTGGAAGAACAGTTCCTGGTTGAGCACGCCGCCGGTGATGAAAGACGCCGCCATCTCCCAGTAGCTGAGCACCATCCGCGCGTAGGCGTTCTCCTCCGAACCCATGGGGCAGAGCGTGTTGTACTCTTCCACGGTGGCGGCTTTGAAGTTCCTGGCGAACCAGTCGCGGGCCGTCCGCATCTTGGACTCGCGGCGCAGTTCGTACAGCCGCAGTATCAAATTCACGTCGTCAAAAGTGGCTTGCGCTTCCATGCAGCCCAGAGTACCATCCGGCCGCCGGCGGAGGTAGAATCGCCGCAGGAAGGAGCGGCCCCATAGAGGATGACACAATCTACTGCGAACTGCGGCGGCGCCTGGACCGCATGCCGGCGCCTCTGCCGGCCACCGAATCGGGCGTGGAAATCCGCATCTTGAAGCGCTTGTTCACGCCGGAAGAAGCGCGGCCGGCGCTGTCCTTGAACGCGATTCCCGAGCCCGTGCACATCATCCACCGGCGGGTGCGGCTTCAGATGAGCCGGGAGCAATTGAGCGAAGCCCTGGAGCGCATGGCGGCCAAGGGCATTATCCAAGGCGCGGCGGGCCGGCGCGGCGCCCGTTACGGGAAGGCCCCGCTGGTGGTCGGGATGTACGAGTACCAGGTCAACCGCCTGACGCCGGAGCTGGAGCGTGACGTGCGCGCTTACATGGCCGAGGGATTCGGGGAGGCGGTCCTCACCCTGCCGACGCCGCAGATGCGGACGACGCCGGTGAACAAGTCCATCCGGGTGGAGCACGCGGTGGCCAGCTACGACGATCTCCGCCGTTTCGTCGAGGCGAGCCCCGGGCCCTTTGCGGCGCTGGACTGCGTTTGCCGCCAGGGGAGGGCGCTCACGGGCGAGCCCTGCTGGCGCTACCCGGCAACTTCCGCCGTTTTGCGGCATCATAAGAAATCATACAGACCATCCGGAAGTTCCGTATGCTGCCCGCCTTCGCCCAATGCGCAATCGAGGCCGGGAACCCGGACGCCGGCGGCGCGCCGGATCTGTCGGCCTTCAGCCTCTATTCCGCCGGCATGCTGCGGCACAGGGTGGGCCCGGACGCGGGCTGCGTAATGCTGATTCCCTGAGATGTCTTCCCAATCCCACGTACTGCTGCATGCCCCCGTTGAGCTGACCCGCGGCACGCTGCGCCGGCTGGGCGAGGGCGCCGGGAAGGTCATCTACGCTTCGGAGCACTGGGTGGTCAAGCGGGAGCGGTCCGCAGCCGACATCCTCGCCCTGATCGTGATCTGGAAGGTCCTGAGCCGCGTGGCACGGGCTCTTCCCGCCCGCCTGGGCGAGCCGCTGCTGCGCCACCCTTCAAGGTGGATTGGCCTGCTGCGGGTGGTGGTGCGGGCTTTCGTTCTGGTAATTCCCCGCAGCTTGTGGATGATGACGCACGCCGGGGAGATGTGGCGCGTGTACCACGCCCGCGACGTGCGCGGCGAGCGTCTGGCTCAGACCCACCTGGCGGGGACGCCGCTTGTCCCCGAGCGCGTGACTTTTCCTCCGGTACGCGTGCGAGTGGGCGGCTGGCCGGGCTGGCTCACGGTGAGCGAGGCCGTCGAGCGGGTGGAGGACACCTTATACCACCGGCTGGTGGAACTGGCGGCGCAGAACCGCTACGAGCAAGTCGAGACCTGGCTGGAGCGCTTCCTTGCGCTGCGGCAGGCCGGCTGGCAGCGTGGCCTGTTCTCGGTGGATGCGCACCTCAAGAACTTCGGGGTGGCGGGCGATCGCGTGGTGCTGCTGGACCCGGGGGGCCTGACCGATCACTGGCCCGAAATCGAACAACGGCTGTCTTCGCAGGCCGGTTCCCGGCTCCCCCACGAGCAGCTCGGTCTGGGGCCCGTGCTGCTCGCCCGTCAGGATATCGCAGAACGCTTCAACGCGCGGTGGCGGGAAATCGTCAGCCATGCCGGCGTCCGCCGCCAGTGGCCGGGCGGGATCGCCGGCCGGCATGAGCCGCCGGCGGGGGAGTGACAGGCCGGCCGCCTGCACGCCTCCGGGCCGCTACTTGCGCGGCTCAAAAGTCACGGTCACCTCGGTCTTCACGTTCACGGGACGGCCGCCCTGAACCGTGGGCTTGTAACGGAACTGAGACCACGGCACGGCCTCGCAGAGCTGTACGCCGGTCTGCAATTCCGAGATCTCTCCGTACGTGCTGATGAGGACCTTGCAGCGCGCCGTCCCGCCGGCGGGCGCCCAAAGAGGCGCAGTCTGCGCCGTCGGGCCTTCAATCAGGAGAGCGCTCTGCCTGTCCGCCGCAACAGTGACCTCCGGAGCTTCCTTCTCCGCCTCCTTCTTCTCCGCGCCCTCCTTGGGGGTAACGGGCGAGATCTTGGAGACCAGGAATACCGGCCGGGCGGGATAGCGGCTCACAGCCTGGCGCAAAACCGAGGCCTTCTCGTCGGCCTCATAGAACCCCAGGCCGGTCCAGGCGGTCTTAATGACCCGCTCACAGCTTGACAGGAGAGGATAGCCGTTCTTTCCCTGGTCCGGGTCGCCTATCTCGTCAATCAGCTTCTGCGCGTTCACCCCTTCAACGGCATACTCCTTCCCGTGGGCCACCTCGGCAGGCTCCCGGAGGTACAGGCGGTAGCGGCGCACGCCTTCCCAGATGTAGACGGATTCGCCGCCGGCGTTCATGGCGGCATCGGTTGCATTCGCCGGCTTCAATACCTGAGCCTTCCCCTGGATCTTGTCCGGCACGGCGGCTGCTCCCTTCTTCTCCTTGGCGGGCGGGGTGCTGGAACAGCCGCTCAATGCGGCCAGAATCAGGACGAGCAAACAAATGATGTAGACGTTGCGATTCATCGGCCCTATCCTCGCTTTCGAGATGTTCTTGTCCGAGTCTGAAGTTAGCACGGCGCACGCCCGCAGACAACCGGGCGGCGGTTCCGGCCGGCCGCGGGCCGAATGCCCGGCCTCACCCGGCGCCCGTCCCAGTCTCGGAAGCGCCGTCAGATGAATGGGTTCTTGCCCGAGAATCGCCTCAGGTCAGATTTCCGTCGCGTGCACCGGACCGTCCATGGAATAGCATATTCTCCTCGAAGGATGAGCCTGGAGGAGCGGGTCCAGCCTGAGCTGAGTCTCCCTTGGTTTTGAAGTTCGGAGAAAGGGATCGGAGTCGTCGTGGCTGTGGCAATGTGGGAATCGCGCAGCGATTTCCAAGGGCGGTGGGAGTGGTGGGAAACCGCTGGCGGTTTTCCACGGCTTCCACCGCCCGGCATTTCCACAGCCTGCTTCAAGCCGTCTTTCTCCGGTAGATCTTGGCCAACAGTGCGTGCTTGGCCCTCTGCATCGCCACCGCCGCCTGCGTATCGCTTTGGGCCCGCGCCTGAGCCTCCAGAGCGTGGATCGTTACGCCCTCTTTGAGGTAACCGGACACTCCCGGCAACCGCCGCAGCATCTCCCAGGGGGTGGCGTACCACGGGTAGACGCGCCTCTGTTTGCCCTTGCCATCCGTACGGATCTCGGGCTGGCCGCAGGGCCGGTGGAAATTCAGGTCGGGGTTGAAATGCTCCCGGTAGAATGTCTGCAACGCTTCGGCCTGCTCCGCAGCGATGTGCCCATAGCCGATGTGCTTCCGGATCACCGCCCCATTCTTGCCTTCCACCAGGCCGTTGTCGTTGGAGTGCCGCGGCCGCGACTTGGTCTGCTCCACCAGCAGTTTGTTCCGCAGCCGGGCCACCGTCTGGTTGATGAACTCGCTGCCATTGCCGGAATGAAAACCCCGCAGCTGAAACGGGAACTGCTCCAGCAGGGCCGCCAGCACCGGTTCTAGCCAGGCTTCGCTGATGTGCGCGGTGGCTCCCACGATCTGCCACTGCGTCACCTCGTCCACGGCGTTGATGTGATAGAGCCCCTTCTCCCCATCCCGATCGCCCTGATGCACCGTGTCCACCCGCAGAAACCCCGGTCGGCCTTGCGGCTCCGGCCGGCGCCGCTCGCCGATGGCCACCGCCGTCGGCCGGGTTTTCCGGTAGCGCACGCGCTGCTGGCGGTAGCTCCGACTCTGCCGCAAACGGTACAGGTGAGCCACCGAAATGCGCGCCAAGCGCTGGTAGCGCTGGCCGCCAAAGTCGTAGCACTCCCGTTGCAGTATCTTCTGCGTGGCCGGCCTGCTGAGCGTCTCGTGCCCCTCGTCCACCCGCGCCAGCAATTCGGCGCCGGCCGCCGTATACTGGCTCGCAAACCGGCGCCGCCGATAGAGCTTCGGCTTCACCGGCTGCCCGCGCAAATACTGGCTGATCCGCCGCGTCACCTGGGCCCGGCTCAATCCGGTCATCTTCGCCACGTACAAGCGCACCACCCCGCGCGCCGCCCGGCCCAGTTCCTGGTAGCGCTGCCGCCTCAAAGTCCGATCCACCCAAGCGTAGACCTCTTCCCGGCGCTGCCCTTGGAATCGAAGCTCATGGCCGGCCTTCAATAGCGCCCGGATCTGCTCCAGGCTCAACCCTTCTCCCTGCTGCACTCTGACGGTCAATCCCCAGCATGGCTGATCCCGCCTTCAGGCTCATCTTGTGTGAGAAACGCATCCTCGCTTCAGGCTCATCTTGTATGAGACAAGACTGGAATTTGACATCCATTCGGTTCCTTCGATATCCTGAAGGCCTCTCTTGGTAGAGGCGCGGAGGTCATGAGTAGCGGGGCGCGCGTTTCCGGGCTGCTCCGGACGCCCGGTGAAAGGGGCCTGAAGTAAGTCCGCCGAAGCCGTCCCGGAAGCGATCTCCGGCGGCGGCTGGGGGGTCAGGATAACGCCTGCCCACTGTCATCCACCGCCGGGGTGGATGGAGCGCTATCGAGAAGCGAAGAAACGCCGGCCGCACGCCTCCGCGGTTCCTCCCTTCCGTTAGCCTCTACCCGCAGACTGGATGGTTATGGACCTGTTTGAGCTGACGCGAAGGCTGATCGACATCGAATCGATCACCGGCAACGAGAAGGAAGCCGGCGAATTCCTGTTCACGCATCTCGCGGAGCTCGCCGGACGCCACCAGGGCCAGGCCGAGAGGATGGAGGTCGAGCCCAGCCGTTTCAACGTCTTCGCGCATTGGGGCAATCCGGCCGTGACCCTGTCCACGCACATCGATACGGTGCCGCCGCATATCCCTTCCCGGGAGGACGAGGACCGCATCTGGGGGCGCGGCGCCTGCGACGCCAAGGGCATCCTCGCCTCCATGGTCTGCGCCGCTGCGGAGTTGCTTGAGGAAGGCGTGAGGGACTTCGGGCTGCTGTTCGTGGTGGGCGAAGAGAAGAACAGCGCCGGCGCCCGGGAGGCCGCCCGGCGGCCGCGCGGCTCCCGCTTCCTGATCAACGGCGAACCGAGCGGGAACCAGCTTGCCCTGGGCTCCAAAGGCGCTCTGCGCTATGAGATCGCAGCCCGAGGCAAGATGGCGCACTCCGCCTACCCCGAGTTGGGCGAATCCGCCATCGACAAGCTGCTGGATGTGTTGCAGGACCTGCGGGCGATGCAGCAGCCCGTAGACCCGCTGCTGGGGCCGGGGACGCTGAATATCGGCACGGTCTCCGGAGGACGGGCGTCGAACGTAGTTCCCGACCGTGCTTCCGCCGAGGTCATGATCCGCCTGGTGGGGGACCCGGAGCCCGTGCGGCGGGCCGTGATCCGGACGGTGGCCGGGCGCGCGGAGGCGCAAGAGGTCCTGTGCATTCCCGCGGTGCGGCTGGACAGCCTGCCGGGCATCCCCACCACGGTGGTGGCCTACACTTCGGACATCCCCGCGTTCGGCGGAGTTTGGGGCAAGCCTTTCCTGCTGGGGCCGGGCTCGATCCACGTGGCCCACACCCTGGAGGAACACGCGCCGAAGCGGCAGCTCGCCGAAGCCGTCCAGATCTACAAGGGCATGGTGAAGCAGTTACTCGCCACTTAGCGAAGGACAAATAATGCAACGAAAAATCCAAGTAGGAATCCTGGGCGCCACCGGCATGGTGGGCCAGCACTTTGTCAGGTTTCTTCAGAATCATCCGTGGTTCGACCTGACATGGTTGGGAGCGAGCGACAGGTCGGCCGGGAAGAAGTATCGTGACGCGGCGCAATGGCACCTGGGAGGAGAGACGCCCGCCAGCGTGGCGGACCTGGTGGTGGAGGAATGCAAGCCCGGCAATGCGCCCCCGATCGTGTTTTCCGCCACCGACGCCAGCGTGGCGACCGAGATCGAGCAGGCCTTCGCCAAGGCCGGTCATGCCGTGGTGTCCAACTCGCGCAACCACCGCATGGATGTGGACGTGCCGCTGCTGGTTCCCGAGGTCAACGCGGACCACCTGAGGCTGGCGCCCATCCAGCGCGGCGGGCGCGGCTGGAAGGGGTTGATCGTAACCAACCCGAACTGCTCCACCGTTGTGCTGACCATGGGGCTCGCTCCACTCAAGCCCTTCGGCATTCGCCGCGTCGTGGTGACCACGTTGCAGGCCATCTCCGGGGCGGGCTATCCGGGCGTGGCGTCCATGGACATCGTGGCGAATGTCATCCCCTACATCGGCGGCGAAGAAGAGAAGATGCAGCAGGAGACCCAGAAGATCCTGGGCGATTTCGAGGACGGCCGGGTGCGGAACCTGGATGCGCGAGTCAGCGCGCACTGCAACCGCGTCCCCGTGGTTGACGGCCACACGGCGACCATATCGGTAGAGTTTTCCTCCAAGCCCGCCGAGTCGGACCTGCTCGAGGCTTTCCGGAGCTTCGCCGGCGTGCCGCAGCAGCGCAAGCTCCCGAGCGCGCCCCCTGTTCCGGTGATCTACATGACTCAGCCCAACCGGCCCCAGCCGCGCAAAGACGTGGAACGGGAGCGCGGGCAGGCGGTGTTCGCCGGACGGCTGCGCGCGTGTCCGGTCTTCGACTACAAGTTCGTGGCCATGGGGCACAACACAGTCCGGGGCGCGGCGGGCGCGGCGGTGCTGAACGCGGAGCTGCTGGTGTCGGAAGGCCTGGTATAGACGCCGGACATGCCCGGCGCGGAGACGTCTTTATGATCGTGATGAAATTCGGCGGAACGTCGGTGGAATCGGCGGCCGCTCTGGAACGGGTTGCCTCCATCGTGAAGGCGCGGCTCGACCGGCGCCCGGCGGTGGTCGTCTCCGCCATGGGGAAGACCACCAATAAGCTGCTGTCTATCGCCGCCGACGCGGCCGCCGGACGCCGCAGCGCGGCCCTGGCTCAACTGGAAGACCTTCGCTCCTTCCACCTGCGCGAAGCCGAACCTGCCGTTCTGGAGCAGGACCGGCCCGCGGTGCGCGGGATCATAGAGGAGCATTTTCAGGAGCTGGGCGAACTGGTCAAGGGGCTGGGACTGGTGGGCGAGCTTTCTCCGCGCTCCGTGGACGCCATCTCCAGCTACGGCGAGCGCCTCTCCAGCGCCATCGTCGCGCTGGCGTTCCGCCGGCAGGGGATACCCACGGCCCACGTGGACTCGCGCAACGTGATCATCACCGACGGACACCACACGCAGGCAGCGCCCCTGCTCAGCCGCACCTACGCGCTGCTGGCCGACGTGGTGGCGCCGCTGGCCAGGGAGAAGGTGGTGGTCATGGGCGGCTTCATCGGCTCCACCGAGCGGGGAGTGACTTCCACGCTCGGCCGCGGCGGCTCCGACTACAGCGCAGCCCTGGTGGGGGCCGGCATCGGCGCGAAGGAAATCCAGATCTGGACCGACGTGGACGGGATGCTTTCCGCGGACCCCACGGTTTTTCCCGGAGGCCACAGGGTCGAGGCGATCTCCTTCGCGGAGGCCGCGGAACTGGCGTACTTCGGGGCGAAAGTACTGCACCCCGCCACCGTCCTGCCGGCCGTCGAGAAGAACATCCCGGTGCTCATCCTGAACTCGAAGCGTCCGGAAGCCGCCGGAACGCGCATCACGGCCGAGACCACCTCCTGCGCCAACGTCATCAAGTCGATCGCCTGCAAACACCGGATCACGGTCGTCAACATCCATTCCACGCGCATGTTGATGGCGCACGGTTTCTTGAAGCGGATCTTCGAGGTCTTCGACCGGCACCAGACGCCGGTAGACGTGGTGTCCACGAGCGAGGTCAGCGTTTCCATGACGATTGACAACACCGCCAGGCTGGCGGTTATTTGCCGGGAGTTGCGGGAGTTCGCCGAAGTGGACACGGAAGAGAACCAGGCCATCGTGTGCCTGGTGGGCGAGAACATACGGCACACGCCGGGCGTCGCCGCCCGCGCTTTCGGGGCCACCGGCGGAGCGAACATCCGCATGATCTCCCAGGGCGCCTCGCGGCTTAACCTGACTTTTGTGGTCGCGGAACAGGACCTGCCGAAGGTGGTCGGCGCGCTCCACGACGAGTTCTTCGGCGAGCCTGCTCCGGCAGTGTCCGGCTAGAGCGGGCGGCCCGTTCGCTAACGCTCGCGGTCCGGCGCCCGGCTCCGCGCCGGACCACGGCCGTAAGGGAGTGGGCATGCTATGAACCTGGCCATAGTGGGCTACGGCAAGATGGGGCGATTGGTGGAACAACTCGCGCCCGAGTACGGCTTTGAGGTGCGCCTGAAGCTGGACGAGTTCAACAACGCCGGCTTCGAGGGCGTCACCGCGGAGAATTTCCTGGGGGTGGACGCGGCCATCGACTTCTCGATCCCCGCGGCGGTGGCGGATAACGTCGAGCGGATCTCGGCTCTGGGAGTCAATATGGTGCTCGGAACCACCGGCTGGAGCGGGCAGTCGGAGCGGGTGAGACTGGCCGTGGAGAAGTCCGGGACCGGCCTGGTGTGGAGCCCCAATTACTCGATCGGAGTCAACGTGTTCTTCCGCCTCGTGGCCGAGGCGGCGCGCCTCCTCAAGGACGAGGCGAACTACGCCGCCTGGGGCTGGGAGATACACCATTCGGCGAAAAAGGACGCGCCGTCCGGCACCCTGCTCAAGGCGGTGGAGGAAATGGCGCGGGCCGGCTATGCGCGCCCGGTGAGCGTCTCTTCGAACCGCGCCGGGGCGCACCCGGGGACCCACGAGATCGGATTCGACTCGGCCGCCGACACCGTCACCCTGCGGCACACCGCCCGCAGCCGCGAGGGCTTCGCACGGGGAGCGCTCAAAGCGGCACAATGGGTTGTAGGGAAGAAGGGCTTCTTCAATTTCGAGGACGTGCTGTTCGGAGGTGGCACATGTTCCTAGGCTGTGGCACGGCACTGGTTACGCCATTTCAGAAGGACCTGTCGCTGGACGAGGCGGCGCTCCGGCGCCTGGTCCGGCGGCAGATCGCCGCCGGGATCAATTTCCTGGTGCCCTGCGGGACCACCGGTGAAAGCCCGACGCTGAGCCGCGCGGAGCACATGCGGGTGGTGGAGATCACGCTGGAAGAGGCGAAAGGAAAGGTTCCGGTGGCCGCCGGCGCGGGCGGGTACAATACCGCGGAGGTGATTCACCTGGCCCGGGAACTGGAGGCTCTGGGCGCCGACGGGCTGCTATCGGTTACGCCCTACTACAACCGGCCGACGCAGGAGGGCCTTTACCAGCACTACAAGGCCATCGCCGCCGGGACCCGCCTCCCCATCATCGTCTACAGCGTGCAGGGCCGTACCGGCGTCAACGTCGAGGCGGGCACGCTGAAACGCCTCGCGGAGATCGACAATATCGCCGGAGTGAAAGAGGCTTCCGGGAACCTCGCGCAGATTGCGGCCATCCTGAACCAGGTTCCGGACCGCTTCGCGGTTCTATCCGGCGACGACGCGGTGACCATCCCCGTCATGGCCCTGGGCGGCAAGGGAGTGATCTCGACGGCCGGCAACGAGATCCCGGCGGAGATGACCGAGATCGCGCGGCGCTGCCTGGCCAACGACTTTCCAGGCGCGCGAGAGGTTCACAGAAGGTTCCTGCCGCTGATGGAAGTGAACTTCGTCGAAACCAACCCCATTCCGGTCAAGGCCGCCATGGCCTTGATGGGCCTGCTTGAGCCCGTGTGGCGCCTGCCGCTGGTCCCGCCCGCCCCGGCCAGTCTGGCCAGGATCGAGAACGTACTGCGCGGGCTCGCGATGCTGCCCTCCGCCCGCGCGGCAAGCTGAAGTACGGAATCTCGTTCACGCAGAACCGGAGAGGCGCGGGCAGGCCTTTCAGAACGCGATCTTCGCCATGCGATCCACGGCTTCTTCGATGCGTTCCCTGCTCACCGTGAGAGCCAGCCTGACGTAGCCTTCGCCCGGCTCTCCAAACCCGCTTCCCGGGGTCGTTACGATGCCCGCTTCGCGCAGAAGCAGAGTGGTGAATTCCTGCGATTTGTACTTGGCCGGGATCGGGCACCAGACATAGAAAGTGGCCTTCGGCGTTGCGGCGTGAAGGCCAATCTTCCGCAGGCCGTTCAGCAGAGCGTCGCGCCTGTCCTGGTAGATTCTCTGCATCTCGGCAACGCAGCTCTGGTCTCCCTCCAAGGCGGCTATGCCGGCGAACTGCACCGCGTTGAACGCTCCCGAGTCGATATTGCTCTTGATCTGCCCCAGGGCGTTGATCATCCCGGCGTTCCCGGCGGCGGAGCCGAGACGCCAGCCGGTCATGTTGTAGGTCTTCGAGAGGGAGTGGAATTCGATGCCGACATCTTTCGCGCCGGGAAGCTCCAGGAAGCTCATGGGACGGTATCCGTCAAACGCCATCTCCGTGTACGCGGCGTCATGACAGACCATGAGGCCGTACTCTTTGGCGAAATCGATCACTTTCAGATAGAAGTCCCGCTCCGCGGTTGCCCCCGTCGGATTGTTGGGGTAGTTGATGAAGATCAGCTTCGCCCGCCGCGCCACGTCGGCGGGAATCGCGTCCAGGTCCGGCAGGAAGCGGTTTTCGCGGCTCAGCGGCATCAGGTAAGATTCGCCTCCGGCGAACATGGTGCTGATCTGATAGACGGGATAGGCGGGACTGGGCACGAGCGCCAGGTCGCCCGGGTTGATGAAGGCCAGGGGCAGATGCGCGATCCCCTCCTTGGAACCGATCAGGGTCAGCACCTCGCCGCGCTCGTCCAGATCCACGCCGAACCGGCGCCGGTACCAGCGGGCGACGCTCCCCTTGAATTCGTTCATGCCCGAATAGGACGGATACTGATGGTTCGCCGGGTCATGGGCCGCTCTATTCAGTTCTTCGATGATGTGCTTCGGGGTCGGCAGATCGGGATCGCCTACGCCCAGGTTGATGACGTCCACCCCTTTGGCCATGAGGCCGGCCTTCAACCGGTCAATTTCCTGAAACAGATAAGGGGGGAGCCGTTTCAACCGATCCGCCCGTTCAATCATTCCACGATCCTCCCGAAAATGCTCTACAGCGTCTCTTCCCAAAGCTGCGCCTCATAGACCACCCGCGCTTCTCCTTCCAGGTATACCTTGCCGAAGGGGGACGCACCCGGATGAGGGGTCGAGGCCGCCGCCTCAAAATGAACGGTCAACGTCTCGCCGCCACTTGTAACCACCTCAACCGGGGAAACCGCTCCGTGCTTCGCGGCGGAAACCAGCGAGGCCGCTATGGCGCCGGTGCCGCAGGCCAGGGTCTCCCCTTCAACGCCGCGCTCGTAGGTGCGGACCGTGAGGCGGCGCTCATCCCGCGGCCAAACGAAATTCACATTCGCGCCCGCCGGCTGGAAATGAGGATGGAGCCGGAGCGCCTGCCCCCATTTCAAGACGTCCGCGGACTCCAGTTCCCGCGCGCTTGCCGCGAACCAGACAACATGAGGCACTCCCGTGTTGATGAAATCCAGGTCGAAGGATCTTTCGTGGACCTCGAGACGGATGCCCGTCTGGAAGCTGTGAGGCCGGGTCATCTGGACTTTGACCCGGTTGCCGGAGATCACCGCCTCGATCACTCCGGCCAGGGTGCGGAACGCCAGGCTGGGCCGGGCGACGATGCCCGTCAGGTAGGCGAACCGCGCGGCGCAGCGGGCCCCGTTGCCGCACATCTCCGCCTCACTGCCGTCGGCGTTGAAGAAGCGCCACTTGAAATCCACCTCCGGATCGCGTTCGATCAGAATAACCCCGTCGGCGCCGGCGGATAGTTTGCGGCGGCAGGCCCGGCGCACGAAATCCTGGCACCGGTCCGCGTTGAGAAGGCCCTCCCGGTTGTCGATCACCATGAAGTCATTGCCGGAGCCGGTCATCTTGAAGAAAGGCAGTCTTTGCATCGATCCTGAGTATCTCCTTGCGTTTCCATGCCGTATTGAGTCCGGCGGCCGGTCCGCGCTCTTTCCGGGCGGCCCTGTCACGCCGTCCAGCGCAGACCTTCCAGCGTGTCGCCGTCGTTTGAGGGACCGGTGATCAGCACGCTGAGGTCAGCCTGATCCCCCAGCGGTTTCAGTTCGAACGCCAGGAGGTTTTCGCCGGCGCGCAACTCGACCGCCTGCTGGAACTGACCGGGCCGGTAACGGGTGGTTCCCTCCTCCTCCATAACCTTCGTCCCGTTCAGAAACGCGGTGACGCGCCCGCGCGCTCCCACCCACAGGTAGCCTTTGCGGCCTCCGGTGGGGATGGCCCGTACGGTGGCGCGGTAGGAGAGCGCGGCCGATGGCGGCCGCCACCGGGCGAGATGCAGGGTATCCACGGGCGAGGTGAACCGCTCCCCGGCCTGCGCGTCGCCCTGCGCCAGAGTCCACTCCCGGTTGCAGCGTCCGAACCAGTTGGCCGGCTTGCCCCAGCGGCGGCGGAGGCGGTCCGGTTCCTCTCCCACCACGTCCACCGCGGCCAGATCCATGACGCCCATCCGGCGCAGGGACGTCAGGTGCAGGAACTCAATGTCCCGGGGTTGGAAGCCCATGAGCGTCGCCAGCAGGGCGTCGGTGGCCACCGGGTCCTCGCCCGCCAGGACAAGATTGCTGCGGACCTCCTGGTCGGGCCGGTTGATTCTGTGCTCGGAGTACTGAAGGCCGCGGATGGCGTCCACCACGCAGAAATCGGGTGGATGAAACGCCGCCAGGTCGGCGATGAAGGAGTCGAGGCGGCCTTCCAGCGAGTGGTCGCTGTGCAGCAGGTTATTGGAGAAGTTGCCCGGATTGGCGTAGACGATGCGCGGAGCGGTGCCCACGTAGTTCTTCAGGCAGCCCGTGAGGCCGCAGGTCAGGTGGACCTTCATCACCGGCACGGTGATGAGGAAGTCGCAGTTGACGATGGTATTGGCGGGAACGTAGACCTTCTTCTCGCCGAAGGCGCCGATTCCGTCCGGACTTTTCGGCACGTCCATCCACTTGAACCCGCCCGCGGCGTCGCGCACGGCGTCATATGACAGATCCACATAGTCGAACGTCTTGCCGGGAAACGACGCGGAGGCCTCTTTGAGGACGCCGCCAAGCGACCCTGGGAGGCCCGCGAACTCGTCTCCCCAATCGGCGGTCAGGGCGTCCACGTGAACGCCGTTCTGCCGCAGGACGTTGTCCGGCAGGGGATCTCCGATGCGGCGGTAACTGCCGCCCTCGGCTACCGTGATGCGCGCGGCGCGCGACCGTGATGCAACGTATTCGATTACGGCCTTGGTCACCCGCATGTCGGTGACGTCCCCGGTGCGGTAGGTGGCGCGGGGGGGCAGGCTCACGAGGTTGGGCTTGATGACCACCCAGGAGCCGGGCTTGATCTTGGCCTCCAGGCTTCCGGCACGCGGCCGGCCGTAGTCAATCGCCCTCCAGACCATGTCCCGGACGCGCGGGTAGTCCAGTGGATCCTCTAAAGAGGACGGCTTGAGCAGTTTGGCGTAGGCCGAGGACACCAGCCCCACGCGCGTCTTGGCGCGGTCCGCTCCCTGCAATGCCAGGGCGGCCAGGCCCTGCCCGGAAACCCTGAGGAAATCACGGCGGTTGGCCTTCCACATATCCAGTCCGGTTCTTGCGCGTCGGCTCGTGCCTCAAATCCATGATACTTACAAACCCCGCCTCGCGGAGACGCCGTTGCGTCTCACCGTGACTTCGCCTCCATCAGACCGTCACAGGGACCTTCACCCTCGACGTTTCGGACTTCCCCGGCACGGCAATGGTGCACCCGACGAAGAAGCGGCAGACGTGCAGAGCGTGAGTAATCAGGCGGCCAGCCCCAGCCGGTCTCGGGAACAGACGATGCACTTCACGGCGTTGTCGATCTCCAGTTGGAGCCGCGCCTCCGGGCTCAACGCTCCCACGTCAGGCAGAGGGCGCCGCGGCGGATTGGCACGCACCATGGCGAGCGTGCGTGCAAGGTTCCGTCCGTTGATGCCGTCGAATGTAACCCAATACCGGCCGGTAAGGCAGGGGATCTTCAGCGGACTGCGGGTCATCATCTCCAGCGTGAACCGCGTGTTGGGGCGCGCACGCGCCACGGTATCCACGATCCATTTCATGTCGAGGATGCCATCCCCGAGCGGCACCTCCACCAGCAGAAAACCATCCGCATATTCCGGAATGGCCATGTCTTCAGCAGCGCACCGGAATCCGAGGCCATCGCACCGCCCAGGAAATCCGCCGCCAGCGTCCCGTCAAAATGGGCTTCACAACCGAACCTGGATTGGGTGCACCCCGTCATAGCGAGAGCCGTTTCCTCATCGGCGGCAACTGTTGTCCGGAGACTCAGGTATGCCGGAAGAAGCGGTTTTCCGCCAGCGGATGTGGGTGCCTTACAGGCTAGCTCCAGTACGTTTCACCGTCCGCCAGGTGTGCTTTGACCACGTCCGGATTCAGTTCGATCCCCAGTCCCGGCTTGTCGGGCAGAGTGATGTGTCCATCCTTGACCACCGGCCCGTCGTGCAGAATCACGTCGTCCATCCACCCGCCCCGGCCGATGACCGTCTCCGCCGCCAGGAAATCGCGGACGGCGCACGCCCACTGCACGGTCGCGTAATTACAGACGATGCTGCCGGTGTCGTGCGCGCACATGGGGATCAGGCACAGATCCGCCAGGTCGGCGATCTTCTTGGACTCCAGCAGCCCCCCGGTGTTGCGCACGTCAAGCTGCGCGATATCGCAGCCCTTCTGGAGGAGGAAATCGGCGAACCCCTGGCGGCGCGCCAGGTTTTCGCCCATCCCGATCGGGACCTTCGATTCCGCAGTCAGGCGCACCCAGGCGTTGGAGAAGTCCGGCGGCATGGGATCCTCCAGGAACAGGGGCTTGATGGGCTCCACCGCTTCGGCAAGTAGCAGCGACGTGCGCAGGTCGTACTCCCAGTGACAGTGGACGATCAGGTCGTAGTCCCACCCGATGGCGTCGCGGCAATTCTCGAAGCCGCGCCGGATATCGCGCAACTCCTTGGACGTGAGCAGGCGGTTGGAGCCGTCGCGCGCGCGGTCCTGCTCCGGGCGCGACCGCGGCGGACCGAATTTGAAGGCGGTCCAGCCGGCGAGGTCGGACTTCATCTTCGCCGCCCACTCCCTGCAACTCGCCGGGTCGAGCATGTTCCGCGGACCCTCGTCGTGGTACATGCGGACGCGATTGCGGAAGCGGCCGCCCAACAGCGTCGCCGCCGGCACGCCGAGGATTTTGCCCGCCAGGTCCCACAGGGCCGACTCGATGCCGCTGACGGCGCGAAGCAGCATATGGGCCGAGCCGTCGACCCGCTGGCCCAGTCCAAGGTACAGGGCTTCGATGTCGAGCGGGTCCTTTCCCAGGAAATACGGGCGCAGTTCCAGTACGCCCTCCTTCACCCCCACGCCCGGGCTCCCGTACCCTTCGCCGATACCGTACAGCCCCGAGTCGCTCTCCACCTTGATCAGCGTGTAGGTGCGCGGCCCCTTGAGCACCATGACCTTGATGTCGCGGATCCTGACGCGGCCCCGTTCGGCGGCGGCCATGGCGTGGAAGGGGGACAGCGCCGCCGCGGCGGCGCCCATTTTGAGGAAGTATCTCCGGTCCGGAGCCAGGCTCATGATTCCCTCCAATACTCTAAATGAAGTCAGGCGCGCCGTCCGCGCGGAAGGCGAAGCCGCGATGCCAGGGTTTGCCGGGAAGCCGCTTGAACGCCTCCTCGTCCATTTCGTATCCCCAGCCGGGCTTGTCGGGAATGGGCAGGTAGCCGTCCTTGACGAGGATGGGATCGCCTTTGATCAGGTCCTTGCGCGGCGACCGGTCGTCGGGAGCGTACTCCAGGATCAGGAAGTTCGGCGTGGAGGCCGCGAAGTGAACGTTCACCAGCGTGGCCAGCGGGCCGAGCGGATTGTGCGGCGCGACCATCACGTAATGCGCCTCCGCCATGGCCGCGATCTTCTTCTGCTCGAGCACTCCGCCGGCCAGGCAGATGTCCGGCTGCACGATGTCCGCCGCCTCCTTGGCCAGGACCTGGCGGAATTCGTACTTGGTGTACAGGCACTCGCCCGTGGCGATTGGAACCTGAGCCTTGCGCCGCAAGCCGGCGAGCGCGTCCACGTTCTCCATGCGCAGCGGTTCTTCCAGGAACAGCGGGCGGACGGGCTTGAGCACCTCCGCCATCTGGAGCGCGCGATAGGGCTCCCAGATCACGGCGTGCGCGTCAAAGCCCAGGTCCACGTCGGGGCCGACCGCTTCGCGCACCGCCTCGGCCCTTTGGCCCGCCGCCCGCGTTACCGCGTTGTAAGGCATCGACTGCGCGCCTCCGGGATGGGGCGCGCACTTGATGGCGGTGTACCCGTACTTCGCGATCAATTGCTTCGCGTTCTCGGCGAGCAATTCCGGTGTCTTTCCGCCGGCGCTCTGATATACCCGGATCTTGTCGCGGCACTTGCCGCCGATGAGCATGTAGACCGGCAGCCCCGCCGCCTTGCCCGCGATATCCCACAGCGCCTGCTCGATGCCGCTGATGGCGGCGTTCACCACCAGGCCGCCCGGAAAGCGGGTGAAGTTGTACATCGTGGCCCACAGGTACTCCACGTTGCGGGGGTCCTTGCCCACGAGCCACTCCTTGAAATCCCGGACGGTGGCGGCCGTGGCCTCGTCGGGACCGGCGGAATAGGCCTCGCCCCATCCGTGAATGCCCTGGTCCGTGAGCACTTTCACGTAGACGTAGGTCCGGCCGGCGCCTACCAGAAACACCTGCACGTCCGAGATCTTCAGTTCGGGCTTGCCGGTGTAGCGAGGAGGGTTCTGCTGCATCAGGGCCGCTTCGAGGGGCACGCCGAGCGCCGCGCCCTGAGCCAGGAAGTCTCGTCTCTGCATGTAGGAATGATACCGCCGGGGGAGCAGCCTGTCAGACGGTCCAGCGCGCGCCTTCCAGGCTGTCCCCGTTGTTGGCCGGCCCGATCAGGACTGCGGCCATCTGCGCCGGCCGGTCCCCTACGGCCTCCACCCTGAAAAGGAGCTGGTTCTCACCGGGCCGCAGTTCGACGGCTTTCTGGAACTGTCCCACCCGGTAGCGCGTCACGTTCTCCTCGGTCATGATCTGCTGCCCGTTGAGCGTAACCGCCACCTTGCCGGTCAACCCCAGCCACAGGTAGCCTTTCAGGTTTCCGGAGGCGCGGACCTTGGCCGCGGCGGCGTACACCGGGCCGGTTCCGTCGAGGGCTTTGGCAAAGTAAAGCGTGTCGCCGAAGGAGGTGTGGCGTTTCCACCCGGAGGGGTTCGAATCCGGATCACGGCTGACCAGCCAGTCGCGGTTCGCGCGCGCGTACCAGCTTCGAGGCTTGGCCCACTGGCGGGAAAGCCGGTCCAACTCGTCGCCGGCTATTTCGATCCCGCTCAGTTCCATTGTGCCCAGCCCGCGCGCCGCGCCCATGTGCAGGAAATCGATGTCGGCGGGCTGGAAGCCGAGCAGCTTCGCCACCACCGCATCGGCCGCGACCGTATCCTCGCCCGCCACAATCAGGTTGCTGCGGACCATCTGGTCGGGCTGGCGGTTGTTGTGCTCGGTTGATTGCAGCCCGCGTATGCCGTCGACCACGTTGTAGTCGGGTGGATGGTAAGCCGCCAGGTCTGCGATGAAAGGATCGATGCGGGTGTCCACCGAGTGCTGATCGTGCAGTTCGGCGTTCCAGAAGATGTTGGGTCTGCCGTAAACGCACCGGGGCGCCGTGCCGACGTAGTTCTTGAAGCAGGCGGTGGTGCCGCAGTTCTCGTGGACCTTCATCACCGGGACGTTCAGCAGGAAGTCGCAGTTCCGGATGGTGTTGGTGATGAAATACTCCTGGCGGTTGGAGAACGAGCCCACGCCGTTCAGCCTCGGGACGGCGACCCGGAGCGGATTCCCCGCCGCGTCGCGCACCACGTCGTAGCTCAAATCCACGTAGTCGAACTTCTTGCCGGGGTGCGCCTTGCGGAAGTCCTGGAGCATGCCGTCCAGCGTGCCTCCGGCGCCGGGAAAGTCCTCCGTGCCCCAATCGAAGTTGGTGGCATCCACCCGCTCGCCGCCTTGTGTGACCACGTTGTCCTTGAGCGGATCGCCGAGAGAACGGTAGCTGCCTCCCTCGGCGATGGTGATGCGTCCCGCTCTGGACTTGGAAGCGACGTACTCGAGCACGGCGCGCGTCACGCGCAGGTCGGTGATATCGCCGGGCCGGTAGCCGGGCTGCGGCTTGAGATACACGATGTTGGGCTTGATGACCACCCAGGAGCCCGGCTTGATCTTGGCCTCCAGGCTGCCCGCGCGCGGCCGCCCGTATTCAATGGCCTTCCAGACCATGTCGCGGACGGTCTCATAATCCAGCGGGTGGTCCGCCGAAAGGGGCTTTGCCAGGCGCTTGTGGGTGGACTGCACCAGCCCGATCCGCGGCTTGGCCTGCGCGGCTCCGAACAGCGCGGCGGCCGCTGCGGCCTGGGACGAGGCAAGGACGAATTTACGGCGGGAAACGCGGCTCATGCCGAGCAGTATACCCCGTCACTTTCCCAGGTTGTAGGTCTCCCGGGCCAGGCGGCAGGCGAGATCCACGGCCATCTCCCCGGCCTCTTCCAACTCGATGATGTGGCGCGCTACCAGGCCGGCCAGGAAACTCGCGTCCACCCGGCGGCTGAGATCGTGGCGCGCGGGAATGGAGAGGAAGGCCCTGGTGTCGTCGTTGAAGCCGGCGGTGTTGTAGATCCCGGCGGTCTCCGTGACCCGCTCCCGGAAGCGGACCATCCCCTGAATGCTGTCGTGGAACCACCAGGGCGGACCCAGCCGCAGCGCGGGGTAGTGGCCCGCCAGGGGCGCCAGTTCGCGCGAGTATGTGGATTCGTCCAGCGTGAACAGCACCAGCCTGAAGCCGGGGCAGCGGCCGAACTTGTTGAGCAGCGCGCGCAGGTTGCGCGTGTACTCGGTCGCGACCGGGATATCGCAGCCCTTGTCCGGACCGAAGGTGGCGAAGACCCATGGATCATGGTTGCGCCATGAGCCGGGGTGCAGTTGCATGACCAGCCCATCCTCCGCGCTCATGCGCGCGAACTCCATCAGCATGTGCGCGGTGAAGGCGTGTGCATCCGCCTCCGTGGCCTCGCCGCGAAGCGCCCGGGCGAAGACCCGCCGGGCCTCTTCCGGAGACAATTCCGCCGTGTAGGGTTCCACGACGGCGTGATCCGTGGCGGTGGCGCCCATGGACTTGAAAAACGTCCGGCGGTTCTCCAGGGCCGCGATGAAATCCCCGAAGCCGGTGATGTCTCTCCCCGCCAGGCTCCCGAGTCTTTCGATCTCGCCGCGCCAGGCGGGCGAAAGGATCGCCACGCAGGCGTCGGGCCGGAAAGTCGGCAGCACGCGGCCGCGCCAGCCGGAATCGAGGATGGCGCGATGGTGCTCCAGAGTATCGGTTGCAGCATCGGTGGTGCAGAGAACCTCGATGTTGAACCGCTCGAAAAGGGCGCGCGGGCGGAACTCCGGGCGGGCCAGTTGCTCGCTGATCCGGTCATAGATATCCATGGCGGTCCGGCCGTTGAGCTGCTCCTCGATGCCGAATACGCCCGCCAGTTCGTCGCGCAGCCAGCAGTCCGACGGAGTGCCCCGGAAGAGGAAGAAGTTGTCGGCCAGCCGTTGCCAGATCTTCCGCGGGTTCGTCTCGACCGGCTTGCCGTCCAGCCGCGGCACGCCGAGATCCTCCAGCGGAACGCCCTGCGAGTACAGCATCCGAAGCAGGTAGTGGTCCGGAATGACCAGCAGGGCGGCGGGGTCGGGGAAGGGGCGGCCGGATGCGAGTATCTCAGGGTCAACGTGGCCGTGGGGGCAGACCAGCGGCAACGCTGCCGTCTGCTGGTACAGTGCGCGGGCGACTCCGCGCACCGCCGGGTCCGCGTCAAAGTACCGGTCGGGGTGCCGCATGCGGGAATTATCGCACGGGTCTGGACCTGGGCCGCATCCAAACCCAGCAGAGAACCCCAGTCAGATTCAGGAGAGCCGCCGTGTAGAAGTAGGCGTTGGCGCTGCCGGTGAGCCGGCTAAGAAATGGGAACGCATTCGAACTGACGAACCCGCCAAGGTTCCCGACCATGTTCATCGCGCCCCCGACGCCGCCGGAGCTTTTCCCGCCGATATCCAGGCAGAAAGCCCAACTCGGACTGATCGTGAGTTCCACGCCCGTGATTGCCACCGCGAAACCCGCCACGGCGGCGAGCGGAGTTGTCGCCAGCGATACCGAGTAGATGCCGCCGGCGGCGATCAGGAAGCCGGCGACGCCCGGCAGCCGCCGCGACCATGCCCGGCGGCCGGAGCGGTACAGCGCATCCACGATGAAGCCGGAGGTCCAATTGGAGATCGCTCCAGCGATGAGCGGCGCTGTGGCGTAATTCGCCGCTTCGGTCGCGGATAGCTTGAAATGCTCGGTCAGATAGGGAAGCATCCACGTCACGCCGATGTAGAACGTGAAGTTCCCAACGAAGTATTGGATCATTGCCAGGCTCATCGGTCCGGAGCGAAACACCTGCCCGAACGTCATGCCTGCGCCTTCGGCCGCCGTGTCCTGAACCACGGGTTTGGCAGGGTGGTCGCGGAAGAAGATCACCCAGAGCAAAGCCCAGAGGAACCCAGGGACAGCCAGCAGATAGAACATGGGTCGCCAGCCGCTCAGGCCCAGCAGCCACGCGCAGATCGGGAAGGAGATGCCACCCCCGATCATGGCGCCCGAGAACAGTATTCCATTGGCGATGCCCCGCTCGCCCGGAGGCAACCAGTTGTAAAAAGCACGGGCGGAACCGGGGAACGCGCCGGCTTCCGCGACGCCGAACAGCAGCCGTACCACCAGCAGCACGCCGAGGCTGGAAACCGTCCCCGTCAGGAAGGTGAACAGACTCCACAAGGCAACCATCGTTGCCAGGGCGATTCGCGGCCCCACGCGGTCTGCGAAGCGCCCAGCCGGGATCTGCATCAAGGCGTATCCCAGGACGAAAGCGCTGAATACCAGACCCATGACCTGGTCCGAGAGGCCCAGCTCCGAGGCGATCGGTCCCTTCGCCGAGGAGATGGCGGCGCGATCTATGTACAGAATCCAGGACAGGGCGAACACTCCCGCGATCACCAGGAACCTCCGGCGCGGCGGCCCCGTGGAGGAAGCGGCGGCCGTAGCTCCCGCGTCCTTCAGGACGTCATCGGAGGCCATGACGGAAGATGTCCTCCATGGCGCTCAGTATGTGGCGTTCCATCAGATCCTTGGCGGCTTCCGCGTGGCGCTGCTCAATGAGACCGATGAGTTGCCTGTGCTCCCGCACGGCGTAGGAGGGCCGCCCGGCCAGCCGTATGGTCCGGGCGCTCAGCATCTGCATCTTTCGCGATACGTGCTCCGTGGCGACTGCCAGTTCCGAGTTCCTGGCGGCTCTCATGATAGCTGCGTGCAGTTCCTGGTTATAGAGCCGGTACGCCTCCATGTCTCCGCGCTCCAGCGACGCCTCTCCCGCCGTCTGGTGTTCACGAAGCCACGCTATTTCCTCCGTGGTAATCCTCGCGCACGCCAACCCCACGCTGAAGCACTCCAGGCCCGAGCGCATCTCGTAGAGATCACGGATCTCCTGGTCCTGGAACTGCCGGACGAACCAGCCCTGGTACGGCAACTTCACCACCAAGCCGTCCTTCTCGAGGCAGTTGAGCGCGTCACGGACCGGGGTGGTGCTCACTTTCAGAGTCTGCGCCACGCTATCCGCATTGAGTTGGGCGCCCGATTCCAGTTCGCCTCGGATGATGCTCTCCAGCAGCGCGTTGTAGACGACCTCCGACCTTTGGACCGGCTCCTCCAACGGGCCGAGCGTCAGATTAGCCACCGTGTTCCGGTTCATTCCCATTTGACGTACACCGCCTTGACGTTGGTGTAGAACTCCTTGGCCGTATGGCCGATGGAGTATGCGCCCAGTCCGGAGTCCTTGACCCCCCCAAAGGGCACGTGCGCCTGGCTGGCTGTTCCGTGGTTGATGTGGATCATCCCCGCGCGGATGGTTCGCATGAACGCCTGCGCGCATTTCATCTTTGTAGTGAACAGGGCGGCGGCCAGCCCATAACGCGAGGCGTTAGCCACCTCCAGCGCCTGGTCGAAATCGCGGACCCGGATCACCGGCAGGACCGGGCCGAAAATCTCCTCCAGCGCCAGCGGAGAGTCCGGCGACACATGGTCAAATAAGGTCGGGGCATAGAAGTACCCCTGGCGGTCCGGGTCTTCCGCCAGACGGCGTCCGCCCGCCAGGAGCTTTGCGCTGGAGTCCCGGCCGATCTGCACATAACGCTCCACGGTCTCCAACTGCGTCTTGCTGGACAGAGGCCCCATGGTGGTCTTCTCGTCGAGTCCATCGCCCACTCGGATCCGGCTGATCTGGGCCAGTAGTTCCTGCACCAGCGCATCCGCCTGGTCTTCGCCGACGATTACGCGGCTTATGGCGGTGCAGCGCTGGCCGCTGCATTGCAGGGCGGCGCTGACGATCTCCCGGGCGGCTCCCTCCAGATCGTCGTAGTCCACGACCACCGCGGGGTTTTTCCCTCCTAATTCGAGCTGGACTTTGGCCAGACGGCGGGCTGCGCGCTCGTTTAGGGGGATGCCTACGGCGGTGGAGCCGGTGAAGGTAATGCCGCCCACGCGCGGATCGTCCACCAGCCGGTTTCCGATCGCATTTCCGCTGCCGATCACCAGGTTGACCACCCCCGGAGGGACTCCGGCTGATTCGAAAAGCTCGACGATGTACGAAGACGACCAGGGTGTGATGGACGCGGGCTTGAGTACCACGGCGTTCCCGCACGCGAGCGCCGGAGCGACTTTGCGCACGGGCGCGACCACCGGGAAGTTCCAGGGCGAGATTGCCGCCACGACGCCCAGCGGCTCCAGGACCGTCTGGCACGAGTATCCGGCGCGCTCGGTGGCGAAGGTGTGTCCGTCCAGGCGGCTGGCTTCGCCGGCCGAGAAGCGCGCCTCGGTGGCGGCGCGGCCCACCTCTCCAGCAGCTTCGCCGAGAGGCTTACCCATCTCGAGCGTAACGATCCTTCCCAACTCGGCCTTGCGCGACTCCAATAGCTGCGCGAAGCGCGACAGGATCGCGCCCCGCTGCGGACCGGGCATTCGGGCCCATTCCTTCGCCGCGCCGGCAGCGGCCGAGACCGCGGCATCCACGTCGGCCGGCGCCGAACTCGGGAAGTCGCCGAGCACCTCGTCGGGCCGGGCGGGATTCCGAATCTGGTGCCGGCCTCCCCCCTCGGCAGGTTGCCACTTGCCGTCAATGAAGTTGTGGTGTGGTTCCAGGACGCTCACAAAGCCTCCCTCAGAATAGTCTTCAGATCTTCGACGGTGGCGCGCCGCGGGTTCACCGCCACATTTCCGCTCTTAATGGCCTCGGCGGCGACGGGTTCGATGTGCTCCTCTCGAAGCCCCACATCGCCGAGCCGCTCCGGAATCCCGATGTCGCGCCCTAAACGCTCCACCGCCACGCAACTGCGCATGGCGGCCTCGGCCGCAGGCAGCCGGTCGACGCTTTCGCCGAGCGCACGGGCCACTTCGATGTATCGCTGGAACCGGGCGGCGTGATTGAACTTCATCACCAGTGGAAGCGTGATGCCGATCGCCAGCCCGTGCGGTATGCGCAGTTCGTAACTGCCCAGAGGCATGGCCAGTGCGTGCGCCAGTCCGAGCCGCGTGGAGTTCATGGCGATGCCGGCCATGGTGCTGGCCAAAAGCATTCCGTAGCGGGCGTCGATCCGCCGCCCGTTCAGGACGGCGCTTCTGAGGTGCAGACCGATCAATTCAATCGCCTTCAGGGCCAGCGCCGCCGAGATCGGCTGGCAAGCATCGTTCACGTAACATTCGACGGCGTGCCCGAGCGCGTCCATGCCCGTAGCGGCGGTGGCGGCAGGCGGCAGGGTCAGCGTCATCTCGGGATCGCACAATGCAACCGCGGGAAACAGCAGCACGCCTCCGGCGGCCACCTTCAACTTGTTGCGGTCATCGAGGAAGACCGACCAGTAGGTGACCTCGCTGCCGGTCCCCGAAGCCGTGGGGATCGCGACAACCGGGACGGGTTTCTGGCGCAACTTGTCAATTCCGGTGTAGTCCAGAATCGTGCCAGGATTGGTGATCATGGCAGCGACCGCCTTGGAACTATCCAGAGAGCTGCCGCCGCCCAAGCCGACCACTGAGTCGGCTCCGAACTCCTTTGCGCGAGCGGTCGCGTCGCCAATCACGCCCGTACCGGAGTCCGCGGTTACTTCATCGTAGGTCGTGAAGCTCATGCCGGCGCCCGCCAGCAACCGCTCCACCTTCTCCGCTGCTCCCGCCGCACGCATGCCTTGATCCGTTACGAGAATGGGCCTGCGGCAGCCCAGGGATTGCAGCCTTTCCGGCAGTGCCCCGAGTATTCCGCACCCGAAATGTATCTCGGTGGGAAGCGGCAGAAACCTGAAACTCGCATCGGTGCTCATCTCTTCACTTCTCCTTCGTCCCGGACTGTGCCGCGGGGAACGGTACGCCGACCTCCTCTCCCTGCTTCACGAGTTGGGCTACCACTTCGGGCACCAGCGGGACGCCAAGCTCCCGGTTTCGCATCTCCTCCATGTATTCGATCTCCCCCGGTACGAGGATACGCTCCACGCCCGGCGCGGGCGGGCTTGCCCGCAGCATTCCCAAAATCTCCTCCATGCGCCGGGCGAAATCTGCGGCGGGCATGAACAGATCCGCGCGCAGTGCGGCGAAAGTGTGCCCGAGATTCTGGATCGAGCTCAAGTCCTCCAGCGTGTTCAAGTAGTGCGCGAAACCGGCTCCGGTCATCACCCCACAGAGGATATCGATAAGGAAGGAAATGGCGGAGCCCTTGGGGCCTCCAAACGGAAGAACGGCGCCTTCCAGGGCCGTCTGCGCGTTGGTGGTCGGACGCCCCTCGGGGTCGATAGCCCAGCCTTCCGGGATCGGGCTCCCGCTATGTGCCGCGACGATAATCTTGCCCCGCGCCACCACGCTGCTGGATGCGTCGAAGATCAACGGCCGCTCTCTGCCGGCCGGGACTCCCACCGCAAATGGATTGGTCCCCAGGAACCGCATCCTCCCGCCGTACGGCGCCATATTGGGGGGAGCATTTGAGCAGGCGAACCCGATGCAGCCGCGGTCCACAGCCTTCTGAACGTAACGCGAAGCCGGACCGAAGTGGTTGCTGTGGCAAGTCCCCACCATGCCGACGCCGTACGCTTCGGCCAGTTCCAGGGCCTTCAGCATCGCGCGCGCGCCTACCGCCGGTCCCAGACCGTTGTCGCCGTCGGCCAGGGCGGTGGCGGGAGCCGCGCTTGTGAACCGGACGGCCGGCCGCGCCTTTACCACCCCGGCGCGGATCCTGCGTGCATACACTGGCAGGCGAACCAAGCCGTGGGATCCGACGCCGCGCAGGTCGGCCTCCACCAGGCAGGAGCTTACTTCGTGAGCGTCATCCGCGGGGACACTGAGCGCCTCCAGAACCCGGCAGCCGAACGCCAGAACATCGTCGACGGGGAAGCGCGGCAGTGCATCAGGCCCCGCCACCTCAGTCCCTTTCCTCTTCCGTGTCGTGCTTCGGCTTCGGGAGCCCCAGCAGTTCCAGCGTCGTTTTGCCCTGCAGCAACTGCTCCATCAGGATCTTTTCACGCTGCTGCCGGGCCAGCGCCGCTTCGTATACCTTCTCGGCCTCCTCCAGGCCAATCACCACCACGCCGTCCGCGTCGCCCACCACCACGTCCCCGGGCCGCACCCGCACGCCGCAGAACTCCAGCGGTTCGTTCAGCTTCCCGAGCCGCTCCTTCGTGCAGGCCCCGATGGCCAGCCCCCGGCTGAAGACGGGAAACGCACGTTGCGCGATGGCTTCCGTGTCACGGGTCGCGCCGTCGATTACCAGACCCCCGACGCCGCGGGCCT
>JADZCM010000049.1 GCA_020851555.1 Bryobacterales bacterium | reverse complement strand
GGCCATGGACAAGGGGTTGCGGTTCGCCATCCGCGAGGGCGGGCGCACGGTGGGCGCCGGCACGGTGACCGAGATCATGGAGTAGGGGCGCGGCGCGCCCCGCCCGCAAGGGCCGGGCGCGGCCGGAGCACCCCAAGGAACAAACGATGCCGCGAGACATCATCACCCTGCAATGCACCGAGTGCAAAAACAGGAACTACACCACGACGAAGAACAAGAAGACGGTCACCGAGCGGCTGGAACTGAAGAAGTTCTGCGCTCACTGCCGGAAGCACCAGGTACACAGGGAGATAAAATAGAATCGGGTGATTACGTGATTTGGTGATGCAGCGGCCGGCGGCATGCGGAGCGGGACCCCGCACCGGCCGGACACGGAATCATCAAAAGGTAGAAGGGGCGTAGGTTTAACGGTAGACCAGCGGTCTCCAAAACCGCGAGTGGGGGTTCGAATCCCTCCGCCCCTGCCACGGACTCCGATTGACCGACAGGCGTTGGTATGGGCGATAGCGAAACGGGACAGATCGGCCGGGTGATGGCTTGGCCGGGTGCGGTGAAAGCGTACGTGCAGGAACTCCAGACGGAGATGCGCCGCGTAACGTGGCCGACCTGGAAGCAGGTGCGCGCCACGACGGGGGTGGTGCTGGCCTGCGTCTTCGCCTTCGCCGCGTACTTCTATGTAGTGGACCTGGTGTTGGGCCGGGCGATCAACCGGGTGTTCGCGTTTTTCACCCGTTAGGCGGGATCTGAGCATGGTGGAAGAAGACGGGATCACAGGCGGCGGCGAGGAGCAACCTTCCGTGACGCCACCCGAGGGCGAGGAGCCGGCCGAGGCGGCCGCGGCGGAGACTCCAGCGGCGGTGGAACCGTCCGGCGGCAAGCAGTGGTACATCCTGCACACCTACTCAGGGTTCGAGCAGAAGGTGGCGGATTCGCTGCGCAACCGCGCCGAGGCGTTCGGCTACTCCGACAAGGTGGGCCAGGTCCTGATTCCGACCGAGGAAGTAGTGGAATTGCGGGGCGGCCGGAAGGTCACCAGCAAGCGCCTGCTGTACCCGGGCTACGTCATGGTCGAGATGGACATGAGCGACGAACTGTGGCACGCGGTGAAGAACACGCCGCGGGTGACCGGTTTCGTGGGCGGCGGAAACACCCCGGTGCCCCTCAGCGCGGACGAGGTCAACCAGGTTCTGTACCGCCAGGCCTCCTCGGCGGAGCGCCCGCGGCCGAAGATGACCTTCGAGAAGAGCGAGCAGGTGCGGATCATCGACGGGCCGTTCGCCAACTTCTCGGGGAAGGTGGACGAGGTGAACCCGGAGCGCAACACGCTGCGGGTGCTGGTGACGATCTTCGGACGGGCGACGCCGGTGGAGTTGGATTTTCTGCAAGTGGAGAAGACGTAGATGGCGAAGGTGGTAAAGAAGGTAGCGGCGCAGGTGAAGTTGCAGATCCCGGCGGGAAAGGCCACGCCGGCGCCTCCGGTGGGCACCGCGTTGGGCCCGCAGGGCGTCAACATCATGGAGTTCTGCAAGGCGTTCAACGCCAAGACCTCGGCCAAGGACCAGGAAGGGCTGATCATCCCGGTGGTGATCACGATCTACGCGGACCGGACGTTCACGTTCATCACCAAGACGCCGCCGGTGCCGGTGCTGATCAAGCGCGCGGTGAACCTGGCCAAAGGCTCGGGCGAGCCGAACAAGAACAAGGTCGGCAAGATCACCGAGAAGCAGGTGGAGGAGATCGCCAAGATCAAGATGCCGGACCTGAACTGCTTCACGCTCGAGTCGGCGGTACGGTCGGTGAAGGGCACCGCCCGCACCATGGGCGTGGACGTAGTGTAGCGGCGGGCGGCAGTTTCGGGGAGCACGGCCCCGGCAGGAAGGGCGGGGCGGCACGCCGGAGCGCGCGCCGCGAGAGCCGAAGATCCGCCGGCGAAGACGCCGGCCGGACCATCCTAACAGCCCGCGCGCGAGCGGGCGAGACACATTCCATTCAAGCAGGCCCGGAGCGGAAGGACTCGATGGTCCGTCCGTAAGACATCAGGTCCGCCGCGGGGGCGTTGCCGGGCGCCCGCAGGCGCCCGACGAGGCTTGCGGTGGCCGGGAGGATTCACGCGGGCAGAAACACGGTTGACGGCGGCAGGGATCCACTACACATTCGGACTGGAGCGTGGTTATGGAACCTATATTAGCTTTGGCGTTCGTCCTTGACATGTACGGTCGCGTACGACCTGAGTTGTGCTTGTCAAGTTCTGCAAATTCTCTGGATCAGATGTTCCTCTCTCTGGTGCACGCTAAGCGGTGGAGGGCGTAGCCCGGAACAGCTTAGCGTTCACGCCGCCTCGCCTAGCCGCCGCAGCGCCTCCTTCTTCTGCTCTGCCAGCGGCTCCATGTTCAGGTACCGCGTCGCCTCAATCCAGTTCTCATGCATCTCGGCCGCCATGGCCCGGATCAGCCGCAAGCATGCCGCCGCGTTGGGGAAGATCCGCACCACCAGCGTCCGCCGCTTGATCTCCTCCATCCGCCGCTCCAGCATGTTGGTCGACTTCAGGTGCTTGTGGTGCTGCCGCGGCAGGCGGTAGAAGCTGAGTGTCTCCTCGATGTTCTCCTCCACCCAGTTGCACAGCTTGGGGTAGCGCTTCGTCCACTTGGCCAGCCAGGCCACCACGTCCTGCCGGGCCTCCTCCAGATTCCGCCGGTCGTAAATCCAGCGCAGTTCCATCAGGCAGTCGTCGTCGGCCTTGCGGGGCAGGTAGTCCAGCGCGTTGCGCAGGAAGTGAACATAGCAGCGCTGCCAGACGGCCTCGGGCAGCAGCTCCTGGATGGCCCGCCGCAAACCGGCGTGGTCGTCGCTGACCACGAACTCCACCCCGTGCAAGCCCCGCTGCCGCAGGCTCTTCAACAGCTCTTTCCAGCTCGAGTGGCTCTCCCGGTTGGCCAATTCCACGCCCAACATGCAGCGTCGGCCTTCCCAGTTCACCCCGATCGCCACCAGCACCGCCTGGCTACGTACCGCCCCGTCTTCCCGCACCTTCTCATAGCGCGCGTCCAGAATCAGGTACGGGTAGGCTTCCTCCAGCCGCCGCCGCGCGAACTTCTCCAACTCGCCGTCCAGTTGCTGCACCATTCGGCTAATGGTCGCCGAGCTGAACTCGTGGCCGCACAACTCCTCGGTCACCGCCTTCACCTTGCGGGTCGAGACGCCTTGCAGGTACATCTCCATCAGCGCCGTTACCAGTGCCTTCTCGCTGCGCTGGTAGCGCTCAAAGACCTCGGTGCGAAACCGCCCCTGGCGGTCCTGTGGCACCCGCAATTCCAGCTTGCCCACCCGGGTGACTAGGCTCCGGCTGTAGTAGCCAGCTCGGTAGCCCAGCCGGTTCGGGGTGCGCTCGCTCTTCTCGGCGCCCACCGCCTCTTCCATCTCAGCCTCCAGCACCTGCTGCACCACCTCCTGCACCAAGGCCTTCAGCAGGTCCGTGTCCTGCCGCAGCAGTTCCCGGATCTGCTCTTTCCACTTCTCTGTGTTTGCGCTATGCTTCTTTCGGGTCATGATTCCTCCGAGACTCCCTTCCGGGGAGTCCTTGGTCGTCAGGAACATCATGACCCATTTGTGTTTTTACAGAACTTCTGAAGCTTAACCAATCATCATCGCCAGAACATTCCCGCGATAACTGGTAATGTTGCTTGAAAGGCGGCAGAGAACCCCGCCATTCCAAGCAGCGGGGTTCTGGCTTGGCAACCTTGCTGTGAAAGCTACCATCGAAGGTGTTTCTACCCTGGCATGAACCGTTGCCAGCGCGTTTGCCGCGGCTAGCTATCGATGTCGATTGCATCGCGCTGATCCCCGCCGCGGCGATGCGGTCAGTGCAAACGGCTTCGACCTCGAGGCTCGGTCTCCGGGGTCCTGCCCTGGCGCCGCTATGGACGCGCCGGCGGAGAGGGCGCGCCGGGGGCGGCTTCCCAAGGGTGGAGCAGGCCGAGGCGGCGGAACTCGCGCTTGGCCCGCAGCGTGATCTCGTTCTGCATACGCGCTTCGTAGCGGTGATCGAAGACGTACGCCTTGATGCGCAACCGCAAGTAGGGCCTCTGGTCGAACACGTCCGCCACCGATACCGAGACCGGCTTTTTCAGGTAGACGTAGGGGCAGGCGCAGGCGGCTTCGTGGCCGATGCGGGAGGCGAGGTCGGGGTCGGCCGCGACCGGGAGGAAGAGGTCGGTGACCACCTGGCAGTCCGGCACGCCCGAATTGGCGTTGAAAACCTGGCTGTTCAGGATGCTGGCATTGGGAATGGTGACGCGGGTGTCGTCCGGCGTGGTGAGCTTCGTGCTTCGCAGCCCGATGTGGTCGATCTCGCCGAACGCCTCCCCGATCCGGACGAGGTCGCCGAGTTGGTAGGGGCGGTCGCCCAGGATCACCAGGCCTCCAATAAGGTTCTTGATCAGGTCCTGCGCGCCGAGGCCGATGGCGATGGCCACCGAGCCGACCACCGCGAGGAAAGTCTCGCGGCTGGGCGCCAGTATCTCGAAGGAGAGGAAGATGGCCAGGAACCAGAGCGTGATGCGGAGGATCGGCTCCAGCCACTTCACCAGAAACCGCGCGCGCGGCCCGCGGGCCGCCAGCAGGTTCAGCAGCCGGGCGGAGTAACGGATCAACAGCCAGGCGGCCAGCAGGATCAGCAGGACGCGGAAGATACGGCCGGCGGTGAAATACTGGAGAATGTCGCTCTGGGGAGCGGTTTGCAGAAATATGGCCAATGGCATGCCGGGCCTCCCTAACTCAAGTTGCTGCGGTGCAAGACGACCCGCACCAGACGCCTCGCCTGCGGACGGATACGAAAGCCGGGGCAGACCGGATCAGGCTCCAGGATATCCAGCGTGAGCAGTTTCCCGATGCGGCTCCGGCTCTCCGGAAGAGGGACGCCCAGGACTTCGGCCAACTCCTCCTCCCGGATCCCGCCGTGCTGAAGAACGGCCTGCAAAGTGAACCGGTCTTCGAGCGCCAATTCATGCAGAAGAGGCCGGTAATCCGGATCGAGGGGCTGGCGCATGTAGACCACGCCGCCTTCGACGCGCTCGATGCAGTCCTGCCACAGCTCGAAGGCGGACCGGAAGATGCCTTCCGATTGGGCGTACAGGCCGTCGAAGAACAGATCCTGCGCGCCCCGCTCCAGGCCCAGGAAGTTGCGCAGGCGGTTGATCCGCGGATCGCCCTCGGCGAGCGGCGCGAACTCCAGCCGCAGGCCCGAAAGATTGTGGCGCTGAAAGATGGCGCTGGTAATATGCTCCCGGGCGACAGACATGGCGTTGATACGGTGCGTAAAGGTCCTGCCCAACGAGACGGCGGCGTCCAGGTAACGGTAGCAGGACTCGTTGAGGCTGAGAATCCAGAGTGTCGATTGGGAGGTAGCCTCCACCAGGCGAAGGAAGGCGCGAACGGCCTCGAAGCCGCCTACGGTCCGCAGGAAGGTGCGCTCCAGTTCCTCCAGAATCACCACCCGGCGGTCCGCGAGGAGAGCGGCTTCCAGATCGGCGGCTTCGGAGAGGCGCAAGAGCTCGCGCAGGAAGCGGTGGAGCTGATCGACACGCCAGATGCGCTCGCAGAATTGGGAAGCCGTCACGGGCAAGCCGGAGAGCAGGCTGGAAACGGCGCAGTTCAGCAGGCTGGTCTTTCCGCTGCCGCGCGCGCCGAGCACCACCACGGCCGTCCTGCGGCCATCCTGCCAGCGGCCCAGGGCATTGGATAGGCCCTGCATTCCGGCATCCCGGCCGACCAGGAACCGCGAGTCCTCCACGGGCGCCAGCCGGAAGAGACGCCGGTACAGCAGGGGCAGTTCGCGGGCGTCGAACCGCACGTCGAGAACCTGCCCGAGGAAGGGGCGCTCATACACGGGTTCCGGCAGGCTGGGCAGAGGAGTAATCCAGCCGGTCTTGGCCAGGACCCAGGCAGCCGCGGTCTTCGCCAGCCGCGTAACCCGCCGCGCGGCGGCGCGCACTTTCTCCCCGAAGAACTCCAGCGTCTCCCGGGCCCGCCGCGCGCCGCGTTCCCTGGCGAAGTAGGCCAGGACGCCGAGCCGGCTCTCTTCGAACGCGACGTGGGCTTCTAGCAGGGCGGCGGCCTGCCCGCGGGTTAAGGCCCGTTCCAGATCCGGCCGGGGATCCGGCATGGACTGCTTCTGGTACTCCAGGAGGCTGAGCGCATTGGCGACGGACTCCTCGGCCAGCGCGGCCGCCCCGGCGGCCGAACCGGCGCTCGACTCGATGCCGAACGCCACCACCTCGCGGGCTCGCTCGATCTCCCGCACCAGGCCGCGGTGAGCGGCTTCCGCTTCCTGGAATCCCGCCAGCGCATCCAGACGGCCGGCTCTTTCCAGGGCGGCGCGCGACACCTTCTCCGGCTCCAGAGACCGGAACGGATCGCGCCAGCCCGGCAGAGCGCGCCGGGGGACGAGCGCCTCCAGCGCGGCCGGCAGCAGGGACTCGGCTGAGCGCGTCACCTGCCGCAGCCAGTCGCGGGCACGATCTTCGGCCGACAGCAGCCGGGCGGAGGGCGGAGGGAAGGGCCGCCGGCGGTCGCCCGCCTGCCAGTCCGCCAGCCACTGGAGCACCTGGTCGAGTTCGCGCAGCAGTCCGGCATGCTCGGCCGCGGCGGCTTCGACGGCCAGCAGGCCGGCCGCCGCCATGCGGGCGCCCAGGTTCGCCATCTGCTGCTCCAGGCCGGTCAAGGCATGGACCGCGCGCTGCTGGCGCGACCAATAGGCGAAATAGCGCCTCCGCCGCTCGGCCTGCCGTTCGCGTTTGGCCTGCGTGAGCGCATGACGGCGCCTGGCGGCCGCGGCCAGCCGCGCGGGGGAGACGCCGGCCCATTCCCGGTAATCCGCGAGCAGCCGGGATCCTTCGAGTTCGTAGGCCGCCGACGCGTCCAGCCAGAGACGCCGCGCCACGTCCCGTTCGTCATCGTCCCGCGGCCGGCCGAGGAGCGGCCGCAGGGCGCTGTGGCGGCAATCCTGCCAGGGGCCGAGCAGGTGCAGGGAGCACTGCGCCAGCAACAACTGCATGAGGCCGTCCAGTTCCGCCCGTCCGAGCGCCCGGCGGTGGAAATGGGTCAAGACGATGTCGCGCAGCGGTATGGCCCGGGCTTTCCCTCTCCCGCCAAGCCGAGGCATACGCCGGCCGGCCCGGCGCCCGGCATCGATGATTGCCGCGAATTCACCGGGAGGAGCGTCCACCCGTAGGGGCAATCGCCGGGCCAGAGCGGCGAGACCGGATTCGTATTCTTCGATGGCCGTGAGCACACGCAGCAAGGGCCACCGGTTCTTCAAGGCCGTGAGCGGGCCGTGCAGCAGACGCCCGGCCTGGCCGTCGAAGAGCGCCTCCAGAAAAGGGAGATCGCCCGCGCCGGGAGCCGGCCACGGTTCGGGGGTGAATGCCTCACGGAGCGTTCGCATCTGTGCGCGGACGTCTTCCCAGGCGCCTTCGACTTCGTTCACGAAACGCCGGGTGCGGTCCTCGAACTCTTCGCGGAAGGCTTGCCAAAGCGGCGCCAGTTGAGCAGCCATGACATACAGTATGCGCCACGAGAGCCGGAAAGAAGGAATCGCCAGGGCCGGCTCCTGCCCGGGCGGGACGCGGGCGGAAGCGCCCGCACTACGATCTCCCGCCGGACGCCGCCGGGGAGACTTGCGGCGGATTAAGGCCGCCCCACCCCGGGCGGGGCTTGTGGTAGAATTCAAATTCAGTCCTAGAGAGTTTTCTCCATACATGGGAGGCGGGGGTCGTCTGCGCCCCGCCGTTAGGACCAGACGAAGATGCCTCAATTACAGGGAAAGAAGTACCGCACCGCCGCGCAGCAACTGGAGCGGCGCCCGTACCCCCTCGAGGACGCCGTGCCCCTGGTGCAGAAGGTGAAGTTCGCCAAGTTCGACGAGACGGTCGAATTGCACATGCGGCTGGGCGTCGATCCCAAGCACGCCGATCAGATGGTGAGGGGCACGGTGGTGCTGCCCAACGGCCTGGGCAAGTCCAAGCGCGTGCTGGTCATCGCCTCCGGGGAGAAACAACGCGAGGCCCAGCAGGCCGGCGCGGACTTCGTGGGCGGCGAGGACATGGTGACCAAGATCCAGCAGGAGAGCTGGACCGATTTCGACGCGGTGGTGGCCACGCCGGACATGATGCGGTCGGTGGGGAAACTGGGCAAGATCCTGGGACCCCGCGGCCTGATGCCGAACCCGAAGACCGGGACGGTGACCATGGACGTGGCGCGCGCGGTACACGAGGTCAAGGCCGGCAAGGTGGAGTTCCGGGTGGACAAGACCGGCGTGCTGCACGTGCCGCTGGGCAAGGTCAGCTTCCAGAGCGACAAGCTGGTGGAGAACGCCCAGACGCTCATCCAGGCGGTGCTGCGGGCCAAGCCGGCCGCCGCCAAGGGCAAGTACGTGAGGAGCGCAACCATCTGCTCCACGATGGGGCCGGGCGTGTCGCTGGACGTGACCCCCTTCAACGCCAAGGCGCAGTGAGAGGTGCGGCATGAAGAAACGAGAGGATAAGAGGAAAGAAGTCGAATCCCTCCGCGCGGAGCTGGAGCGGACCGAACACCTGTTCGTGGCGGGGTTCGAGAAGCTCAAGGTGGACGAGGACTTCGAATTGCGCAAGGCGGTGCGGGCCGCCGGCGCCCGTTACCGCGTCATCAAGAACAACCTGGCCGAGAAGGCCTCGCAAGGCACCCGGGCCGAGGACCTGTTGAAGGATCTGGCGGGGATGACCTCCCTCGCCTATACCCAGCAGGACCCCGTGGCGCTGGCCAAGGCGCTGACGGCGTACGCCAAGAACAACCCGAGCTTCACGTTCAAGGCCGGGATGGTGGAAGGGCGGGCGATCGACATACGGACGATTCAGGAACTGGCCGCGCTGCCCTCGCGCGAGGAGATGTTCAGCAAGCTGCTGTTCCTGATTCAGGCGCCGGCCCAGAGGCTGGCGAGCGCCCTGGGCGGGGTGGCCCGGCAACTGGCGGTGGTGGTGGATCAGGGCTGCAAGGAGAACAAGTTTACGGCTTAGGGCTTGCGGGCCGAGGCCGGCGGCCGGCGGAGGGTGCGATGCCACCGGCCGTGAGTGCGCAGCCGAAGGCTCGAAGCGAACGATTTTGGGAAGGTGGAAATGGCGGACATTAACGCGATTGCGGAACAGATACAGGGCCTGACGCTGATCGAGGCGTCTCAGCTCGTCAAGTTGCTGGAAGAGAAACTGGGCGTCTCGGCCGCCGCGGCAGCGGTGGCGGTGGCGGCGCCGGCGGCGGGCGCGGCAGCCGGGCCGGCCGTCGAGGAGAAGACCGAGTTCACGGTCGTTCTAACCTCGGCCGGAGCCAACAAGATCAACGTCATCAAGGCGGTTCGCGAAGTCACCAGCCTGGGGCTGAAGGAAGCGAAGGAACTGGTGGACGGCGCGCCGAAGAGCATCAAGGAAGGCGTCAACAAGGAAGAGGCGGAATCCATTCGCAAGAAGTTCACGGAGGCGGGCGCCACGGTCGAGGTGAAGTAACCCGGCGGCCGGATGGGGGAGCAGTCCTCGAGAGGATGTTCGTCCGCGCGAGGCGTTTTCCCCCGGTTTGACGTCTGCGCAGTCGTTTGGTAAACTTTATACTGTCTCAACCGGAGCCGAGCCCGAATAGTCGCCTGTGAACGACGCTTCCTGCGTGCAGGGTCTCAATGTGTCCGTAGTGGGATCTGGTGTGTCCCTCGACGGCTCTCCCCGGCCTGAAGTGTGCCGGGATTTTCGCGTTTCAAGAGCTGCCTTCGCTTCCGACGACCGCAGAACCTCGATGCCGGCTCCGCAGCCCGCGTGCGGAGCTTTACTGTCCAACATTATTGACGCGGCTGTGCGCCCGGGCGCCCGCCTGGGCGCCGCTGCGTACACGGTGCGGTAGCGGCCCCATGCCGCCCGCCAGTTGCCTTTCGGCCTTTGGGAGAACTTGATGCAACAACCGTCCAGTGCCCCTGTTCGCGAGAGGGTGGATTTTTCCAAGATTCGGACGACGATCCCCATTCCGAATCTGATCGAGGTTCAGAAGCAATCCTACGAGCGGTTTCTCCAGATGGACCTGCTGCCCGACGAGCGGGAAGACCTGGGGCTCCAGAGCGTGTTCACCTCGGTGTTTCCGATCACCGATTTCCGCGGGCTCAGCCAGTTGGACTTCGTGGACTACTCCATCGGCAACTGGGAGTGCAAGTGCGGAAATCTGAAGGGGCTGAACCACCTGCGGACGACCTGCCGGAACCCCGGCTGCGGCTCCTACATCCGCACGGACCCCTACCAGGTGGGCGACGTTTTGTGCCCCAAGTGCGGCACCTTCAACCGCAACATCGTCACCTTCTGCAACCGGTGCGGCGACCCGGTGGGCCTGCAATTGAAATACGACCAGCCGGAGTGCGAGGAGCGCGGCATGACCTACGCCGCCCCGCTGAAGGTGACCATCCGCCTGACGGTGTATGACAAGGATCCGGAGAGCGGGGCCCGGACGGTCCGCGACATCAAGGAGCAGGAGGTGTTCTTCGGCGAGATCCCGCTGATGACCGGCAACGGGACCTTCATTATCAACGGCACCGAACGGGTGATCGTGTCGCAGTTGCACCGGTCGCCGGGAGTCTTCTTCGAGCGGGTTCCTTCGCAGAGCTACTATCTGGGCAAGATCATCCCCTACCGGGGCAGTTGGGTGGAGTTCGAGTACGACGCCAAGAACCTGCTGCACGTGCGCATCGACCGCAAGCGCAAGTTCTACGGCACGGTCTTCCTGCGGGCGCTGGGGATGAAGACGGACGAGCAGATCCTGCGGACCTTCTACCGGGTGGACAAGGTCGGCATCCGCGACAAGAAGCTGTTCTGGAGCGTGGCGCCGGGGCTGGTGGGCCTGCGGCTGACCCACCCGGCCCTGTCGCGTTCCGGAGAACAGGTGGTTCCGGCGGGCAAGAGGATCACCAGCGCGCTGCTGAAGGAGCTTCAGAAGGCCAAGATCGAGCAGATCGAGGCCTCCATCAACGACCTGGAGGGCGCCTTCGCGGTGGCCGATGTGGTGGACATGTCCACGGGCGAGGTGCTGCTGGAGGCCAACCAGGAGGTGACCGCCGCGGCGGTGAGCAACTTCGTGGAAGCGGGCATTCCGGGCTTCGAGGTCTTCTACCCCGAGCGCGACGAGGTCGGCAACGTCCTTTCGGCCACGCTGAAAAAGGACCCGGTCAAGACGCAGAACGACGCGCTTCTGGAGATCTACCGGAAGCTGCGGCCCGGAGACCCGCCCACCGTGGACACCGCGACGCAACTGTTCCAGGGCATGTTCTTCGACGCGCGCAAATACGATTTTTCCCGCGTGGGACGCATGAAGTTCAACATCAAGCTGCACGGGAGCGCGGACTACGCTCCGGCCTCCTGGACCGGGCAGCAGGCGCAGAAGGACGAGAAGAAGCGGGACCACCCGCTGGACCGCCGCACGCTGGACGTGGAGGATTTCGTCGACACGATCAAGTACTTGCTGAAGCTGAGCCGCTGCATCGGGACGGTGGACGACATAGACCACCTGGGCAACCGCCGCGTGAGGGCCGTGGGCGAATTGCTGGAGAACCAGTTCCGCATCGGCCTGGTCCGGATGGAGCGGGCCATCAAGGAGAAGATGTCGGTCTACCAGGAGATGTCGACGGCCATGCCGCACGACCTGGTGAACGCCAAGCCGGTAACGGCCGCCATCCGCGAGTTTTTCGGATCGAGCCAGCTTTCGCAGTTCATGGACCAGACCAACCCGCTGTCGGAGATCACGCACAAGCGGCGCCTGTCGGCGCTGGGGCCGGGAGGGTTGAGCCGGGAGCGGGCCGGCTTCGAGGTGCGCGACGTGCACTCGACGCACTACGGGCGCATCTGCCCCATCGAGACGCCGGAAGGGCCGAACATCGGACTCATCAGCAGCCTCTCCTGCTTTGCCCGCATCAACGAATACGGCTTCATCGAGAGCCCCTACCGCCGGGTGGTGAAGGGACTGGTCGTGGACGAGGTGAAGGTGCTGAATCCCGGCGACTCCAGCGCCCGGGTGGGCCAGGTGATGCTCCACGCCGAGGCGGAGAAGATCAACCGCGACCTGGGCGCGAAGAAGACGCCCCTGGAGTACCAGGCGCACTGCGAGTATCTGTCCGCCTGGGAGGAGGACAAGTATCTCATCGCGCAGGCCAACGTGGAGATCGATCCGGCCGGGCGGATCGTCCCGGACCTGGTCAACGCGCGGCAGGCGGGAGACTTCGTGCTGATGAAGCGGGACGAAGTCGAGTTCATGGACGTGAGCCCCAAGCAACTGGTATCGGTGGCCGCCAGTCTCATCCCGTTCCTGGAGAACGACGACGCCAACCGGGCCCTGATGGGCTCGAACATGCAGCGCCAGGCGGTGCCGCTGTTGCGGGCCGAAACTCCCTACGTGGGCACCGGGATGGAGGCGGTTACGGCGCGGGACTCGGGCGCCGTAGTCATCTGCAAACGCTCGGGCCTCGTGGATTCGGTGGATTCCGAACGGATCATCGTGCGCGTGGAGGGGAACATACACGAGGGGCAGCTCTCGCGCGAGGTGGGCGCCGACATCTACCAGCTCATCAAGTTCAAGCGCTCCAACCAGAACACCTGCATCAACCAGAAGCCGATCGTGCAGCAGGGCCAGCGGGTGCGCAAGGGCGACGTCCTGGCCGACGGCCCCTGCACCGACAACGGCGAACTGGCGCTGGGCCGGAACGTCCTGGTGGCCTTCATGCCCTGGCGGGGCTACAACTTCGAGGACGCGCTGGTGGTCAGCGAGAAGGTGGTGCGCGAGGACTTCTACACCTCCATCCACATCGAAGAGTTCGAGATCGAGGCCCGCGACACCAAGCTGGGGCCCGAGGAGATCACCCGCGACATCCCCAACATCGCCGAGAGCTTCCTGCGGGACCTGGACGAGAGCGGGGTGATCCGGATCGGCGCGACGGTAAAGCCCGGCGACATCCTGGTCGGAAAGGTCACGCCCAAGGGCGAAACGCAGCTCACGCCGGAGGAGAAGCTGCTGCGGGCGATTTTCGGCGAGAAGGCGGGGGACGTCAAGGACGCCTCGCTCTACTGCCCGCCCGGCATCGAGGGGACCATCGTCGACTGCAAGATCTTCTCCCGCAAGGGCGCGGAGCTGGACGAGCGGTCGCGCGCCATCATGGACCGCGAGATTGAAGAGCTGAACCGCGACCTGGACGACGAGAAGCGGATCCTGAGCGACGAGCGCGCCAAGCGCCTGGCGGCGGTGCTTGAGGGCAAGGAACTGCTGGCGGACCTGCACGACGAGCGGACCAACAAGCGCCTGCTGACCAAGGGCACGGACCTGACCCGGGACGTGATCGAGAAACTGCGGGCCCGCGATCTGAAGCGGATGAAGCTCAAGGACAAGGACCTTCAGATCAACGAACAGATCGACGAGATCGAGGAGATGACCTCGCGGCAGATCGCGGTTCTGGAGAAGATCACCGACGAGAAGATCGCGAAGCTGAAGAAGGGCGACGAGCTGCCGCCGGGCGTCATCCGGCTGGTGAAGGTCTACATCGCCATGAAGCGGAAGCTCTCGGTGGGCGACAAAATGGCAGGACGCCACGGCAACAAGGGCGTGATCGCCAAGGTGGTCCCCGAAGAGGACATGCCGTACATGCCCGACGGGACGCCGGTGGAGATCATTCTCAACCCGCTGGGCGTGCCTTCCCGCATGAACGTAGGCCAGATTCTGGAGACGCACCTGGGGTGGGCCGCCCGCGTGATGAACTGCTACTACGCGACGCCGGTATTCGACGGCGCCAACGAGCGGGACATCCAGAAAGAGCTCGCCCGGGCGGGGCTTCCCACGAGCGGCAAGATCCAACTGTGCGACGGGATGCTGGGCCTGCCGTTTGAGCAGCCGGTTACCGTGGGCTACATCTACATGCTGAAGCTCTCGCACCTGGTGGACGACAAGATTCACGCGCGCTCCATCGGGCCGTACTCGCTGATCACGCAGCAGCCGCTGGGCGGCAAGGCGCAGTTCGGCGGGCAACGGTTCGGCGAGATGGAGGTGTGGGCGCTGGAGGCCTACGGCGCGGCCTATATTCTCCAGGAATTGCTGACGGCCAAGTCGGACGACGTCTATGGCCGCGCCAAGATTTACGAGGCGATCGTGAAGGGCGAGGCGGCCGCCGAGCCGGGCGTGCCCGAGTCCTTCAACGTATTGATCCGCGAGTTGCAGTCGCTGTGCCTGGACGTGGAGTTGATGAAGCAGCCCGGCGAAGCGCTGGAGACGGCGCTCGCGGCGGATTAGGGTAGCGTGGAGCGGGCATGGCGCGGGCGCGCCATGCCCGCAAGGAGGCAGCCTTGTATCGATCCTCTCCGTATGACAGAAGCAACCTGATCGCGGACTTCGATTCGATCCGCATCAGCCTGGCGGCTCCGGAGAAGATCCGCAGTTGGTCGCACGGGGAAGTCACCAAGCCCGAGACGATCAACTACCGGACCTTCAAGCCGGAGCGGGACGGGCTGTTCTGCGCCCGCATCTTCGGTCCGACGCAGGACTGGGAGTGCCTCTGCGGGAAGTACAAGCGGATGAAGCACCGCGGGGTGATCTGCGACAAGTGCGGCGTGGAGGTGACGCTGGCCCGGGTGCGGCGCGAGCGGCTGGGCCACATCGAGCTGGCCAGCCCCTGCTCGCACGTGTGGTTCTTCAAGGGCTTGCCCAGCCGCATCGGGTACCTGCTCGACATCACCCTGAGAGAACTGGAGCGGGTCCTGTATTTCGAGGCCTTCGTGGTGGTCGAACCGGGGGAGGCCACGGGGCTCACCCAGGGAGAGGTCATCAGCGACGAGCGCAAGCGGCAACTGGACCAGGAGCACCCGGGCAAGTTCACCGCCATGATGGGCGCCGAAGGCATCAAGGAACTGCTGAAGCGGATCGACATCGAGGCGTTGGGGCAGGAGATCCGCGAGAAGATGCGCACGGAGGTCTCCCAGCAGAAGAAACTGAAATACGCCAAGCGCCTGCGGGTGGTGGAGTCCTTCCGCAAATCCGGCAACAAGCCGGAGTGGATGATCCTGGACGTCATCCCGGTGATCCCGCCGGAACTGCGGCCGCTGGTCCCCCTGGACGGCGGCCGCTTCGCCACCTCCGACCTGAACGACCTGTACCGCCGGGTGATCAACCGGAACAACCGCCTGAAGAAGCTGATCGAACTGCACGCGCCGGACGTGATCGTGCGCAACGAGAAGCGCATGTTGCAGGAGGCGGTGGACGCGCTGTTCGACAACGGGCGC
>JADZCM010000048.1 GCA_020851555.1 Bryobacterales bacterium | reverse complement strand
TCCCCTTCGAGAAGTGGCGCTACCGCTATGTCGAGGGGATTGGCACCGACATCATCATCGAGTTTGTCGACCCCACCATGACCGGCGAATACCGCATGACCATGGACCCGTCCGAGAAGGACGCTCTGTTGTACGTGCCGAACGCCGGTCTCACCCTGATGGAGCAAATGGGGCTCTCGAGCAAGGCGGACCGCTTCAACCGGACGGACGGCACCCGGCTCGGCGTCGGGGACAGCCCGCTGCCCATGCGCATGAACCAGTTCGAGCGGCTGGACCAGTTCGCCAAGTTGCAGAAGCCCCCGGCCATCAAGTTCAAGGACCTCGAGGCCGCCGTCACCTCGACCATCCGCTACAACACGCTGCCCATGCGGGTGCGGGCCGACTTCATGCGGCTGACCAACTCGACCATCCTCACCAACCTGACCCTGCAATTCGACCGCAAGGACTTGCAGTTCCAGCAGAAGGAAGGCGTCTCGAAGGCCGTGGTCAACATCTACGCGAGGGTGACGTCTATGTCGCGGCGCGTGGTGAACGTCTTCGAGGACGTGGTATCGGTGGAAGTTCCGGCCGAGGTGTTGCAGCAGGCCATCAAGGGCGCGTCGATCTACCAGAAGTCGGTGCCGCTCGCGCCGGGCACCTACCGGCTGAACGTGGTGGCCAAGGACATCACCGGCGGCAACATGAACAACTACGAGATGGCGCTGCACGTGCCGCGCTACGACGACGAGACGCTGGGATCGAGCACCGTGGTGCTGGCCGACCTGATTGAGAAGGTCCCAACGCGCAGCATTGGTACCGGCCAGTTCGTGATCGGCACATCGAAGGTCCGCCCGCGCGTGGGAGAGACCTTCAAGCGCGAGGAGAAGATGGGCATCTACCTCCAGCTCTACAACTTCTCGCCGGACGAGAAGACCAACAAGCCCAGCGGCACGATCGAGTATGAAGTGATCAAGAACGGCTCCAACGAGAAGATTCTCGAGTTCGCCGAGGAAGTCGACAAGATGGAGGGGGCATCGGCCCAGCAGGTGGTCGTCGAGAAGCTCCTCCCCTTACAGAACATGGCGCCGGGGCAGTATACTCTTAAGATGAAGGTTACCGACCGGATTAAGAACCAAACCCTTACGCCGTCGGTGAACTTTAGCATTTCCTAGCGGCTTGGCGCTCGTGCCAGGCGCTCTGGCGGGGACCACTGGCGGGTCTCCGGGTTCAGGCGGTTCTCTGGAGGGGGGAGCGCAGGGCTCTTCCCGGGAGCGGAAAGCTCGGATGAAAGCATGCCGCGATAAGAGCGCAAGGCTCCATTGGCTGGCGGCGGTACTGGTTCTCCTGGCGGCTGCGCCGATGGGAGAGGCCAATAGCCTGAACCTCTCGGGGAGTATCGCCGGAGTGGTAAGCGACATCGCCGGCACCCCGCAGATGGGCGCCACCGTCGTACTCTTCAACCGCTATCAACGCGTCGTCCAGCGGATGCTGACTGACGACCGCGGCTCGTTCCGATTCGAATCGTTGCGACCCGACCTGTACAGCGTCCGCGTAAACCTGGCGAACTTCCTGCCCGCCGTACGGTACAACATCGACATCGGGCCGGGAATACGGCAGATGCTGAACATTAACCTGGCTTCGGCGCTGAGTTCCCTCGAGTTGGTGTACGCCGCTCCGGGCCAAGGCGCGCTGATGAGCGAGGACTGGAAGTGGGTGCTGCGCGGCTCGCTCGCCACCCGCCCAGTACTGCGGATTCTGGCCGAAGAGCGGGGCGGACCGCCTGGCCCGCGCGACTCCGCCTTTTCGAACACCCGCGGGATGTTGCGGCTGTCGGCCGGCGACACGGGATTCCTGGGACCGCTCGGCAGCCAGCCCGACCTGGGGACCGCGTTCGCGCTCGCCACTTCCCTCTATGGCGCTAACGAAGTGAAGTTCTCGGGCAACCTGGGGTACGCGAGCGATTCGGGCATCCCCGCCGCCGGGTTCCGCACCACCTTCAGCCGCAACTTCGACGGTGGCGCAAGCCCAGAAGTCGCTCTCACCATGCGTCAGACGTTGGTCGCCGGACGAGCCGGGATTGGCATTCTCTCCGGCAACCGCCATGCCGCTCCCGCGCTGCGGACCATGTCGCTGAGCCTGTACGACCGGACCCGGCTTTCGGACCAGTTGAGCGTCGACTACGGCGCCACCATGGAAAGCGTGACCTTCCTCGACCGGCTGAATTACTTCTCCCCCTTCGCCCGCTTCTCCTACGATCTGGGCGAGATGGGCACGGTCGAGTTCGGCTATTCGAGCGGGCTGCCCCCAGTCGAGTTGCTGGCCCGCAACGCCGCCGCGCTCGAGACGGAACAACAGCAGGACCTGGCCACGCTCTCGCTCTTTCCGCGGATGTCCCTGCGCGACGGCAGGGCCAGGGTCCAGCGGACGGAGAACTTCGAGCTGGGCTACCGGCGCATGTTGGGCAGCCGCACGGTGAGCATGGCGGTGTATCGGGAGGCGGTGGCCAACGCGGCCCTGATGGCGTCCTCGCCCGACGGCCTGGCGCTGGGCTCCGAGTACCTGCCCGATCTGTTCTCCTCGAGCTCCGTGTTCAACGCCGGATCATACAGAACTCTGGGCTACATGGCGTCGCTGACCCAGGCGCTATGGGACGGGTGGAGCGCGACAGCGGCTTACGGCAACGGAGGAGCGCTGCACACCGGCCGCGGGGATGTGGCGACGGGCGCGGCTGGCGAGGTGCGCGGCCTGATCCGCAATCGCAGGCAGAACTGGGTGGCAACGCGAGTGTCGGGCGTGGCGCCCGGCACGAAGACCAGATTCGCCGCCAGCTACCAGTGGACCGACTTACGCGCGCTCACACCGGGCCATTTCTTCCTGACCCAGCGGGTGCTCCCCGAAGCGGGCTTGAACGTTTCGCTCCGCCAGCCGCTGCCGTCGGTGGCGGTGTTCAACGGCCGCCTCGAGGCCACCGCCGAGTTGCGCAACCTGCTGGCGCAGGGCTATCTCCCGCTCACCACCGGGCAGGGGAGGCGCATGCAGCTCATCCACTCCCCGCGCGCCGTGCGCGGCGGGCTGGCCTTCATTTTCTGAAGGCCCCCAACGCCGCGGGGATTCAATCAACACCGTCTCAGCGCAGTTGCTTGGACTGTAGATCGCTCAGCATCTTCTCGAACTTCTTCTTCTGGTCCCCGTTCAGGATGCGCAGCACGCGAGCCTTGCCGTTGGACCGCATCTCGTCCATCTGCGCCTGGAGCATCTGGTAGTACATCATGAAGTCGTCGAGCTCGGCCTCCATCTGCCGGGCCTGCTCGGGGGTCAGGTCGAGTTCCTTGCGGAACCGCTCGAGGGAGATCTCCTTGCCGGCGTCCTTCCAATAGGGGCCCGCGCGGCGCGTGGGCGGACTGGCGCCCAGCCGCACGGTGAGCGCGCCGGCGGTGGCTCCGCAGAGAAAAACCAGCAGCAGGATGCAGAGCACCCGGGGATTCTGCCACGTCGCTCGGCGCTCTCCCATTCCTCTACTCCTGGTAGGTGGTCAGTTGCACCAGGACCACGTCGCGGTCCTGCTGCCCGTCCACTACCATCACCGGAGGAGGCGCTTCCTCCGCCATTATGTACTCGGGCGTCCGCGCCCAGGCCGGCTCGGGCTCGCCGCCGGTGGTGAACAGGAAACCGGACAACAGGATCAGCAGCGTGAAGGAGGCGTACATCAGGCGCCGCGCGAAAACCGGTTCGAGAAACAAATACCAGAATGACTGCCGCTTCTCGGCTTCCACCCGCTCCATCACCCGCGCATAGAAGCCCGGGGCCGGATCGAGCGGCTCGGGGGGCCGCAACAATTGCAGCAATTCGCTGTGCCGCGCCATTTCGCCGACTTCCTCACGGCAGGCTCCGCAGGATGCCAGGTGCGCGACGAACCCTGGCTCCGGCCGGCCTGCCAGGTAAGACTCAAGGCCTTCCCTGATGGGCTGGTGCATAATTTCTTCCCTCAAATCGACAGACACAACCCATGCGCGGGTCTGGCGCCCGCTTTGTATACTTCCTTCCGCCTACGGGAGCCCGCATCAGATGGTGGATCCTCCTGCCACGGGCCTTCCGGAGCGGAACAACCGCTGCGCGGCCTTCAACAGCTTCTGCCGCGCCCGGAACAACTTGACCTTTATTGTATTCTCATTCATCCCGGTCATTTCCGCCAACTCCTCGACGGAGTGACCTTCCACTTCCTTGAGCAGGATCAAGCGGCGATCCTCCTCGGACACCTTGGCGAGCAGCTTCAGCACCAGATCCCGCCGGGCCAGCGACTGATCGATGGCGCCCGCGCGGTCGGCCACCGCGTCGGAGTTCTCCATTTTGAGGCTGTCCTCCTCGGAGAAGTCGCTCTCGTAGACCAGCTTACGGACCCGCTTCTTCCGCAGGTAGTCGTAGCACTCGTTGACCGTGATCTTGTAAATCCAGGTGAGCAGAGAACTGCGGAAATCGAAGTTTCCGATCGAGAAGTAGACCTTGGCGAACACCTGCTGGGCGATGTCCTCGGCGTCGTTCCGGTTCCGCAGAATGCCGTAGATGATCGAAAACACCTTGGCCTGGTAACGCTCCACGATCTCCCGGAACGCCATCTCGTCCCGGGCCTGGACGCGCCGCACCAGCAGGGCTTCGTCTGTCGTCCGGTTGTCCACTCTCTTCTTTGCCCGGCTCTGCGCGCCGCTTGCGGGGTATGGGAGAACTCCGGCGAAGCCGCTCATGCCTCAACCGACGCGTCCGCCGGCCGTTCGGTTTCAACCACTTTGCGGCCCCCTCCGAGAAGGGCGCGTGGCCGGCAAAGCCCAACATACCAGATTCCCGCATCCGCGAATAGGGCTTTCCCATCCAATGAACCAGAACGGCCAGGATTCGTTCCCCTTAAGCTGCCGTTTTGGTACACTTTCCCTGGAGGGATTCTTTCCGCATGGTTACACTCACCGAACGCGCAATCGGCAAGGTCAAGGAAATACTGGATAGCCAGGAGCCCAAGCCCGCCGGTTTGCGGATTGCCGTCGTCGGCGGCGGCTGCTCCGGCTTCAGCTACTCCATGGCTTTCGAGAACACCCCGAACATGCTCGACAAGACCTACAACTACGATGGGCTGAAGGTTTTCGTCGATCAGGCCAGCCTTCTGTATCTGGATGGGGCCAAGGTGGACTTCGTGGAGACCCTCGAGGGCTCCGGCTTCAAGTTTGAGAACCCCAACGTGAAGAGCACCTGCGGCTGCGGCAGTTCGTTCAGCGCCTGATCGCCGCGCTCCCCTGATCCGATTGGGCGGTACGGAACCTGGATGAGCCCCCGGGTTCCGTACTGACCTTCCAAAATTCTCTTTTTCTTCGCTCCTCATCGCCACCCGCATTCTCTCCCAAGGCTTTTCTTGCCCTAATCGGCTGGACCCTGCCTGCCGATAGTTCTTGGTAAGCCGCTGTGACTCGTACCACTGTATTCGTTTGCGAGGCGCAACCCATCGTTCTGGTGGGTGTGGCCAAAGTGTTGGCGGAATCCGAGGACCTCGAACTGGCGGGGATGGCCGCCTCCCTGGACGAGGCGCTGGTGCGGCTGACAGCCCTCAAGCCACGGCTGGCTCTGGTGGATCAGTCCGCGGGCCTCAAGGCCGTGTTCCGGTTCCTACAGGACCTCCGGCAGGCCGCCCAAGGCGTGTGGCCGGTGCTGTGGTCGCATGAGCTGGCGGAGGTGGAGTGTTTCCGCGCGCTCCAGATGGGCGCGCGCGGAATCGCCCGGAAAACCCTCCCGGTGGAGCAGTTGATCGAGTGCCTCCGCACGGTGGCGGGCGGGCAGATCTGGCTGGAGAACCACGCCGGCATGGGCGCGGCTCCGTTCACCGAGCGGCGCTCGAGCCCGCGGCTGACCCCGCGTGAGCGCGAGATCGTCCGCTGTCTGTGCCGCGGCATGCGCAACCGCCAGATCGCCGAGACGCTCTCCATCACGCCGGGTACGGTGAAGGTCCACCTGATGCACATCTTCGAGAAAACCGGGGTGAAGGACCGCTTTGAATTGGCGCTCCACGGCAGGCGTCTGCTGGGCGTGGAGATCGAGCCCGGCGGACTGACCGAGATTCCCATCGCCGGGGCCGAGTAGTCATGGCTTGTTCCACGCAGCCCTGGCCCGGCGCGAGGTCCGCCAAGTCCGCTGCGAGCCGGTGGGCGCGGTGGCTGGCGCCATCTTTCTCCGATCTGTTGTTCCTGGCCGTGCTCTTCTGGCTGGCCGGTCCCTCGGGATCGGCGTGGCCGGCCCTGCTGGCCGACGGCGATACGGGCTGGCACGTCCGCACGGGCGAGTTCATCCTCGAGCACGGGCGCGTCCCGCAAACGGATTTCTTCTCGTTCTCCAAGCCGGGCGCCCCCTGGTTCGCCTGGGAGTGGGGTTCGGACGTGCTGTTTGCCCTGTTGCATCGGGCCGCCGGGCTGAAGGGCGTCGTGCTGATGTCCGCGCTGGTCATCGCCGGCTATGCGTGGCTGCTGTTGCGCTACGCGATCTGGCGCGGCGCCAATCCCGTGATCGCTTTTGCCGCCTCGCTGGTGGCGATCGGCTCGTCGTTCACGCACCTGCTGGCCCGGCCACACCTGTTCACCTTGCTTGGATTGGCGGCGTCGCTGTGGCTGGTGGAGGCCGACCGGCGCGCTCCCGGCCCTCGCGTCTGGTGGCTGATTCCTCTTACCGCCGTGTGGGTGAATCTCCACGGCGGATTTCTGGCTTTGATCGTCTGCCTGGGTTTGGCGGCTGCGGCCGAAGGGCTCGACCGGAACTGGAGGGCGGTCCGCCGTTACGCCCTGCTGACGGCTGGATGCGCGGCCGGTTCCCTGGTCAACCCCTATGGTTGGAGGCTCCACGCCCATATCGCGGACTACCTGAGGAACGACTGGATCCGGCGCACGATTGGCGAATTCCAGCCGCCCAGCTTCCGGCACGAGAGCTACCTTTACTTTGAGATCCTCCTGTTCGCGGGGCTGGCCGTGGCCGCTCTGCGGCTGGCCCGGCGGGACTGGCTGCCGGCGTTGTGGATCGGTCTGTGGGCGCATCACGCCCTGGATGGGGCGCGTCATGTGCCGCTCTACGCGATTGTGGCCGCGCCGCTGGTGGCGGAGGAAATCAGCCTCTGGTGGGCCCGCGCCGCCTCGAGCGCGGCCCGCGGCTCTGTCCCCGCCGTCCTGCGGGACGTGGCCGCCGACGCCGGCCCGGCCTTCCTGCGGTCGAGTGCGTGGGTTCCGGCGGTCGCGGTCCTGCTGGCGTCCGGCTGGATTCCCCAGAACTGGCCCCAGGATTTCCCCGGCGTGAAGTTCCCCGCCCGGATGCTGGAACGGCACGGCGCCCTCCTTGCGGAGTCGCGCCTGCTGACCTTCGATCAGTGGGGCAGTTACCTGCTCTACCACGGCTACCCGCGGCAGCGGGTTTTCGTCGACGGGCGCAGCGATTTCTACGGCCGGGAGTTGGGTGAGCCCTACCTGACGATGGTCCGCGCGGGCGAAGGCTGGGAGGCGTTGCTGGACCGCTGGCGTTTCGACGCGATTCTGGCTCCCTCGGAGTGGGCGCTGAACGCGGCCTTGGCGCGGCATCCGGACTGGCGGGTGGTGGACCGGGACAAGCAGGCGGTGTTGTACCGGCGCACCCAACCAACGGCCCAGTACTTTCCTCCCATGAAATCCCTCGAAGTGGGGAAAAAACACTCCAACGATCTAATGAAAGGTACTGACCCAGCCG
>JADZCM010000047.1 GCA_020851555.1 Bryobacterales bacterium | reverse complement strand
TAGGCGCCTCGGCGGCTGGCTCAACCAGACCCCGGCGGCGAAGCTGGGCGTGCAATCAGCAATGTACCCGCTGCATTTACGCCAGACCGGATCTGGTCCGATAGATGGTGGTCTGAGATTATGGTGGGTCGAAACATTTCCCGTGCCAAGGCGGAGCTCCCGGCTCTGGTGGAGTACGTACAGAAAGGCAACGAAGTCATCCTGGCCCGGTCTGGGAGGCCCGTAGCCCGCCTTATTGCCTGCCACCGTCCGGCAGGCCCCCGAAAACCGGGCTCCATGGCCGGCGAGATCTGGATTGCACCCGACTTCGATACACCCCCGGCGACATGGCGGAGGCGTTCGGGATGCGGGGACCACGCGGTTGCAGCTCCTGGTGGACACGCACTTGCTGCTCTGGTGGCTTGCCGACAGCCCCTCGCTCCCCGCGGAGGCGCGTACGCTCATCGCCGATGCCGAAAACACGGTCTTCGTCAGCGCGGTCAGCATGTGGGAGATCTGGCTGAAAGAGAGCCTGGGTAAGCTTCGTCTGCCTCGGGGCTTCGAAGACAGGCTGGCGGCTGGGCCTTTTGCGCGCCTGCCCCTGACAGGCGCGCAGGCCCGCCGGGTTGCCGCCTTGCCCTGGCATCATCGCGATCCTTCTGACCGCATGCGGGTCGCCCAGGTGCAACAGGAGAACCTGATTCTTCTCACTGCGGACGACCCGGTTGCGGCCTATGGCGGCCGCGTGCGCCTGGTACGTCAGGCGGCTCCGGCGCAAACCGGCGCCGGCGCCGCGGAACGGTTCGCCGTCACGTTCGTACTTAGAGTTGTAAGATACAGAGGTCGAGGACAAGCCAACCATGGCCTTCTGCACCAACTGCGGAAACGCACTGAGTGACGCCGCCAGATTCTGCTCTGCCTGCGGGCGGCCGGCGGCGGGTGGAATAGCGACAGACGCCGCCGCGGCCATCCCGCTGGAGCCGCTCGAGTACACCATCCAGGGGCATAATCTCCAGGTGGTGAGGGTGAAACTGAAGCCCGGCCAGGAAGTTTACGCCGAAGCGGGAAAGATGCTTTACAAGACCGCTAACGTGCAGTGGGAGAGCCGGATGACCGGCGCCGGCCTGGGAAGCAAGCTCCTGGGCGCGCTCAAGCGTAAGTTGATGGGCGAGTCCCTCTTCTGGACTTACTTCCGGGCGGACGGCCCCGGCGAAGTAGGATTCGCCGGCAGCTACCCGGGCCGCATTCAGCCGTTCGATCTGGCCGCGGGCCAGAGCGTGATCGTGCAGCGGGACGCTTTCCTGTGCGCGCAGCACACCGTCCAGGTCAATATCGAGTTCGTCAAGCGCATCGGCGCGGGCTTTGTCGGCGGCGAGGGGTTCATCCTCGAGCGCCTCATCGGGCCGGGCACGGCACTGATCCACGCCGGCGGCGACTTCATCGAGTTCACCCTCAAACCGGGGGAGGTGTTGCAGGTGGACACGGGCTGCGTGGTCGGCTTCGACGCCTCGGTCGCCTACGATGTCCAGTTGGCCGGAGGGATCAAGACCATGATCTTCGGCGGCGAGGGCCTCTTTCTGGCCACGCTGACCGGACCCGGGCGGGTCATCGTGCAAAGCCTCACCCTGGAGAAACTCCGGCGCGAACTGGCTCCCACGCGCACCGGCGGCGACGAGCGCGGGCCGCTCGACGCTATCACCAACATCCTGGGCAGCGAGGACCGCTGAGGGGGCAGGCGCGCGCGGCTCAGCCGGCGGAGAGGCTCTCCACGATCCGGAGGATCTCCTTCATCGAATCGTGCGAGGCCTGTATCTGGCCCTCGCCGAAGATGTGCGTCTCCAGGCCGAAGTTGCCGGTGTAGCCGTCCCGCGCCATGGTCTTGAAGATCAAGGGCCAGTCCTGGCGCTCCGGGTAATTCAGCACGCTCCGGCCCTTGATGTGCACGTTCCCGATCCTGTCTTTGGGCAGCAGGTTGTAGCCGTCGGGAAACGGCGTCTCCCCCTCGCCCATGCCGTTAGTAAGGTCCCAGTTGATGCCGAACCACCGGGAAGGCAGCAGCCTTGCCAGTGCCGCCAGTTCCGCGGAGGTGGCGACGTTGCAGGACGCTTCGTTTTCCAGGAGCAGTTGAACCTTCTCCCGCGCCGCCAGGTCGATCATGGGTTGCAGCTCTTCGGCGATCCGCGGCATCAGCTTCAGCGGCTCCGCCACCCGCCCGAAGGCGAACACGCGCACCTTATCAGTTCCCAGGATCTTGGCGGCGTTGACAGCCTTGCGGATGTGTTCCATGCGGCGCTCGTACTCCGCGCCCTCGCGCGCCAGGCGTTTGGCCCTCGCCTCACCGGTCTCTTTGCGCGCCCTCCCCGGCTCGGTGCCGGGCAGGTGGTATTTCATCGACCCGGCGTCGAGAAAGGAGATCCGGATCCCCGCTTCCCGGAATTCCCGGGCTGCGGCGCGGAGCTGCTCATCCGTGAGCGACTCATCGTAAGTACCGCCGCCGCCCGGAACTTCGCGCAGTTCGGCCAGGCTCAGGCCGTATTGCTTCAGGAACTCGATCGCGCCGCGGGGCGTCCGCGCGATCTCGTCGGTGATGGCGCTGACGCGCGACCTCGTCACCGGCGGCGCCTGCTTCCCGGGCAGCGCGGCGGCGGCGAGTGCAATTCCGGCGAACTGCCGGCGGGTAGCCATGCACACAATCATAGCGGAGCTGGTTGACCTGGGGCTGCCGCCCCTTTACTGTTTATAGATGAATATGACTCGGGCACTGCCTGCCGTCGCATCGCTCGTTGTGCTCGCCGTGCTGGCCGGCGCCGGGTGCCGCCGCAAGGAGAGACCCGTCATCGCCGTGGTTCCGAAGGCGCAGGCGCACGTGTTCTGGCAGACGGTACATGCCGGGGCCGTCGCGGCCGGGCGCGAACTGGGCGTAGACATCCGCTGGAACGGTCCCGCCTCCGAAATCGATTTCAGCCGCCAGATCAGCGTCGTGGACGACTTCATCAACCAGCGCGTCGACGGGATCGTGCTGGCGCCGACCCACGGCGAGGCGCTGGCGCCGGTAGTCGAGCGCGCCGCCGCAGAAGGCATCCCCGTCACCATCTTCGATTCCGGCATCCAGACGGACAAGTACCTCTCCTACGTCTCAACCGACAACTATAAGGGCGGCGTGCTGGCAGCCGAGCGCATGATTCAACTGCTGCCGGACGGCGGCCGGATTGCCGTGGTCGGGACCATACCGGGCAGCGTTTCAACGACCGAGAGAGAGAAGGGCTTCCAGGAGACCATCGCGGCGAAAGCGAAAAAGATCCGGATAGTCACCCTCCAGTACGGCATGTCGGACCGCGCCAAGAGCCTGGCGGTCGCCGAGGACATCCTCACGGCGCACCCCAAGCTGGACGCCCTGTTTTGCAGCAACGAGTCCGGCACCATCGGCGCGGTCCAGGGCGCCAAGTCGAAGGACGTTGCCGGCAAGCTGAAGATCGTGGGCTTCGATTCCTCTCCGACGGTGCTCGAGGATCTGGCAGCCGGCTACATCGATTCGCTCGTGGTGCAGAACCCGTTCCGCATGGGGTACCTGGCCGTGGAGACGCTGGTCCGGAACCTGCGCGGGGAGACCCCCGAGAAACGCATCGACACGGGCGCCACCCTGGTGACGGCGTCCAACCTCCAGGACCGGGAGATCCAGGATCTCATCAACCCGCCGATCGGCAAGTACCTGAAATGAACGCGGCCCAGGCGCCCGAGCCTCTCCTCGAGATGACCGGAATCTCGAAATCGTTCGGGGGGAATCCCGTCCTTTCGGATGTCGATTTCACCCTCTACCCGCACGAGGTGCATGCTTTGGTGGGCGAAAACGGCGCCGGCAAGTCCACCTTGATGAAGATCCTCAACGGCGTCCATCCAAGAGACGCCGGCTCGATCAGGCTGGCCGGCCGGGAGCTCCGCATCGCGAGCCCGCACGACGCCCGCCGCGCCGGCATCAGCATGATCTTCCAGGAGCACACGCTGGCCGATCACCTGTCGGTGGCCGAGAACATCTACCTCGGCAGAGAGCCAATGCGCGCGCGTGGCATTCTCGACAATCAACGGGCCGTGCGCGAAGCCGGCGCCGTGCTGGAGTCGTACGGCTTCCCCGTCCTCCCCACGGCGCCGGTTTCCAGACTTACACGCGGCGAGAAGCAGTTGGTGGAGATCGCGCGGGCGCTGGCCACCTCCACCCGCGTGGTGGTGATGGACGAACCCACCGCCGTGCTTTCACACACGGAAAGCGAGTATCTCTTCCGCATCATCGGAGATCTCAAAGCGCGCGGCCTGGCCGTGGTCTACATCTCCCACCGCCTGGAAGAACTGGGGCTCATCGCCGACCGCATCACCATCCTGCGCGACGGAAAGCGCGTTTACACCGGACGCTACGATTCGATCGATTCCGGCGGGATCATACGCCACATGGTGGGCCGCGAGATCACGGAGCTCTATCCCGGCCTGCCCGCGCCCCGGCCGGAGGTGCGGCTGGAGGCGCGCGGGCTGAGCGGCGGGACCGAGTACCGGAACGTCTCGTTTCAATTGCATCGCGGCGAGATCCTGGGCTTTGCGGGCCTTGTCGGTTCCGGCCGCACGGCGCTGGCGCGGGGGATCTTCGGCCTGGAGCCTCCCTCCGATGGACTCCTGCTGATCGATGGCCGCGAGGCGCGCGTCCCGTCCGTGCCGCAATCCATCGCGCGCGGTCTCGGCCACCTCACCGAGGACCGCAAGGGCGGCGTCTTCCCTCAGCTCGCCCTGGTCCACAACATTTCCATGGCGGGACTCGGCAGCCTCATGCTCGGCCCTTTTCTGCGGCTGAACAAGGAGGCGCAGCGCGCCCGGGAACTGATCGGAAAGATGGACATCCGCGCGCGTTCGGAGCGGCAGCCGGCGGGCCGCCTCTCGGGCGGCAACCAGCAGAAGGCCCTGCTGGCCAGGTGGCTGTTCGCGGGCTCGCATATCCTGCTGCTCGACGAGCCCACCCAAGGGGTGGACCTCGGCACCCGCGCCGGCATCTACCGGCTGATGGGGAACTTCATCGCGGAAGGCGGCTCCATCCTGATGATCTCGTCGGATCTGCCTGAACTTCTGGGGATGACCCACCGGATCGCGGTGATGCGCCGCGGCGAGCTGGCGGCGACGCTCTCGACCGCCGCCACCAGTCAGGAAGAGGTCATGCGGTACGCCGCGTTGGACCGGACATGAAAGCCACATTGAACAGGATCCTGCCGTTCGCCAGCCTGATCTGTCTTTTTCTCTTGCTCTCCTTTGCCTCGCCCTATTTCCTGACTCTGGGCAACCTGTCTTCGGTGATCCGGCAGACGACGGTCATTACCATCATGGCCATCGGCATGACCGTGGTGATCGCCTCGGGCGGCATCGATCTCTCGGTCGGGTCAATGGTCGGGCTGACCGGGATATGCGGAACCATGCTCATCGCGGGAGGCCACTCCGCGGCGCTGGCGGTCGCCGCCGCCATGGCGGCGGGAGCGGTTTGCGGCGCGTTCAACGGATCCGCCGCCACGCTGCTGCGCATTCCTCCTTTCATCGCGACCTTGGGCGCCATGGGGATCTATCGCGGGCTGACCCTGCTTGCCACGGGCGGGATGCCGGTCGCCAACCTGAGCCGGGACTTCGGGGCGCTCGCCACCGGCAACCTGCTCGGCTACATCCCCGTGCCGCTGGTGTTCCTGCTGGTTGCGGCGCTGGCGGTCCACGTCGTCCTGAGGTTCACCAAGTTGGGGCGGTACGCTTACGCGATCGGCAGCAACACGGAAGCGGCGCGCTGCTCCGGAATCCGGGTGGCGCCCTACACCGTCGCCATTTACACCCTGGGAGGGGCGCTGGTGGGCCTGGCCGGAATGATCGAGTCCGCGCGCCTGGTGACCGGCCAGCCCACCGCCGGCGAGGGCTATGAACTGCGGGTGATCGCGGCGGTGGTGATCGGCGGCGGCAGCCTCAACGGCGGACAGGGCACGGTCGCCGGGACGATTGTCGGCGCGCTGATCATGGGACTGCTCAGCAACGGCTGCAACCTGCTGGGGATCTCGCCTTTCGTGCAGCAGGTGATCATCGGCTCGGTGATCATCCTGGCCGTCACCCTGGACGAATTTCAGCGCCGCCGGATGCGCTAGTGTTGTGTCTCACAAATAACTTGACAATGCGCCGATCTGCCCGCATACTGGATGTACCATGTGGAGCGTGGCCGAGCCCTTGGCGTTAAGCGCGGAACAGAGGCGTACTTTGGACACCTGGAT
>JADZCM010000046.1 GCA_020851555.1 Bryobacterales bacterium | reverse complement strand
CCGGCGCCCCCCCGCCTGTTTCACCGCATCGAATTCCGTGTTACAGTTTCAGGGAAGGAGAAACCGGAAGTGTCTATGGACAATACCTCTTCCCTGGCGACCCGGCGGGGTTTCCTGGGTACAGTCACAGCGGCAACGGCAGCTTCTTATAGCCGGATTCTAGGCGCCAACGATCGCGTCGGCATCGGCCTCATCGGTTTCGGTCTTATCGGCAAACAGCACCTGAACGGATTCAGGATCTACAAGGACGTCGAGGTCCTGGGCGTCTGCGACACCTACAAGCCCCGTATCCAGGAGGGTGTCGCCTATGCCCAGAGTCCCAACTGCAAGGGCTACCAGGATTTCCGGAAGATGTACGAGGACAAGAACATCCACGGGGTGGTGGTGGCCACGCCGGACCACTGGCACGCCTTGCTCAGCATCCTGGCCTGCCAGGCGGGCAAGGACGTCTACGTCGAGAAGCCGCTCACCGTGGCCAACGACGAAGGCAAGTGGATGATCATGGCCCGCGACAAGTACAAGCGGGTGGTGGTCGTGGGCACGCAGCGCAATCACAATCCCGGGCACCAGGTGGCGAAAAAGATCTACCAGAGCGGCGTGCTCGGCAAGGTGCAGATGGTGAAGATGGGCGGCAGCGGCCGCAACATCTACCCCGGTTTCGGAAAGACGCCGGTCGAGAATCCGCCGGCTGATCTGGACTACGAGATGTGGCTGGGGCCGGCGCCGAAGAAGCCCTATCAGAACCACCGGGCGCTGTATCACTTCCGCTGGTTCTGGGACTACTCGGGCGGCCAGTTGACCAACCTGGGGGCCCACAGCATCTCGGCGTTCCTCCTGGTGACGGGGGTGAAGGGTCCAGTCAAGGTTTCCTCCTTCGGCGGCCGTTTCGTGCTCGAGGATGACGGCGAGACACCCGACCGGCAGGAAGTGCTCTACGAGTTCCCGGAATTCACCTTGACTACCGGCATCCGCGAGGCCAACGCCTTCCGCGATTCGACCGGCTCGGTCATCATGGGGACCAAGGGCAACCTGGTCCTGGGAAGCAACACCGTCGTGACCGAAGTCCACGGCAACCCGCTGAACCAGGTTCCGCGCTTCCTGGGACATCCCATCGGCGGCGTGGTGTACGACCAGACGCCGAACGTGCCCTGGATCGAGGGCGCGCCGACCAGTCTCCCGGCTGGGGGCGCACGCGGCGGCGCGCGCGGCGGCGAAGGCGCGGCGGGCGGCCCGGCGGGCCGTGGAGCTCCGGGCGCGGCCAAGCCGGCCTCCCGCGCTCCGGCGGAGTTCTCCGGCGAGGAGACCATGTACCTCAATCACCGGGACTTCATCGACTGCATCCGGACGCGCAACAAGCCGCTGTGCGACCTGGAGATGGGACACCGCACGGCGATCATCTGCAATCTCGGCAACATGTCGCTCCGCCTCGGCGGGCGCATGATCCGCTGGGATCCCGATAAGGAGATCGTCATCGGCGACAAGGAAGCCGCCGCAATGTGCACTCCGCACTACCGCGCGCCTTGGGACAAGGCGCTGAAGAGCGCGGTCGGCGTATAGACTCAAGGCAACTCAGGCAAGGCGGACGAGGCCTCGCCGTGTCCGTCCTCTTTGGAGATCATGGGCCTGCCCGCGGCAGGTCCCTATTTGACCGTCACCGTTCCCATGTCGCGGGGAGAGGACTGAATCGTCAGACCGCCGGGTTGGGCCGCCGGCTGCCGGCCGGGAGGGGAGGCGGCGCCCTGCGCCGTCACCATGGCCTGCGCCTGCGCCGCGAGTTTCTCCAGTTCCGCCTGCGGAATCGACAGTGACATCCGCGTTACGTTACCCGCGGCCGACAGTTGGAGGCGCTGGAGGAACTGGGTCGCCTCCGCTCCTCTTGGGTCTTTCTGCGCGCTCATCTGCGCCATCCCAACGAGGAACTTGACGACGTCCGCGAGCGCCGCCGCATCCTTCTCCGTGCGGCTGACGGTCTCAATCGACACGAGCAGGTCAGGCCCGAACCGGACACCGCCGCTGGCCTGGGTGACGGCCTTCAGGATGTCGCCCTGCATCGCGCCCCCAAACTGCGCGGGGGGTGCGCCGGAGGCCAGGCCGGATACGGGTACGGCCGAGAGGAACCAGAAGTCGTAGTCGTTGCCGAGTTCGTCGATGCGGGCGCGCAGCGGCGCATCCGGCCCGCCCGCGCCCCCGCGGTCGATCACACCACGGACGCTCTGCGCGTCTCCGACGGCGGCGGTGGCGCCGTCCAGGAATGCGAACCATCCGTCGGTAGGTTTCTTGCCTGCCAGCACCCGGACGCCGCCGTACGAGGTGAAAGCCGCCCCGGCTTCGCCCGCGAGCGCCGTGATCCTGGCGAGGTCGAACACGCCCTTCACGAGCACCACTCCTCTGTCCGGCTTGGGGCCGCCAGGGGAGGCCAGCAGAAATTCGTGCATGTCCCGCAAGGGGTTCAAGCCGGTTGCTTTGATCAGCTCCTGCACCTGAGGTTGTGCCGATTGAGCCTGGTCCATAACCGTCTTCGCGAAAGGCGACGCCAGGAACCGCGACAGGTTCGCACCCAGGAACACCTTGGAGTCGGGCGGGACATGGGACAGCAGGGTTGGGTCCGCTCCCGCCGCCGTGCAGGCCGCCAGCAACACCGTAAGAGCGCCTCTACGAAGCATCGACATCCGAATTGCCTCCTTCCAGTCTTTACGCGGGCGGAGGTCCTACCGTTCCGCCCGTGCCACACCAATCGGCACCTGTTCCACAATTTTTATCCCGAAGGCCTCTAACGCGACGACTTTCCGAGGATGGTCCGTCAACAGCCGGATCGTATGAAGTCCAAGGTCGGAAAGGATTTGCGCGCCGATCCCGCTCTGATAAAGGGGCGCGCGCAGCCCCTCGGCGGGCGCCGGCTGCCTCTGATCTCGCGAGTGGGCCGTCATCCGGCCGGCTCCCACGGGGTATGACTGATTGAGGTACACCATTACACCGGCTTCTTCCTGTGCGAGCTTCTGAAGGCTTGCCCTGAGGGCGCTCCCGCACTCGCAGGTAGTGGAGCCGAACACGTCTCCAAAGGTGCAACTGGTCTGAACGCGAACCAGGACGCCCTCGCGGCCGGAAGGGTCGCCTTTCACGAGGGCCAGGTGCAGAGCGGGGTCGATGGGAGTGCCGTAGACCACCGTGCGGAAGCGCCCCCACTGCGTCTCGATGTCGCCCTCCTCCACGCGCCGGGCGAAACGCTCGTGCCGCAGGCGGTACCGGATGATTCCGGCCACGGAGACCATCTTCAACCCGTGAACGCGGCAGAACACCTCCAGTTCGGGGACGCGCGCCATGGACCCGTCCTCTTTCATCACCTCGCAGATGACGCCGCCTGGCGCCAGACCCGCCATGCGGGCCAGATCCACGGCGGCCTCGGTCTGCCCCGCGCGCACCAGCACGCCGCCTTCCCGGGCCCGCAGCGGGAAAATGTGGCCGGGCCTGGCTAGATCGCCCGGCCGGCAGGAAGGATCCATGGCGACGCGGATGGTGTGCGCGCGATCCGTGGCGGAAATCCCGGTGCTGACGCCTTCGCGGGCGTCGATCGACTCGCAGAAAGCCGTGCCGAAGCGAGAAGTGTTGCGCTGGGTCATCAAAGGAAGCTGGAGCGCGTCGCAGCGTTCGGGCGGCAGAGCCAGGCAGATCAGGCCGCGGCCATGGATGGCCATGAAGTTGATCATCTCGGGCGTGATCTCTCCGGCGGCGGCGGTCAGGTCCCCTTCGTTTTCCCGGTCCTCGTCGTCGACGACGACCAGCATCCTGCCGGATCGGATCTCCTCCAGGGCTTCGGGGACGGTGGCGAAAGGCATGTTCACTCCAGTGTAGCGTCCCTGGTTCCGGTAGGCTGTACAATGAGCAAGGGGGCGAGTCGGCCCCGGGCCACGGCCATGATCCTGCACAGCTACACCATCTCGGCGTTGGGGCATATCGCGGATTCCAGCAAACGGGATACGGACGACCTGCCGGCCGATGCCGTGAACAACGCCGGCCGCCTGCTGGACTCGCACGCCAGCACGTTCAAAGCCCGTATTCCGCTGAAAGGCTTCGGCCACATCGAGTTGGACTGGAGGTCCGAGGATTACTCCTGCGCGCTGGCGACCTTCTCGCTGGATGACGAACCGCTTTCCACGAACGTGATCCTGAGCGGACTGAGGCCGGAAGCGGACCGCAAGGTCCTGCAATCGGCTTACGCCATGATCCGCCAAGTCTGTGAGACGGCCGAGGAGCGCCCCGCCGACGGTCTGCTGCGTGTGACACAGCGGCCGACGCTCGCCTGCATCCGCTGGTCCACCCGGGAGCGCACGGGTATGAACGTGGTGCGGGACCTGGAGATGTGCCTGGCAGCCGCTTTCCTGGATCGCGGCTTCAAATCAACGCGTTTTCTGGTCTGAGTCCGGACCCGCGGTTCCGGCTCCTGACGGCAGACCAGGTTCCGGCGATCCGCCGTCCTTGCCTTCAACGCCGATAGGTGTAATAATTTACAGTATCCATGCGCGCCGTGGTTCACTGGGATGGCGACAGCTTTTTCGCCTCTATCGAACAGGCGGCCGACCGGCGGCTGCGCGGCCGGCCGGTGGCAATCGGAGGCGCGCGCCGCGGCGTGGTGATTTCGGCCAGCCCGGAAGCGCGGCGCTTCGGAGTGCGCCCGGGTATCGCGACGCGGCGGGCGCGGCGCATGTGCGGGCCGCTGATAGTGCTGCCGGGGCACTTCGAGCTTTACGAGAGATTTTCTTCACAAATTATTGATTTATGCGAAGAAACCACTCCGTTGGTTGAGCCGGTTGCGGTCGGAGCAGCTTATCTGGACCTGACCGGGACGCGCCGGGTTCTGGCGGGAGAGCCCGAGGCCGCCGTGGCACGTCTCTGCCGTACGGTTCGAGACTGGCTGCGAGTTTCACTTTCGGCGGGCTTGGCCACCAACAAGACGGTGGCGCGCATCGCGGCCCGGCTGCGCAAGCCGGGGGCGCAACTTGTGGTGCCGCCGGGCGGGGAAGCGGGATTTCTGGCCCCGCTGGGAGTGGGCTGGCTTCCTGGAGTGGGCGGTGAATTGCGCTCCACCCTCGAGGTGGCGGGCATTGCCACGGTAGGCGACCTGGCGCGGGCGCCTGTCGACGACCTGGCGCTGATCGCGGGCCGGGGCGCGCTGGCGTTGCAGCGCCGCGCGCAGGGGGTGGACGAAGAACCCGTGCGTCCCAAACCCGCGGATGATCCGTGCCGGAAGGAGACAACCGAGTTTGCCGAAGACGTCTGGGAGACGCCGCGCGTGCTGGAGACGCTGAAGGTCATGCTGGAGCGGCTGATGGCGCGCGTGCGGGCCGGCGGTATCGAGGTGCGCCGCCTTACCCTGGCGTTGCGCTACACGGACCGCGAGGAGTCCGAGCGCTCCGTGAACCTGGCGGAGCCAACGGCGCTCGAAACCGAATTTTTCCTGCGCCTTCCGGAACTGCTGCGTTCGGCCTGGAGCCGCCGCGTGCGGCTGCGGGCCGTGACTCTCCGCGTGGGACGCGTCTACCGGCCGTCGCCGCAACTGGGACTGTTCTCCGAAGACCGGCCCGCCGGCGGCTTGCCCCTACAGGCGGCGATTGACAGGGTGCGGCGGATGTTCGGCGAATCCGCCGTGATGCGCGGCTACGGCCTGCCCTCGCGGAAGGGATGCCCGGCCTCGTAGAGAGTGAGCCTGGCCCGGAGGACGCCGGGCAAAGCCGGGTCGCTGCGCCGGGCTCCGCCTTGCCGCCCCTGCCGCCGTTGAACGGGATTCAGTATGGATCGCAACGCAGCGGCAGTTCGTTGGGACCGCTGGCGTAGGACACCATCGTGCGGCCCGGGGGACAGGCCTCCTTCGCCTTCGCCCGGGTGAAAACGAGATACCGGCCATCGGGGATCCAAACCGCGTTGGACCGTACATGGCGGGGGTCGTCGGCGCCGGGCAGGGTTCGTGCCCGCCCCTCGTAGCAGCCCGCTCGATGGAACGCGCTCCCTTTTTCACGGAATAGGCTAAAGTGAATTCTCTAGGAGCTGGTTGAGAGAGCCGGCGGAAGACCGCTTTCTCACCCCGCTCCAAGGGACGCCGAAAGCACGGCAGGGGGACGTATGTCGAAGCACAAGGGCCGCGGGAAGAACGAGTCCTCGCCGGTCTCCGGGGTCAAACCCGTGAAACTGACCGGCGGTGTCTACGAGAAGGAACTCGGGCGCCTGCAAGTTGAGCTGGCCAAGCTACAGGAGTGGGTGAAGCACAAGCGTCTGAAGGTGGTCGTGATCTTCGAAGGGCGCGATGCGGCCGGGAAGGGAGGAGTGATCAAGCGCATCACGGAGCCCCTGAATCCCAGGTTCTGCCGCGTGGAGGCCCTCGGAACTCCGACCGAGCGCGAGAAGACGCAGTGGTACTTCCAACGCTACGTCGCGCGCCTCCCGGCCGCCGGGGAAATCGTGCTGTTCGACCGGAGCTGGTACAACCGCGCGGGCGTCGAACGGGTGATGGGCTTCTGCACCGAGGAGGAATACAAGGAGTTCCTGCATTCCTGTCCGGAATTTGAACGCATGTTGATCCGCAGCGGCATCATCCTGATCAAGTACTGGTTTTCGGTCAGTGATGAGGAGCAGGAGCGGCGGTTCCAGGCCCGCATCAAAGACCCCACCAAGCGCTGGAAGCTCAGTCCCATGGACCTGGAGTCCCGGGCGCGCTGGGTGGAATACTCCAGGGCCAAGGACGAGATGTTCGCGTACACGGACATCAAGCAGGCGCCCTGGTACGTCGTGAAGTCGGACGACAAGGAGAGTGCGCGGCTGAACACCATGCACCACCTCTTGAGCTTGATCCCTTACAAAGACCTGACGCCCAAGCCGGTCAAGCTGCCGCCGCGCCGCCATCGGGACAGCTACGAACGGCCGCCCATCACGGACCAGACGTTTGTCCCCGAGATCTACCGGCCTGCGGATTAGGGGTCAGCCGGAGACGCGGAGCAGGAACGCCGTCCACGGCACGCCTACCGCCAGGAGAATGAGAATGAACACGCAGCCGAAGATTAGTCCCAGGCGCCAGTAATCGGCGGGCGGCAGAAAGCCGCTGCCGTAGTAGATCGGGGAGGGGCCGGTGGCGTAGGGAGTGAGGATCCCCATGATCCCCAGTTCCAGGCAGAGCAGCAACGCGAATTGCGGGACGGGCATGCCGGGAATCGCCGCGCCCGCGGCCAGAAGCACCGGCAGCAGAGCCGTCGTATGTGCCGTGATGCTGGCGAACAGGTAGTGCAGGAAGAAGAAGGCCAGCAGCAGCGCGGCCATTGCAGCCAGGGGAGAAGCTCCTTGCAGGCGGCCGGCCACGGTGGAGGCGAACCACTTCACGAACCCAACGCGGTTCAGCCCGTCCGCCATGGCCACCAGCGTGGCGAACCAGACCAGCGTTCCCCACGCCGAGGCGTTGCTCAACACGTCGCCCCAGGTGAACACTCGCGCGACGAGCATCAGGGAAATGACGATCAAGGTAACGGTGGTGGCGCTCAGGTAGGCGCCGCCGAAAATCCACAGTACCAGGGCCAGCAGCACAAGCAGCACGAGGCGCACCTCGCCGGATGAAACCGGGCCGAGGGCCGCAATCTCCCCGGCCGCCCACCGTGAGATTTCCGCGCCCCGCTTCACTTCGGGCGGATAGATCCAGTAAGTCAGCAGCGGCGCCAGCGCCAGCAGTATCAAGCCGGGGGGGGCGCAGGCCAGAAACCAGTTCGTCCAGGTGATCTCCACCTGCGTGATCCGGCGCGCCATCTCCACCGCCAGCAGGTTGGGGGCGAGCGCGGTCAGGAACATCGAACTTGTGACGCTGACGGCGGCGATCGACACCCACATCAGGTAGCCGCCGATGCGCCGCGCCGAGGGGTCGCCGGGAAAGGATCCGTACAGCGGAGGCAGGTTACGGACAACGGGAAAGATCGTGCCGCCGCTTCGGGCGGTATTGGAGGGGGTGAACGGAGCCAGCAGAAGGTCGGCGATGGCGATGGCGTAGCCCAGCGTCAGCGTGCGCTTGCCCATGCGCTCCACCAGGAGCAGCGAGACACGCCGGCCGAAGCCGGTCTTCTCGTATCCCATGGCGAACATGTACGCGCCGAAAATCAGCCAGACCGTCGCGTCCGAAAAGCCGGAGAGCGCCCAGTTGATCGCCGCGGCGGGGGCCCGGAAACCGGGTTGTGTCAGCTCAACCGGACCGAACAGCACCACCGGCGCCAGGACCGTGCCCAGGGTCACCCCCATCAGGCCGACCACAGCTCCCGGAAGGGGCTCCAGAACCAGGCCCGCGATCACTGTGGCGAAGATCGCGAAATAACGCCAGGCATGAGGGGCCAGACCGGCCGGTGCGGGCAGCAACGCCAGCGCGAGCCCGAGCGCCAGGGGGGCGATGCCCTTCCAGCGCGCGGCGGCCTTGGCCGGAGTCTCCATGCCGGTGTAAGGTAGCAACATACCACAGGGGCCGGTCACATCGGTCGCGAAGGAAATCAACCCGGCCCAACGCGCTGGCAGAAAAGGGCTTAGCCACCCGTGGAGCCACCGGCTCGCTCTGTCATTACGCGGAAATAACCGGCCCCGCCGGTACAATCAATAGGCAGTCCCACTGCCGCGTAAGCCCCCTGGAGGAAAACCTCATGTTCGATCCAGCGTCTGTAAACTCCCCCGCGGACCTGCCCGCCGATTTCCCGGTGGTCATTGAAACGCGCGGGAAGCTGAACCTGCATGCACGGCAACCCCTGTCGTACACCTTCCACTGGCTCCGCGAGGTCGCGCTGGGAGTCATCGAGGGCGACCTGGGCCTGGACATCGAATCCGGCGCGGAAGTGTCGACGCAGCTTGTGCTGAATGCGGCCTATCGCCAGGAGATCTCGCTCGACGAGCAGGGCAGGCTGCGGCTCCGTGTTCTCAAGCTTCAGACCGGCGATTTCGATCTCGCGGCCAAGGTGTCGGCGTCGGTACGCGCCGCGACACCGCTTCCTCCCGAGCCCGATGCGCTGGTGGCGGCTATCCTGGGCGTCCACAAGAACCAGTGGGCCACGGCCGCGGAGCGGATCAGAACCGCCGTGCCTGACGCCGTCCGGCAACTGCTGGGCCTTTGGAACGCCGCGCGCACAAGTCCCGCGGAGGCACTCGCCGCGGCCGGAGACCTTGACGGTTGGGTCCGGAACCAGATCGAGAGCCTGTACGGCCCAATCCGCACCGAAGCCGACGTGAGCAGACTGCTCGAGGGCCTGCGGGCGCTCGTCGGCCTGAAGGAGTCGGTCTATCGCCAGGCGGTGTCGGCCGCTGAGCGGAAGCACGAGGCGCAGCTTAGCTGGCGTTACCACTACGGCAGCCGGGACACAGCCCTGCTGGACTGCTCCTTTGCTTTCACCGCACCGGGCCTGGCTTGCTACCGGAGAGCGCTGGCCGGCGACTATGCGTGGCTGCTCGAAGCCGATACGGCGCACGTCGAGGTCCGCCAGGGAACGCTGACCAGCGGACTGGCGAGCCACACCACGGTTGAGCTGCACCTGCCCTTCTTCGACCGTAAGGCGTGGATGCGGCGGGTCGAATCGCTGGCCCGGATGGAAGTCGCCAGCGACGGCGACGGCCGGGTCCTGGTCTATGCGGTGGAGGCTTCCCACCGCATAGAGAGCCGCAACTCCTGCCAGAGCGTCCTCGCGCTGGCGGGCGGCATGTCGGTGGGGCGGGTGCACAGGAAAGCGAGCTTCACGTTGTCCTATACGGACCAGCGCGCTCTACCGTTCGAAATGCTGGCGCACAGCCTCGCCCCCACGCTGCGCGCCTACGACTTTGACCCTGGAGCAGGAAGAAGGCTGGAGGAACTGGCTGCCGGGCGCACGGGCAAGGCGGAGGTGTCGCTGGCGTTGTCCATTCCGGGGTCGCTCGTCGAAGCCTGGCTGGACGCGCCGGGAGAACGGGCGCCGGAGTTCTTTGCCGTCTACTCCAGGGTGTCGGTGGCGGTGCAGCGGGCCTTGCGCGTATGGCTCCCGTACGTCTACTTCTCGGATCCCAAACGGTACGAGACGCTGGAGGCGGCCTATCCGCTGCTCGTCTACCAGGCGAGCCGGCCGTTCTCCGGCAGGCCGAGGTATGACTTCAACTACGACGTCCTGAGTGAAGATTCCATGAGGGTTTTCTTCCGCGCGACGGGGCCGCTGCTAGCGGCGGAACTGGCCCGCGTGGAGGAAACGCTGATGCGCGCGGGCAAACCGGGCACGGCGGCGTTCTACGCACCGCGGCGTGCCCGGGACATTCTAGCGTCCGTTCAGAACCGGCGGCGGCAGCTCAACTCGCTCCTGGTAGCCGATGCCTTCCTGGTGGATGCCCTGGTGAACCTGGGCTGCCAGGGCCGCCGGTTGAGGGAGGACGCCGCGAAAGACCCGCCGGCCGCAGTCCGCGGCCTGGCCCGTTTCGCGGCCGACCTGGTGAAAGCGTTCCACGGCAAACTCCGCCGCCTCTATGGAGGACAGCAGTTCCTCGCCTTTGGGGCGCTGTTGCTGGTGGAAGCCACCCATGCGCTCAGCGCCGGCACGGCCGGGCCCACGGGTCTTCAGGCCACCGTCAGGGTTTCTCAAGGGGCCGCGGAGGACCCCGCGGGATTCAGTCAGACGCTGGTCAACGCGGCGTACCTGGCAGAGAGGGCGGAGGCGCCCTCCTGACGGGAGCCCGCCGGCAGCCGCGCACACAGCGGCCGCCGGCTTCCTGCCGCGGCAGCCGTCAGGCTCTTCAGAACCGGAACCGCAGCGAGACCTGCATGATGCGCGCCGGACGGGCGGCGGTGGCCCGGGCGAGCGACGTGTTGGTCTGGACGCCGGCCGCATTGAAGGTGGCCGTCGTATTCATGGCGCTGAACTGCGTGTGGTTGAGTATGTTGTAGAACTCCCAACGGAACTGGAAACTACGCTGCTCGTCAGGAAGGTGCACAGGTTGCTGTAATAGAACTTGGGCATAGGGTGTTCCGAGTTTGGAGTAAGTGCGGCCGTCGCGAGTGGTCTTGCCAGCCCGATTGCCGCCTCGTCTTCCGCGTCAGCACGCCTCGGGCATCCTCGGTCTTACCCACTATAAGCCAGGAATTGCTACAAATCCCAGGGTGTAAGCTCGCGGGTTCCGTGGTAGCCGGCCTTAAGACCGGTCAATCTTACTTTCAGGTAGTCAGCCAACGCACAAGGGCAAGGGAGAGGCTCAAGCGGACGTTGTTTTTTCTGCGAGATTAGGTGTGGGGCTGAAGCGATCCTCGACCCTCGCGTGCGACAGTCAACCGGCAGGAAAACAACAGGCGGTACTACCGCCGGAGGATCTGTATTCGGGACAGAATCTCCTGCCGATCTCGGCGGTTGGGGTTGCGACGTAGCACTTCCTCGTACCAATTCGCAGCATCGCGGTAATACCTCAAACGCACCAAACACAAGGCAACATTGTATGGCGCAGCATCGTCTTTAGGATTTAGCTGCGCGGCTTTCTCAAAACTCTGCCTCGCAAATTCCCAGTTTTCGACGTCGAAGTACGCCCCGCCGAGGGTGAAGTGCATGGTCGAATACTTACCATCGGATAGCCTAATCGCCTGGTCACTAGCGTTTATTGCTTCCTGAAATCGTCGCAAGCCGCTCAGTGCTTTCGCCTGAGCATCGTAATACCAAGGCTCGGTCGGCTTGAGGGCGGTGGCCTCCCGAGCGTGGCTGAGGGCCTCCTGAAAAACGCCACGCTGGTTCAGGACGGCGGCAATCAGGTAGTGGGCGTTGGCCAAGACGCTCTCGGAATAATTCTTACCGGCTCCTTCCTCAATGCACTTTCGGGCACAGGCCAGCACACGGTCCTCCCACGCTTCTGCCAAGGCAAAGGAAATCGCAGCTTGACACCAGTTTGTCCAGTGTCCGCCGCTCGAAGCGGCTTCTTGATAATGTAGCCCCGCCAAGTGATAGTGCCTCACCCAGAAGTGCCGCCAGCCATCGGTTTCCCAATCCTCCGCGGTGGCCTGACCGGAGCCGACTAATGCCGCGAACCAAGTATCTCCCTCGCTCTGTTTCCCCAAGGCGTCTGCGATCCGAATGAGGCGCCGTATGCTGTTTGCCTTAAGTTCGGTGTCGGTTCGACTCAAATCAAGAGCACGGCGAAAATTGGTTTCCGCCTCCACGTAAGAGCCGCGGTCTTCGAGTATGCCCGCCAATTGATAATACAGGTCAGGACCAGGCAGTTTACTGCCCCGTACAGCGGCCCGCGCTGCGTTCTCTGCTCGCTGCAGAAGTGCGCTCCTGTCCGCGTCTTCCGAAAAGGTAGCTTTGAACTGCAGGCACTTCGCCAGCGCAAGATTAGCCTCTGGAGTCGCCCTGATGCGAATGGCCTGCTCCGCCGCCCTTATTGCGATATCCGTATTCTGAGTCTGCGCCTGGCCCGCAATTCGAAGTAACAACGCGGAGTCAGACCCGGCACGCTGAAGAGCATTCTCAAGTAGATCATCGATCTGACGGTCGAGCTTTTGCCAATCCGAATCAGGGTCTAGTGAGAACTGGTATTGGCCGCGAGTTTGAGTGAGGTCCTGAATCCGCTGGAGCAGCGAGACAGCATCTCCGCTGCTTTCAGTCTTTCCGAGTATCAATTTCCGCAGCACCGTAGCGGGAACCGCGAAGTTGAGGTTCTGGCCCAGCTCTAATATTCCGACTGCAACCCCGACGACCTCGCCTCGCGCGTTCAATATCGGTCCACCCGACGATCCAGGCGAAATAGGGGCTGTGATCTGAAGCAGTTGGCGCCCCTTGAAATCTCGGACACCGGATACAACACCAGTACTGATGCTCTTCTCAAGTCCCGCCGGATTCCCGAGAGCGTACACGTTCGTCCCCGGAGTCGGCATCGCCTCCGAAATTGGGAGAGGGGCAACACTCAACTCGACAGTCGAGGTGAGAATTGCGAGATCGTTTGCCGCATCCACCCGTTCCACGGTGACCGGCAACTTGGCGGCACCCAGGTCGACTAGTATGTTTCCCGCCCTAACGACGTGTTCGTTCGTGACGATCTTTCCACCGGCTATTACAAAGCCTGAGCTCTGACCAACGACCTGACCGCCTTCCGATCTGGCGATCAGGAGCAACACGCTCTTGGATGATTCCGCATAGACCTTGGAAGCATGATCCTGCTCCTGGGCCGAACAGACACAAATGGAAACGGAGAAGCACAGCGCCAGCCTCGCCGTGATTTCCCGCCAACGTGAGCCTCCGTTCATTGATGCTCCCGTCTGCCAGAAATGGATTATAAGCCTCCGCGCGACCAAATACAATGGGCACCTCCGAATCAACCTTTCAACCTGTTTTTCGGCGGTATGGCTGCGCCCAGCGTGCAATCGTTTTACCCGCGGCGCAGCTCGCGAAAAGGGTACCAACGCCGCCGCTCCCCGCCTGAGACGGGTTGTGGCAGGTTTTTCTCAAAAGGGGTCCTAAGCGGAGTTTCCATTTTGGCCTCCCGGCTCGCCATCAGTATATACTCGGTCCCCTCCACGTGGGCCTCCAGCCCATTTTTCACTCCAGGCCCCTCCGCTGGGCACCCGGGAAAGGCCGTTCTGTCCCTCTCGGTACACCCGAAACCCGGAACTGTCCGTTTTACCGTCGCTTCCCTGGCCCCCCGGGTCCGGCCGCGGGCCCTCAGGCGGCCGAATTCGGCTCCTCATCCAACCCTGGCCTGCAACCGGGCCTCGGTTTTTACAGGAAGAATCTGCTCCGTGCTCTCAGCTCGGAATGCCGTCTGTTGTGCGCTGAACGCCTGTCCCGCAAATCGCTGCTCCGGCCTTCTCCGCGGTGGAAGCCTCGGGAACGGGCGATGCGCCTCCACCGTACGCCGGCTTCACGCTCGCCAACAGCGCCAGTCTCCGCCGTGCCTGGCGAGTACCCGATCCCGATGGCGGCGGGGTCTGGTGAGATGGGTCCGGCAGCAGCAGCCGGGCCGCCTGGCGGCTTCTTCCGCGGCGCGCCTCTGAGAGCGGGCGTTATCACGGCCGCGCCCGGCGCTGCTTGAATCGCAGTACGGCGGCCGATAGTGGTCGCCGTCCTTCCAAGGACGAGGAGACTGCTTCCCTACAGCAATCCGCCGGAGGGCAGATCTCGCACCATCAGCCGCTCCTCGCGGTCGGGATCATCGACCGCTTTGCTCTCTTTCACGTCGAAAACCATAGTGGCGCGCCGTTCGAGCGTGTAGGCCGGCCAGACCAAACCTTTCTGGCTCGGGTTACCCGTTCTGGCGAACGCGCCCCATGCGCCGCTGAGCTGCTTCGAGAGCTGCTCGGATTCCGGGTACAGCGTCAGGCGCATTTCAAGGGGCAGGTCCGCGGTGTGGAAGGCCCGCAGCTTGCCCCCGTCCAGCGGGGTGTTCCACTGGAAGTAGTACACGAACACGTTGGACTTGCCCTCGGCCGCCTTCAGCTCGGCCTGCCGGGCTGCGTTGCGGCGTGCACCGCGGTCGGTCGAGATGCGGTAATACAGATCCGACGGGCTCTCCAGCGGGTGGCCGCGGTGATACAGGGCAAGGAGCGAGTCGACTCTGCCGGCCGGCACTCCGCTCTTCACAAGCGCCGCCTTCAGCCCCGCCTCGTCCAGGTTCTGGAACTCCGCCCCGCTGAACAGGGTGGATTCGTCCTTGCAGTTGCCAACCAGGAACGGCAGCCCCGCCGATTCAACCGGCGCAGCCGGTTCCCACGGTTGCTTCCGGATGGAGTGGCCGTCGAGCACCGGCCCGCCGCCCATGCCTCTTCCGGAGCCGGAAGAAGCTTTGAAGAGATCAGCCGCGGGGATTGTCTGCAGATCCTCCGGTTTGCTTACGCCCAGCCTGTCCATGAGCGCCCTCGCGCTCTTGGTGGCGGTATCCGGATCGCCGGCCTTCAACAGGGAGCCGCTTTGCACGATGCACTTGTGGAACAGGCCCTTGCCGCCGGGCATGCCCATCAAGGTGCTGATCTTCCCGCCGCCGCCGGATTCGCCGAAGATGGTGACGTTTCCAGGGTCGCCGCCGAACTGCGCGATATTGCCGCGCACCCATTCCAGCGCCGCAATCAGGTCGAGTTGTCCGGCGTTGCCCACCGCGAACCGGCTGTTCAACCCACCCAGGTAGGTATAGCCGAAGACGTTGAGCCGGTGGTTGACGCCCACCAGGACGATGTCCTGCTCGCGCACGTGCCGGTCCGAAAACAACGTGAGCAAGCCGGATTGGGAGCTGAAGCCGCCTCCGTGGATATACACCATGACCGGGCGCCTGCCTTTGAGTCCCTGGGTTAGAACGTTCAGCACGAGGCAGTTCTCGCTCATCGGCTCTTTGGCAAGTTCCAGGCGGTCGCTCCTGCCGCCGGCGAAATAGTCGCCCAACTGCGGGTTCGTAAACACGTTGCCGCCCTGCTGCACGCACTGCGGACCATTGACGGTGGCGTCGCGCACGCCGGTCCATTTGACGGGCTTGGACGGCGGCATGAACCGGCCGGCGCCCTCCGTCGGACCGCCGTATGGAATGCCGCGGAAGATGTAAACCCCATTCACGCCGGCCCCCCGCACTTTGCCATATGCGGTTTCAGCCACCAGCGGCGTGGACGCCGCCTTTGAAATCGCCGCGGCCGGCCAGGCCGCGAGCCCGCTCTGCAAAACGGATCTCCGGGTCATGACGCTGCTCTTTCGTTGTTCCTCTCTCGCTGCACCAATCGGCAGTGTCGATGCTGCACAGCCCTAAGACGCCTGTCCGGGCCGCAGCCGCTCAATCAAAACGAATCAGTTTGATTCTCAGCATGCCAATTCCGGAATTGGGCAGCCCGTCCGCAATCTCGTCGCCCCGAGGCTTCAATAGCATCGCAAGAAAGCGCCTCCGGTCCGCTTTCACCCATAGCGGCGCGAAGCCGGTGCGGGCGGTCTTGTACGCGCCGAACCAGATCAGGACGAGTCTCTGGTTATACCTCCGCGCCTCGCTCTGATGCCCGGTGTGTCTGACCCCGTCCTACAACCCGCCGGGGCCGCGAACCCACCGCATCAACCTCAGGTTGATGCGCTTCCCCGATTTCGCCCGCGGCAGGCTGAGAGCGCAGGCAGTCCCGCTTCCCACCGCGCCGGAGCAAACGGATCCGCTCTGCCGGCTACCTGTAGCGATACAACTTCACCCGTAAGATGGAGCCGTTGCGGGCGGCGGGGCCGCTCAATCGGAGAAATTGCCCCTGGCCGTTCTCGTCGCCATTCAGGCGGCGGCCGGGGATCCAGCGGCCTCCCGCATAGGCGCCCTCGTCAATCGACAGGATGCCGGCGCGCGGCGGCCCCGGCGTACTCGGTGCAAAGGTCACACTGACCGGCCCGCTGCCGGCGGCAATATACTCATCCGGGCCGAGAGAGATGAACAGAGCGCCTGCCCGTTCCGCGGCTTGCGCGCCCCCCGGAAAGCCTCCCGCCGGCACTGTCGCGGGCGCGGGGGCAGGCATGGCCGGCGGCCCTCCTCCGGCGGGCTTGGGCGGAGCCGGCAGCGGCGGCCTGCGCATGCGCGCGTAACTCACCTCCAGAACATAGTTCCCGAGCGGGACCCTCTGCGGCGGGTCGTCCGGACTCACCAGCGCGCCCGCCAACTTCCCCTTCCCCTGGTTTTCCAGGATCAGCGGAGCGAGCTGCTCGAGGATGGCGTAGCTCCGGGCAATCGGCAAGGCGACCGGCCCGCCCGGCGTTTCCGGCCCAGACGGCATCGCCAGCGAATCGATGGCGAAAGGGGAGAATCCCAACGCTTCATGCTGCCCGAGCGCATAGAAGACAGAGTGGGCGCCGGCGGGCGCACCGATCTCGGGAACGAACAGCGGGTTGTTGGAGGTGTGATACCTGGCCCATAAATCGACGACGTTCGGGTCGTAGCTGTTGGGCGTCAGGATGTCGATGGCCGGCGCTCCGGCTTTCCAGATATCGGCCACTTCGGGGACCGGACCGCCGCTCGGGTACATTCCCGGCTCCCGGCCTGACGCGGACGGAAACGCGTTCACAAACATGGGCAGCGGATACTCCGCCTTGCCCGCCGCGGCCACCTGGTTGAGGTAAGTCGCGTAATTCCATGCCATGAAGCTCTCTTCCGTGCGGGCGCCCTTGCCCAGCACCTGCTCCCAGGTTCCGGAAGTTCTGGACCCGGCCGCCTCCCACGCTTTGCGGAGTCCCGGGTACAGCGTGTCCTTGTGACTGCTCAGGTAGTCCAGCAGTTCCTTCGGAACAGGCCCCTCGAAGGCCTTGTTGGCGGCTTCGCTTCTGTCGCGCGTGTCGCCCATCCGCCCCACTTCGTTCTCCACCTGGATCATGATGACCCGGCGCTGCGTGTCGGCTTCCCTGATGTGCCGCATGAGGGCCGCAAAGGCCTTGGCGTCGGCGTCGCGATTGGCGGCGCTGAGTGTGGAAAGAGCCTCGATCCCCTGGCCGTCCTTATCCTGGGCGCGCGGAAACCGTTCCTGGTTGGTCTTCACCCAATCGGGGACGTAGCTGGACATGCTGTTCTTCCAGCTTCCGAACCAGAGGAAAACCAGCCGCAGGTCGTGGCTCCGCGCCTCCCGGATCTGGCCGTCCACCAAAGTGAAATCGAACTGTCCCTCTTTCGGTTCGAGGAACTCCCAATAGACGGGGGTGAGGACCGTGTTAATGCGCATCGCCTTCAGGCGCGGCCAGACCGGTTTCAGGTATGCGAGATTGGAGGCGCTGGAGTTGTGAAGCTCCGCCCCCAACACCAGGAAGGGTTTGCCGTCGACCATCAACTGCGTCGCCGTGCCCTGCTTCTGCAGGCGCGGGATGGCCGTAGATGAGCCGGTGTACGTCCGCGAGCACGCTGCCAGCGCAGCGAGCAGGAAAATGACCATTGAGAAAAGGCAGAATCGCATTCGCATTGCTGTCTCCGGGACGGCCACTCAGAGAGCGCGCAGAAACTCCCTCAGGACCTTCAACGTCTGCTGCCTTTCGTCGTGGTGCAGGTTGTGTCCGGCGCCGTCGATGTGAACCAGCTTGCCGTTCTTCAAGACCTTGGCAGCGGCCTCATTGGCCCGCCGCGTCTCAGGCGGGGCGTCCGCCTTCAGAATCAGCGTGGGTGCGGTTATCTTGCCAAGCACCGATGTGTACGCGGCGCTGCCTCCAGTGCCGGGTCCGCCCGTTGCGTACGACCCGTGATAGATCCTCTTCGACACCGCCCAGTACTGGCAGTCCAGTAGATCCCACTTCGGGGTCTGCTTCCTGCACTGCGCCAGGAGTTCATCGTAGGACCGGTTGTTCTGCGCCACCAGGGCTTCGGGCGTTCCTCTCATCACCAGAGTGGGCGCTTCGGCGGCGGCTGCGCCCGCCGCGGCGCCGCGGGCGGCACCCGCGCCCGGCGCGGCGGCGCCCAAGCCCGGATCCAGCAGAATGACCGCGCGCGGAAGGTCCGGATACGCAGCCCCGATCCGCATCGCCGTGCCGGATCCCATCGAGTGTCCCATCAGGATGGGCTTCTCCAGTTTCATCGCGCGTATGAACCCGGCCAGGTCCTCTACGGCTGCGTCATCCCGGGTGTCTGCCGTGGGCGGATCCGTGTAGCCGTGGCCGCGTGCATCCACCATGTAGATGTCATATTCGGATTGCATCTCCAAGGTCAGGGTTGTCCAGTTCAGCCCGTAGTCGGTGGCGCCGTGAGCCATCACAATTACCGGCTTACCCGGGGCCGGCACGGCGTGATAGTAGTGGATCCGGATGCCGTTGGCGTAGACATAGCCGTCGGTCCACCCGGTCGGCATACCGGGCGGCGAAGCCGCATTCGCCCGGCCCAGGAGAGCCGTCAGCAGAACCAACACCAGGCCAAGCTTCTGAAATGACATGAGACCTCCATAACCGGGAATTCTATCGTCTTTCGGGCAAAGGCGCTCGGCAGCCGGGAGCGCCGGATGCCGGATGGGATTGAGTTCTCGAGGCTCCCGAAAAATCGAGTATGTTATGCTCAGACCGGCCAGAAGGCGAAGCAGCACCTGGCGGTTCAGGAGGAAACAATGGCGGACCTGAGAAGCAAGGTCTCGCGGCGGCGGTTCGGCAAGAGCGTCGCCCAGGCCGGCGCAGCGGCGGCAGCACCCATGCTTGTCTCGGGGCCCTTATCGGGGCAAACAGCAGCAACAACAGCGGCGCAGGCTCCAAGCCCGCCTGCGGGCGGAGCCGGCGCCCAACCCGCGCCTGGCCCCGTGGTCGTGGCCAAATACGGGCTTCTCGACAAGATCAGGTTCGGCGGCATCGGGATACGCAACCGCGGCATCGTCGATTTGGGACAGTTGCTTACGAACGACGAGGTGGAATTCGTGGCCGTCGCCGACATCCGGGAGAGCGCCCGGGAAACCATCAAGAGCTACGTGGACGGCTACTACAAACGGGACGCCTGCCAGATGTACCGCGACCCCGAGCAATTGCTGGCCCGCAAAGACATCGACGCGGTTCTCATCGCCACCAGCGACCGCTGGCACGGCCCCATGGGAATCTGGGCGGCGCAGGCCGGCAAGGATATCTACAGCGAGAAACCCGCGGCCATGTCCATCCTGGAGAGCTACGCCCTGGCCGACAACGTCCGCCGCTACGGCGTGGTCTACCAATCCGGCTGCCAGCGCAAGAACCAGTTCACCTATGAGTACGCGGCGGGCCTGGCTCGCAGCGGCAAACTCGGCAGGCTGCTGGCCGTACACGCCGATACGCAGATCGGGCTGGGGATGGTTGACCAGGGCGGGCACGGTTGGTGGCCCGAGGAGAAACCCGAGCCGGATCCGCTGGTGCTCGACTGGGACAAGTGGCTCGGCCCGTGTCTCTGGCGGCCGTACAATTCCCGATACCCGGACGGAGGCCGGACCCAGTTCTGGGATTTCCACGCCGCGCTGCTGGAGTGGGGCTCGCACACCATCGCCGCGGCCCAATGGGCCGCCGACACGGAGCATACCGAACCCATCGAGTATGTGCCCGAGGGCGGTGTGTTCCGGGGCGACGGACTGACTGGACCGTACACGGTAACCTGCCGCTACGTCAACGGCGTGCAACTCATCGTCCGCAACCACGGCTGGGTGGTGGGGGGCCGCGGCGCGTGCAGCAACCGGTTCGAGGGCACCGAGGGCTGGGTCGAGGTGGATAGCGGCGGCAGGATCGAGATGTCCCCCAACCTGAAGTCGCTGCTGCCCACTCGCCAGGGAATCAGGTACGACCCGACGGCGGAACACATCCGGGAGTTTCTGCACAGCATCCGGTCGCGTATTCAGCCCCGGGCGAATGCCGAGGTTACGGCCCACGCCCACGTGGCCTGCCATGCGGTCTGGATCGCCGGGCAACTCAACCGGAAGCTCACCTGGGATCCGGCCAAACGCACGTTCATCGGCGACGAAGAGGCCAATCGCATGCGCAGCCGGGCCTACCGGGAGCCATGGCGGCTGGAAGCGCTGGCCACCAGCATGTAGCCGGGAATGGGGAACAAGGAGATTACAAGCATGCCAACACCTGGACAAACGCAACAGCCGCCCGCAGCGCCGGGACGCGGACAAGCCGGACAAGGGGCCGCCGGGCAAGGAGCAGCCGCCGCCCGGGGAGGACGCGGGCCGGCGCCGAGCGTACCTCCCGAGTTTGACGCCCTGCCGATCTGGAGAATGGATGCGGCCAAGCTGGTGGCCATGGTCAGAGACCCCAACTCGACGCTGTTTCAGAAGGCTCTGGCCTGCAAAAAGCTGGCCTTCGTGGGCGGGCCGGAAGCGGTCGCGCCCATGGCGGCGTTGCTGGGTCATCGGGAGCTTGCCTGTTACGCCCGATTTGGCCTGGAGCCCAATCCTGATCCGTCGGTGGACGAGGCATTGCGCGCCGCGCTTCCCAAGTTGAAGGGCAGGCTTCTGGTGGGGGTGATTCACTCCATCGGTTTTCGGAAGGACGCCAAGGCGCTGGACGCCCTGGCCCGGTTGATCGGCGATCGCGACCCCGAGGTGGCGGGAGCGGCCGCGGCATCGGTGGGAATGATCGGCGGCTTGCAGGCGGCCAAGACGCTGGAGGCTGCGTTGAAGAGCACGAAACCCCCGGTGTTTCCGGTGGTGGCGCGGGCCTGCCTGCTGTGCGCCGAGGGACTTATGCCCGCCAGCCGGACGCGGGCGGTGGAACTCTACACCCGGCTGACCGCGGCGTCGATGCCGGAGCCGGTGCAGTTGGCGGCGCGGCGCGTGCTGAACGCTGTGGGGCCAGCGCCCGAGGGGGCGTCCAAGTGGCCTCCTCCTCCGCCGCCGGTATAGGAATCCCCGCAGAGGCACAGCCGGTTGCTTAAGGCCGCTTGCGGCAGGCGCCGCGGCAAGGAGTCGCTATACGGCCTTGGCCGCGGCGCCGTCCCAGGTGAACGAGCGTCCCTGGCGAATGGACATAACCGCCAGCAGACAGGGCAACGAAGAGTAGAAGCCCGTCTCCATGTCGCAGACCGGCTGCTGCCGTGACTTCACGCAATCCAGGAAGTTGCGCGCGTGGAGAATCGTGGCGTGTGCGAACTTCGAATCGGGGCTTTCGTCCAGCCCGTCAGAGTCCATGACGCGTTCGGCTTTCAGCGGCTGCCCCGCGGACTGGGACATTCCTCCCCGGCGGCTTGGCATGACGGCATGTCCGAACCGGTTCACCAGCAACACGCCGTTCTCTCCGTAAAAGTAATCCCCGTATGCATCCGACCTCATGAACTCCGGATCCTGGCTGGGAAGGGTCGCGTTGGTGAATGTCCCGACGAAATTGTCGTACTTCCAGGTAATGGAATAGGTGTCCGGCGCCATCTCAAAATCGGGGGGCTGCCGGAAAAGGTACTGCGCCGCCGCGCTGGTCAGCAGCGGTCCCTTGTTGCCGGCCCGCATGTACCACGTCATCACGTCGGTCAGGTGGACGCCCCAATCCGTGACGGTGCCTCCGCCGTAGTCGAAGTAACTGCGCCAGTTACGGTGGCGGTCCGCTGAGTAGGGGTGGCGCGCCGCGGGGCCCTGCCAGGCCTCCCAATCCAGGCCGGCGGGAGGTTTCTGGGATGAGGCCGAACTCCTGGGCCCTCCGCCCCCGCCACCCTCGAACAGGAGGATGCAGTGATTGATACGGCCCAACTGCCCTTCCTGGATCCGCCTGGCGCAGTCCTGGAACTGGCTCCAGCTTCGTTGCTGGCAGCCCACCTGGACCACCCGACTGTACTTCTTCGCCGCTTCGACCATCTTCCAGGCCGGCTCGATCGCGTTCGAAGCGGGCTTTTCGATATACACATCCTTGCCCGCCTCGCACGCCGCGACCAGAATGGGCGAGTGCCAGTGGTCGGGCGTGGCCACGATGACCGCGTCGATGTCTTTACGCTCGAGAATCCGGCGGTAATCGGAGTAAGAGTCCACCTTCCCACCCATCGCCGCGACGCCCTGCTGGAGCCTGGTTTGTTCCACATCACAGGCGGCCACAAACACGCAATCCGCGTGCCTGGCGAATGAATTCCTGAGCTGCCCTCCACGCCTGCCGTAACCGATCAGCCCCACCTGAATTCTGTCGTTGGCTCCGAGAACCGATCCTGACGCCAGGACCGCTCCCGCGGACGCCTGTAGAAATGTACGTCTGCTCTCCATCACACCCGTCACCTTCGGTCGAAATCCAAACTTGCACGAAAGCCGCAGGAGCCGGCCTCGCGGCTGTCAGCCCGCGTTGACCGCTTCCGAGGCGGCAGTAACGCCCTTGATCAGTTGGCTCAATTCGTCGCGGTTCGCCGGACCGATCGTGAAACAGTCCATGCAATCCAGTGACACCGCGTGGCGCAAGGCCTGGTCGACGCGATCCGCCATGGCTCCCTCTCCGAGAATCTTCATGCCGATGACGCCCTTGCCGGCCGCCTTCAAATTGCGCATCTCCGCGATCACGGTGGCAGGATCAGCGACCATCCGCACCCCAATGGGGTTGATTTGCACCAGGGCGACACGCAGCCACGGCGTATTCACGGCCGTCTTCAGCGCCTCCAGTGAATGGATGGAGCATCCATAGGTGCGGACGAGCTTGTTCTCACGGGCTTCGGCGAGCGCCTCCATGGCTCCGGCGCGCTGCTCGGACCAGTTGGGGGCCGTCACCGAGTGAAGCAGAACAATGTCGAAATAATCGACCCCCAGTTCCTGGCGGAACCGGTCGAGGTCGGCGCGCATCTCTTTCGCGGTCTGGGCGCGGCACTTGGTCATGATGACGATCTTCTCGCGGGGGAGACGCGTGAGCGCCTCCTTGACGTGCGGATGCGTCTGGTAGGTGTCCGAGGTATCAAAGAAAGTAAGTCCCTCGTCGTAGCCGTAGTGCAGCATGTCGGCCAGACCCTGAATGCCCAATGCCCGCTGTATCTTGCCGCTGAAGGTGCCGGTGCCCATGGCCATCCGCGAAAGCCGGACGTTGTCCGGCCCTAACAGGACAACGTCATTTGCCCGGCGTAGCTGAGCTCCCTTGACCGGGAGTACGACGGTAGCGCAGCCGCCTGCCGCCAGGCCGGCCGCCACAAAGTGTCTTCGATTGATCATTTGCACTGCCTCCTCGTGCTACAAAACACCCTTCGGCGGGGTGAAATCCCAACCCCCTCGTTGAACAACTACACCCATCATATAGCATCGGTCAAGCCTCTGCGGAAGAGTCCAGCCGCGCCAACCGCCGGCCGTCCCTGTGTCATACTGTACTGCGAAGACGATGAAACACCATCACCTCACAACCACTCTGATTCTACTGGCGCTGCTGTTAGCCCAATGCAGCGTGGCTGCCGCTGCGGCGGCCAACGCCGACGACGTGGCTGCAATCAGGACTCTGCTTGGACAGCACTCGGCGGCTCTGACCGCCGGCGACCCGGCGGGCCTCACGGCCCTATTTGCCGACAATGGAGTGATGATGCCCCCGCAAAGGGGGGCGATGACGGGCAAAGAGTCGATCCGGTGGGGCCTCAAGATTGCCTTTGGTTTATTCGCGGCGAAGATCAACTCGGAGAATGTCCAGGTTGAGGCGGCCGGCGACCTGGCGTACGCCCGGCGAACGTCCACGATGACGCTCACCGCCAAGACCGGCGGCGAGCAGATGGAGCTCGTCGCCAACTGGCTCGACATCCTGAAACGCCAGCCCGACGGCTCATGGAAGATCTACCTCGAAATTGTGAATAGCGACCGCCCGCTCCCGGCAGTCAGCGAGTAACACACCCGAATCACCTTGCCGCCACAGGCGGCGCGTCCAACCGTCCGGCGCCGCCATTCTCCTTGTAAAGGCCGGTTGCTTCGGCTAGAATCGGTCTGTACCAGAGGCCCCCACGGGCCCGGAACGGCCCCGGAGGGAAATCGCACGCCCCGGAGGGAGGGCTCTTATGACGCGAAGATCTTTCTTGCCGGCAACGGCGGGTGTGGTTGGGGCCAGCGCGCTGGCCGCCGATCAGCCGGTCAAACGCAAACTCAGGCTGAAGCAGGCCGCAACCAAAGGGTGCTTCCCCAAGGGCATGCCGCTGGAAGACATGTGCCGGCACGCCGCGCGACTGGGCCTCGTGGGCCTGGACCTGAGCGGACCCGCAGACTGGCCAACACTGAAGAAGTACGGACTGATTTCGGTGATGTCAGGCGCCGGCGGCCGCCCGCCGGGACCCGCCGCGGGACCGCCTCCCGCTCAACCCCCCGCCAGGGGCGGAGTCGAAAGGAAAGAAAACCACGATCAGGCCGAACAACAAATGATCAGCAGCATCACGCTTGCGGCCGAGGCGGGGATGCCGAACCTCATGCTCGGGTTGCCCAGGAAGCAGGAGCAGCCGGACGCCGAAATCATCGAAAACGTCGCGGCCTTTCTGAAGCGGGTGAAGGCGGTGGCCGAAGACAAGGGCGTCACCCTACAGATGGAGTTGCTCAACACCAAAGTGGATCACCCCGGCGCCTTTCCCAATTACACCTGGAAGCTCGTGGAAATCTGCAAACTGGTGGACTCGCCCCGGGTGAAGATCCTGTACGACATCTACCACATGCAGATCATGGAAGGGGACGTCATCCGGACCATCCGCGACAACATCAAGTACATCGGGCATTTTCACACGGCGGGCAATCCGGGGCGGCACGAGATCGACGACACGCAGGAGCTGAACTACCGCGCCATCTGCCAGGCCATCGTGGATACCGGTTACACCGGCTACCTGGGCCACGAGTATACGCCGCTAAGAGACCCGCTGACATCTTTGGACCAGGCCATCACGATATGTGACGTGTAGCCTGCCCGGGAGCCTTCCTATGGAAAGACGGAGTTTTCTCGCCGGCGGCCTGGGGGCTGCGGCGGCCATGGCGCTGCCGGCCGCATCTCAGCCCATCCTGCTGGGATTCGACACCTATTCGCTGATGCGGCTGGGCTGGAAGGGGACCCAGTTGCTGGACTTTGCAGCCGCGCAGAAGCTGGACACCATCCAGTTCTCCAGCCCCGGCGACTACGGGAGCCTGGAGCCCGCCCACTTGCAGAAGGTGAAGGACCATGCCGCGCGGCTGGGCATCGTAGTGGAGAGCGGCGCCAATTCCATCTGCCCCACTTCAAGCTCCTGGGACAAGAGCAACGGCGATCCCGTCGAGTACGTGCGCCGGTGCCTGCGGGCGGCGAAAGCGGTGGGCGCGACCATCATGCGCTGCTACCTGGGCAGCGGGTCGGACCGGCGCGGGACGATTCCGATCGAGGGGCACGTTGAGAGCATGCTCAACACGATGCGGGCCGTGCGGTCGGAGGCTCTCGACCTGGGCGTCAAGTTCGCCGTCGAGAACCACGCGGGCGACCTGCTGGCGCGGGAGATGAAGACCCTCCTCACCGAGGCGGGGACGGACCTGGCCGGCGCCTGCCTGGATACCGGCAACCCTGTCTGGATGGCCGAGGACCCGTTGCTGACCATGGAGATCCTCGGCCCCTACGCCATCACCACGCACGTGCGGGACTCGGTGGTGTTTGAACATCCGCGCGGCGCCGCCGTTCAGTGGGTCGCTCTGGGCGACGGCTCCATAGACCTCCAACAGTTGATGGCGCTGTACCGGAAACTCTGCCCGAAGGCCGCCTTCCAGCACGAGGTAATTACAGGAAGCGGGCCGCGGGTGCTGAACTACAATGAGCCTGAATTCTGGCAGGTCTACCCGAAGATGCCCGCTGCCGACTTCGCGCGTTTCCTGAATCTGGCGAGGAAGGGGCACCCCTTGATGGCGCCCATGCTGATCCCCGGCCGCGGCGCGAATCAACCGCCTGAGTATGAGGCCGCCGTCCGGGTGCAGGCGCGGGTGGACCTGGAACGCAGCCTGGAGTACTCCAAGAAGACGCTCGACGTGGGCGTCCGCTGGCGGGGTTGAGGCATGGACAGGCGCGACTTATTGCGCCTCGCTCTGGCAGCGGCGCTGGAGAAGATCCCGGCCGCGGCATCGCTCGCCGGGAGCGCCTCTCCGAACAAGCTGGTTCTGATCACGCTGGCCGGCGTGCGGCGCGCCGAGACGTTTTCCGCGCGGGGCCTGGAGAACATACCCCGCCTGCATGGCGACCTGCTGCCCCTCGCGCTGTTCTACGAGAACTGCGTCAACGAAGGGGTGACCTCGCACTTCAACACCATCTCGAGTATCCTCACCGGCGTCTGGCAGCACGTGGACGACTGGGGGCGCGATCTGCCGCGCAATCCCACGCTGATCAACTACCTCCGGAGCCAGCTTGGCCTGGCCGCGGCCCGTACTTTCGTCGTCAGCAGCAACAAGGCGCTCACGGCGAACATCGGCGCCGGCGGGACGGTCATTCTGGCCAAGCAACTCCTGATCGAAGCAGTCGAGCGCATCATCCTGGGCTGGAGCGACAAGCCCCGGCTCGACCGGGAGCTTCTGCTGGAGGAGTTGACCCACGTCATGCAGCAGGACTACGAGCGGATCGGCTGGGAAGTGCCCGGCCCCTCGACCACCATGGAACCGAAGCTGAAGCAGACGTTCCTCACCGCCCTGGCCAACTTCATGCGCGGACCGGAGAACGCCACCAGCGGAGACGAGTTGACCCTGATGGTGGCTTCCGAGGTTCTCCGCCGGGTGGAACCGGATTTCCTGATGGTCAACTTCTCGGACATGGAGATCGCTCACTCGGGGGTTTACTCGGCGTACCTGGCCGGCATCCGCCGCGCCGATACGCTCTGCCATCGCCTGTGGAGCCTTCTCCAGTCGTTGCCGGCCTATGCCGGGAGGACCACGCTGATCATCGTGCCGGAATTCGGGCGTGACCCGGACGGATCCACGACCAACGGCTTCTTCAACCACCGCACCGATTCCGAGGAGACCCGGGTTACGTGGATGATGGTGCTGGGGCAGGCAGCGGCAAAGCCCGCGGTTGTGTCCGAGCCGGTCCGGCACGTCGATATCGCGCCTTCCCTGGGGGCGCTGGCTGGGGTGAAATGCCAGCAGTCCATCGGACGGGTGCTTCCCGGGTTCCGGGTCAGAGCATGATGACGATCGACAAGGAACTGCTCAAGCGTCTCCCCAAGACGTTCGTGCCCGCCCTGAACGAACAGCTTGCCAAGTGGGACCTGCTCTTTCCCTGCGAGCAGAGATTGATCCGCGGCCAGCTCGACTACCTGCGCGCGCTGCCCGCGAAGGAATGCCAGGAACTGCTTCAGCCGGTCTTCCTGCTTGAAGCAAGAATGCAGTTGCCCGCCTGGGATGCCGCGAGCACTGGAATCACCGTCTCCCAGACTTCCGCGCTGGTGCGCTCTCCGCTCTATCCCCAGTGGCGCATCGAGGTGGAAACCGTTTTCGCCCGGATCAACGAGGCGCTGGAAGGGCGCGCAGAATCCCGGCCGCTGAACAAAGTCCTGGTATGTGTGCTCCCAGCGGGGCTGCCGCTGGGACCTGGCCCCATTTGGCCGGACCTCGCGCGGCGGGGCCGGACGGTGGATCTCGGGAGGGATTTTGGCTCGTTGCAGAGTGAGCTGCTGCGAGCCCTGGCCGCCGGTGCGTCGGCCGAGCCCGAACCGGTTGAGCGGACCTGGGCGCTGGAGAGCGCCGTGAACCGGCCCGACTCGGGCGTCGAGGGGTGGACCACGCTTTGCTTCGAGGCGCTGGCCCCGGTCCGCAGAGCGTTCCTGTCCCGTCTCAACCTGATTCGCAAGGATCTCCGGAGCCTTGATCAGACCTACGCGGCGCTGGCGGAATTGGACCTGACTCCTTTCCTCGATCCCAGGATGAAAGGCGACGCCCGCATGAGCGCGTTCATACGCGAGTTATTCCTGAGCGGCAACGGCGCCGTGCTGTTCGGCAACTCCTTTGTGCAGTGGGGCGCCTCCGAAGCAATGCGCCGCGCGCAGCCGCAGGTTGTCTATTGCGCCTTCGGAATCCGGCCGAAGCTGAAGCCCTTCAGCAGCGTGGTTCTTTTCGAGGACCAGGGCCGGGCCAACCCCGTCCCGGACGAGGACGACCCGGCCGCGTCCCTGGTGGACGCGCGGCGGCTGGCGGAATACGTCATGCTGGCGGCGGCCCGCCTGCCATCCTACAGAGACCGCACACTCTGCATTTTCGCCGCCGCCGATCAGTCCAGCGCGCTGGTCATCGGACCGCGCGAGGCGCAGGCCGGGGGCGATCTGCTCTCCTCGGCCGCCGGCTGGCTGCAAAGTAGCAAATAGGTCTTCCATTCGGGTGCAATCCGGTGTATAGTTTCCCTGTTAAGAAAGGGAGGTAGCAATAGTGGAGGGCTCTTTTGTTTCCAGGAGGAGTGTTCTCGCGGGCGCGGGGGCTTTTACGATCGTAGCTCCGGCCGCCGTCCGCGGCTCTCAAGCCAATTCGCAGATCTCCGTCGGGTTGATCGGCGTGGGCAACCGCGGCACGTATGACGCCACCTTTGTCAACGCCGACCCTCGCGCCCGGGTCACCGCGCTCTGTGACATTTTCGAGGAGAAGATCGGCGTGGGCGCCCAGAAGATCAAGGCGGAGAAGCCGGACGCGTACCAGGATTTCGAGAAGCTGCTGGCTTCCAACGTGGACGCAGTGATCATCGCCACGCCCGTGTTTGAGCACCCGCGCATGGTGGAAGCCGCGGTTCAGGCCCGCAAGCACATCTATTGCGAGAAACCCGCGGGCGCGGACGTGGACGGCTGCAAACGCGTGATCGCCGCCGGGCGGCGGGCGGATCCGAAGAAGTGCATCTCCTGGGGTTTCCAGCAACGCTACGGTCCGGTCTACCTGGAGGGCTTCAACCGGCTGAAGTCGGGGCTGATCGGCAACCTGCTCTACGCGCAGGCCTATTGGTATTCGCCCAGCAGCGGAGGAGGCGCTCCGGCCCAGACTCAGGAGTGGCCCGCCAAACCTACCCGGGAGTTCATGATCCGGAACTGGTATCGCTTCCGCGAGCTGTGCGGGGATTTCATCGTGGAGCAGGATTGCCATAACTTCGACGTGCTCCACTGGTTTCTGGAGAGCCTGCCGGAGCGGGCGGTGGGATACGGCGGACGGAAACTGAACCGGCCGGGAGACACGCTCGACCACCTGAGCCTGACCTTCGAGTGGCCGAACGGACTGCACGTGAATTACCAGGCGGGCACGCTCATGCCCGCGCCGGGCATGGTCGGCGAAGGCTTCGGCGGCTCCAAGGGGACGATCCTGACCTCGCGCCAACGCATGGCGCGCTATGAGGGGCCGAAGGAGGTCGAGTTCATCAAGTCCACTCGTGATATTACCTATGACGGCCTCGAAGCCTGGCTGGGAATGATCCTTAGCGGCAAGGTGGAGAACGTGGCCGAGCGCTCAGCCCTCAGTACGCTGATCGCAATCCTCGGGCGAACCGCCCTCTACGAGCGGCGCGAGACCACCTGGAAGAAGGACATCGGAGTCTAAAGGTTCCTTCATTTTTCACTTTTTTGTTGATCTGCGAGACAAGGGATTATATACTGCACTGTCGTACCGTACGCCAGAAGGGAGGCGCGAGCCGCGAGGGGATCGGCCGCGCAGGGAGGAAAGATGGTCCGCAACCGAGTGTTTCTTGTAGTTGTCCTTAGTGTTTTCTGTGCGATCTCGGCTTTCGCACAGCGTGACTTGGGTACACTCACCGGCGTCGTCACCGATCCTACGGGAAGCGTAGTGCCGAACGCCACTGTGACGATCATCGGAGAGGACACCGGCCAGAAGTTCTCCGTGGTTACCGACAGCAGCGGGACCTATGTGCGCCCTTTGCTCCAGCCAGGGCGTTACACCGTGGAAGTTGAGGCGGCGGGGTTCCGCAGGGCGATTCAGAAAGCCGTTCCGGTGACCGCCGGAGACCGTGTCGGCCTCAATATCCAGTTGACCGTGGGCGAGGTTTCGCAATCCGTTGAAGTCACGGCCGCGGCGGCTCTGCTGCAAACCGAGAGCACCATCGTGGGACAGACTCTGCAATCGAAACTGGTGTCGGAGTTGCCCATGGGCGGGCAGCGCCAGTTCACTTATCTGGCCAGGCTCTCCACCGGGGTGCTGCCGGGTGAAAGCGGCTCCCGCGACGCGGCGGGCGGCTCGTTTTCGGCCAACGGGGTGCGTTCCAACGGGCAGAACAACTTCCTGTTGAACGGCATCGACAACAACGTCAACGTGATCGACTTCATCAACCAGACCGCGTACGTGATCGGTCCGTCGCTGGAAGCCATCGGCGAGATGAAGGTGCTCACCAGCGGATACAACGCCGAGTACGGGCGCGGCGCCGGAGGCGTGGTGAACGTAACGCTCAAGTCCGGCACGAACGATCTCCACGGCGCGGTCTACGATTTCCTCCAGAATGACAAGCTCAACGCCAACAGTTGGGCCGCGAACCGCATCGGCCGGGCCAAGGGCGCGATGCGGCAGAACCAGTTCGGGGCGGCGTTGGGCGGTCCGCTGATCAAGAACCGCACCTTCTGGTTCATCGACTACGACGGGGTGCGGCAGCGCGTCGGAGGCGCGGCCTACACCGCCACCGTTCCGCGGGCGGCGTTCAAGAATGGAGACTTCTCCAGCCTGCTGGGGAAGGTGTTGGGCAACGACCCTCTGGGCCGCCCGGTTGCCGAAGGCCAGATCTTTGACATTACAACCACCCGGCAGATTGCCGGCGGCGTCTGGGTCCGCGATCCGTTCCCCGGGAACCTCATCCCGCCGCAGAACTGGGACCCGGTGGGCAAGAAACTCATCGATTTCTACCCGGAACCCAACCAAAATCTGACCACGCGCGTCCCGGGAAGCAACTACTTCCGTCTGCGGGATACGCAGAAGACGCAGAAGGACCAGGGTGACGCCCGTATCGACCACCGGCTCACGGACAAGGACAGCCTGTTCGGAACTCTGAGCTGGTCGGAATCCTTGAAGGAAATGCCGCCGCCGCTGCCGGGCCCGCTGGACGGCACCGGCTTCTCGGCGGTGACGCAGAACGACCAGCCGCGCAGCGCCATGGCGAGTTGGAGCCGCGTTTGGAATCCAACCATCCTGACCGAGACCCGGCTGGCCTATACCCGCCTGGTTACCGCCCGCACGCAGTACGAGCCGACCAAAGACCGTTTCAAGGAATTCGGCATCGGCGGCTATAACCCCACCACCATGGCGGCCATCAACGGCGGCCTGCCCAATACGTCGATATCGGACTACACCGGGTTCGGGGCGGGGAACTGGATTCCCACGACGGAGTACAGCAACGTCTGGGACTTCGTGGAGAACGTGGCGGTTATCAAGGGCAAGCACTCGATGAAGTTCGGCTTCGAGTACCGGCCGATCGGCTTCCCGTTCTTCCAGGTGGAATCACCGCACGGAACGATGACTTTCAGCCGTACCCGTAACTACAGCCCCACGGCCACGTTCCAGGGCGCCACCGGCGATAGCATGGCGGCGTTCCTGACGGGTTATCTGACCACGGGACAGGTTTCGACCACGAACTTCATCTCCTCGGAAAAGAAGACCTTCGCCTTTTTCGGACAGACCGACTGGAAGGTCACGAGGAAGCTGACGCTGAACCTTGGGGTGCGTTATGAAACCTTCTCGCCGATCGCGGAGAAGTTCGGCCGGCAGGTGCGGTTTGACTGGGACAGGCAGACACTGCTCATTCCCAAGGGCAAAGACATGGATACTCCACTGCCCTCGAACTTCGCCACCGTCTTCCCGATGGTGAAGGTGGAACGGGGGACGGTGGACAAGTACCTGATTCCCTGGGACCACACCAGCATCGGCCCGCGGATCGGCCTGGCCTATTCGCTTACGGACAAGACGGTGATCCGGGCCGGCTTCGGCATTTTCTACGGGGGAGAGGAAAACGAGGGGGCCGGGCCCAACCGGGGCCAGGCGGCGCCCTTCAACATGACCATCGTCATGGACATCCCCGCGAACATGAGCGCCTTCGAGATCAATCCGTTCCTGCCCAGGCTCCAGCAGGGATTCCCGGCCGACGTGTTGAACCGGCCGGCCCGGTCCCGGCTGTTCGGCCTGGACAAGCGCTACCTTGCGCCCATGGTGCAGAAATGGAATTTCGCCATCCAGCGGGAGTTGCCGGGGAACATGGCCTGGGAGATCTCTTACATCGGGAACCACCAGGCGCACCAGGTGAACTCCTGGGATCCGAACACGGCTCCGGCGCGCCCCGACGTTCCGGCGGGAAGCGTGCCGTCCGACTCGCTGCGCCCGGTGCCGATTTTCGGCAGCGTCTCGTACTACCACACAAACGGCTTTGGCAACTACGCCGGATTGGCGACCAAGCTGGAAAAGCGCATGTCCCATGGGCTGGATTTCATAGCTACCTACACCTGGGGCCATGCGCTGGCCAATACCGGCACCCCGCTGTACGGCGGGGTCGGCGACACCCGCGGCAATCCGCGCGACCTGCGGTATGCCTATACCGACGCCTCATGGGACCAGCGCCATAACTTCACCGCCAGCTTCATGTACGACATGCCGTTTGGGCGGGGGAAGAAACTGGGGGGAAACATGAGCCAGGTGGCCGATCGTATTCTGGGCGGCTGGCAGGCCAACGGGGTGATCGGTCTGCGCTCGGGGCGCTCGTTCACCCTGGGCACGCGGTACGGGGTGGGCTACATCTCCTCCATCCATCCGGACTACGTGGCGCCGGGCAGGAACGTTAACAATGCGCCTTCGGCAGGACGCACTCCGGCACAGTGGTTCGACACCTCGGCGGTGCAATCGCCTGTCCCCTACACGAACGGGACGGTGCCCAACGCCAGCAACAAGGGGCCGGCAAACAACAACGTGGACCTCTCGCTGTTCAAGGGTTTCCAGATCACGGAACGTTTCCGGGCGCAGTTCCGCGTAGAAGCAATGAACATCAGCAACAGTCCGCATTTCGGAAACCCCGGCGGCACGCAGGGGGATCCGACCTTCGGGCAGATCAACTCGGCCTCCGGAGAGCGCAGCGTGCAGGTAGCGTTGCGCTTGATGTTCTAACCTGACGCGGGGGCCGGCCCTGCCGGCCCCCTGCCGTATCGACGTTCCGGGCAGACTGCGCGGAAACACCCTTATCCATTGTTTGTAGTGCTGGGGGACAAGGGTGTATGCTACGACGAAGGGGCAAGCAGTGCGAATGGGGAAGCAGGCTTTGGGCAAGGGATGCGCCATGGGCGCCCTCGTGCTCCTCACGGCGGTGGCCGTACATCGGTTTGGCGCGCGCGGCGCCGGACTTCTCCGGCAGGCGCAGCCAACTCCCATCACGATCGATTATCCGGAAGAAGGGTCGATCTTTCCGCCTGAGATAACTCCTCCGGCGTTTCTCTGGCGGGATGCTTCCAAGACCGCGACCCGCTGGAGAATCCAGATCGCCTTCGGGGACGGCGCCGCTCCGATTCAGGCTGAATCCAAGGGGGAACGGCTGAAAATCGGTCCGATCGATGAGCGCACGGTGGCCGCCACCAACGAACTGCCCAAGCTCTCGCCGCAGCAGGCGGAGGCCTGGGCCTGGACACCGGACGCCGAGACTTGGCGGACCATAAAGGCGCGCTCCGTGGAACGTCCGGCGACGGTGAGGATCACCGGCCTGACGGGCGCGGACTCCGGCCGCGCCGTGTCGTCCGGCGTCGTCACAATTCGAACCTCAAAAGACCCGGTGGGTGCGCCGATTTTCTTCCGCGACGTGCCGCTGATGCCCTCTGAAGTGCAGAAGGGAGTAATCAAGCCACTGGATGCCAGCGCCGTGCCGCTGATCGCCTGGCGTCTCCGCAACGTGGGCGAGCCCAACAGCCGCCTGCTCATGGAGGGGCTGCACTCCTGCGCCAATTGCCACTCCTTCTCCCGCGACGGAAAGACGCTGGGGATGGACCTGGATGGGCCGCAGAATGACAAGGGGATGTACACGCTGGTTTCCCTGGCGCCCAGAACGGTAATCCGGAACCAGGACGTGGTCACCTGGAGTACCTTCCGGGGCAAACTCTGGGGTGATATAAGAGCCGCCTTCATGTCCCAGGTCTCGCCCGACGGGCAGTATGTTGTCACCACTATCGAAGGAGTGGGGATTGAAAGCGCCCAGGGCCGCCGCAGGAAGTCCAACCTGAGCAACTACTACGTCGCCAATTTCAAAGACTACCGTTTCCTCCAGGTCTTCTATCCCACCAAGGGGGTCCTCGCCTGGTACAGCCGGGAAAAGGGCATCTTGCAGCCCCTGCCGGGGGCGGACGACCCGCAGTACGTCCATACGGATGCGGTCTGGAGCCCTGACGGGAAGTACCTGGTCTTCGCCCGGGCAAAGGCGACGGAACCGTATCCGGAAGGCGCGAAGCTGGCCGAGTACGCCAACGATCCGAACGAAACCCAGATTCAGTACGACCTCTACCGTATCCCGTTCAACAACGGCCAGGGCGGCCGGCCGGAGCCTATCCCGGGCGCCTCGGCGAACGGCATGAGCAACACCTTCCCCAAGGTCTCGCCCGACGGCCGCTGGATCGTGTTCGTGCAGTGCCGCAACGGCCAGTTGATGCGGCCGGACGGCCGGCTCTACATTCTTCCGGCAAGTGGCGGCGAGCCGCGGCGGATGCGGTGCAACACGCCGCTGATGAATTCGTGGCACAGCTTCTCTCCGAACGGGCGATGGCTGGTCTTCTCTTCGAAGAGCCGTTCCCCTTACACCCAGATGTTTCTCACGCATATCGACGAGGACGGCAATGACAGCCCGGCCATCCTGATCGACAACGCCACCGCAGCCAACCGCGCCGTAAACATACCGGAATTCGTGAACATTCCGCCGGACGGGCTGCTTAAGATCGACACGCCCGCCGTTGACTACTACCGGCTGTTCGACCGGGCCTGGGAACTGGGCCGGAAGGGCCAGAAGGAAGCGGCCGTCGCTGCGTGGAAGGAAGCTCTGGAACTGAACCCGCGGGACGAGAGGGGCCTGTTGAGCCTGGGGCTCGCGCTGGCATCGGCCGGCCGCCCCCTGGAGGCCGCCGCAGAGTATCGCAAAATCCTGGACGTCGATCCCCGGTACGTGGACGCCTACAATAGCCTGGGGCTCGCCCTGACCGCGGCAGGGAGGCCGGGCGAGGCGATCGAGTCCTATCGGAAGGCTTTGAGCATCGACCCCGAACTGGATGAGGTACGCAACAACCTCGGGCTGGCGCTGGCCGCCTCCGGCAAGTTCGACGAGGCCATCGCCGAGTACCGGCAAGCGTTGAAGATCGACCCCGAACTCACCAACGTCCACCTCAACCTTGGCGTAGCTTTGGGCCGCAGCGGAAAGTTGGATGAGGCAATTGAGGAATTCCAGGTGGTGCTCAAACGTGACCCCAAGTCCGCCGAGGCGTGCAACAACCTGGGAATCGCCCTCGCGGCGAAGGGAAATCAGGCGGAAGCGGTTACATTCTACCGCAGGGCCCTCGATATCGACCCCGACTACCCCGAGGCCCTCAATAATCTTGGCCTGGCGCTGATCGGTACGGGGAAGCCGGACGAAGCCGTAGCCCACCTTCGGAGAGCTCTGGAACTCAGGCCGTCCTATCCCGCCGCGCAGAACAACCTGGGAATGGCGCTGGCCAGAGCCGGCAGGCTGGACGAGGCGATCCAACATTACGGGAAGGCGCTGGAAATCGCCCCTGCTTACATCGAGGCGCACTACAACCTGGGCGACGCCCTGTACTCGCAGGGCCGGACGGCGGAGGCGTTGACGCACTGGCGGGAGGTTCTGAGGTCGATGCCCGACAGCCTGGTCGTCATGAACCGCGTGGCCCGGGTGCTGGCGGTGAGCCCTGACGCATCTGTCCGGAACGGCGCCGAGGCAGTCGTCCTTGCGGAGCGGGCTGCCGGGCTCACCGGACGGCGGGAACCGGCCATCCTCGAGACGCTGGCGGCCGCGTATGCCGAAGTGGGCCGGTTTGCCGACGCCGCTGAGACTGCGCGCCGGGCGCTCTCTCTGGCGACCGGGGAGGACGAGCAGCGTATGGCGGCGGATCTCAGAGCCCAGCTCGCCATCTACGAGGCCAGAGCCGCCTCCAAGCAATAGCCCCAGCGTGCCTCTCTGTGCCGTCAGCGGCAGAGCATCCCGGCTGTTCGCGCGGCAGGGCGGCGTTGAACCGGGAGAGTGAGCCAAGAACAGGCGGGAAGACCTCGATGACGCCGCGGCCGCTCGGCTTATGCGTAATCGAGTGGTTACTCTGACGGATGTCTTTGGTTGATCCGGTAGTCCGAGTATTCGATCGTCACTTCGGTTCGCCCAAACACCACCACGTCCGTCTCGGAGCGGTTCGACGCAGCGAGCCAAAAGGGTCCGTGCTTAGCGTACTGGTGTGTGAAGGCAGTCCTTCGGATCCAGATGGAGCGGCAGGCCATTCCGGAGCCGCACCAGAAAGCGGCCGTGGAGGCCTGCCACAAGCTGGGAATCATCACGGCCGCTTATTACGTCTTCGGGTCCCTGACGGATGACTGGCGCACCATCGCGGCTACACCGGCGCCGCCTACGCCCGGTTCCACGCGCGTCCGGGAATCCTCGGAGCGGCGGATCTCATCCTGCCATCCGATGTGACGCCGAGTTCAGCGGTTCGCTGTGAACTCGTAAGCGCCGGACTTCAGGCTGTAGACCGCTTTGCCGTTCTCATACCTGAGGTAAGAGACGCCGTTGGCACTGGCCGCGGCTCTTCCGCCCTCTCTGACCGTCTCCGCCGACTTGGCGGGCAGGTAGAGAGTGGCCGTGGTGTTGGCGGGAACCGTGGCCCGGCAGGTAAGAACGTTGCCCTCCACTTTCCAGGCGCTCGAGATCCGGCCGTACATGGAATCGTAGTGGCCTTCAGCCCAGGTCATGACGCCCGTGGGATCGGGCTCCGGCTGAAGAATGAACTTCCGGAACCCGGGCTCGCCGCGCTGGATGCCGAGCGAGTAGGCCATCATCCATTGGCCCACGGCGCCGAACGAGTAGTGGTTGAACGAGTTCATGCTGTTGTTGCCCCCGAAGCCGTTTTCCACGGTGTAGCCGTTGAGCCGCTCCCAAATCGTGGTCGCCCCCTGATCGACAGCGTACAGCCAGGACGGGTAGCGGTCGTTGAGCAGGAGCCGGTAGGCCTGCTCGCTGAGACCGTGGTCGGAGAGGGCCTTGCTGATCCAGGAAGTACCGATGAAACCGGTCATCAGCGAGTACTTGGGGCGCAACACGCCTGCGTCGTCCCGCGTCTCCCGCTCGACGGCGTCCGCCAGGTTCCTGATCATCTGCGGGGTGTTCCGGTCGTTGAACAGGCCCATGCCCAAGCCCACCGCGTAGGACGTCTGTGTGTCGGCCAGCCTGAATTCCGGCGCTGCTGCGGCGCCACGGCCCGGCGCGCCGGCGGGCGCGCCTCCCCCTCCGAATCCGCCACGCCCTCCGCCGGCGGCGAGGGTCTTGCGGTCCGGGTTCACGAAGACCGCATTGAAAAACGCCTTGCGCTTCTCATACAGGCCGCGGTATTTCACGGCGTCGCCGGACTTGCCCAGCACCTCGGCGGCCTGCGCCATAATGCCGAGGTTGTAGGCGTGATAGGCGGTGGTCAGAAACGGCGTTCCCAGGAGGTTGTTCTGCGGCCCGAGCCAGTCTCCCAACTGGCCGTCCGAAGTGAATCCGGTCGCGGGATCAACGGTGGTCTCCAGGTAGTCAAGATAGGCGGCCATCGCCGGGTAGTGCTGCTGCAACAGGCCAACGTCGTTGTATTGCAGGTAGACCTCCCAGGGGACCACGATTCCCGCGCTGCCCCAGAGAACGCCGCCGAAGCCGCCCCCGACCGGAGCGATATCGGCAAACCGGCCCGCCGGCGACTGCGTATCCCGCATGGCGTACAGGTGGCGGGTGAGGAACTGATCCGCATTGGAAACGTACGTGGCGGTGCGCGAAAAGACGTTGATGTCGCCGGACCAGCCCATACGCTCGTTGCGCTGCGGGCAGTCGGTGGGGATGGTGAGGAAGTTGCCCACGTTGGACCAGACGAGGTTGGACCACAGCCGGTTGACCTTCTCGTTCGACGTTCTGTAGTCAGCGGCCAACTGGCGGACCGAGCTGATAGCCACGCCCTCGACGGCCGCGAGCGGAAGCGGCTTGTCGGTTCCCGTGATCTCGATGTACTGATATCCGTGTGAGGTGAAACGGGGCTGATAGACCTGGCGGCCCGCCTTCATCGTGTAGACGTCCTGGCTGAGCGCCGCGCGGTAGTTCTCCGTCATGATCATGCCGACGTTGCCGCCCGACTCTTTGAGGTCCGGGTACAGCATCTCGGAATACCTGAGAGTGACCTTGGCGCCGGCGCGGCCACTGGCGATGGTGATCCTCGGCACTCCCACTATGTTCTGCCCCATGTCGTAGACGTACACGCCGGGACGCACTTCCCGCACGCTTTTCGCGGTGAGTGTCCGGAACACCCCGGCGTTGTCGCCGACCTGGCCTATCAGGGACAGCTTGTCGAAAGTGAACGGCACGCCCGCGCCGCCCCGCCCGGCTTCCGTACCGGAGAACGTGGCGCCTTTCAGAGGAACAACCACGGCGCTCTTCCATCTGCTGTCGTCGTAACCGGCCGTGGTCCAGCCGTCCACGGCGCTCTCCCTGGCGGCGTCGTAGATCTCCCCGAAGTCCAGGCTTCCGTACACCAGAGGGCCGCCGCCGAAATACTTCCAGGTCAGAGGGTCGGTCACAACCGTGTCGGAAGAGCCGTCGCGGTAGGTGATGACCAGCCTGGCCAGAAGCGATTGCCGGTCGCCGAAGTGGTTCCAGATATCCCCAAAGCTGAGCAGGCCGCTCCACCAGCCTTCCCCGAGCATCGCGCCGATGGCATTCTCGCCGGCCTTGACCAGCGACGTGACGTCATAGGTTTGATACATGTGCGTAATGTTGTACTGGGTCAACCCGGGGTTGTAGTAGTCGGTTCCCACACGGCTGCCGTTCAGGTACACCTCGTAGATGCCGCGCGCGGTGACGTAGAGGCGGGCGCTCCGGACAGCCTTGCCGGACGTCTTGAACGTGGTCCGCAGCATGGGCGCCGAGTTCCGGCTGGGGTCTCTCACCACGAAAACGCCCCGGGCTCCGCCCGAGAGCACATAGCGCCCGCCGGCCACGGAAAACCCGGAGCCGGGCGTAACGGCGCTCGCGTAGACGCCCTGGTAGGGGGCGGCGGTGAGATCTTCCCGAAACAGGATGTTGCCGGGGGCGCGGCTGTTGCGGATCGTGACATCGCGAAAAGTGGCGTTCTGGCCGGGGTCCACGGAAAAGCCCATTTCGCACAGCATGCCGAACGGCAGGTAATCCCACCCGAGCCCCGCCGGGTTCAGGTTCACGGAGTTCGCCGGCCCGCCGCGTCCGCCGAAGCCGGCCGGCGGACCTCCCGGCCCGCCGCCGCGGGAGGGCTGCGCCGCGGCGCCCGCAAAAGAAGTGTTCCCATCGATGGAAATACCGATCTGCCCGAAGGCGCTGCGGAAGGCCACGACGTGTTCCGCGTGCTTGTTGGCGTTGTTGATCACGCCGGCGGAGATGTCGAAAGTCCGCAGCGGTTTGGTGGGCGTGTCCGTTTCCTGGTAGCCGGCGCGGTACACATGCAGTTTCGCCCTGCCGTCCGGTGTTCCGTCGACCGCGGAGATATCGAGTTCCAGTTTGATGTAGCTCTGGTCCCGGCCGTTCTGGAGCTGGTAGATGTTCTTGTTCCGGTCCATCAGGCGGGAGTCGTTGGCGCCGTAGACGAAGCTCGCGCGGGTGCTCCCGGGGGCGATAGCGACGGCGTAGCTGGCGTTGAAGATCACCAGATAGGGCGCATAAAGCACCAGGTCTTCGTTTCCTCCGCCGATCCACCTGGCGCCGCCCCAGGCGCTCGAGTCGGGCGCAGGGTCCATCAAGCCGGTTTCGAACCAGGAACTCGCGGTCAGCCGCGCTCCAGGCTGGGTCCACGTGGTCACGGTCCAGGAGTACCTGGTAGCGGCCTGGAGCGGACTTCCCGCGTACCGGATGCCGAGCGAAACCGGGCTTTCGACCCTGCCGGTGTCCCACACGACCTTGCCGCCCGGCTCCCTGACCTGGATCTGGTAGGCCGACTGGGCCTGATCGCGCTCGCCGGCTGTGGCGGCCATCTGCCAGCTAAAACGGGGCTGCGCCACGTCGATGCCCAGCGGAGTAGGCCCGTATTCCACTTGCAGGTTCTGCACGACAAGGGCTGCGCTGGCCTGCACCACGGCGCTGAACAACGCAAGCAATACTGAGCGTTTCATGTCCGCCGCGCCTCCTCCCGTACCTCGCTTGAAAGGTCGATTATATCCGACACATCCAGCCGGCCTGAATGGGTCCTTCACCGGCGGAGGGCGTCCCGACGGTGCGCTTCCGGCGCTCCTCCGACTCGCGCGCCGCGACGTCCAGGCAATCCCGTGGAACGCCGGAGCGGCCGGGAGCAGGAGCGGGACGCGCAGGTCCGGGACCGGCCCGGCGCCGGCGGCATTCCGTTGAATCCTCGCGTGAATTCCGCGCTTGACAGGCGCCGGGAAATGCAGTATTGTCTACTTGTTCATCGACAAGTGCACAATGCTCTCGGTGACTGTCCGTCGCGCCCTGCGGGCTCTGGTCGTACTGGCCGCGCTTCCGGAGGGGGAGACGATTTCGGGAAAGGAACTGGCCGCCAGGGCGGAAGGGCCGGCCAATTATCTGTCGAAGATCCTCCATATCCTGGGCAGCGCGGGCGTCATCGATGCGCACCGGGGAAGCGGCGGGGGATACCGGTTGCGCCGCGCTCCGGAGAAGATTCGGCTGGCCGAAGTGGTGAGGCTGCTCGACGGAGAGCTGGTTTGGAGTGGAGGCTTGCTCTCGGATGGGCCTCCCGCACCGGCCGGGGCGCTATCCGCGGCGGATCAAACCTGGCGCACGGTCACCGAAGCCTACCGGCGGTTTTTGGAACAGACCACGCTGGCGGATATGACGAAGGGCGCGAAGTAGTAATATGACTCGATACGGGTGCATGGCATGAAAGGCGTACTACACGTGGCGCCGCTGGCCGTCCTGGTCCTGGCCGGTCCGGCAATGGGCCAGGACGCGGCGGACTTTTTTAGGCAGAACTGCGTGAGCTGTCACACCATCGGCGGCGGGCGGCTCTCTGGACCGGATCTCAAGAATGTGACCCAACGCCAGGACCGGGCCTGGCTGGTCCAGTTCATCCAGAATCCCCAGGCCGCGATGGACCGGGGGGACCCCATCGCCCTCCGATTGCGGGAAGAGGCGCGCGGCGTTGTGATGCCGCGGATTGTCGGTATGGACCAGGCGCGCGCCGAGGCGCTGCTGAACATGATCGACGCCGAGTCGAAACTGGAGAAATCCCAATTCGTCGGGCTGCAAATCAGCGATCAGCCGTTCACCCCCGCCGATATTGCGCAGGGCCGGCGCATCTTCACCGGGGACCGGCCGCTCGCCGGCGGAGGCCCGGCGTGCATCTCCTGCCACACCATCCGCGGTCTGGGCGGCTTGGGTGGAGGCTTCCTCGCGCCGGATCTCACCAAGGTCTTTGAACGCATGGGGAGCCGCGCCAGTCTGGCCTCGTGGCTTCTGGCGCCTGCCACCCCGGGTATGCAAGCTACCTTCCGGCAGCGCGCTTTTACGTCGGAAGAGATCCTCCCGCTGGTCGCGCTGTTTGAAGACACCGGCAGGGGCGGAGGCCAGGACGCCCGGGTGGGTAATTTCGTCTTTCTGCTGTTCGGCCTCGGGGGCGCCGCGGCTGCCCTGGTGGCTTTTGGTTTCGCCTGGCGATGGAGGTTCAAGGCCGTCCGTGCTCCCATGGTGGAAGCCGGCAGGCGGGTAAGGGGGTTGGTATGAGTCGCAACGGAAGACTGCCCTGGATCAAGGACGAGACCAATCCGGCGCTCCGGGACTGGGAGCAGTTCTACCGCAACCGCTGGCAGCACGACAAGGTCATTCGCAGCACTCATGGAGTGAATTGCACGGGCGGGTGCTCCTGGCAGATCTACGTAAAAGACGGCATCGTCACCTGGGAGATGCAGGCCCTCGATTATCCCAGCCTCCAAGCCGGCCTTCCGCCCTACGAGCCGCGCGGGTGCCAGCGCGGCATTTCGTTCTCCTGGTACCTGTACAGCCCGTTGCGGGTGAAATATCCCTATGTGCGAGGCGCTTTGATCGATCTGTGGAACGACGCCCGGAGCCGGCACGAGGATCCGGTCGAGGCGTGGCGTTCCCTGGTGGAAGACCCGGAAAAACGGGCGCGCTGGCAGCGGGCGCGCGGCAAAGGCGGCTTTCGCCGCTTTGACTGGGATACGGCGTGTGAGTTGATTGCCGCCGCCAATATCTACACCATCAAGAAATACGGTCCGGATCGCATCACCGGCTTTTCTCCCATTCCGGCGATGTCCATGATCAGCTACGCCTCGGGAGCGCGTTTTCTCCAACTCATGGGAGGCGTCTCGCTGTCCTTCTACGACTGGTACTGCGACCTGCCGCCGGCCTCCCCGGAAGTCTGGGGAGAGCAGACCGATGTTCACGAGTCCGCAGACTGGTACAACGCCAAACTGCTGGCCGTGATGGGTTCGAACCTGAACATGACCCGAACCCCGGACTGCCATTTCGCGGCCGAGGCGCGCCATAACGGCTCCAAGATGTGGGTTTTCTCGCCGGACTTCAGCCAGGTCTCCAAGTACGCCGACGAATGGATTCCGGTCAACGCCGGGCAGGACGGAGCCTGGTGGATGGCGGTCAATCACGTGCTGCTCAAGGAGTTTCACCACGAGCAGCCGGTGCCTGAATTTCTGGACTACGTTCGCAAATATACCGACGCTCCCTATCTGGTGGAATTGCGCCAGGACGGCGAGCTTTGGCGAGCCGGCCAGATGCTGCGGGCCAACCGTCTGGAAGCTTATTCGGATGCGGAGAACGGCGATTGGAAATTCCTGATGTGGGACGCTCAGGACCGCCGGCCGAAAATGCCGATGGGGTCCAGCGGTTTTCGTTGGGGCAAACAACAGGGCAAATGGAATCTCCTGCTTCAGGATGGTAAAGACGGCTCCGAGATCCGCCCGGCGCTCACGTTTTTGGACAATAACGACGGTATCGCCGCCGTGGCTTTCGACGATTTCGGCGCCGCCAGGGAAGTGCGGCGCGGGGTGCCGGTGAAGCGGCTGACGACGGCTTCCGGCGAGTCCGTAACCGTAACCACGGTCTATGACCTGATGATGGCTCAGTACGGCGTGTCCCGCGGCCTGGAGGGCGACTATCCGTCCACTTACGACGACGAGCAGGCGCCCTACACTCCGGCGTGGTCGGAAAAGTACACGGGCATGGGACGCGAGACGTTGATCCGGTTTGCCCGGGAATGGGGGAACACCGCGCGGCTCACCGGCGGCAAGTGCACCATCATCATCGGCGCCGGCGTCAACCACTGGTATCACAACAACCTCATGTACCGGGCCGGGATTTGCGCCTTGATGCTTTGCGGTTGCGTGGGAGTCAACGGCGGCGGCCTGGCGCATTACGTCGGCCAGGAGAAGCTCGCGCCGGGAGAACCATGGGCGGCCATCGCCTTCGGCCGGGACTGGTACCCGGCAGCCCGGCTGCAGAACGCGCCAAGCTGGCACTACATACATACCGACCAGTGGCGTTATGAGAAGGATTTCACTGACTATCACACTGTGCCGCTGCATGCGCGTCCGGGGACGCTGGCTGCCGGACATACGGCCGACATCCAGGTGAAGGCAGTGCGTAACGGATGGCTTCCCTTTTATCCTCAGTTCAACCGCAGTTCTTTAGAATTGGCGCAGGAAGCCAAGGCCGCCGGCGCTGAGACGCCCGAAGCCATAGTGGCCTATGTTGTGGATCAGTTGAAGCAACGCAAATTGCAGTTCTCAGTAGAGGATCCGGATGCCGAACAGAACTGGCCGCGGATCTGGTTCATCTGGCGGGGTAATGCGCTTCTGGCGTCGGCCAAGGGCCATGAGTATTTTTTGAAGCACTACCTGGGCACCCACACCAACGCTATTGCAGAGGACCTGGCCGAGGAATCGGTACGGGAGATCGCCTGGCACGAGAACGCGCCACAGGGGAAGATGGACCTCGTCGTGGATCTCAACTTCCGCATGGACACCTCCGCGTTGTATTCGGATATCGTGCTGCCCGCCGCCACCTGGTATGAGAAAGCCGATCTCAACTCCACCGATATGCACAGCTTCATCCACCCCCTTTCCGCGGCTGTGCCGGCCTGCTGGGAGTCCAAGAGCGATTGGCAGATTTTTGCCACTATAGCCCGGAAGTTTTCCGAACTCGCGGCCCGGCACTTCCCATCCAAAGTCGCGGACGTGGTGGCCACTCCTCTGGCCCACGACACCCCGGCCGAGATCGCGCAGCCTGACATGCAGGAGTGGATCCGCGGTGAGGTAGAGGCGGTGCCGGGAGTCACCATGCCCGGCATACGGGTGGTGGAGCGTGATTTCGCAAATGTGTACAACCAGTACATTTCTTTCGGGCCGCTGGTCCGTAGCCATGGTTTGGGCGCCCACGGCACCCATTACATGGCTGAAGACTTTTACGATGAGGCAGTGCGTAATGGGCCGGCGGTCGAGTGGGGCGGCCACCGTTATCCATCCTTGCGGGATGACCAACACGTCTGCGATGCAATTCTGCGCTTCGCCACGGTGACCAACGGGGAATTGTCCTACCGGTCCTACAAGAACATGGAACAGCGGGTGGGTCTGCCCCTGGCGCACGTGGTGGCAGGCAGCCGGGAAGCGCGCACGGATTACAAAGGACTACAAACTCGTCCTTACCGCCTGGGAAACAGTCCCATGTGGTCCGGCTTGCTGCAGAATGGACGAGCTTACTCTCCGTTCACTTACAACGTTGAGTGCCTGGTGCCGTGGCGCACGCTCACCGGGCGCCAGCACTTTTACCTGGACCATCCGGGCTACATTGATTTCGGCGAGCACCTGATTACATACAAACCCAAGCCGCGGCCGGCGGAATATGCCGACCTGCGCTTCAGTCAATCGGCTGGCAAAACGATGATGCTCAGCTACCTGACACCGCACGGCAAATGGCATATCCATTCCACCTACGGTGACAACCAGCGCATGACAACGCTTTCCCGCGGCGTGGAGCCGTTCTGGATGAATGACAAAGACGCCGAGGAATTGGGCATCGTCGACAACGACTGGGTGGAGGTTCACAACGACCACGGTGTGGTAGTCACCCGGGCCGTGGTGAGCGCGCGCATTCCTCGAGGAATATCAATCCAGTACCATTCGCCTGAGCGTACCTACTCGGTTCCCAAATCGCCTTTGAGGAAATATCGCCGAGCCGGGGGGCACAACAGCCTGACTCGGGTGCGGCTCAAGCCGAACCTTATGGTGGGCGGCTACGGCCAGTTCACCTACCATCTGAACTACTGGGGTCCGACAGGCAGCAACCGTGACGCCCAGGTCCTGGTACGAAAGCTGCCGGAGTTGGCCTGGTAGGAGGCAAGGACCATGAACGTTCGATCCCAAATCTCGATGGTCTTTCACCTCGATAAGTGCATCGGCTGCCACACCTGCTCGATCGCCTGCAAGAACATCTGGACCGACCGCAACGGCACCGAGTACATGTGGTGGAACAACGTGGAGACCAAGCCGGGCACTGGTTATCCGACCGCCTGGGAAGACCAGAACAAGTATAACGGCGGCTGGGCAGCCGACGGCAGCCGCCTGCGGCTTAAGTCCACCAGCAAGACCCAGACGGTCTTCAACATATTCCACAACCCCTCGATGCCCACCATGGACGATTACTACGAGCCATGGACCTACGATTACCAGCACCTGTTCAATGCGCCGGAAGGGCCGGACCAGCCGACCGCCCGGCCCATCTCGATGGTGACCGGCGAGCCGATCAATGTCGAGTCCGGACCGAACTGGGATGACGACCTGAGCGGCTCGCCGATCTACGCGGCCAACGACCCGAATCTGGCCGGCCTCAGCGAGGAAGAGAAGGCGCAGTTGTCGGCCATCGAGCGGCTGGTCTTCTTCTATTTCCCGCGCATCTGCAATCATTGTCTGAACCCGGCCTGCGTGGCTTCCTGCCCGTCGGGGGCTCTCTACAAGCGCGGCGAGGACGGCATCGTGCTGCTGGACCAGACCCGTTGCCGCGCCTGGCGCGCCTGCATTTCCGCCTGCCCTTACAAGAAGGTGTTTTTCAACTGGTCCACGGGCAAGTCCGAAAAGTGCATCCTCTGCTTCCCCCGGGTGGAGACGGGACAGGCGCCGGCCTGCTTTCACTCGTGCGTGGGCCGCATCCGGTATCTCGGCGTGCTGCTCTACGACGCCGGGGGCATCGAGCGGATGGCTCGCCTGCCGGAAGAAGAACTGGTGGAAGCGCAGCGGTCGCTGGTGCTCGACCCCACGGATCCCCAGGTGATCGCCGCCGCCCGCAAGAGCGGTATTCACGATGCGGTGATCGAATCGGCGCAGCGCTCGCCCGTTTACAAGTTCGTCAAGGAATGGAAGCTCGCATTGCCGCCGCACGTCGAGTTCCGGACGTTTCCAATGCTGTTCTACGTCCCGCCGCTGGCCCCGGTCATGGCCAACCGTGGCGCCACGGGGGTGGAGAATGTCTCGCAGGACCTGTTCCATGACATCGACACGGCGCGCGTGCCGATGAGATTCCTCGCCAACCTGTTCGGCGCGGGACACGAAGGTAAAGTCCGCTACACCCTGCGCAAGCAGAAAGCCGTCCGGTGGTACCGGCGGGCGCTCACGGTGGGAGACGTCGGGGTAGACCTGGCTGAACGGATGCTGCGTGAAGCGGATTCGAACGTGGAGGAGGCGGAAGCCATCTACCGGCTCACTTCGCTTTGCACGGTGGACGACCGGTACGTCATCCCGCCCATGTACCGCGAAGAAGCCATTGAGATGATGAGGGACCCGCTGGAGCACAAGCAGGGCGTCGGCTTCGGCTTGCTGAGGGGGCCAAGGAGGGGCATGTGACCGATACGGGTCTCGCCCTCCTGGCTCGCTTGCTGGAGTATCCGGGGCCTGATTTCCCGGAACTTGTCCGGGCGTGCGCACGTCCGGAGGCAGGCCGGGACCTGGCCGCTTTTGCCGGCGCCATGGGCGCTCTCTCGGTCGCCCAGGCGCAGGAACTGTACATCCAGACCTTCGACTGGAATCCGGATACGACCCTGGACATCAGTTGGCACCTCTTCGGAGAGAACTACGACCGCGGCGAATTCCTGGTGAAGATGCGGCAGCGGCTGCGGCGCTACGGTGTGGCCGAATCTACGGAATTGCCGGACTATCTGCCGCGCGTTCTGGCGCTCGTGGAACGGATGCCGGAGGACGAATCGGCCCGGCTCACCGGCGAATCTCTGATGCCGGCGATGGCCAAGATCGCGGAGGCGCTCGGCAAGACCGCCAGTCCGTATCTCCACCTCATCCGCGCGGCAGAGCGGCTTCTGGGGGCGAAGTTCCCGGCCGCCGCTCTCACGGAGGTATCGAATGACTAATCTCGCCACTTACTTTGACCAGCTCTTATTCGTCGCTTTGCCATACGTGGCGTTCTTCGTGTTCTTCCTGGTCAGCATTACCCGTTACCATTGGCGCGGTTTCACCTACTCCAGTCTTTCGAGCCAGTTTCTGGAGAACCGCCAGCATTTCTGGGGCCTGGTTCCATTCCATTACGGGATCATCGTGGTGCTGACTGGCCACGTGGTGGCCTGGCTCATTCCGCGCCAAGTTCTTTGGTGGAACGACCGGCCGCTCCGGCTCTACATATTGGAGATCTCGGCGCTCGCCTGCGGCCTGCTCACGCTGATCGGACTGGTTTCGCTGATGCTGCGCCGTCTCACCGTATCCAAAATCCGGGTTGTGACCAGCAAACTGGATTGGGTGGTGCTCCTGCTGTTGCTTGCGCAGGTGGTGTCCGGCGTTGGAACGGCCGTCCTCTATCCGTGGGGTTCATCCTGGTACGCGGCGATGGCAGCGCCCTATCTGTGGTCCATCCTGAAGCTCAACCCCGACCTGACTTACATAGCGGCCATGCCGCCGCTTGTGAAGTTCCATATCGTCGGCGCCTTCGCTTTGATTCTGGTCTTCCCGTTCTCCAGGCTGGTACACATCCTCGTCATTCCCAACCCGTACCTCTGGCGCAAGCCCCAGGTTGCCCGATGGTACCGCGCGCCCGGCGAGGCGGCGGGCGAACCCGTCTGACATGGAGAGATCCGTGGCCTATTCAGTGAAGGGGAATCCGGCCCAGGGCTTGTTCGCCGCCACGTTGGGTTTCTTCATGGGCTTTGCCGCCGTGGCCCTGTTTGGCCCGACGGCGACGCGCTTCCAGGAAGTGATGCATCTGGGACCGCTGGCGCTTGGATTCCTCATCTCCGCGCCGGCGCTGTCCGGGTCCCTGCTGCGCATCCCGTTCGCCGCCTGGGTTGAGACAACGGGAGGCCGTAAGCCGTTTCTGGTGCTGCTATGGCTCTCGGTGGCCGGGATGGCGGGGTTGACAGCCATCGTCTTCACGCTCTACCCCGCGGGACTGACTCCGTCTCTGTATCCGGTCCTGCTGGCGCTGGCGATTCTCTCTGGTTCCGGAATCGCCACCTTTTCGGTGGGTGTCGGCCAGGTGTCGTACTGGTTTCCACAGCACGCACAGGGCCGTGCGCTGGCCGTTTATGCTGGGGTCGGGAATCTTGCGCCAGGCATCTTCACTTTTGTTCTTCCGTTGGCGCTAGGAGGCATCGGGCTGGCGGGCAGCTACGCCGTGTGGCTCGCCCTGCTGGTTGTGGGGTCGGTTTTGTACGCGCTGTTAGGCCGCAATGCCTGGTACTTCCAGATTCGGAGTCAGGGTGCGGACGCCGCCGAAGCGCGCCGCCTCGCCGCCGGCTACGGTCAGGCTATGTTCCCCGCTCATAGCCTGAAACATAGCCTGGTGGTATCCGCGCGCACCTGGAAAACCTGGGGATTAGTAGCCATCTACTTCACCACCTTCGGCGGCTTCGTCGCCCTCACCGCCTGGCTGCCGACTTACTACATGGGGTTTTTCGGCCTGTCGCCGCTGAAAGCCGGGGCTCTCACTGGGTTGTTCTCGATTCTCGCATCGCTGGTCCGGGTAGGCGGGGGCGTTCTCTCCGACCGGTTGCGCGAAGGCGGCGAGAACACGGCGATCCTGGCGTTGTTGATTGCGCTGTCCGGGTCCCTGGTGATGATCAATGCACAGAGATATGAGCTGGCGATTCCGGGTGAAATCCTGATGGCGTTCGGAATGGGGGTGTGCAACGCCGCTGTCTTTAAGATCGTGCCCCAAGCGGTGCCGCAGGCGGTTGGAGGAGCGGCTGGCTGGGTAGGAGGGCTGGGGGCGTTCGGGGGCTTTGTGATTCCGCCCATGATGGCGTTCGCGGTGCAGGATCTCGGCCAGCCCGGCTATTACATTGGATTTGTCGTATTCACGTTTCTGTTGCTCTCGTCGCTGGCAATCGCCTGGGTGCTCAAATACATCGGGGAACCGGCCGCCCGGAAGGCGGCGCCGGCGAGCGAGGAAATTGCGAGCCGTTGACGATGAAAAGCGGTATTGTCACGATTACCCTGGCGGTGGGACTGGCGTGCTCTCTATGGCTGCTGTTTGTACGCGCCGGGACTTTCCACCTACCCAGTAATCAGCAGGGCTACGAGCCTGCTCAGCCCATCGCCTACTCGCACCGCCTGCATGCGGGGGAGCTTCAAATCGCCTGTCAGTACTGCCACTTCGCGGCCGAAACCAGCCGGCATGCCGGTATTCCGCCGGCTAACGTGTGCATGAACTGTCACCGCCTCGTTACATCGACACTGGGCGCGCTGCGGGCGGAAGACGAGGCCGCCACCCGGGAAAACAGGAAGGCCCGGCAGGTGATCTCGACCGAACTAAGAAAGCTCTATGACGCGCTGGCGCTCGACGCGAAAATGCAGCGCGACCCCCAACGCGAACCCCGTCCTATTGCCTGGACCAAGATTCACAATCTGCCTGATTTCGTCTACTTTGACCACCGGGCGCACGTGAACGCCGGAGTAATCTGTCAGACCTGTCACGGGCCGGTGGAAACCATGCAGCGGGTGCAACAGGTGCCTGACCTTAGTATGGGATGGTGCGTGAACTGCCACCGGGACGCGACCCGGACCGGAATCGGCGGCAAGCCGGTTCAGGCGTCCACGGACTGTTCGACCTGTCACTACTGAGAAGCTAAGATGCCGAATGCTTACTGGAGAAGCTTGAAGGAGCGGGAAGCGGAGGAGCTTCAGCCGCCGAAGAGCGAGACCGTCCCCACGCAGGGAGAAATTCCGTCCGGGCCCGGCCGCCGCGGCTTCCTGAAGGCGGCGGGCTTCAGCTTCGCCTCGGCCTGGCTGGCGGCGTGCAGCCGCGCCCCGGAACAGAAGGCGCTGCCTTTCCTGGAGGAGCCCGAAGGGATCATCCCGGGAAAGTCCTACTGGTACGCATCGACATGCGCGGCGTGCCCGGCGGCGTGCGGCCTCCTGGTGAAGACGCGTGACGGACGCCCCATCAAGCTGGAGGGCAATCCGGGCCACCCCCTCTCGCAGGGCGGCCTTTGCGCCGTTGGACAAGCGTCGATCCTGGGCCTGTACGACAGCCGGCGCCTGAAAGGACCCGTGGCTGCCGGCAAGTCCGCTACCTGGGAAGAAGTTGACCGGGAACTTGGCCGGAAGCTGGAAGCGGTCCGCGGCCAGGGCGGCGCGGTGCGCCTTCTGACGGGAACGGTCCACAGCCCCACCGAATTGGCCGTGATACGGCGGTTCCTGGCTCAATTCAAGGACGGGCGCCATGTTCAATACGACGCGCTGTCCTGTTCGGCGATCCTGGACGCTCACGAGCGCACCTTCGGGGTCCGGGTGCTGCCTCGTTACCGGTTCGATCAGGCGGATGTGGTCGTCGGCTTTGACGCCGACTTCCTCGGCACGTGGATCTCCCCCGTCGAATTCACCGCGGGATACAGCTCGGGGCGGAAGCCCGAGTTCTTGCGCTTCTGTTACCACATTCAGGCCGAGTCGCGGATGTCTCTGACCGGGACCAAAGCTGACCGCCGGATTCCGGTATCCCCCGCCGGCATGGCGTCGTTGATGGCGGAGGTGGCCGCTGCTGTGGAGGGCGGCGCCGCGGCCGGAGAGGCCGGTGAGATCGCCGGCCGTCTGCTTCAGGCCAAAGGACGCAGCCTGGTGGTCTGCGGGAGCCAGGATACCGCCCTTCAGATGATCGCCAACACGATCAATCACGCGCTCGGCAACTATGGCCAAACCTTGGATATCGTGCACCCGTCGCGGCAGCGCCTGGGCAACGACCGCGAACTGGAGCTGCTTTTGCGTGAGCTGGAGGCCGGCAAGGTCAGGGTGCTGCTGGTGGCGGGAGCAAACCCGGTCTTCGAACTGCCGGGCGGAGAGGCGGTAAAGAGAGCCGAAGTCGTGGTGAGCTTTTCTGAGCGCCCGGACGAGACGGCCGAAGCATCGCACTATGTCTGCCCGGCGCCGCACGCATTGGAGTCCTGGGGTGACGCCGAACCCGCGGCCGGCCTTGTGACGATCCGCCAGCCGGCGGTGCGGCCGCTCGGCGGGGCGCGCCCCTTTGTGGAGACTCTGGCGGCGTGGACCGGCCGGCCTCAGGCGGCTTACGAACTCGTGCGCACCACCTGGCGCGAGGAAATCCATCCCCGGCAACGGGGACAAGCGGACTTCGAGACGTTCTGGGAGCAAGCGCTTCAGCGAGGTTATGCCGAAACCGGCTCCTCCAGCCCGGCGGCCCGCGCTTTTGCACGGCCGGATCTCAAGCGTCCGGCCGGCGCGCCGGACCTGGAACTGGTCTTGTACCCCACGCCGGCCATGCTCGACGGCCGCCACGCCTACAACCCCTGGTTGCATGAACTGCCGGACCCGGTTACCAAGGTCACCTGGGACAACTACGTCAGCCTTGCCCCCGGCGCCGCGGCGCGCCTGGGAATCGCCGACGGCGACATGGTGCGGGTCGAGTCCGGAGGAAGGGCGATGGAATTGCCGGCCCTGCTCCAGCCGGGCCAGAACGAGCGGACGATAGCCGTGGCGCTCGGCTACGGCAGCCTCTTGTCCCGACGTTTCGCTGACCTGGGGCCAAATTGGATTGACCGCGCGCCCACCGTCGGTGAGACCGGCCTGGTGGGAGTCAATGCCGCTCCCTGGTTGAGGTTCACGGAGGGGACGCTGCGTTTCGAGAGCGCCGGCGTCACGGTGACCAAGACGGGCAAGCGCCGGCCGCTGGCTTGCACCCAGCAACACCACACCCTCAGCGTCCCGGCGCACCTGGCGCCGTCGCCGCGCGAGCCTCGTCCGATTGTCCAGGAGACCACCGTTGCCCGGTGGAATGGTGAGCGGCTGAGACAGCAGCCGCTGGAGCCCGACCGGCCCGAACTGTGGCCGCCGGATCACACCTACGGCCCCCACCGCTGGGCCATGGTGGTGGACCTGAACGCCTGCACCGGTTGTTCGGCCTGCGTGGTCGCCTGCCAGGTGGAGAACAACATCCCGGTGGTCGGGCGCGACGAAGTCGTCCGCAAGCGCGAGATGCATTGGATCCGGGTGGACCGGTATTATTCCGGCCCGGTGGAGAATCCGCAGGTGGCGCACCAGCCGATGTTCTGCCAGCAATGCGAACATGCGCCCTGCGAGACGGTGTGCCCGGTGCTCGCCACCGTGCACAGCGCCGAAGGGCTCAACCAGCAGGTTTACAACCGCTGCGTGGGCACGCGCTATTGCGCCAATAACTGCCCGTACAAGACCCGGCGTTTCAACTGGTTCGCATACGCCAGAAAAGACGCTCTGGCCAACCTGGTGCTCAATCCGGACGTGACGGTTCGCAGCCGGGGCGTCATGGAAAAATGCACCTTCTGCGTCCAGCGCATTCAGGAGGCCAAGATCGAGGCGAAGCGGCGGGGCGAACCGGTCCAGGACGGCGAGATCCTGACCGCCTGCCAGCAGTCCTGCCCCGCGCAGGCCATCTACTTCGGCAACCTGAACCAGAAGGGCGCCAAAGCGGCGCAAATGATGACCAGCGCGCGGCGCTACCGTGTGTTGGAAGAGATCAACGTGCGTCCTTCGGTCGGGTACCTGAAGATCGTGCGGCACGAGAGCGCCGCCGGCGGGGAGAAGCAGCATGGCTAGGGTCTATTCCGTGTTCGCGCGGCCGTTGATTCAGGGCGACAAGCGCCTGGCTCAGGTCACCGAAGACGTCTGCCGGCCGATGGAGCGGCGTCCCGGCCCCTGGTGGTGGGCCGCCTTCACGGCCTCCTCGGCGCTGCTCCTGTTGGGGATGTCGGCGATCACATACCAGATCGCCACCGGGGTTGGAACCTGGGGTCTGAATACCACGGTCGGGTGGGCCTTCGATATCACGAATTTCGTTTTCTGGATCGGCATCGGCCACGCCGGCACGCTGATTTCGGCGATCCTGTACCTGTTCAGGCAGCGCTGGCGCACCTCGGTGAACCGGTCGGCCGAAGCCATGACGCTGTTCGCCGTGATGTGCGCCGGCCTTTTCCCGGTGATTCACATGGGCCGGCCGTGGCTGGCCTATTGGATCTTCCCGTATCCCAACACGCGGGGCTCCCTGTGGATCAACTTCCGCTCGCCCCTGGCCTGGGATGCGTTCGCCATTTCGACCTACTTCATCATTTCGGCGCTCTTCTGGTATGTGGGATTGATTCCGGATCTGGCCACCATCCGCGACCGGGGCAAACCGGGTTTCCGCCAGCGGCTGGCCGCGTTGTTCAGTCTGGGGTGGGATGGCTCTTACCGGACCTGGAACCGGTACGAGATGGCTTACCTGCTGCTGGCCGGGCTGGCGACGCCCCTGGTGGTCTCGGTACACACCATCGTGAGCTGGGATTTTGCGGTGGCGGTAATTCCGGGCTGGCACGCCACCATCTTTCCGCCCTATTTCGTCGCGGGCGCCATCTTCTCCGGCCTGGCCATGGTCCTCACGCTCATGATCATCGCACGCAAGACGATGGGGCTGGAGGATTACATCACCGTCCGGCACATCGAAAGGCTGTGCAAGCTGATCATCGCCACCGGGGGCATGGTCGGCCTGGCCTATTTGACCGAGTTCTTCATGGCGCAGTACTCCGGCAACCGGTACGAGCAGTTTGTGTTCCTGAACCGCGCCATGGGGCCGTTTGCCTGGGCCTACTGGACGATGGTGAGCTGCAACGTCCTGGCGCCGCAATTGCTCTGGTTTAGGAAGATCCGGACCAACCTGGCCGTGGTCTTTCTGCTCTCGCTTCTGATCAACGTGGGGATGTGGTTCGAACGCTTCGTCATCATCGTGACTTCGCTGCACCGGGATTACCTGCCGTCCAGTTGGGCCGGTTACTCGCCGACGGTAATCGAAGTGGCCACCCTGCTGGGCAGTTTCGGCCTGTTCTTCACCATGTTTCTGCTGTTCTGCCGCGTTCTTCCGGTGATCGCCATGGGAGAGGTCAAAGGCGTCTTGAGCTACGGCAGGAAGCACGGGGAGGGTCACCCATGAGCCGGCTGCTTCTAGTGGGGGTGTTTGAGAAAGAGGACGATATTCTGTCCGTTACCCGCGCGGCGAAGGACCAGGGCCTTTCGATTGTGGATGTCTACGCGCCCTACGCCGTGCATGGCCTGGAGCGGGCGCTGGGACTGAAAGCTTCCAAGATATCCGTGGTCTGCCTGCTGGCCGGGATCGCCGGCGCCGTTTTGAAGCTCTGGTTCGAGGTGTGGGCCTCCACCTTCGACTGGCCGGTCGACGTGGGCGGCAAGCCCTGGAACTCGCTTCCCGCGTTTGTCCCGATGACCTTCGAGGTGATGGTTCTTTTTGCGGGTGTGGCCACGGTGACCGCGCTTTTCATCGCCACGGGCTTGCGTCCCGGTCGCAAGCCGAAAGCCGTGGTTCCCGGCGTTACCGATGACCGCTTCGCGCTGGTGATCGAGGAGACCGATGCCGCCTTTGACCTGCCCGCCGTACACCGGCTTCTGGAGGAGCATAACGCGGTCCTGATCGAAGAGCGGGTCGAGGAGACCGAAGCCCCATGAGCAAGCTGAACCTCGGGTTGGCCATTGCGTTACTGGCGACGCTGGGAGCGCACCTGACGGTCAGCCGCGATCCCTCCCGGCCGAACCTGGAATATCTGCCGGAGATGGTGCATTCGGTGGCATATGACGCCTATGCGCCGAACCCCAACTTTCCCGATGGCGCGACGCTTCAGGCGCCGGCGCGCGGCACGCTGGCCCGAGGATTCCAGCCGCTGCGCTATGCGGCTACGCCCGAAGACGCCCTGCGCGCCGGCCGGGAACTGGTTAGCCCGCTGGGCGCGAAAGCCGACGCGCGACGCGGCGCCTTCCTGTTTCAAACTTTCTGTCTGCCGTGCCACGGCGCAACCGGGGGAGGGGACGGCCTGGTGGCGCAACGCGGATATCCCGCACCGCCCAGCCTGCTGAACGGGGCGCCGGTCGAGAAGAAGGACGGCCAACTGTTTCACGTCCTGACCTACGGTCAAAACAACATGCCGTCCTACGCTGTGCAGCTCACGCCGCTCGACCGGTGGGAAGTGATCGCGCACGTCCGCGCCCTCCAGCAGGCCGCGGCCGGTGCGGGCGGGTCCAAAAGGGGAGCGCAGCCGTGAACCAGGAACTTCACTTTACGCCGTCGCCGAGAACCAGGCTGCTGTTGCGCCTGCTGGCGGGAGTGGGAGTGCTCAGCCTGCTGGCGGGCGCGGCGCTGGCGCCCGAGCGCGCCTGGGGCAGCCTTTTCATGGCCAGCTATGCGCTGGTGTGCCTGGGCCTGTCCGGTACGTTCTTTATCGCGCTGACCTATGCCTGCGGCGCCTCCTGGGCCGTGGCTCTGCGGAGGATTCCGGAAGCCATGTCGGCGGTGATGCCGTTCGGCGCGGTAGGCGTGGCCGCCGTGCTGTTGTTCCGGCCGTCGCTATACCCGTGGACTCACGAAGCGGCCGCGCACGAACTCAGCGGGTTCAAGGCCGCCTGGCTCAACTGGCCGTTCTTCCTGGCGCGGGCCGCTGTCTATTTCGCGGTCTGGCTGCTGTTCACCCGGCTCATCGTCCGCACTTCCCGGGCGCAGGACCGGGACGGCGATCCGGCGCACACGTTCCGCAATACAAAACTGTCGGTGGCTTTCCTGCCGCTGTTCGCGGTCACCTTCTCAATGGCCAGCGTGGACTGGATCATGTCGCTCGAACCCGAATGGTACAGCACGATTTTCGGGGTGTACACCTTCTCGGGGCTGTTTTCCTCGGGCCTGGCGGTGATCATTCTGCTCGCCATCTGGATGCGCCGGACCGGTCCCCTCCGCGATTTCGTGACGGAAGAGCATCTGCACGACCTGGGCAAGCTCCTGTTCGCCTTCGCCACGTTCTGGATGTACATCTGGTTCAGCCAGTACATGCTCATCTGGTATGCCAATATGACCGAGGAGACCGTCCACTTCATCGCGCGCCAGCGCTCATTCTGGTTGCCGCTCCTCGTGTTGAACGTCATTCTGAACTGGGGAATTCCCTTTCTGGCTTTGCTTCCGAAATTCACTAAACGGACTCCGTCCACGCTGGCGAAAGTGGCGGCCGTGGTGATCGCCGGCCGCTGGCTGGATCTTTACATGATGGTCCAGCCGACAGTTACCGCCGGCGCCATCACTTTTCCCTGGATTGAGTTGGGCGTCATGGCCGGGGCCGGCGCGCTTGTTGTGGTCGTCTTCCTCCGGGCCTTCCGGCAGGCACCCGAGACGCCGGTGCGGGATCCGTACTTGACGGAGAGCCTCCACTACCACAACTGAGCCTGCCGGCCGCCGGCCGCGGGCCTCCCGGAGAAACGGTAAACTGCTGGAGATCGTGGTATCGGGTGGCCTTGAGCCATCCTCTGTTGCGCGTCCCCAGGAGCACTTCCGTCCTTCTCTCGGACACTTGCTGAATGGTGACATCACGGCCCCTGGCGCCCGCGGTCTCAGATGATAATGAGAGCCGGCAGTTCCCGCGGAACTGGAATGCCGCCTACGGGGTCTTCGCGGCGATGGCTGCCGCGATTCGGGCTCCGTGGAAACGGCCGTTCTCGATGAAGATCTCGTTGGTGTGCATCCCCGCCACCAGCACCCCCGCCAGATAGATCCCCTTACGCCGGCTTTCCAGGGTCTCGGGGTCCGTTCGGGGCCGCCGCGTGTCCGGGTCCAGCGGGATCCCGTGCGCCGCCAGGAACTCCACGTCGGGGTGGTAGCCGGTCATGGCGAAGACGAAATCGTTCTGGAGCCGCAGCGGGCCTTCGGGTGAATCCACCAGGATCGCCTCCGGCCGGATTTCACGCACCTGCGAGCGGAAGTACGCCTTGATCCGGCCTCCGGCGATGCGGTTCTCCAGGTTCGGCTTGATCCAGTACTTGACGTGGTCCGAGAGCGCCGGCTCCCGGCAGATCAGCGTGACCCGCGCGCCCGCCCAGTGCAGTTCCAGCGCGGCGATGGCGGCCGAGTTCTTCGCGCCGATCACCGCCACGTCCTGGTTGAAATAAGGGTGGGGCTCCCGGTAGTAATGCAGAACCTTGTCGAGTTCCTCGCCGGGGACGTTCAGCAGGTTCGGCCGGTCATAGTAGCCGGTGGCCAGGATGATGCGGGTCGAATGGTAATGGTGCGTGTTTCCGAAGCGGTCGCGGCAGTGCGTGACGAAGGCGCCTTCTTCGCCGGCGATGCCCTCCACGCGTTGGTATAAGCGGATGTCGAGCTTGTAGAGATCCGCCACGCGCGAGTAGTACTTCAACGCCTCGGTGCGCGTGGGCTTCTCCCCCAGGCTGGTCATGGGGATATCGCCGATCTCCATGAGTTCCGGCGTGGTGAAGAAAACCATGTTAGTGGGGTAGTGATACAGGGAATTGACCACGCACCCCTTCTCCACGAGCACGGCCTTCAGGCCCCGGCGCTGGAGTTCGATTCCGCAGGCCAGCCCCGTCGGCCCAGCGCCCACCACCACGGCGTCCAACCGGTTCACAGCAGCGCCTCGACTTGCGCGTACACCCTGTCGAGCGCCGCGCCGAGCCCAGCGGCGTCCCGGGCGCCCGCTTCGGCCATGTCGGGGCGGCCGCCGCCTTTGCCGCCCAGCGCCTGCGCCAGCGAACCCGCCAGCTTCCCGGCGTGGACCTTAGAGGTCACATCCTTGGTGACGGCCGAGACGATGAGGACGGAGGAATCCTCCGCGGAGGCGAGCACCACCACCGCGGTCTTCCACTTGTTACGCAGAGAGTCCGCCAGCGCCCGCATCTGCTCGCGGTCGAGGCCGTCCACGCGCCCGGCGAGCACCCTCACCCCTTTCAGCGTGCGCGCCTGCTCCTCCAGTTCTCCGAGCTGCGCCTGTGCGACCTTTCTCTTGAGGTGCTCCACCTGCCGTTGCAGGGCCTTCTCCGCCGCCTGTAGTCTCTCGATGTGCCCGGCAACCTCGGCCTCCGGCGCGCGCACCATCTGGCCGACGCGCGCCAGCGTCCGGGAAAGCTCGCGGAACCGCTCCAGGGCCGCTGTGCCAGTGATGGCTTCGATGCGGCGGACGCCCGCCGAGATGCTGCCTTCGTACAGGATCTTGCAGAGGCCGATGTCCCCCGTCCGGCGGACGTGCGTGCCGCCGCAGAGTTCACGGCTGAAGCCCGGCACGCTGAGCACCCGCACCGTATCTCCGTACTTCTCCCCGAACAAGGCCACGGCGCCGGCGGAGATAGCCTCGTCGAGTCCCATTAGCTGCGTTTCGACCTCGGTGTTGAGCAGAATCTGCTCGTTGATCAGGCGCTCGATCTCGTCCAGTTCGGCCGCATCAACGGCGGCGTAGTGCGTGAAGTCGAATCGCAGCCGCGCCGGCTCCACCACGCTGCCGGCCTGCTTGACGTGTTCCCCCAGCACCCGCCGCAACGCGGCGTGCAGGAGGTGGGTGGCCGTATGGTTGCGCATGGTGGCGTGCCGCGATTCGGAGTCCACCCCGGCCCGCACAATGTCGCCGACCCGCAGCGTCTCGACAGCCAGTACCCTGTGCGCGGTCAACCCCGCCATGGCGGGGTAGGCGCCTTCGACGCGGGCTGCCTCGCGGCCCGTCTCAGCGGACCACAGCCTGCCGGTGTCGCCTACCTGGCCGCCGGCCTCGGCGTAGAAGGGCGTCTCGTCCAGGATGACCTCGCCCCGTTCTCCGGGGCGGATCTCGTCGGCCAGACGCTGGTCCACTACGATCCCCGCTATGCGGCTGCGCCCGGTCTCCAGCGTGTCATAGCCCAGGAACCGTGTGCGCCGCCGGTCGGCCAGGTCCTGGTAAACGGGCGAGACCTGCGCCTGCGGAGCGCCCTTCCAACTCGCCCGCGCCCGCTCGCGCTGGCGCTCCATCTCCCGCTCGAAGCCCTCCAGGTCCACGGTCATCGAATACTCGCGGGCCATTTCGGCCTGCTCATCCAGCGCCAGGCCGTAGGTGTCGTAGAGCTTGAACGCCACCGGCCCGGGCAGGACGCCGCCGGAGACGGCGCTGGCCTCGTCATGGAAGATACGCTCCGCCACCTGGAAGGTCGTCCGGTAGCGGTCTTCCTCGTCTTTTACGACGCGCGCCACGCGCGGAGCGCTCTCCAGAAGCTCGGGGTAAGCCGGCTTCATCAGCTCGGCCACGAAGCCGGTCAACCGGCAAAGGAACGGCTCCACGACGCCCACCAGCCGCGCGTTGCGCATGGCCCTCCGCATGATCTTGCGCAGCACGTAGCCGCGGCCTTCGTTGGAAGGCAGGACGCCCTCGTGGATCAGAAAAGCCGTGGCGCGGGCATGGTCCGCGGCTATGCGCAGGCTGGTATCCACGCGCGCGTCCTCGCCCGGAGCAACACCGAACAGTTCGGCGGCGCGGACGATGAGCGGAGCGAGCAGATCGCACTCGAAGTTGGATAGCTTGCCCTGCATCACGGCCGCGATGCGCTCCAATCCCATGCCGGTGTCGATAGACGGCCGCGGCAGCGGAGTGAGCGTTCCGCTGGTGTCCCGGTTGAACTGCATGAAGACCAGGTTCCAGATCTCCACGAAGCGCCCGCCGCAGTCGCTGGGGAACGCCTCCCCCTCATGGCCGGGTTCGGGGGCGTCCGGCCCCAGATCGTAGTGAATCTCCGAGCAGGGGCCGCAAGGGCCGGTCTCGCCCATCTGCCAGAAATTGTCCTTCTCGCCGAGACGGAAGATCCGGCTCTCGGAAACGCCGGTTATCCTCCGCCAGAGCAGTTCCGCCTCGTCATCTTCCCGGAAGACGGTGAAGTAGAGGCGGTCCTTGGGGATGCCGTAGTCCTTGGTGATCAGGTCCCAGGCAAGGGAGATGGCATCGGCTTTGAAATAATCGCCGAAGGAGAAGTTGCCCAACATCTCGAAAAAGGTGTGGTGCCGGCGGGTGTAGCCCACGTTCTCCAGATCGTTGTGCTTGCCGCCCGCCCGGACGCACTTCTGGGAGGTGGCGGCGCGCGAGTAGTCGCGCTTTTCCGCGCCCAGGAAGACGTCCTTGAACTGGTTCATCCCGGCGTTGGCGAACAGCAGCGTGGGGTCGTTGGCCGGGACCAATGGCGAACTGGGCACTACCCGGTGGCCGCGCGCGGCGAAGAAGTCGAGAAACTCCTGGCGGATTTCGTGACCGGTCACAAATTCATTGTGACATGCGGCCCGATCTCATCGCAGATCTTGCGAACTTCCGCCCGCGGGTCCTCCGCGCGGGTCACCTGGCGTCCGATCACCAGGTAGTTCGCGCCGCCGCGCATCGCCTCGGAGGGGGTCGCCACTCGCTTCTGGTCGCCCTGGCCGGCGCCGGCGGAGCGGACTCCCGGCGTCACCAGAAGGGCTTCCGGGCCTGCAATGCGGCGGACTTCAGCCACCTCCAGCGGCGAGCACACCAGGCCGTCCACGCCGGCCTCGACGGCCTTACGCACGCGCAGCGCGACCAGGTCCCTGACGGTGCACGGGTAACCCAGATCCTCGAGGTCGGACGCGTCGAAGCTGGTCAGCACGGTGACGGCCAGAAGGCGAAGCGGCGTCTCGCCGCGGCCTTCCACCGCGGCCCGCATGACGGCGCCGCTGCCGTGCACCGTGAGGAAGCGCACGCCGGAGTTGGCCACCTGCGCCGTGGCGCGCTTCACCGTCTCGCCGATGTCGTAGAACTTCATGTCCAGAAACACCTGCTTGCCCGCGGACACCAACTCGCGCACGAACTCCATGCCGGCGGCGGCATACAGCTCCATGCCGACTTTGTAGAAGGACACGCTGTCGCCGAGCCGGTTCACCAGCCGGCGCGCTTCCGCGGCCGACTCAACATCCAGGGCAATAATCAGAGGGTTCATATGAGACGAAGGGCCTTCCGCCCGCGCTCCATCACGCGGCCGATACGGTGCGCGTCGTCGCAGACGCGCTCGAACCAATCGGCGCCGGCCGGCGGCATCGAGAGCAGCAGGCCGCCCGAGGTCTGCGGGTCGTAGAGCAGGGTTTCCACGGCCTGAGGAACGGGGGCCGCGCGCTCCACGTCGCACTTGAAGTAATCCCGGTTGTGGATCAGCCCGCCGGCCACCGCTTTGCGCCGGGCGTACTCCAGGGCTCCCGGCAGAAACCGCACGCGCGACGTGTCGATTTCCAGCGTCACACCGCTGGCCTGCGCCATCTCGCGGGCATGCCCGATCAATCCGAATCCGGTGATGTCCGTGCAGCCGTGGGTATCCACCTCGGCCATCGACTCCGCCGCCGCGCGGTTGAGCGCCAGCATGGAAGCGACCGAGGCCCGGACGTCCTCCTCGCGCGCGATGCCTTGCTTGAGAGCCGTGGAGATTACCCCGGTGCCGAGCCGCTTGGTGGACAGCAAAACGTCGCCCGCCCTGGCTCCGGCGTTGGTCTTGACGCGATCAGGATGAACCAAGCCCGTCACCGAGTATCCGAACTTGATCTCGTCGTCGGAGACGCTGTGCCCGCCCAGAATCACGCACTCCGCCTCGCTCATCTTCGCGGCTCCGCCCAGGAGGATCGCGTCAAGGTCCTCGATGTCCTGTTGGGCGGGGTAAGCCACGATGGAGAGCGCCGTGAGCGGTTTCGCTCCCATCGCGTACACGTCGCTCAGCGCGTTGGCGGCGGCGATGGCGCCGAAGGTGTGCGGGTCGTCCACAATCGGCGTAAAGAAGTCGACCGTCTGCACCAGGGCGCACTCCGGCGTGAGCTTGTACACGCCGGCGTCATCGGCCGTGTCAAACCCGACCAGCACGTTCTCGTTCACCGCGCGCGGGAGGCGGGACAGCACCTGGTCCAAAACCTTTGGACTCAGCTTGGACGCTCAACCCGCAGCCTTCACGTGGGCGGTCAGCTTCCTGGACACCAAGTCCAGTGTAACTGTTCGCTGTGGCGCGCGCTTCGCTGCGCCTTCATCACCCGCCCAGGGTGAACTTCACCTCCACGTTCATGAGGATTTCGATCGGCTCGCCGTTCAACGCCGGCGCGGTGTAGCGCCAGGTGCGGACCGCCGCTATGGCCGCCTGCACGAGCAGGGCCGGCCCGTCCACCAGCCGCACGCCGCGGATGGCGCCATCGGCCCCGATGACGGCCTCCAGGCGCACAACGCCCTGTATGCGCGCCTGCCGTGCCAGCAGAGGATACTCGGGACGCGGCGTGTAGAGCGGCGCGGGCGGTTTCACGTTCCCGCCGATCCTGAACTGCCGCGGCGCCTGTACGGCCGGCGCGGGAGGAGCCTTCACCACCGGCGGAGCAGGGAGGGGAAGAGGCGTGAAGAGCGTTTCGGCGATCAACGGAGCCAAAGCGCTGCGGGGATCGCCCAGCCCGAAAGGCACGCCGCCTCTGCCGGCATCGCCGGCGCCGCTGCCCGGAGCCTCGTCGGGGTCCACGAGGATCGCCGGCTTGGGAGGGTACTTCACCGGCTCATAGAGTCTGGCGGCGGCGCCGGCTCTGCGCCTGGCGGGCGGAGGAGTGCTGGTTTCCAGCGGTGCGCCGGCCTGGGCTTCCAGGCGAGGCGGGGGCGGCAGAAGAGGGAAGTGCCGCACCAGCCACTCTCCCGCCGGGATCGTATCCACGAAGACCACGGGGAGCAGGATGCTGAGTCCGAGTAATCCAAGCTGTCCGGCGAAAGAGACCATGAAGGTGTAGGGCCGCGCCGTGTGGCCGTGCGGCTGCGCCAACGCAAACTCGAACATGACACGCCTCCTTCCGGCCGCCGCGGAAACCGGGGGGCGCGCCTTGACTACGGCGGGCTGCCGGGTTTCTGCCGGTCAACCCCGGGCGCCGCCCGATTCCCGCTGACCTCAGCCGCCTATGTAGACACCGGGGAGAGCGGCCCGGTTCCGCGGCCTGCTGCCGGGCCGGTTTCCCGCCGGAGAACGGGTGGGCCTCAGAGGAACCAGGCGGCAGGACGGGAGAACTCGCCGGACACGTCAGCGCCGAGCGCCCAAGAGCTTCTTGACGTCGCGCTCGAGCGGCCCAATCGACTTGGCGAACGCCGCCTTATATCCGGCGCAGAACCAGTCGAGGTCCTCAAACCGGCCATGCCGCCCGTGCCGGTTCTTGGGGCACCCTCTGTGGCAGATGTGGAGGTATTCGCAGGCGGCGCAGGCGGGATGCGGGTCCAGTTTCCTGGCAGCGAACTCATAGCGCTTGCGCCGCCGCGCGAGTTCGGACCAACTGTCCACCTCGATGTTTCCGAGCCGCCATCCGGATTCCACGAAGAAATCGCAGGGATACACGTCGCCGTTGTACTCCACCACGGCGTAACTATCGCAGGTCTCGTGCAGCGCGCAGCTTCCGGGCTTCTGGCCGGCGAGGGCTTCGGCGAGGTTGTCGAAGAACCGCACTCGAACCCGCCGCCGCTCAGGCCACCAGAGGTCGAAGATCTCGCACAGGAATTGTCCGTACTCCTCCCCGGAGATGGTGTAGGGCATGGGGGCGCCGTCGGGCTGGAATTCGGCGAGCGGAATGAACTGAAGATGCTCGATGCCCAGCTTACGGAAGAAACGATAGGTCTCGCGGGCTCTGCCGGCGTTGGCCGCGCTGACGACGCAGAGGATGTTGAATTCGACGCGTTTCCGGCGCAGCAATTCGGCGGTCTGCATCACCCGCGCCCAACTCCCGTGACGTGCCTTGTTGCGCCGGTAGCGGTCATGCACGTCCTCCGGCCCGTCGAGGGAGAGGCCGACCAAGAAGTGGTACTCGCGGAGTAGATCGCACCAGGATTCATTGAGCAGCAACCCATTGGTCTGGATGCTGTTGCTGACGCTCTGGCCGGGCCGCCCGTAACGCTCCTCGAATTGAACCAGCTTCTCGAAGAAATTCAGGCCCGCCAGCGTCGGCTCGCCTCCCTGAAAACTGAAGACGGACAGCGGATGGGAATAGAACAGGTACCCGTCTACAAGCCGCTCCAGGGTTTCGGCGGTCATGACCCGACCGGGCAGATGCAGGTACGGGTCGGCATCCCGGTCCAGGTAGAAACAATAGTCGCAGTCCAGGTTGCACACGGCTGAGGCCGGCTTGATAAGGAGCGATGCGATACGGGGCGCGGGTCCGTGGGGAGACGGCCCGGCTCCGCCGGCGCCTGGAATGACAGGAAGCACGTGGACCTTCCTATTGTCCCGCAACCCCCGGCATCGGACATTCGGATGCGAAAAGGCGCGCCCGGCAGCCGCCGCCTGGCACGGTGAGTCACGAGAGCGGTTTTCCGGGCGAAACCGGGTCCGGCGGGCGCGCATGAGTCCCGACATTGGGGCCGGTGAAGATGGCAAAATGGAAAAGGCTCTGCAACTTCCCATGGTGGGCTTGCCTGGCGGCAAGCTCCGCCGGGAAAGAGGCAGAGAAGCGAATATGCCTCACAATTCCCCAGGCGCCGCCGTCCGCGCCTCTGCGTCCGTCACGCTGACCATGCTGCTTGCCCTAACGCCGGCACGGCCGCTGGCGGCTCAATCCGGGGCCCCGGCTCCGACTCAACTACACGTGGTCGTCGTCGAGGGTGAGGGCGCCGTCTACACCGCCCAGCGCCGTGCTTCGAGCGGACCTGTTGTCCGGGTGGAAGACCAGAAACGCCGGCCTGTATCCGGGGCGACTGTTCTTTTCATGCTTCCCGACAGCGGTCCGGGCGGCACGTTCGGCGGCGGGAAGCGGACGCTGCTGGTCCGGACCGACAGCGCCGGCAGAGCCGCCGTCAAGGGCTTTCGCGCCAACGACATCCTGGGCAAGTTCGAAATGCAGGTTCAGGCGTCTCTGCGAGGCGTCGTCGCCAGGGCTTCTATTGCCCAAGCCAACGCGGAGCTGCCTGCGGCCAAACGGAAGAGCGGGACGCGCAGGCTGCTTGTTCTTCTGGGCGTGGCCGGAGGAGCGGCGGCCGCCGGTGCGGTGGTTGCCTCGCGCAGCGGCGAGGCGAACGGCCCGACCTTGACGGTTACCGCGGGTACGCCCTCGGTGGGGGGGCCCAGATAGCAGCCATGGAAAGACGCACGAATCCCGCTAGACGACTCTGGTTTCCAGCCGGCCTGACCCTGCTGGCTGTGGTGTGTTGGAGCGGACTCCGCGCCCAGGAGGGACCGGGCGGCGACTATCTCCGTGGTCCGTTGATCGGGTTTGTTCACGACCGAACCTGGGGGCTTCGGCCGGTTCTGGGCATCCCCGGCGCTGCAACTCTGGGGCCGGCGGTCCTCTCCCGTGCCTCTTTCGACCAGGTGGCGATAGCGCCGGAAGGCGACTACGCTCTGGCGACACTGGCGCGCGGGCGCCGGCTCGCGATAGTGCGGGATCTCAGCGCTGCTCCCGAGATCTCTTTCCTGGAGACGCCGGCCGGCCCGGAACGGATGGCATTGAGCCCTTCGGGAAGCGCGGCCGTACTGTACTACGGAAACCCGGCGAGGGTGGAGGTGCTCACCGGGCTCCCGAGCACGCCGGCCGCCGCCTGGAGCGCCGATCTTCCCGCTGTGCAGGCCGGTCTGGATGCGCTCGCCGTCAGCGACGACGCCACGGCCGTGCTCTATGCGGCCGCGAGGCAGCCGTCCCAGGTTTGGCTGGCCACCGCCGATGCCGGGCAGAGCTTCGTTCTCGGTCTGGCTGCCGCGCCGCGTGTTGCATTTCTTATTCAAAGCGAGGATGCCGCCATCGCCGACAGCCTCACTGGAGACGTGTTTCTCGTGCGTCATCTCAAGAGCGCGCCCATCGTCGCCCGGCTAGGCGGCGCAGAGGAAGGCGTGTCCAGCCCGGCGGCAATCTCGGCAGAGCCGGGCAACCGCCGGGTGTTTGTGGCAAACAGGCAGCCGGGAGGCGTCGTGGGGTTGGCGCTCGATGGCGGCGAGGCGCTCAGGATCGATTGTCCCTTTGCGCCGACGGCCCTCGAACGAATGGAAAGCGGCTCCGTCTTCCGGTTGAACGAGCCGGGACGCGGGCCGCTCTGGATCCTGCGTACCGCCGGTTCCGCGCCCGGCGTCGTATTCGTGCCGGACAGACGGGCCGGAGTGCGCGGCAGTGGCAGAACCCCGATTCAACGGCCGGACGGAGGTCTCAGATGAGACTGCCAGCCTTGACGGCCAGTGTTCTTCTGTTGTCCGCCAGCCTGGTCCTGGCTCAGGCGCCTCCATCGGCTCCCGTAATCGGAACCGGTTCGGTACTCCCCTGGGCGACGGTGGCGGAATCCTACTCACAACAGTTCTCCGCCTCCGGCGGCGTCGAGCCCTATGCGTGGAGGGTGACTTCGGGCACTCTTCCTCCTGGCCTGGTTTTGAGTCCGGAAGGGTTGTTGAACGGCAAGCCTGACGGGACCGGGGCCTTCTTCTTCACCGTGACCGTCACCGACAGTTCGGGCAAATCAGCGGCCGGGAGTTTCATATTGCTGGTGATCCTGCCGCCGACGCCGGTGGTGTCCGTCTCCGGATTGAAGGACACCATTGATCCCGCCCAGCAGCCATCTTTCGACGTTCTGCTCAGCTCTTCCTACCCGCGCGACATCACGGGTACGGTTACTCTGACGTTCGAGCCGGATGCCGTCAACCCGTCCGATGATCCGTCCATCCAGTTCTCAAGCGGCGGGCGAATTCTGAATTTCACGGTTCCTGCGGGCCAGACCCGCGCCGCCTGGGCCGCCGCTCCCGCGCTTCAGACGGGCACGGTGGCGGGCAAGATCATGCTCAAGCTACAGTACTGGGCGGACGGGCAGAACCTGACGCCGGTGTTCGCGCCGTTCCGTATTTTCACGGTCGCGCGGGCCGTGCCGCAAATCACCGGGGTGCAAATGGTGAAAACCAGCGGCGGCCTCAACGTGCTGGTGTCCGGGTACTCCACGCCGCGCGCGGTCACCGAAGCGGCCTTCGAGTTTACGGCGACGGAAACGGGAAGCGCGCGCACGCTCTTCGTGACGGTGGACCTGGATGCGGCCTTTACGGCCTGGTACACCGGCGCGCCTTCCGCCGTGTATGGCAGCGCTTTTCAGTACACACAACCGTTCACGGTGCAGGGAAACGTCAGCGCCATCACGTCGGTTTCGGTAACGCTGTCCAACCCAATCGGGGCCTCGCAGGCGGTCGCCGCGGCCTTCTGAACCGCCGGCCGGCGGCAAATCGAAGCTCTATCACACTCCTTCCCTATGGGGGCCCGCCCCCTTTGTGCTTTCCGGCTGGGCTCAGGTGGCTGATGCAGGGCTGCTTTCGGGATCCCGTGGTTCTCGCGCGGCGCATCCGGCAAGCATGAGCGCCTCCCGCTCCGGATTGTCGATGTTCGTGCAGTATACTCGCTTGGGAGGAACCCTATGGTAGTGCGAGGCAGTCATGTTGCGGCGCTGGCGGCCGGGTTGGCCATGCTCCTTTCCGCCGGAAAGCCGGCGGGGTCTCCTGCCGGGGCGGCGGCGCAGTCCACGGCCGCGCAGACTGCCGGCTGGTGGATGGAGGAGCCGTTCCGCCTTCTCCAGACGAACCTCCGGGAAACCGACACCGCGCTCGATCCTCAGAAACTCGTACAGCAGGTGGCCGACTTCCCCGCCAACGTGCTGCTGTTCGGCATGGGCGGCATCGTGGCTCACCATCCGACCCAAGTCGACTTCCATTATCCGAGCCGGTATCTCCCGCCGGGGCGGGATACGTTCGGAGAGGTGCTGAAGGCGGCGCATGCGCGGGGGATACGCGTAATCGGGCGGTTCGATCTCAGTAAGACGCAGAAACCGGTCTACGACGCGCATCCGGAGTGGTTCTTCGTGCGCGGGAACGGCGAGCCGGTAATGTACAACGGCCTCTATTCGACCTGCATCAACGGCGGCTACTACCGGGGCCAGGCAATGAAGATACTCGCCGAGGCCCTGGACCGCTACGACGTCGACGGCCTCTTCTTCAACATGTTCGGCAATCCGTCGAGCGATTACAGCGGCAACCCGACCGGGCATTGCCACTGCGACAGTTGCAAACGGCGGTTCCAGGAACGTTTCGGCCGTCCGCTGCCCTCCGTCCCGGATGCGGATTACCGCCGCTTCCTGGAGGACTCAGCGTTCGAAGTCGCCAGGAGCATTGCCGATCTGATCCACTCCCGGCGTCCGCGCGCCGGCTTCTTCACCTACCTCCAGGAGCACGTGGACGGCATCATGTCGGAGTCGAACACCAGCCTGGACCGGACGATGCCTTGGCCCTATGCCTCCAGCGACAACGTCAACCGCGGGCGGAACTCGCAGCCCGGTAAGATGGCCGTGGATCTGTCGATCGGCTTTGTGGCGATCTCGAACCGGTTCGTGACGGTGCCGCCGGCCGAGATTCAGTTGCGCGCCTGGCAGAACATGGCCCACGGCGGTGGCCCCACCTTCGTCGCCCTCGGGACGCTCGACCAGGAGGATATGACCGGTATCAACGCGGCCCGTCCTGTGTTCCGGTGGCACGCCGAGCACGCGGATCTCTACGCCGGCCAAGAAAGCGCTGCTCGCGTCCTGCTCCTCCCCGCACAGGGACGGCGCGGCAACGACTACCGCGGCTTCTTCCGTATCCTGAGCGAACAGCACATCCCCTTCGCAGTGTCGGCCAACATGGCGCGGCTCAGGGACCGGCCGTGGGACCTGGTGATCGCCCCGAAAGGCGCTCCTCCGGAGCTAGACGCGTACGTCCGCCAGGGCGGGCGCCTGCTGCTGGCCGGCTCCGGCGACCCGGGACTGGCCTTGGGCAACATCGTGCGCCGCTGGACGGACACCCAATCGGCCTATTTCCGCATCCGGGACCATGCGATCTTTCCGTCGCTCAAGGATACGCAACTGGTCTTCCTGGCGGGCGAATATCTGGAATTGGAACCAACCGGCAAGCCGCTGCTGACGCTGGTTCCGCCTTCCATGTTCGGTCCGCCCGAGAAGGTTCACCTGGACCAGGCCGATACGGATAAGCCGGGGCTTGTGCTCTGCGATTACGGCCGCGGCAAGGTGGCTTATCTTCCCTGGAACGTCGGAGACCTGTACTATCAACACAGTTCCGAAGGACACGCGAGACTGGTAGCGGACCTGATCGATCACCTGCTGCCGGAAGGGCGGCAATTGAGGACCAGCGCCCACCCGCTGGTGGAGATCACCCTGATGCGTCAGCCCAAACGGAACCGGACGATCGTGCATCTCGTCAACGTGTCGGGGCACTTCAGCACAGGCTTCTTCCCGCCCGTCGGGATGCGCGACATAAGGATCGAGGTCGCCGGCGCGTTCCGGCGCGCCCGTTCCGCCCGGTTGGACATGAGTCTTCCGGTGAGAAGCGCCGGCGGATACACGGGCTTCTCTCTGCCGCAACTCGGAGCGTACGACGCGGTTGTGCTCGAGTGAACGGCGCGGAACGGACGTCCACGCGTGGTCCGGGAGAACCCGGCGCAGCGTGATCGCCGCGGGATGGAGCGAGGCTCAGGCTAGGAGCTTCGAAGCCAGGGATGCCGGGCGCGCACCACGGCCTCCACCTGGTGAGCCGGCGCGAGCGTGAAGGCCGTCGCCGCCAGCAGCCAGGCCAGCGAGTTGAAGATGCCGTACTGCCAGGGCAGATAGCCCGCGCTGGTGGCCCAGTTGCCCAGCACGCCGGCCACCGTCAGGAAGGCCGCGGCGATGCTCGCTCCCCAGCAGCGCGCGATCAGGCCCTCGCCCATCTGCTGAACCGGCCGGCACAGCAATACCGCCGCCGCCAGAAACAGCCCCAGCAGCGGACCGGCCAGGGCGCTGGCGCCGCTCAGCAAGCCGGCGGCGCCCGGCACGCCCGCCGCGGACCGCAGTGCGGTGAAGGACCTCGCGCCCAGGAAGAGCACCAGGGGAACCAGGAAGCCCACCTCTCCGGGGGACGGCTTGCGCAGCAAGCCCCCCTCCCGGCAGGTCTTGAGAACGTAGCACAGACCGGCCAGCGACAAGCCGGTCGTCAGCGGGTTGGCGATCGCCAGTCCCAGGCCCCAGGTGGCAGCCGCATGCACGGTTCTGCCGCTGGCCATCGACCCGCTGTCAATGCCGAAACCACCCGTGAGCGCCGCCACGGTCACCCCCGCGGCCCGCACCCCGGCGGCGAGGGTAAGGAACAGCCATCCCCTCCTGAGCGGCGCGCCCTGCTCGAAGAACCGCCAGCAAGCCAGGCAGAGGATGTATTCGCCGAAGGCCAGCATGGTAAGCGACACAGCCCCGACCCGCCACCAGAAACTGGCGGCGCCCGCGGGATAACCCAGGATCGCCCAACCCGCCCCGCCGCCGACGGCAGCCGCGGTTGCCACGGCGAAGATAAGCCAGGGCCAGCGGGAAGCCTGGCTGACCCAGCGGAGCGTCAAAGCCGACCCGCCATCGTGAGCCAGGGCCATCCAGGCTGTAGTGTTTGCCGTGAGACTCATGGGATGTGACCCTCCGGCCTCGCGGCCTCCAGACCCGGTACGTCGGTGAGCGCGGCGGCCGCCTGGCTGCCAAGAAAAAGCCCGGCGAGGCGGCATGCCCGCGGGACGTATTCTCCGCTTTCCGAACGTTCCAACAACGACAGGGGATACTGCCCGAGGTAGGGGCGCAACACGGCGGCCAGCCGCAGCGCGCGCTCCTGGCGGTAGCGCTCCTGCGTGGCCCGTATCAGCGCCTGGTTGCGAAGCAACTCCGGCAGCCTCTCAACGGCGTGCTCGGCGGAGGGCGGTGCGGCGGCGTAGTCCAGTGCGGCTGAGGACCGCGCGAGCAGCGCCCTTATGCGTTCCGTCTCCCGCTGGCACTTCGTGCAGGTGAAGACGTGGCCGCTGGTCGCCGCCTGGAGCCTTCCGTCGAGTTCTCCGGCCACCCAGTCGAGCAGCCGGGTAGAGCTGGGATGGCCCAACACGCGGCTGACGCGGCGCGCCAGCCATTTCCATATGTACATGCCCGCTAACTCCCGTTCGGTTCCAGAACCTGGCGGCTCTTATTCAAAGCTCTAGCCAGCAGAGCGCCCACCGTGCCCGGACGAATCCCGAGCGTGGAGGCGATTTCCCGGTAACTCAGTCCTTCCACGCGAAGCTGAAGGCACTCCAGCTCGCGGCCCGTCAGCGAGGCCCGTAAATCCGCCGACGTTTCTTCGTGCCGGAAGGCAGCCTCGGGGCAACTGTCACCGTTGGAGGCGAGCTGCGGGGCGTCCCCGCCGAAAGCCTCCGGACTGCTCCTCCGCCGGTCATCCAGCAACCGGTTCCGCAACACGCGGTAAAGCCAGGCGGGCGGGTTGCGAATCAGGTGGTCCTCGCGGAGCGCGATGAAATAACGCAGAAACGTATCCTGGATCGCGTCTTCGGCCAGCGCCCGGTCCCGGGTGATGGTCATGGCGAAGCGGAACAAGCCTTCAAACTGGCTTCGGTACAGATTCACGACGGCCTGCTCCGTTTCCACGTCCACGCCGTGCGGGGACACGGACGCCTCGCTCCCGGCGGTGCCATGTGGTACGCCAATCACTGTGGTTGCTGAGAATAACTTATCATTCCCGTGTCGAATAGGGAATGCTAACTTAGGTTATGGTTCTTCCGCACTAGGAGACTCCCCAGTACTAAACGCGTTGCAGATCCGGCGGCGCGTAAATAAATCCACCAACCGAATCGTCTTACCAGCGAGCTGTCCTGGAGTCGAAGGACACCGCGAGGGCGATATGACAAGACAGGCATGGCGTCGCGGAAGGAGCAGCGAGCGAGGCCAGACCGCCATCGAGGCCGGCGTGACCGTGGTCCTGCTTTTCGGACTGATTTTCCTGGTTATGGACCTCTCCATGCTGCTCTTTATCCGGTCCACCCTTCAGCAAGCCGTCCGGAATGGGGTCAGGATCGGGGCCACAGGCAGCCAGTTCGGCGGGCATACCTACCTGAACGACTCGATTCGCGCGGCCGTGCAGGCCGAAGCGTTGGGGTTTCTGAACGGCTCTCAGGGCGCCTGTAAGATTGCGGTGAACTACTTCACCCCCGACACGGGCGCGGCCACTTCGGGCACGCAGGGCGACGTACTCGTGGTCTCGGTGAATGACTTCAGCTATACTCCGCTCGGCGCGGTGCTGCGGACCGCGGATCCGTTCCGGATCACCGTTAGTTCGTCCGACATTGTGGAGCGGTGCCCGATCGGCGGATGTCCGATCACTGAGAATCCAGTGCCGATGGTTTGTCCGTAGGGGGAGGTGGAGTATGCGTAGGCGGAACGTCAATCAAAGAGGCGGCGCGTACGTCGAGTTCGTCCTGGTGGGCGCGTTCCTGCTGGTGCCGCTGATCCTGGGGCTTCTCAGTATCGGGTTCACGCTGTCGCGCTCTCTGCACGCGGCGCAACTCACCCGCGACGTTGGACGCATGTTCGTGCGGGGCGTGGATTTTTCGGAGGCGGCCAACCAGGAACTGCTCGTCGGGTCGACGTCGCGACCGGATCTGCCGAAACTCGCGCAGGGCCTTGGAATGGCGCAGACGGTGGGCGGCGCCACGGGCAGCGCCGCGGGCAATGGCGTCCTGGTGTTTTCGATTCTGACCCGCATGGCGTCCACGTGCAACTGTTCCAACGCCGGGCACATCGTGCTCACGCGCCGGGTGGTGGTGGGCAACAATACGTTGCTCGCCAGCGCCTACGGATCGCCCGAGGCGAGCCTGGTGAATGCGCAGTCCGGAGCCGTCACCGACTACGCCAACCAGGTCTCAGCCCGCGCGAATGCTTTCTCTTCCGTGATTGACCTTGCCGAATCGGAACTGGCATACCTGGTCGAAAGCAGATTCAATTTCCCGGACCTTGCCCTGCCGGGGGTATTGGAGCACCCGGGGGTGTCGTGGCGAGTAGTGTTTTAGAGGGGGAGGTGCGTGTTCCCATGAAGACAACCGTCAACAGGCGACGGCCGCGTAGCCGGGGCATCGCCATCATTACTACGACGTTGGCGCTTTTCACCATCATTCCGCTGGTAGGCCTGGCCATTGACCTGACCATGCTCTACCTCATACGGACGAAGCTGATGGCGGCTTCGGATGCGGCCGTGCTCGCCGGCGCGCGGGCCCTGAGCCGCGGCGCCAACGCAGCCGCGCAGCGCACCAGTGCGCGCGACGCCGCCACGAAGTTCTTCCATGCCAACTGGCCGGACGGGTACTGGGGCACCACCAACCTCAACTTCCCCACGCCGGTCGTCGACGACACGACGACGCCCAACTACCGCACCATCTCCGTCACCGCCTCGGTAGACGCGCCGATCTTTTTCCTGGGGGTCTTCGGCAACGACAACTCGAAGGTGTCGGTCTCCACCCAGGCCGGGCGGCGGGACGCCCTGGTGATTCTAGTGCTGGACCGCTCCTCATCCATGAACCGGCTGGTGCCGCCCACCGGGAGGACGGCCTGCGCCATCATGCGCGACGACGCCATCGAATTCACCCGCCACTTCGCGCCGGGACGCGACATGCTGGGGCTGGTGGTGTATCATTCCGGGCAATTCACCTACCAGGCCCGGACTGATTTCACGACGCCGGATAAGTCCGGACAGACAGTCAGTTCGATTATCAGTTCTATAACGTGTGACTCCAATACCGGTTCGGCGGAGGCGTTGCACGCCGCGTATGACGAACTTATCAGAGTGAACAGCAGCACGCGCGCCAACGTGGTCGTCTTCATGACGGACGGCATCCCCAACGGGGTAACGGGAGACTTCTATCCCTACAAGCTCGGAAGTTGCAGTTCCCCCGCGACGTCCCCGCCCCGCATGATCGGGGTGCTCGCCCAGTGGGCCGACAACGCGCCGACCGGCACCACCGCCGGACTTATGGAGCGCACGCTCACGGGTGTAACAGGCGGCGCCACGTACTCCACTGAGGGTACGAATAACTGCACTTTCCGTAGCGACCTGAAATTAGCCCGCAACAACGTCTCACGCATGCCTGCGACCGACTACTACGGCAACGCTTTGGCGGGCACGTACAGCACCTACAGCAATCCCTATGTGTCGTTCTTTGGGTCCGCGGCCAACCTGACTCGTGTGGACCTGCCGCGGGAAATCACCAAGGCGTCGGCCAACGCCTTGGACAACCAGGCCACGGTGATCCGCACGCACCCGACGTTGAAGCCCATGATCTACACCCTCGGCCTGAACACCGACCCGACCGGGAGCGATGTTCCGGACGAACAACTACTGATGAAACTCGCCAACGACTCCGCGCTGGCGTCCGCGCCCGGCGCCGGGCCGACGTTCTACAACCAGCAGAAGAATCAGCCGCGAGGCATTTACGTGAATGCCCCGGACGCCACGCAGTTGCAATCGGCTTTCGACACTATCGCCACCCACATCGTGATCCGGCTGGCGCGTTAACGCGGCCTCGCGGCAGGCAGCCCAATAGCGGAGGGTTGCGAGAGGATTCGGAACCCGCCCTCTCTCGGCAGACCGGGTGTGGCCGGGGGCCCTGCCCCTCCCCCTCGATGATGGGCTTATCCCTTACGGGAAAGGCTGCGTTTCAGTTCCCGCGCCGCGGCTTCGGGGTCGGGGGCCGAGCAGATGGCCGAGACTACGGCGATTCCATCCGCGCCCGCCCGCATGACCTGGCCTGCGTTGGAATGGCTGAGTCCGCCGATCGCCACCAGGACGTGGCGGGAGCGGGCGCGCAGCGCCGCGAGTCCTTGGATACCCCAGGGAGCCCCCGTGTCGGTCTTGGTGGGCGTGGCGAAGATGGGACTCACCCCCAGGTAGTCCGGGTCGAGGTCTTCCGCCTCCATGGCCTGATCCATCGACTCGACGGTCAGGCCCACCAGCAGGTCCGGCCCGGCTATGCGGCGCACGTCGGCGATGGCCAGGTCCGACTGGCCGATATGCACGCCGTCAGCCCCTGCGGCCAGGGCGACGTCCAGCCGGTCGTTAATGATCAGCGGGACATCCAGTGGCGTCAGCACGGCTTTGAGCCGGCGCGCCAGTTCTACAAACTGCCTGGCCGGGGCGTCCTTCTCGCGCAACTGCACGGCGGTGACGCCTCCGCGGGCGGCCGCCAGCACAATCTCCTCCAGCGGGCGGCCTCCTGTGAGGCGGCGGTCCGTGACCAGGTACAGGCTCCAGTCAGCGGCGCGGCTCACTCCTCCACCATTTTCAGCCGGTCGCGGATGTCCGGCTCCGCCAGAGTATAGAGCGCATCCAGCAAGTGCATCTGGAGGCTGCCCGGTCCCGGCGATCGTTCCGCGGCCATCTCGCCGGCGATGCCCAGAACGGCCATGGCATGCGCGGCCGCTCTCCAGGGCGACTCGTTCACCGCGGCGAACGCGCCGATGAGCGCCGCAGCCGTGCATCCGAGGCCGGTCACGCGCGGCATCATGGGGTGCCCGTTGGCCACGCGGATCACGGACCGCCCGGAGACGATCAGGTCCGCCGGGCCGCTGACTGAAACCACGGCATGGCTGTGCCCGGACAGGATGCGCGCGGCGTCGAGAGCCTCCTCGGCCGTGTGCGTGCTGTCCACGCCCTTGGTGGCGTCCTCCGCGTACAGCACCGCCCGGATCTCGGATGCGTTGCCGCGGATGACCGAAGGCGCCGCCTCCTGAAGCAGGCGGTGAACGGTCGAGGTGCGGTAGTGGGTGGCGCCCGCGCCGACAGGATCGAGGATCACCGGAATGCCCCTGGCTCTCGCCCGGCGGCCGGCCTTGATCATGGCCTCGACCCAGACGGGACTGAGGGTGCCGATGTTGAGGACCAGGGACCGGGCGATGCCGGCCATCTCCTCCACCTCCTCCACGGCGTGGGCCATGACCGGAGACGCGCCAATCGCCAGCAGGGCGTTGGCCGTCGTGTTCATCACCACGTAGTTCGTGATGTTGTGGACCAGCGGGGCTTCCGCACGGATGCGCTCAAGGTCGGCCCACACCCTCTGCGCTGCGTCGCCAGGCATATCCCTCCGGACTCTTATCTTCGCAGATTCCGGCTCCGGCTCTCACCGGGCGCAGCATGGCGCGCTACGGCCGGCTGCTCCGTGGCGATTCACCTGCGTTCGGCGAGGGGCGCTCACCGCGGGGACGGGGACTCCGGCTCCGGCTCCCGAAGCCGTGGGCGGGCCGACTCCTCCAGCGCTTGGAGCGTTCCCTCGGCGGTCTTGCGCCAGGTGAACAGGGCGGCTCGCAGGGGTCCGGCGGCAGCCAGGCGGGTGCGCAGGGCGGGGTCGCCAGTGATGCGGGACATGGCGCCGGAAATTGCCTCCTCGCTCGCTGGATCGAAGAGCAGCGCCGCGTCGCCCGCAATGCTCCGCACCGGTTCAATCGCGGAGCATGCCGCCGGCACTCCGGCTGCCAGCGCCTCCAGCACCGGCAGTCCGAAACCCTCGAACAGGGTCGGGTTGATGTAGCCCCACGCCCTAAGGTACAAGTCCTCCAGCCGCTCCTGTGAAACCCACCCGGTCAATTCCACGCAGGTTCCCAGGCCCAGTTCGAGGATTAACGCCTCCAGTTCCGAGGCGAAAAAACCGCGCATCCCCGCGATCACCAGCCGGAACTCCTGGTTTTGCTCACGGAACCGCGCGAAGGCCCGGACCAGCCGGTCGAGGTTTTTGTGCGGATGCAGAGTGGAGACAGCCAGCAGGTACCGCTCGGGCGCCACGCCCGCGCGCTGGCGCCCTATCTCGAAGAATCGCTCGCTGACCCCCAGCGGCACGCAACGGATCTTGGCGGCGGGGACGCCGTAGAACCGCTGAAGGTCCGCCTGGGTGGCCTCGGAATCCGCGACCAGCAGCCGTGAACGGCGCGCCGCCAGCCGCAGCAGCAGGCGCCATGCCGGCAGGTCCAGCCGGCGAAAGAACTCCGGATGCCGGATGTGCTGGAGGTCGTGAAACACCGTGACCGACGGGCAGGGGCAGAGCGCCGGCATGGTGAAGCCGGGATTCAACAAGACGTCCAGCCGCTCCCGCGCGGCGGCCAGCGGCAGCGCGGTCTGTTCCCACAGAATGCGCGCCGGCCGCAGGACGGCGCGGACCGGCTGCCGCGAGGTTCTGAAATTAGGGCCGGCGGGCGTCAGCGCGTCCCCCGTCTCGCGGTTGGTGAAAACGACGTACTGGTTTCGTGTGTCGATGCCGGCCAGCGCGGCGAGCAGGTTGCGCAGATAGGTCTCCGTGCCGCCCACGCCCCCGGGGATCAGGTAGAGCGCGTTGACGCCTATGCGCAAGCTCACCTCTCAGCGCGCGCCGCGGGACTGAAGGCGTGCAATCGCGCGCCGCGCCATGTCGTTGCCGGGATTCAGCGCCAGAGCGCGGCGGTATTGCTCGAGCGCCCCGGCGCTCTCACCCGTCGCCGCATAGACGTTGCCGCGGTAGAAATACAGCATGTCCTCCTTCGGGTCGATCTTCTCCGCCGTGGCCAGCGCCTCCAGCGCTTCCGCGTACTGCTTCTGCCTTCCATGGATCATGCCGATCAGAGCGTAGACGTGTCCGGTCCGCCGCATCGCAGCCGCCTGGTGGAGTTTCTCGAGCGCCTGCCGCGGCCGGTTCAGGCAGTCTTCCGCCAGCGCCCAATCGAGCAGCAGGCGGTAATCGGGCTTCCCGAGTTTCCAGGCCAGCTCGTAGTGCCGCGCCGCGTCCGGACAGCGTCCCGCCTGGTAGTAGGCGACTCCCAACTGGAAATGCGCCCGCGAATTCCGCGGAGACTTCGCGGCCACATCCTCCCACAGCGCAATGTCCGACGCCCACACCTGGTTGCGCTGGTAGCAGAGCAGGGCCAGCACAGCCAGCACGCAACCGGTAACCGATGCCAGTGAGAGGGGTTTGGCCTTCCACCGCGACAGCGGTTCAAGCGGGATGAAGACCAGCGCGAGCATGGGCAGATAAAGCCGCCTCTCCGCCACGGCATCCTGGATCGGCACCACGGAGGAGGTCGGCAGGAAGAGCAGTAGGGCGCCCAGGACGCCGAACGCCGCCAGCGGGTAACGCTTCCGGAAATACCAGGCGCTCCCCACCAGCAGGACCAACCCGGCCAGCCCCAGGATAGCGCTCCGGTCAAACAGTCCCCGCGAGATCGGGTAATCGTAATCCGCGTTCTGCCCAACGGGAAACACGAAGAGCCGCAAGTAGACCCAGAGCGCCCGGAATTGGGTGTACAGGTAGTCGTACCAGGGCAACCCCTCCACGTTGAATCCGGCTGTGACCGCGCCGCGCACCAGTTGATAGACCAAAGCCGCACCCGCGGCGGCGGCCGCCGCCAGCGGCACGTACAGCCGCCAGTTCCGGCGGATTCCCTCGAACGTGAATCCGGGGTTCCAGAAGTAGTCGGTGAGAAGCAGAAACGCGACCAGAGTGATCGTGTGCTCCTTGGTCGTCACGGCCGCGCCGTAGAGCGCAATCACCGCCACGGCGGAGAGCCAGCCGATGGCGGCCCGCTTCCTGTAGAGGAAGACGGCTGCCGCGGCGAAGTAGAACAGGGCGCTCAGGTTCTCCGAGCGGCTGGCGACGTACGCAACGGACTCGGTCTGAACGGGGTGCAACAGGAAAACGGCGCCGGCGAAGGCGGCCAGCCACTCGCGGCGCCCCTCCCCGGCCCGCGCGGCCGCCAGGATCTTGCGGGCGATGAGGAACACCAGCACCGCGTTCACAAGGTGCGCGAGCACGTTCCAGAGATGATAGGTGTACGGTTCGGTCCCGGCCCACCGGTTGTTGATCCAGAAGGAGAACATCAGAAGCGGGCGCACGCCCTTGGTCGCCATGTAGAGCGACTGCTGGGCGAACTTGGGCGAGAAAAAGGGGAGATACTGATCGTCGAAGACGAAGGGTCCGTTGAGGGCCGGCGCGTACACCAGCAGGACCGCGGCCGCCGCCGCCAGCACGCCTGCCACCATCAGCCACCCGCGGCGGGCCGGGAAGCCGGTCCCGCTCGCTTCGCGGGACGGGCGGCCGCGCAAATCCTCAGCGGGCGCCGGGATCCTGCGCCCCGGCCGGTCAGACGGTTTTTTGCGTTTCTTGTCCTTCATCCAGGGACCGGAGATGAAACTCCAGGATCGCTACCCGCTGCGTCAGGCTGATGTTCGCGTCCTTGAGTTTCGAAATGACGATCGACAGGCGGTAGAGGACCACCAGGAAGAGGCAGCCCACGATGAAAACCAGCGTGAGGGCGGCGTCCTCCATCCCCAGCGTCTCGCCCAGCCAACGGAGAGCGCCGCGCGACCGGGAGAGGACCAGCAGCGTCAGCGCCGCTCCCAGCCAGCTTACGCTGTACTCCACCCTGATGTGCGCCCGGCGCAGGCTGCGAAGCACGAACAGAATCAGCAGCGCGCTGAGGAGCGTCATCACGTTCAGTAAGTGGTCCATGCTCACCTCCTCCAGCGGCTCCGTTCGAACTTGAGGATGTTGACCAGCACGCCCAACAGAACGTGCACGATGTAATAGACCGACCTCGGGGCCGTGATGGTGCTCTTCCCGCCCATGCGCGGCCTCACGCTCACGGGAACCTCCAGGAACCGGAACGCGCGGCGCTGAAGCACGACCAGCGCCTCGATCTCCGGGTACTCCAGCGGAAAGCTCCTGCTGAAGACCTGCAAGGCTTCCCGGTTCACCCCCACGAAGCCGGAGGTAGGGTCTCTTACGCTTTGGCCGAGGATCGGGCGGAGCACCGCCCGGAAGAACCGCACGCCCGTCTTCCGCATGAGACTGGTGTGATGCGCGTCGGCTTCCAGGAAGCGCGAGCCGATCACCATCTGGCAGCCCGAGGTGCGAAGGGCCTCGAACAGCTTGGGAATCTCGAGTGGGTCATGCTGGCCGTCGGCGTCGATGCGGATGACGTACTCGTACCCCAGTTCGTAGGCCAGTTTGTAGCCCGCCTGCACCGCGCCTCCCAAACCCAGGTGGTGGGGAAGCGGCAACACCATGGCGCCCGCATCCCGCGCGAGCGGGGCAGTGGCGTCCGCCGAGCCGTCGTCGATCACAACCACTCGTACGCCCGCCAGCGACCGCCTGACTTCCCGGACCACCTGCGCGACCGTGGCCTGTTCGTTGTACGCGGGGATGATGATCAGCAGAGAGGAAGCCAGGTCCGGTGGAATCATAGCGCGGCCACCTCTCGCGGGGAGATGCTGTGAAGCTGCAGCAGCCGCTGGAAGTCAGCGGACGAGAGCCTTGCCTTCCGCCGGATCTCGCGGCGCTGTTTCCAGATCCGCCTCCCGTGCGCGAGCAAAGCGAAATGGGAACGGAGCACGTACCACGGGAGTCTCCAGCCGCTTCCGCCATCCCGGCGGAACTGAGCCGCCGCGCCCCGGCCGCGCGGCAGGAAGAGCAGGTGCCAGGCATACCGCGCCAGCGCCGCGAAAGGGGCGCGGAGCAGCGCCGGGGCGGGGAAGTTCTTGGCGATCACGAACAGGCGGTTGCGCTCCACCAGGTAGGCTTTGAGCGGCGACGCGCGGCCCGCCGTGTGGGAGTAGCGGTGCGTCACCACGGCTTCGGGAACGTAAACGCATGTCCAGCCTGCCCACCGGGCGCGCAGGCCCAGATCGGTATCCTCGGAGTAAAGGAAGAAGCCGCCGTCGAAGCCGCCGGTCTCCTCCAGCATCGACCGGCGGTAGAGTGCGGCCGCACCGCTCGGTAGCAGGACTTCCTCCTCCGCCGCGAAACGCTCCGGCGGCCGGCGGTGACCCCGCTGCTTGCTCGATCCGTCGGCGCAAATCAACATGCCCGCCGAATCCAGCAGGTCCTCTCCTTCCAGCCGCACCTGTGACGCGCACATGCCCGCTTCGGGCCGCGCGTTCAGGGCGCGCACCAGCGCGCCCAGCCACCCCGGCGCGGCGGCTGCGTCGTCGTTGAGCGTCGCCAGGAAGGGCGCGCGGGAAACGGCGGAACCCTGATTCACGGCCGCCCCGAAGCCGGCGTTGCGGCGGTTCTCGATAATCCTGCACGAAAACGGCGCGGCGATCTGCCGCGCCAGCCCGCGCCCGCTGTTATCGACGACGATCACCTCGAAATCCCGGAACGCCTGTCCCTCCAGCGACCGCAGGCATTCCCCAAGCGCGGCATCCGCCGCCAGAGTGGGGATCACCACCGTGACCAGAGGTTCCGGCAAGCTTCGATTGTACGAAATCCGAACCGGACCTCACGCGAATGCGCAGGGACGCGTGGGGCGCCTCCGGCAGGTCTTGGCGCCCCAGGCCAGGTCATCTGGCCGGGCCGAGGTTCTCGTACCATTTGAGGCTGCTGGCGCCGGTGCAGGCTAGGTCCAGGCGCCCGTCGCCGTTCAGGTCGGCGGCGGCGCAGGCCGCGGCGGGCATCGACTCGTCCAGCGTGCGGCGGCTCCACTTGGCGCCGTCCGGAGTCTCCGCCGTGTAGATGTAGGTCCGGCCGCCCTTTCCCCGGTAGCCGGCGACGATCTCGTCGCGGCCGTCCCCGTCGAAATCCGCGGCCACGAGGGCGTGGCCGCCGTCGAGCGTGTCGTCAATGACCAAACGGTTCCAGCCTTGGGCGCCCTCGCGATAGACGGCGATCTCGTGGCCGTGCCAGGGCTCGATGGCGCACACGAAGCGGCTCTGGCCCAACCTGCCCACCGCCACGTCGCTCGAGCCTCCCTTGGGCCGGGGAGACGGATTGCCGGCTCCGATCTGAGTCTTGGTCCAGCGCCCGTCCGGGCCCAGCTTCAACAGATGAACGCCCTGGAAGCTGGCCGTCAGGATCTCGTCGCGTCCGTCTCCGTCCCAGTCCACGATGGCGATGCCGTGCAGCACTCCGTCGAAGTCGTCCGAGATCAATTCGCGCTTCCAGACGCCCGGACGGTAGTAGACCAGCGGAACCTTGTCCCGGTAGTCGGGCGAAGCCGCGTGCGCTCCGGCCAGCGGCGCGTTGACGGCTACCTTGCCTCCCCGCCCGTCCAGACGCGCGAACCGTATGCGGTGCGAGGTCGGCAACCGGTCAATCTCCCGGATCTCCCAGGGCTCTCGGGGATCCTTGCCCGGCTGAAGCACATGCACCGTCCCCACGCTCCTGGCCGGTTCCATGGAGAACGCGGCGGCCAGCACCACGACGGGTACGGCGCCTTCGCCGGGGTCATACAGGTCCAGGTTGATCCAGCTTTTCAGTCCCTGGGCCATCACGTGCCGCTGCCACGACGGGTTCTCGAACCAGACCAGTTCGCCGGTGTTTTGGGCGAGACCGATCAGGTCCGGCTTGCCGTCGCGGTTCACGTCCGCCGCCACCACCTGGTAGGCGCCGCGGAGATCCTCCGCCACAACATGCTCGCGAAACTGCGGGAAGGAACTGGCCGCCAAGATGCACCCCAAACTTAAGACCCGGACCGTTAAACGCATACTCTTCCTCTTGCGGTTACCAGTGATTGATCGAGCCGTCCGGGCGCAGATAGAACTGCCTCCGGCCCACTTCCGTCACCGAACTGATGAACTTCACCCGCTTCAGGTCGAGAGAGACGCCGATCCCCGGCCGGTCGTTGGTGTAGAGCCTGCCGGCCCGGAAGTCCAGGAACTCCGGCAAGTACTCCACGCCCCGATCCGCGTAGTTGTACTCGAACAGCACGGGACCGGAGAAGGTCGAGAGGCAATGCACCAGCGCCGCCGTCGAGACGGGTCCGGTGAAGTGCGGCACGATGCCCACGGCGTGCGTCTCGCACATGGCCGCGATCTTCATCATCTCCGTGATTCCGCCGACGTTCGGCACCGTGCAGCGCACATAGTCGATGTCGTGGTTCTCGACCAGCCGGTTGAAATCCCAGCGCTGGCCCCATTCCTCCCCGTGCGCCAGCGGGCAGATGGTCATCTGCCGCAGCTTGGGGATGTCCTGGAGCGCATGCTCGTCCCTCACCGGGTCTTCGACCAGGAACGGGTCGAATTCCTCGATCGCCTTGCAGCAGCGCAGCGCGTCGCTGAAGTCGAACCGCTGGTGGAAGTCGATCATGAACTCGCCGCTCTTGCCCAAGCCTTCGCGCGCCGCCCTGCACGCCTCGGCCACCAGGCGCACGCGGTCGCGCGAGTTGTAGATGTTGTCCACCACCGGTGTGATGCCGCCGGCGTCCATGCGGTAGACCCGATAGCCGTACGCAATGGTGGCCGCGGCGGTCTCGCGGATGCGGGCGGCGGGGTCGGCCTGCGGCTGTCCGCCCCCGCGCGCGCCGCCCTGGCCGCCCGCGGCCGCGCCCTGTCCGCCCCGGGCGCCTCCCGCGGCGGCGGGCCGGACGTTGCCCGTGGCGTAACACTCGCAGTAGTTGCGCTGCGATCCGCCCAGAATCTGGTGAATCGGGGCGTTCAGGGCCTTGCCCTTGATGTCCCACAGCGCCAGGTCCATGGCGCCCAGAGCGTGGATCTTCTCCCGGCCCGGCGGATAGAACCAGGAGTCGTACATCTCACGCCACAACCGCTCAATCTGAAAAGGGTTCTGGCCGATGAGGTTCCCCGCGCACTGTTCGAGAGTGTCCCGGCTTCCACCCTCGCCGATGCCTGTGATGCCGGCGTCCGTCTCCACCGTCACCAGCATGTTGCTCTGGTTGAACAGCCGGTTCACATTGGGCGGTTCGTAGATGTTCACTTTGGTGATTTTCGCCTTGGGCAGCGCGGCATCGAGGCGGCGCGGCTGGATTAACCCGGCGGCCGGCGCGGCGGCCAACGACTTCAGGAACGCTCTTCGAAACATGGCTCTCCTCTTGACGGGCGGCTTGACACGCAGCGCCCGCTAGGGGCAAGTATAGTCCAACGGTCGTGTTCGTGGCTCGAATACCTGCCTATCTAGGATGGCCTCTGATAGCCGCCGCGGGCTATGGTGCGCTGTGTTTCTGGGCGAGCCGCGCGGCCTATTACCCGATGAAGTATCCGCAAGGGCTCTGGGAGCTTCAGGCAGGGCTCGGCGCGCGCGACGTCTGGCTGCGCGCCGCGGATGGCGTGCGGCTCCATGGATGGTGGATTCCGTCTCCCGGTTCGCAGGTGGCCACGCTGTTCCTGCACGGCAATGCCGGGAACATCACGCACAGGGAGGGGCACATCCGTGCGATAACGGCGGCGGGTTCTTCGCTGCTGATCATCGACTACCGCGGCTACGGCAGGAGCGGCGGCCGCCCCAGCGAACGCGGCATCTACCTGGATGCGGAGGCGGCCTACCGGTACCTGCTCGAGGCGGGCTACAAGCCGGAAACGGTCGTGATCCACGGCGAGTCTCTTGGAACGGCGGCGGCCGTGGACCTCGCCGCCCGCCGCGGTTGCGGCGCGGCCGTGCTCGAAGCCCCCTTCACTTCGGCGCGCGACGTCGCCGCCGGGGTGCTCCCGTTAATCGGTCCGTTCATCACGTGGGGCTTCGACTCGAAGCGTAAGATACCGGCCGTGCGCGCCCCGGTTCTGGTGATTCACGGAACGCGCGACGAGGTCATTCCGTTCGAAATGGGCCAGGCGCTCTACTCGGCGGCGCACGAGCCGAAGTCATTCTGGGCGGTGGAAGGAGCGGGGCACAACGACATCCTGCCGGCCGCCGGCGCCGCCTACCGGCAGCGGTTGTCGGCGCTCTACGCCGGGCTCGGAGCCGGCCCGTGACGAAAGGCGTAAAGGCCTGGCTGGCAGCCTCCGCCTGCCTGGGCGCGCTGTGGGCGGCGACGGTCCGGTCCCCCTCCGAAGCCGCCGCGGTTCTGGACGCCTTGCTGCGAGGCGTTGCGGAACCGGCCGGAGTCGCGGCCGGCCGGAAGCCCTCCGCCTCGCCGGAAGGCCTGCCCACTTTCGTCTCGGATGTGCGGATGGTGACCCTGTCGGTCTCCGTTTACGACCGCAACGGACGTCCCGCCACCGGCGTCAAGCCGGACCAGTTCCAGGTCTACGAGGACGGCGTGCAACAGCGCGTTTCGTCCGCGGGGTCCGAGGAGACTCCGTTCAACCTCGTCCTGCTTCTTGACCTCAGCGGCAGCACGCTGCGCGACCGCGCGGCCATGCGCGAAGCCGCGCGCGGGTTTGTGGGGATCGCCCGGCCGCAGGACCGGGTGGCGGTCTGCGCGCTCGCCAGCGACGAATTCCGGGTCATTTCGCCTCTGGCCAGCGACCGCGAGACGCTGCTGCGGCTGATCGACGGCATCCCCGACCTTGCCGGCTCGACGCCGCTCTACGCCGCCATGGCGCTGGCCTGGGACCAGGAACTGTCCGGCCGCCCACAGGAGCGGAACGCGCTGGTGGTAATCAGCGACGGCATTGACGACAGCCTGGAACAACGCCCGGCAGCAGTGTCCTTTAGCCTCTTGCGCCGCGCCGCGGCCGTCATGCCCGCGCTGATCTACCCGATCCTTTTGGATTCCAGGCACATGCTGTACGGGGAGCGCGCGATGCGGCAGATGCGACAGCTCGCGGAGGCTTCGGGCGGGCGGCTGTTCTCAACCAGATCGGCGAAGGACCTGGCCCCGGTCTATGCCGAAGTGGCCGATGAGCTTCGCAGCGTTTGCACGCTGGCCTACTACCCGAAGAACCAGGACTTCAATGGCCGCTGGCGCCGTATCCAGGTCCGCGCGAGCACTCCCGGTCTGCGCCTCCGCACCCGCGCGGGCTACTATGCGCGGTGAGGGCAACGCCGGAACGTGACTGGGTGTGCTCAGCCGGCGCGGCGCAGCGCATCCGCAAGCAGGCTGCGGACAGCCGTGCTTGTATCCAAATCCAGCGCCTCGCGCGCCAGCGCCTCGGCCTCCGCCATGCTCCAGCGCGAGAGGGCGCGCTTGAGGCCGGGGATGAAGTGCGCGCTGACGCTGAACTCCTCCAGGCCGAAGCCGAGGAGCAGGGGAGAGGCCATGGGCTCAGCCGCCAGTTCGCCGCACAGCCCCACTTCGATGCCGTGGCTGCGGCCGGCCTCGATCACCTGCCGGATGGTCCGCAACACCGCCGGCTGAAACGGATCCGCGATCGAGGCTACGCGGGCGTTGGTTCGGTCGGCCGCCATGATGTACTGAATCAGGTCGTTGGTGCCGATGCTGAGGAAGTCCGCCTCCCCGGCCAGCCGGTCCGCTACGGCGGCTGCCGCCGGGACTTCGATCATCACGCCGGCGCGGATCTCCCTGGCGTAGTCGCGCGCCTCCCGCTCCAGCGCGGCGCCGGCCTCCCGGATGAGCGCCCGCGCCTGGCGCAACTCGTCCACCGATGAGACCATTGGCAACAGCAGCCCCACGGGGAACTCGGCGGCAGTTCGGAGGATGGCCCGGACCTGGGTGAGAAAGAGATCTGTCCGGGCGAGCGTCAGGCGCAGGCCTCTCAATCCCAGAAACGGATTGGACTCAGGCTCCGCCTGCAAATACGGCAGCGCTTTGTCCCCTCCCACATCCAGCGTGCGGATAATCAGCGGCCTCCTCTGCAAGGATTCGGCGATCGCGCGGTAGGCGGCCAACTGCTCCTGTTCCGTGGGGGCCGCCGGCCGGCCCAGGAACAGGAACTCCGTTCGTAGCACACCCACGCCTTCCGCCCCGGACTCGACGGCCTCTTTCGCTTCCGCGACGCCGCTGATGTTGGCGACCACGCGAATCCGCTTGCCGTCCCGTGTTACAGCCGGCTTGTCCCGTATGGCTTCGGCCTCGCGGCGCGCCCTCAGCCAGGCTCTGCGGCGCTCTTCGATCCGGGTGCATTCCTCCGGTGTGGGAGAGATCCAGACCACGCCTTGTGCGCCGTCCAGCGCCACCGTTGTCCCGTCCGCCGCTCCCGACAACCGCGGGCCAAGGCCCACCACGGCCGGGATCCCCGTTGCACGGGCCAGGATTACGCTGTGGGAACTGGCGCTGCCGGATTCAAGGCACAGCCCCAGAACCAGCCTTGGGTCCATGTCCCTGACCTGCGACGGCGCCAGATCGCGGGCCGAAAGAATGCACGGTTCACCAGGGATTGCCGGGGCCTCGGACATGCCCGTCAGCCGCAGCAGCACCCTCTCCGCTACGTCGGCGACATCCGCGGCGCGAGCCCGCAGGTAAGGGTCATCCAGGGCGCGAAGACGCGCCGTGAACGCGTCTGTTTCCCGCTTCAAGGCCTGTTCCGCGCTCAGCCCCTCCTGGAGCACTCCGGCGGACACCGCCGTCGTAAGCTCGGCGTCTTCCAGGGAAAGCGCCTGCGCATCGAAAATGCCGGCCTCGTCCGCGCCGGCGTTCTTCGTGGCCCACGCGGCGAGCGTGCGCGTTTCCTCCACCGCGCCCCGGATGGCCGCGGCCAGCCGCTCCCACTCCGCCTTTCCGTCCTCCGCCTTGCGTGCCGGGACCGCCGCGGCCGGCGGCCGGAACCGGAAAAGCGGCCCCACCGCGACCCCCTCCGATGCCGGAATTCCCGCCAGGTGGCCCTCCGGCGGCTGCCTCACCGCGGCAGCGGGTGGGGCGGGAGGCTGCTCTGCTTCGCCGCAGCCCGATTCAATGAATGCCGCAAGCTTGGCCGCCGCCGCCGGGTCTGCGGCGCGGATGCGAAGCCGGTCTCCGTGGCGGGCCCCAAGACCGAGAAGACCGGTGATACTCCCCGCCGGGACCGGACCGGCTCCGCGCGTCAGGTTCGCCACGGTCGCGCCGGGAGCGAATTCCCGGGCCAGCCGGACCAGTTGCGCGGCGGGCCTGGCGTGCAGCCCGAGCCGGTTCGATACGGCCACCTCGCGCTCCGCCTCCCAAGGGCCTTCCTCGGGCGATCCAAGTTGAGCCGTCTTGGCGGAGTGCGCCGCATGGGCCTCGCGCAGGATCTCCTCCAGCCCCGCGCCGGCCGCAGCCAGGCCGGCCGCGGCCACGGCGCCTTCCACCAAGGGCGCCGAACACAGCCGCACGCGGCTGCGCTTTCCCTCGTCCAGCAGTTCCAGCGCGGTTTCGGCGCTGAGGACCGCACTGCCCAAATCCATGAGGATCAGCACCCCGTCCTCTGCGTAGACGGCCTCGATCGCCTCGCGCACGCGGAACGCGTCCGTGCCCAAGGCCCCGTCCGCCAGTCCTCCGGCGGGGGCCAGGCGCAGCTTGCCCTGCGCCATCTGTCCCGCCAGTTCGCACACCCCTTCGGCCAGCCGGGCGCTGTGCGAGACGACGACCAGCCCGATCATTCCGTCTTTCCCAGCCAGGCGGCGGCCGCGGCGCGGACGAGGAGCCATGCCGAGGTCGCCCCAGGGTCCTGGTGCCCGACGCTGCGCGGGCCGAGGTAACTGGCGCGTCCCTTGCGCGCCTGCATCGGGATGGTGCTCAGCATCCCTGCCTCAGCAGCCGCCGCGCCCGCCTGGAGGATCTGCTCCAGGCTTCCGTTCCCGTTGAGTTCCTGCCGCATGGCGGCGGCCGCCGGCACAAGGGCGTCCAGCATCGTCTTGTCGCCCGGCTCCGCCTTGCCGCGCTGCCTCACTCCCTCAACGCCGGCCTGAAAGAGCGCGACCACGCCGGCAGGTGTCAACTCCGGCTGCTCTCCGCAGGCCGCGGCGGCCCGCAGGAAGAACGTGCCATAGAGCGGCCCCGCCGCGCCGCCGACGGTGCGGATGAGAACGTTCGCCACCGTCTGAAAAACGGGCCCGAGCCCGGGCGGCGCGTCCGCATCCATCGCCGCCTTCACCGCGCTGAAGCCGCGGTCCATGTTGATGCCGTGGTCGGCATCGCCGATGGCTGAGTCGAGTTCCGTAAGAAAGTCGCGGTTCTCGGCGTAAACCCGGTGGAGCGACTCAAGCCACGCCAGAACCGCCTGCCTGTCGACTGCCACCGGTTCAGACCCCCCAACGCAGGCCGGGTGTCATGACCGGGTCGTCCCAGAGCGAGATCATTTCGTCGTCGGCGCGGAGCAGGGTGATGCTGCACCCGGCCATCTCCAGGCTCGTGATGTAGTTGCCCACCAGGCGCCGCGCGATCGCGATGCCCTTGCCTTTCAGCAGTCTCGCCAGCTCATGGTAGACGATGTAGAGTTCCATGAGGGGAGTGCCTCCCATCCCGTTCACCATGGCGATGACGCGGTCTCCCTCCCGGAAGGGAAGATCCGCCAGGACCGCTTCGGAGAGCCGCTCGGCGACCTCGCGCGCGGACATGACCGGAACACGCTCCCGGCCCGGCTCACCGTGGATTCCGATGCCCATCTCCATTTCGTCCTCGCCAAGCTGGAATGTGGGCCTGCCCGCGGCGGGCACGGTGCAGGGAGCCAGGGCCATCCCCATGGAGCGGCCGTTCTCGCAGACCCGCCGGCAGAGGGCCTCCAGCCGCGGGAGGTCGTAGCGGCGCTCGGCAGCGGCGCCGCAGATCTTCTCGGCCAGTACCGTGGTCCCCACGCCGCGCCTGCCGGCCGTATAAAGGCTGTTCTCGACCGCCACGTCGTCCTGGACCACCACGGAGCGCACCTCCACGCCTTTCGCCTGGCAGAGTTCGGCGGCCATCTCGAAGTTCATGATGTCCCCCGAGTAGTTCTTCACGATATGGAGCACGCCGGCTCCGCCGTTTACCGCCAGAGTGGCGGCCTCGATCTGGTCCGGCGTCGGGGAGGTAAAAACCTGCCCCGGACACGCGGCATCGAGCATGCCCTTGCCGACGTATCCTCCGTGCATGGGTTCGTGGCCGCTGCCGCCGCCGGATATCACCCCGGCTTTCCCCTGCACCGGAGCATCCAGCCGCACCACGTACAGCGGGCTCAGAAAGACCCGCAGAACGTCCATGTGCGCCAGCGCAAGGCCGGCCAGCGAATCGCGCACTGCATCCTCGGGAGCGTTGATCAGTTTCTTCATCGTGCGTACCTCAGACGAATATATGCTATCTTGCGAACCAGGGGGACCCCACCATGAGATGCGGCTTCGCTTTGCTCCTGTGCCTGTCGGTCGTGATGTGCGCCAATGCGCAGACGGCGACGAAGAAGGTCATCACGCTCGAGGCGGCCAGGAAGATAGCCGCCGCCGCGGAAGCCGAGGCCCTCCGGAACAAGTGGAACGTGGCGATCGCCATCGTGGATGACGGCGGCAACCTGGTCTATCTCCAGCGGCTGGATGGCACGCAGATCGCCAGCATCGACATCTGCCAGTTCAAGGCTCGCGGCGCCGTCGGCTTCAAGCGGCCCACCAAGGAGTTCGAAGACCGCATGGCCAAGGGGGCGGCGCAACTGGCGGCGGTCCCCTGGATGGCTCCCGTCGAGGGCGGCCTGCCTCTGGTGATCGGCGGCGAACTCGTGGGCGCCATCGGCGTCAGCGGCGTCACGAGCCAGCAGGACGGCGTGGTCGCCGCGGCCGGCGCCGCCCTGGCCGCCCAGATGAAATAGAGTATGGCGCAGGCCATCTCCCCAGAGGGACCCGCCGGAGGGCAGGCGGCCGGCTGTCGCCGTCCGTTCCGCCAAGAGAAGCGGAAGGCAGCCCTAGGCGTCGTAGAAGATCCTGGCGGTGACGCGGTAGTTCAGAACCTTGGCGCCGTCCAGCGCCATGTCGAACTCCGTGATACGCGCCCACTTGATCCCCTGGATGCTCTTGGCCGCCTCGGCGGCCGCGTTGGCCGCGGCTTCCGAAAACCCCTCCTGGGACTCCCCGGTGATCTCGATCACTCTCTGTGCCATGTCAGTTCTCCCGTGCCCCGGCCGCGGCCGGACTGCGCTGCGAAACCGCCGCCCCCGCACCCTCGCGGATGACGGCCCACAAAGGAGTCAGTATAACAGTGTGCGTTAAAATCGAATCTTCCGTGAGTTGCACCCGATCGGAGTAGTCCGCATGCGAGCGCCCCTTTTAGTGTTTCTCTTCTGGTGTCTTCACTGGGGAGCCGGCTGGGCCGGCGCCCAGCAGGTTCCTCCGCCGAAGCTGTCGCTCAGCCTGGCGCAGGTAACGGAGCAGGCGTTGAGCAACAACCTCCAGACGCGCCTGGCGGCGGAGCGCGCATCGCAATCGCGCGCCGAGAGGGACTTGAGCGCTTCGGCGCTCCTGCCGAATGTCTCCGGCGTCACTTACCAGGCCAACGTGACGGCCAACCTGGCCGCTCTGGGATTGCCCGTCGACCAGATCCCGGGGTTCCCCCTGCTGGCGGGTCCCTATAACCGGTTCGATGCGCGTGTTCAACTGGCGTTGAACATCTTCGACCTGGCCTCCATACGGCGTCACCAGGCCTCCACCCGCGGCGTGGCGCTGGCCGGAGAGCAGCAGCGGCTGGCGGCGCAGCAGGTCACGGTGGCGGCGTGCCTGGCTTACCTGGCCTTCCTGGAGGCCGAGCAAAGCGAAATCGCGGCGCAGGCGAACGTAACGCTCGCCAGCCGGCTGGCGGAACTCGCAGCCAGCCAGCGGGAGGCGGGCGTGGCCACGGGGTTGGACGTGACGCGGGCCGAAACACGGCTGGCCAGCCAGCAGGTACAGTTGTCGCAAGCCCGGACGTCGCTCGACACGGCGCGCCTGAACCTGTTGCGCCTGATGGGCGCGCCGCTCGCAAGCGAGGTTGTTCTCACCGACCGTATGCGGTTTGCGCCCGAGCCGCTTCCCGACGCGGAAAAGACCGTGGCGAGGGCCCTCGCCGAACGCATCGAACTCCGGGTCGCCGCGGACCAGTTGCAGGTCGCGGAGGCCAGGCGCAAGGCCGCGCAGGCGGAACGGCTGCCCTCGCTGGGCTTCTTCGGGGACTACGGCTCCAGCGGCATCCGGCCGGACCAGAAGAACCTGCCCACGCGCAGCTACGGCGTACGCATGGAAGTCCCGCTGTTCGATGGAGGCCGCACCAGCGCCGGAATCCGCGCGGCAGCCAGCCAGGAACGGCAGGCTGAGTTGCAACGGCAGGACCTGCGCGCCGCCGTCGAAAAGGACGTCCGGCAGGCGCTCGACCATCTGGCGGCCCGGCAGGAGCAGGTCGCAGCGGCGCAGCGGGTGGTCACCCTTGCCGAACGGGAGCTGGAACTGGCTCGGGACAGGTTTGCCAGCGGCGTGGCGGACAACGTGGAGATTACCAACGCCCAAACCGTGTTGGAGAACGCGCGCCAGACCTTCGTCGCCAATCTGGCGTTGTACAACGTGGCCCGCCTGAGCCTGGCCGCGGCGGTGGGCCACGCGGAGGACTTTCGCCTGTAGGGAGGCGGAGGCTGAGACATGAAGAACAAGAGATTCCTGCTCATTGGACTGATCTTCGTAGCGGTTCTTATCGCCATCTGGTACTTCTGGCATTCGCGATTCTACGAATCCACGGACAACGCTTTCATCGACGCCGATATCCTTCAGATCAGCCCGCGCGTGCCGGGCCAGGTGCTGCGCGTCCTGATTCAGGACAACCAGCGGGTGAAGGAGGGGGACCTGCTGGTCGAGATCGACCCGGGCGATTATGAGGCCCGGCTGGCGGAGGCGCAAGGCCGGCTCAAGGACGTAATGGCCAAGGCCGCCGGCGCCGAGTCGAACCTCGGCCTGACCAGCGCCGTCACCGGAGCCGCTTTGCAGCAAGCCGGCGCCGCGGTGGCTGCGGCCCAGGACCAGTTGGGGGTGCTCCAGGCGCGGCTGGCGCAGGACGACGCCGTCATCCACGCCGCGCAAGCCGGGTTCGCGCAGGCCGAGGCGCGCCGGACCGCTGCCGAAGCCGAGGCCGTGCGCGCCGGGACGGATGCGCAGCGGTACCGGGAGCTCTACAAGAAGGACGAGGTTTCCAAGCAGTTGCTGGACCGCTCGGAGGCCGAGGCCCGGGCCACCGCGGCCAACGCCGAAGCCGCACGGCAGGTGGTGGCGGCCGCCCAGGCCCAGCTAACGCAGGCCAAGGCTGCTCGCGGCACCACGGAGGCGAGCCTGCTCGTCGCGCGGAAGCAGGTCGAGCAGGCGGAAGCGCGCCAGAAGGAGGCCCAGGCCGGGCCTAAACAAGTCAGCGCCCGTGAGGCGGACCTGCGCGCCCTCCGCGCGCAGGTCGCGCAACAGACGGCGGCGGTCCGGCTGGCCGAGCTGAACCTGTCCTATACCCGCGTCCTGGCGCCGGACTCCGGTTACGTCACGCGCAAGTCCGTGCAACCCGGCAACTACGTGCAGACGGGGCAGGCCCTGATGGCCTTGGTTTCGGACCGGGCATGGGTGGTCGCCAACTTCAAAGAGACGCAACTTACTCACATGCGCCCCGGCCAGCGGGTGGACCTGAAGATTGACGCCTACCCCGACCGGAAACTACAGGGGCGGGTTGACAGCATTCAGGCCGGCAGCGGCGCGCGCTTCAGCCTGCTGCCCCCGGAGAACGCCACTGGCAACTACGTGAAAGTTGTGCAACGGGTGCCCGTCAAGATCGTTTTCGTGGAGCCTCCGCCCGGCAACTTGAAGATCGGACCGGGCATGTCCGTAGTGCCCACGGTATGGGTGCAATGACGCCGGCCGGCGAGTGGCGGCCCAAGGCGAACCCCTACGTCATCGGCGGTTCGGTGGCCCTGGCGACGTTCATGCAGGTGCTGGACAGCACCATCGTGTCCGTCGCCATGCCGCACATGGCCGGCAGCTTGGCGGCCACGCCCGAGGAAGCGACGTGGGTGCTGACCAGTTACCTGGTAGCCAACGCCATTGTGCTGCCGACCAGCGGCTGGCTCGCGCTCCGCTTCGGGCGCAAGCGGCTGATGATTCTGTGTACCGGCCTGTTCACCTTTGCGTCGTTCCTCTGCGGCATCGCGCCCACCATGGCCACGCTGATCCTGGCCCGCATTCTGCAAGGGGCCAGCGGCGGCGCGTTGCAGCCGCTCACCCAGGCTATCCTCCTGGAGAGCTTCCCCCCCGTCAAGCGCGGCATGGCCATGGCCCTGTTCGGCATCGTAACCGTCGCGGCGCCGGTGATCGGCCCCACGCTGGGAGGCTGGCTGACCGACAGCTATAGCTGGCGGTGGGTGTTCAACATCAACATCCCCATCGGAATTGTTGCGATCCTGCTCATGGACCGCTTCCTGGAGGATCCGCCGTACATCACCCACGCCCGGCCGGGAAAACTCGACTCTTACGGCCTGGCGTTCCTCATCCTCTGGCTCGGCGCCCTGCAAGTGATCCTCGACAAAGGACAGCAGGAGGACTGGTTCTCGACCGCCTGGATCTCCTGGTTCGCGGTCATATCCGCGTGCTCGATGCTGGCGTTTCTTCTGCGCGAACGGTACACGGAGAAGCCTCTCGTCAGCCTGCGGGTTTTCCGCGACCCGAACTACGCCATCGGCACGTTCCTGACCGGCCTGCTCGGGGCGGGCATGTTCAGCCTCATCACCATGCTGCCGCTGTTCTTACAGACCGTGATGGGCTACACGGCCCAGTCGAGCGGGCTGGCGACCACGCCGCGGGGAGTCGGCTCCCTGGTCACCATGCCGCTGGTGGGACTGCTGACCGGCGTCATGGACTCGCGCTGGCTGGTGCTGATCGGGACCAGCCTGTTCGGCGTCTCGAGCTACATGCTGGGCAATCTCAATCTCGATATCGCCATGGGGAACATCGTCTTCATCAACGTGATTCAGGGCGCCGGCATAGCCTTCACGCTGGTCCCGCTGATGACCATGACCATGGCCCGGTTGAGGAACGAACAGATGGGCAACGCCGCGAGTCTCTATAACCTGATGCGGAACCTGGGCGGCGGCATCGGAATCTCGCTCGCCACGACCTTTCTGGCGCGGGCGTCGCAGGCGCAACAGGCGATGATGGTCACGCACCTGACTCCGTATGATCCCGCCTACCAGCAGTGGCTGGGTGCGGTTGGGGCCGGCCTCACGCCCTCCAGCGGCCCCTACCAGGCCCAGCAGCAGGCCTACGCGCTGATGCAGGCGGTGCTGGCCCGGCAGGCGGCGGTGAAAGCCTTCCTGTACAACTGGCGCTGGATCGGCCTGGGGATCGCACTGTGCGGCCCGCTCGTCCTGCTGATGCGGAAAGCGGTCATACGAAAAACCCCCGGCGGGCCGGTGGCCGAGTTGTAATCGTCTCAGGCCGCTGCGCGTTCCGGCGAGGAGCGGCCCGCCAGCAACCCCATAAGCTGCAGCGCGTTAATGACGGACTTGCCCCCGGCGGCATTGGCGGTGACAACGAAGGCGGAGCCGGCGTGCGCGCGGATGTGCTCGATGCGCCCCTTCCAGGCGGCCAGCTCCTGCGGCGAGTAGAGGTAGTCGTTGAGGCCGTCTTCGCCCCGAAATTCGCGTGGCCAGTAGCCGCTGTCCCGGCCGTGCAGCCGGACGTAAGCCACGCCCGCGGTCACCAGCGCCGAGGGCGGCATCGCGCCCGTGTACGGCGGCTGGTCCAGATTCACGAAACCCAAGCGGTAGTCGATCAAGGCGCCCAGCGCTTCGTCCGCCAGCCAGCTTGCATGGCGGAACTCGGCCACCATTGGAAGTTCATGAAAAGCGCGGCGCAGCCGGATGAGAAACTCCCGGTTCTCCACCGTAAAGCGGAAGGCCCACGGAAACTGGAACACCAGGCATCCGAACCGCTTGGCCCGCACCAGCGGCCGAAGGCCGCTTTTGAAGCGCTCAATCCACGCGGCGTCCAGGTCACGGTCGTGGGTGACGCGGCGCGGGGCCACGGCCGTGAACTGGAAAGCTGGATTATGAGACACCTTCGAGACCCACATCTGTGCCACCTCGGGCCGCAGAGGCTTCCGGAAAGTGGAGGCGATTTCAAGGAGATTGAAATGGCCGGCCAGGAACTCGAGCGCATGCGGCGTTCGGGAGCCGGCGGCGGGATACACCACCCCCCTCCACTGGGGGTAATCCCAGCCGGAGGGTCCAATGTGCAGTTGGGGGAGCATAATGTCTGGTTCTTCGCTTTTTCTTCTCTAAGTATAAACGTTTCCACCTGGCCCGTCAAGAAGTTTTTTGAAGGTGTAACCCCGGTGAGTGTAACTACGCCTAAACACTCAGATCCCCGTTACGATAGCGGGCGCTCTCACCTAACTGCTCTGACCTGCGCCCGCTTTTTTTGTTAAGCTCTGAGGGTGCCGGCCTACCAGATACTCGCTGCAAGCGGTGAACTTGCCCGCCGTGCCGCGCGCCTGGAGGCTCGGCTGGCCGAGTGTGACCTCTGCCCGTGGCAGTGCCGGGTCAATCGGCTGGCAGGTGAGACTAAGGTCTGTAATTCCAGACACTTGCCAATTGTCTCCGCCTGCGCGCCTCACTTTGGCGAGGAACCGGCCCTGAGCGGCAGCCATTTGGGGCCGGGGAGCGCCGGCGGAACCGGAAACGTCTTCCTGGGCCACTGCAACCTACGCTGCGTTTACTGCCAGAACTGGCAGATAAGCCAGGACTTCCGCGCCGGGGCGGGCCGCGAAGTTCAGTTCGAGGAACTGGCGGAGATGCTGCTTCAGCTTCAAGCCGCAGGCTGCCACAACGTCGGCTTCGTCTCGCCGACTCACTTCACCCCTCAGGTCCTTCGGGCCGTGGATATCGCGGCGGCTCGGGGACTGCACCTGCCGCTGGTATACAACACCAACGGCTACGACAGCCCCGACGTGTTGCGGGAGTTGGACGGCGTCTTCGACATCTACCTTCCGGACCTGCGCTACTCCGACGACGAGGCCGCCCGCGAGTACTCCAAAGCTCCGGACTACGTGTCCCACGCCCGGTCGGCCGTGGCGGAGATGTACCGGCAACTGGGCGATGGCCTGGTGACGGACCACCGGGGACTGGCCGTCCGGGGGCTCATCATCCGGCTGCTCATTCTCCCCAACGGCCTGGCCGGGCTGCGCTCGACGCTGGAGTGGATCAGGGACACGCTCTCGGCGCGCGTGACGCTCAGCGTCATGTCCCAGTACTACCCGGCGCACAAGGCCGCGGGCAGCGGGTATCCTCTTCTCAGCCGCCGGATCAGGCCCGGCGAGTACGCCAAGGTGCTGGAATGGCTGGAGTATTTCGGATTCGAAAACGGCTGGATCCAGCCCCTGGAGGAGGACGCAGCCTCCTACTACCGCCCGGACTTCAGCAACCCCAGCCTGCCCTTCGCTGACGCCCGCGACTTCCGCGCCGGGCCGGCGTAGAGGCCCGGCAGCGCCGGCCTCCCGGGCGCCGCGGAACTGCCCGCGTCAGTCGCCGACCACAGTGACCGTGATTTCGCGCTCCCGCGGCCGCTCGTCGAAATCGCAGAGCACGATCTGCTGCCACGTGCCGAGCCCCAGTTGGCCCTCCACCAGCGGGAAGGTCTTCACGGTCCCAACCAGCGCGCTGCGCAAGTGCGCGTAGCCGTTGTCATCGCCCCAGCGGGCGTTGTGGGCATAGTCCGAGTTGGCCGGGGCGATCTTCTCCAGCGCGCGGCGCAGGTCGGCCACGCAGCCGGATTCGAACTCCAGGGTGGTGACGCCGATGGTGGAGCCTTTGCCCGAAACGTTCACCATACCCTGGCGGATCTGACACTCCCGGAGGACTTGCTCCACCTGCGGCGTGATGTCGTGTACGTCGCACCGCCCGCGCGTGGAGCAGCGAAAGCTGCGCTGGAAGACGGCCATCGGTCAGCCGCGGCCGGCGGCGGCCCGGACTTCGGCGAGCTTGGGCTGCATCACGTCCACCAGTTCCTTCACCGCGCCCGCGCTCTTCTGCAACGCCGCCAGTTCCTCCGCCGTCAGTTTCAGCTCGAAAACCTGCTCGACGCCCGCTGCGCCCAGTTTCACGGGCACGCCGACGTAGAGGCCATGGATGCCGTACTCTCCCTCCAGCAGGGTCGAACACGGCAGCACCCGCTTCTTGTCCTTCAGGATGGCTTCCGCCATCTGCACCGCGCCCGCCGCCGGAGCATAGTAGGCGCTCCCGGTCTTCAGGTACTTGACGATTTCGCCGCCGCCGCCCGCCGTTCGCTTCACGATCGCGTCGATGGTAGCGGCGTCCAACAGGTCGGTGATCGGGATTCCGCCGGCGCTGGTGTAACGCACCAGCGGCACCATGGTGTCGCCGTGGCCGCCCAGCACGCAGGCCGTAATGTCCTCCACCGAGACCTGCAGCGCCTGCGAGAGGAACGCGCGGAAACGCGCCGTGTCCAGGATTCCCGCCATGCCCACGACCCGCTGCTTGGGGAACCCGCTGACCTCCAGCGCCACGTGGCACATGGCGTCCAGCGGGTTGGTGACCACCACCAGTATGCTGTCGGGCGAGTGCTTCACCGCCTGCTCCACCGTAGGCTTCACGATTTCGTAGTTCGCCCAGAGCAGATCATCCCGGCTCATGCCCGGCTTGCGCGGGAAGCCCGCGGTGAAGATGACGATATCGCTCCCCTCGGTCGCCGCGTAGTCGTTTACGCCGGTGAGCGTCACGTCCACGCCCAATACCGGCGTGGATTGAAGCATGTCCAGGGCCTTGCCGGTGGGAATCCCCTCCAGAATGTCCACCACCACGACGTCGGCCAGTTCGAGCTGCGCGATCCGCGCCGCGCAACTCGCTCCGACGTTGCCCGCGCCTACTACCGTGACTTTCTTTCTCATCTTGCCCTCCTGAAAATGACGAACGCCCTAAGCCGTCGCGGCCGCGCCCATGTTCTCGACGATGGCGGCCGCGAACTCACTGGTTTTCACTTTCACAGCGCCTTCCATGAGGCGGTGCAGATCGTAGGTAACCCGCTTCTGCCGGATGGTCTCGGTGATTCCCCGTTCGATGAGGCCGGCGGCTTCCTTCCACCCCATGAACTGGAACATCATGACGCCGGAAAGGATCACGCTGGACGGGTTGATGACATCCAGGCCGGCGTACTTGGGCGCCGTCCCGTGCGTGGCCTCGAACACTCCGTGCTCGTCGCCGATGTTGGCGCCGGGCGCCATCCCCAGGCCGCCGACCTGAGCGGCGCACGCGTCGGAGAGGTAGTCGCCGTTGAGATTCGGGGTGGCGATGACGTCGTACTCGTCGGGCCGCAGGAGCACCTGCTGGAACATGGAGTCGGCGATCCGGTCCTTGACCAGAACCTTGCCCGCGGGCGGATTGGATCCGGCCTCCTCTTCGGTCACGCAGGCGTCCCGGAACTCCTCTTTAACCAGTTCGTAGCCCCAGTCGCGGAAAGCGCCCTCGGTGAACTTCATGATGTTGCCTTTATGGACCAGGGTGACGCTGCGCCGCTGGTTCTCGATGGCGTAGCGGATGGCCCGGCGGATCAGACGCTTGGAGCCCGTGACGCTGATGGGCTTGACGCCGATGCCCGAGTCGGCGCGGATGTTCCGGCCCATCTCGCGGTTGAGGAAGTCGATGACCTTCTTGGCCTCCGGCGTCCCCTCCTTCCACTCGATACCGGCATAGACGTCTTCGGTGTTTTCGCGGAAGATGACGACGTTGAGGCGCTCGGGATGCGTTACGGGGGAGGGAACTCCGGGGTAATACTTCACGGGCCGCATGCAGACGTAGAGCGTCATCAACTGGCGCAGCGATACGTTCAGGCTGCGAATGCCTCCGCCCACCGGCGTGGTGAGCGGCCCCTTGATGGCGATGTGAAACTGCTTGATGGCGTCCAGCGTGTCTTGCGGAAGCCAGTTGTTGGTTTCCTTGAAGGCCTTCTCGCCGGCCAGAACTTCGTACCAAACGACGCGGCGGCGGCCTCCAAATGCGCGCGCCACGGCTGCGTCAAACACGGTTCGGGAGGCGCGCCAGATATCGACCCCGGTGCCGTCACCCTCTATAAAAGGGATGATCGGATTGTCCGGGACAAGGAATTTGCCGTTGCGGACTTCGATGGATGCGCCGTCGGAAGGGACAGGCCGATTGTTGTAGGACTGCATAGGTTCTCCCGGTTGCCAACTCTGAAGATCCGAATATACCAGTTCGCCGGGAATCAGGCAACGGCGGGCGCGGGCGTGAGACGCTGACAGTACGCGGGGTGTGGGAACCAGCTTCCGCGGAGAACTCCAGTCCGGTTTCCGGCGCTGGCCGGCTTGAAGGCGGGACGCTCCCACGCCGTCCCAACTCATGGCGGGCCGGAAGAGCGGAGATTCCGTGTATACTGGCGGTCTCCGGCGAGGCATCCCATGCGAGCACAACCATTCATCCGCCCGTTGAAGAACCGGCGGCTGGCGGCCCTTCTGGCAGCATCGGCGGCCATGGCCTGCGCCGCCACGGTTCCGCAGAACCCCGTGTATCCGAGGCCGGTCGTGGTTCCACGGCCGGCGGCCACCGCGGGAGTCAGGCAGCCTGTCGTGTCCCTGGACGGCGTGTGGAAGGTCTCGACGAGCCCTCCCGGCGAGTTCTGGAACAACTCCGTGGACCCATCCGGCTGGCAGGACACTCGCCTGCCGAGCCACGCCGTCCCGCAGGGCGTCATTCTTCCGCGAGGGGGGCAGTACGGTTTCAAGCGGAGCGTCAGAATCCCCGCCGATTTCGCCGGCAAACGGATCCTGCTGCAATTCGACGGGGTGTCCGGCGAAGGCAAGGCCTGGGTCAACGGCGTCCACCTGCGCGACCACTACGGCGCCTTCACCACCTGGCACGGCGACGTGACCGATCACGTCTCGCCGGGCAAGGACGCCTGGATTGCGGTCGCAGCCACCAACTCGGCCGACGGCCTTTCGGGCTACAACAACGGCGGCATCCTGCGCAGCGTCCGCCTCATGGCCGTCCCGCAGGACTACTTGAGCCGCCTCAACATAGAGACGGACCTCGACCGCAATTACCGGGATGCGGTGCTGAAGGTCTGGGTGGGGGTGACCTTCACCAAGGGCAGCCGCGCCCGGGTCGACTTCACGCTGAAGGATGTTCAGGGCAAGCCCGTGCCGCTCAAATCCTCGGGCGCCGATCTCAGCCGGGAGAATCCCGAGACGGTTGTCCCGATCCCGGTCTCCTCCCCCGCCAAGTGGGATGCCGAGCACCCGAACCTCTACACGCTGGAGGTCCGGATCAGCGACGGCGGCGTCGTTCAGCAGACAGTGAGCAAACGCGTCGGTTTCCGCAAGGTCGAGCGGGACGGCAAGAGGCTGCTGGTCAACGGCAAGGAGGTCAAGCTGCGCGGGGTCTGCCGGAAAGACGTCTACCCGCTCACCGGGCGCAGCGTGCCGCTGGAGTTGATGGAAGAGGATGTCCGCATTTTCCGCGACGGCAACATCAATTATGTCCGCACGTCCCACTACCCCACCACCCAGGAGTTCCTGGATGCCTGCGACCGGCTCGGCATGTACGTCGAGTCGGAGAACTCCATCTCCTTTGGGCGCGGCGGCGTCGCCAGCGACCCGGCGCTTACCTCGCGCTACCTGGGGCAACTTGCGGAGATGATCGAAAAGGACCGCAGCCATCCGTCGCTGATCATCTGGTCGCTGGGGAACGAGTCGAGTTGGGGCACGAATGTCCTAAGATCGGCCGAGTACGCCCGGGCCGAGGATCCTACCAGGCCGCTCAAGTTCAGTTGGAGCCACCAGGTCCCTCCGGACATGCAGCCGAAGGTGCAGGACATCTATAGCTTCCACTACCCCTCGACCCGGCGCGACCTGGCGGCGGGAGGTCCCGTACCCGGGGCCAGCCTGGAGCCGAACCGGGAGCGCGGCGCCGACCCCACCGACTACCCCGTGCTTCATGACGAGTGGGCTCACATCCCCGTCTACATCACCGAGGATCTGCGTAGGGACCCGGGCATCCGGGATTTCTGGGGCTATAGCATCAAGCTTTTCTGGGAGAGGACATTCACCACCTTGGGAGCGCTGGGCGGAGCCATCTGGGGCAGCGTGGACAACTCGTCGGTCGCGCCGGACGACATGCTGGTGGTGTCGCGCAACGACTGGGGGATTATCGACGGCTGGCGCAGGGAGAAGCCCGAATACTGGCTGACCAAGAAGGGCTACTCGCCGATTCGGATCGTGGATCAGCCGCTTCCCAACCCGGGCAAGATGGAACTCCAGATCCCCATAAGGAACTGGTTCGACCACACCAACCTCAGTGAAGTGACCGTGCAGTGGACCGTGGGCCGGGAATCCGGCAAGCTCAAAGGCCCTGACGTCGGGCCGCATGCCCTGGGCCTGCTGCGTATTCCCCCGCGGGCCTGGAAAGACGGCGAGATCCTGAACCTGAAGTTCTTCCGCAGGGAGAACCTCCTGGTGGACGAGTACAACCTGCCCGTCAATCCGCCGCCCGCGCCGCCCGCGCCGCCGCCGCGCGGCCCGGCGCCCGAGGTCCGGGAGCAGCCGGACAGCATCGTGATCACCGGCTCCGGCTTCGAGTTCGTCTTCAGCCGGGAGACCGGCCTCGTCACCAGCGGCACGTACAGGGGCGCCAGGATGATAGAAAGCGGTCCCTACCTGAACCTTGTGGGGCAGAAACTCGGCGACTGGTCTCTTAAGAGCATCGGCGTTACGCGTGAGCCGGCTGAGGCCGTCGTGAACATCGCGGGCGGCTATGGCCCGGCTGAGGTGAGCTTTCAGGTTCGCATCGACGGCCAAGGGCTGATCACCACGCGCTACACCCTGGGCGCGCTGCCGCCGCTGACCAGGAAACTGGTGGATGAAGGCTACCAGAGGGATGTGGGAGGTTACTGGGAGGTGGGCGTGTCCTATGTGCTCACCAATGACATAGACCGCCTGGCATGGCGCCGGCAAGGACTGTGGTCCGCCTATCCCGAAGACCATATAGGCAGGAATCAGGGGGTGGCTCGCAGGGAGGGCAAGGGCCACCGGCAGAGCTACGGGGAGAAGCCCGCCTGGCCGTGGGCCGAAGACGAGCGTGAGTTCATCCTGTTCACCCGGAACGATCCCGGAGGGCGGGGCACCAGGGACTTTCGCAGCACCAAGGCCAACATCTACTGGGCCTCGGCCCTCCTGCGAGGATCGGACAACCGTTTGCAGGCCCTCTCGGACGGCAAGGATTCGGTGCGGATGGAAGTGCTTCCGGATTCCCAAGGGGTGCGCTTCATCGTGAACAACGAGTACAACGTCCCTAATCTCGCCTGGGGCAACTGGGTGAAGGATCCAATCATACTGAAGCCCGGTTACACGAACCACGTGCGAATGAGGTTCACGGACCGCGACTGAGCACGGGCCGGCGTCTTTCTGCTGTTGGTTGGACCCGCGGCCCGCCGGTTTGGACCGTGCTACGCTTTACACCATGTGGAAAACACTGGTCTTGTTTGCAGCCGCAATGACGCTCGCGGGCGCCGATATCAGCGGCACCTGGAACGCCAATGTTCAGACTGACATGGGAAGCGGCACTCCCGTCTTCGTTCTCAAGCAGAACGGAGAGAAACTCTCCGGGACTTACACCGGCACGCTGGGGGAGTCTGAGATCGCCGGTACGGTGAAGGGCCAGGACGTGGTCATCGAGTTTGATGTACAGGGAGCGCGGATCGTCTACACCGGGAAGCTCGACGCCGGCGGGCAGAAGATGGAAGGTAAGGTTGATCTCGCCGGGATGGGGAGCGGCACTTTCACAGCTACGAAGAAGTGATTGGGGGCGCGGGGGGCGCGCTCCGGGAGCCGTCCTCAGGTCATGTGTGAAGTCCGTTCCGGAGACCCGCCGGCTGGTTGCCGGCCGGCGGGCCTCTGGTGTAGGATAGCGGCCAATCCAGGGTTTTCCAATAAGGGAGCAGAGGCGGAGAGTACCATGACGCAATGGAGATGGAAAGACGGAATCCGGCTTATAGCAGCGGCGGTTTTTCTATCGGGCGCCTTCCCGGCGTCCGCGCAGCAACCGGCGGCGGCGCCCGCCGCTGCGCCGGCCAAAGGCCCAGGCCGGGGATTCGCCGCGCTCGTATCCCCGGAAGTCGCTCCGGACGGAAGGGTGACTTTCCGGCTGCGCGCCCCCAATGCGAAAGAGGTATACGTGACGGGAGTGGTGCAGGGCAGCGGGCCGGGAGGCGGCCGTCTGGACATGCAGAAGAACGAGCAGGGCGTCTGGTCCGTGACTACTGAGCCGATGAAGCCGGGCATCTATCAATACACGTTTAGCGTCGACGGGATGCGGATTACCGATCCGGGAAACAACCGCTTTCAGACCGGCTTCAACAGCGCGGGTTCGAGCCGCCTGCATGTGCCTGGGGGTCTGTGGAGTCCCGCTCCGGGAATCGCGCGCGGCGCACTGACCAGGCACTTTTACCACTCCGCGGTGGCGGCGGACGACCGCGATTTCTGGGTCTACACGCCGGCGGGCTACGATCCCCGGCGCAAGGATCCATACCCGGTCTTCTTCCTGCTGCACGGACTGGGGGACGAAGCCAACTCGTGGATCGAGAACGGCGCCGCCAACGTGATTCTGGACAACCTCATCGCGCAGGGCAAAGCCAAACCGATGGTGATGGTCAATACCCTCGGGTACGGCTACGCCAACGGGCCGCAGGGCGCGATGAAGGAAGGAATGTTGGACGCCTTCGCCAAGACGGTGATCCAGGAGGTGCTGCCCCTGGTAGAGAAGAACTACCACGTCTCGAAGAACCGGACACAACGGGCCATCGCCGGCCTGTCGATGGGCGGCGCGGAAGCCACCTACACCGGATTGAACAACCTGGATAAGTTTGCGTGGGTCGGCTCTTTCAGCGGCGCTTACGTGATGTGGCCGCGCGGCCGGGCCGAAGCCGGCGCGGCCGCTCCTGCAACTCCCGCGCCCGGACGGGCGGGAAATCCGCCGGAAGGCGCGGCCGCCGGGCGGGGCCCGGCCGGCAGGGGAGGCCAGCAGATCACCCCGGAGGCTGTCGCCCGGATCTTCCCCAAGCTGGACGCCAAGGCCAACGCGCAGATCAAGCTGCTGTGGATCACTTGCGGGACCGCGGACGGCCTCGTCGGCGTGAACCGCACCTTCCACCAATGGCTCGATTCCAGGGGCGTGAAGCACGTCTATATAGAGACTCCGGACGTCGGGCACGTGTGGCCCTTCTGGCGGCAGAACGTGGCCGACTTCGCCCCCCTGCTTTTTCAGGGAGGCCGCTAGAAAACCCAGGCGGGCTCTTCGTGCTCCTTCCCCACGCGGGCATCGGAGTTGACGGCCGGTGGGGGGAGCGCGCCGGCCGGCGGCGGCACACCAGGGTCACAATCCGGGGATGGGCGTCTGGCCGGGCCAGGGCAGACCCTTCCAATACGAATAGAAACAGGACATGACCTGGTCGTCGTTCGCGATCAGGCCATCGATGAAATCGAAGATCGCGCGCCAGACCTTCAGACAGATAGCCGCGGGGCCGTGACGCCTGGCTATCTTGGCGCCGGCGTCCTGCCCGGACTTCGAAACCGTGTCCGGCGCGAGGCTGCCCCGCTTGCTCGCGGATGTATACTGTTGGCGATTCGGGAAGCACAGAACGGAAGTTGGGCTTTGCAGCCCACGAAGGGATCAAGACCATGACATCAAACAGACGCCAGTTCATACAGACAATCGGGACGAGTTCAGCCGGCGCTGCCGTGGGTGTGGCGGCGATGTCCACCGGATGTTCTCGAGGCCCCCAACAAGCCGGGGCGGGCAGGGATGAGCAGGTTCTGCTTGTCGGCGACAACATCGCGGTAGCCAGCACTCAATACGGGAAGGTGAGGGGTTACGTGCTGCGGGGTATTAACTACTTCCTCGGCATGCCTTACGGCGCGGACACGTCCGGAGCAAACCGCTTCATGCCGCCGCAGAAGCCCAAGCCCTGGACCGATGTCTACCCGGCGCTCTGGTGGGGCGACACCGCTCCCCAGAACATGGAGAACCGGTACGCCAACAAGTTCGCTTCATTCCGGGATCACTGGAACTATGACGACGTAAGCGAGGACTGCCTGCGCATCAACGTCTTTACGCCCGCGATCAACGACGGCAAGAAGCGGCCCGTCATGTTCTGGATCCACGGCGGCGGGTTCACCAACGGCAACGGGATCGAACACGACGGGTACAATGGCGAGAACTTCGCCCGGCTGGGAGACGTGGTTTTCTGCTCCATCAATCACCGGCTGGGACCCCTGGGCTACTGCAATCTCGCGGGCGTCGGAGGAGAGAAGTTCGCCGCCTCCGGCAACGTGGGCATGCTGGACATTGTGGCGGCTCTGGAATGGGTTCGCGACAACATCGCCAACTTCGGCGGCGATCCCGGCAACGTGACCATCATGGGCCAGTCGGGCGGCGGCGCCAAGGTCTGCATCCTCACGGCCATGCCTTCAGCCAAGGGGCTGTTCCACAAGGCCGTGGTGCTCAGCGGGGCGTCCCGCCGGGCGGGCGATAAGGCCTATTCCGAGAAGTTGGGCGCCGCGGTGCTGAAGGAGGCGGGCTTGCGGCCGAACCAGTTGGAGAAACTCCAGGCCATGCCTTGGAAGGACTTCTACGCTATCGCCACCAGGGCGCAGCAGGCCATGGCCAAGGAAGCCGGGCCCGGAGGCGGGTTGACGCGCGGATTCAGCCCGGTCGTGGACGGAACGATTCTGCCGCAGCATCCCTATGACCCGGAGGCCGCGCCGGCGGCGGCCGATGTGCCGATGATCATCAGCTCCGTGCAGAACGAGCAGTCTCCCAGTTGGGCCGATTCCTCGCTCGAATCGGTCACGCTGGAGCAGGTGGTGGAACGGGTAAAGGAGCGGGCCGGTTTCGGTGCGGGCTTTGGAGACAAGGCGCAGGAAGTGGTTGACTCCTATGTCAAGGCCTTTCCGGGCAAGAAACCCGTTGAAATCTGGTCGCTGGTCAGCAGCAACCGGCAGAGCGTGGTGGCGCTGGCGGATGTGAAGTCCAGGCAGCCCGCGCCGGTGTTCGTCGATTGGTTCGCCTGGCAGCCTCCTCTGTTCGACAACCGCATGCGCGCGTTTCATTGCGTGGACATCTGCTTCTGGTACTACAACACGGACCTGATGCTGTCCCACACGGGCGGAGGCCCAAGGCCGAGAGCGCTTGCCGCCAAGATGGCCGGCGCGTTGCTGCAATTCATGAAGACCGGCGACCCGAACGGAGGCGGACTTCCGAAGTGGCCCAGGTACACTGCCGCCAACGGCGAGACCATGCTCCTCGACGATACCTGCGAGGTGAAGAACGACCCGGACAGGGAGGCCAGAAAGGCCTTGCCGCCGCCGGCATAGACGCCGGCCGCGGCCGCGGAAACCCGGCGCGCCTTCTGTCTTCTTTTCGCGCGCCGGGCCGTGTTTCAGGCGGAGATCGCACGGCGCCCCTCGGACTCCCGCGGGCCGGCCAAAGGGCGTACCGGGTTTGTGCACGGCGTCAAGTTGATCATTAAGAGCACATAGTATGTAAGGGAATGCTGAAGCCATGGAACCGCCTTGACAATGTTCCCCTCCAGAGGTAGACTTTCCACGACTAGAGGTCACGCCTGCCCAGCCGACAGGTGAGTGAAGGCATTGTAAGCGAAGGGCAGACGTCGCTAAATGAAACTTAATTTGGTGTGTGCAGGAGAGAGGATTAACGTCATGAAAGCGCCAGGTGCTCGCGGGATTCGTCTCGCGGTGTTACTTTCGTTGGTGATACTTGCCGCCGGTTCTTTGCCGGTGGCCGCGCAGCAGTTCGGTGAAATCAGGGGCATGATCCGGGACGCCACCGGCTCCGTGATTGTCGGGGCGACCGTGGAGGTTCTGAACGCCGAGACGCAGCAGACTCGGCGGGCAACCAGCACGGAGACCGGCGACTACGTTGTGCCTTACCTGGTTCCGGGCAATTACGCCGTCCGCGCCGAGAAGTCGGGTTTCAAGCTCATGACGCGAAGCGGCGTAGGGGTGCAGATCGGCACGGTGTCGCGCATCGATTTCACCCTCGAAGTCGGCTCCATCTCGCAGTCCATTGAGGTCACCGGCGGCGCGCCTTTGCTCAACACCGACTCGGTAGCCTTGGGCAACGTCCTGGGCGCCACGCAGATCGCCAACCTGCCCCTGAACGGCAGGGATTACCTGAAGCTCGTCACGCTGGATTCCAACGCGGTCGGGGAGATGGCAGCCGGCGGGAGCGGCGGGCTGCAAGGAGGCGTTCGATCCAACACGGCGATTTCGATCGCGGGGCAGCGCCTGGAATACAACCACTACACGCTGGACGGCGCCGAGAACACCGACCCTAACTTCAATTCCTACGTCATCCACCCCTCGGTGGATTACGTCCAGGAATTCAAGGTGCAAACCGGCGTGTATTCGGCCGAGTTCGGCCGGGGGGCGTCCCAGATCAACGTGAACACGCTCCCGGGAACGAACGTTTACCACGGCTCGGTTTTCGAGTTCCTTCGCAATGACAAACTGGACGCGAAGCAGTGGCGGTTAAGCGGGGCGAAGAATCCGTTCCGCCGCAACAACTACGGTTTCACCCTGGGCGGACCCGTGAGCATCCCGAAGGTGTTCAGCGGGCGGGACCGGCTCTTCTTCATGTCGAACTTCGAGGCGCAGCGCGATCGCACCACGACACAGATGAAGGCCAACATCCCCACGCCCGCGATGCGTTCGGGCGATTTCAGCGCCACGAATCTGGGCTTCCCGAAGATGTACGATCCCGCCACCCGCGTCTTCTATGCGGGCGGCGGAGGAACGGCCGACCCTTTCCCCGGGAACAAGATCCCCGCCTCGCAGATCGATTCGGCGGCCATTAACCTCATGAAGTACTATCCCGACCCGACGTACCCGGACATCCTGAAGGAGAACTTCATCCGAAACAGCAGGTCGATTACGGATTCGACGCAGTTCAATCAGCGCATCGATTGGATAGAGAACCAGAAGTCAAGCTGGTTCGGCCGGTACAGTTGGGGCGACGATCAGCAGGACTCCGGCGGCACGTTCTACTTCAGCGGCGGACAGGTCTCGACCAGGGTCCGTCAGGCGGTCTTGTCGAACACGCGCATGCTCACCACCTCCATGGTGAATGATGCGCGGTTCGCCTGGAACCGGTTCCAGAACGACTACGTGGGCTACTTCGCCAACAAGGAGGACATACAGTCGACCTTGGGGATCAAGGGTCTTTACTCCTTTGGCCCGCTGTCCTACGGTCTCCCCGCCATTGGCATTTCCCACAGTGTCACCGGTCCGGGCGCCGGGGCCACTCCCTGGATCACCAGGAACAACACGTTCCAGGTTCTGGACAGTCTCTCCATTCTGAAGAGCCGGCATTCCCTCAAGGTGGGAGGCGAAATCCGCCGGGTGCGCTACAACCAGCGGGGCAACCAGAAGGAACTCGGCGAGTTCATCTTCGACGGACAATCCACCGCCATCCCGACCAACATGACCGGCACCGGTTACGGGTTCGCGGATTTCCTGGTGGGGTTGCCCGCGCAGTATTACCGCGTTCTGTCCGAGGCCAACGGCATGATGCGCTCCACCTACGCCGCGGGCTACATCCAGGACGACTGGAAGATTACGTCCCGGCTGACCCTCAACCTCGGGCTGCGTTACGAGAACACACGCCCCTGGGTGGACAAGTATGACGCCATGATCAACGCCCAGGTGTTCGGCAGAGGAGCCAGCGTGGACGGCAAGTCGCTGGTGTCCACGCCGGCGCCGATCTTTACCCGGCCGGGCAGCGGCGAGTTTTATGACGGGTTCTTCTTCCGGTACTCGCAGGGACAGTTGGTGCAACGCGGAGACCAGTTCATGGGCAGAGCCCTCCTCAACCCCGACAACCGCAATTGGGGCCCCCGTATCGGCCTCGCCTGGCACCCGGGACAATACTGGAGCGTCCGGGCGGGCTTCGGCATATACTACGTCACCGATGTCGGCAACGTTGTCTTCGACATGGCCCGCAACATGGGCGGAAAGGACGGAACCGTCGTCCCCGCCAATCAGAGAACGGTCCGCATGCGCGACCCATGGGCCGTCGCGGCCATGAGCCCGCAGTGTCCCGGCTACACGGGGGTCTGCTCGGTGGCGCCTCAGTTTCAGGCCAACATGCAGACCAATCGCACGGGATACGTCGGGCAGTACCTTCTGAACATCCAGCGCGAACTCACGCGCAACGTGGTGCTCGAGCTGGGCTACCTGGGAAACCAGGGTCACCACTTGCAGCGTTTCGTGGTATACAACCAGGCCATCCTGAAGAGCGGGCCCACCGACACGCGCACCACCGCGCAGCGCAGGCCCTGGCCGGCCTACGGCCCGATTCAGGAAATCGATCCGGCCGGCAACTCCAACTACCATGCCGGCAATGTGAAGATCACGCAGCGGCCGCTGAAAGGGCTGGCCTACACGGTTGCCTACACCTATTCGAAGGCGCTTGACCTGGGGAGCGGGACCCGCACCAACAGCGGCGACACCCTGTGGCCGTGGAACAGCTATAACCTCAGGTCCATGTACGGCCCCTCGCAGTTCCATATGCCTCACCGGTTCGTCTCTTCCTACGTATACGACTTGCCGGTCGGCCCCGGCCAGCGCTACGTCAATGAGGGTGTCATGAGCCACATCATCGGCGGGTGGCAGGTCGGCGGGATTCTCACGCTGGCCTACGGCACTGCCATACAGGGCTCGAGCCTGGGCGACACCGCCGGCCTCGGGACGCTCATGAACGTGCCGTTCGTCACGGGCGTGAGTCCGATTCCACAGAACCGCACTTCAAACAACTACTGGAACGCCGATGCCTTCGATTTCTCGAACCCGGACCTGGGTTGGTCCGTCGGAAACCAGGGCCGGAACACGCTGTTCACTCCGGGCCAGCGCAACTTCGATGCCTCCCTGGCAAGGATCATCCGAATCCGGGAGGGCCACTCGCTGAACTTCCGCTTCGAGGCGTTCAACGCGCCCAATCATCCGAACTGGAATACGCCGCCGAACGATCCCCGGACCAAGGCGACGTTCGGCATCGTCACCAGCGCCAAGACGATGCGGCAACTCCAGTTCGCGTTGAAGTACAGCTTCTGACCGCGGCACTGCATATTGGCCCGGCGCCCGTCCGGCGGTTCGCCGCCCGCCGGCGCCGGGTCAGTAGCCGGCCTTCTTGTCCACGACGTTGACCAGGGGCAGCCCTTCGGTATAGCGGCGGACATTGTCCGCGAACACGGCGATCAACCGGACCTGGCGGTCCGGGCTCCAGCCGGAGGTGTGGGCGCTCATCACCACGTTCGGGCAGTCAAAGATGGGGTGGTCGGAGGGAGGCGGCTCAACCGGCGTGACATCCAGCCCGGCTCCGGCGATCCAGCCCTCCTGAAGCGCCCGCACCAGCGCCTTGTCGTCGTAGAGATTGCCGCGGGACAGCGCCAGGAAGTAGGCGGTCTTCTTCATGGAGCGGAAGACCTTCTCGTTGAACATCCGGTCGGTCTGCGGTGTATGCGGGGCCGCTGCCACCAGCACGTCCACCTGGGGCACCATCTCCATGAACCAGCCCGGCTCGCGCAGTTCCTCCACCCACTCGGGCTTGGGGAGCGGCCTGGCGTCGGTGGCCACAATCCGCATGTCAAAGCCGAAGTGGGCGCGGCGGGCGGTCATGCTCCCAATGCCGCCGAATCCGGCCAGGCCCATCAGCCGCCCGCCCAGTTCCGTATGATGATCCGACTTCACCGTTCCGACCGGCTTCATGGTCCGCTTGTAGAACTGCGGGATGTAGTACTTGCTGATGCCGCGCGTCAGGCACAGCAGCAGCCCCATGGCGGTCTCCGAGATCCCGTACGCGAAGGTGCGCGCGTAGTTGGTCATGACGATGTTGCTGTCGCGGAACGCCGGGTCCATTCCTTCGACGCCCGCGCCCCCGGCCTGAACCCACTTCACCTTTGAAGCCAGCGGCAAGTCCTTGGCGCTGAGGCCTCCGTAGACCACCTCCGCATTGGGGAGTTGCTTCGTCCACTCCTCCGCCGTCTGGCATATGCGGATATCGACCTTGGCGCGGGGCGCGGCCGCCTGGATCTGCTTGACCTCCTCGGGCGTGAACTGGTAGCGTGTCACGACGACCAGCGGGTCAGAGGCCGCCTGAAGAGCGCTCATCTGAAGCGTGGGCACGACGACTGGCTCGCGGCCGGCCGCCGCCGCGGCGGTGGAAGCGGCGGTCGTCGTCGAAAGAAAGGACCTTCGCGAAACGGAATCGATCATCTATGCCTCCACCACGAGTATATAGCAGCCCTCTTCGCACAAGCCCCGGACTGCACGCACGCGATAAGTGGGACTGGCAACCACTGTACGGGCTGGAGGCAAAGCGTGAATCGGCGGCGGGGGCCTGCCGGGACTACGGCTTCCGGCCCACGCTCGAGGCTTCCTGAGCCAGGCGAACCTTAGCGCTTTCCAGCTTCCCGTTGATCTTGGCGATTTCCGCAGCGTCCTTTTCGGCCGGCGCGCTGGACTCCCATTCCTGGATGGACCGCTGCCATTCGGCAACCGCCCCCTTCAAGTCGCCCCGCCGGGCGAGCACATCTCCGAGGTGCTCCCGCACGGTGGCGTCGTGCGGAACTTCCTCCAGAGCGCGGCGGAGATAGGTTTCAGCCTCCGCCAATTGCCCCATCCGGAAATAGACCCAGCCCATGCTGTCCAGATAGGCGCCGTTGTCAGGGTCCAGTTCCAGAGCGCGGCTGATCATCTTGTGGGCCTCCTCCAGCCGCACGTCCCGGTCGGCCAGCATGTAGCCCAGATAGTTCAACACCGCCGCGTTGTCCGGGTCCAGGGCCAGCGCCTTGCGGAACTCGGCTTCGGCCTCGTCATAGCGCTTCGTGCGCTCGTACATGGCGCCCCGCATGAACAGAAGCGTGGCTCTATCTTCTTCGCCGGAAACCAGCTTTTCGTAGGCGTCGAGAGCCCGTCCCATCTCGGAGTAGTTTTTGGATCTCTCGTGAATCTGCGCCAGGGAGAACCACGCGTCCTTGTCGCCTTCGGCCCGGAAGAGCTTCTTGGCTTCCGCCAGGGCCTCGTCGGCCCTACCCAGGTCAGCCAGCACCGTGGCCCGCGTCAGGATCACCATCCGGTCATTGGGGTAGTTGCTTGCAGCAGCGTCGGCTTCCGCCGCCGCACGGCTGAAATCCCGGGCTGCGCGGTACGTCTCGACGATCTGGGCCGCGGCGCGCCCCGCCAGGTCCGCGTCCGTCTCCGCCATCTTCCGGAACGTGTCCACCGCCTGCGAATACTGCTCGTTGGCGCGGTACATCAATGCCAGCCGTTCAAGCAAGGCCACACGGCTGGCGCGTTCGCCGCTGTTGTAGTAGCGCTTTTCGCTGGAATCGGCCAGCTTCTTCATGGCCGCCAGGGCTTCCTGGCGCTTGCCTTCGTCTCCCAGCAGCGTGACCTCGCTGTACCGGATCTCAACGCTCTCCGGATCCACGGCCTTGGCGCGCTCCAGCGCCTCACGCGCCTTGCCCAGATCGCGCCGCTCGCGATGGATCCTGAAAATCTGCATCAGGGCCTGCGTATCCTTCGGATCCTCCTCGGCTACCTCCGTGAAGACTCTCAGCGCCTCGTCCAGCTTGCCTGCCATCATGAGGTTCTGCCCGAGCATCCGCTGGAGGTCCGTGTTGTCCGGTTCGGCTTCCACCGCCCGCTCGAGCACCGCGACGGCGTTGGCATAGTCCCGTAGGTCCTCATACGCCCCCGCGAGGGCCACAAGGTTGCGCCGGCTCGGCTTGCTGGCGGCGGCCTTCTCCCACATCTCCAGGGCCCGGCGGTTGTCTCCCAGGTTGGCGTAGACCAACGCCAGTTCGCTCATGGCGTCTTCGTTCGAGGGCTCCAGCTCAAGCGCCTGCTTGAACGCCTTCTCGGCTTCCGCGGAATTCTGCGAGACCCGGTGCAGGCGGCCCAGCAGAAGCCAGCTCTCGATGTCCTTGGGATCGATTTCCACGATCTTCTGGTACTGCTCCAGGGCCCGCCTGACCATCTCCTCGTTGATCCTCTTGGCCTGCGGGTCCCCAATCATGTTGAGGTATATACGCCCCAGGATGCGGCGGGCGTCGATGGCGTTGGGGTTCCGGCTGAGCCGGGCCTCGAGTTCACTGACCGCATCGCGCACTTTGCCGGCCTGGATGTAGAGCCCGGCCAGTTCCTCGCTGATTACGGCCGCGGTGGGATCGGCCTCCAGCGCCGCCTTGAAGTGCTCGATCGCCCGGCTGAGGTACTCGCCCCGGTTCCCGTACTGGGCGGCCAACTCGGCGTACACGTGCCCCATTGAGAAGTTGTAATAGGCCTCGGCCCGGCCCGGAACCTGGGCCGGCGCGTCGGCCCCGGGCGTAGGAGCGGCCACAAGCCCCATCAGACACAGGAAAATCACCCCTCGTGCGAGTCGATCCATCGATGTGCTGTTCGCCGCGCCGACCCCAGGCAGGCTGGCTCGGAAAAGCTCCTCTCATGAACAGTATACGCCAGCCCCGAGCGTCCCAGTGGAATAGACTGTACAGTGGGAAACTCAGGAATGCCCGCCGGCCGCCCCCTTGTCGCCATCGTAGGCCCGACCGGCTCAGGCAAGAGCGAACTGGCCCTGCGCGTAGCAAGCGAACTGAACGGAGAGGTGGTCAACTGCGATTCCCTGCAGCTCTACCGTTACTTCGATATCGGCACGGCCAAACTGACACCTGCCGAGCGCCGTGGCGTCCCCCACCACCTTCTGGATACAGTCGAGCCCGATCAGCACTACAGCGCGGGGGAGTATGTCCGGAGCGCCACGGCGGTGCTGGCGGACATCACCGCGCGCGGCAGGCTCCCGCTGGTGGCCGGCGGCACGGGTTTCTACCTGCGCGCGCTGGTGGACGGCCTGTTCCCGGGACCCCACCGGGACGAGGCCCTGCGCGCCCGCCTGTCCCTCAGGAGCAAGCGCCGCCCCGGGTCGCTGCACCGCCTGCTGCGCCGCTTCGACCCGGCGTCGGCGGTGCGGATTCACCCGAACGACGTGCCGAAGGTGATCCGCGCCCTGGAGGTCCGCCTGTTGACCCGCGGCAGCCTCTCCGCTGCCTTCGCGGGGGGCAGGGAAGGGCTGCGCGGATACAGGGCGCTCAAGATCGGGCTTAGCCCCCCTCGCGATCTTCTGTTCTCCAGGCTGGATGAACGCTGCCGGCGCATGTTTGAAACCGGGCTGGTAGGCGAGGTGCGGCGGATCCTCTGGCTCGGATTCCCACCCGCGGCGAGACCCCTGGGATCCCACGGCTATCGTCAGGCTCTACAGTATCTGCGAGGGGAGATCGGCCTTGAGGAGGCGGTGTATCAGGCTCAGCGCAATACCCGCCGGTACGCCAAGCGGCAGTGGACCTGGTTCCGCCAGGAGAAAAACCTGGAGTGGTTCAGCGGATTCGGATACGAACCCGCCCTCCAGGAGGCGGTGCTGGACCGCGTGCGGGAACACCTGGCGGCGAACTAGATCCGGCCTTGGCCGGAAGCCGTGAGGTTGGCCGGCCGTCCGGCGCCCCTCTGTTACACTTGACTCGTGTGGCGGCTGAGCGCGGCTCTGATCCTGGTTGTGACGCTGCATCTCGGCGCCCAGACAACCGTCGTTCTGCCTTTTTTTAATCTCACGGGCAAGGACAGCCTCGATTGGATCGGCGAAGGCGTGGCCGAGACCATCCGGGGAGCGGCCGCGGAGGAGGGAGTCCCCATCCTGGACCGCCAGAGCCGTCAGGAAGCCTACCGGCGTCTGTCGTTACGCCCGCACGCGGTGCTGACCCGCGGCTCAATGGTCAAGGTCGCGGAGTTGCTCGAAGCGCGGAAGGTGGTCTTCGGCTCCTTCCAGATCGGAGAAACTACGGGCAGCGGCCCCACCATCCACCTGACGGCGGGCGTGCTCGACCTGGATACGCTCTCGCTCGTTCCTGAAGAGTCGTCCACGGCTCTGCTGGAGGACCTCGCCGAAGCGCAGGCGAGGCTCGCCTGGAAAGTCGTGCGCATCCTCGCGCCTCGAGGCGGCGCGCCGGCGGAGGATGAGTTCCTGCGGCGGCACGGGCGGGTCCGGCTGGACGCGCTGGAGAGCCACATACGCGGATTGATGGCGACATCGGCGGAGCAGAAGCACCGGTTCTTTACGCAGGCTGCCCGGCTGGACGAGAAGTTCGTGCAGCCATGCTTTGAGCTCGGCAAGCTCCTGCTCGACGCCAAGGACTACAAGGTCGCCGCCGGATGGTTCGAGCGCGTGCCGCCGGACAGTCCGGACTTCCTGGAGGCTCAGTTCTACCTGGGGCTGTGCCGTTTTCAGCTTGCGCAGTACGACCTTGCGATCGCTTCATTCCGCGCCGTGGCTGATTCCGCGCCGGTGGCGGAGGTCTGGAACAACCTCGGCGCGGCACAGTCCAGGAAGGGGCTGCCGGAGGCGTTGGAGAGCTTCCGCAAAGCCGGCGAGAGCGATCCGCAGGACGCCGACTACCGGTTTAACCAGGGCTACGCGCTCTGGAAAGCCGGTGAATTCGACCCGGCGGCGGAGATGTTCCGCGCCAGCCTGAATCTCGCGCCGGCGGATTCGGAGGCCATCCTCATGCTGGGACGCTGTCTGAAACGGACCGCCGTGCGGGACACCGAACAGCGGGTTACGGGCCTTGAGCGCATCAAGCCCAGCCTCAAGGAGGCGGCCTACTTGAACCTGCGGGCCGCCCGCGGCCGGAGGGCCAGGTAGGCCGGATGCGCGTAGCGCTCGTCAACACCAACCGCGTGCAGCCGCCCATCGCGCCGATCGGCCTGGACTACGTGGCCGAGGCGCTGGCCGCCGCGGGAGACGAAGTCTCGCTGTTGGACCTGTGCTGGGAGCCGGACCCCGCGCAGGCCGTGAGACGGTTCTTCAACGGCCAGGATTTCGGGTTGGCCGGCATCACCCTCAGGAATACGGACGATTGCGGCTACCTGACGCGGCACTCCTTCCTGCCGGAGTTTGTGGAGATCATGGCCGCGGTCCGGGCCGCGACGGATGCGAAGATCGTGGTGGGGGGCGTCGGGTTCTCGGTGATGCCCGAGGCTGTCCTGGGGCTCTCCGGCGCCGACGCCGGCATCTGGGGAGACGGGGAGTTCGCGTTTGCGGAGATGGCCCGCCTCCTCGAATCCGGCCAGGATTGGAGGAAGACGCCCGGCCTGATCTGGTGCGAGGGTGCGGAGTATCGCCGAACCGCTCCCGTCACCCGTGGCCTCGGTGATTTGCCCGCGATGAGGCGCCGCTGGGTGGACAACCGCCGGTACTTCGAGCAGGGCGGGCAGGCAGGTTTCGAGGGTAAGCGCGGCTGCGGCGCGGCGTGCGTGTATTGCGCCGATCCCGCCGCCAAAGGACGAACCACGCGCGTGCGCCCCGCTGCCGCGGTGGCTGACGAAGTGGAACAGCTCCTCGCCCAAGGCATCGACCACCTGCATACCTGCGACTCGGAGTTTAACCTGCCGCCCTGGCACGCCCATGAAGTGTGCGAGGAATTGGCGCGGCGCGGCGTGGGCGGCAGACTGCGCTGGTACGCCTATTGCGCCCCCGCGCCTTTCTCGCGCCAACTGGCCTCGGCCATGCAGCGGGCCGGCTGCGCCGGGATCAACTTCGGGGCCGATAGCGGCGACCCGGAAATGCTGGCGCGGCTGGGCCGGGGCTTCAAGCCGGAGGACATTCTGAATGCCGCCCGCTGGACACGCGAGTGCGGGATGGCGGTCATGCTCGACCTACTTCTGGGCGCGCCGGGGGAAACGGCGGAAAGCCTCGCCCGCACGGTGGAACTGGTGAGAAAGGCCGAGCCCGACAGGGCGGGCGTCTCGGTAGGAGTGCGGGTCTATCCCGGCACGCGGCTGGCGGAGAGCCTGCCCCCCGAAGGCGCCCAAAGCGGCTTCTTCCTGGAGCCGGCAGTCGCCCCTTTCATTTTCAAGCTGTTGGACGAACTGATCGGGGACGACGGGCGCTTCCTGTTCTTCGATCCGGGCCGGCCCGAGAAGAACTACAACTACAACGCCAACCGGCGGCTTACCGAAGCCATTCGTACGGGGTACCGGGGCGCGTATTGGGATATCCTACGGCGGTACGGTGAGGAAGCGGGGTGAACCGGACCAGTACTATGTTACCCGCCGGTGGCGCGCTGCATCCAACCAGTTGGAGCTACAATTGAATCGAGGGCTTTTTTGAGTCCGGAGGCTGAATGAACTCCAACGTAAAGACGGCCGTTTTCTGGGTTATCCTGATCTGCGTCGCCGTCCTTCTCTGGGTAGTAGTTCAGACGGGGAAGACTCGTCCGGCTGACCAGTTGACCTTCACCGGTTTCCTCAACCAGGTCGAGGCCGGAAGGGTGGCCAAGGTCACCATCACCGGCAACGAGGTGCGCGGCGAGTACAAGGACGACACCAAGGGTCTCCGCACCGTCATCCCGGCGAATTATCCGGACATTTACACCCTCCTCAAGGACAAGAACGTTAACGTCGACATCAAGGAGACCACCAGCGGAACGTGGATTTCGTTTCTGGTTCAGACCGTGCCGTTCCTCCTGATCCTGGTGTTCTGGATCTTCATGGTGCGCCAGATGCAGAGCGGGGGAAACAAGGCCCTCAGCTTCGGCAAGAGCCGCGCCCGGCTGCACTCCTCCCAGCACAAGAAAGTCACGTTCAAGGACGTGGCGGGAGTGGAAGAGGCCAAGGAGGAATTGCAGGAGATCATCGAGTTCCTGCGCGAGCCGCAGAAGTTCCAGAAGCTGGGCGGGCGGATTCCGAAGGGTGTCCTCCTGATCGGCTCTCCCGGCACGGGCAAGACCCTTCTGGCGCGCGCCATCGCCGGGGAGGCGAACGTCCCCTTCTTCTCGATCTCCGGTTCGGACTTCGTCGAGATGTTCGTGGGCGTGGGCGCCAGCCGGGTGCGGGACCTGTTCGAGCAGGGTAAGAAGAACGCCCCCTGCATCATCTTCATCGACGAGATCGACGCGGTGGGACGCCACCGGGGCGCCGGATTGGGCGGAGGGCACGACGAGCGCGAACAGACCCTCAACCAGTTGCTGGTCGAGATGGACGGCTTCGAGTCCAACGAAGGCGTCATCCTCATGGCGGCGACCAACCGCCCCGATGTGCTGGACCCGGCGTTGCTCCGGCCGGGCAGGTTCGACCGCCGCGTGGTGGTGAATCGCCCGGATATCAAGGGCAGGGAAGCGATACTGGGCGTCCACACCAAGAAGATTCCGCTGGCGGACGACGTGGAACTCTCCGTCATCGCCCGCGGCACGCCCGGCTTCGCCGGGGCGGACCTGGCGAACCTGGTCAACGAGGCGGCGCTGATCGCGGCGCGGCAGAATCGCAAGGTCGTCACCATGTACGACTTTGAGATCGCCAAGGATAAAGTCCTCATGGGCGTGGAGCGCAAATCGTTGATTATCAACGACGAAGAGAAGCGCAACACGGCTTACCACGAGGCCGGCCACGCGCTGGTCGCGGCCATGCTGCCCGGCGCGGACCCGGTGCACAAAGTCACGATCATCCCGCGCGGCATGGCCCTGGGCATAACCATGCAGTTGCCGCTGGACGACAAGCACTCCTATTCCAAGGAGTACCTGGAAGCGCGGCTGGCCATCCTCATGGCCGGCCGGATCGCCGAAGAGATCTACATGAAGCAGATCACCACCGGCGCCGGCAACGACATCGAGCAGGCCACCGACATGGCCCGCAAGATGGTGTGCGAGTGGGGCATGAGCGACATGGGGCCGCTCAGTTTCGGCAAGAAAGAGGAGCAGATCTTCCTTGGGCGTGAGATCGCGCAGCACCGGGACTACAGCGAGGACACCGCGATCAAAATCGACGCTCACGTACGCAAGCTCGTCGAGACCGGCTACCAGCGCGCCAGGACCATCATCGAGGAGAACGCGGAAGCGCTCGTGCGGATCGCGGAGAGCCTCCTGGAGCGGGAAGTGCTCGACGGGAGCGAGGTCAAGCAGCTTATCGAGGGACTGCCTCTCGCGCCCCTCCGCACGGCGCCTCGCGGCGGCGACGACAAGACCCAGCCCGTCGTCCGGCCGGACTCCCCGCCGCGGCTCCCCGGCTTCCGGGAAGGCGAGCACCCCCAGCCGGCCTAGCCTTTTCTTGCGGCGGCTCCACTGAAGCTCGGGGAGCGTTCCTGCCCGGCGAGTGAGATACGTCTCGTACGGAGGGGCCCCTCCGCAGTCTTTTTCAGTGCGCAGCCTTGTCTTCGCCGGGCGCCGGACACGCGGCTGATATAATGGTGGAATCCTCCCACTCGCATGAGTTCCCGTGTGAGCACCGCCGCATTGGATGCACCGCTCGCGGCCGAACTGGTTCGCCGCCGGGCTGCTCTGAGTATCGCGCTGCTCTGCGCGGGGCACTTTGCGGTTGACCTTTACGCGGGCGCTCTGGGAGCACTGCAACCCCTGCTGGTAGAACGATTTGGAATAAGCCTGACACAGGCCGGGTTTCTCGGCGGCCTCCTGGTGTTCTCCTCCTCGGTAATGCAGCCGGCCTATGGCTACCTCTCGGACCGTGTACACACGAGACTGTTCACCGTCTTGGGCCCCGCCGTCGCCGGCGTCTTCATCTCGTCGCTCGGGCTTGCGCCCTCTTTCGTGTGGCTGCTGCTTCTGGTCTTCATCGGGGGGTCGGGCAGCGCCGCGTATCACCCGCCCGCATCGGCCAGGGTGCTGCTGGGGATTGAAGAAGGACGCGGGCGAGCCATGGCCTTCTTTGTCAGCGCCGGAACGCTGGGAACCGCCCTGGGGCCGGCGTACTTCTCCACCGTGTCCGGGTGGCTGGGGTTCTCCGGGACCTGGTGGGCGGCGTTGCCGGGAGTGCTCGTGGCCGCGCTGCTGTTCCGGGTGTTGCCGCCACCCGCAACCCCGGCGCACGGGAAAGGCAGGTTCGACTGGAAGCCTCTGGCAGCCGTCTGGAGGCCGCTGTCCCTGCTCTACATGCTCGTTTTCCTGCGCTCCATCATCCAGATCGTCTTCGCGCAGTTTCTGCCGCTGTACCTCCACCTGGTGCGGGGACGTCCGATCCTGGAGTCAAACTACATCATGTCGGCGTACCTGGCGGCCGGCGCGATCGGGGGCTTCGTGGGCGGGCACGCCGCCGACCGCTTCGGCGGCAGGGCCGTCATGCGCTTCTCGATGATCGCTTCGGCGCCGGTTCTGCTCCTGTTCTTCTTTACGAACGGCTTCTGGAGCGTGGTCGGCCTGATACTCGGAGGGTTCATCCTGCTCTTCACCATCCCGGTGAACGTGGTGATGGCTCAGGAACTGGCGCCTTCGCAGGCCGGGACCGTCTCCGCGCTGATGATGGGGTTTGCGTGGGGCATGGCCGGGGTGATATTCATCCCTCTGGTGGGCTTCGCCGCCGACCTGTTTTCGCTGCACGCTGTCCTGGCGAGCCTGACCGTTTTTCCGGTGATCGGATTCCTGCTGACGCTGAAGCTGCCGAAATGAGCGGACGCCTCAAAGCGGTCTGCCTGCTGAGCGGCGGGTTGGATTCCGCGACGTGCCTGGCCTGCGCGCGGCGCGACGGCTATGAGTGCTACGCGCTGTCGTTCGACTACGGCCAGCGGCACCGCGTCGAACTGGAGGCCGCGGCGCGGGTGGCGGCGGCGCTGGGAGCGGCCGGACACCAGGTCATTCGCCTCGATCCCGGCGTTTTCCGCGGCTCCGCGTTGACGGGCGGCGCGGAGGTGCCGAAAGGCCGCTCCCCGGAGCGGATGGGGGAGGGAATTCCGGGCACCTACGTTCCCGCGCGGAACACGATATTCCTTTCGTTCGCGCTGGCCTGGGCGGAGGCGCTCGGCGCCAGGGACATCTTCATCGGCGTGAACGCCGTCGATTACTCCGGTTACCCCGACTGCCGCCCCCAATACATTGAAGCCTTCGAGCGCATGGCGAACCTCGCGACCCGGGCGGCGGTGGAAGAGGGCGCGCGCCTGTCTCTGCACGCGCCGCTGATGCGGCTGAGCAAGGCGGAAATCGTGTGCCTGGCCGCTTCGCTCGGGGTGGACTTCAGCCTCACGCATAGCTGCTATGATCCGGCGCCGGACGGCCGCCCCTGCGGGGAGTGCGACTCCTGTGTTCTTCGCCGCAAGGGTTTCGAGGAAGCGGGCATTGAAGATCGCTGAGATCTTCTATTCGATCCAGGGCGAAGGCGTCCTGGTTGGTACGCCGAGCGCCTTCGTCCGCACCAGCGGATGCAACCTGCGTTGCACGTGGTGCGACACGCCCTACGCCTCCTGGGAGCCGGAGGGGGAAGACCTGCCGTTGGAGGAGATACTGGCGCGTGTGACGCGTTACCGGGTCCACTACACGGTCGTCACCGGAGGCGAGCCGATGATCGCCCCCCAGATTGCGCCGCTCACCGAGGCGCTCCGGCAGATGGGACAGCACGTCACCGTCGAGACGGCGGGCACCGTGTTCGCCCCGGTCGACTGCCATCTCATGAGCATCAGCCCGAAGCTCTCCAACTCCACTCCCTTCGAGCGGGAGCGCGGGCGCTGGGCGGCGGCGCACGACCGGCTGCGCATCCAGATCCCGGTCCTCAAGCGGCTCATGGGGGACTACGAATACCAGTTGAAATTCGTGGTCGAGCGGGCGGAGGACCTGAGTGAGATCAACGACCTGGTGGCGCGCGTGCGCGCCAATCCCCAGCGCGTCGTACTCATGCCCGAAGGAACCGATCCGGAAGTGCTGCGCGAACGGGCCATGTGGCTGGTCGAAATCTGCAAGCAGCACGGCTACCGCTTCACCCCCCGCCTGCACATAGAACTCTACGGCAACCGGCGCGGGGTGTAAGGCCCGCCGCTTCCGGCCCCGAACCAGGCCCCCCGCGCCCGCCGCTTCGACCCTGGCCGAAGGGTGGAGATTCCGGCGCTGCTGAGATAGTCTCTATGGGTATGAGACTTCTCGCAGTGTTCTTCTTTGCGCTTGCGCCGGCGCTCCAGGCGCAGGACGCCGTGGGCCGCGAAATCTCGCCCTGGCAGCCGGGCATGCTCGATATACACCAGATCAGCACCGGCCGCGGGAATTCGGGCCTGTACATCTTTCCTGACGGCACGACCATGCTGGTAGACGCGGGGGAGAACGCCAGCAAAACGCCGCGCCATACCCCGGACCGTCCGGACGGCTCGCGTCCGGCCGGGGAGTGGATCGCGCGCTACATCCAGTACACGCTGAGGCACGACGCCCAGCCGGCGCTCGACTACGCCCTGCTCACGCACTTCCATGGCGACCACATGGGCGTTCCGTCCGACCGTTCCCCGGCGTCGAAGTCCGGAGCATACAAGCTCACCGGACTGAGCTGGGTGGGTGAAGCCATCAAGATCCGGACTCTGCTGGACCGGGGCTGGCCGGACTACAACTACCCGGCTCCGCTACAGGACGCCGCCACGACCAACTACCGCGCTTTCGTGAAGTGGCAGACCGGGCACAACGGGTTGAAAGTCGAGCGCTTCACGCCGGGGCGCAAGGACCAGGTGGTGCTGCTGCGCAATGCCCGGAGCTACCCCGACTTCGAGTTCCGCAACGTCGGCGCCAACGGCGAGGTGTGGACGGGAGCGGGTACGGCCACGCGCGAGCACTTCCCTCCGCTGGAGAACGTGCCGAAGGCGGATTGGCCCAGCGAGAACATGTGCAGCACCTCGTTCCGCCTGAGCTACGGCAAGTTCGACTACTTCAACGGAGGGGACATCCCGGGAATCGTCTCGCCCGGATACCCGGTCTGGCAGGACGTGGAGAGGCCGGTAGCCCAAGCCGTCGGGCCGGTGGAAGCGGCCATCCTGAATCATCACGGCTACATCGACACGATGAACGGGTTCTTTATCGCCACGCTGCGCCCGCGCGTGTGGACGCTGTCGGTGTGGGACTCGGGACATCCGACTTCGGCGGTGTGGGCTAGTGTAGTGTCTCTAAAACAGCTTTACAACGACCGACCTTCTCCAGAATCTTGGCCACGCTTGCGGTCCAAACAAACGGCTTCGGTTGCTGATTGTTGTGCTCCAGGTATTCTTCAATCGCCT
>JADZCM010000045.1 GCA_020851555.1 Bryobacterales bacterium | reverse complement strand
TCCAGGTGTCCAAAGTACGCCTCTGTTCCGCGCTTAACGCCAAGGGCTCGGCCACGCTCCACATGGTACATCCAGTATGCGGGCAGATCGGCGCATTGTCAAGTTATTTGTGAGACACAACACTAGGCAGCGGCGGCGGCAGTGTGGTCAATTTCAACCGGCCGGGTTACGCCACCTTCCCCAGCGCAAGTTCTCCGGACATCAGCCTCGGCGGCTACGGTGATTTCACCCTGACAAACAGCAGCTCGCTGACCATCAACGAGGCGAGCATCGAAGCCAACGAGACGCAGGCGCGGTCGTTCTCCGTCACGCTCTCTCTGCAATACCGGTATTCCAACTCCGATCCGTGGATCACGCTGACGTCGAAGGCCATAACGATCTCGAGCCCCAGCGGGACAGGCGGGCAGATACCCATGGTTCTCGGACCCCTGAATGACCAGTGGGCCAACGAAAACGATGCTTGGGATGTGCGGTTTCTGTTCGACGGGGTGTACGCGGAGTGGATGACGCCCGACGGCAACTTCATCCGCGCGCAGGTTTTCGGCTCCGCCGGGTGGACGGGCGCCTCCATCAATCCCGTCGAGTGGAACTACAACGGTGACGTCGAGGCTCTGTACCTGCGCGTGACCTACGATACTCCGGAACCCGCGCCGTTCGTACTCCTGGGCTCGGCTCTGCTTGGGTTGGGGCTGCTGCGCCGCCGCCGGCGGGCGTAGACCGGCCGGCCCGCCCGTTCCTACCGCTCCCGAACATCCCTCCTTTGCACGTAGCCGTGGTAAATTGAAGAACCTAACCATGCAGCGGACCAACAACGTCCAGGAGTTGAACGCGATCTGCAAGCGGGTGCGGCGGCACATCGTGCAGATGATAGGTGCGGCCCGGAGCGGACACCCGGGCGGATCGCTCTCCGCGGTGGAGATCCTGGTTACTCTGTACTTCGATGTCCTGCGGCACGACGCGGCCAGACCGGATTGGCCCGGCCGCGACCGTTTCATCCTGTCCAAGGGTCACGGCGCCCCGGTGCTTTACGCCGTCATGGCGGAGTGCGGCTACCTCCCGGTAGAAGAACTGGCCACTCTGCGCAAGCTCGGCTCGCCCCTACAGGGCCACCCGGACAAGCGTTTTTTGCCGGCGCTGGAGGCCTCGACGGGCTCGCTCGGCCAGGGACTCTCGCTGGCTCTGGGCATGGGGGCCGCCGCGCGGCTCGACGGGGCCGGGTGGCGCACCTACGTCGTCCTGGGTGATGGCGAATGCCAGGAAGGACAGATCTGGGAGGCGGCCATGTTCGGAGCCTTTCACCGGATGGGCAACGTGTGCGCCATCGTGGACTACAACAAGATCCAGCTCGACGGATTCGTGAAGGACATCATGGAACTGGAGCCGTTCAGGGCCAAGTGGGAGGGATTCGGGTGGAACGTGATCGATGTTGACGGCCACGATATCGCCGCCTTGCAGGGCGCATTTGCCGCGGCAGCGTCCACCACGGACAGGCCCGCGGTGATCATCGCCCACACCGTGAAGGGCAAGGGAGTCTCCTTCATGGAGAACAACCCAAAATATCACGGCACGGCGCCCACCCCTCAGGAAGTCGAGGCCGCGATGAAGGAGCTTGCCTGACCCATGTCTCCGAGGACGAAGTTCGAACTCAAGCCCGGCATGGCCACGCGCGAGGCATTCGGCCGGGCGCTGGTTGAACTGGGCCGCGAAAACCCGAACGTGGTGGCCGTGGATGCCGACTTGTCCAAGTCCACGTACACGCACTTTTTCGCCGTGGAGTTCCCCGGGCGGTTCTTCTCCTGCGGCATCGCCGAGGCCAATATGGTGGGGGTCGCCGCCGGGCTGGCTTCAGCCGGCAAGATCCCCTTCGCCGCCAGTTTCGCCAGCTTCGCGGTCAACAAGGGCTTCGAACAGATGCGCGTGCTGGTGGCCTACCCGGGCGTCAACGTCAAGATCGTGGGCACGCACTGCGGCATCTCCATCGGCGAGGACGGGCCGTCCCAGATGGCGACGGAGGACATCGCGCTGGCCTGTTCGCTGGCGGGCTTCGTGGTGCTTTCTCCGGCGGACGAGGTGTCGATGAGGGCGCTGGTCAGAGCGGCGGCGGCGCACAACGGTCCGGTGTACATACGCGCCGGCCGGCCCAAAGTCCCGGTGATCTACCCGCCCTCGCAGAGCTTCGAGATTGGCCGGTCCGTGGAACTGACCGGCGGGACGGACCTGACGATCGTCGCCACGGGGCTGCTGGTGGCCGAGGCGATCCGGGCCGCGGACCAACTCGCCGCCGAGGGCGTCTCGGCGCGGGTCCTCGACATGCACACGATCAAACCGCTCGACACGGATGCCATCCGGCGGGCCGCGGCCGAGACCGGCGCGCTCGTGGTGGCCGAGGAGCACCTGGCCGAGGGCGGCCTGGGGGTGCGCGTGGCCCAGGCGGTGGCGCGGACGCATCCCTGCCCCATGGAGTTCGTCGGACTGGCCGACACCTACGCGGAATCCGGAACGCCGGAAGAGCTGCTCGACAAGTACGGGTTAACCGCGCGCGACGTAGCCGCCGCCGCCCGCCGCGTCCTGGCCCGGAAGCGCTGAGCCGGACGCCCCCTTGCCGAACATGCGCGCGCCCAGCCAGGCGTAGTGCAGTCCGCTCCAGCCCGTCGTGACGGCCGTGACCACCGGCAGCACGCTCCCCATCCACACAAGGGTTGCCGAGGAGGGCGCCGCCCGGGCGGCGATGACCGCCACGCCCGTCACGACCTGGACGGCGGTGCTCAGCTTGCCCCACACGGATGGGACCAGCCGGCCTGTCTTGCCGAACGCCATCGCCACCGCGGCGAACAGGAGGATCAGGACATCACGGCCCACCACAAGCCATACCAGCCACATCCCAACCAGTCCCGACGCGCCGAGGGAAACATAGACCGTCACCAGCAGCGCCTTGTCCGCCAGCGGATCAAGCAAGGTTCCCAGGCGCGAGACCGTGTTCATCCGGCGCGCCAGCCACCCGTCAAGCCCGTCCGTCAGTCCCGCCGCCGCAACCAGCAGCAGGGCTTCCCGGAACGCGCCCCCGTGAATGGACACCGCTATCCAGAAGGCCAGCGGAAAGCGCGCGAGGGTAAGCAGGTTGGGCAGCCAGGACATCCGTGGTCCCCGAGGAGGCACGCCGCCGCGCCGGCCGGCCTTACGCCGGCGTTGCGTGTTCGCGCCTGGGAGCGGGCCTTCCTCAGGATACCAGCGCGTGGGCCACGCGTCCGGCGAGCTGGTCGAAGTTGAGGATTTCGTAGAGGGACGGATCCGACATGATCTTCGCCACCATGGCCGTGTGCATGGCGTGGCCGGCCCTCTCGGCGATCACGTGGCCGAGGAGCGGCCGCCCCAGCAAAGACAGGTCGCCGATCAAGTCCAGAGCCTTGTGCCGGCAGCACTCGTCCGGGAAACGCAGTCCCCCAGGGTTCATGACGCCGGTGCGGTCAAAGCAGACCGCGTTGTCGAGCGAAGCTCCCCGGATCAGGCCCATGTCCCGCATCTGCCCCAGTTCGTACTCGAACCCGAAGGTGCGGGCGGGAGCGATTTCGGCGGCGTATCGCTCCGGTGTGACCTCAAGTTCCAGGGTCTGCCGGCCTACCATGGGGTGGTCGAAGAAGACCTCGCAGGTCAGCACGAAGCGGTCCGACGGAAGAATGGAAATACGCTTGCCCCGATCCTGTATCTCGACGGGGCGCCGGATGCGAAGATAGCGGCGGCGGCGGCGATAGGTCCTCAGACCGGCTTCGCTGATCATCCGGACCAGCGGCAGGCCGCTGCCGTCCAGGATGGGCACCTCCAGGTTGTCGATCTCCACGTAGGCGTTGTCCAGGCCCATGCTTTGGCACGCGCTCAGCAGGTGCTCCGTCGTCGAGATCAACACGCCTTGCCGCATCAGGCTGGTGGCGTAGCTCACGCGGGCGACGTGGCGCCAACTGGCGGGGATGGGGAAGCGGTCAAGGTCGGTTCGCAGAAAGACGATTCCGGTGTTAGGGGGTGCGGGCAGAATCCGAATGGAGACCGGCACGCCGCTGTGCAAGCCCGTGCCCGAGGCCGATACCGGGCGCGCGATCGTCGTCTCGTACCTCAATGCCGTACTACGCCTCCGTGGCTGAATGCAACACTCATACAGTTAGATGCAATCAAATCGCCAGCGCAAGCTCTTTTTTTGGAACAGGTTGGAACCGGACCACTGTGGCTTCCGTGCAACACATGGACCGTTTGGTGTTGCAGCCTTGCCTCTCGGGGGTATCATGGTGGAGCATGCCGGCGAAGCGGCTATTCCTGATCGACACGTTCGGTTTCGTCTTCCGCGCCTACCACGCCCGGGCCAGAACCGGGGCTCCGACGATGCGGACCCGCGCGGGCCTGGCCACGGAGGCCGTCTACATTTTCCATAACATGGTCCGGCGGCTGCTGTCGGTCCACAACCCTGACCTGGTGGCGGCGGTTTTCGAAAGCGAAGGCCCGACGTTCCGGGAGCAGGAATTCGAGGATTACAAGGCCAACCGGGCCGAGACGCCTCCCGACCTGCTGGAACAGATCCCCTGGGTCCGCCGGCTTCTGGAAGCGATGCGCATCCCGGTAGTCGAGTGCCCCGGCTTCGAGGCGGACGACGTGATCGGCGCCATCGCCCGCCGGGCGGCGGAATCCGGCCTGGAGGTGGTGATCGTTTCCAGCGACAAGGACATGCTCCAGCTTGTCGGCGGCCGGGTCTCGATGCTCAACCCCATGAAGGACGACGCGTGGTACGACCGGGCCAAGGTGAAAGAGTTCATGGGGGTCGAGCCGGAGCAAGTGGCGGACCTGCTGGCGCTCAAAGGGGACGCCGTGGACAATATCCCGGGAGCGCCGGGCATCGGCGACAAGGGCGCCCGGGAACTGGTCGCCCGCTTCGGGTCGGTGGAAGCGGCCCTGGAGCGGGCCGCGGAAGTCGAGCGCAAGGCCTACCGCGAGAGCCTGGAGAACAACCGGGACCGGATCCTGATGAGCAAGCGCCTGGCCACGATCGACACGAGCGTTCCCGTGGACTGGGAGCCCGGCGAGCGGCAGCCTCCGGACACGGCCGCCCTCCGCGACATTTATGCGCAACTGGAGTTCACCAGCCTGTTGAAAGACCTGGGCGGCGCCGAGGCGGCGCCGGAAGGCCTGTTCGATCCCATCGACCGGCCGCTGCTGCCGGTGCTCAGGCGGATGGAAGAGACCGGGGTGCGCATCGATGTCGCGGTGCTGGCCGGGCTTTCCCGGCGGATGCAGGCGGACATCGAGAGGCTGAGCGGGGAGATCTACCTGCTGGCGGGCCGCCAGTTCAACATCAACTCGCCGCAGCAGCTCGGCAAGGTGCTGTTCGAAGAACTGGGCCTGCCTGCGCCGGCGAAAACCGGCAAGACCAAGGCCTATTCCACCGCCGCCGACGTGCTGGAGGGGCTCGCCGCGCAGCATCCGATCGCGGCCAAGGTGGTCGAGTACCGGCAGCTCGCCAAGCTGAAGGGGACCTATGTGGACGCGCTGCCCGCGCTGGTCAATCCCGCGACCGGCCGCGTACACACCAGCTTCAACGCGGCGGGCGCGGCCACCGGCCGGCTGTCTTCGTCCAATCCCAACCTTCAGAACATACCCATCCGCACCGAGCTTGGCCGTGAGATCCGGGCGGCCTTCGTTCCCCGCGAGGGCTGGCAGTTCGTGGTAGCCGACTACTCTCAGATCGAACTGCGCCTGCTGGCGCACATGTCGCAGGATCCGCTGCTGCTGGAAGCTTTCCGCAACGGCGAGGACATACACACCCGAACCGCGGCTGAGGTGTTCGGCGTCCCGCCGCTCCTGGTGACTCCCGGCCAGCGCCGGAACGCCAAGGCGGTCAACTTCGGCATCATTTACGGGCTGAGCGCCTTCGGGCTCGCCTCCCAGCTTGGCATCCCGCAAGGCGAAGCGCAGGAGTACATACGGAGCTACTTTGAGCGCTACGCCGGGGTGAAGCGGTTCATTGACCGGCAGATCGCGGAAGTCAGGCGCACCGGTGAGACCCGCACGCTGTTCGGCCGCCGGCGCGCCATTCCGGACATCAACAGTAAGAACCCGAGCGCCCGGGGTTTCGCGGAGCGGACCGCGGTGAACACGCCGCTCCAGGGCACCGCGGCCGACCTCATCAAGCTGGCCATGGTGCGGATCGACGGCGAGTTGCAGAGCGGGCGCTGGCAGGCGGCCATGCTGCTTCAGGTCCACGATGAACTGGTGTTCGAAGCTCCTCCGGAAGAAGTTCCCGGTCTCGCCCGCATGGCCCGGCAGGAGATGGAGAACGTCCACAAGCTGGACGTGCCGCTGGTGGTGGACGTCGGCAGCGGTCCCAACTGGCGCGACGCGAAGTGAGGCTCCCCTCTGGTGTAGCCTAGGTACAAAGGACCGACATGAACCGGCGAACCTTTCTGCAAACCACACCCGCCGTGCTGGGCCTGGGAGCCGTCAATGCCGCCGAGGCGCCGATGCCTATGGCCACGCTCGGCAAAACCGGACTCCGGGTCTCCAGATTCGTTCTGGGCGGCTACCATATGGCCGTCAACGGTGAAGAGAACGGCGTGAAGATGATCCACCGCGCCATCGATCTCGGCGTCAACTTCTTCGACAGCGCCCATCTGTATCATGACGGCCGCAGCGACCGGATCTACGGGAAAGCCTTACAGGGCGGCCTGCGGAAAAAGGTTCTGCTGATGTCCAAAGCGGAGCGGTACAGCCGCGCAGAAGCCATGCGCGAGCTTGAAGAGACCCTCCAGTGGATGCAGACGGACTACCTGGACCTGTGGCAGTGCCACCAGGTGGTCTCGCACAAGGAGGTGGATCAGATCCTGGGCCCGAACGGCTCGCTGGAAGCCTTTGCCGCCGCCAGGAAGCAAGGCAAGGTCCGGCACATCGGCTTCACGGGCCATGCCGATCCGACGGTGCACCAGCGCCTGCTCGACAGCTTCGACGGCTGGGAGACGGTGCAGCATCCGGTGAATCTCATCGACCCGCACTATCTCAGCTTCATCAACTCGGTGCTTCCGAACATCCGGAAGAAAGGCCTCGGCGTGCTGGCCATGAAGACCAACGCCATCGGCGGGATCACGCGCCACAAGATTGCAACCATCCCCGAGTGCCTGCGCTTTGCCTGGAGCCAGGACGTGGACGTGGTGGTTTCCGGCGCTCAAACCCTTGAGGAACTGGAGCAGAATGTCGCCGTCTGCAAGAGCTTCGTCAAGATGACGCCGCAGGAAATCAGCGCGCTCCTGGAACGCACCCGAAAAGGCCCGCACGGAGTGCAGGTGGAAAACTACAAGCGCAAGCCGGAAAGCGCAGCCTGCCCGCCGCACCGCGACGGCGATCCCGCCTGACAGAGCGCCCGCGCTAACGCTTGACGACCTCGTAGCGGCCCTGAGCCGTCTGGCCGATCAGGTAGTGCTCCAGGCTGTTGCCGGTGAGAACCGAGATGCCTTCCTCCGTCGCCAGCAGCAACTGGTCCCCATGCCGGGCGATGGCGTTGATGCCGGCTTCAAGCGGAATCCGCTGGGCGGTTCCGGTTGCCGGATTCCACTTCAACAGCCCGCCCGGGTAGGCAGTGTACTCGCCCCGCCTCATCAGGCCCAGCCAGACCGCATCCGGCTCGACGAGCAGCGCCGAGACGGACCAGTCGCGGATCTCCGGCGGCGAGAACAGCACGAACTTGCGGCTGGAGATGTCGAAATACCCGAAGCCGCCGACTCCCGTTGTTCCCTCCGCATCGTAGAACGTCTTCCCGAACCAGAGGCGCTCCCCGTAGACTCGGGCCGGGCCGATTTCCTCGGCTATCTCCGCGGTCTCTTTCCGGTACCCGTCGCTGACGCGGCCGGGCCTGGCGGCGGCGAACTCCTCCCAGGCCGATTGAGGCAGGGTGAACGGCCGGGTCTCCCCTCCGGCCTGCTCCCGGATCGTGTTCCGCTGCCGGCCCCAGGGCTTGTTCTGGTCTTCGGCCAGGGTGAACCGTCCCTCCGGCCCGAAGCGCAGCGGCAGTTGCCGCTCGGGCCACAACCTCCGGAACTCTCCTTGAGAATCGGTCCAGGTATCCACGGGCAGACCCTCCAGGACGGGCTTGGCGCCGGCAGTGGAACGGATTTCGAAGCCCCGGCCCGCTGCGTCCGGCTGGACCACCAGGAACTGCTTCGTGTCCCCCGCGACAAGCTGTGGGACGCCGCTCTGCCCGACTATGCGGAGGAAGCTGAACGGGCGGTAGTCCACGCGCTTCACCAGGGCCTTGGCACGGGAGTTGACGAAGAACTGCATGGTCAGGTCCGGGTGTCCGCGCTCCGTGTACAGGGCCAGGGTCAGCTCGGAGGAGGACGCCCGCAGGACCTTCACCTCGCGGTACGACAGGCCGCTGTGCTGTAGACAGATCAGGTAGACTCTCTCCGGCCTGGATCTGTCCTGGAAAAACAGGCCGAGCAGTTCGTCTCTGCCCCACGCGAACCGGCCTGAGAGGAACTGATCCCCGCTATCCCTGGGGCTTCCGCGCACGAGAAGCAGGTCGAGCGAGTCATCCGCACGCGTGCGGCTGAGCGTCTTGAACACGCGCAGGGCGGGATCGGCCTGCCGGAAGGAGGGGATCACGGCCGTATCCCGGAAAGGCGCATCCGCGCTCTGCACGGCAAGCGCGCCGGCGGCCGCCAAAGCCAGCCACAACATGGAACCCACCTGCCTTGGATTATAGCCCCGGCCGCCCGGCACGCAGCCGGATTCGGGAAGCGATCTACGGTGATTCTCGCGGGCGTTCGACTGCCGCGCGCGGAGACCGCCGGGAGCCGCCGGCGCCATCCGGCGAGGGCGTTGTCCGGGTAGCCGAACCGCCGCGCCGCCTATCGCAAGCCCTTGCTTTTGAGGTGCTGGATCAGCCCGCCGGGGTCGTCCGTGATGATTCCGTCGACTCCCGCCTCGATCATGCGATCCCAATCCGCGCTCTCGTTGACCGTCCAGGGCACTACTTCCAGTCCGGCCTTGTGCGCCTCTTCCACTCCGGCCTTCTGGATCAAGGTGTACTGTGGCGCGACTACGGGAGTCCCGGCTTCGCGGGCAATGGAAACCAGGTCGCGGGGAGCGCCCGACCAGAGAGCGGCCATGCGAACGCCGGGGGCCAACGCGCGCATGGCGTGGAGCGCCCGGAAGTCGAAAGACTGAACGAGAACCCGCGACTCCAGCCCGTGCTTCCGGATGGCCTCATACGCCAGCCGGGCGACCAGATCCGGTGACGGGTCGCCGCCGGACGGGATTTTCAGTTCGATGTTGAAGCGGAACGTGCCCCGCGGCGCGAGCGCCAGCACTTCGTCCAGCGTCGGTATGTGCGTTCCCGGAACCGGCTTCTGCCGGGGGAAGTCCGGGTTCCCCCGCGCGCCGCAATCCCACTGGCGGACCTCGGCCAGCGTCATCTGCCGCACGACGCCCGTGCCCGGGCCGGAGCAGATCTTGCGGTTCAACACGGCATCGTGAACAACGACCGCAACGTCGTCTTTGGTGGCGAGCACGTCCAGTTCGATCAGGTCGGCGCCCTGCGCAATCGCATACTCGAAGGCGGCGATTGAATTCTCGGGGAGGACCGTGCGTGCGCCTCTGTGGCCGTGGACCTCGATTCGCCGCGCAGCGCCCGCCGCCAGGCCGTGAACCACCACCGCCGTGAGCGCCATGCTAATAAAGAGATAGGCTAAACGTGCAGGTTCGTGTCTCATGCGATCCTCCGCTTGCTCTGCCCTCCACGACTTCACTATGGCACGCGCGGAGCCCGTCGTGGGAGCAGACAACCAGGCGCTTCGTGCTAAACTCTGACTCGTAGATTCCCGGGGGGGCCCTTAGCTCAGCCGGTTAGAGCAGCGGACTCATAATCCGTTGGTCGCTGGTTCAAATCCAGCAGGGCCCACCAACTCCCGGCCTGGACATCGCCCGGCAGGGCCGCCCGCCGCCCGGACGAATCCGGACGATCACGTCCCGCCCGTCCGATTCCGGACGGAGATTACTTTTTCGCCGGCCAGCCGACCGTCTGGACCAGGACGATTCGCTGGTCCGGGCGGAGTTTGAGCGCCTTTCCGACGGCCGCGCGGTCCAACCCGCCGCGCACCACCGTCGCCAGTCCCTCGGAGGCGCAGAAGAGGTAGACGTTCTGCGAGATGAAGCCCGTGTCAACCCCTGAGTAGAACCGCTTGTCTTCCTCCGGCCGCTCCCCCATCTTCGCGTAGTCGGCGACGAAGACCAGCTCCAGCGGCGCTGTGCCGATCCACTCCTGGCTGCCGGTCGCCGCCCGCAGGTCTTCCTTTACGGCGAGCCGGAGGGCGTGCTCCTTGGCGTCGTAGATAAAAGCGCCGTCGGCCATCACGGCGTACAGGCCGATCTCCTGCATATTCGATGCGGAGGGCGCCGTCCGCCGGCCGTCCGGACGGTTGATCCCAAAGGCCGCCCAGAGCAGGTTCGAAAGCACCTGCGCGGACAATCTGTCCGGGGCGAACTCGCGGCGGGTCATCCTTTCGCTCAGCGCCTCCATCAGCGGCTTCCCGCCTCTGACTTCAGGATCGGGGAGCGGCGTCGATTCCTGGGCGGACACGGCCGCCAGCCCGGACAGGGCCAGCACGGCCGAAAGACAAACAGAGAGGTACGTTGATCTGCGCATGGGCACTCTCCCGTGTGGAACCAGATACGCAACCTAGTATGTGGAGAGCGTAGGGTGGAATTCAACCAGGAGAACGCGATAATGAGGGCCTGCGGAACCGGCGGGCCGGCGCCTGCCGCGCCGGGGCGGCCCTTGCGCGACAATATAGTTCAGGGGCCGGCCCCCGGACGGCGCTTGCGGTTCCGCCCGGCGGCGCGCCGCCTCAAGCCGGCTGCGCTGGCCGTTTCCGGCGCCGTACGAATCCGATGAGCAAGCATATTGACGATTTCCGCCGCGCCGGCCATGAACTGGTGGACTGGATCGCGGACTACTTTGAAGATACGCGCAAGTATCCCGTTCTTCCGCCGATCGAGCCGGGCGGCCTGGCCCGGCAGCTCCCGCGCTCGGGCCCCGGACAGGGCGAGCCCATGGACCGCATCCTGGAGGATTTCTATAAGCTCGTTGTGCCCGCGGTCACGCACTGGAACCACCCCAGGTTCATGGCGTACTTCCCGAGTTCCGGCTCGCCGCCGGGAGTGCTGGGCGAGATGCTTTCAGCGGCGCTGAACACCAACGCCATTGTCTGGAAGAGCTCGCCGGCCAACACCGAACTCGAGGGAGTGACCATGGGCTGGCTGCGCCAGTGGCTGGGGCTCCCCGAGGAGTTCTTCGGAATCATCTACGACACGGCGTCCACCGGTGCGGTTCACGCCATCGCCGCCGCGCGCGAGATGGCCGACCCCGAGGCCCGGCTCAAGGGCGGCGCGCGCGGCCTGGTGTTGTATGCCTCGGACCAGGCGCACTCCTCGGTGGAGAAAGGCGCCATCGCGGTCGGCATCGGCCGGGAAAACGTGCGGAAGATAGGATCGGACGCCGAATTCCGCCTGAAACCGGACCTGTTGCGGCGGGCGATAGAGTCGGATCTCCAGGCAGGCTTGAAACCGTTCTGCGTGGTGGCCACGGTGGGAACCACATCCTCCGCCAGTGTCGATCCCGTGGCGGAGACCGCCGCGGTGGCGGAGAAATTCGGCCTTTGGCTGCACATCGACGCCGCCTACGCGGGCCCCGCGGCCATTCTTCCCGAACGCCGGTGGATTCTGGAGGGCGCCGAACGCGCCCATTCGTTCGTCCTGAATCCGCACAAGTGGCTGCTGACTTCCGCCGACCTGAGCGCCTTCTACACGCGGCGGCCGGACATCCTGCGGCGCGCTTTCACCCTGGTGCCGGAGTACCTGCGCACCGGACAGGACGCGGTGGCCACCAACCTGATGGACTACTCCCTGGCCATGGGCCGGCGGTTCCGTTCGCTGAAGCTGTGGTTTGTGCTGCGCTACTACGGCCGCGACGGGGTGATGGAGATGCTGCGCCGGCATATCGCTTTCGGCCAGCGCCTGGCCGGGGCGGTGGACGCCGACCCGCGCTTCGAGCGCGTGGCGCCCGTGCACTTCGGGCTGGTCTGCTTCCGCTACAAGGGAACGGACGAGCAGAACCAGAAGCTGCTCGACACGGTCAACGCCACCGGCAAGACATTCCTGTCGCACACCGTTCTCAACGGCCGGTACGTGATCCGTTGCGCGATCGGGAACTTCCAGACGACGCAGGAGGATGTCGACGAGATCTGGGCGCTGGTGCGGAGTTCGGCGCCGTAGCGTGGGAGCTCAGCGCCGGAACGCGGCGGCCGGAGGCTTGCCGAGTTCCGCCAGCACCGCGCGGATGTACTTGACCGCGCTGCGAAACCCGTCTTCTCCGGTGCGGCTGGCTTCTTCAATCCCCACCCAGCCCGCGTAGCCCTGCCGGTGCATCCGTTCCAGCACCTCCCGAATGGGAGCAATCCCGGACCCGGCCACTACGAACTCAAATACTCCCGGCCGGCGCATGTCGTTCACATGCAGATAGCCGATGCGGGCCTTGACCTTCTCGAACAGTTCCAGCGCGTCTTCGCCCGCGACCAGCGGATTGGCGGTGTCGAACTGCACGCCGACCGGAACATCCCGCAGACCCTCCAGCACGCGCAGAAAGACGCTGCCGCGGATCGCGAAGTCGAAATTCTCCCAGGTGGACGCCTTGGTGTGGTTCTCAAGGTTGACCCGGATTCCGGCGCGGTCCGCTTCCTCGGCCATCCGCCGGATGCCCTCCACCACCCAGGCCACCCCCTGAGCCTCCTCCACCCCCGGCCACCGCTGCCCGGCCAGCGCCCGGACCGACGGCGCTCCCAGTTCCCGGGCAATGGCCACGTTGCGGAGCGCCGCCGCGATCTCGCGCTGGCGGACCGCCGCGTCGGGGTGGGCGAAGTCCGAGTACGCGGTGTAGTTGCTGACCGGCAGCCCGCGCTCCCAGGCCAGCTTCCGGTACTCGGCCGGGCTAACCGGACCGAGCGGCCGGATCAGCGGCGGGCCGCATTCCACTCCGTCCAGACCCAGGCCGGCGGCGAAATCCATCCACCTTGCCGTGCTCATCTGGCCGCCGCGGATCGCATCGAAGAAGGACACCGGAATGCAGCTCAGTTTCATCACTTCCCTGATAGCAGGAACGTCCAGCGGAATTCAAGCCGTGCTAAGATTCCAATGTCAGGAGGCCTTCAGGGATGAGCTTTGACAGGGTGCTGCACGAAATCGCCAGGGCGACCCGGATGGAGAAGAAGGCCATCAGCGCGCCGGCGGTTCTGAACGAAGCGTATCATTACGCGCACCCCAGTTCGTTCTCCAGAGGCATCCGGCTGGATCTGGGCGGCCCGGCGATTCTGCTCATCTCCGGCACGGCCAGCGTCGGACCCGCGGGAGAAACGCTGCACGCGGGCGACTTCCGCGCCCAGACCAGACAGACTTTCGAGAACATTGCGGCCCTGTTGAGATCCGAAGGCGCCGGTTGGCGGGACGTAGTCCGGACCACCTGCTACCTGCGGGACATCGAAAGAGACTACGCCGCGTTCAACGAAGAGAGAACGGCCTTCTATCAGGCTCAAGGGCTCGACCCGCTGCCCGCGTCCACCGGCATACAGGCGATCCTCTGCCGGCCGGACCTGCTCATCGAGATCGAGGCGATCGCGGTCCTCGCCTCCCGGCCATCCCAGCCTTGAGCCGTTCCCGCCGGCCGGCGGAACAATCGCGCTTGCATCCGCCAGGCGCTGGTCTATAATGGTAAAGATCCGTCTAGGAGACGCCCATGTCGAGTTGTACTCATGCATCGGCCGGACGGCCCGCCGTCCCGGCGCCATTCACGGCCCCGCAGCAGAACAATTCGACCAATACCAAGCCTAAGCGCTAGCAGCGCGCCACACCCCAGGCGGCGTCTTTGAAAGCGAAACCAGAAGGAATAAAGGTATGAGTCTAAGCCAACTTGCAAGGTCGATCCAAGAATCACCCACCCTGAAGCTGAACGAGACAGCCGCGCTGCTTCGGGAAAAGGGTGAACCCGTCATCCATCTAGGGGGCGGCGAGCCGAAGAGCAAGACTCCCATGGACGCCATCCTCAGTTGCACGTCCCTGCTCAATACCGGCGACGTCAAGTACACGCCGGCCGACGGCATTCCGGCCTTGAAGAAGGCGATCATCAGATACACGGAAGAGCACTACGGCCGGCTGGTTGCCCCCGAGAACGTCATCGTATCCAGCGGCGCCAAGCAGTCGATCATGGTGCTGCTGCATTCGATCCTCGACCCCAAGGACGAAGTCGTCTTCCCATCGCCCTATTGGGTCAGCTATCCCGAGATGGTCAAGATCGCGGGCGGCGTCCCGGTGGTCGCGCACCCCTCGGACGGCTCTTTCCAGCCCACGCTGAAGGACATCGAGGACGTGGTGGGATCCTACACCAAGGCGATCATACTCAACAGCCCCAACAACCCCAGCGGCGTGGTCTACTCAGAGGAGTTCATCCGCCAGATCGTGGAGTTCTGCGAGAAGAAGAACCTCTACCTGATCATGGACGACACCTACAACCGTCTGATCTTCGACGGCCGGACGCCCACCAACTGCTACGAGTACGCCAAGGACCTCACGGAAAGCTCCAAGCTGGTGGTCATCAACTGCGTCTCCAAGATGTACGCCATGACGGGCTTCCGCATCGGCTGGACGGTCGCCAACCAGCAACTGGTCCGCGCCATGGGGAACATCCAGTCGCAGGAGACGTCGGGCCCGGCCACCCCGTCGCAGTGGGCCGCGGTCGGCGCTTTGAACGGCATCCAGGCATGTGTGGAGAGCCTGCGGCTGACGCTGGAGAACAACCGCAACGTGATGATCTCCAGGCTGAGCGCCATCCCGGGCGTGAAAGTGGCCAAGCCGGGCGGCACGTTCTACTGCTTCCCGGATTTCAGCGCCTACAACAAGGAGTCGCAGAAACTGGCGCAACTGCTGCTCGAGAAGGTCCGCGTGGTGACGGTGCCCGGCAAGGAGTTTGGCCGGGAAGGGCACCTGCGCATGAGCTACTGCGGCACGTTGGGAGAGATCAAGCAGGGGATCGAACGGATCCAGTGGGCCCTGGACCCGAACTCCGCCAATGAACTCTACCTCGGCGGCCGGAAACTGGTGAGGGATTGGGCATGAACATCTACTACGACATCGAGTCGCCCGCCTGGAAGGAAGCCGGCCGGGCGGCCAGCGACTTCGGGCTCGCGAACCACGGAATCCTGAATCCCCGCAAGGCCTACTGGAACCTGCCGACGGGCGCGCTGTACGAAGAGGCCGTGTTCCGCGGCGAAGGCAGCGTGGCGCATCTCGGCCCCCTGGTGGTCCGCACCGGCAAGCATACCGGCCGCTCGGCTGCCGACAAATACATCGTGCGCGAGCAGAAGACGGAAGGCCACGTCTGGTGGGGCGAGTACAACCGGCCTTACAACCCCGAGAATTTCAACGCCCTGCTGGCGCGCATGCAGGCGTTTTTCCAGGGCCGGGACGTGTTCGTGCAGGATCTGTACGCCGGGGCCGACCCGGAGTGCTCTTTGCCCGTGCGTTTCATCACGGAGAAGGCGTGGCACAGCCTCTTCGTCCGCACCATGTTTCTGAAGGCGCGGAGCCAGGATGCGCAGAAGAAGCACGTGCCGGAGTTCACCATCATCGATGCGCCTTCCTTCCTGGGCAACCCGCTGGTGGACATGACCCGGACCGAGACGTTCATCATCGCCAATTTCTCCGCGCGGCTGGCGCTGATCGGCGGCTCGGCTTACGGCGGCGAGATAAAGAAGACCATCTTCACCGTGCTGAACTTCCTGCTGCCCATGGACGGCATCATGCCGATGCACTGCTCGGCCAACATCGGGCCGGGCGGCGACACCGCGCTGTTCTTCGGCCTCTCCGGAACGGGCAAGACCACGCTCTCGGCCGACCCCAAGCGGCGGCTGATCGGCGACGACGAGCACGGCTGGAACGACAACGGGATTTTCAACTTCGAGGACGGCTGCTACGCCAAGGTCATTCGTCTCTCGGCGTCCGCCGAACCCCAGATCTACTCCTGCACCCGCCGCTTTGGGACTCTCCTCGAGAACGTGGTGATGGACCCGCTGACGCGACGGCTGGACCTGAACGACGACCGCCACACCGAGAACACGCGCGCCGTCTATCCGCTCAACTATATCGACAATTCGGTGCCCGAGAAGATGGGCGGCCACCCCAAGAACATCATCTTTCTGACCTGCGACGCCTCGGGCGTCATGCCTCCCATCGCGCGGCTCACCCCGGAGCAGGCGCTGTATCACTTCATTTCCGGGTACACCAGCAAGCTGGCGGGCACGGAGATGGGCTTGGGCATCGAGCCGGAGATCACCTTCAGCACCTGCTTCGGCGCGCCCTTCATGGTGCACCACCCGCAGGATTACGCCGAACTGCTGCGCAGCAAGATCGTGCGGCACGGCGTGGACTGCTGGCTGGTGAACACCGGCTGGACCGGCGGCCCGTTCGGCATCGGCAAGCGGATCAGCATCGGCCATACGCGGATCCTGCTCGACAACGCCCTGGAGGGAAAGCTCCGCAAGGCGAAGTTCCGCAAGGATCCGGTGTTCGGGTTCGACGTGCCGGTGGAGTGCGAGGGCGTTCCGCAGGAGATCCTCGATCCGGCCAACACCTGGGGCGACCGCGCGGAATATGACCGGAAGTACGACGCCCTGGCCGCACGCTTCATCGAGAACTTCAAGCTGTTCGCCGCCGGGTGCGCCAAGGAAGTCGCCGGCGCCGGGCCAAAGCGCATCAAGATCTGAGCGGCGGCACGCGCAAGCGTGAAGCCGTCAAGGGCGGGGAGTCGCGGCGGCCCGCAGGGCCGTCGCGAGTCTCGCACCCACCGCTGAGCCCGAGCCGGCTCCCTACTTCCGCGGCCGGGCAACGGCCATGACCAGCAGCGACGACATGAGCATGAAACCCGCCAGCGCCAGGAGCGCCAGAGTCATGCTGCCCGTCGAGTCGCGCACGAACCCGATGAGGGAGGGGCTGACGTAGCCCGCCAGGTTCCCCACCGAATTAATCCAGGCGATCCCCGCCGCGGCCGCGGAACCGGAGAGGATCGCCGTCGGCAGCGCCCAGAACAGCGACTGCCCGCACATCACCGAAGCCGCCGAACAGGTCAAAGCGGCCAGTCCCATCACGCCGGAAATCCCCGGCAGCGCGCTCAAGCTGAAGGCAGCGGCGCCGAACAGCAGCGCCAGCGACAAGTGCCACCGGCGCTCGCCCTTCGCATCGGAATGATGCCCGTAAAGCACCATCGCCACGGCGGCCGAGCCCCAGGGGATGATCGTGATCAGGCCGATCCGCCAGGGGTCCGCCGTCAGCGTGTCCTTGATCACCTGCGGCAGCCAGAACCACAGGCCGTAGTTGCCCGCCACCGCGCCGAAGTAGATGAGCGAGAGCAGCCAGACCTTCCCGCTCTTGAAGGCATCCACCAGGCGGTGGCGCGACTCGCCCTCCCGGCGCTTGGTCTCCTCCTCCTCCTCCAGGCGGCGGAGCACCAGCTCCCGCTCCCCGGGCGACAGCCATTTTGCCTTGCGCGGATTGTCCGCCAGATAGAAGAGCGTCACAACTCCGGCGATGACCGACGGGATGCCCTCAAGCAGGAACAGCCACTGCCAGGCCCGCAGCCCGCCCGCGTCGACAAGGTTCGCCAGAATCCAACCCGAGACCGGGCCTGCCAGCACGCCGGAAATGGGATTGGCGGCCATGAATCCCGCCACCATCTTCGCCCGGTGCTTCCGGGTGTACCAGTAGGTAAGGTACAAGATAACGCCCGGGAAGAACCCGGACTCCACGATCCCCAGCAGAAAACGGAGGGCGTAGAAGCTCCTGGGCCCCTGAACGAACATGGTCGCGGCCGAGACCACGCCCCATGCGATCATGATGGGTCCCAGCCACCGCCGCGCTCCCAACTTCTGGAGCATCATGTTGGCCGGCACCTCGAAGAAGAAATAGCCGATGAAAAAGATCCCTGCTCCCATCCCGTAGACTGCATCGCTCATCCCCAGATCCTGCTGCATCTGGAGCTTGGCGAAGCCCACGTTCACCCGGTCCACGTACGCCAGCACGTAGCATACGAACAGGAACGGGATCAGCCTCCGCGTAACCTTCCGGTAGGTCCGCTCTTCGGAGTCGAGAGCAGGCGTTGTCATGCTCAGGGTTTCGCGGCGATTGACTCCAACAACTGGTAGCGGGCCCGCTCGGGCTCGGGCTCAGCGCGCGAATCCACGTCGATGCGCAGGCGCTGGTAGCCCGTTCCGCCGGAGTAGGCGGGCCAGTCCGGCAGGCCGGCGCCGTTCGGATTGCCCGTCTTGATGAAGTTCACGAAGTAGGCCTGAAAGACCTCGGAAACCTTGTAATCGGCCGGTTCCCAGGCATACCGCTTGTCCAGGTCCAGGTTGCCCATGGCGTACTGGATCTCGGCGGAGTGCGCGGCGCCGCGTGGGGCGGCGGGCGGCCCGCCTCTCCCGGGGGCTCCGCCGCCGGCCGCGGCTTGCGCCTCGGGCGGCGTGAACCTCGGACGGATGCGCGCGTACATGTAGCGGTACACCGGCTTGCCGCCGGTCTTCAGATGCAGTTCGGTCCATTGCCAGGTGCTGAAACCGACGAACCGCGCGCTCGCTAGGTCGGTGGCGGCCTGCAAGACCTCCTCCGGCGTGGAGGCGGCATAGACCTTCAGGACCTCCGCGGCGCGGCCGCCGTACAGTTTGCCGACGGCAGCCGCGAAGTTCTCGGGTGTCGGCTCGGCCATCCCCAAGACGCCCCGGGCGGGTTGTTCCTCAGTGTTGGATCCGGCCAGCAGCGGAACTTTCGCCTGTTCGCCGGCCTTGAAGATATCGGTCACGGACTTGGGCAAGAAGTACCCGTCCAGAACCGTACTGAAGCGTACACCGCTCTTGGGCGTCAAATCCAATATCTGCTCGGCGCTCATGGCGCGCAATGCCGCCAGAGAACCCGCGCCCGCGCCCGCCGCAAACTTCACACCGTCCTGCTCCGCCTCAGCCAGGGGACGTGGCGGCAGGGAAGCGGTCATCGCCCCGCTCTCACCGATGGCGCCCGCGATCAACCCGCGGGACAGGGGCGAGGCCATAAGACCGCTCACCGAGATCGAGCCGGCGGACTCCCCGGCGATGGTCACCCGCTTGGGGTCTCCGCCGAATGCGGCGATGTTCCGCTGCACCCATCGCAGCGCGGCGACCTGGTCCAGAAGTCCGTAATTGCCGGAAGCCTTGTGGGGCGACTCCCGGGTCAGCTCGGGATGAGAGAAGAAGCCGAAGATGTTCGTCCGGTAATTCAGCGTCACGGCGACGATGCCCTTGCGCGCCATGCTCTCGCCGTCGTAGCGCGGCTCGGACCCGTCGCCGTTCTGGAATCCTCCCCCGAAGATGTAAACCAGCACCGGCAGCCGTTCGTTAGCGGACTTTGCCGGCGTCCATACGTTGAGATAGAGGCAGTCCTCGCTCATGCCGTTGCCGCGAAACCAGTAGTCCGCGCCGGGTGAGGTCCTCTGCATGCAGCGAGGTCCGAAGTTGTCGGCGTTGCGCACGCCGGTCCAGTTCTTGACCGGCTGAGGCTCCTTCCAGCGGAGATCGCCGACGGGCGGCTGGGCAAACGGGATGCCCTTGAAGGCGCGAACCCCGGAAACGGGCGCGGCGGCCGTTTCGACGGTCCCGTTGGCGGTCCTGACCTGGTCGGCGGCGAGGCAAAGGCTTGCGGAGGCGAACAGCAGGAGGGTGAGACCACAGTCTCGTGCTTTCATAGCTCTCTGTAGCCTACCACGCAAGGCGGCCCTCCCGGCCGCCAGTGGAAGGGCTACGGAGCCCCTCCCGCATTCCGCCGGCAATCCGGTTTGCCTGCTTCACATCCTGAGGCTTGACGCGGAGTCCTGCCGTCCCCGCGCGTCCGTACATCCTGGTGGCGCGCTTCACCCGGACCGGTCCTCCCTATCAGCCGGCCAGGTTTAGTTGCGGCCCGCCATAGAGCGGCGGTGAAGCCGCTTGGGGGATAATTAAGAGTTCGGGAGCCGATCGGCAACGGAGCCCCTTCCAGCGCCGCCATGCGGCTCGCGAAGCTGTTCGAATTCATACACAGGATAAAGGCGCAATGAAAAAGTTCAAGAAACTCGGGGTGGAGTCTGAAACCACCATTTTGAAGCGGCCGCAACCGCTGGACGTCTTCTTCTCGCCCGAGAGCGTCGCCGTAATCGGGGCGACCGAAACGCCCGGCAGCGTGGGCCGTACCGTGCTCTGGAATCTGATCAGCACGCCGTTCGGCGGGACGGTGTATCCCGTCAACCTGAAGCGCCCCAGCGTCCTGGGGATCAAGGCCTATCCCTCGGTTGGCGCGGTTCCCGCCCAGGTGGACCTGGCCGTTATCATCACCCCTGCGCCGGTGATCCCGGGAGTCATTCGGGAGTGCGCCGAGGCGGGCGTCAGGGGCGCGATCGTCATCTCCGCGGGATTCAAGGAGCTTGGGCCGGAAGGCGCCAAGCTGGAGCAGCAGGTGCTGGAAGAAGCGCGGAAAGGCGGCGTGCGCGTCATCGGCCCCAACTGCCTCGGCGTGATGAGTCCTCCCACGGGGCTCAACGCGACGTTCGGCCGCGGCATGGCGCGCCCCGGGTCGGTCGGCTTCATCAGCCAGAGCGGCGCCCTGTGCACCGCCGTTCTGGACTGGAGCTTCCGCGAACTGGTGGGATTCAGCGCGTTCCTCTCCATCGGAGCGATGGTGGACGTGAGCTGGGGCGACCTGATTTACTACCTCGGCGACGACCCGCGCACGAAGAGCATCCTGATTTACATGGAGTCGATCGGCGACGCGCGCGGCTTCCTTTCCGCCGCCCGTGAGGTCGCCCTCACTAAGCCCATCATCGTCATCAAGGCGGGCCGTACGGCGCAGGGCGGCAAGGCCGCGGCCTCCCACACCGGCTCGCTGACGGGCTCGGATGATGTGCTGGACGCCGCCTTCCGGCGCAGCGGCGTGCTGCGGGTGGGCCAGATCTCCGACCTGTTCTACATGGCGGAAGTCCTCGCCAAACAGCCCCCGCCGAAGGGCCCGAAGTTGACCATCCTCACCAACGCCGGAGGCCCGGCGGTGCTGGCCACCGACGCGCTCATCACCAGCGGAGGGGAGTTGACCGACCTCTCGCCCGAAACGTTCGAAGAATTTAACAGCTTCCTGCCGCCGACCTGGAGCCGCAACAACCCCGTCGACATCATCGGAGACGCCACGCCAGAGCGATACGCCAAGGCCCTGGCGACGGCCGCCAAGGATAGGAACAGCAACGGCATGCTGGTGGTCCTGACGCCGCAGGACATGACCGACCCCACGCAGATCGCCGAGCAACTCAAGCCGTACGCCAACCTCGGCGACAAGCCCGTGTTCGCCAGTTGGATGGGCGGTCCGGAAGTAGCCGCCGGCGAGCGCATCCTGAACCAGGCCGGCATTCCCACCTTCTCCTACCCGGACAACGCAGCGCGGATGTTCACCTACGCCTGGCAATACAGCGAGAACCTGCGGGGCATCTATGAGACCCCCGTGTTCACCAGCGAGGCGGGCGTGGATCCGGAGAAAGCCGCTTCGATCATACGGAAAGCGCGTGAGAGCGGCCGCACGATCCTGACCGAATTCGAGTCCAAGGAAGTCCTGGCGGCCTACGGCATACCCACGGTGGAGACCCGCGTGGCCTCGACCGAGCAGGACGCGGTGAAAGCCGCCGGCGAGATCGGTTATCCGGTGGTGCTCAAGTTGTTCAGCGAGACCATCACCCACAAGACGGACGTGGGCGGCGTCCAGTTGAACCTCAAGAACGAAGCCGCGGTGCGTGATGCCTTCCGCCGGATCCAGACCGGAGTGAAGGAGAAAGCCGGCGAGGGCCATTTCCTGGGCGTCACTGTTCAGCCCATGATCAAGCTGGAAGGGTACGAGGTCATCCTCGGAAGCAGCCTGGATCCGCAATTCGGTCCGGTGATTCTGTTTGGTCTGGGCGGGCAGCTCGTTGAGGTGTTCAAGGACCGCGCCCTGGGGCTGCCTCCGCTGAACACGACCCTGGCGCGGCGCATGATGGAGCAGACCAGGATCTACAAGGCGCTGAAGGGGGTGCGCGGCCGCCAGGCGGTGGACCTCGCCGGACTGGAGCAGATGCTGGTCCGGTTCAGCCGGCTGGTGGTGGAGCAGCGCTGGGTGAAGGAGATCGACATAAACCCGATGCTGGCTTCTCCGGAGCGGCTGATCGCCTTGGACGCCCGGGTCGTGGTGCACGACAAGAGCGTCCGCGAGGAGGACCTGCCGGAGCTCCCCATCCGGCCGTATCCGAGCCAGTACGTTTCTCCGTGGAAGATGAAGAACGGCGAGGAAGTCCTGATTCGGCCGATTCGCCCGGAGGACGAGCCGCTGATCGTGAAGTTCCACGAGACCCTCTCGGAGCGCTCCGTCTACCTGCGCTACCTTCAGGCGTTGAAGCTCAGCCAGCGCGTCGCACACGACCGGCTCGTCAGAATCTGCTTCATTGACTACGACCGGGAGATGGCGCTGGTCGCGGAGCAGCAGGAAGCCGGCAACGGCGGCTCGAAGATCATCGGTGTCGGCCGCCTGCGAAAACTCTCCGGCAGCAAGGATGCCGAGTTCGCGGTCCTGGTGAGCGATGGCTGGCACGGCAGCGGGCTGGGCACCGAGCTGGTCCGGCGCCTCCTGGAGTTCGGCCGGCACGAGAAGGTGGCCCGGGTCGTCGGCGACGTGCTTCAGGACAACATGGTCATGCGGCGGATCTGCGAGAAACTCGGCTTCACGCTCACGGGCGTCCCGGATGAGCCCGTAATGAAGGCGGAACTTACCCTGTAAGGAGGGCCGACTGGAACGCCTGCGCTTGACGCTTTGCGGCGCCGTCCAGGGCGTGGGCTTCCGGCCGTTTGTTTTTCGCCTGGCGTCGGAACTCGGCCTGGCCGGGTGGGTCCTCAACTCCAGCCACGGGTTGGTGGTTGAGGTGGAGGGCCCCCCGGCCCGGCTCAGCCGCTTCCTGGAGCGACTCGACGCGGAGAAACCCGCCGCGGCTGTGGTGTTGACGCGGGAGGTGAGCTACCTGGCTCCCGCCGGGTTCGCCGGCTTCGAGATCCGGTCCAGCGATGACGGCGTGGAGAAGACCGCCAGCCTCCTGCCTGACCTGGCCACCTGCCCCGCCTGCCTCGGCGAACTGGCCGACCCCTCCAACCGGCGCTACCGGTATCCCTTCACCAACTGCACGAACTGCGGGCCGCGCTATAGCATCATTCTCGATATCCCCTACGACCGGGCCCGGACCACCATGCGCTCGTTCGAGCTCTGTCCCGAATGCCGGCGGGAGTACGCCGACCCGCTGGACCGCCGCTTCCACGCTCAGCCCAACGCCTGCCCCGTGTGTGGCCCGCGCATCAGCACGGAACCGCCACTGTCAGGGGATCTGAAGGAATTCCTCCCGGCGGATGGCCCGGCGAGACCGGAACCTCATCCTGCGCAGCCGGGCAGCGACTCATCTCCGCGTGAGGCCGGTCTTCCCGCCGGCCCAGGCGATCTCTCCACAGACCCGTCGGGGAGCGGGCCTCATATCCGGCGGGCCGCCCGGTTCCTCCGGGACGGCCGGATTGTAGCGCTCAAGGGCATCGGCGGGTATCAACTGCTCGTGAATGCTTGCGACGAGGAGGCCGTGGCGCGCCTGCGCCGCCTGAAACGTCGTGAGGAGAAGCCGTTCGCGATGATGATGCCATCGGTCGAGATGGCGCGTCGTCACTGTGAGGTCTCCGCGGCCGAGGAGTCCCTGCTCCGGTCTCCGGCGGCTCCCATCGTTCTGCTGAAGCCGGCCGCCGGGGCGGGCGTCGCCCCCAGCGTCGCGAAGTCGTCGCCCTACCTGGGGGTCATGCTTCCCTACTCGCCCCTCCACCACCTGCTGATGAGGGAATGCGGGTTCCCCGTTGTCGCAACCAGCGGCAATCTCAGCGACGAGCCGATTGCGATCGACAACCAGGAGGCCCTGTCCCGGCTGGGCGGGATTGCGGACTTGTTCGTGGCGCACGACCGGCCCATCGCGCGGCCGTGTGACGATTCCGTCGTGCGCCTGACGCGGGGGAGAGGCAGCGTGTTGCGGCGCGCCAGAGGCTATGCCCCGCTCCCCGTGCTGGTTCCCGGCGCCCTGCCGCCCGTGCTTGCCGTCGGCGCCCACCTGAAGAACGCGGTCGCCATCGCCGTCGGCCGGCAGGTGTTTGTGAGCCAGCACGTGGGGGACCTGGACACGCCGGAATCCCGCGGTGCGTTCGAGCGCGCCATCGAGGATCTCTGCCGCCTGTACCGGTTCGAGCCGCGCGTGGTCGCCTGCGACCTGCACCCCGATTACGCCTCCACAGCGTGGGCCAGGCAGTCCGGCCTGCCCGTCGTTCCGGTGCAACATCATCAGGCGCACGTCGCTTCCTGCGCCGCGGAGAACGATGTCCGGAGCGAGTACCTGGGTGTGAGTTGGGATGGGACCGGATTCGGACTCGACGGCGCCGTCTGGGGCGGCGAATTCTTCCTCGTGCGCGGCGGGGAATTCGAGCGGGTGGCCCACCTGCGGCCGTTCCGTCTGCCCGGCGGCGAGGCCGCCGTCAAGGAGGGCTGGCGCGTCGCCGCCAGTCTGCTCTGGGAGGTCTGCGGCGCGGAGGGCGTTCCGGACTCGCCGGCCAAGCCGGTCATCCTGCGCATGCTGGAACGCGGCGTGAACTCGCCGGTGACCACCAGCGTCGGGCGGTTGTTCGACGCCGTGGCCTCGATCGCGGGAATCGCCCGGAAGAACCGGTTCGAGGGGCAGGCGGCCATGATGTTGGAGCGCGCCATCGGCTCTCTGGACACCGCGGACTGCTATCCTTTAAGTGAGAAGGATGGAGCGGCCGACTGGGCGCCCTTGATTGAAGCCGTTCGAGCGGACGCGGCGAACCGCACGTCTCTCGAACTGATTGCCGCCAGGTTCCACAATGCGCTGGTTCAATGGATCCTGGGCGTGGCCCGGCGCGTGGGCGTCCGGGATGTGGTCCTCAGCGGGGGCGTATTCCAGAACAGCTACCTGGTGGACCGCGCGGCCGCACTGCTCGAATCGAGCGGTTTCCGGGTTGCCACGCACCAGCGCGTGCCGCCCAACGACGGCGGAATCGCGCTGGGGCAGGCGGTGATCGCCGGCCTGAGGGGGGATTGAACGTCTTATGTGCCTTGCAGTTCCAGGGAGAGTCGTCAGCATCTACGAAGAGGATCCGCCGGAGATGCGGCGCGGAAAGGTGGATTTCGCCGGAGTCCAGAAAGAGATCTGCCTGGCCTACACGCCTGAAGCCAAACTCGGAGACTACGTGATCGTGCATGTGGGCTTCGCCCTGAACGTCGTCGACGAAATCGAGGCGCACAAAATCTTCGAGGCCCTTCGGGAGTTGGGCGAACTGGAGGAGGCACAGGACGGCACGGACGATCGCGCTGTGCCGCCTGCGTCCCTGGACCCTCCGGGGGGAACGGACGATTGAAGTTCATTGACGAATATCGCGATCCGTTGGCCGCCCGCAAGCTCGCTCAGGCCATACGCCGGACCGCGACCCGCCCCTGGACCATCATGGAGGTCTGCGGGGGCCAGACCCACACGATTGTGAAGAGCGGGCTCCAGGACCTGCTTCCCCCCGAGGTCACGCTGGTTCACGGTCCGGGCTGCCCGGTCTGCGTCACTCCTCTGGATCTGATCGACAGCGCCGTGGCCATCGCCTCCCGGCCCGGCGTGATCTTCTGCTCTTTCGGCGACATGCTGCGGGTGCCGGGGTCCTCAAAGAGCCTTTTCGAAGCGAAGGCCGGCGGAGCGGACGTTCGCATCGTCTACTCGCCGCTCGACGCAGTGACGCTGGCGCGGGCCAACCCCGGCCGACAGGTGGTCTTCTTCGCGGTGGGTTTCGAGACCACGGCTCCGGCCAACGCCATGGCGGTGTGGCAGGCGGCCCGTGAAGGCATCGAGAACTTCTCCGTGCTGGTGGCGCACGTGCTCGTGCCCCCGGCCATCGAGGCGATTTTGGGCGCGCCGGACTGCCGCGTCCACGCCTTTCTCGCGGCCGGCCACGTCTGCACCGTGATGGGCTTTGCGGAGTACGAGCCGGTCGCCCGGCGCTACCGTGTCCCCATCGTAGTGACCGGTTTCGAGCCGGTGGATCTGCTTGAGGGCATCCACATGGCCCTGTTGCAGTTGGAGAGCGGCCGGGCGGAGGTGGAGAACCAATACAGCCGCGCCGTGCGCCGCGAGGGCAACCGGCCCGCGCAGCAGCGCATCGTGGAGGTTTTCGAGGTGGGTCCGCGCACCTGGCGCGGCATCGGCGAAATCCCCGCAAGCGGCCTGCGTCTGCGCGAACCGTACCGGCGCTTCGACGCCCTGGCGCGCTTCCCGGTCGCACAGGGACAGGTCGAGGAATCCGGCGAGTGCCTTGCCGGCCTGGTCCTGCGGGGCCTCAAGAAGCCGCAGGAATGCCCGGCGTTCGCCGTCCGCTGCACGCCCGAGCGGCCGCTCGGCGCGCCCATGGTCTCCAGCGAAGGCGCCTGCGCGGCGTACTACCTCTACGGGAGGCACCGGCAGTGAAGAAGTTCGAGCTTGCCTGCCCTGCTCCTTTGCCTGCCTGGGATCAAGTGCTCCTGGCGCACGGCGGCGGCGGCAAGCTCAGTCAGCAACTGGTCGAGAAGATCTTCCTCCCGGAGTTCCTCAACCCGGAGCTGGCCGCGCGGCATGACGGAGCCGTCGTGCGCCTGGGCGGCTCGCGTCTCGCCTTCACGACGGATTCCTACGTCGTGCGCCCTCTGATCTTCCCGGGCGGGTGCATTGGCGACCTGGCGGTCTACGGCACCGTGAATGACCTGGCCATGTGCGGCGCGCGGCCGCTCTACCTGAGCGCCGGCTTCATCCTCGAGGAAGGGCTGCCGATGGAGACTCTTCAGACCGTAGTCGTTTCCATGGGGGAGGCCGCGCGCCGGGCGGGGGTGGCGCTGGTGACGGGCGACACCAAGGTCGTCGACAAGGGGAAGGGCGACGGCATGTTCATCACCACGGCGGGCATCGGGGTGGTGGAAGCGCCGGCGGAGATCGTTCCTGCATCCGTACAGCCCGGCGACGCCGTCATTCTCAGCGGCGACCTGGGCTCGCATGGGGTGGCGGTGCTTTCGGTGCGCGAAGGGCTGGAGTTCGATGCTCCCGTGCGCAGTGACGCCGCCCCTCTGTGGGAACCGGTGGAAGCGCTGCTCAAGGCGGGGATCGAGGTCCACTGCCTGCGGGACCTGACGCGCGGCGGCCTGGCCTCCGCCTTGAACGAGATCGCCTCCGCGCGGGGCGCCGGCATGCGGATCGAAGAGGCGGCCGTGCCGGTAACGGATGCGGTCCGCGGCGCCTGCGAAATCCTGGGGCTGGATCCGCTCTACGTGGCTAACGAAGGCCGTTTCACGGCGTTCGTCCCGGAGTCGCAGGCCGGCCGTGCGGTGGAGATTCTGCGGGCGGTTCCCGTCTCTGCCGGCGCGGCGCGCATCGGCCGCGTAGTCGCCGAATGCAGCGGCCCCGTGCTGCTGCGCAGCCGCATCGGCGGCACACGCGTCCTCGACATGCTGAGCGGTGAACAGCTCCCGCGGATTTGCTGACGGGCTGTGGAGCGGGCCGTCTGCGCCGCCCGAAGAATCGCCTGGCAGTTCGAGGCGGTGGTTTTCGGGAAACCCGCCGCCCCCTACTTCTTCTTCCAGATCAGCCGGTCCAGGCTTATGGAGCCGGGCCCGGCGATCGAGAAGTAAAGGAAGAGGAAGCAGTACAACGCCGCCAGTTCACCGCCGCTCAGGATCGGCCAGAAACTCCGCGGCGCGTGGGCCAGGAAATAGGCTACCGCCATCTGGCCGGCCAGGAGGATCGCTACCGGCCGGGTAAACAACCCCAGGAGAATCAGCAAGCCTCCCACACACTCCAGGACGCCCGCCAACCACATCTGCGTCCCGAAAGCGGCTGTCCCGCCCTGCCCTCCGAGCCCCCCGAACGCTCCCAACAACTTCTGATGTCCGTGCAGCGAGAAAGTGAATCCCGCAATGATGCGCAAGACCGATAGCGCCCTTGGTTCCAGCGATTTAAGCATCTCCGCCTCTCCCCAAGACCATACCACAGACGCACCGGCCCGGATGGCCGCTGCCCGCGGCCGCGGCTTCCGCCGGCAGGCTGCGCTAAACCCGAACTCCGGTCGCGCCGATAGAGGGGTATATGGCGGACCGTCGGGCCAATGCTCGGATGCTGTGCTCGGATCTGGTCGAAGTGTTCTATCGGGACGAGACAGGTCACCCCAGGCGCGCCCTGGCGAATCTGGAGGACATCTCTCTCTCGGGCGTCTGCCTCCAGGTGGACAAGCCCATTCCACTCGAAACCGTGGTGCACATTAACCACCCCAAAGGTGTTTTCACGGGGAGCGTCCGCTACTGCCTGTTCCGGGAGATCGGGTATTTCCTGGGCGTGCAGCTTGCACCCGGTTGCCAGTGGTCGCCGGAGACTTATCGCCCGCAGCACATGCTGGACCCGCGATCCCTGCTGGAAGCGGAGATAGCGGCGATGTCCGCCGCCGAGGAAGCGGAGCCCGCCCCGGAGCCCGCTCAGTAGCGGCAAAGCCAGCGAGCCTTCTCGACTACGCCGGAGACCTTCGGCAGGAACGCATCTTCGAGCGGAGGGCTGAAGGGGATCGGGGTGTCCGGAGCGGCAATTCGCAGCAGGGGACCGTCCAGGTACTCGAAAGCACGCTCCGCGATCCGCGCCGCAATCTCGCCGCCCAATCCTCCCGTCAGGACATCCTCGTGCAGGAGGATGGCCTTGGAGGTCTTTCGCACGCTCGCCAGAATCGTCTCTTCATCGATGGGCAGCACGGTCCGTAGGTCCACGATCTCAACGGAAATGCCTTCTTTGGCCAACTGGTTGGCCGCATCGTTGGCCACGTATACCATGGCCCCGTACGTGATGATCGAGAGATGCTCGCCGGACCGGAACACGCGGGCCCTGCCAATGGGTACGGTGTATTCTTCCTCCGGCAGATCTTCCTTGATCCGGCGGTACAATCCCTTATGCTCCAGGAAGATCACGGGGTCGTTGTCGCGGATCGCCGACTTGATCAAGCCCTTGGCGTCGTAAGCGGTCGCGGGGGTAAGAACCTTGAGGCCGGGCACGTGGACGAACCACGCTTCGGGGTTTTGCGAGTGGAACGGTCCGCCGCGGTTGCCTCCGCCCGAGGGCGCCCTGATTACCATGGGGATCGCCGCGCCCCAGCGATAGCGGCACTTGGCCGCGAAGTTCACCACCTGGTCGAAAGCGCAGGAGATGAAATCGGAGAACTGCATCTCCGCGACGGCGCGCAGCCCGAACATGGAAGCTCCGATGGCGGCTCCAACGATCCCGGACTCCGCCAGAGGCGTATCGATCACCCGCCGCTCCCCAAACTCCTCGAGCATCCCGGCCGTGATCTTGAACGCGCCGCCGAATACCCCGATGTCCTGCCCCAGGAGGAAGACATTGGGGTCGCGCTCCATCTCTTCCCAGATGCCTTGCCGGATCGCCTCAAGGTAGGTGGTTTGCATGACGGATCACCCCTCGGGGCCGTAGACGTTGTCCAACAGTTCCGCGGGGTCCGGGTAGGGACTGTGTTCAGCCCAATCGATGGCCTCGTCCACCTCGTTGCGCACGTCTTTGTAGACCTGGTCTATTTCCGCCTGGTCCGCCCATCCGCGGGTGCGCATCAGGCGCTCCAGCCGCTCGATGGGGTCCTTCTTGGCCCACTCTTCCCACAGGTGCTTGGGCACGTACAGACCCGCGTCGTGGGCGGCATGTCCGGTCATCCGGAAAGTCTTGCACTCGATCAGGTAGGGCCCTTGGCCCGAGCAGGCGTGCTCTCGGGCGCGCCGCACCGCCTGGCATACCGCGAAAACGTCGTTTCCATCCACGATCTCCGACGGAATGCCGTAAGCCGGACCTCGGTCGGCGACGTTCTGGCACGCCATCTGTTTTTCGAGCGGCGTCGAGTAGGCATACATGTTGTTGTTGCAGATCAGCACCAACGGGAGTTTGAGCACGGCGGCCATGTTGACGCCTTCGTGCCAGTCTCCACGGCTGGTGGCGCCGTCGCCGAAGAATACGAACGTGGCATGGGGCAGTCCCTTGTATTTCAATGACAAAGCGGCGCCCGCCGCCACCGGTATGGCGGCGCCGATAGCACTGATAATGGCGACGATCTTCAGGTTGAGGTCGCCCATGTGCATGTTTCCGTCTTTGCCGCGGGTCAGCCCTCCCACCCGTCCCATGTATTGCGCGAACACCTGGCGTGGCAGCACGCCGCGCATGAAGTACAGTCCCAGGTCGCGGTGGCACGGGAAGAGGATGTCGTCCGGCTCGGCAGCCAGCCCTGCGCCGACCGCGATGGCCTCCTGCCCCCGGCCCACATAGACTCCCCCGACGATCTTGCCCTGGCGGTAGAGTTTCTTCTCGATACGGTCCTCCACCTCTCGCGTCAGGATCATGTAGCGCAGCGCACTCAATGCGAGGCCGGAATCGAGTTCCAAAGTCACGGCGTTGTTGCGAACGGTTTGCGTGGCTCTCACTGGTCCAACGGCACCCATCAGCGCCCCCGGGGGAGTCCTCTGTCTCTGAGTCCCAAAGGCAGTAGTATACGCTATCCCAACAGCCTCCGGGCAGCGCTCAGGACCTGATCCAAACCGATCTGCGTTATCGGATCTCCGGGCCTGAGCGGTGAAATAAAGTGTACCTGCGGACCCCGCGGCGACCAGACGGCCGGGTCTGTAGGACCGAACAGCGCGAGCACCGGCGCGCCGGCGGCGGCGGCCAGATGCGTGATCCCCGAGTCGTTGCCTATGTACAGCCTCGCGCCGGCCAGGCGGCAGGCGAGCGCGTACAAGTCGCCGATGGGCGGCTCGGGCCGCACCCCCTCAATCGCAGGGCCGTCCGGCCCGGTAAACCACCGTACCGGGAGGGCAAGGCGCCGGCTCAATTCCACGTACCGTTCCAGCGGCCAGTTCTTCTTCGCGCTGCCGGAGAAGGGATGGATAGCGATGAAGTCCCCGCTCCCCTGCTGACAGTCGAGCCGGGGAACCGCCTCCCCCTCACCTCCTGCCCGCCGCAGGAAGAAGTCGGCCGCGTGTTCGCGGGCACCCGGCGGCGGCGCCGCCGGCAGAAACCGGAAGGGCAACCGAAGGGATTCGACGGCGCTCCGGAACTCGGGACGGTTGGATCCGTACCAGGAGATGATCGAATCGAAGCCACCGAGCGCCTCCAGCAGGTGCGCGGGTGGGGCCACCTCGGGTAGGCCCAATAGGTCGAGCCCCGTGGCAGCGATAGCCCTGGTGTGGGCGGCGAAGCGGGCCAGCGTCAGGTTACCGGAAGCAGCCCAAACCTCCGTGTATCCGCTCGTGAGCCACTGCATGGCCGGTAAGGACAGGATGAAATCCCCTATCGCCCCCGGGCGGATGATCAGCCGTCTCACTGCTGAGCGCGGATTTCGACGGGCAGTTTGACGTCGATGGTCCTGGGGGGCAGGCACATGGTGTTGGTGCAGGCCTGGTAACGGAGTCTGCCGGCCACGACCGCCGGTCCGAGGGGGGCTTTGGCGGGGACCGAGAACCGGGTAACGATCTCGAACGATCCCGAGTACACGGAAACCGGCTTGGGCGAGAAGGAGAACGATTGGGACTCGGGCTTCGGGTAGACCGTCTCGCGTGGCTCCACCAGCGAGGAATCCCAGGTGAGGACCAATGGGATCAGGTACTCGTCATCGGGCGTGTTGCTGTTGACGTGGTAGCCGGCGCGCACTTGTACGGCGATCTTCGCCGTCGACGTGCCGCCCCTCGGAGCAGCAATCTTCCCGGGCGGCGCGACCATCAGAGGCTGCCCTATCTGGCCCGGCAGGACGCAGGCCAGTGCGAACCCCGCCAGCAGTCCTCTACTGAGTGGTGAGAAGCGCCTGGATGTCATTTTCGTAGTCTCGCCGGCTCACCAATCCCACGTGCGTCGAGGCGATCTTCCCCTCGCGGTCTATGAGGAAGGACGTGGGCAGAGCGTCCACTCCGCCGTACTGCTGCGCGACCATGTCCGTGCCGAGCAGCATGCGGTAATTGACGCCCAGCCTGGCCACGAAAGGCTTCACAACGTCCCAGCCGTCTTCATCCATCGAGACTCCCAGCACCGCGAAGCCGCGGTCCTTGAGGTTCGTCTCAAACTCGGTGAACCAGGGGATCTCCAGCTTGCACGGGCCGCACCAGGTGGCCCAGAAATTCAGCAGCACCACCTTGCCCCGGTAATCAGACAGCTTGACCGTCCTTCCGTCGCCGTCCTTCAGGCTGAAATCCGGAGCCTCCTTGCGCTCGGCTTCCGGCTTGACCGACGACGCGGCGCTTCGGCCGCGAGGCGCAGTGGAGCACGCCGCCAATATCAGACACAGGAACAACACCGCCGCCCGAACCGGGATTGCCAAGGGGATCACCTGCCTCCAATTATACTGAGATCCGCTCCAGCTCTTTTCGTGACAGGAACCAGGCGCGCCTCCGCTCGCGGGCGGGCCGCTCCAGCGTGTACTCCGGGTGCCGTCCGGTCCCTCCGATAAGCCACGACGCCGTGTCGCAGAAGCTCTCGCAGACGTACTCCCGCCAGCGGCGCGTCCGCTGGGTGCGATCCCGCAGCGACAAGGCATCCTTGCGCCACTGGGAGGACCAGCCCAGTTCTCCCCGCATTCCGCCACGGCATTCGCCGGCCACCAGGTCTTCATACGAACGGCGCGCCGCGTTGCCCAGGCGGAGCCAGACGAAGTGATACAGTTCGTGCGTGAGGATACGGAGCATTTCAGGCGGGCGGGCGAGCAGCGCCGAGTCCAGGACGATCTCCCGTCTACGGAGAAAGGACCCCGCATGAACTTCGGTTCCCTTCTCCTGTCCCGAGCGTAATTCGCCGCGGTGGGCGCGCAGCCCCCCCACCAGCCGGATTTCGATTGCGGGGACCGGCTTATCCCGCCCGGCGGGTCTACTTGACGGCGGTCTGCGGCGCGGCGGCGAAGGCTGCCTGGTTCTCAATCTTCACCTCGACACTGCGCTGAGTGGCCTGGACCCACTCGTTGAACCGGGAGGTACGCAGATTCTCGGCCACACGGTCCCGGACCTTCTCCAACGGCTCGACACCGGTCTCTTCAGCCCGGAACAGGTAGAAGCCGTTCGGCTGGCGGACCGGCTTGCTGACCTCTCCCGGCTTCAAGTCGAAGACCACGGACTTGACCTCGTCCGGCAGTCTGTCCGAACGCCGGAAGGAGCCGAAGTCGCCGTCCTTGGAGGCGGAAGTGGCGTCCTCCGAGTGCGCCTTGACCAGCGCCACGAAGTCGGCTCCGGCTCTCAGGTCGGCGTAGAGCTTGTTGGCCTTGGCCTCGGCCTCCTTCTCGGTAAGCAACTTCTTTCCGGCGCCGCCTGGGGGAGAGGATTCCGCATTGGGCGAGAACGGGATATAGATCACCTTGAGGCGGACGGAGGTGAAGAGGTCCGGATTGGCGGCGTAGAAACTCTTGACCTCCTCGGGGCTGATCTCGAACTCGCTCTCGCTCGCAGCCAGCTTCGCCTGAGCCAGGGCGAGCATCCGGTTGTAGGCGAGTTGCTCCCTGATTGGGGACGTCTGGTCCCGGCCCTCCTTCTCGGCCATTTCCGCCAGGCGGCGCATCAGACCGAACTGCCGGAGGAACTCCTCGGGGGTGCGCATGGCCGCCTCCTGCTGGGCGGGGCCGAGCGCCCGGAGGATAACCTGCAACTGGGCCGCCGTGACCTTCTGCCCGTCTATGGTCGCGACAACCGTAGCGGGGGGCACGGACAGAAGCGCGGGCGGCCCCGAAGGGGGCTGGCCCTGGACAGCCTGGCCGGGGGGAGCCAGAGGACCCTGGGCTGGAACCGGAGCGGCGAGCGCCAGCAGCACGAGTAAGACAATAAGGTAACGCATGGTTCGGACAAATGCCTCTGGTGAGATATGTCCGATTTTAGCACGCGGCTCTCCGGATCAACGCTGGACTTCGCTGCGCTTCACCTGCGCCCTCCGCGGACCGGAGGGAAGGTTGGACGCGGCTGCTTTGCGGCCGGCCTGGCTGACCACGATTTTGTTGACCACCCGCTTCGCGCCCGCTGCTTTGGCCATGCGCGTGGCCGCGCTCTTACGCTGAACCACGTCGGTTTTGCCCTCGATGGTGGCTACGCCGCCCTGCACCCGGACCGTGAACTGGTCCGCCCCCGACTTGGATCCGGCGAACCGCTGGCGGATGGCGGTCTCCAGTTCGGCGTCGGTGGGAGCGGCCTTGGCCGCCGGACGGGGCTGGCTTTGGGCTTGTGCGGCCAGAGCCAGCAGCATGCCCGCGGCCAAGGCCGCGAGCCGGTATCTTGGTATCAATTTGCTCCTCCGGAGAAGTAGTGGCCGCGGCCGGAGTTATTCGCACTGTTCAGGCCGGCGCCGGACGGGTAGATGAGCGGTGTGGAATGGGGAGGCCGGGCGGCTCATGCTATCGTGAGAGGTTGTGTCGTCGCCGTTGAACGTTCATTTGGAGCACTACGAGGGGCCTCTCGACCTGCTGCTCGACCTGATCCGGAAACAGCAGATCAATATCTACGACATTCCCATCGCCTCCATTACCTCCCAGTACCTGGAATACATGCAGCAGGCGCTGTCGCTCGACATGGAACTGGGCGCCGAGTTCGTCTATATGGCCGCGACCCTGATCCACATCAAGTCCCGGATGCTGCTGCCCCGGGACCCGGCGCTGGAGGACATCTCACCCGAAGACGACCCGCGCCGTGAGCTCGTCGACCGGCTCCTGGAGCATGAACGCTTCAAGAACGCCGCCGAGATGCTTCAGCAGAAGCTCCTGGTGGAGGAGAACGTCTGGTCGAATCCGCAGATGCTTGCCTTCCTCGATGAGGCGGAGAGCCAGGAATTGGCGGTGACCCTGATCGACCTCGTGCGGACTTTCCAGCAGGTTCTGGACCGGGCCAAGAACCGGCCCGTGTACGCCGTGGAAGGCGAAGACGTGAGCGTGCCTGAGATGATCCAGACACTCAGGTCTCTGCTGGAGACCCTGCCGGCGCGCGAGTCGCTCTCGGTGGTGGATCTGCTGGAACGCCAGCGCAGCCGCCGCGCCATGGTGGCCTTGTTTCTGGCCATTCTGGAGATGGTGAAGATGCAGGCCATCGTGCTCAGCCAGAGAGACGCCTTCGGGGACATTGCCGTGCGGCGCCACCGCCGGTTCGGCGAGGTCTTCGCCTCGCCCGAAGCCATTGAAGCGATTGAAAAGGGCTATCACTAGACGGAATGGAATCGCACGAAAACACGGCGCTCCCCGAGGCCGCTGAGCTTGCGCCTGAACAACTCGCCGCGGAACCGGACCAGACCGGGACCGGCGCCGAAGCCCGGCTGGCCGCGGTGCTGGAGGCCATCGTCTACATCACCGATGAACCCCTGACCGCGGATCAGATTGCGGTTGCCCTCGGAGAGCCCAAAGCCAGGGTCGCCGAACTGCTGGACCGGCTGGCCGACGAGTACGGCGGACCGCGGCATGGACTCGCCGTGCGCCAGGTGGCGGGCGGCTATAAAATGTCCACCAAGCCCGAGCATCACGAGGCGATCCGCGCCTTTGTCAGGAAGCTCCAGCCGCCGCTGAAACTGTCTCTCGCCGCCCTGGAAACGCTTGCCGTAGTGGCCTACAAGCAGCCGGTCACGGCGCCCGAGATCCTGGAGATCCGCGGCGTGCAGGGCGTGGGGGTTCTCAAGACCCTCCTGGACCGCAAGCTGATCACAACCGCCGGACGCAAAGAGGTGATCGGGCGTCCTATCCTGTACCGGACGACCAAGGAGTTCCTGGTTCAGTTCGGGCTGAAGGACCTCAGTGAGTTGCCAACGCTGAAGGAGTTCGAGGAATTGCGCCGCGCGGCGCTGGGCGAGGATGAAGCCCCCACGCCGGCCAACGGGTAGATGGCGGAAGAACGTCTCCAGAAGATCCTCGCCCGGGCGGGGGTGGCCAGCCGCCGGAAGGCGGAAGAACTTATTTTGGCGGGGAGGGTGACGGTAAACGGCCGGGTAATCAACCGGCTCGGCAGCAAGGCCGATCTGGAATGCGACCACGTGAAACTCGACGGGCGGCTGCTGCGCGCTCCGCGACACATGGTCTATCTTGCGCTGAACAAACCGGTCGGCGTGGTGACCACGATGCACGACCCGGAAGGCCGGCTCACCGTGATGGACCTGATTCGCGGCGTAAAGCAGCGGGTCTTCCCGGTAGGGCGGCTGGATTACCACAGCGAAGGCCTGTTGCTGCTCACAAACGACGGCGATTTCGCCCAGGGTGTCGCTTCGGCGGCCGGCCACGTGGCCAAAACGTACCTGGTCAAGGTCAACGGCGTGCTAACGCCGGCGCAGGAACGGGAATTCCAGGAAGGGATACCGCTCCATGGCCGCCGGACGGCGCCGGCCGGCCTCCGGCTGGTGAAATCCGGCCCCAACCCTTGGTATGAGGTCCGTTTGATTGAAGGCCGTCAGCACCAAGTCCGACTGATGTTCAGGCACTTCGGGCTGCTGGTGGAGAAGTTGAAGCGCACCAGGATCGGAAGCCTGGAGTTGGGCCGCCTGAAACCAGGCGAGTTCCGTCACCTCACGCCGCAGGAAGTGCAGCGGCTCACCCGCTCCCCGGAGACCGGCCGTGGCTGATTCTTCGTCCATCCGGGAGCTTCTGAACTCCGCGCGAGTGATTGCGGTGGTCGGCCTTTCCAGCAAGCGCTGCCGGGCGAGCTACGGGGTTTCCCAGTACATGCAGCGAGCCGGCTATCGCATAGTGCCCGTGAACCCCAACGAATCGGAGGTGCTGGGGGAGCGCGCCTATCCGTGCCTCGACGCGGTTCCCGGGAAGATCGACATCGTCAACATCTTCCGGCGTTCGGAGTTCGTGCCGGAAGTTGTGGAGCAGGCTATCCGCGCAGGGGCCTCCGCCGTCTGGATGCAGGAAGGAGTCATGCACGAAGAAGCGGCGGCGCATGCCTGTGGCGCCGGACTGACCGTAATCATGGACCGCTGCATCCTGAAAGAACACCGCCGGCTATTCAGTTGACAGTTGCTCGAACTCCAGTTGGTCGCCGCGCTCGGTGGCGGTGGCTGCAAGCGTGCCGGCAGGCAGTTCCAGCACGGAGTGGGCCCGCAGGCAGAACGAGAGCCGCCGGGGGCCCATCCTGTGCCGGATCTTCAGGACTCTTTTCTTGCGATCCAGAAAAGCCACGTCGATCGTGAACTTCATTCCGAAGGTGTGAATCCCTTCGGAAGGAACGATCCACAGGCCCTGGCCGGGAGGCAGGCTGTCGTGCCGCAACAATCCCACGCAGCGCGCGGCGCTGGTGTCGGCAACCGCGGCCTCGGTGGCCAGCACGCTGGACCGCGTGACATTTCGTATCTGGAGCCTCACGCTGGAGACACATCCCGCGGCCACCCGCGGCCTTCCCGCTCCGTCCGGGACGAGCAGACGCCCGGCCTACTGCATCTTCGCGGCTTGGGCCCGCATGGCCTGGGTGTTGCGATAGGCATCTTGCGCTTGCGGGAAAGCGACCTTGGAGGCCTGCTCGCTGAAGGACGCGGCTTCCAGCACCCGCTTCTTGTTATTGGTCTGCACGCCGAGCTGGAAGTTGGCGATGCCCAGGTGGAACAGCGCCGGGCCGTACATCCCCGGGTTGCCCTTGATGTAGGGAAGCGCGGCGCGCAATGCCTTGTCAACCTCGAAGAAGCGGTTGCTGGCGGCATTCGCCATTCCAATGGCGTAGTATCCGTGGCCCAGGGCCACGGAGCGCTTCGTGTTCCAATCGGCGTCCGACACGCCCTCGGGCTTGGAAGCCTTACTCATGGCGTTGACCAGCCGCTGCCCGTAGGTGAGCGCCGTGCTCAACTGGCTCTTGGCCATGGCGTTATCCAGAAGCACTATCAGCACGTCCGCGGAGTTGGGCAGGTTCTTGAGGGCATTCTCCGCCACGGCGGGGATCTTCGCGGCGGCGCCGGTCTTTTGCAGCATGGCGAAGTACTGCGCATACCCCCCCTCATCCAGGTACTGGCTCTTGGGGTTAAGCGACTCCAGGGTAGTCAGCAGATCGATGGCGACCTCGGGTTCGGTCTGAAGCGAGAGCGCGTACAGCGCGTACTCACAGCGCTTTTCCACATCCCGGGCCCAGGCCGTGCGTTCCTTCCAGGTCTGTTTGAGGCTCGGGTCGGCGGGTTGTTCTATCTCCGCCTCTTCCCGCGCCAGAGCGCTGGTCTCGACTGCCAGCTTCTTCACCAGCGCCACGTCTTTCTTGGCCTCTGCGGCTTGAAGAGCCGCAAAGGAGTCATCCAGCTCGGCGGCGACGCTAATGGCGGGAACAGCGATCAAAATGGCAACTAAGGTCAGTACAAAACGCGTCATGGCGGTCTCCTGAATACAGCCCATATTATAGGGCTTCCAATGCCTCTTACGAAAGTGGCTCGAAGGCCGTGGCAGCGGGCCGCGAGACAGAGCTAGAATTGTGAGGCCAGCCCGGCTGGCATTCAAAGCGTTCTTTTCTGAGAGGAGCACGATGTCCCACCTGAGCAGACGTGAACTGCTGTGCGCGGTTGCAGCTTCGATCGGCGTTGCGCCCGTTGTTGTCCGGGGAGCCGCCCGCAAGAAGATCCCTATCGGCGTGCAACTCTACTCCGTAGGCGGGCCCGCCACGGCGGATCTGCCCGGAACTCTGGCCGCCATCAGGAAGATGGGCTACGACGGCGTGGAGTTCGCGGGCTATTACAACAAGACAGCCAAGGAACTCAGGCAGTTGCTGGACGACAACGGATTGAAGGCCTGCGGCACGCACACCGGCCTGAACACCATGACCGGCGGCCAGTTGGAGCCGACCATCGAGTTCAACCAGATTCTCGGCAACCGGTTCCTGATCGCGCCGAGCCTTCCCAAACCGAACATCGCGACGCTCGATGCCTGGGCCAAGACGGCCGAGACCTTCAATGAGATTGCCGCCAAACTCAAGCCCCTCGGCATGGCGGCCGGCTTCCACAATCACCTTGTGGAATTCCAGCCGCTGGAGGGCCAGATTCCCGCGGAGTATTTCTGTGCCAGAACCAGCCGGGATGTCATCTTCCAGCTTGACGTGGGCCACGCCGTTCACGCCGGAGCCGACCCTGTCGCCTTCATCCGCAAGTTCCCGGGCCGCTCGCGAAGCGTTCACATCAAAGAGTGGACGGCGGCCAATAAGGCTTACGTGGTTGGAGAAGGCGACGTGAACTGGCCGCCGGTGTTCGACGCCTGCGAATCGGTGGGCGCCACCGAGTGGTACGTCATCGAAGAGGAGACGCGCGCCTTCCAGGGCGTCGAGGGAATTGAGAAGAGCATTCAGTCGCTGAGGAGGCTTCTCGCCTGAACCGGCTCGGCTGCCGGAGGAACCTGCCCCGATTCCGGGCGTAGAACCGCTGGGCGGGACGGGAATGGTGGAGGCGGCGGGAGTCGAACCCGCGTCCGAGAAAGCCTGCCGTGAACAGCCTACGTGCGTAGCCGGTTCAGTGTTTTCGGCCGCCGCCTCAGAGCCGGCAAGAGCGGAAACGGCCTAGCCCGATTGATCTCGGCCTGCGGCTCCGGACCGAAGCCCTCGACCTATCCCGCAAGATGACGCCTGACGGTAGCCGCGCGGGCTCAACCACCGGGGCGGCTGCCTAACGAATTAGGCAGCGTATGCAAACTGCGTGTTGGCAGTTATAGGTTTTCCGATCGTTTTACGGGAGCTCGGAACCCGGCACGCCTGCTCACCACAATTCAATCCCGTCGAATCCGTTACGCCCCCACGACCCTATCTTACTCCACACGGCCCCGCTACCGAAAGCCTCAGGATTCCTGTACTCTGGATGGTTCGATGCCCAAGCCGGCAGCCAGCCCCGAGACCGACGTCCGCGAGCAGGACCGGCTGGTTCCGCTGTACAACGTCGTGTTGCTCGACGACAACGAGCATACTTACGACTACGTTGTCGAGATGCTCCAGCGCCTGTTCCTGTTCTCGCACGCGGAGGCCTTCCAGCACGCCGTCGAGGTCGATACCACCGGACGGACGGTGGTGATCACCTGTGAGCTGCCGCATGCCAACTTCGCCCGCGACCAGATCCAAACTTACGGACCCGATCCGCGCATGCCGAACTCCAGAGGCTCCATGGGGGCGGTCGTGGAGCCGGCGGCAAACGGCTAGCCGGAAGCGCTCTATTTACCGGAAGTAGTCAAAGAGACTGGTCCGCGGCATCTGGCTGCGGGCGCTGTAGGCGGCCTGCTCGTGCGTCCGGGAGCGCTCCAACTCCAGGATGGCTTCGGTCAGGTCGGCGTCGCGCAGGTTGCTGAGCTGCACCTTCAGGCTCGCCGCCTGACGGGCGGCGGCCTCGGAGGCCCCGGTGATCCGGTTCTGCACGGTTCCGTAGAAGCTGAGATGCCCGTTCAAACAGTCTCCCGCGGCGCGCACGGCGGTGAGGGAAGACGCGATCCCCGCTTGATCGTTGTTCTCCAGCGCCAGGCGCAGGGTGTTCAGCGCGGCAAAAACATTGTCGGCGGCCAGCGTATCGTCGGGGTTGCGGTGGTCGAAGATCTCCCCCGCCGTTCTGGCAGCCGCGAACGCGGTCCCGCTGGGGTGCAGGAGCTGGCGCGTGGCTGAGGCCGTTGACAGCCTCTCCACGCCGTTGGGATTGGCCAGGTTCAGCCGGTAGCCGGGCGTTGCATCGTCATCCCCGCTGAACACGTAGCTGTTATGGACCATCGTCCGGGAGACATTCACCATTTGCTCGTGCAGAGCCTGGACTTCACCCGCAAGGATGCGGCGCGTCTCCGCGCTTTGGATGGTTCCGGCCCCCTGGGTGGCGAGCACGCGTGCGCGTTCGACCAGCCGCACGGCTGTTTCCAGGGCCGCGGCAGCCTCGTCGGTCTCGGTCCTGGCGCGATCGAGGTTCCTGCCTATCTGGGCGTTTCGTTCCAGGTCCGCGCAGAGTTGCAGAATCTCGCTGACGTGGTCGGGGTCGTCGGAAGGAGCCGCCACCCGCAGTCCCGAGGAGATCTGCCGGTTAGCCCGGCTGAGAGCCTCCTGGATTCGGCCCACGTCGAGGAGGAAGCGCTCAGCGCCGGGATCTAGATTTCGGATCATGTCAGCCTCCCTGTCACGTTCAGCGCAACAGATTCACGGCGATTTCGGTCATATCGCTGAGGACGCTCACCATCCTGGCATTGGCCTGGTAGGCCCTCTGGTATTCAATGATTCTGATCGCCTCTTCGTCCAGCGAGACCCCGGAGAGTTGCTCGCGCAGGAACCTGGCCTGCGCCACCATCTCGGCCCCGAAGTTCCGGCTCTCGCCGGCGTCGGCCAGCAGGCGTCCGACCCGGCCCGCCAACCGGCCGTAATACTCCACGTAGCTATGGCCCTCGATCCCGTCCGCGCCCTCCCGAGGATTCGACAGTTCCGCCAGCCGGAGGGCTGTCCCGTTGCTCACGTAAGGAGGACCTGGGCTGATGGCGGCCAGCGTGCCCGCTGTGATGGCCGGGTTCAGATCCAATGTGCGGGCCGCCGTGGCGGCGTTGGAGACGTCGTAGGTGAAAAGGGCCACTCCCGGCTGCGGCGGCGGTCCATCCGAGATACGCCCGGCGGCCAGGATCTGGTTGATCCGGCCGGCCAGCGAGCCGGCGAGAACGTTCAACTCGCCGGTGTGGTATGCATCTCCGGCGACGGAGGGCAGCACGGTGTTGCGGAATTCCAGCAGCCCTCCCAACCGCCCTTGCTGGACCAGTCCGGTGATCTCGCCGCCGCCGAACGCCTCCAGGCGCACCGGGGCGGGAGCTCCCGGATAGAGCGGAGGTGGAACAGCGGGCATGTCGAAGTTCAGGCGGAGACCGTACAGGTGCTCTCCCACCACCAGCGGACCCTGCCCTCCGATCAACACCGTCACGGTGCCGTCTTCCTGCTGCAAGGAGGTGAAGTCCACCAATTCGGAGAGTTCCTCCAGAACATTCTGAATCCGGGCGTCGAGCCCGGCGTCACCGGAGGCGCCCCGCCGCCGGGCCGCGTTGCACGCGAGCAGTTCTGAGCCGAGCTGGTTGATCCGCTCTACGGTTTGGTGCAGTTGCCGGTCCGTGTCCCTGGCGGCTTTCTCCAGACTGGCGTCCGCCTGGCGGAAGGATTGAACCAGTTGCCCGGCGCTGTCGAGGACCGCCTGCCGGGCAGTCATGCTGTTCGGGTCCGCGCTCCAAGCGGAAAAACTGCTGAACAGGCGGTTCAGGGCGCCTGGGATGCCACTCGCACCGGTTGCGTTGAAGACCGGCTCCAGGGACGCCAGGCTCTCGGCCATCTGCTTGAAGCGCCCGAGCGACTCCATTTGCCTGCGCACGGCCTGTTCGGCATACAGATCCCGCGCCGACTGTATCTGGCCTGCCCGTACCCCGCCGATCAGCCCCTCGCCAGGCTCGAACTCCATTGCCTGCAAGAGCATGCGTTGAGCGGCATAGCCCGGCGTGGAGGCGTTGGCCACGTTGTTTTGGGAGACGATCAGGGCCCGTTGGAGGACCTCGAGGGCGTTGGAGCTGGAAACCAGGGCGGTGAGCAGATTCGACAAGTCTCTAGGCCTCCAGCGACAGAGCGCCGCGGACCGGCGGCTGCACCGGACCGCCCCCTGCCCCGTACCCGTCCGTCAACGCGTTGCGGCAGCGGGTCCATCCCTCCCAGAAACCGGCTCCCTGGTCCAGCAGCGCTCGCGCCCTGAGGAGTCCCCGGCTCAAACGTGCAAGTCCTTCCACGGGCAGGCTGCCGCCAGTCACAGACAGGCGCTCCGCTCTTGCGATGAGGGTCTCCGCATATCGCCTGGCCTCAACGAGTTCTTCCAGACTGCATTCCAGTGCGGGGAGGTCAGGCCGGAGCAACAGCCGGCACGCTCGCTCCAGCGCCTCGCTCACGCCCTGTATTGGCTGATTCAGGTCCGGCCGAGTCATGTTCGCGCGCTCTGGTCCCTTCTCCGGGGTTCCGGTCTGCCTGCTCAGAGTCCGGCGGTCTTGGGATCCAGGGCGCGCATTTCAGCCACGATGGCCCGGCTGACTGCCCTGGCATCCACATGGTACCGGCCCGAGGAGTACTCCTGCGCGAGTTCGGCGATGCGGCCGGCGCGTTCGCGCCCGCTGGCCGCCAGCGCCCGCGCCAGATCTCCGGTCAGGCCGGAGAGTTCCACGCGGTCCGCGCCCGCCGCCGGGCGGATATCCGCCGGTTTGACCTCGTGGGACCGGCCGACCTGTTGCGCCTGGTTCGCCTGCCCGGACTGCGTCGCCTGGCTCCCGGCCAGATTGCGATCGTCAACTCTCATGTGTCACCCGCCCGGCAAGGTTGCCGCCTCGCCTCCGGCTCTCCTTTTCTCCTTATCGACCGCCTAAGGAGAGACTTTAGACTCCGCCGGTAATAACCTGACAGTGGCAATTGCCGGCCGCGCTGCGTAAACTCTCTCCGGCGCTTGCCGATCAGTCTTCACGTTGGAATGCCTTCAAAGCCCACTATTCTCTGGCTGTCGCCGGCACCCGCGACGGCACGCGAACTTTCCGCCGCCGAACCTCTTATCGGCTACGATTGGACATTTGTTCCTCACCCGGCCGCGGCTTTTGACCACCTGCGGGAGGTGGGCGCGGATGCCGTCCTGATCAGTTGCCCGTTGGAGGACTGGACGGCGGCCGAACTGGTTGAAACACTCCATCGCATGGCGCGGGGAACCGGCGTGGTGGTCCACGATCCGGCCGGAACACCCGAGGAGGCCTTCCGCCTGGGCGCGCTCGGCGCGGCCGGTTTCATCCCGGGGCGTGTTGATCCGGCGCAACTGGCGGGACGGTTGGAGACAGCGGTGGAGGCTGGCCGTTCTCTGGCCCTCCTCCGTCTGGCGGAGGGCGCGGCTGCCGAACCCTGGTCGAACCTCCTGGTAGGCCGCAGCAGGGCCATCCGGAAAGTGCTCGAGGTCATACGCCTGGTGGGCGCAAGACGGTGCACGGTCCTGATCACGGGCGAGACCGGCACGGGCAAGGAAATGGCTGCCCGATCGCTGCACCTGGCCGGGCCGCGGGCTTCAAAGCCTTTAGTTACAGTCAATTGCAGCGCTCTGCCGGAGCACTTGCTGGAGGCCGAGCTGTTCGGTCACGTGAAGGGCGCCTTCACGGGCGCCGTCAACCACCGCGTGGGGCGGTTCGAACAGGCGGATGGCGGAACTCTGTTCTTGGACGAAATCGGAGACATGCCCCTGGAGTTGCAGGTGAAGCTGCTGCGGGTGTTGCAGGAGCGGGAGTTCCAGCGGCTGGGTAGTTCGGAAACCATACGCGTCGATATCCGCGTGGCCGCGGCCTCCAACGCGGACCTTGTGGAAAGAGTCCGCCTGGGGAAATTCCGTGAAGATCTTTACTACCGGCTTAACGTGGTGCCCGTCACCATGCCGCCGCTGCGCGAGCGGACCTGCGATATCCCCTTGTTGGTACGGCACTTTTTGGACAAGATCGCCCGGCAGGAAGGAACTCCGGCCAAAACGGTGCGCCAGGAGACCCTCGACCGGCTGACCGCATTCACCTGGCCGGGAAATGTCCGTCAGCTTGAAAACGCCGTCGAGATGGCGGTTGCGCTCAGCGGAGACCGTGAGACGCTGCAGTCGAGTGATTTCCCGGTGGGGTCCGGCCTGCCCACCAGGGCGGTGGCCGCCGCCTCGCACAGCTCCATCACCGTGCCGGCAGGCGGACTGGACTACGACCAGACCGTCGGGGCGTTTGAGCGACAGATCCTCGAACAGGCCATGCTGCGGTCGGGCGGCAACAAGAAGCGAGCCGCCGATCTGCTGCGGCTGAAGAGAACCACACTGTCGGCCAAGCTGCGCAGCCTGGAAGCCCGTGCCGCCTGCGGACGGTAGGCGGCCGCCAGCGGCGTTCGCCGGCGGGCTGGTGGGCGGAAGGCCGATGATCGCCCGCCGCCCATGCCTGGAGCATAATAAGAGGGGTCTGCCATGCTCCGAATACTGCTCGTCACCGCTTGCGTGGGCGTCTGCCTGAGATCAGCGGACGCCGCCGATTACCCTCAGGCCGAGATCAGCAACGGCCGGATAACCGCGAAGCTATACCTGCCCGACGCCGCAAAGGGATTCTACCGTGGAACACGCTTTGACTGGTCGGGGATCATCCACAGCCTGGTCTACCGGGGACACGACTACTTCGGACCCTGGTTCGACGCCATGGACCCCAAGGTCCGCGACTACACCTACGAAAACGGCCGGCTCATCGCCGGCGCCTGCTCCGCCGCAACCGGACCGGCGGAGGAGTTTCAGGTCATGGGCTTCGACGAGGCCAAGCCGGGCGGGACGTTCCTCAAGATCGGCGTCGGCGCTCTGCGCAAGGACGAGCGGCCGTACGCGTCTTTCACGCTCTTCGAGATCGCTGACGGCGGGAAATGGACCGTGCGCCGGAGCCGGGGCTCGGTGGAATTCACGCACCAGCTCTCGGATCCCGCTTCGGGCTACGGCTACGTCTACCGGAAGACCGTACGGCTGGAGGCCGGCAAGCCGGTCCTGACGTTGGAACATTCGCTCAGGAATACCGGAAAACAGCCGATCCGCGGCACGGTGTACAACCACAACTTCCTCACCCTCGACAAGCGGCCCACCGGTCCCGATTTCACGCTCTCGGTTCCGTATCGCATCCAGACAACCCGTTCCCCCGACAAGGAAATGGCCGAAGTCCGGGACCGCCAGATCGTCTACCTGCGGACGCTCGAGGACAAGCAAGTGGTAAGCGTACCGGTCGAGGGTTTCGGAGCGGATCCGGGGGACCACGACATCCGGATCGAGAACCGGACGCTGGGCGCGGGCATGCGGATTGTGGGGGATCGCCCTCTCGCCGATAACCGCCTGTGGTCCATCCGCAGGGTGCTGGCGATCGAGCCGTTCATCGCTTTGGCGGTACAACCGGGCGAGGAAACCTCCTGGAAGTGGACCTACGAATTCTACACGCTCCCGGCCGCTGCCCGGTGAAGTGATCTCAAGCCGGCGCACGCAGCCGCCTGCGGGCGCCGGGGTTTCATGCGCCGCCGCATCCGCGCGGGCGGATGGTTACGCTTTCCCTGCTCCGATCTGCTCTACCTTCAGCAGGAGAGCGACTTCGAGTTGGGGCATGCCCAAAGCGGCGGCGATGTTCTCGGGCGTCTCTCCCCGGCGGTGCATGCGCAGCGCCTGGCTGCGCTTGGTGATGTTCAGGCCGGAGGCTGCCGGGGGCGGCTGGATCAACAGGTCGGCCTTGCGGCTGGTTTCGCTGAGCGAGGCCTCCAGGCGGCCGAGGGATGTCCTCAGCGCCTCCAATTCTTGCTCAACGGCAGCGTACCGGTCGCCGGCGCACCCACGCTCGCGCAGGAGTTCCCGCTTGAAGCTGAAGAACAGGTAGAGACACAGCAGCCAACCGGCGCCCGTCAGGACGCCGTTGACCGCGAACTGAAGCAGCCAGTTCCACGTCATCGCGGGCTCCTCATCGCACGCCGCTGGAACGCAGCAGTTTCTCGCGGCTCAGCACTTCCCGGATGCGCACTCCATAGTTGCCCTCCATGACGACCACCTCGCCGAGCGCCACCGCCGTGCCGTTCACGATCACGGACACCGGGTCGTTGACGGAGCGGTCCAGTTCTATCACCGACCCCGCCGTCAGCTTGACCACATCCTGAAGCGCCATCTCGGTGCGGCCGAAGGAGATGCTTACCGGAAGCTCGATGTCGCGCAGCAGATCCAGGGTCGCCGAGGCAGACAGAGCCTCGGCCGCCGGCGGCGCCGGCCTGCTGTGAGCATCCCCGGTATGGCCAAGGGCTTCAAGCAAAGGCGGTGTGCAAGCCAGTTCGACGCTTGACTCCAGCCCGTCCGGATGGACGATCTTGAGACTCCCGGCGCGCTCGGCCTCCGGCCAGTTCTCCGCCTCCTGGCCGGCGGACGCCACCGCCCGTCCGGTCCGCTGTTCAATCGCCTTCTGTAACCCGGCGAAGGACTGGGAGAGGACCTCCAGGCAGGTATTCCGCGACTCCTGCTCCCCCGGCTCTTCCACCCCGGCGGCGCCCAGCACTCTGGCCCCGATCTTCCGCCAGCTATCCGCGGCCAGCGTCGCCAGCACCGCCGCGCCCGCGCCCAGGCCGAAATCCTGCCGCCAGCGCAGGGCCGCCCCGGCCGCTGAGCCCTGAGGAGCGCCTTCGCCCCAGGACACGGCGGCCCGTTCGCCGGTGAGGGCCTCCAGCACCTGCGACAGGGACTCGCCGCAGGTTCGGCCCAGCCATTCGATCTGCGCCAACCGGGTGGCGGAGGGCGCACCGCTGCTATCTGCCGCGCTCATTGGGCCATCGTTTCTCCATGTAGGCGCGAAGCCGGAGCAGCGCCTGGGATTTCAACTGGGAAATGCGCGAAAGGTGCAGCTTCATCACTTCCGCGATTTCCCGGAGAGTCAATTCCTCCTTGTAGTAGAGGCTGAGCACGGTGCGCTCGACTTGAGGCATGCGTTCGATCGCCTCCGCCAGCAGTCTCTCCAGTTCGCTCGACTCCAGCAGGCGGGAGGGCCAGTGCTCCTCGCGGTCGGAGACGGTCTCGAGGAGCCTGCGATTGTCTCCGTACTCGCCGGTGTAGTCCAGGCTGTTCATGGCCAGCCCCTGGATATCCACCAGCCACTGCCGGTACTCCTCCAGGCCGACGCGGAGTTCGGCGGCGATCTCCTCCTCCGCCGGGGTGCGTCCGGCCTTCTGTTCGGCGGCGGCGATGGCGGCCTCGATCTGCTTGGCCTTGCGCCGCCTGTCTCGCGAGGCCCAATCCAGCCCGCGCAGGCTGTCCAGGATCGCCCCGCGGATCTTGTACTCGGCGTATGTCCGGAGCTTGACGTTCTGCGAGGGGTCGAAGTTGTCGATGGCGGAGATCAACCCGACGATCCCGGTCGACACCAGGTCGTCCAGGCATACGCTCTCCGGCAGCCTCTCGTGAATGCGCCTGGCAATGAGCCGCACCTGCGAGAGGTGTTCCAGGATCAGGCGCTCCCTCTCGGAGCACGCTTCCTCAGCCTGCAAGGACGGGTACATGGTTCAAGCTGCCCGGCCGCTCCCGGCGAGCCTCCGGGGGCTCCCGGCCTCAGATCCGCAGCCCCTGCAATACCAGTTGGACCAGGCGTGGTCCCGTAGCTTCCTCCACGTCCTCCGGAACCCGCTGGCCAGCCGACAGAAACGACACCGGACGGGCGGTACGGGCAGCCTGGCTGTAGGCCGTGCCCAGCGAGGACGTTTCGTCCACCCGAGTGAACAGCATCTTGGAGGGCCGGAAGATCTCAAAGCGGTCCACCGCAGAAGTTAGATCGGCAGATTTCATCGTGGCCGGTAGGACCAGGTGGGTGTCGATTTCCGGCCGCGAGGCCAGGGCGCCGGCGACTTCCGCGGCGGCGTCCGTGTCGCATGGGCCGAAGCCGGGCGTGTCGATCAGGATGAGGTCCCGGTGTTGGAACTCCTCCAGAGCCGAGGCCAGGGCCGGTCCCGTGGGAACCGACTGCAAGCCTACTCCGAGGAGCGCCGCGTAGGTGCGGAGGGGCTCGGCCGCTGCGATCCGGTAGGTATCGAGTGAGAGAATCTGCACGCGCCGCCGCTGGTTCAGGCCCCCCAGCACGGCCAGTTTGGCCAGGGTCGTGGTCTTGCCGGCGCCGGCGGGCCCCACCAGGGCCACCACGCGAGTGGCAGCCTCGGGTTTGCCCAGCGTGGCGTCCACCGTCACGCGGCGCGCCATCTCGGCGGTGAGGCTATCGCGCAGGGTTTCTCCGCCGCGGGCGCCGGCCGCGCCCGCCTCTTCGCCCGCCGCCTCTTCGAGCAACGGATCGCCGTTCATGCGCGCCTCCACGCAGGCCGCGATCTCGTGGGCCAGTTGCGGATCGACGTCGGCGTCGGCGAGCATGGCGGCGGTCTCAGCCCTGGTCCGGCCGGCCGGCGTGTCCGGGCAGGCTCCGCGCCAAACCGCCCTCCGCATCTTCTCCATCTCGGCCCGGAGTTCGGCGATCTCCCGCCAGAAGCGGTCATCCGCTCCCGGCGCCGCTCCGGCGCGCCCCGGCAGGGTATTCCCGGCGCGGGTTTCGGTGTGGCTGGCGGCCGGTCCCGGCGCCTCCTCGGGCAGCCACGCGGCGACTACCTCGTACTCGCCCATGTGCCTCGCCTCGGGCGGCGCCTGGCGAGAGTTGACCAGCACCGCCTCAGACCCCAGTTCTTCGCGCGCCAGGCCGAGGGCGGCCTCCACGCTGCCAGCGAAAAAGGACTTGAGTTTCATAGATCCTCCCGACAACCGCTTCTGTAACGGCTACTGCACCACCCCCAAAGAGACCGCCTTGATCCCCGGCGGAACCTCACTGTGGGAGAGAAAGAACACTCCGGGCAGCGCGGCCTCGGCCAGTTGACGCAAAAAGTAGCGCGCGCCGTTGGAGGTGATCACGGCCACGGGCGTCCCCGGCGTGCCGACGCGCTTCTCGATTCGGTTCAGAATATCCCGGATGATCTGCGGAGCCAGCCCCAGGTGGCTCGTCTGCTCGGAATGTTCCACCGCCGATTCGACCGCCTGCTCCAGCGGCGGATCCAGGAAGTAGGCGGGGAGTTCACCGGCCGCGTTGAGATAGGGCTTCACGACGGTCCGCCGGATGGCCTGGCGGACATACTCGGTGAGCAGCACCGGGTTGCGGGTCATGGCCGCCGCTTCGCCGAGCGCCTCCAGTATGGAAACGCAGTCGCGCACCGAAACCCGCTCGCGCAGCAGGTTTTGCAGGACCCGCTGCACGGTGGCCAGGGGCAGGAGTTTGGGGACCAGGTCTTCGACCACCTTGGGGTGCTCGGCCGCCACCCGGTCCACCAGTTTCTTGGTGTCCTGCCGGGTGAGAAGTTCGTGGGCGTGGCGGCGCACCAGTTCCGCCAGATGCGTCCCCAGCACGGTGACCGGGTCGACCACGGTGTAGCCGGAGGCGCGGACCAGTTCCGCCCGCTCGCTCGGAATCCACCAGGCGGGCATTCCGAAGGCGGGCTCCCGCGTGGCCTGCCCGCCGGTGACGGGTTCCACCTTGCCGGCCGGAATCGCCAGTTCGCTGCCGGGAACCAGTTCGAACCGGGCCAGGCGCTCCCCCTTGAGAAGCACGGCATATTCCCGGGCGCCGAGGGAGAGGTTGTCGGAGACCTTCACGGCCGGCAGGAGGAAGCCCAGCTCGGCTGCTATCTGCCGCCGGATGCCCGCGATCCTTCTGAGCAGGGGCGAGTTGGCGCCGCCCTCCACGTATCGGACCAGCCCCAGGCCGACCTCGACAGCCAGAGGCTCGACCTTCAGCAGCGCATCCAGGCTCTCACGGGCCGGCTGGGGCTTGGCGGCCGCGAAAGGGGCTGTGGCGGCGCGGCTTCTCTCCCGCATCCGCCAGGCGCCGACACCCAGCCCGCCGCCGAGCAGAAGGAAGGGGATCTTCGGGAGTCCCGGAAACGCGGCCAGGCAGACCAGCACGCCGCTGGCCAACAGGAGCGGGTCGGCGGAGCCGAAGACCTGCTGGCGGAAGTCGGCTCCCAGGCGGGAGCCCGTTCCGGTGCGCGTGACGATGAGTCCCCCGGACACCGAGATCATCAGGGCGGGGATCACCGTCACGAGGCCGTCTCCGATGGTGAGAACGGTGTAGGTCTGGATGGCCGAGGCCAGGTCCATTCCATGTTGCAGGCTGCCGATCAGGAAGCCCGCCACGATGTTGATGGCGGTGATCAGGATGCTGGCCACCGCGTCCCGCTGCGTGAAGCGCGAGGCGCCATCCATGGCGCCGTAGAACTCCGCTTCGCTCGAAAGGAGCCTCCGCCTCTCGCGCGCCTCGGCCTCGTCGATGATGCCGGCGTTCAGGTCCGCGTCGATCGACATCTGCTTTCCGGGCAGGGCGTCCAGCGTGAAGCGGGCCGTGACCTCCGAGATGCGGACGGCGCCGTGGTTGATGACGACGTACTGTATGACGATCAGCACCAGGAAGATGACGGCGCCGATGATGTAGTTGCCCCCGACCAGGAAGCTGCCGAAGGCTTCGATAACCCGGCCGGCGGCCGCCGTTCCCGTGTTTCCCTCGAGCAGGATCAGCCGCGAGGAGGAGATGTTCAGCGCCAGCCGGAACAGCGTGAGGAGCAACAGCGTGGTGGGGAAGACGCTGAAATCCACGGGCCGCTTGATGTACATGGCGACCATCATGACCACCAGCGACATCAGCAGGTCCGCGGCGATGAGGATGTCCAGCAGCCAGCTTGGCAGCGGCAGGATCAGGGACAGAACGATGGCCACCACCGCCACCGGAACGCCCAGGTCGCCGGCCGCGGCCGGCGTCCACCCCGCCGGAAGCCTCCAGCCGCCCTGCGCCGCCATCGCCTTGGCTTCTGCCATGGTTCTTCTACGCCTCCCGCCGGCCTGCGGGCGGCTGGAAGCGCCCGTGCGTCAGCCGGTAGATGTACGCCAGGATTTCGGCCACGGCGCGATACATTTGCACCGGTATCTCCTGGCCCACCTTCACGGTCTTGTAAAGAGCCTGGGCCAGCGGCGGGTTCTCGACGATTGGCACCTGGTGCGCCAAGGCGATCTGCCGGATGCGCCGGGCCAGCAGTCCTCTGCCCTTGGCAACCACCAGCGGCGCCGCCATGCTCTCAAACTGGTAGCGCACGGCGACGGCATAGTGCGTCGGGTTCACGATCACCGCGGTCGCCTGGGGGACCTCGCGCATCATCTGGCGCCGGGCCAGTTCGCGCTGCATCCGCCGGATGCGCGCCTTGATCTGGGGATTGCCCTCCAGTTCCTTGATCTCCTCGCGCAGTTCCTGGCGGCTCATGCGCAGATCCCGGGAGTAGCGCCGCCGTTCCCGCGCGAAATCCACCAGCCCCAGCGCCAGGAACAGCCCGGCGGCTTTCCACATGAGTCCCATCAGGGAGCCGGCCAGTTGGCGCGCGCTGGTCTCCACGCCTCCCAGCGGCATGGCCAGGTAGAGCCCCAGATTCTCCCGCGCGATGGCCCACACCGCCAGCGCCGCCAGCGGCAGCATCACCAGGGCCTTGGCCAGGGCCCAGGTATTCTGGCGGAGCACCTCTCTGAGCCGGGAGGCCGGATTCAGCCTTTTCAGGTCCGGCGCCAGCTTCTTGAAGCTGAAGCCCATGCGTGTCATCGCCAGTTGCGAGCAGAGCGACAACCCCACCAGCGCGGCGCCCACCACCAGCAGGGGAACCAGGCTTTCGGCGAGCGCCTGCCGGCACAGCCCGGCCAGCTCCGAGGTTCCCAGACCCGAACGGAACGCCTTGCCGAAAAGGACCTGGGTGGAACGGAGCGTACGCTCCAGCCAGGCGGGGCCGAAGCGGGCCAGCAGGAAGACGAAAGCCAGAAACTGGAGCGCGCCCAGCAGTTCCTTGGAAGAGGCGAACTGGCCCTCGCGCCGCGCCTTGTCGATGCGGTGCGGCGTGGGCTGCTCGGTTCGCTGGGACTTGTCCGCCATGGCCCTCTCAGCGCAGCCCAGTCACCGCCGCCAACCCGGCCAGAACCTGCCGCGAATAGCCGCCCAGCACCCTCGGGAAGACCGGGGCGATCCATGCCAGCATGAGCACGGCCGCGAGCATCTTCAGCGGGAAAGCCAGGGTAAGCAACTGGAGTTGCGCGTTCAGCCGGCCGATCAGCGCCAGGGCGATGTCCACGAGCGCCAGCAGCGCCAGAACCGGCAGCGCCAGCCTCGCCCCCGTGGAGAACATGCCCGCGCCCAGCCGCGCCACCTCTTCCATGGCGGGCGCCGCAGGCGCCAGCGTGCCGGGCGGAAATGCCTCCAGGCTTCGCGCGAAGATCCGGATCACCTCCCGGTCCAGGCCCAGCGCGACGAAGATCAGCCCGGCGGCCAACTGCGCAAAGACCAGCAGCACCCCGGAATCGGCCTGTGTCTGCGGATCGACCATCGAGGCGTAGGCGAAGCCGGCTTCCAGCCCCACCGCCTGCGCCGCGATCTGGAGCGCTCCGGCGATGAAACCCACCAGCAGTCCGGCCAACAGCCCGAAGGCTGCGTCGGCCAGCAGCCACCCCGCCATCCGGGCGGGTGAAGGAACGGCGGCCACCACTGGCCACTGAGGAAAGAGCAGCACGGTCAGCGCGAGCACGAGCACGATCCGGGCCTGCGCGGCTCCCCGCCGTACTCCCGGCAGCGGCACGAAGACCAGCGCGGCGCCCACCCGCGCCGCCACCAATGTGAATGCCACGAGCGTCTGCGCCGGGATGGTAAGCTCACCGTGCATAGCGGCCCAGATCTCCCAGAATCGTGATGGCGTACATCGACATCCGCTTGAACATCCAGGGCATCAACAGCAGCAATCCCGCCAGGAAGGCGGCCAGCCGGGGCACGGCGTTGAAGGCCGCGTCCTGGATGCTGGTCGTGATTTGGATCAGGCTGACCAGGATGCCCGCCGCGAAGCCGATCGCCAGCAGCGGCGCACCCAGCCAGAAAGTGGCAAGCAGAGCCTGCCGGAGCACTTCCACCGCCAGTTCAGGAGTCATGGGAGTCGTCAGTAAAAGCTCTTCACCAGGGATCCCACCGTCAGGTTCCAGCCGTCCACGAGCACAAACAGCAGGATCTTGAACGGCGCCGAGATCATCACCGGCGGCAGTTGGATCATGCCCACCGAGAGCACCACGGAGGCCACCACCAGGTCGATCACCAGGAAAGGCAGAAAGAGCACGGATCCGATCTGGAAGCCGGCTTTCAACTCCGACAGGATGTAGGCGGGAATCAGGACCTTCAGATCCAGTTCCGCCGGCGTCCGGGGCGCCGGCGTCTTGGACACTTCCAGGAAAAGCTGTATGTCTTTCTCTCTGGCGAATCGCAGCAGGAAGGTCCGAAGAGGCCGTGAGCCGGCCTCGAGCGCCTGCGCCGGCGTGATCTGGTTCTTCTCCATCGGCAGCCACGCCTCTTCGTAAATCCGGGCGCCTACCGGCTGCATGATCAGGATGGTCAGGAACAACGCCAGTCCGAGCAGCACCTGGTTGGAAGGCGTGGACTGGGTGCCCATGGCCTGCCGGAGGAAGTGCAGCACCACGGTGATCCTCAGAAACGGGGTGACGGAGGCCACCACCGCGGGCAGCAGCGTGAGCAGCGTCAGCAGGACGACGATCTGCATCGGAAGACTCACCGCCCCCGGTGCGCTCCCCGCGGGACCGCCCAGAGAGAACCAGCCGTTTCGCGGCGCCGCCGCGTGCAGCACGCCCGCCGTAGCCGGAAGCAGCGCCGCTATACAGAACTTCCTCACCGCGTGTCCCCCTCTCCGGGACGCTCAACCGCCCCTCCCAGCCGCGCGAGACCGCCCGGAGAGCGGCCGACCAGGATCACCTGCCCGTCCACCCTGATCAGGTGCAGGGAGTGCTGCGCAGTGAGCGCCACGCGGTCCAGCACCTCCAGGCGCCGGCGCCGCGCGGCTCCCCCCGGATGCGATCCGGCCCGGGCCAGCCCCCGTTTGCGCAGCCAGGCCAGCGCCGCGGCCAGCAGGCCGATCACCGCCCCCGCCGTTAACAACTGCCGGATCCAGTCCATGCCCCGTCCGGCGCCTACCCTTCCGCCTTGAAGTCGGTGATGCGCACGCCCACCACGCCCTCCGAAACGATGACCTCGCCGTAACCGATGAGGACCCCGGCCGCGCGGATGTCGATATTCTCGCCCGCCGAGCGCTCGAGCCCCACCAGCTTGCCGGGGCGCAGGGTTAGAATCTCGCCCAACTTCAGAAGCGGACGGCTGATCTCCACCTCGATGGGAACCCGGACGTCGCCGAAACCCGCGATCTCTTCGATGGCCGCCACAGATCACCCCGCCTCGCCGTCAGCGTTTCATGTTCATGGTTTCCTGGCTGAGTTCGTCCACCGCCGTGACCACCCGCGCGTTGGCCTGGTAGCCGCGCTGGAGCACGATCAGATTGGTGAACTCCTGGGCGATATCGGTGGTCGAGCTCTCCACCGAGCTGCCCATCAGCTTGCCGCGTCCGCCGGTCTGCGGGACCCCGATGGCCGGCATGGCGGTGCGCGCGGTGAGCTGGAAATTGTTGTTTCCCACCGCCATCAGGGAGTCCGGATTGCGGATGGCGGCCAGCGCCAACTGCCCGACCAGACGCTGCTCGCCGTTGGAGTACTGGGCCAGGATCACGCCGCCGTCGGCCAGTCCCACTTTCACCAGTTGGGCGGCCGCGGCCCCGTCCTGCGACACCGCGGCCACCGCGGAGGTCTGCGCATACTGCGTCAGCTTGGGCGCCCCGTCGGGTTCGTAGAGCTGCCAGTCCATGGCCAGATCGGCCGCGCCGCTGGTGAGCCCCGCCGCGGCGAAGGGCACCGTGCCCGGCGGATTGGCGGGCGTCGCCAGCCGCCCGTTGGCGTCGAACGTGATCGTTCCGTTGCCGAGCGAAAAGGGCGTGCCCGGGGTGCCCGCCGCCAGGTCTCCGCCGGGCATGCTGACGTCGTAGCCCCACTCGTTGGCGTCCGTCTTGGTGAAGGTCACCGTGAGAACGTGGGCTACGCCGAGGGAGTCTACGATTTCCACCGGCGTGGAGAAGGTCCCGCCGGGCCCGCCGACGGCCCCCGCTGAGTTCAGGTTCAGGCTCAGCGCGAAGGCAGTGGTCGCCTGAGGAGGACGCAACGTACCGACGGGGACTACGATGTTTCCGATCGGCCCGTTGGTGTCCACCACGCCGGCCGTTTCGGTCCAGCCCTGCACGCGCTCGCCCGTCGGAGTCAGCAGGTTGCCGTCCAGGTCCGTGTGGAACGTACCGGCTCGGGTGAACATCAGCGCGCCAGCGGCGTCACGCAATACGAAGAAGCCGTCGCCCTGAATGGCCCCGTCAAGCGATCCGCCGGTGGATTGCAGCGCGCCCTGAGAGAACTGGCGCAGGGTCAGCGGCCGGGCGACGCCCAGGCCGACCTGGGTTTCCCCTAGCCCGAGCGTCTGGGTGACCAGGTCATGAAAGACCACGTTGGAGGTCTTGAATCCCGCCGTGTTCAGGTTCGCCAGATTGTTGCCGACCACGTCCACCGCGGTCGTGTGCGCGCTCAGTGCCGAGAGCGCCGTCGAGAAAGCCGTGAATGCCATGTGTATCCTCTCCCGTTCTGTCTTAAGCCGCGGCCTGGTCCTGTTGCCGGCCTCCGGCCGTGAGTTCTTCCAGTCGTGTCCGGATGTTGATCAGTTGTTCCAGTTGGCTGAATTGCGCCAACTGCGTCAGAAACTCCACCCCGTCGGCGGGGTTGAGCGGGTTCTGGTTGCGAATCTGCGCCACCAGCAGCTTCAGGAAGTCATCTTTACCAATGACCCGGCCGCCGGCGGCGACTCCGGTTCCGGTTTGGACCGCGCCTCCGCTCGAAGCCTCTACGGATGAAACCATGCGTGTTCGCTCCTTCCTTCCGATTCCTCGCGCCAGACGCCGGAGAAGGCCGCCGCCGCATGACGCCGGACCGGCAGACCCGCCTCTCCGCGGTTGTCGTCAGGCTCCTCACGGCCCTGTTCGCCGTCTTTGGCGCCATCTCGTTCCGCCGTCCCGTCAGGGGGCGGGACCTCGCGCCCTCCAGTCTCGCGGCTTTGTGTCCGGACCTCGGCCTCCGCGCTGGCGGGCCTCCATTCCCGGGCGTCGAAACCGCTTTCGCCCAGCCTGCTTACCAGTTCGGGCAGCCCCTCGCGCAGAGCCCGGGAGAGGCTTGGGTCCGGCGTGCGCACCGAGACTCTCAGTTCCCCAGCCCGGTCCCTGACGCGGACTTCCACGCCGGGCTCGCGCCCCGTCCCGTTCAGGCGGAAGCGCATCTGGCGAGGGGCCGCCGGGTGCGATTCTCCTTGCGGCGGCTCGGCGTGCACAGCCGAACTCCTCGCCTCGCCGTCCTGAACCTGCCGCGGGGCGGCGTCTTCCCGCCGGGGCTCGGCCGGCGCCGCGGGCTCGGCGGCAGAATGGCGGACGGGAACATGCTCCGCCGGCGCCTGCTCCACGGGAAGCCGGCCCTTTTGCGGGCGGGCTTGCATGGAGATGCTGCTTTCGGCGCCTCTCGCCTGCGGAGCGGATGCCTGCCGCCCGCCGCCTGGAGTATCTTCCTGAGCCGCCATTTGGCTCCGCGCGGACGCCCCCTCGGCCGGGCCGGCCGGACCCGGTGATAGCCGCGCCGCCGGGACGCGGTCTGCTCTCTCCGCCCTGGCTTGCCGGCGCACCAGTCTCAGGTCGAGGGCTGGTCGCGCATCCGTCTCCGAACCATCCGCCTGGGCCGGTATTCCAGCCGGTTCAGCCACCGCGCTCACCGGCGCGGAGGCGGCCGAGACCGCCGGATGCCTCACTGCCGCTCCACCGCCATGCCGACTTCCGCCGTCCGATCCCTCCGGCGCGGACGCCCCGGCTTCGGTTGCTTCCATCCCGGGACGGTTCAGTGTCGCGGGTGCGCCGGCGGAGGTCATCCCGCCGGGTTCGTCAACGGGCAGCAGCGGATCAGTGAAATGGGGGCCGGACGCCGCGGCAGGGGCGGGAGGATCGGCCTGAACTCCGTTGCGCGGCGGCGCTCCCGCAGAGGACATGCGGCCGTTCAGCTCGCCCTCCTCCGCCCGCGGTTCCGCGAACTCGGGCAGGCCGGCATCCTGGGTCGCCAGGCCATTCGAATCAGGCCTGGCGGTGGCAGCCGTCACGAACTGGGGCTCTTCGATCGAGGATGACGGAAGGGCGCTCGTCCGGAGGACTGTGGGCGCGGAGACGGCGTCCTTTAGATACAGCCCGGGCACGCGGTCCGGCCGGACCTGGATTGTCCAGGGAGTGGTGGAAGGAACGGATCTCGGGTCCGGCGCGGCCGCTGCCGCCGCTGTATCCGCGCGGTCGAGCACAAGTTGGCCGCCTGCATTTGGCGGAGGCGCCACCTGCCGGCCCCCCAGTCCCATCGCCGGCAGGCCCGCGAACGCCGGTTCCGCGTTGCCCTCTGTGACGCCCGGCATGGCAATCGGCGGGAGGAGCTTCTCGCCGTCCGCTTCGGGTTCGTTTAACGGGTGCGTCCTCTTGGGGGTTACGGAGAAGCCGACGGCCGAGGTCAGCGCTTCAAGCCACTCGGCGCAGACGGGCGTGAGGCGGGCTTCCGCCGGACCTGTGTCCGGCAGGCTGCTCGCCGC
>JADZCM010000044.1 GCA_020851555.1 Bryobacterales bacterium | reverse complement strand
TCACTTCCCTTGCCCTCAACAGGTCTCGGCACCTCCTCTACTCTAGAGTCGATGCCGGCTATAGCCCTTGTCAGGGGTGGGGAATTTTCAACCGGCGATATGGGGATTATTGCACCGGCGGTGACACGGGGAGACCCACGGTAAAGGAGTTGTGCTCCTCGGATACTCTTCCTGGGCGACATCCTGCTGATTCCAGGGCAGGAGGGGGCGTATCTACGGACCACGATTCGATTGCGATCGCGCTCTGCGAACGGCCGCAAAACATCAGAAGTAAAATGCCAACAGGCAAGTGACGGCTCCTTGTTACTGAGCCGTACCTGCCGCGCTTCGACTGCTTTGTGTATGCCGCGGCAGGTAAGAACGGCGGAAAAAGCCCCTCCCGCATTGATAACGGAAACGGAATACGTGGCGGTGAGGGTGGGATTCGAACCCACGGAGGAGTTGCCCCCTCAACGGTTTTCGAGACCGCCCGATTCAACCACTCTCGCACCTCACCGCGGCCCGGGGACCGGCCTCTTCTCCACTATAGCCCAAAGCATCACCCCGGCAGCGTCTTTCGCCGAGATTTCCGTTATCCCTCCGGCGCGGCCGCGTCCCCGTCATTATGGTGGTATGCTATGCTCACATTTGGGCCGAGCCGTAGCTCCGCCCCCCACCCAAACAGAGGTTTCGTATGTCCGGGCACTCCAAATGGGCGACCATCAAGCACAAGAAGGCCGCCGCCGACGCCAAGCGCGGCAAGGTCTTCACGCGTGTCATCAAGGAAATCATGATCGCCGCCCGCGCCGGCGGCGGTGACCCCGACGGCAATCCCCGCTTGCGCACCGCCGTGCTCGCCGCCAAGGCGGTCTCCATGCCGGCCGACAATATCAAGCGCGCCATCATGCGCGGAACCGGCGAACTGGAAGGCGGCCAGATTGATGAGGTCATGTTCGAAGGATACGGGCCGGGCGGCGCGGCCGTCCTGGTGCAGGTGGCCACCGACAACCGCAACCGCACCGTGAGCGAGATCCGCCACATCTTCACCAAGCAGGGCGGCAACCTCGGCGAACACGGCAGCGTGATCTGGATGTTCGAGCGCAAGAGCCAGATTCTCGTCGACCAGTCCAAGGCGTCCGAGGAGCAGCTCATGGACCTCGTCCTCGATGCCGGCGCCGAGGACCTGCGCGGAGACGGCGCGCAGTGGGAAGTGGTCTCTCCCCCCGAGGCGCACGACGCCGTGCTGGAGGCCCTCCACAAGGCCGCCATCGAGACCGCCTCGGCGCAGATCGCCATGCTCCCCAAAAACACCATCCGGTTGGAGGGCAAAAACGCCGGCAGCATGCTCCGCCTCGCCGAAGCCCTGGAAGAACACGACGACGTGCAGAACGTCTACTCCAATTTCGACATCGACGAAAAGGAGATGGAGGCGCTCGCCGGGTAGCGGCGCCGTCCGCGGGAGATGCGGGTCCTGGGAATCGACTGCGGCACCGAACGCACCGGGTACGGAATCATCGATAGTGACGGCCGCGATCACCGCCTGGTGACAGCCGGCGTCATTCGCGGCGACAGCCGCCTCCCACTGGAAGAGCGCTTGCTCGCCATCGCGCGCGGGTTGAGGGAGGCCATCCGCGCCCACCGCCCCGACACGGCCGCCGTCGAACAGGTCTTCCACGCCGCCAATTCCAAGACCGCCCTCAAGCTGGCGCACGTCCGGGGAGTGGCCCTGCTGGTCGCCGCCGAGGCCGGCCTCCAAGTCGGCGAATACTCCCCGCTCGAGGTCAAGACCAGCGTCGTCGGCTACGGGCGGGCGGACAAGGCGCAGGTGCAGTTGATGACCGGCTCTCTGCTCCGCACGGGAGACTCCATCCGCTCCGAGGACGCTTGTGACGCCCTCGCCGTGGCCGTCTGTCACGCCACCGCGCGCACCGTCAGCGCCCGCCTCGAGGTGCGGCGTTGAGACCCGTACTCGCACTGGCCGCGGCCCTCTCGCTCCAGGCGGCGGACCTGCCCCGCATCTACTACACCAAGACCTTCCCCGGCAGCGTTCCCGCCTACGTCTCCGTGCGGGTGGACAAGGACGGCAGCACCGAGTTCAACGACGAGCCCGCCGGCGAGCAGCCAATCAGGTTCAAACTGGACCCTCCCGAGACCGAAGCTATCTTCGCGCTCGCCGCCAAGCTCGGCGACTTCTCCCGGCCGCTCGAATCCGGCCTGAAGGTCGCCTTCACCGGAACCAAGGTGTTCCGCTTCGAGGAAGGCGCCACGCGCCGGGAAGTGCAATTCAACTACACCACGGACCCCGACGCGCGGCTCCTCCTGGACTGGTTCGAGCGTCTCACCGAGACCGCGATGCACAACATCAACCTCGAACGGACGCTGCGCTTCGACCGGCTGGGCCTCGATAAGGCCCTGCTGTTGTTGCAGGTCTCCGCCGACCGCGGCCGCCTGGCCGGCGCATCCCAGCTTCTTCCCATCCTGGACCGCATCGCCGGCAGCAAGTCGGCCTTCAACCGGGTCCAGGACCGGGCTGCCGCGCTGGCCGGCTTCATTCGCGCCGGTGGCGCCCCGCCGCAGTGACCCAGGACACGGATGACCCGGCCTGCGGCGCCCATCCCCCCGGCTGGACCCAAGAACGCTAACCTGGAAATTCGCGCGCCGTCTTGAGGCTCCCCGCCCGGTGGCGCGCCAGTCCGCAGGTCAATCTTGGAGAAGGAGAATCGTTCTGAGCGCAATCCTATGAGACGGCCTTTGATCGCTGGAAACTGGAAGATGTACAAGACGCCGGCCGAGACGGCCGCGTTTTTCGAGAAGTTCCTCCCGCTGGTCGCGGCATCCGGCCACTGTGACATCGTGATCGCCCCGCCCTTCGTGGACCTCCCCGCGGCGGTCGCCGCGGCCGCCGGGAGCAAGGTGGAGATCGGCGGCCAGAACCTGTACTGGGCCCAGGAGGGCGCCTTCACCGGAGAAGTCTCCGCGCCGATGCTGGCCGGCGCCGGCGCCAAGTGGGTCATCGTCGGGCACAGCGAGCGCCGCCAGTACTTTGGCGAAACCGATGAGACGGTCTTTAAGCGGACCACCGCCGCGCTCGACGGCGGCCTCACCCCCATCGTCTGCATCGGAGAGCGCCTCGAAGAGCGCGAATCCGGCAAGACCGAGCCCGTGCTGCTCGCGCAGTTGCGCGGCGGGCTGGGCCAGCTCTCCACCCGCCAGGTGGAGCAGATCGTCATCGCCTACGAGCCGGTCTGGGCCATCGGCACCGGAAAGACCGCCACGCCCGAAATGGCGCAGGACGCGCACCGTTACATCCGCTCCATGATCGCCCGCCAGTTCGGCTTCGGCCCGGCCAACCAGATCCGCATCCTGTACGGCGGCAGCGTCAAGCCCGACAACGTGAAGGGCCTCATGGCCCAGGGCGACATCGACGGCGCACTGGTCGGCGGCGCGAGCCTCGAGCCCGGGTCGTTCGCCTCCATCGTCAACTTCCAATAGCCAGGCGGGACAGCGTCCGGTTGCCGGCGGGTGAGGCAATCGCCCCGCCTGCCGGTGGCGTGCTCCAGGTTTCGGCCTGGCGAAGCTGGGGAGATGCCGGAGCCCGGTACGTGACCCGCCTCTCGGCGCAACCGGTGAGGAGCTGTAGGCCGCGAGCCCGAAGGTAGCTGTTCTGGCAATTGGGTTCATGTTCGTTCCTCCACTTCCAAAGTCCGGCAGGGAGAACGAAGTACGTCAGAGACAGCAGGAAACCAAGGGGTCGCAGGCCATCTGGCGAGCGGCTGGTACGTGCTTGTTCACCGCGGCCTGGAGCAGACGAATGTCTTCGTTCCGGTCTCCGAGCCGGAGGGCCACCAGAATGACGGGAGCGTCGTGCATCTCCACCGGCGTTGGCCTTCGCAACAAGCCTTTTCAGGATCGATTCGGCCGCGGCGCTCGCGCAGGCCAAGGCAGCATTGCTCGAAGCGCAGTTGCGCCTCGGCCAAACCCGTATCGTCGCGCCGGCGGACGGCCTAGTGCTCGTCCGGCAAGTCCACCCTGGGGACATCGTACAGCCCGGCAGAGTGCTGATGGCGCTCGCTCGCGGGCGCTGTGCCCGTCCCCGCGCCCGTTGTACACTTGGAACGAAATGCCACACCGGTTTTCTCGCCGCCGTCTGCTCGCATCCGGGGCCGCCGCGGGGAGCCTGACGCTTGCCGCGCGGGGCGCCGCTTCTTCGGCCGCCGCTCCGCTTCTCCCCACCGTCCGCTTCGGGGAGCACCGGGTCACCCGCCTCATCGTCGGCTCGAACCCCTTCTACGGCTTCTCCCACTCCGTGCCGGTCCTGGACCAGATCATGGTGGAGTGGAACACCCCGGAGCGCGTCTGCCAGACCCTGCACGCCTGTGAGCAGAACGGCATCAACACCTACCAGGGCAATGCCCGGGAACGCTCCGTGTCGGACCTCGCCCGCTTCCGCGCCGCGGGCGGCCAATTGCAGGTCATCTCACTGGCCGCCGGAGACGTGGTGTCCCAGGTCGTCGGGCAGGTCAAACCCATCGGCATCGCGCACCACGGTGAAAATACCGACCGCCTCTTCCGCGAGGGCAAGTTCCAGGAGGTCCACGACTTCACCCGGCGCGTGCGCCAGGCGGGCGTGATGGTCGGCGTCTCCACCCACCAGCCCGAGAACATCGCGCGCATCGAGGAGTTCGGCTGGGACGTCGACTTCTACATGGGCTGCGTCTACAACCGCACCCGTACGCCCGATCAGTTGCAGGCGCTGCTCGGGGACGTGCCCGAGCCGCCCTCGGAGGTCTATCTCCGCGGCGATCCGGCCCGCATGTACGCCGTCATGCGCCAGACTTCCAAAGTGTGCCTGGCCTTCAAGGTCCTGGCCGCCGGCCGCCTGGCATCTTCCTTCCGCGCCGTCGAGCAGGCTCTCCGCGTCGCGTTCCAGAGCATCAAGCCCTCCGACTGCGTCATTGTCGGAATGTTCCCCCGCTTCAAGGACGAGGTCGCGGAGAACGCCGGGCACGTCCGGCGCATTCTCGCCGCGGCCTCTTGAGGAGGCAACCCCGATGTCTTTCTCTTCTCTCATCAAGGCGGCGCTGCTGACCGCGGTTCTGGCTCACTGCCAGAGGCCGCCCGCCAACTATGACGAGGCCAAGGTCCCCAAGTACACGCTCCCCGATCCTCTGGTTCTGCTAAACGGCAGCCCGGTCAAAGACGCGAAGACGTGGACGGAACGCCGGCGCCCCGAGATCCTCGAGCTCTTCCGCAACCACGTCTACGGGCGCAGCCCCGCCCGCCCGAAGGCCATGACTTTCGAGCTGCTCTCGCTCGATCCCCAGGCCCTGGGCGGAACCGCCGTCCGCAAGCAGGTCGAGATCAACTTCACCGGCGCGAAAGACGGCCCGCGGATGACCCTCCTGGTCTACCTCCCCGCCGCCGCCAAGGACCGCCGTTCGCCCGTCTTCCTGGGCCTCAGTTTCTCCCCGAACCACGCCGTGAGCGCCGACCCCGGCATCCTCCTCGGCGACGTCTGGGTCAAGGGACAAAAGCAGCCCGCCGCCGAGCGGTCGCGCGGCTCCGGCGCCGCCCACTGGCCCATCCAGACCATCCTGGCGCGCGGCTACGGCGTGGCCCTCGCTTACTACTTCACCATCGAGCCCGATTTCGACGGCGGCGAAAAGTACGGCGTGCGCCCCTCCTTCCCCGGCTTCGACTGGGGCGCCATCGGGGCCTGGGCCTGGGGCCTGAGCCGCGCCATGGACTACCTGGAAACCGACCCCGGCGTCGATCCCCACCGCGTGATCGTCCACGGCCACTCCCGCCTCGGCAAGACCGCCCTGTGGGCCGGCGCCCAGGACACCCGCTTCGCCATGGTCATCTCGAACGACTCCGGCGAGGGCGGCGCGGCGCTCAGCCGCCGCCGCTTCGGCGAGACCGTCGCCGACCTCAACCAGCGTTTCCCCCACTGGTTCTCGCACAACTACCGCAAGTACAACGGCCGGGAAGACGACCTGCCCGTGGACCAGCACATGCTCCTGGCCCTCATCGCCCCCCGTCCTCTGTATGTCGCCAGCGCCACCGAGGACCTGTGGGCCGATCCCCGCGGCGAGTTCCTGTCGCTCGTCGCCGCGGGCCCCGTCTACCGCCTGCTTGGAAAGCGCGATCTGGAAACGGACCGCATGCCCGCGCCCGATCACCCCATCCAGACCGACGTGGCCTACCACCTCCGCACCGGTCCGCACGACATCAACGCCTGGGATTGGGACCAGTACCTCGACTTCGCCGTCAAGCATCTGCCGCCCGCCCGTTAGCGGCGCGGGCTACAGCCTGATCTCCCAGCCTTTCCGTATGAAGGGCCTCAGCAGCTTGTTGGCGGCCTCGTTGTTGGTGAAGCGCATCTTGGCCCCGTCCCACATGAGCTTGCCCGGCACCTGCAGCGCGATCGCGCCCAGCGCCAGCCACTCTATGTATTTCGCCGCCACGCCGAACTCGGAGACCCCCGGCGCTCCGCCCTTGCAGGCGCGCACCCAGTCCTGCTGGTGATTGATGCCGCGTTGCAGCACCTGCGGAGGCAGCCTGTAGTCGGCCCAGCGGGAGGCCGGCAGCAGCCACACTCCCTCGCCGCGGGACGTGGTCGCCATGTAGCCTTTCGACCCCACGAACACCGCCCCGTTGCCCGGAGCGCGCAGCTTGGGATCCAGGGTCCCTCCGCGTCCGGCCATGCCGCCCGGCCCGAACGGCGGTCCGCCGGGGGGCAGGGGCCCGCGTCCGGGTCCGCCCGGAACGGCTCCCGGCGGCGGCGTTCCGCGCCCGCCGCGCGGCGCGGGCTGCCCGGACACCGTCAGTTGGTCCGCGATCAGCAGCGTGCCGTCGCCGCTGCCCACGAACGACCGGCCCTTTTCCGCCAGGTTGTTCATGGGCGGGAACAGGCGCTCGCCTTCCTGCATCCCCTCCGGGTCTTTGAAGTCGCCGCGCATGTTCTGGTACGCGTGGACCGTCACCGGGGGCATGTTCGCGCGGGCCGGAAACTCGTACACGATGTGGGCGCGCAGCGGCCACACCCAGGGACTTTTTCCTTCCACCGTCACGCACTCCACGCTCACCGGGGAGGCCTTGTCCAGTTGCAGCGCCAGGTGCGCCGGCCCCAGGTTGTGGACCAGCCAGTCGCCCAGCGAGCCGCCCGTCGAGAAGTCCAGGAACGCGCGCCACTGGTTCGTCATCAGGGAGTTGTACGGCCGCGGCGCCGCCGGTCCCAGCCACAGGTCCCAATTGAGCGCGCCGGGCGCCGGCTGCGCTTCCAGCCCCGTCTCCGGAATGTTGGGCTGCCCGCCGTAGATCCCGCCGGTCCAGGCATGCACTTCCCTTACTTCTCCGATGTCCCCGGACCACAGTATCTCGCACGCCGTCTTGGTCCCCTCGTGGCTGAAGCCCTGGTTTCCCATCTGCGTCGCGACCCGGTACTTCGACGCTGCCTCCGCCAGCAGCCGGGCTTCCCACGGCGTCCTGGTGAGCGGCTTCTCGCAGTAGACGTGCTTGCCCATCTGCATCGCCGCCAGCGCCACGTGCGTGTGGAGATGGTCCGGCGTGGCGATCATCACCGCGTCGATGTTCTTGGCTTCCTTCTCCAGCATCTGGCGGTAGTCGGTGTAGGTCGCCGCCTTGGGATACGTCTTGAGCCCGCGGGCGGCGCTCTCTTCGTTCACGTCGCACAGCGCCACCACGTTTTCGGTGGGCGCCACCCCGATCAGGATCTGCGGACCCCGGGTGCCCATCCCCACGCCCGCGATGTTCAACTTCTCGTTGTAAGACTTGAAGCCCAGCGCGGCGAGCGACGCCACGCTGCCGAAGCCGCCGCGCGGGACCGCGCCCGCCAGCAGGGCTCCCTGAAAGAAATACCTTCGCGAGAAACCAGACCCGTTCATAGACCCTTTCCCTTCACACAACAAACCCGTCTCCAAATCCTACTACAACCCGCACCCCGGCTCTGTTGCCCTTCTCTTCGGGGCAGGCGCATAGCCGTACTCCGTGCATGAACGGCGGCAGATCGCGGAGGATCCCACGGGCTGCAACACACGCCATCGGTGTCCGGCGCCCGGAGGGCAGCCGCCGGGGCCGTAGGGCTGGCGCCCCCGCCCGCGGCCGGCCCCTGGCCGGACACCCGGTTAAGGACGGGTTGCGGTCCCCCACGTTCGCGCATGCGGCGCCATCGGGGCTGTGGTATTCCTGGTCCTATCGGCGGCGCTCGCCGGGCCGGTTGCCGCGCGGACCGCCGCAACGCCTTCGGCTTTCCCGAAACCGGCGGCCGGGGATCGGATTGCCCATGCCGTCGGGTGAAGTCAGGCCGGCGCAAATCGCGGATGAACGTATTCGAATTCAGCCTGGTGCTCGGAGCCGGGGCCTTCGTTGCGGGCTTCCTGGGATCCCTGACGGGATTGGGAGGTGGCGTCGTCATCGTGCCGCTGCTGACCTTGGCCCTGGGCGTGGATATTCGCTACGCTGTCGGCGCGTCGTTGATCTCGGTCATCGCCACGTCCTCCGGAGCGGCCTCAGCCTACGTGAAAGAGGGATTCTCGAACATCCGGGTTGGCATGTTTCTGGAGGTCGCGACGAGCACCGGCGCGTTGTTCGGCGCCTTCCTGGCTGCGCTGGTCTCGACACGCATGATCGGCCTGGTCTTCGGGGTCGTGTTGCTGCACGCCGCCTACCACTCCCTGCGGCCGCACGTGGAACAGCCGTGCGGCGAAAGCCCGCCGCAGGACCGGATCGCAACCCTTTTGAGAATGCACGGCGCCTACCCCACGCCGCAGGGCCTGCGCCCTTATTACGTGCGGGCGGTGCCGTTGGGATTCGGTCTGATGTTCGGCGCCGGCACGCTTTCCGGCCTGCTGGGCATTGGCTCCGGAGCCCTTAAGGTCATCGCCATGGATCAGGCCATGCGTCTTCCTTTCAAGGTGTCGAGCACGACCAGCAACTTCATGATCGGTGTGACGGCGGCGGCCAGCGCCGGGGTCTATTTGAGCCGTGGGTACATCGATCCGGGCCTCGCGATGCCCGTGGTTCTCGGCGTGCTGGCTGGTTCTTTCTTCGGTGCGCGCTTTCTGGCTTCGGCCGGCACGCGGCTGTTGCGTAATATCTTCGCCGGGCTGGTTACGGTTCTGGCGGTTGAGATGATCTATAACAGCCTGAAAGGAAGGATCTAGAGTCATGTCTCTGAAGTTAATTGACCGGTGCCGCATGCGGGGCGGTCCCCCTGGACCGCGGCCGGCGCTTCCGTCGGCCTTGCTCACGTGCCGCGGCAGCCGTACCGGGGGTCCGGCGCCGGCGGGGGCGTCCGCCCCACAACGGTGAGCATACTCGTGAGACAGCACACTCGAATGCCCGGGGAACCCAAGTCCCAGACCGGCGGCGCCGTCGAGACCACCATGGGCAACCTTCTCCGCGCCGGCGTTTTGCTGTCGGCCTTCGTCGTGCTGCTGGGCGGGATCGCCTACCTGTTGCGGTACGGAACCGCTCAGCCCGGCTACCACGTTTTCCGGGGCGAATCGGCCGCGTTGCGGAGCGTCCGTGGAATCGTCGTGCAGGCCTTCGCCTTGCACCCCCGCGGCGTAATTCAACTGGGGTTGCTGTTGTTGATCGCCACTCCCATCGCCCGGGTTGTCTTCTCGGTGTACGCGTTTGCGCGGCAGGGCGACCGGCTGTACGTTGTCGTCACTCTCATCGTGCTCGGCGTCCTTCTCTACGGTCTGTCCGGAGCCTGACCGGAGGCCTTGACCACGGGCCGGTTCCCACACTCACATCCCCGTCCCGCCCTTCGCGCTCGCGCTCAAAACGTCACGCGTCATCTACTGCGGGTTCTCGCGGTGCGCTGCGAAACCAGTTGCACTGCGGAAAGCACGAGCACGCTTGACGCGCGAACCGTCGAGGATATCACCAGGGAATTCGCGGATGGCCGGCTGACCTGGACCGCGCCTGCGGATGGCGAATGGCTCGTGTTGCCGATCTACACGAGGCCGACAGGCCAGATCGTCAATATGTTCGACGACAGTCCGCAGAACTCCCCGGTGACGGATCCGCAGTCCAGGACGAGTCGCTCGGGTTCGGAGAAGAGATGAACAAATTCCGCGCGCTTCGAGCCGGTCGGGACATCGGCGGCGGCGGCCTGTTGTCGGACGAGACGGGCGCCTTTCTTGGCGCCTATGACACTCCCTGGACGGGGAAGATGCGGCCGGCCATCAACCGCAATTTCGCAGCCGGGGTGAATCAACTCTATTTGCATGGTTATGCCTATGCCGACGCGCCCGTCGTCTCCTGGCTGGGCTTCTCTCCGTTCGGCGCGCTCTTTGCCGAATAGGCGGCACTACAGACAGTTAGGCATTCGCGGGAACTCTTACAGTTCACCCGTTCGCCTCCCCGTGAAGTAGTCTCCACTCCCCGCATGGCGCGAAGCTGATAGCGGAACCGCATCGCGCCGGACCCGCCCGGCCCGCGTTCTATAATTGAGGCAAGGAGGGGAACGCTGATGCAAGCAAGAATCGACTACAAGACTGCCGCGCCGGGCGCTTTTTCCGCCATGTACGGCGTGGAACGCTACGTTCGCGAGTGCGGCCTGGAGCATTCGTTACTGGAATTGGTGAAGTGCCGCGCCTCGCAGATCAACGGGTGTGCATATTGCCTCGACATGCACACCAAAGACGCCCGCGCGCTGGGAGAGAGCGAGCAGCGGTTGTACGCGGTCTCCGTTTGGCACGAGACGCCGTTCTTCTCGGATCGTGAAAGAGCCGCGCTGGCCTGGACGGAAGCCGTAACCAGCGTGGGAACCAGCCATGTACCCGACGAAGTATACGAAATGGCGCGCCGGCAGTTCAGTGAAGAAGAACTGGTGAACCTGACCATGGCGGTGATCGCGATCAACGGCTGGAACCGGCTGGCAGTCAGCTTTCGAACTGTCCCGGGCACCTACCAGCCTGCCCAACCGGTGGGAGCGGCACGGCGGGCCTGACCTTCACACGGAAGAAACCAATGCCTCTTCAGCCCGAAAACGCGGCGGCCTCTCGCGCGGCGGCCCGGCGTGGCCCCCCTGCGAACGCCCAAGCCCACCGGCCTGCCGATACCGGCTTTCAATCTGAATGAATACATCGGCCGGTTGCTGCGGGAGCCCTACTGGCCGGCGGGCCGCAATGCCCAGACCGTCGTGAAATATGCGGACTTTCGGATTGTTCTCACGGCTTTGCGGTCCGGGAGCCGCTTGCACGAACATCATGTCGCCGGGTCGATCTCGGTGCAGAGGGTCAGGGAGCGGATCCGGATCCATGTCGAGGGCCGGACGGTGGCTCTTCCCGCCGGGCACGTGGTCGCCGTCGGACGCGCCGTCCCGCACCAAGTGGAGGCGCTGGCGGGCAGCGCCTTCCTGCTCGCCATCGCCTGGCCCGCGGGTTCCGGTCCAAGAAACCAGGAAGGCCCGGCCTTGCGGCCGGGCCTCGCTTTTAATTCGGGCGACGTCCTACTCTCCCACACACTCGCGCATGCAGTACCATCGGGGCTGAGGGGCTTAACTTCCGTGTTCGGGATGGGAACGGGTGTGACCCCCTCGCTACGGTCACCCAAAACCTGTTTGGCGGCCCGCGCTTTGGCGTGAGGCGCCGGACTTCCCTCCGGCGTCCGGGCCGCTCACAATATCGACGGGTTCGCTACACAAACCACTCCATGCCACTAGTAGATTTTATGGTCAAGCCGAACGGGCTATTAGTAACGGTTGGCTCAACGCATTGCTGCGCTTACACCCCCGTCCTATCGACCTGGTAGTCTTCCAGGGCCCTTCGTAGGGGTTGACCCCTTGGGAGATCTCATCTTGGGGAAGGTTTCGCGCTTATATGCGTTCAGCGCTTATCCTGACCGAACTTCGCTACCCAGCGGTGCCACTGGCGTGACAACTGGATCACAAGAGGTTCGTCCATCCCGGTCCTCTCGTACTAGGGACAGGCCCCCTCAAATCTCCTGCGCCCACCACAGATAGGGACCGAACTGTCTCGCGACGTTCTGAACCCAGCTCACGTACCGCTTTAATAGGCGAACAGCCTAACCCTTGGGAGCTTCT
>JADZCM010000043.1 GCA_020851555.1 Bryobacterales bacterium | reverse complement strand
TTCTGGACCGTCCGTGGCGCTAACGCCATCATCGCCCTGCGCTGCTGCCGCCTCAGCCGTAGGTTCGAAGACTACTGGGCGGATCGCTCGTCAGCCGCATGATGGGCTACATTTTTGTCGCGCACCCTGAACGGATCAGTCGGCCGCGCTGGCCACCGGCTCCAGGCCGCGGCGCCGGCGCCGCTGCAAGGCGCGCTGCGCCCCGCCGAGGTAGGTGTAATACACCGGCGTCAGGTATAGCGTCACCAACTGCGAGAACAGAAGGCCGCCCACCACGACCAGCCCCAGCGGCTGCCTGGATTCGCCGCCCGCGCCGTAGCCGATGGCGATCGGGACCGCGCCCAGCAGTGCCGCCATGGTGGTCATCATGATGGGCCGGAACCGGATCACGCAGCCCTGGATGATCGCCTCCACGGGAGACAGGCCCTGCTCACGCTCCGCGTCCAGCGCGAAGTCGATTTGCATGATGGCGTTCTTCATGACGATGCCGATCAGCATGATCAGCCCGACGAACGAGTAGAGGTTCAGCTCGACCTTGAAGAACATCAGCGTCAACAGGGCGCCGAAGCCCGCCGAGGGGAGCCCGGAGAAGATGGTGATGGGGTGAATATAGCTCTCGTAGAGAATTCCCAGCACGATGTAGACCACGCCCACCGCTACCAGAAGGAGAATGTTCAGGTTCTTAAAGGATTGCTCGAACGCCTGGGCGGTGCCCTGCGGGGCGGCGCTGATGGTCCCGGGCAGAACCTGGGAGGAGACCTCCCGGATGCGGTCCATGGCCTGGCCCAGCGAAGTGCCGGGGGCGAGGTTGTAGGAGATCGTCACCGAGGGAAGCTGGCCCAGGTGGTTGATCGATTGCGGGCCGACGATCTGCCGCCGGGTGGCTACCGTATCCAGCGGGACCAGCGTTCCGTTGCCGGAACGCAGGTAAAGCATGGACAGGGCGTTCGGGGTGTCCTGGTACTCCGGCAGCGCCTCCATGATCACCTGGTACTGGTTGGAAGGGGTGTAGATGTTCGAGATGAAGCGCGTGCTGAAGGCGTTGGAGAGCGCGGTCTCGATCTGGTCCACCGTGAGCCTCAGCGTCGCCGCTTTATCCCGGTCGATGTCGACCTGGACCATGGGCTTCCGCAGCAGCAGGTCGCTCTGCACGTCGATCAAGCCCGGCTCATGCCTGAGTTCCGCCTCGAGCTTCTGGGCGGCGGCGTAAAGCTCCTGCGTGTCGGGGCCGACCAGCGTGTACTGATACTGGGCCCTGGTCATGAATCCCCCAATGCGCAACGGGGGCGGATTCTGAATGTAGGACTGGATGCCAGGCACGGTGGCCAGCCTGGGCCTCAGCTCGACCATGATCTGGTCGGCGCTCTTGGCCCTCTCCTTACGGGGCTTCAGCCGCAACTGGAGACGGCCGGCGTTGGAGCCTCCTCCGCCCATCGGACCGCCCCCGGAACCGGCGTTGGCGTTGTAGCGGTCCACGTTGGGATCGCTCTCGACGATGGCGCCGATGGCCTGCACATAGCGGAACATCTCGCGCGGCGCAGTACCCTGCTCGGCCTCCACCGTGACCGAAAGCGTGTCGTTGTCCTCGCTGGGGATGAACCCTTTGGGGATCCGCGTGAACAGGTAGGCCGTCGCGGCCATGACCAGAATGGAGATCGCCAGCGTCACCGGCCTGAAACGCATGGAGAAACGCAGGTTCCTCTCATAGAGCCTCAGCACGAACTGAAACGCCCGCTCACTGGCGTTGAACAGCCAGCTCCGCCGCCCGGTTGCCACCCGCAGGAAGCGGCTGCACAGCATGGGCGTCAGCGTGATGGAGACCACGCCGGAGATCAGGATCGCCGTCGCGATGGTGACCGCGAATTCCCGGAACAGCCGCCCGACAATCCCCCCCAGGAAGAGGACGGGAATGAACACGGCCGTCAGCGATAAGGTCATGGACAGGATCGTGAAGCCGATCTGCCGGGAGCCCATGAAAGCGGCCGTCATGGGCGCTTCGCCCTCCTCCGTGTGGCGGACGATGTTCTCCAGCATGACGATGGCGTCGTCCACCACGAAGCCCACCGACAGGATCAGGGCCATCATGGAGAGGTTGTTCAGCGAATACCCCAGAAGGTACATGATGCTGAACGTTCCGATGATGCTGAAGGGCAACGCCAGGCTCGGGATCAGGGTGGCCGAGACGTTGCGCAGAAACAGGAAGATCACCATGATCACGAGGCCCAGCGACAGAAGCATGGTGAACTGGACATCGTGGAACGACTCGCGAATGCTCCGCGACCGGTCATACATCACCTGAAGATCCACCGACGGCGGGAGCTGGCTCTGGAGCCCGGGCAGCAGCGCGTTGACGCGGTCCACTACATCGACGGTGTTCGTGCCGGGCTGCTTCTGGATGGAGAGAATGATGCCGCGCCGGGCGCCGTCTTGCCGGCTGTAGTACCAGGCGGCGGACTTGTCGTTCTCGATGCTGTCGAAGACCTTGGCCACGTCCTGCAATCGCACCGGCGATCCGTTCCGGTAGGTGACCACCAGGTCGCGATAAGCCTCAGCGCGGGTGAGCTGGCCGCTGGCCTGGATGGTGTAACTGCGCGTCTGGCCGTACAGCTCTCCGGTTGGGCGGTTGACGTTCCAACTGTTCACGGCGCCGGCGATTTCGTCGATGCCCATCCCCTTGGCGGCCAGCGCGGTCGGGTCCACCTGGACCCGGACGGCATACGTGGACGAACCCATGATCTGCACCTGGGCGACGCCGTTGATCATGGAAATGCGCTGTCCCATGATGGTGTCGGCGTATTCGTTCAGCTCATACAGGGGCAGGGTCTTGGAGGTCAGCGCCAGCGAGTAGATGGGCATGTCGGCCGGGTTGACCTTGCGGTACGACGGGGGATTGGGCATGCCCGGCGGCAACTGGCGGGTGGTCCGGGCAATGGCCGTCTGCACGTCCTGCGCCGCCCCGTCCAGGTCACGCTCCAGCGAGAACTGAATGGTGATCTGCGTGCTGCCCAGCGCACTGGAGGAGGTCATCGAGTCGATGCCGGGAATGGTGGAGAAGGAACGCTCCAGCGGGGTAGCCACCGCCGAGGCCATGGTTTCCGGGCTGGCGCCGGGCAGGCTGGCTGAGACCGAGATGGTCGGGTAGTCGACGACCGGCAGATCGCTCACCGGCAACGCACGGTAGGCCACCACGCCGAACAGCGCGATCGCCACCATCAAGAGGCTGGTGGCAACCGGACGCCGTATGAAGATCTCCGAGAGATTCATGATCCGCGTCCCCCTCTGGTTGTGACTCGCATCCCGGGAGCCAGCCGCAGTTGTCCTTCGGTCACAACAACTTCTCCAAGTTCCAGGCCCTTCTGGACCACCACTTCTTCTCCCACCCTGATCCCGGTCACGACCGGACGCATCTCCGCCACCCGGTCCGCGCCGACCACATAGGCGTATTCGCCGTCCTGACCGATCTGCACCGCGCGCACCGGAACCACGCGGGCGCCCGAGAGCATGGTCAGCCGCAGCACCACGTTCACGAACTGGCCCGGCCAAAGCCGGTTGGCGGCGTTGGGGAAAGTGCCTTTCAGGCGGATACTGCCGGTCGTGATGTCAACGGTGTTGTCGACGAAACTCAGGGTCCCGTTCTCAGGAGCGGCCGTGTCGCCGGGCGGCGCCGCGGTTACCACCAGCTTCCCCGACGCCATGTACCTCCGGATCTCGGGCAATCTGTTCTCGGGCGCCGAGAAGGTCACGAACACCGGATGAATCTGCCGGATTGTGACCAGCTCCGCGTCGGTCACGCGCACCAGATTGCCTTCCTTGATGAGGAGGTCTCCAGTCCGGCCCCCGATGGGCGCGCGTATCTCGCAATAGCTGCGTTGAAGCTTGGCGTTCGAGATCGCCGCCGTATCGGCCTTGATGGAGGCCTGGGCGCTCTCAATGGCGGCCTGGCTGGCGCGGACCGCTTCCTTGCGAACCGCCGCGTCCGAGAGGTACTGATCGGTCTGCTGCTTCGAGAGAACACCCTCGGTGAACAGCTTCTGGTAGCGCGCCGCCTGCTCTCCGGCGAATTGCTCCTGAGCCTGGTCGCGCTTCAGGTTGGCCTCAGCCTGCCGCAAGAGGGCCGTGTTCCTGGCGAGGTTGGCCTCGGCTTGCCGGATGGCTTCGTCATAAGGGCGCGGGTCGATCAAGAAGAGCAGATCACCGGCTTTAACGTCCTGCCCCTCCTGGATGTAGACCTTGGTCAGTTGGCCGGTCACCTGGGCCCTGACCCGAATGGTGGAGAAGGCTTCTACGTTGCCCACCGCCCGGATTTCGACCGGCACCGTCGTCGCCGTGACCGTGGCGGTGGAAACCAGCGCCGCGCCGCCCCTGCCTGCACCACCTCTGCCGCGGCCGCCCTTCGTGGCGGCCTCCGGCGAACCCTGGGGAGCCGCGGCCTGCCGGGAGCAGCCGGCTGTGAATAGAAGTGCCAGAAAAAAGACACCTACAGGGATGTGCTTCATGACGGAGATTCCACTACCATAATAGATCACCGCGGAACCGTGCTTGGTTACCGGAATGGCTGGAAAATCTAGCCCCTTTCGTGCGACGGAATCCGGCGCCAGCGCCGTTCTTCTCAGTGTAGACCTTGGCCCGGACTGGCGGGGGGGCCAGAGCCAGGCTCTCCTGTTGATGCGTGGGCTGAGCGGTAGAGGTTTTCCGGTCGGGCTGATTGCTCCGGAGGGGTCGCCCCTGGCTCTGCGTGCAAGGGAGGCCGGGCTGGAGGTCACGCCCATCGCATCCGGCGGCAACCGGTTCGCCGCCGCCATGGCGCTGCGGGCGCATCTGAGGCGGGGAGGCGTGCGCCTCATACACTGCCACGACGCCCACTCGCTGACCGCCGCCTGGCTGGCCGGCGTGCACCGGCGCTGCCCGATCGTCGCTTCCCGCCGCCTGGCGAACCGGCTGTCGCAGAACCTCGTCGGACTGGCCCGCTACCGTTCCGCGGCACGAATTCTGGCGGTGTCGGAGTTCGTCCGCTCCACGGTTCTGGCCTCCGGGCTGCCGCCCGAATGCGTGGAGGTGGTCTACGACGGCGTTCCAGTCCCCGCCCTGCCATCCCAGGCCGAGAGGGAGGCAGCCAGACGCCGCTGGTGCGGCGCGGAGCACGCGTCCCTGTTCGGTTGTGTCGGGTACTTGCTTCCCGAGAAAGGGCAAGAGATCCTGCTCAGGGCCGTGCCGTTGGTATTGAGGGAACTGCCCGGCTGCCGGCTGATCCTGGCGGGGGACGGTCCGTGCCGGCCAGGGCTGGAGCGCCTGGCGTCCGAACTCGGCGTGGCGGACAGTGTGCTCTTTGCGGGACACGTTGAAGATGTCGCCTCGGTGTACTGCGCGCTGGATGCATTCGTGTTCCCGTCGCTGGCGGAACCCCTCGGCAGTTCTCTGCTGGCGGCCATGGCCTATGGTCTGCCGCCGGTGGGCGTGGCGCGTGGGGCGGTTCCGGAGATTATCCAGGATGGCCGGAACGGCCTGCTCGCCTCGGCTCCGGCGCCGGAGGAGATCGCCGCGCTCGCCGTCCGGTTGCTCCGTGATCATGACCTGGCCGCCAGGCTGGGCGCGGAGGCGAGGGCAACTATCCAGCAGCGCTTCAGCGCGGATCGCATGGTGGAGGACACGCTCCGTGTTTACTCGCAGCTCTGAATCGGGCGGCTCACGAATGTGCCGCGGACTGACGTGGGTCATGCTGGCGCTTCCCTTGTTGGCCCAACCGCAGCCCAAGCCGGCGAGGACTCTGGCGGATCTGGCCCTGCCCGGCGCCGGCATCCTGGCGGACAGGGACAGCCGGGCCTACTATCTCTATTCCTCTCGTGAATCCCCCGGCGCGGAAGTGGCGGCCTACAAGAGCCAGGACCTGGTGAATTGGGACGGTCCGTTTTCCGTGTTCAAAATCCCGGAAGGCAGTTGGGCCAGCCCGGCAGAAGGCTTGCGGAATCCCGAGGTGCACAACTACCGGGGCCGTTACTATCTGCTTGTGACGCTTGCCAACCGCGCGCAGGTCATCGCCCGGCCGCCCGAGAGCTGGCGGCTCAACACCCGGCAGGGCACTCAGGTCTTCGCCGCCGACTCGCCGCTCGGCCCCTTCGCGGCGATTCCCGGCGCGGCCAACGGGCCCCACACGCCGGAGGATTTCGTCGCCCTGGACGGCACGCTTTATGTGGAAGGTGATCTCCCCTACCTGGTCTACGCGCATGACTGGACGCAGGTGGTGGACGCGTCGATCGAGGCGGTAAGGCTGAAGGCAGATCTGTCGGCGCCGGTGGAGGAAGCCCGCTACCTGTTCAAAGCCTCGGACGCCCCCTGGCTCCGGCAGCAGGGCGCCACCTCGCGCAATCCGCGTTACTATCCGGCTGGCGGGCCATCCCTGCACCGGACGCGGAACGGAAGCCTGATCATGATCTGGTCCGGCACGTTCAACGGGAGGTCGGCGGTCACCGTCGCCCGGTCTTTGACGGGGAGCGTCCGCGGTCCGTGGAGGCAGGCGCAGACGCTGCTTAGGGGGTACGGCGGGCAGGGAACGCTTTTCCACGCCTTCGACGGCCGGCTCATGTTGCTGGTCAACCGGCCGGCAGAACGCGGTCCGGGTGGCGCGGTGCTCATGGAGTTGGTGGATGCGGGAGACACGGTGCGGTTGAAAACCGCCGCCAAGTAGGGAGGAGAGCCATGGTGAGAATCCAGTGGTTCGTTGCGCTGTTGGCTGTGCCGCTCGCGGCGCAGCAGGCCGCGAAGGCCGGGATGAAGCTCGGCGACTTCTACCTGCACGACCCGTTCGTCCTCGCGCACAAGCAGAGCCGGACCTACTACCTGTACAACAGCGCAGGCGGGGCGGTCACGGGCGGCAAAGGCGCCGGCGTCGTGGCTTACAAGAGCCAGGACCTCGATACCTGGGACGGCCCGCATCTGGTGTTCGTGGTGCCGGAGGGCATCTGGGCCAACCCGGCGCACGGGGCCTGGGCGCCGGAGGTTCACGAGTACAAAGGAAGGTACTACCTCTTTGTCACTCTGCACAACCGGGACAAGCCCATTCCGCAGCCTCCTCCCGAGCTGCGCCCCATCTACCAGAAGGTGAACGCGCCGCACCACCTGCGGGCGACGCAGATAGCGGTGGCCGATTCTCCCGAAGGCCCCTTCAAGGTCCTGGGCCCCAGGATGCAGCCGCCCGAGGACTACATGACGCTCGACGGCACGCTTTTCGTCGAGGACGGGACGCCCTGGATGGTGTACGCGCACGAGTGGATTCAGGTGCTGGACGGAACCATCGAGGCTGTTCCCCTCAAGCCGGATCTTTCCGAAGCGGCCGGCCCGCCCATGTATCTCTTCAAGGCCTCCGACGCGCCCTGGCTTCTCGATCAGCAGAAAGCCGCCAACCGGCAACGCACCTACGTAACCGACGGCCCGCAGTTCTACCGGACGAAGACCGGCAGGCTGCTCATGCTCTGGTCCAGCTACCGGGACGGGTTGTACGTCGAGACGCTGGCGCACTCGGTCTCGGGCAAGCTCGCCGGCCCGTGGAGGCAGGGGGACGTTCTGGTGGGCGAGGACAGCGGACACGGCATGATTTTCCGCGCCTTCGACGGCCGCCTCATGCTCATCCTTCACCAGCCGTTCAACCGCGCCAAGGGGAAGCTCTTCGAGCTGGAGGATACCGGCGACACGGTCCGCATCAAGCGCCAGCTTGTCTACTGAAGCCGGGCGAGCTTGGGCTCCGCTTTCGGGATAAGCCGCTCCCACAGGGAGGCTGGATAGGCGTCGAATACGATGCCGGAGGAGCCGTCAAGGACGTGCCAGATGCGCCTGCTCACCTCGGCCTGCAGGCGGGGGTGTGTCCATCCCGCATAGCCAAGGTACACGCGCAGTGACGCGGGTCCCGCGCGGCTGGCCAGCCCGCGCGCCAGTTCTTCGCGGCTGGAGAGCAGGTGAACGCCGTCCAGGACCCGGGGGGCTTCGGGCGGAGGTTCCTGCGTCCGCAGCAGCGCCAGCGCTCCGCCGAGCCCCACGGGTCCACCCAGGTAGATCGGGTCGCTCCGCCCGCGAGCCTCCTCCATTCCTTTTAAGGCCACGGAGAGAGGCGTCTGCGACGGACGGTTGAGTATCAGGCCCACAACGCCGGTGCGGCCATACCGCACCAGCAGCACCACCGTGCGGGAAAAATTAGGATCGCCGACCTCGCGGCTGGCCACCAGCAGTTTACCCACGCCCAGGGCTTGCGCGCGGAGCGCCGGAGAAACCACCATCAGCGCCACGGCCGCGACAAAAAGCCTGCGCCACTGCCGTCCGCCGTTCACGACACCCATTCTCGCGCGTCCGGAGCCGCGCCGCTGCAAAGGGCGCCGGCCCGCGGTTGCCGCGCCGCGCTTAACTTCCCTAGCGGGACGCGGCGGGTTTGCGGCTCTGCAACAATCAGCTTCGCTGGAGAGAGAAGAAGCCGCTGACGTTCTCCCACAGGAGCCTGGGGAAGCTCTTGTCAAGATAGGAGCGGATCGAGACGTAGCACTGGTCGCAGGTATTCGAGCGCGTGAACTCCCGGATCATCCGCTCGCGCTGTTCCAGGGGGTATCGCTGGAACTGCATGGAGCAGGGCTGAAGCTGGCCCTGCGCGGTGACGACCAGGAAGCGCAAGCCGGCCTTACATCCCGGCGTGCCGCCGTTTTCGAAGTAGCGCCGTGTAGCCTCCAGAGTCGAGGGGGAATTCACGATCCAGCCCGTGCCGTTGCGGCGCCGTTCGACGGCGTCGAGTCCCCGGGCCAGTTCCTCCAGTTGCGGCTTGGAGTTGAGGAAATAGTCCCGGCATCCGGTCCGGCGGCTGGAGTAGGCGCTGTAACAGATGTTGACGCCCCACTCCCGCGCCTTGTCCGCCATCGCCTGTATCTCGCCGACGTTCTCGCTGGTGATGCAGGAATTCAGAACGATATCGTCATAGCCCAGCGCCGCGCATTGCGGCACCAGGTCGCTCAGGTGGCTGTAAAGCCCGGGATACACCCGGAAATCGTCATGGCGCGCGTCGGGGAAGTCCAGGCTCACGGAGAACTGGTCGACGCCCGCGGCGTGCAGTTCGCGGTAGCGGTCCAGAGTCATCTCGGACCAGTTCGACACCAGGATCGTATACGGGACGCCGCCCTGGTGCTTGATGTTCCGGACGATCTCGGCCACGTCGCTCCGCATGAGCGGTTCGCCTCCGGACACCTGGACCACGCAGGGATTAAGAACCTCGGTGTAGCGGCGGTAGTCGGCGGGTTTCAGGTTCTGTGAATCGTCTTTGGGACCGCCGTGGTCGCAGTGCCTGCAATAGCAGGTGCACGAGTCGGTCACCTCGAATGACACCACGATCGGGCGCTGCCGCAGCCAGTTCACGGTGCCGCGGCCGATAATCCGCAGTGATTCAGCCAGAGGGACCTTGCGCATGAGCGAATCGAGAGTTCCACGGGGATCGTAACAAACCCAGCCCCCGGGTGGCAACAGCGCGGCAGCGACCCGCCGCGCGGGGCCCCCCGGCGGTGCTAATTCTCCGTCGAATGGAGACCGCCGGCTCCGGCGCGGAACTCAATGTTGGTACGGCCGCGGTCTTCCCGCAATGTTTGCGAGCAGTTCCAGATACAGGCCCCGCAGTGAATGCACTTCTCCCGGTCGAACTGAGGCAGCGAGCCGGGCCCCGCCGTAATCGCCTCCCCGGAGCAAACCTCCACGCAGATACGGTTTTGGCAGGATTCGCAGAGGCTGGGGTACAGAAACACTACATGGTCGGCGTATCCCGAGGGAGCCTGAACCTTCCCTCCCACCAACAGCGCATCCTGATGAGAAATAAGCAGCTTGCCGTCGAACTCGATGGCCGGCCAGCCGGACCGCTCCATCAGTGAGTCATGGACCGCCACACCGCGGGACAAACACTCCCGCCTGAGGCTTTCTATCTCCGCAGGTGAAATCTTATTTTTATAGTATTTATTAAAGGAGGGAGTGTGCTCCTGTGCCGAACGCACCGACCCGGGCATCGAGAGCCAGCCTCGCGTGACTCCGGCGAGGGCCATCCCGACGAGACCCCTGACCACGCCCGCATGAAAGCCCACTCGTGCCTGCTCTGCGGCCTTCCCCTCCTTTTCGACCCAACTGGCACGTCTCCGCGAAACGTAGGCTGCCGACAAGTTTTTCTTTGTGAATGGTTTACCGGAGCTAGCCAACTCCAGCACGCCCTCCGCAAGTTGGACGCCGGTGGTCCACGCCTCATCCACGCCCGACCCGGTAAGGACATTCGTGCTCCCGGAGCCTTCCCCGATTCGGGCGTACCCCTCCCCGACCAGGAACGGTTCGCCCGCCCGGCCCGATTCCTGCAAAGACTTGGCGCCCCAACTACGCAGCCGCCCCCCTTTCAGAAACCTCCAGAAATAGGGGTGCCGGATGAAGTGCTGCAAGTAGCGGTAGGTAGTCCGGACCGGACTTTCAAACCAGGAGGGGACGAAGATGCCAGCCGAGGCAATCCTGCCCGGATGCACATAGAGGAACCCGAAAATCTCAGGCTCAGGATAACCAAACGTGTGGTAGACCGTGCCGGCCTCAAGCGGTGATTCCTCCGGCAGATCGATGACCATCTTCGCCCCGACGGCCCAGTCTTTCCTGTGATGTCCCACAGGCAAACCGAAGTGCTCGTCAATCTGTCTGCCAACGGGGCCAAAAGGTCCATCTCCTACAACAGTCAGAGACGCTCGAATGTCCATTCCAGGGAGGAAACCTGAGGTTGGTTCCCCATTCTTTTCAACACCCTGGTCCGCCAGCCGGACACCCACAACCCGGTCATTCTCAATGAGAGGCTCCGCCACCGGCGTCGCCGGCCAGACCTGTATGACGCCGCTCGCCATGACCTGCTGTGAAACCCACTGAATGAACTGCCCGATCGAGAGTACGAGTCCGCCCTGCTTGTGAAGGAAGCCGGGGGTATATGGCAGTTCGACCGCGTGGACTTCGTTGCGTGCCGCCGAAGTTGCCAGCCTCAGGAACCTGTCGGCGGTTCGGAGGGTCCTGGATCGCCGGCTGGCCCCGATGGGATCCAACAGATACAGCACCTTCTCGGAACGCACCTCCGTGGCCATGGGGATCTGGGACGGGTCGAAGTCCGGGAAACTCCCCCTGATTCCGCGGGCCTTGGTCACTACTCCTGAAACGCCGAAGCCGACGTCGTCGGCGCGCTCATAGCAGAGAACCTGAAGAGGCAGACCAGGGACGGCCTTGCTGGCTACCAGGGGAGTGCCGTCCTCCTTGACCAGGCTCCTCGACAGGGTTGTCAGGAAGCCCCCCATGGCCGGGCCGAAACCGACGCAGACGACATCCACTTCCATCGTCTGGCGCCCGATGGGTGCGCCCGCGCTCATGCGGGATAATCCAGCGCCTCGGGAATCATGACCTTGGCGAGCGCGTCCGCGGCGCGGTCCTTGGCCAGGTGGGCGCCGGTGAGGCATCCGTCGAGCTTGGTCCGCAGGCGGACGAACTGCTCGACTCCTTCCACCCGCACGCAAGGCCCTGCCTTGGAGGGGTGTGAACCTCCTTCGCCCAGCACGTCCGTGGCGACGCTGCCCAGTCCCGGGATGACGCCTTCCAGCGCAACCAGTTCCTCGTTCCGGTAGCAAGTTCCCGCGTCGCCGTTCCAGGCGGGGTGAGCGCGGCAGCCGAAGACGAGTTCCGCCAGAATGCGGCCGGCTTCTCCGGCGGCGCGGGCGCATTGCACGTGGCAGAGGTCGGTGTAGAAACCGGTCAGGCCGGGCAGGCCCTCGGCCAGGACGGGGTTGGCCGCGCCTTTCTCCTCGAGCTCGAGCACATCCAGGATGAGGTAGCGCGCGGCCAGGAGCCAGCACAGGGCGTCCGCCAGCGGGAAGGTGACGCCATGCCGGGAGCTGTGATAGAGCTTCGATCCGCCGGCATCGGCCGTCGACTGAAGATGGTTGAGCGCCCACAGCCAGAGATGCATGGCGGTCGCCAGGGTGCAGGCGCCGGTGCCGGGCCTGCGTGAGGCGATCTCGCGCATTTCGGCGATCCACGCATGGAATTGCTGAAGGAACAACTCGTTGGTCATGGTGACGCTCAACTGACGCCGCTGCACGGCCTCCGGCCCTTCGTAAGTGGCCTCGAGTTGCGCGTCCATCCACTTGTGTCCCAGGAATCCCGGACAATCTTCCGTTATGCCGTAGCCGCCCATGAGGCTGACGGCCTCGCGCATCATGTTCGCCCCGTGGCCCGTGTTCCAGAGCTTGCAGGCCGGACAGAGCACGTTGGCCAGAGCGTCCACCACCACAAACTGGAGCATGGGGTCTTCCAGTACCTCCCCCTGCTGCAAGCGGTCCGCCGCCTCTTTCTGGTGACGCCGCAACGCCTTGAGCATGGACGTGCCGCGGCCCACTTTCTGCGCCGCAAACAGCTTGTCTTTGGCTCTCTCGAGCGGATCCAGCTCATCGAAGACGCGGGCGGCGGCGAATCCCAGGGAGGCGCCGGCTTCTCCCGTCGCCCAGATGTCCACCAGGCGGTGCAGCACGTCCTCCTTCATTTGCAGGCCCAGTTCGTAGCGCGGAGTGCCCGGCGCGGCGGCGTCTCCGCCACGGAAGCGGCCGCGGTGGTACCGGATGACCGGCTCAACGGCGGAAAGCAGCTTGGCGGAGGTCATCACGCCGACCGTGACCCGCGTCCGTTTGAACACCGCCTCGATGACTTCCCCGTGGCTGAAGTTGGGGACGATCACTCCATCCCTGATCTCATACCCCCCGATGATGCGGCTGGCGGGCACACGCAGGCTGAAGACCGGGTCCCGGGTCGAGGAAAGCTGATGGACCAGCTTGCGGGCCGGAGTTCCGCGATCGAAGGTGCCTGGATCGGTGTGCTCCAAAATGACCATGCAACTTCCCTTGATGCGGGGGTCGTCGGATTCCACGGCGGCGGTGACAAAGCGGGCGAAGGCCATGTTGGTGATGAAGCGGCCGCGCTTGTCCACCTGTAGTACGGGTTCCTGTCCTTCGTTCCACTCCGCCACCCGCAACTTGCCGCCGAGCAAGCCCGTCTCCACGCCCACGTACGGGATGGGTTCAGTGAGGGCGAACGCGCCGCGCCAAATCTCGCGGTCTTCGCCGGGGGCGGGGGGAGCGCAGCGGCGGAAGTAGGTATCGCGCTGCTCCGGGGTGCCGCGCTCATGGATGGGGGCGAGCGCGAGGCAGTTGGCGAGGCTGCTGGTGGCGGCGCCGGCATCCACCCAGGCGAGTTCGAAAGCGACCAGCGCCAGGGCCAGGTTTTTGGGCCCTTCCAGGAAGCCGCCGTGCTCGGGGTCGAGGAACACGGCCGTGATCCCCGATTCGTCGAAGACCCCCAGCAGGCCGTTCTTCTCCTCCGTCCATTCGTGGCTGTTGCGGGCGCCCTCGGCCACCAGCCGGGCGACCGGGCCCCGGGCCGCGGCCCTCGCCGCCTGGACGATCATCTGCAAGTCGAAGCGGTCGGCGAAGCGCCACATGACCTGGCGCACGTCGTCGCCGGGCAGAGTGCGCATGGTCTCTACGGCAGCGTTCACGGCGTTGGAAGACATCCTAAGGAAACCTCTCTCTATGTTAACTGAGCCGGTCCCGGCCCTGTTCGGCTGCCGGCGCGCCGCCGATAGACTCTCCGGAGGTGCCCACTTGAGTCACGCTCTGGTTACAGGCGGCGCAGGGTTCATCGGAAGCCACCTGGTGGATAGGTTGTTGGCGGAAGGCTGGAAGGTGACGGCGGTCGACAGCTTCGACCCCAGTTGCTATCCCCGGGAAACGAAAGAGGCCAACCTGGCGGGGTGCAGAGCGCGGGGGTGGTTCCGGCTGATCGAGGCCGACCTGCGGGACGCCGCCGCGCTTCAGTCCGGCCTCGACGGCGGTTACGACGTCATAGTGCATCTGGCCGCGCGGGAAGGCTTCTCCCGTTCACTGGCCGAGCCTGGGGTGTTCCAGGAGGTCAACGTGTGCGGCACGCAGAACCTGCTGGAGTGCGCCCGCACCTGGGGCGTCAAGCAGTTCGTGTTCGTTTCCTCGGGCAGTGTCTATGGCCTGAACCCCAGGCTGCCCTGGCGGGAAGACGACACGGAATTGCGCCCGGTCAGCCTGGTTGCGAGCACGAAGATGAGCGGGGAAGCGCTCGGACACGTGTACAGCCACCTCTACAACATCCGCTTTGTGGCGTTGAGGCTGTTCCCGGTCTACGGACCGAGGCAGCGGCCCGACCAGGCGGTCTACGGGTTCGCGCAAGCCATGCTGGAGGGACGCCCCGTGGAGATCTGCGGGGACGGCGCCGCCCGATCCGACTTCACATTCGTGGGCGACGCGGTGGACGGCATCCGTGCGGCCATGGACTACCGCGACCTCTCGCACGAGGTCATCAACCTCGGCAGCGGCCGCTCCACCGGCTTGTGCGAGGTGGTTCAAGCTCTGGAGGGCGCGCTGGGCGTCGCCGCCCGTATCGAATCCAAGCGCGGGCGGGCTTGCGGCCTTCCGCAAGCCTGCGGCGACATCCGCAAGGCCCAGCGGCTGCTGGGATACCACCCGCGCACCACGCTCCAGGAAGGCATGTACGAGTTTGCGGCGTGGCTCACCGGCGTCTCGGCGCGTTCGCTCCTCGCCCTGCACGAGGCTCTCGCACAGGCCGCGCTGCCGGGCGGCCTGCCCGCCGGCGCCCGCGCTCCCGTCAGGAGCGTGGCGCCAACGCCCGAGTATTAGCGAGGAACGCCGTCCGCCGCCTGTCGCAGCACTGGAGTTCCCGGTGCGGCCTCGGCCGGAACCGCGAGCGTCAGGAACCGTGTCGAAACTGCCCCCCGGGACGGACAGGCAAGGCGGGCGCTTCAGGCCGTCCGGCTGATCTGTGGCCTGCGAACGCGTGCGACAGGTATTCCGAATCGGCCCGGCGATCACCTCGCAGCCCCGTCAGCCGGTGGCCGCGCGACGTGGCGGCCCGCTTCTGTGACATAATCCGACGAGATGAAAACGCGCTACAAAGTCCTCATTTTTCTCTTCATTATCTCGACCGTCAGTTATCTGGACCGCGTGTGCATTTCGGTGGCGGGTCCGCGCATGCAGGCCGAACTGAACCTCAGCCCCGACCAGTGGGGATGGGTAGTGGGCGCCTTCGTACTCACCTACGCCCTGCTGGCGGTCCCCTCGGCGCGTTTGGGAGAGCGGTTCGGCGGGCGCAGGGTGCTGGCGCTGATCGTGATCTGGTGGTCGATGTTCACCTTCTTCACGGGCCTGGCGTCCGGTTTCACGGCGCTGCTTCTCATCCGCCTGCTGTTCGGCGCCGGCGAATCGGGGGCCTACCCCATTTCGATGGGCGCTCTCTCCCGCTGGTTTCCGAAGGAGCAGCGGGCCCGGGCCGTGGGGATCGTGTGGATGGCGGCGCGCGTGGGAGGAGCCCTTTCCCCGGTCCTCGTGGTGCCGATCCAGGTGCGGTACGGCTGGCGCATGTCATTCTACGCGTTCGCTCTCGTGGGGATCGCCTGGTCGGCGGCCTGGTACTGGTGGTATCGCGACAAGCCGTCCGACAAGAAGGGCATCTCACAGGCGGAACTCGACGAACTTCAGGAGGAGGCCAGGCAGGCGCAGGCGCCTGCCATCTCCTGGACGCGCGTCCTTACCAACAGGAACGTACTCTACCTGATGCTCATGTACTTCGCCTATTGTTTCGGCGGGTACTTCTACCAGTCGTGGTTGCACACTTATCTGGTCAAGGGGCGAGGGTTCACCGAGGCGCAGATGGCGCTCTGGAGCACGCTGCCCTTCATCCTGGGCGCCATCGGCAACCTGGCCGGCGGCGCGGCCAGCGACTGGTTGGGGAAGCGCTACGGCCTCAAGTTCGCCCGGCGGGTCGTGGGAATGGCCGGGCTGGGGCTCGCCGGCATCTTCGAACTGGCCACCGTGATGACCGGCAACAACACGCTCGCGGCGGTCTTTCTGGGCCTCGGCTTCGGCTTCATGGATTGCATGATGCCGGCCAGTTGGGCCGTCTGCCTGGACATTGGACGCAAGTACGCCGGCAGCGTGAGCGGGGCAATGAACATGGCGGGCCAGGCGGGGTCCTTCCTCTCCTCCATCGTGTTCGGCTACATGGTGGTGGCGTTCCGAAGCTACGACCTGCCGCTGATCCCCATGGCCATCGCCCTGTTCCTCTCGTCGGTCTTGTGGCTGAAGATCGACCCCACCAAGCCGCTGGTATCCGAAGCCGAGGGGTGAGGCGGCGGGCCCGGGCCGGAAGAGCCGCCGGTGAGGGGCGCGGGGCCGTTCCGCCAGCGCCCTACAGGTGCAGCTCCAGGATGTCGCCGTCCTCGACCACGTGGCCACGCTCCACCATCATTCCCTCGGGCTGGGAATGGGATCCGGCGTGCCCGGCCCGGAACAACCGGGCGAACTTGAGGTGCTCGGCGAAATCCTTGTGCACCAGCCGCGCCGCGTCGATCACCGTTTGTCCGCGGCGCAGCACGTAGGGGGCGGTCAGTTCCGCCTTCTTTCCCGGCGGTTTCGTGTACACGCGCACCAGGCCAAGCAGGTCGAAGATCTCGCGGCGGAAGCGGTCGAGGTTCGCTCCGGTCTCGGCGGACACCGCGATCGTGCGGTAGCGCTCGCCGTAGAGATCCACCAGAGCGTCGAAGTTCCCGGCGGCTCCCTCCAGGTCCAGCTTGTTCCCCACCAGCATCCCGGGCGTGGGGAGACGCCTGTCCGCCAGGAGCTGCTCGATGAAGCCGATCTCGTCGAGAACCTCCGGGTCGTTCAGGTCCACCACCAGCACTCCCGCCGTGGCGGACCGGATCACCTGCGGCAGCCACGGTTCGGAGAACTCGCGCGAGAGCGGCGGCAGGTCGACAAGCTGGATCTGAACATTCTCGAAGCGCATCATGCCCGGCGCCGGCAGGCGGGTGGTGAACGGATAATCGGCCACTTCCGGGCGCGCGTGGGTCAAGGCGGCGAGGAGTCTCGACTTCCCCGAATTCGGCGGGCCAAGCAGCGCCACCTGCCCCGCGCCCTCCTTTTCCACAAGGTAGAACGGCGTGGAGTGCGCGCCGCCGCGCTTCTGCGACTCCTTGCGTTCCTGTGACAGCCGGCGCTTGATATCGGCCTGAAGCTTCTCCGTGCCCTTGTGCTTGGGAACCGTGGCCAGCATGCGCTCCAGCGCCTCAACCTTCTCCCGGTGCGTGCGCGCCGTCTTGTAGTCCTGCTCGGCGCTCAGGTAGTCGGGGGTGAGGTTCGCCGGCACGATCTTCCGTCCCGCGGGCCGGGCCGCCGCGGTGCATCCCGGCCGCTCACGGTTCATAATAATATGACCATGCGCCAGCTAGCAGGACTGTGCGGGGTCCTCATTCTCACGGGCTGCTCGCCGGAGGCCCCGCCGCGCGCGGAGGAGGCGCCGCCTCCGGCGGCCCGGAGCGAGGCGGTCCGGATCACGCACTTCTACGCGGGTTCCAAGGAGATTGCCGGCAACCAGAGTGTGGGCCTCTGTTACGGGGTTGAGAACGCGAAGCGGGTGCGGCTGGAACCGCCGGTCGAACAACTGACGCCGGGCTATAACCGGTGCTTTTATCTCACGCCCGCCCGCACCACCACCTACCGGCTGGTGGCCGAAGGTTTCGAGGGCAGCACGGCCTCCGAGTCTGTTACGGTGAAAGTCCGGCCCGCGGCCGCCGCGCCCGCGCCGCCGGAGACATATCCGGGCCTTTTCACCATGACATTCGCCAGTACGCCCGAGGTTTCGCCCGGCGAGGCGGCGACACTCTGCTACGGAGCGCCGGAGGCCGCGCAGGTCACCGTGGACCCGCCCGTCCAGCAACTGAAACCCGCCGGCCGGTTCTGTTTCGAGGTGAAGCCCGAGCGCACCACAACCTACCGCTTCTCGGCCATGGGGAAGAACGGCGCCATGGAGACAGCGACGCTGACCGTAAAGGTACGTTAGCCGCACCGCAGCATGGAGCAACGCACACTCTACGAGATCCTGGAACAGACCGCCGATCGTCTCGGCGACCGCCCCGCGCTCCACCAGCCTTGCCGGAGAAGCGACGGGACGCAGTACCGGTCCTATACCTGGAACGAGTTCCGTGACGCCTGCCGGGAAATCGCCGCCGCGCTGGCCGGGCTGGGGGTCCGCAAGGGCGACGTAGTCGCCATCGCCTCGGAAACCCGCGCGGAACTCTACCTCGCCGATTTCGGCATCATGGCGGCCGGCGCGGTTTCCGCGGCTCTCTACACCGCCTACCACCCCGCCGACCAGGTTCGGACCCTGATGGCATGCGGCGCCAAGATCGTTTTCGTGGAAGACCCCGGCATGCTGAAGCGGCTTCGAGGCGCCTGCGCCGGGCAGGCGGATTGGCAGTGGGTTCTGATGACCGGAGAGGAGCAGGGAGTCACGACTCTCGGCGAGCTGCGCCGAGCGGGCGCGGAAGCCATGGCCCGCAACCCGGACCTCTGGCCCCGGCTGCGCCGCGCCGTGCGCGCCGAGGACCCCGCCATCCTGTATCTGACCTCGGGCGTCACCGCCGAGCCGAAGATGGCGCTTGTGTCCCACCGCGCGCTCGCGGCCAACGCCTCGCTCGGTCCGGAAGTGCTCAACGCCGGGCCGGAAGATTCGACACTCGCTTTCCTCCCCTCCGCGCACATCATCCAGCGGCTGGTGATAGAGCTGATCATGGTCTACTGCGGCGTGCCGGTCTGGTTCTCGGAAGGCCTCCTGCGCCTGCCGCACGAATTGATCACCGTACGGCCGACGCTCTTCGCGGCTCCCCCCCGGGTGTGGGAGCGCGTCTACAAGACGGTCCGGATGGAGATTGACAGGCGGCCGGAGCCGTTGCGCAGACTGGCGAACGCCGCGCTCGAGGCCGGCCTGCGGAGGGTCGATTTGAGGGCAGCCGGACAGCGTGTTCCGCTCTGGCTCACGCTGGTCTGCGGCTTCGCCGACCGCCTCGTCTACAGGAAGATCCGCGGACGCTTCGGCGGAAGACTGCGCTTCGCGGCCTCCGGCGCCGCGCCGCTCGGCGCGGACCTGGCCCGGTTCTACATGGCCATCGGCCTGCCTTTGCACGAGGGTTTCGGCCTCACCGAAGGCGGCATTGTCATTCTGAATCCGCTCGGGCGGCAGAAGCCGGGGAGCATCGGCAAGCCGCTGCCCGGGGTGGAAGTGCGTCTGGCGGAAGACGGCGAGCTTCACATCAAGTGTCCTTACCTTTTCATGGGCTACTTCGACGACCCGCGCGCCACCGCCTCCGTGCTGGACGGAGAATGGCTGCGCACGGGCGACATCTGCCGGCGGGACAGCGACGGGTACCTGTTCATCACGGGGCGCAAGAAGGACGTGGTGATCACCAGCGCCGGACGGAAGGTCTATCCCGTGCTGGTGGAGAACCTCTTCAAGACCGAGCCGCTCATCAACCAGGTTCTGGTGCTCGGCGACGCGCTGCCTTATCCCGTGGCGCTCATCACCGTGAACACCGCCGCCGCGCTGTCCTTGAAGGGGATGGAGGCTTACAAGGACCGGCCCGCTTCCGAGGTGGCCGCCGCTCCCGCCGTGCGCGAGGAGGTGGAACGGGCGGTGTCAAGGGTGAACCGGCGGCTGGCGGAGTTCGACCGCATCCACCGCTTCCGCGTGCTGGACCGGGATTTCACGATTGAGGCGGGCGAACTAACCGCCACCATGAAGAAACGCCGCGACCGCATCCTGGCCAACCACCGGGAACTGATCGAAGAGCTGTACGGCGTGAAGGGGAAGCTTTGACCTTGCCCAGTTCCTCTGCATGATCCAGGAACCCGGTCAGCGGGCCGCCGGGTGATGGCTCTGCGGGCATGCCGCTCCGTCATCCGGCCGCATCATGCTCCTGTCACGGTTACGATCCGGGTTTCGTCATCACGCGCGGCCAGGCGCACCTCGACGCGGCTGGCCGGCCACAGGGCGGGGAAACGCTCGCCCCACTCGACCAGGACGACGGCGTCGCGGTCCAGCAGTTCCTCGAGGCCGAGCGAGAGCGCTTCGCTCAAGCGCTCGATGCGATAGAGGTCGATGTGGTAGACCTTGGTGTCCCCGCCGAATTCATGGATGAGCGTGAACGTGGGGCTGGTCACATCGTCGGCGGAGGCGGCGCCCAGCCCCTGTATGATCCCCTTGGCGAGCGTCGTCTTGCCCGCGCCGAGTTCGCCGGTCAACAAGACCACCGCGCGCCTGCCCAGGGAGCGGCCGATTTCCCGGCCCAGCGCGATCGTTTCCTCCTCAGACCCGGTCTCGACGGCCCGCGCACTCATCCACCGCCTCCGGCAGGAACTCCAGCAAGTCCGTCGCGACGAGCGCCTGTTCACCGAGAGCTTTCGCGCCCAACTCGCCGGCCAGGCCGTGCAAGTAGACTCCCGCCGCGATGGCCGCCTCAGCCTCCTGAGGGGCCTGCGCCAGGAACCCGGCGATCAGGCCGGTCAGGACATCGCCGCTCCCGCCCGTAGCCATGGCCGGACTTCCGGTCGGGTTCACCCAAACGCGGCCGTCGGGAAACGCGATCAGCGTGCGCTGACCTTTGAGCACCAGCGCAAGTCCCCGCGCCACGGCGAAATCCCGCGCCACGGCCAGCCGGTCGGCCTGGACCTCGGCCGGGCGGATACCAGCGAGGCGCGCCATCTCCCCCGGGTGAGGGGTCAGGATCAGGTTACTGCCTTTGAACTCGGCGCCCGCCAGCGCGTTCAGCCCGTCGGCGTCGATGACGAGGTACTGCGGGGTCTCCGCGGCCATCCGCCGCACGAGCGCCGCCGTTTCGGGATCGGCGCCCAGACCCGGCCCGAGCGCGACCACGTCCTTTCCCTTGACGAGTGAGCGCAGCTCCTCGGCGGCTTGAAGCGCGATGCCGCCGCCGGCGGTCTCGGCGAGCGGCTCGGTCATCAGTTCCGGGGCATGCGCGGCGATGACCGGCACGGCGCACTGCGCCGAAGCCACCGTGACCAGGCCGGCGCCGGCCCGGAGGGCCGACATGCCCGCCATGGCCGCCGCGCCGGTCTTGCCGCGCGAACCTCCAACCACCAGGACGTGCCCGAAGTCACCCTTGTGGGACCCGCGCGGCCGCGGCGCGAGCAGCGCCCGGAACATTGCGGGTTCCACCACGGAGAGCCAGACCGATTCGTCATCCTCAAAGAGCCACGCCGGACTGCCGATGGGGCAGACGTGGAGTTCCCCCACGCGGTCACAAGCCGGCGGCAGCACCTGGCCCAACTTGGGGGCCGTGAACGTCACCGTGTAGTCCGCGAGAACCGAATCTCCGGGCAGCGCGCCCGTGTCGCTCAGGATGCCGGACGGAATGTCCACGGCGACTACTTTTGCTTGCGGGAACCCACCGTTGATCTCGCGGATCAGGTCGAGCATCGGGCCGGTTGCCGGGCCCTTCAGTCCGGTGCCGAGCAGCGCGTCGATGACGATGGCGGCTTCGCGCATGGCGGGGGTGATCCGGCTCTCCACGCAGCCTCCGCACGCCTCGAACATGCGGTAGTTTGCGGCCGCATCGCCGCGCAGTTCCGCGGGGTCGCAGGCCAGCACCACGTCCAGCGCACGCGGCCGGATACGGGTGTGAAGCTGGCGGGCCACCACCAGCCCGTCGCCTCCGTTGTTGCCCTTCCCGCACAGAATCACAATCCGTTCGGCGGCGAGCGACGGGAATCTCGAAACCAGGAACTCGACCACGCGGTGGCCCGCGTTCTCCATAAGAACCAGCCCCGGTATGCCAAGTTCGCCGGTGCGGCGGTCCACCTCGCGCATCTGAGCTGCCGTCAGGACCTTCATACCCTCACCTCCGCAAGCCTGTACTTGAATCTCCACAGTACCCGCCGCAGGCCGAACCGGGGGTGGCCGGCGGCACGAGCGTCAGATTCTCCGGGCCAGGAGCATGGTCATGTCATCCTGCGCGTCCGGTGACGCCGTCCACAGGCGCACGGCCGAGTACACCTCCTCCATGATCTCCGAAGACGCGCGTCCGGCGTTACTCACCAGCAAGTCAATCAGGCGATCCTCGCCAAACATCTCCCCGTACTCGTTCTCCGGTTCGGTGAGCCCGTCGGTGAAGCACGCCAGCAGGTCGCCGGGCTCCAGCGCTATGCGGCTCTCTCCATACTCGGCGAAGGGGAACGCGCCGACCACGATTCCGTTCGTCTCCAGCCGCAGGGCGGTCCCGTTGCGGACCACGATGGGCGGCGGATGGCCCGCGTTGGTGTAACTCAGCTCCCCGCTGCGGCTGTCGTAGATGCCGAAGTAGAACGTCGCGAACTTCTCGGCGGAGGTGAGGGCATAGAGCTGCTGGTTGAGCTGCGAAACCAGGTGGGCGGCGGCCAGAGAATCCTCCGCCGCCGTAGCCCGCTCCAGGCACCCGCGGATCTGCGTCCGCAGGGAAGACTGAACGGTGGCCATGAGCAGCGCGGCGGAAATGCCCTTGCCGGCGACATCACCGATGGCGAGAGCCAGGCGGCCACCCGTCAGGCTCAAATAGTCGTAGTAGTCCCCCGAGACCGTACGCGCGGGACTGCAATGAGCCAGCACTTCGAGTCCCTCGACCACGGGCGCGGCCTTCGGGTACAAGAGGCTCTGGACCTCGCGGGCAATCTCCAGTTCGCTCTGGAGCCTCTCCTTCTCCTTCTCGACGCTGAGCAGCCGCTCCAGATTTTCGGTCATGCGGTTGAACGAGTGGCCGAGTTCCGCGAGCTGATCGTTCCCTTTGACCTCGATGCGGTGCGAAAACTCCCCGCGCATGACGCGATTGGTGCCCTCGTAGAGGCCATGCACGGCAGCGGTGATCGTGCGCGTAAGGGAGACGCCTATCCCCAGGGAGGCCAGTTCCACAACCAGGAACAGGGCCGCCACAACGACAAACACCGTGAGCATGAGGCCCTGAGACCAGTCCACCCTCTGGCTGAAGAAGGTGCGTAGGACGGCGGAAGGACGGCTGACCACCACCAGAGGATAGTCCCGCGTCTGCGACGGGTCCTCCCATCTGACGGCGGGCGTGAGCCTGAACCAGGTGACCGGCACGTCCAGCCAGTTGGCCGCCGGCGGAACATGGCTGGCGAGGTCCTGTTCGGGGACGCCCGCCGGGCGCCTGCTGGAACCAGGCCGCCGGGCGGTTCCGTTCAACGGAGCCGCGAGCAGGGTCACGTCGCCCAGGCCGGGCACCAGGCGGCTCAGGACTTGCTTGGACAACGGCGCCGTAACCACCGCCACGCCGGCCGCCGCGCCCTCGCGAGACCAGATATGCGGCCTGCCGTCTCTTAGAACGACGCCGCGGGCGTTGCCGGAACCACCCGCGGGCAAAGCGAGAGCCGTCTCCTCAGGAAACCGCCAGGCTCCCCTGTTGCTCACCAGGAACTCCACCCCCGGGTAGCGCTCCTGAAGGTTGTGGGAAAGCCAGCGCATGTGTTGTGGAAGATCGCCCGGCTTGGTCGCCAGCAACTCCCGCGCCGCGGCGGCAAGCCCGTCGACCCGCTCCTCCAGTTCGTTGGAGACCAGGTAGACGGCGATTTGCCCCGTCAGCAGGTAGCTGCCGATGCCAACCAGAAGCAGAATCAGGACCACGGGCACAACGGCGATGAACAGATACGCCACCACCAGCCGGTTCCGCAGCCTCCATACCGCTGTGCGGATGGCGCGGCGGGCCAGCCGGACCGCCACAACGAAGCCCACGACGGTGAGCGCGATTTCGAGCAGAAGGCGGAATACACCTGCCGGCGCGCCCCACCGGACCCACAGATATGTGGCCAGCAGGCCGGCAAAAATCCCCTCCGGCCACCCCGCCAGCCGGCAGACGGACACGACTCGCTGGAGAACCGCCATTCCGTTCCAGGCGGTATTGTAGCATCCGCCCGTGCGGCGCACCCCGCAGTTTACGCCGTGGGACTCAAGATGCGGCTCACTGTTTCGAAGTGGTACCCCTGGCCGCGCAGCGCCGGGATCAGCCGGCGGACGGCTTCCAGGGTGGAGGTGATGTCGGGATCAGCACAGCGCTCGCGGCCGTCATGGAGGCAGAAGATGGCGCCGTTTCGGGCAGCGCGCGCCAGCCTGTGGAAGACGGCCTCAGCGGGCAGTTTCCAGTCCCGGCCGAGCGCGGTCCACATGACTCCCAGCAGGCCTAACTCCGATTGAACCTGCCGCAGCCCGAACCAGCGGGCGCCGTAGGGTACGCGGAGAAGGGCAGGGCGCACCCCCGTGACGCCGGCAATGGTTGCCTGCGCTTCGACAATCTGGTGGCGGATGAAGCCCGGCGTCCGCAGATAGAAGCGGTCGTGCGTGTCGGAGTGGTTCCCGAGTTCGTGGCCGCGGCGGGCGATCTCGCGCGCCACTTCCGGCAGCCGCCGGACGTTCACGCCGCAAAGGAAAAAAGTGGCCGGGGCCCGCGCCTCGTCCAGCAGATCCAGCAGTGCGGACGTGGACTCGCTCGGCCCGTCGTCAAAGGTGAGCGCGATGGCGCGGCGGTCCCGTACTCCGCGCCAAACGGAGGGGGCGAAGACGGCAGAGGACCTGCCGCGCACGGCCCATGCCATTGACCCGGCCGCGGCGGCGGCTCCCGCGCCTGCCGCCTCCCACAACATGCCGCGAATTGTAGCACACGGCGCCGCGCAGTCAGCCGCCGGTTCCCGGCTTCTTGAGAAACGAGGGCCCTGCGACTCTGCGTGCGGCCAACCCCGGAAAGCTGCCGGCCTAGCCCAGCAGTCCCCCGTGGCCGAGGCAGCCGACCTCCCAGCCGGAGATCCGGTATCTCGCCAGCAGAGGCGGCAGGATCAGGTCCACCACGTTGGGCTTTGCCGACCGGTAGCATCCCGGCGCGCAGACGACCGGGAGGTCGTCCTTGTAGGCCAGAAGGAGGAGGTTGCCGGGCTCCACCGGCGCCATGAACCGCTCGATCTGCCAGCCGGCCTGCACGAGTGCGTGTCCGACAACATCTTCAGGACATGCCGGAGCGGTCGTGGAGGCAACCAGCACGACCGCCGGCTTACACCGGGCCAGTTGTTCCAGACAGCGCGCCACCCCCGCCGGCTGTTCGGTGGTGGCGAGAGAATAATCCACCGTCGCGCCGAACCGCTCCAGGCGCTGTCGCATGATGCCGTCGAACAGGGACCGGGCTCTCTCGCCGGAAACCGCATCGGAGTAGAGAACGGCGACCGGAGCCCGGCGTATGGGACGGGCTTGCAGGATCGGGCCGCGGCCCTTCAAGGTGTCCACCACCGCATCGAGTTCGGAGCGGGCAACGGCAAACGGCGCACTCTTGACGGTCGCCACCCGCTGTTCCACCTGGCAGTAGCTGAAGTTGGGCAGCGTGGCCACCACCGTTCGCCCGGCGCAGTTGATCTGCCGCAGCAGTTCGTCGTCCACCAGCACGCAGCACGGCTCGGTGGCCACCAGGTTGGCCCGCCCCCCAGCGGCCAGCCGTATCTCGATGGAGCCGCAGCCGAGTTCCCGGGACACCAGCATCACGGCGTCGTCTTCTCCAACCTCCCCCTCTTCCAGTTCCGTCACCCAGACCCGCTCCATCCCCTCGGTCTCCAACAGCCGGACGTCCTCGCCGCTGAGGAGCCGTCCCTTGGCGAGCAGTTTTTTCCCGCAGGGACGAAAGACGGTATTGCAGAGGATTCGGCCTATCGACTCCTTCACCTGGACAGGTTGGGCTCTCATAGTAGTACTGAGAGATAGTGGGAGCGGAGCGCGATTGCTCTCCCCGGAATCCCGGCAGCGGGGAGGGGCTACCCGGGCGGGCGCACAAGGGGGACGACAGGCAGGATTATGGTCCCATTTGAGACGAGTTCCGCTCCGGAGACAGGAGGCTCGACGCCCTCGCCGGTCAGGAGCTTGCGGACCGCGATCTCATCGCAGCATTGGAGCTTGGGGCAGCGCAGGCAGTCCTTCCAGACCTTTGCGGGGAGCAACTGCCGGTCGACTTCCAGGTAGCCGAATCTCGCGAAGTAGTCCGGCACATAAGTGAAGGCGAAGACGGAGTGCAGCCCGTGGGCGCGGGCCTCGGATTCGAGCGCCTCAATGATGTGCCGCCCCAGGCCCAGCCGCTGGCGGCCGGGATGAACCGCCAGGGAACGGATCTCGCCGGTCCCGGCGCCGTAGAAGTGCAACGCGCCGCAGCCGGCCACTGCACCGTCATGCAAAGCTACGGTGAAGTCCCGCACGTTCTCCGCAAGTTCGAACTCGGTCCGCGCCAGCATCATGCCCTGTGCGGCAAAACCGTTGATCAGACCGAGTATCGCCGGAACATCCGCGAGCAGCGCCTTGCGGACCGCTACCCCGGACGTGGCGGGCGCTCCGGCGATCTCCTCCACTCCCACAGCTTGTGTCACCTCTAAACCTCCCTCACCAGGCGCGTGCCGAGGGGCTCGGATGCGAGCAGCCGTTCCAGGACCCGCTCCGCGCTCCCCGGCGCGATCACCACTTCTGCAATTCCGTTGCGCAACGCCTCACCGGCCGCGGTGAGTTTGGCCTGCATGCCGCCCGTGGCGACGCCCTGGCGGATCAGTTCCTGGCTCTCTTCGAGGCTCAGCACGGGCAGCAATCGCTTCCGGCTATCCAGCACGCCCTCCACGTCCGTCAGAAAGACTAGGCGCTCCGCCTGAAAACCGGAGGCGCAGGTCACGGCCATCTGGTCGGCGTTCACGTTGAAGATGCGGCCCTGCCGGTCGCCGGCGACGCAGGCGACCACGGGAAGGTATCCCGCATCCGTTAACGCCGAGAGCAGCCCGGGATTGCAGCGCATCGGCCGGCCGACCTGCCCGAGGTCCGGCCGCAGCAATTCGGCCTCCACCAGGCAGGCGTCGATACCCGATATTCCAACCGCCTGCGCCCCGGCGGCGATCATGGAGGCCACCAGTTGTTTGTTGACGCTGCCCGCGAAGACCTTCAGCACGCCGTCAATAGTCTCCGGCGTCGTGACGCGAAGCCCGTCGATGAACCGGCTCTCCACCCCGCGTTCCGCCAGGAACCTGGTCATCTGCTTGCCGCCGCCGTGCACCACCACAAGCTGGCGAGCGCGCCCGGCCGATGCCAGTTGGCGGGCCAGCGCCTGGCGCGGTTCTTCGGCGTCCAGCAGGGTTCCGCCGAGCTTGACGAGGAGTCTCAGAGGAGGCCTTCCGTCTCGGGCAACCCGAGCATGAGGTTCATGTTCTGGACCGCCTGGCCGGCCGCGCCCTTGACCAGGTTGTCAATGGCGGCGACCACCACCGCGCGCCGCGTGGCCGCGTCCACTCTCACGCCAATGTCGCAGTAGTTGGTGTGGGCAACCGCGTGCAGGTCCGGCATCTGGCCCGGGTCGTACAGCCGGATAAAAGGCTCGTTCCGGTAGCGCTGCTCGTAGATGTTCACGAGGGATGCGGCATCGTAGCCGGGATTGAGCCGGAAGTAGATGGTTTCGAGGATTCCACGCTCCACGGGAAGAAGGTGGGCGGTGAAGCTGAACTCGGCCTCCTCCAGGCCGGACGTGAGCAGCACCTCCGGGACGTGGCGATGGTCCAGTATGGAGTAGGCGGAGAAGTTGCCGGTGACCTCGCAGAAACTGGTCTTCAGAGTGGGCTTGCGGCCGGCCCCGCTCACGCCGCTCTTGGCGTCGCAAACCACGCCGGCGGAGCGGTCAATGACCCCGGCTTCAACCAGCGGGCGCAGGGCGAGGTTGACTGCCGTCGGGTAGCAGCCCGGATTGGCCAGCAGCGTGGCCGTCCGGACTGCTTCGCGGTTGAACTCCGGCAGGCCGTAGACGGCGCTGGCCAGCAAACCCGGGTGGGTGTGCTGATCGCCGCCGTACCACCGCGAGTACCTCTCCGGGGTCCGGAGGCGAAACGCCGCGCTGAGATCGACGACCCGGGCGCCGGCATCCAGAAACTGAGGCGCCAGTTGCATGGAAACGTCATGGTGGGTGGCGAGGAAGACCAGGGATAACCTCTCCCGCCGGATCGCTTCCGCCATGCCCTGGATGCGCTGATGTCCCTTGTGCCCGCGGGGGCGCGGCGGGTCCGCCACGTCCGCCCGGTCCTCCAGCAGCATACGTTCCACTGCGGGATGGCGTTCCAGGATTCCCACCAGTTCCGCGCCGCCATAGCCCAGATACCCGACAACACCGACTCGCGTAGCCATTCGATTAATTATTCATCCTCATGGATAAATATAACACAGCGGGCCGCCGGTGTTCGCAGCCGGCAAGCCCGGAGCAGGCCGGCCATGGCGCCGCCGGTCGAGCGCACGCGCCGCACGCCGGTCGGCTCCGAGGCCGCCGGCGGACAGTGCGCATTCTTTCCATGTGGATGAACTTAATTCGCACCGCGCGCGCCGGTCTCCGGCTGCAAACTTGTGATCCTGTATGAAGTTGCCGCGTTGCCGCCGGCTGGCACGCGAATTGCGTTGTCATTCCGTTGCCATCGAAACAGAAAAGGAAATGATCGTGATGAGACGCGCAGGCTTCTTCGCAGCATTCATTTTCGTGGTGTTGGGTCTGTCGTCGTGCAGCCGGCAGCCGGCGGAAAAACGCCAGGCTACGGTGATGTTGCAGGACGGCTCGCAGATCACGGGAACCGTGGCGGCCAGCTCGGCGGAAGAGATCACCCTGGCCGGCGACGACAACGTCACCCGCACCATCCCCATGAGTCAAGTGAAGTCCGTGCAGTACGCCGAGCAGCACGCCGGCGCGGCGCAAGCGCCGGACAGCGGGACCACAAGCACTCCGAAAGAGCCTGCCCGCCCGAGTAGCGCACCGCCCGCCCAGCCTGCCCGCCAGAGCAGCGCGCCGCCCACCCGGCCTGCTCCCATGGCCAGAACCTTCGAGTTGCCGGCCGGTACCGAACTCCGGGTGAGGGCCAACGAGACGATCGATTCCGCCAAGGCGGCCGAAGGGCAGAGCTTCGCCGCGGAGGTGGCTGAGGATGTGCGCAACTCGGCCGGAACGGTGGTAATCCCGAAAGGCTCCGAGGCCCAGCTTGTGATCGTCGCTGCGTCCCAGGGCGGGAAGATACGGGGCGCTTCGGACCTCGTGCTGGACCTGGCGTCGGTTACGGCCGGAGGCCGCCGCTACCAGCTCGACGCGGCCGACATCGCACAGCGCGGCAAGGAGGGGGTCGGCGCGAACAAGAGGACCGCGACTTACACCGGAGGCGGCGCGGCTGTGGGCGCCATTATCGGCGCCATCGCCGGCGGCGGCAAAGGGGCCGCCATCGGCGCCGGGGCGGGCGCCGGAGCCGGAGCCCTTACCCAGATCCTCACCAAGGGCAAGGCGGTTCGCGTTCCAGTCGAGAGCGTGCTGACCTTCAGGCTCGCGTCACCACTGCGCATCACCGCGGAGTAGGAGCGCGCGACGCCCGGACGGCGCCCGGACGTGTTATAGATGGCGCGAGGGCACGCGGCGAACCGCGGCCGCGCGCCCCTCGCGGCTCAGGCTCAGTTCACCTTGGGGTGGGAGGCGGTACTGCCCTCGGTGCGGCCCATCACCCACCGGACGCCTTCCAGGTAGTGCTGCCGGACCAGCGGGTCGTCCCAGGCTTCCTTGGTGTGCCCAAGACTGGAATAGAACACGCGGCCCTTGCCGTACATCTTGGCCCAGGCGATGGCTTCGTCCTTGTCCTCGCGAACGGACTTAAGGCCGTACTGCGGGTTGACGTAATCGAGCTTGCTCTCGTCCAGCCGCATGAGCACGTTCACCTTGTCCCGTGACCATTCCCGCGCGGAGTACATCTCGTCGAACAGCCTCAGGTACTTGGGCATGTGCCGCGTGGCGGGGAAGGTCTGGTCCTCGACGATGACCGGCGCGTCGAAGGTTCCCCAGGGGTGGGCCCGGAACCATCCGCCCGCCATCTCGGCGAATTCCGGCCACTTGTAGTTGGCGTCGATGGCGGCATGGGCGAGCACGATCCCGCGCCCGTCGTCGCGCACGTGGGAGAGCAGCGCCTCCTTCTGTTCATCGTCCAGTCCCCAATCGCCGGTGGTATTCACGAACACGACCGCATGGAAAAAGGGCAGGCTGTGGGCTTCGCTGCTTGGCTGCTTCTTGGTGATCCATGACATGTCGGTCTTGATCTCCGTGTCCCAGGCGCCGGTTTCCTTGCCCAGGTTCCAGAACATCGCCAGGCCATCCGAGGTGGAGCCGTGGTGGTAGCCCCTGGTCATGCCAATCACCAGGATGTGGTACTTGGGCGCGGGGGCAGGGCCGCCGCGGCCCCCCGGAACCGGCGCCGGAGCGCCGCTTCCCGGAGCCCCTCTGCCGGGCTGAGCCTGTCCGCCCGGCGCCTGAGCGCCGCCGCCGCGCTGGGCTTGTGCGACCTGCGGCGCAGCCGGCGGCCCCTGGGCCAGCATAATGCCAGTGAGTACGGCCGCGGCGGCCAGCAGCACCAACCCCACGGCCAACAAAGAACTCCTCCGATTTCGCATGAGATTCTCCTCTCCTCAACCTATTCCGCAGTATCATACAACGGCGGGAGAGGCCAGGGCAGGACGGGTGCGCCTGATTGAAGATGCTTGAAAGTGACGCCGGAGTCCAACCGCAACGAAACTCCGTCACTCCGGCGATGCAGAGAGGCGATTGAGAATGCGGTCGCCGGACGCACAGCAGCGGCGGAGGCCGGCGCTTTGCTCCAACCGGGTGAGCGGCAGCTCTACCGCCTTCGCAGCCGGACCAGGAACAGGCTCATCAACGCAGCGCCTGCCAGGAGGAAGGTGGCAGGCTCCGGCATGATGTCCTCATCCTTGATGCCCAGAGTGTTGGCGAAGAGCGTTGCATAGTCGCCACTCAGGTTGCCCCAGTAACCGTCCGGGAACAGGTTCACCGCCACCACGTTTCCATTTGTCGCCAGCAGGGGCGTGCCGTCAGACCAGGTGGCCCGAAGCGTGGCTCCCGGAGTGAGCACCACGTTATCCCGAAAAAGGCCGCCGACGGAACCCACTCCTTTGAAGAAGCCCGAGCCGTCGATCCACCCCATCGTGGCCGGGCTGTACAGGCTGGCGCCATTCGTCACGAACGGGCTCGTCCCGTTGGCGATGATATTCCCGGCCAGCGTATTCCCGCCCTGGCCGGACCAGGAGAAAGTGGCCAGGACTAGGCGTCTTCCGGTCGCGGCGTAGCTGTCCAGCACATCTCCAATCGCCACGGGGTCCTGCCCGTAGCTGCCGTTCGAGAAGTACAGGACCTGGTCGTAGGCCAGCAGGTCGTTCAGGCTCAGTATGTCGGTGTCGACCCCGGTGACGCTGTCGAACATTCCGGACGCGTCAAGCCACGCGGCTACGTCCGATGTGCGTCCGGCGAAGTTGCCCGTGGACCAGACCAGCAGCGCGCCTTGCGCCGGCATCAAGATCAACACCAGCAGCAAGCACAACGTGATAAATCTCAGCATGTCGTGTATCCAGCGCGAGTCAGGCGGCCGCGGCGCCGCTGGGCAGCAACCCGGAGCGAGCCACCGCGTTCGCCATGACCCACTGAACCTCCTCGCGAGAGAACGGCTTGGGCAGCAGGTCGTACGCCCCGGACTCCAGAGCTTCCACCCAGAAGCGGGCGTCCGCCAGGAGGTCGGTTACGACCACCGTAACCTTACGCTTGATTTGCGCCGTCACCCCGACCATGTCCCTCCAGGTGCCGTCGGGCAGAGTCGCCTCCGTGAGGACTGCCCCGAAAACTCCGGTTTCCAGAAGATCCTTGGCCAAGGCCAGTTGGGTGACGTGGGAGAACGGGAGGCCCATCGCCTCCAGTATCGGAGCGAGTGTCCGGGCATCTTCCACGGATGGGGATACGAACAGGACCGCACTGCTCAGGGGCGTGTGCCCTCCGGCGGAATTCCTTTTCGGCTCCATAGGCGCCTTCGATTCCGGATCCTGCGCCTGGCGGAGAGCCGGCCACGGCGCACAAATCCACGCTAATTGTAGGGGTTTTCCGGAGTGGGCGCAATGTTGACCTTGGGCGTGCGACAAAACTGTAGCGCTTCGCCGCGTTCTTTTTTTGTAGCATGAATCCTTACGTAGTGATACGTTAGGAATGGAGGCACAGTCATGTCTGAATCCTTGGCCGTACTCGAACAACAGCG
>JADZCM010000042.1 GCA_020851555.1 Bryobacterales bacterium | reverse complement strand
CGGGCTGCCCGGGCCGATGGCAATGGCAGTCGGGCTTGCCACAGCGACCCGAGGTGCTGCTAACGGAACCGGGGCGCAGGTCGCCGAGTTGCGCGATCTGCTGAGCAATCGCCTCGCGACGCTGCTCGAGTTCGGCAAGAGAACGCGGCATGGGGGCTCCTCTCTCTCCTAGCGTATCACATACGCAAGGAATTCGAGCGCAAAAAAGAAACCCCGCCACTTCGCACTTCTATGTCGCGCGCCCCAAAACAAGCTGGCGTGAGGCCCGCGCTGTGTTAGAATCGTTAGCGTCAACCCCCCGCGCGGGCCCGTAGCTCAGTTGGTTAGAGCGCTACCTTGACACGGTAGAGGTCACAGATTCGAGTTCTGTCGGGCCCACCATTTGTTTTCAATAATCCGGCCCTCCAGCCCGCCGGATTCTCCGGCCTGGAAGCGTGAGCCGGCACACGGATACGGCGCGGCCTATAACCGGATCAGATGAACGGCTGTGGCCTTCACCGCGGCTGTGACCGTTACGCCCGGTTTCAGCTCCATGTCCTCGCGCGACCGCCGGGTGATAGTGGCGACCAGGGGGAAGCCGCAGTCCAGGGAGACCCGCTCCACGGCGCCATCCTTCTCTATCGCAGTCACGGCGCCGCTGAAGTGATTCCTCGCGCTCTCCCGTCCGGCCGTGTGTTCCTGGAGCGTTACCTCCTCGCCGCGGATGCACACCAGGACCGCGTCCCCGGGGCCAAAATCTTCCGCACTCACGGCGTGGACCACTCCGCCGCTGATCCGGACCGCCAGGACCCCGTCCTCCTCCTCCGCGACCTCTCCGCGAACCACGGTCTCGACACCGACAGTGGCGGCGACCAGGGTGCCGGCCGGACGCCGGAAGACCTCTTCGACGGGACCGGCTTGCCTGACATCGCCCTCCACCATCACCACGATGTTGTGGCCCAGACTGACCGCTTCGGTGCGGTCGTGCGTGACGAGCAGACTGGGAATCCGTATCGCGCGCAAATGCCTGTGCAGTTCGGTCCGCACGCGGGATCGCGTCGGGACGTCCAGGGCCGACAACGGTTCGTCCAACAGAAGCAGACGCGGGGAGGGGGCGAGGGCACGGGCCAGAGCGACACGCTGCGCCTCTCCGCCCGAAATCTCCGGCGGTTTCCGGCCGGCGAGCTTCGTGATCTCGAAGAATTCCAGCATGCGCGCCGCGGCCTGTTGCCGCTCAGCGCGGCTCTTGCCGGCCAGCCCGTACTCGACGTTCTCCCTGACGGACAGGTGCGGGAAGAGGGCATAGTCCTGCGCCAGGAACCCAACCCTCCGGGCCTGTGGCGTCAGGCAGATGCCCGCCCGGCCGTCAAACCAGATCTCCTCACCAAAGCGGATCAAGCCCCGGTCCGGCGTCTCCAATCCCGCCAAACAGCGCAAGACCGTGGTCTTCCCCGCGCCGGAAGGTCCAAAAAGGATGGTGGTATCGCCGGCTGCAAGATCCAGCGCGAAATCCGCGAGAATGAGGGCGCCGCCGGCGTAGCGCTTCTCGATCCGTACGGCTAGTTCGCCGGCCACGCCGTCCACACCTTTCGCTGCGCCGCGTAGGTGACCAGAAGCACGCTGAACGAGACCGTGAGCAGAACCAAGGATGTCTCGAACGCCCCACTGTAGTTGAGGGCCTGTACCTCGTCGTAGATTGCGATCGACGCCGTTCTGGTCCGGCCGGGCAGGTTGCCGCCGACCATCAACACGACTCCGAACTCGCCCAGGGTGTGCGCGAAGCTGAGCACCATGCCGGTGACCACACCCGGCAGGCTCAGCGGGAGGATGATCCGGCGAAAGGTCGCCCAACGCCAGGCTCCCAAACAGAAGGACGCTTCCAGCAGCCGGCGGTCCACGGCGCCGAACGAGGCCGCCATGGGCTGTACGGCGAAGGGGAGGCTATACACAATCGAGGCAAAGAGCAGTCCCTCAAACGAGAAAGGCAGGAGCCCCCCCGTCAGGGACTGATACGCTTGCCCCAGCGGGCTGCGCGGGCCGATTGCCACCAGAATGTAGAAGCCAAGCACCGTGGGGGGCAACACCAGCGGCAGCGCGACGACCGCCTCTACCAGGAACTTCAGCCGCCAGCGGGAGAAGGCCACCCAGTAGGCGATCGGAGTTCCCACCACGAGCAGCGCCGCCATGGTCCAGAAGGCGAGCCTCAAACTGAGAGCCAATGCGAGCCAATCCATGTTCAGTTCTCCGGCGGCAGGAAGCCGTAATCCGCCAGAATCCGCTTCCCTTCCGCGCCCGCCAGAAAGGCGCGCAGAGCGCCGGCGGCTTCTCTGTCTTTGGCCCAACGCAGGATGACCCCAACCTGCTCCAGCCTCGGATGCCGGTCAGCCGGGACCTCCCAGTAGCGCCCGTGGTTGCGCACGGGGGGCGCCAAAGCCAGGGAGAGGGCGACAATCCCGATGTCCGCGCTGCCGCTTTCGACGAACTGAAGTGTCTGCGCCACGTTCTCGCCGAGGACCAGACGCGGCGCCACGGTCTCGTAAATGCCAAAGGACTTCAATGCGCCTTCCGCGGCGCGCCCGTAGGGAGCATGCCTCGGGTTGGCGATCGCAACGTGTCTCACCGAGGGCTGCGTCAGCGCGGCCATTCCGAGCTTCTCGACGTCGATTGGAGATCCGGCGGGAGCCCAAACCGCGATACGGCCGACGCCGTAGGAGAACCGGCTCTCCGGCAGGGTCAAGCCCGCCTCCTCCAGCCGGCGCGGGTACTCGGCATCGGCGGAAAGGAACAGATCGAAGGGGGCCTGGTTTTGCAGTTGCGCGTAGAAGTTGCCGGACGAGCCGTAGGTGGCCGAGACGTGGATGCCGGGGTGGCTCCGGTGAAACCGCCCCGCCAACTCCTCGAAGGCATAGCGCAGATCCGAAGCGGCGGCGACCGCCACCGGGCGCCCCTCGCGAACGGCGGCTTTGTCCCCGCGGCCATCCGAGCCCGGGCCGCAGCCCGTGCTGACGAGGCCGAGCCCCGCCAACCCCGCACACATCAGAGCCATTACGCCCGTCTGCATCGATCCACGCACTGTCACCCTCCTCATGAGCCCGAATGCCAGTGTACTCAAAGCACGCACTCCAGCAAAGGCCGGCGGCGGGCCCTGGGGGCTTCAGAACTCATAACGGGCATTGAAATACCAGTTGCGGCCGGGCCGGCGCGGGCAGGCCCGCGCAGTACCTCCGTTCCCGCCCAGGACTCCAGGTCCGCAACGCCTCCTTGCCCGGCGCCGCCGGGCCGGATGACGAGGAAGACAATGCGTGGGAGCGGCTTCGGGCACTTGGGCTGGCCCTCAGGCGTATTCCGCACGGGATGGATGGCTGAACTGTAGGGACCGCGTTGTTTGCATATGGCAGCCGCCCACCGCGGCCGCGCTATGCTGGTGGTCAACAGGAGATTCGCTGGACTGCATGCAATCCGAACGTTCCGGCGAGAGAGGGCGAGCGCTCGACGGCGACGCCCGGCTCGCGATCCGCGGCAACCGCGCCGCACTCGAGCGGCTCATTCGGGCGCTACAGGGCGACATCTACGGCCTGGCACTGCGGATGTTGGGCAACCGGGAAGACGCCGAGGACGCCACACAGGAGATCCTGATCCGCATTGTCACCCATCTCTCGCAATTCGACTTCCGCAGCAAGCTGACGACCTGGGCCTATCGCGTCGCAGTGAACTGCATCCTGGACGTCCGCAAGAGCGCGGCCGAACGCTTGCACTTGAGCTTCGAGGGGTTCGCGGATGCCCTGACCGGCGGCCTCGGGCAACAAGCGCCGCCGGAGACCGAGCACTCGCTCCTCATCGAAGAGATCAAGGTGGCCTGCACGCTGGGCATGCTACAGTGCCTGGACCGGCCGCATCGGCTTGCCTACGTGCTGGGTGATATTCTGGAGATGCCGGGACCGGAGGCTTCCGAGGTCCTGGGCATCAATCCGGCGCTGTTCCGGAAACGCCTGCAGCACGCACGGGAAGCCATCCTGGGCTTCACCCGCCGTTACTGCGGTCTGGCGTCGGACTCCGCGCCGTGCTCGTGCAACCGCCAGATGCCCGCGGCCTTGCGTGCCGGCAGGGTCCGGGAGGCTTCTTGCGATTTCGCCGCCGCTCCCTCTTCCTTCCAGCAGACCCGCGCCCTGGTCCGCCAGGTTGAGGAGGCCCGTTGGGCGCTCCAGGTGCACCGCACCAGCCACCCGCGTCCTTCGCCGGTCGATTTTGCGCGCCGCCTCGCCGCTACGCTCGACCTGCGCCTCGATCCTGCTCCCGGATCCTGACGGCCTCTTTCACACTTCGCCCCTCTGCGTCGTCCAAATGGAGGAAAGGAGACATTTCGAGAATGCTGAGCAGACGACAGGCCGTGCAGGCGGCCCTCACCGGCGCGGTGGCGGGGCTTCGCCCCAGCCGTATCCTCGCGCAAGCGGGCGTCCCGGCCGGGATTTGGGTCAACCCCGCCGCCGGCGCCGACGCCAACTCCGGCGCCAAGGCATCGCCCTTGCGCAGCCTGGCCGAAGCGGCCCGGCGCGTCAACCAGAGCGCGGGCCAGGGCCCCGCGACCATCGTTCTCACCGAGGGCATTCACGCGATCGGCGAGACCACCCTTCTGAAGCCCGAGCGCCGCGCCTTCACCAGGACGGAGCGGTTGACCATCCGCGCCGAGGTGCTTCCGGACGACCCCGGCTGGCACACCGGCCGGATGCCAACCCTGATCCACACCATGCCTCTGCCTGACACCTGGAACGGGCGGCCTGATCCCCTGGGCGGCGCGGCCAACGGAATGCTGGTGGAAACCAGCCACGTCACTGTTCGGGGGCTGAAGATTTTGGGGCT
>JADZCM010000041.1 GCA_020851555.1 Bryobacterales bacterium | reverse complement strand
TCCGGCCCCCGCCGCAGAAGACACTTTCGCCCGTTCGGAGTTCAAATCGAAAAATGCCACGATGCCCGCATCCGGTTGTGTTTCAAGGCATTACGAGCCGCTGCCAGATTTTAGCCGGACAGCAGTGTCCCAAGATCTACGACGGCCGGAACAAGACCTTCTTCTTTTTTGGTCAGCAGTTGGTTTACTACACGAACACCATGAGCGGCAGCCTCTTTACGGTTCCGCGTGCCGATTTCCGCGAGGGCGATTTCAGCCGTCTTTTGGACTCGGCGAACGCCGTCATTCCGGTTTTCGATCCTACCTCGACCAGGCCGGACGGGAAAGGGAGTTTTGTCCGGGATCAGTTTGCCGACAACCGCATTCCTGCTAACCGCATAAGCCAACCGGCGAAGAACATACTGGCCCTGCTGCCGCTGCCGGACCTTCCAAATCTCCAGATCAACAACTTCCGGCATCGGACAGGCTCAGGCACGTATCGCAACTATGTGTCCACGGTGAAGATTGATCATAGCTTCTCTGATACGCAAAAAGTGTCGCTTATGTATAGCGACCAATATAATCCTCGCCTCATCGCAGGGCAGGGGTATGGCGCGGACAACCCCTTGGAAGGCTCACAATCGCCGAAGTACATTCACGATCGTACCGGCCGAGTCAACCACGATTGGATCATTCGTCCCAACCTTCTCAGCCACTTCACGATTGGCTTGGACCGGTACAACAACCAGACCCGGCAGTTGACACAGTTCGAAGGCTGGAACCAGAAGCTGGGCATCCGGGGCATCCTTTGGGACCAGGGCGCGTTTCCCGTGGTGAGCTTCAGTGGTGGAACGGCCTCTCCGAGAGGGCTTGGCGGACCCGACTTCTCCACGAACGCCAACGGCCGCTACACTCTCACCGAGACGCTCGCCTGGACTAAGCGCCGGCATACAGTGAAGTTCGGAGGCAATTATTGGCCCGAATATGCCAACGCACGCGAAGGTTACCAGAGTAGTGGAGCATTCGGCTTCAGTAATCTTACCACCAGTCAGCCGAACGCTTCTAAGTACACCTCATGGGGCAGTTCGTTCGCGGGCTTCCTGTTGGGCGAACTGTCCAGCGCAAGGGTTGCGGAACCCTATGCCCGGGGCGCGCGCTATCGCTCCACAGCGTTTTTTGCGCAAGATGAATGGAGGGTCACGAACGTTCTGACGCTCTCTTATGGTCTGCGCTGGGAAGGCAACAGCGCTCCGTTCGAGCCAAACGGCACGGCCAGCGGCTTCAGTCCGGGGATTCCCAATCCGAAGGCCGGCGGCCGGCTGGGCGCGTTGCTCTTTGCCGGACAAGGCAGCGGCCGCTCAGGTTCCCGTTCGCTGTCGGATGGGTGGTACAAAGGCTTTGGGCCGCGCCTCGGAGTCGCCTACCAGGCCACGCGGAAGACCGTGGTCCGCGCGTCGGGCGGCCTTTATTTTGCGCCAGGTTTTCGGACACGCCTCATTGCCTATGGATTCACCAACGGCAATAGCATCAGCTCGCCGACCGGGTACGGCCCCGTCTACAATTGGGCGACAGGCTCATATCCGCCGGATTTCCCGCGGGCGCCTTTTGTGGACCCCTCTTTTCAGAACGATCAGAGTGTCAGTTCAATTCTCCCCGGCACCTCAAGAATGCCGCAGATTCTCACTTGGACCTTCAGCCTCCAGCGCGAACTCGCCAGGGAACTGGCTTTCGAGACGACATATGTCGGCAGCCACTCAACGCACTTGATTCTAGGCAGCCCGCTATCCTACATGAACACGCTGGACCCGAAGTACCTGTCATTGGGCAGCCTGCTGCTTCAGGACATCTCGTCCGCCGCCGCGGTCACACAGGGCTATACTCCGCCCTACGCGGCTTTTGTCACGCAGTCGACGAGGACGGTAGGACAGTCGTTACGGTCTTACCCGCAATACCTCAATGTCAGCGAAGAGTGGGGGCCTCACGGCATCGCGCGCTTCAACTCTCTACAACTCAAGGTGACCAAGCGCTATTCGAACGGCCTGACACTGCTGGCCTTTTACACTTGGTCCAAGAACATGACCAATGTGGAGGGCGGGCCGATCGATCTAGGACCCGGCGATGGCACTATTCAGAATCCGAACAACCGCGCTGGCGAGGTGTCCGTAAGCACCGAAGGCCCTCCACACGTTTTTGTGGTCAGCGGCTCATATGAGCTGCCGTTCGGCCGGGGCAAACGGTTCCTGGCGTCTAGCCGGGCCCTCGATTACATCGCGGGGGGCTGGCTGGTCAGCGGGTTCTGCCGGTACTCGAGCGGCGCTGCTCTTACCATAACGGGAGGCAACGCGATCTCGGCTCTCGGATATCCGGGCATGCGGGCGAATTTCCTGGGCGGCAGCGTCTACCGCACCACAAGTCCCGGGGATTTTGAGCCTGCCACCGACCGATACCTGAATTCCGCCGCTTTCGCCACGCCGTCTACCTTCATGCTTGGCAACACCGCCCGTGTCCTTGATTGGGTGCGAGGCTTCACGGGGAAGAGCGAATCCCTCTCGCTCGCCAAGCGGATACCGATCAACGAGCGGTTTCGCGCAATACTGCGGGCGGACGCTCAGAACCCCTTCAACTTCGTCCGCTGGGGAAACCCTAATACCAACATTACCAGTGCCGATTTCGGCAGAGTCACGAGCGCGTCCGCGGGCCGGACCATCCAGCTTGGGGCGTCGGTCGAGTTCTAACCCGTTTGCGTGGGGCCGGGAGAATCCCGCCCCACGTGTCTTTCCAGTAAGGATCAAGGAGCTGACATGAATCGGCGGGAATTCGCAGGGCGGCTCGCGGCAGCCGCCGCTGCTTATAGGGGTACTGCAAGCCAAGGGCAGACGGCCGGCGAAGCGCCAACCCTCTACTACGTGGACGGTTATCATGGCGGCTCCCGAGGCCATATGCCCGCCGGCGCGTGGCGGGACGTGCTGAACGCTCTTCGCGCGCTGCCGGAGTGGAAGCTCTCCCTGGATATCGAGCCTGATTCCTGGACCGATCTCCGGCGCAGTGACCCCCAAGCCTATCGCGAACTCCAGCGGCTGCTCGAAGACAAGGCCGTCAACGCCAGGCTGGAGATAGTGAACGGGACCTTCTCGCAGCCCTTCGGCTGGGCGCTCGGCGGCGAGAGCAACGTCCGGCAGCTTCTGCGCGGCCGGGAGATCATCCGCGAGCATTTTCCCAGCGCCGCCGTGGAGATATACGCCGTACAGGAACCATGCTGGTCCAGTTGCCTGCCGCAGTTGCTGCGGTCCCTGGGATTCACCGCGGCGGTGCTGAAAGATCCAGGCACGGCCTGGGGCGGCTATACGGCGGGCTTCGACGCGGAAGTGGCGGACTGGGTTGGGCCGGACGGCACGACGATCCCGGCGGTGCCGCGCTACGCCTGCGAGGATCTCAGAAACGTGTGGGAGACGGAATCCGTGACGGGCTCGGCGGAGTTCAGCCGGAAGTGCGTCGAGAGAGGCATTGAACACCCCGCGGGGAACTGCTACCAGGACCTCGGCTGGGCTTCGAGACCCAAAGTCAGCGGCAAACACATCCGTTTCGTGACGTGGCGCGAGTACTTCGCGCAGGTCGCGGTGAAGCCGCAGAAGCAATGGCGCTTCAGCCAGGAGGACATCCTCACGACGCTTCCCTGGGGAGAGAAAACGCTCCAGACGCTGGCGCAGCAGGTGCGGGCGGCGGAGAACCGCCTGCTCGTCGCGGAGAAGCTGGCATCCATGGCGTCGCTGTTGTGTGGAAGCGCTTTCCCGTCGGAACGCCTGCGGAGAGCGTGGGATCAACTGCTATGGGCGGAGCACCACGATGCCTGGATTACCGCCACCACGCGCAGCGGACGCCAGGCCTGGGCCTTTCAAGTGGCGGCCCAGACCATGGAGACCGAGGAGATCTGCACCGAGATCGTCTCTGCCTCCACCGAGGCGCTGTCTCGCGGAGCTGGCGGAGCGCCTGTCACGCCATTGGGCGCCCAAGGAATCCGGGTGTTCAATACTGTGGGGGCGGAACGCGATGATCTGGTCGAGATTGACTGGGCCGGCGATATCCGCACCCGCCGGGTTCGGGTCCTGGACGCCGCCGGCCGGGAGATTCCGTGCCAGTTGGTGCGGCCCCGCATCTACGCCGCACGGCAGGGGAGCCAGGCGTCCACCGGGACCGCGCAGGTGGCGGGAATCCCGGCCTATGCGCCCGGTGAGAGCCTGAATGCCGCGACGGTTCTGTTCAGGGCGCGGGTGCCGGCGATGGGCTACGCGACCTTCCGTATCGAGCCGGTTTACGACGATTCAAGCCCGGCCGGGGCTCCGGGTGCGGCGGCGCATACCCAGGCCGACGGCACGGTCCTGCTCGAAACCGATCTCTACCGGCTCCGGATCGATCCGGCGCGAGGCGGGGCCATCACCAGCGTGTTGGCGAAAGACGGCAACCGGGAGTTCTTCGACGCCGCGTCGGAGCGCCTGTTCAACGAGTACCGGGGGTATTTCATCTCCGAGAAGAAGTGGTCGAGCAGCACGGAGACGCCCGCCACCGTCCGGATTACCGAGAGGGGGCCGGTTCGCGTTCGTGCCGTTGTCTCCGGGCAGGTCGGAGGCCGGAACTTCCAGACTACGGTGACTCTCGTCCAAGGGCAGCGCCGCATCGATTTCACCGCTCGGTTTCTGTACGAACAGACGACATGGATCGGCGACCCCTGGGACATCAAGCCGGAGGACCGCCGCCGGGAACGCCGCCGGTCGCACCACGACGGACGGTGGAAGTTGCAGGCTTTCTTTCCCGCACCGCTCCGCAATCAGACGATTTACAAGAACGCCGCCTACGACGTGTGCAGGAGCCGGAACCGGGACACGTATTTCCAGGGGTGGGACGAGATCAAACACAACATCATCCTGAACTGGGTGGACGTGGTGGACGAGCAGCGGAAACTGGGGCTGGCCGTGTTCTCGGACCACACTACGGCTTACACCCACGGGCCGGACCATCCCCTCGCGCTGGTCATGGGCTGGGGCTGGGAAGGCGGATTCTGGTGGGGCAAGTGCCCGCTCTCGGGCACTCAGCAGATCAGCTACGCCGTGGTCCCGCACACGGGCGGATGGGATGAGGCGCAACTGTCGGACGAGAGCCAGCAATGGAATGAGCCGCTCCTGGCCCAGATCATGAACGGGAGTCCGGCCGGGGCGCCGGAAACCCGGTCCATCGTGAGCGTGAGCGGGAAGGGCGTGGAGATCCCGACGCTGCTGCTGGAAGGAGGCCGGCTGCTCGTGCGTCTTTTCAATGCGGAAGGAGACGGCGCGGAGCGCACGGTCTCGTTCGGCGTACGGCCGGCGCGGGTGGAGTTGGTGGAGTTGGACGGCCGGGTAATCCGCCGGCTTGACGTGCGCCGCGCCGCCGGCGGCAGGTACGAGGTCGCACTCGCGCTGCCGCGCTTTGGAATCCGGACTCTGCGTTGCGAGGTGTAGGGCTTGGCGTCCCCAGGGGGATTCGAACCCCCGTTACCGCCGTGAAAGGGCGATGTCCTAGGCCTGGCTAGACGATGGGGACGGTGCTTGTCGCGTCGGGTGGACTACTCTTTCTACTCTAGCGGCGGCAGGGAACATCGTCAACCGGACCGCGCTCCCCGGATTCCTGACCGCGGCCCGGCGAGTCCACCCACTACCTGTACATCTTCGCCATTTCGCTGAGCGGGATGGGCGTGTAGTCGCCGGCGTGACCGGCCTGGCCGAACTCCTTCATGCGCTGGGCGACAACCTTCTTCATCGCCTCCCGGGCGGGCTTCAGGTAATCGCGGGGGTCGAACTTCTCCGGCGTTTCGGCAAATACCTTGCGGATGGCGCCGGTCATCGCCAGCCGGTTGTCGGTGTCCACGTTGACCTTACGGACGCCGTTCTTGATCCCAAGCTGGATCTCCTCAACCGGCACGCCCCAGGTCGGCTTCAGCTTTCCGCCGTATTGGTTGATGATGTCCTGCAATTCCTTGGGAACGCTGGAGGAGCCGTGCATCACCAGGTGCACATTCGGCAGCTTCTTGTGGATCTCGATCAGCCGGTCCATCTTCAGCGTCTCGCCGGTCGGCTTGCTGCTGAACTTGTAAGCGCCGTGGCTGGTGCCTATGGCGATGGCGAGCGCGTCCACGCCGGTCTGCTTGACGAACTCGGCCGCCTGGTCAGGGTCGGTCAGGTGCTCCAGCCCGCTTCCGCCCGCCCCGTGCCCGTCCTCAATCCCGCCCAGGGTGCCGATCTCGCCTTCCACGGTGACGCCCCTGGCGTGCGCCAGTTCCACCACCTCGCGGGTCACCTTCACGTTGTACTCGAACGTGGACGGAGTTTTGCCGTCTTCCATGAGCGAACCGTCCATCATGACGCTGGTGTAGCCCTGGTCAATCGCCGACTTGCAGGTGGCCACGCTGTTGCCGTGATCCTGGTGCATGGCCACGGGGATCTCGGGGTAGAGTTCCGTGGCGGCGATCATCAGATGAAACAGGTAACTGTCCTGCGAGTATGACCGGGCGCCCCGGCTGGCCTGGACTATCACCGGCGACCTGGTCTCCCGGGCGGCCTCCATGATGGCCTGGATCTGCTCCATGTTGTTGACGTTGAATGCCCCGACACCATAGCCGCCCTTGGCGGCCTCGTCGAGCAACTGTCGCATTGATACGAGCGGCATGAGTACAGTCTCCTTGGCTAAACGCTGAGAATGGGTTCCTTTCGAGTATAGCAACCGAGCCGCCGGGCGCGGCGCAGATACCGCCGGGCGCGCTCCACGTCCCTCTGGATCTGCGCTTTAAGCGCCTCGGCGCTGGGGAACTTGCGCTCGTCTCTCAACCGCAGAAAGAACTCGACCCGTATGCGCCCGGGCGCCGCGCCGCTGAATCCATCGAGCAGGAAGCTCTCGACGGTAAGCCCCGACCCCGCGAACGTGGGCCGCACTCCGACGTTGGTCACGGACGGCCAATCCCGGCCCGTGTCCAGGCTGGTGGTCCGCGTGACGTACACCCCCTTGGCCGGCAGCACCTCCGCGTGAGTCTCCAGGTTCAGGGTCGGCGCCGCCAGGGTTGAACCTATCCCCCGGCCGGACACGACCTCGCCTTCCAGCGCATAAGGCCGCACCAGCAACCGCGCTGCCTGCGACACCTCCCCCGCCTCAATCAGCCGGCGGACCGCGCTGCTGCTGATGACGCGCCCGCGCATCTTGACCGCCGGGATCACCACGGTCGAGTAGCCGCAGGTGCGCCCTAATTCCGTGAGCCGGCGCGTGTCGCCGGCGTGGTTGTGCCCGAACCGGAAGTTCGAGCCGACCATCACCGCGCGAACGCCCAGGCGCGCCTCCAGAATCTGGCGCGCGAACTCCCCAGGCGTCATGCGCGCCACCTGCCTGGTGAACGGGAGAACCAGAACCTGCTCGATCCCCTCTTCCGCCATCAGCAGCGCCCGCTCCGCCGGAGTGCTGAGCAGCGGCTTGGCGCGCTCCGGCGCCACCACCCGCAGCGGATGCGGGTCGAAGGTCATCGCCGAGGGCTTCCACCCCTTCTCGCGGGACAGTTCCACGACCCGGCGGAGTATCTCGCGGTGTCCCGCGTGCACCCCGTCAAAGACGCCGATGGAGAGCACGCACGGCCCGAAAACGCCGGTAGCCTCCTCCAGGCTGCGAAACACGCGCGGGGGAGTCATCTAGAGCGCCTTTCCAACCGTGATCTCCAGCCCGTCATAAGCCAGCCGGACGTGCCCGGGGAGCGCCCGCTCCGTCTCTTCGTGCATGAGATCGTGGCACATGTGGGTAAAATACGCCCGCGCGGGCGCCAATTGTTCCGCCAGGTGCAGCGCGTGCTCCACCGTCGAATGCGTGGGGTGCGGTTTGTGGCGCAGCGCGTCCACGAAGAGCACGTCCAGCCCCCGCAGCTTTTCCATGGACTCGGGCGGGATGTCGCTCTGGTCCGTGATGTAGGCGGCGCCGCCGAAGCGGAAGCCGAAGATGAGCATCCGGCCGTGCCACACCGGGATGGGAGTAACCGTCAGGCCGAACAGGTCGAAGGGCTGGCCGTCCACCAGCCGGAGGTCAAGCAGTGGAATAGAGGACTCCTTCGCTTCTCCGTCGAAGGCGTAGGCGAAAACACGGCGGATCGCCCCAATCGCCTCGGCGGCGCCGTACACCGGGATGACGGCCTTTCTGAGGGCGTTGAGTGGGCGCACGTCGTCGAGCCCCAGCACATGGTCGGCGTGCCCATGGGTAAGGAGGATGGCGTCCAGGTGCTCTATGCCCGCACGCAGCGCTTGCGAGCGGAAGTCCGGCGTGGCATCGACCAGCACGCTGCGGCCCGAGTAGCGGAGCAAAATGGACGGCCGCATGCGGTTATCGCGAGGATCGGTGGAAGAGCAGACGCGGCACCGGCACCCAACCATGGGGACGCCCACGCTGGTCCCCGAGCCTAGGACCACGATGCGCAGCGGATCGCCGGGGAGGGGCATCTAGGGTTGAGCCGGCCTGCCGCGCTCTTCAACCGCCTGTACGTAACGGAAGCGCAGTTCGGTCAGTGAGTTGTCCAGCAGCCGCTGCTCTTCCACCGACAGGTTGCCGCGGACCTTCTCCTGGAGCATGGCCAGCAGGTCGATGGCGTGGCGCGCGGCCTCAAGGTCGGGTTCGTGTTTCTCCTCTTCCTTGCCGAAGCGCAGCAAACCGAGGCTGAGTTCCGCCTGTGTGCGGATGGAAAAAACCAGGTATTCGAAGGTGGGGGGAGGCAGCGGCATGGCTTCGCCGGCCTCGGGCGCGGCCGCAGTCCTGTCAGTCTCGTTCATGGCTGACTTTCCATTTTAGCTCGTGCGGCGGCTGGAGGCCGCTTCCGGCTGCGGAATGATGCCCGGAGCGCGCATCCACCGGCTTCACCGCGGCCGCTCCCGGCGCTGGAAGAGCGCCAGGGCGAAGAAACCCGCAGCGATTACCAGGCGCAGAGCAACGGTCCATGCCGGCGCGCCGAGAAGCAAGGCGCGAACCGAGAGCAGGACGAAGCCCAGCGAGATGCAAAGATACCAGAGCCACCAGAGTCTGGACGGCCGCGGCGAGGGCACGCCTCCATTATGCAGTGAAGTTCACCGCCGGATGGCGAGGGTTCCGTTGCGCCGGGCGGTGAAGACCGGCCGTGCTGCTCCGGTCCGGGCGGCGCCAGTGGTATATTGACACAGATTGTACGCAGGATGACTGTGTTCCGATGGCCGCCGGCGCAAGTTCCGGCTTGACGAGGAGACGCGATGGTCGATCGAAGATGTTTGATGCTTGGGGCTGCCGCACTGGCGTGCGCGCTGGCTTTGGCTGCTGCGCTGGCAGCAGCGGAGGACGTGAGCGGGAACTGGCATTTCGTTTTGCAGACCCCGGGAGGCGAACGGGAAGCGGATGCCGCCTTCAAGGTCAACGGTGAGGAGGTCACGGGGACGTTCGGCGATGCTGAAGTGAAGGGAACCTTCAAGAATGGAGCCCTGGAACTCGCCTTCCCTCTCAATTCGCCCGAGGCAGGCCCCGGAACCATGAGCATCAAGGGCACACTGGCTGACGGCGCCCTGAGCGGCTCCTGGGAGTTCGCCGGATACGAAGGGACCTTCCTCGCCAAACGCCCGCAATAGGCGCCCGGACCGGGCGCCTCGCGTTGCCCTTGCTCCGGATTCGGGGGCAGCGGGGAGATGCGGCACATCCGCCGCCGGTCCGGCCGGCGCGTCAAGACGCCGCCCTGGCGGCCAGCGTTACTCTTGCGTCCCTTCGCGGGAGTTCAGTCCCTGCGCCAGACCACCACGCCGTCCACGATGGTAGCTACCGGCCCGCCGCGGAAGGCCGTCCCTTCCCAGGGCGTATTGCGGCTCTTGGAGAACGACTTGTCCAGGTCGTAAGTCCACTCCAGGTCCGGGTCGAAGACCGTCACGTCGCCGGCGGCGCCCGGCGCCAGCCGTCCGCGGTCCAACTTCAAGATGCGCGCGGGCCCCACCGTGAACAACTCCACCAGCCGCGTGAGCGGGATTCTTCCGGAGTGGTAGAGCACCTGGAGCGCCACGCCAAGCGCCGTCTCCAGACCGATGATGCCGAACGGGCAGCGCTCGTACTCCTGCATCTTCTCGCTGCCGGCGTGCGGCGCGTGGTCCGTGGCGATGGCGTCCACCACACCGGCGGCGATGGCGTCCACCACCGCGGCGACGTCGCCGCGAGAACGCAGCGGCGGCCTCATCTTGTAGTTGCTGTCGTACGGCGGCATGTCCTCGTCCGCCAGCGACATGTGGTGCGGCGTGACTTCGCAGGTCACGGCCAGCCCCCGGGACCGGGCCTGGGCCACCATCTCGATGGAGCGCCGTGTTGAAATGTGCGCCACGTGGTACTGCGCGCCGGTGTACTCGGCCAGCAGCAGGTCCCGCGCCACGATGACCTCCTCCGAAGAGGAGGGGATGCCGCGCAGTCCGAGCCGCGTCGATTCAACCCCCTCGTGCATGTCGCCGCCCGCGCTGAGGTTCAGATCCTCGCAGTGCTGGATGACCGGCAGGCCGAACGCCTTGGCCGTCTCCAGGGCCCGGCGCATGACCCGGGCGTTCATCACCGGCCGGCCGTCGTCGGAAACGGCTGCCACGCCGGCCCGCTTCATGGAGCCCATCTCGGCCAGCGTCTCGCCCGCGCTGTCCTTGGTGATCGCGCCGATGGGGAACACGTTGACCACGGCGTGGCGGCTGGCGCGCTCGACGATGTAGCTGGTGACCGTGGGATTGTCGTTGACCGGAGAGGTGTTGGGCATGGGGCAGACGGAGGTGAAGCCGCCGGCCGCGGCCGCCCGGCACCCGGTCTCGATCGTCTCGGCGTGCTCGAAGCCGGGCTCGCGCAGGTGTACGTGCATGTCAATGAAGCCCGGCGCCACCACCAGTCCCCGGGCGTCAAACACCTCGGCGGAGCCGTCCAGACCCTGCCCCACCGCCTCGATGAGCCCATCGCGGATCAGAACATCGGCCCTCTCGTCGCGGCCGCTGGCGGGATCGATCACTCGTCCGTGCTTGATAAGAAGTCCCGGCATAGTCACCCCAGAATCCGTTCCAGCACCGCCATGCGCACGGCGACGCCGTTCTCCACCTGGTTCAGGATCGCCGAAACCTGCGAGTCGGCGACCTCGGAAGCAATCTCGCGGCCGCGGTTGATGGGACCGGGATGCATGACAATGGCGCCGGGCCGGGCCAACCCCAGGTGCTCGTTCCGCAGGCCGAAGAAATGAAAGTACTCCCCGGCGGGGAACGCCGCCTCATGCTGGCGCTCCAGTTGAACGCGCAGCATCATGATGACGTCGGCGTCGCGGATGGCCTCCCGAATGTCGTAGGTGATGCGCACGCCCGGCGCGATCCTCGCCAGTTCCGGCGGCAGCAGCGGGGCCGGCCCGCACAGCACGATGTCCACCCCGAACTTGGACAGCAGGTAGATGTTGGAGCGCGCCACGCGGCTGTGGACGATATCGCCGATGATCGCCACCCGCAGCCCTTCGAGCGAGGGGCGCAGGTCCAGAATGGTCCGCGCGTCCAGCAGCGCCTGGGTCGGATGCTCGTGCGTTCCATCGCCCGCGTTGATGATGGGGATGGGCAGGTGGCGCGCCAGGAAATGGGGCGCGCCCGAAGCCGAGTGACGCATGACGATGGCGCTCGGCCGCATGGCCGCCAGCGTGTTCAGGGTGTCCACCAGCGACTCGCCCTTGCTGACGCTGGAACCCGAGGCGGTGATCGAGACGGCATCCGCCCCCAGCCGCTTGGCGGCGATCTCGAAGCTGGTGCGGGTGCGCGTGGACGCCTCGAAGAACAGGTTGACGATCATGCGCCCCTTCAGGATGTCCAGCCGCTTGAAGTGGTCCTGCACCGGCTGGTAGTCCTTGGCGCGATTCAGGATGGCTTCGATCTCCTCGCGCGAGAGATCTTCAATTCCCAAGAGCCCTGCCGGCATCCTTGTCACTCCTCCACTCGTTCGACCACCGAGGCGCTCATGAGCTGCGACCACCCGCGGCCCCGTGTCATGGGAACCGGCGTCTGTAGTCGCTTCAGATTAGCACAAGCCCCGCGCGGCGCACGGACGGCGGGCCGGCGGCGGACCCCTGGTATGATTACGTCTTATGGAAGACGTAGGGGTCGGAATCGTAGGGCTTGGCAACGTCGGCTCGGGCACGCTCACGATCCTTGCCGAGAACGCCGGACAGATCACGCTCAAGCTCGGGTTCCGGCTGTGCGTGAAGATCGTTTCGAGCCTGGACGCGGACACCAGGACGCTGCCCGAAGCGCTCGGCGCCGTGGAAAGGACTCTCGACTGGCGGCGTGTCACCACCCACCCCGGCGTGGACATCGTGGCGGAACTGGTCGGCGGAACCACCGTCGCCCGGGAGATTCTGGAGACGGCCATCGGCCACGGCAAGTCCGTCGTCACCGCCAACAAGGAACTGATGGGGCTGCACGGTCCTGACCTGTGGGATAAGGCGATACAGGCCGGCGTCAACGTGGCAATGGAGGCCAGCGTCGCCGGCGGCATTCCCATCCACGCCGTGCTGCGCGAGGGCATCTCGGGCGACCGCGTGGAGGCGCTCTACGGCATCCTGAACGGGACCAGCAATTTCATCCTCACCGAGATGGAGAAGCGCGGCGAGGCTCTGGAGGCCGTGCTGGCGGAGGCCCAGCGTCTGGGTTACGCCGAGGCGGATCCGAGCGCGGACATCGACGGGTTCGACGCCCGGTCCAAGCTGGCCATCCTCTCCGCCCTGGCCTTCGGCGAGCGCATCACGCCCTCGGACATCTACACCGAGGGCATCCGCCGCATCTCCCAGATGGACTTTCAGTACGCGCACCGGCTCGGCCACACGATCCGCCTGCTGGCCGCGGCGCGGCTGACCCGGGCCGGGCTGGTGCTCTCCGTGCGCCCGGCCCTGATCCCGCAGTCCACGATTCTGGCCAGTGTGCGCGGCTCCTACAACGCCGTCTGGGTCAAGGGCCACTATGGGGAGGACACCTTCTACTACGGCCGCGGCGCCGGACCCCGTCCGACCGGCGTGGCCGTAGTCAGCGACCTCATGCGGGTGGCGCGGGAGATCCGCTACGGCAACCCGGAGCGCGTTTCGCCTTTCGCTCACGAGCGGCTCGGCGAGTACGATCCGATCCCGGTCACGCGTCAAACGCGCGCGTACTACCTGCGCTTCCGGGTGGTGGACCGTCCGGGCATCATCGCGGCGCTGGCGGGGATCCTGGCGGAGAAGCACATCAGCCTGGACGCCGTGTTGCAGCTTCCTTGCGAAGATAAGAAAGCCGTGCCGTTCGTGATTACGGTGGAACCCAGTTCCGAGCAGGCGGTGCGTGAGGCCGTCGCAAAGATGTCCGGGCTGGACTTCCTGATCGAGCCGCCCCTGGCGATGCCCATGGAGACCGGGTTGTAGGGGGGAGATTTTTCGGCCAGTGGAGGCTGTTCCGGGCCGGCGGGTTATGCTAGGATCGGAAGCGACCCACCAGAGCCGCGGAGAGGTGGCTGAGTGGTCGAAAGCAGCGGTTTGCTAAACCGTCGTGGGGGCCTAAACCTCCACCGGGGGTTCGAATCCCCCCCTCTCCGCCAAATCTTCACAATCAATAAGATGCAGCGAAAAACGGAAGCCGCGTCAGGGGGCTTGACTCCGAAATTATAGGCGTTTTGCTACCCGTTTGCTAACGCCGCGTTCAGGCCCGGGCAACCGGACGGCGCTCCCCGGCCTTGCGCAGCGCCTCTTCCTGGCGCTGTGCGGCCTCCCGGTCCTGGCCGGGCAAGATGTGCGCGTAGACGCTGTAGGTGAACCCGGCGCGGGCGTGTCCCAACCGCTCCTGGACCACCTTGATGTCCACACCGGCCTTGAGAAGCTGTGAGGCGTGGCTGTGGCGCAAGGCGTGGAAGTTCGGCCCCTTCAAGTTCCGGCGGCGCAGCAGAGCACGGTAGGCGCTGGTGAAAGCCGAGGGAACCCAAACCGAACCGTCATCGCGGCAACAGATGAGATCACCGGCCTGGTAGTCATTGCCGAGGGCCTCTTTCCGGCGGGCCTGATCCTGCTGGAGGCCGCGGAGAGCTTCCACTACCAGCGGAGCGAGCGCCAGAGAGCGGCTCCGCTTGGCCTTGGGTTCCTTGAAGCGGACCCCTCCTCGTGTTTCTTCAAGAGAGCGCCAGACGCGCAACGTGCCTGCCGCCAGGTCGGCATCTTGCCAGCGCAATGCGAGGATCTCGCCGCGCCGCAGCCCCCCGCAGACGGCCAGCAAAATAGGCACGTAGAGGCGCGTCCCGAGGGCGCAGTCGAGGAGCCAACTCGTTTCTGCTTCATCCAGCGCCCGGGCCTCCTTGGGCACGACGCGCGGCGGCTCCACGGCGTCACACGGATTGCGGGCGAGCAGTTGCCACCTCACGGCCTGCCCCAGTGCTTCACTGAGCACGCGGTGGTGGTGTAGAACGGACTGCGGGGAAAGCCGCCCCTCGCGCCCGTCTTTTCGTGCGCCGTCCTTCAGGGAAGCCCCGAGCATGGCCTGAATATGGAGCGGCGTCAGGCGGGCAAGGGGCAGGCTGCCGAGAGCGGGTGCAAGGTGATGCGCCACGATGGACCGATAACGTTGCGCCGTGGCCGGCGAGACGTTCGGCTCCGCGTAGCGCGTGAGCCACGACTCCAGAAACTCGGCGACGGTGATCTTGCCGGGATCCACGAAGCCACCAGAATGAATCTCGGCGAGGCGGCGGGCGAGCTCGCGCTCGGCGGCCCGCTTGTTCCCGCGAATCGTGACCCACTTTTGGAGTCGTCTTCCTGTCTGCGGATCTTTCCCCAGTTCGAGGACCACGGAGTAGGAACCCTCGGAACGCTTCACTATGTGCCCCTTCATTTTTTTCTCCGGCCTTTCAAATCTATTCCGAAAACGGCCCGGACCGCGATTGCGGCGTCGCGGCCAAAGTTCGAGTGCGCCGTGTACTTGTCCTTCGGGTGCGCCCGGTTCCACGCCTTCATCATCTCGGCGTAGGTTTCCGGCGGGCGGGAGACACAGAACGCAGCGAGGCGGATCCGCTTCGCGCTCGGCTCCCGCACTTGCCCGGTGGCTTCGCGGCGGACAGTGCGATAACGCGCGGCAAGCTCCTGCGGCGAGACGGCGGGATCGACAGAGATCAGAATCCGGTTTAATACCGGACTGATGACGTTCAAGTCAAGCCGGATGGAAATCTGCCGCACGATGGGCGTCCAGTCGGTCAGAACGAAGGCTGCGGCTTCCGCCGGGTGCCAGCGATAGCGCCGGGCGAGCGAATCGCACAGCCCCCGCAGACGATCCAGCACGCCCGCGTAGGCGATGCTTGTGTGGGTTACGTATCCATCGGGGCCGGGATAGCTGAGGGCGGGGCGTTCCATCTTGATGATCCGTCCAAAGCGTGGGATCTCGCGCGGCGATTTGCCACGGGGCACCTGCACGACGACGCTGTGTCTGGGACCGCGTTCCTTGGCCTTCAGCGCCTCGATCCAGTCCGCGATGGCCTGGGGGTCCGGCGGCAGGAGCTTGTTCTGGAGCGCGGCCTGGCGGAAGTTGAGCACGCCGGGATCCTGCCGGGCCTCCCCTGCCAGGTGCTCCGAGAGCACGACCTCCCGCTCCGGCGAGGCCGTGCCACCTTTCGTCCGCAATGAGAGCGGCTCGGGCACGTAGGCGGCCTGATCGCGCAGCGCGCTGATGCAGTCCATCTGCGTCCTATGCACGGCCAGCAAGCCGCACCATCGGCAGCGCGGTCCGTTTATCGGTTTAGTTTCGATGTCTCGATAATCCATAAATTGGATTATATTCGAAAACATGAAACAAATCAACCCGAGCGTAGGGGAAAGCACACGGGCCACCATCAACTTGTGGCCCGACGCGGCGCGGCTCCTGGGCGTCGGACGAAACACCATCTACAAGGCGGCGGCGACCGGCGAGGTTCCGGTCGTCCGGATCGGCAAAAGGCTGCTGGTGCCGAAAGCTGCGCTGCTGAGGCTGCTGAACGGCAAGGGGCCGGGCGCGTGACCGCCGCGACTATCGCACGCGAGCTTGGCCTCAAGCGCGCCGGCTCCGGCTGGCGCGGCTCGTGTCCGGTTTGCGGCGGCACCAACCGCTTCGAACTGAAGCAAGGCCGGAGCGCCGTGTTGCTGACCTGCTGGCGCGGCTGCCGGCGCGATGACCTGCTCGCGGAACTTCGCCGGCGGGGACTGTTGCCGGAGCGTACCTGGACGCCGGCGAAGCGCGCGGCCTGGCTGGAGCAGCGCCGCGCCGATGCGCGCGACTTGCCGCAAGCGCGGCTGTTCGGCGACATCGCGGCCATCCTCGCGGAGCAAGTGCTGGAGCAGCTCGACGCCTGCGACGAGCGACGCGGCACCTTCACGCGGCTCTTGCAGTCCTTGCGATCCGAGAGCGGCTGCCTGAGCACCTACCGCGAGTGGCGGCGGCGCGACGCGCGCCTGGCGGCGGCGCTGGTGGCCGCCGGACGCCGGCGGCAGGAGCGACTGGAGAAGCTGATCCTCGGGTACCTGACAGCGGAGGCGCAAAATGCAACCGCGGCCTGACCCGTCCGAAGAAGCCTTCCGCGACATGCGCGCCGCGCAACCCCCGCCGGACGCGCCGAAGGCGAAGAAGAAGCCGGACCCGCCGCACGTTTATACGGTTCCCGAGCTTGCCAAACTGAAGCTACCGCAGCCGAAACCCTGGTTCGAGGGTTTCCTCACAGGACCTGGGACCTGGTGCGTTATCGGCCATCACAAGGTGGGTAAGTCGCTGTTGGCGGCGGAACTCGCTCTAAGTTACCAGGCAAGCAAGCCGCTATTTGACTACTTCCGGACGCCTGACTCTGAGCATCGAGGGGTTCTGGTCGTCGAAAACGATGATCCACGGGGGCTTGGTGCAGTCTTGGGTATACTGGAGAAATCGCCAATCCAGGCCAACCCAGATAAGTTCTTCGTCCTCTCGGACCCTCGGTTCCAGATCGGACCTGAGTTCGTGGCCTTCCTGGAGGCGCAAATCCAGGAGCGCGGCGTCGGCCTGGTGGTGCTCGACTCTCTAAGCGCGCTGCGCGCGCCACGCGGAAGCGGGTGTGACCTAGTGCTGACGGAGCGGCGGGAGCTAACCCTCCTCGATGACTTAGCCAAGCGGACTAACTGCCTAATCCTGCTGATTCACCATCGCAGCCGGGGTCACGCCGGGTTGGACTGGAGCGAATCGGCGGCAGGCAGTTTTAGTGTCGGAGCAAGCACGGAGGGTGAGATCCACATTTCCCGTTACCGGGAACTCGCGGCCAATGCGCCAGAGAGGTTGATTCAAGTGCGCGGACGGAATTGCGCAGGGACTGAATTGGTTCTCCGCTTTCGGCCGGCGACCTTAGATTACGAGCTTGTCGAAGAAGCACCCTTCGCGCCGATCTACCCCGTGGTGCAGAACCTCCGCTCCATCTTCCACGGCAAGAGCTTCAGTCCGCGGGACGCAATGATGCAGACCGGCATGTCCAGGGCGGCGGTGTTCCGCACCTTGAGCATCATGTCCCACGCTGGCGCGGTGCGGCGCAGCGGGTATGGCCAATATGTCTTGACGGGGGGTGACCGTGGCTGAGACGGTTGAGACTCTTCGCCTCGGGGGGGTGTCCCCATCCGCTGAGACGCTTGAGACTCTTGGAATTTCCCCAAGTGGCCTACCGTTTATTATCACTAAGATAACCGTCTCAAGAGTATCAAGAGTATCAAGAGTATCAGAATACCGGGATACCCCCCGTGGACAGAGATTCTTGAGAGTCTCAACCGTCTCAGGAGACTCTCGATAACTCTGCACCTTCCTTCCGGCAACCAGGCCAAGCTGGTTATCACCCGCGCCGGAGATCGGGTTGTCATCGACTGCACATGGCAACGCAACCCATCGCGGAACGACATCGAGGCGCTGAACCGAATACTCCGGCTCGGGGACCGGGGGGTGCATGTAACCGAAGAGGACGCCGCGCGGCGGGAGGAGTTAACGAAAGAGTTCTTGTCCGGCGGCGGGGAAACGGAGGTTGTCCAATGAAGCATATTGTGTGCATCGTGCTCTACCTGGCCGTCATCACGCTACTGAGCGCGTGGCTCCTGGCGGCGGTAGCGAGGGTGGCGCGATGAGCAAGAAGGCGCGGCAGCTTCGGAAGCACTTTGGCCACCTGTCCGGTTTGGCACCGACGCCGGCGGCGTCCCCGGCGGGACAGCCGATGCTTCAGCCGGAGGCCAGTCCCAACTGCTACAGGCGGCGGGACCTGGCGCGGCAGGGAAGGCTTGAGAGTGCGCGGCGGCCTGACGAGACGACAGCGCGGGAGGCCAGGGGTGAAGCGCGATGAGTGCGACGAGCTGCGCCACTGCAACCGAGGGGGGGAGGGACAAAGTTTGGCACTTAACTTGCCAAACGCGCTCGGAACCTCTCCGCGTGGAAAGGTCGTAAGAGTATATGAAAAAAACGCTGGCCCCTAGAAGGCTGTCGCCGGAAGCGCGGAAGTGGTACTCGGCCATCGTCTCGGAGTACGCGATTGAGGATCGAGCCGGACTTTTGCTGTTGCACCAGGCGGCGGAAGCCTTCGACCGGCTGCGCGAGGCGCAGGCCATCATCGCGCGGGACGGCCTGCTGGTACAGGACAGGTTCAAGCAGAAAAAGTCCCATCCGCTCTTGCTGGTAGAGCGCGACTCGCGGCTCCAGTTGATTAAATGCTTGAGGATGCTGAACTTGGATTTGGAGATTGGCAAATGAAGCGCCGGAGAGCACGGAGATACCTCGTGCCGAACGTCGCCAACATGCTTGAGATTGACCAGGTTCGGCCTATCCATCCCAACGTTGAGAACTGGCAGCGCTTCCGGGCCTGGCTGCTGAGTCAGCCGTCCGGCTCCGCGGTGTGGGACTCGGAAGTGCGGCAAATGGAGCGGCAGCCAGGGACGGGAGAGCTTTTGCGCGAATTGGGGGAGCGATGACTTCGGCGCTCGCGAGAACTGACCCGCCTCTGCTTCCCAGAAGTGACCCAGGCCGCTTGATCTGAACCGCCGGGGCGGGCCCAGGGCGGTGAAGATGGAACACGATGCCCGAGGCCTGAAAGAAACCGTGCTCGAGTTGCCGCCGGTGGTTCCGGCCGGATGCACGAATGGGAGACCGTCAACACGCCTGCCGCCAGCCGCCGTGCCAAGCCGCACGGCGGAAGAGGACTCAAGCCAGGTGGCGCGCCGCGAATCCGGATTACGCCACGGCCTACCGGATCCAGCGGCGGAGCGCGCAACCACGGCTGCCAGAACCGCTGCGTTTGCCCAAGCCGTTGAGCCAACTCCCCTGGGACCTGGCGAAAGACCAGCTCGGAGCGCAAGGCACTGATTTCCTAGGGCTTATGGGTACACTACTGGTGCGCTCGCCGAAGGACCAGTTCCGCACATATCTTTCTGATTCCACCAGGGTTGCCGGCACACTTCCCTTGGCCGTGGCGAAAGACCAGTTCCCCGCCTGCCGCATACTGAAGTCCGAGGCGAAGCTGCCGAGAGTCGATGCGACTGGAGTGTAAGCGTCAGGCGACCTACATCTTGACCAGCGCCCCCGTTGCCGTTACGGGTTCGGGGTGGCCCAGGCTGTGGGGGTGAGTTCGGCAAGCCGCTGGATGGAGGTCCGGGCTAGGCCGGGCAGCACCGCCCCCAGGTAGTCGCGGATCGGGATGTTCAGGCGGCGGTAGCTCTCAAACAGGGATAGGATGGCCGCCACCTTGGCTCCGGCCCGGGGGCTGCCCAAGTGGATCCAGTTTTTCCGTCCGAGGGCGATTCCCCGCATGGAGTTCTCGGTGAGGTTCGTGCTCAATTCCAGCTCTGGATATTCCAGGAAACGCGTCAGCCGCTTCCAGAACGTCAACGTGTACTTCACCGCTTCGCCCAGTGCGCTGGCCGGCAGCACGGCTGCTCGGGCGGTCTCGATCTGGCCGCGGATGACTTCCAGCAACGGCCGGGCCCGCTCCTGGCGCAGCACGTCGCGGGCAGCCAGATCCAGGTTTGGCGCGCGGGCTTCGGCGTCAATGGCGAACAAGTCGTCGATCTGCTCCACAATGCGCACCGCCGCCTGGTCGCCAGGGTGCAGTTTCACGGCGTCGACAAAGCCACGCCGAGCGTGGGCCCAACAGCCCGCATGCACGAGCTTTGGTCCGCCCACGTGGTTATAGGCGGCAGAGCCGTCGGTTTGGAGAAGCCCCTCGAACTGTCCCAGAAATTGCCTCGGCCCGTCCCGGCTGCGGCCGAGTTGGAAGTCGAATACGACGAGGCCCGCCGGGGTACCGTACTGCCAGAGATAAGCCTGCTGGTTGTGTCCCCGCCGGTCGTGCATCTGCACATCCACCGTGGTTTCATCCGCCGGGATGTAAGTTCCGTTGAGTAACTCTCGGCGCATCGCCTCCGACATCGGCAGGAGTAACTCGCCCACCCGCATCACCCAGCCGTCGAGCGTCGCCCGGCTGATCTGCGGCCCTGCCTCCCGCTCCAGAATTACACTCTGCCGGTAGAGCGGGAGGTGGTCGCAGTACTTGGATACCACCGTGTCGATCACCACCCGGTCGCTCACCAGGCCCTTCTCAATGATGCGCGCCGGCAACGGCGCCGCAGCCACCCCGCCTTAATCCCAGGAGGGGCAAGCCCGCTTCTCGCGCCGGGTCACCAGCACGAAATATCGTGCCGGCTCCACATCCAGTTGCTCGCTCTCGTCGTAGCCGATGACCGTGGTTGGTTTCCCGCAAGCCGGACAGGTGCATTGCTCGGGCGTGCAGGCGATCACCTTCTCCACCCGCTTCAGGTCGGTCGGCAGTGGCTGGCGGCCCGGATGGGGCCGGCCATTCCGCTTCGGCTGCGAGCGGGCGGGCGCGGGCAGCGGCCCGCGTTGGCTCTCCGCCTCAACCTCGGCGCGGCTCACCCCGGGTTCGCCTTCCAGCAGTTCCAGTTGCAGGTGACTCAGCTTCTCGCTCGCCGGACCATACTGCTGAATTCGCTGCAATCGTACCTTTGCTTCCAGAACCTGGATCTTCAGCCGGGCCCACTCCAGTTCCTGCGTGAGTGGAACGATCGTGGCTTCGGCTTCGGCCAGCGGGTTGGAGGGCGCGCCGCTCTCGGTAAAGATAAATATAACCTAAAATGTTCTCATTGGCAAGTAACTAATTCACTATTTGTTTCGTCTGTAGTAAGTGACCGGTACCAACGCCGGCGCCGAGCCTGTGTCAGATCCACTCCACCCAATAGCATCCCCAGCTCCTCCTGGCTCAGGACCGCCTTCGGCTGTTCCCGGCTGGCCTCGGGCCAACGGAAGCGCCCCTTCTCCAGCCGCTTCGCGCACACCCACAGCCCGCTCCCGTCCCGGAACAGGATCTTCAGCCGTGTGCGCCGCGCGTTGGCAAACACGAATAGATGCCCGCTCAGCGGCTCGCACTGCAACCGGTCGCGCGCCAGTCCGTAAAGCCCCTCGAAGCTCTTGCGCAGGTCGGTGGCCCCCGCCGCCAGATAGATGCGCGTGGCCGGACCCCAGCCGAACATGATCAGGCGGGCTCCAGCAGACTGACCAACTGCTCCAGGGTCTTCGCATCAAAGCCCCGCCCAACTTCGATCCGCCGGCCGCTGCTGAGCACTACCGCCAGGCCGCTGGCCGAGGGACGTGGTGGACACACCTCCACGGCCAACCACCGGCTGGAACTGACGCCTTCACTCTGCTCCCGCTGCCGCCTCGGGTACCGCGCTAGGGTCGACAAGGCCAGGCCATGCTGCTGGCAGAACGCGGCCCGGCTCATCCGGCAGTCTCGCAATTCGATGAGGAGTGGTTCGACCTCCGCCTGGCTCCGGCGCCGCCGTGGCCTTCGCTCCTGTTCTTCGCTCACCTTCCCAGTTCAACACGGGCCCCGCCGCGTGACCAGATGGGTGGCCCTGACGCTTACGGTCTTCGTACCAGTTGGTGAACCTCGCCAGCCCGTGCCCGTCCGAGAACACAAACCGGCAACCAGCCTCCTGCACGGCCTGAAGCGTTGTCGTCAAATACACCAAAGGCACCTGTCCTTCGTTATAGCCTTCCACCCGGCCCGTCTTCAGATTCAACAACATCACCGAGAGCGGGCCGAAATAGAACGGCACGTAATCATGGCAGGTGCCTCTCGGACCGCACCAGATCGGGCGGTCGTGGCGCGTCGCCTGGACGCTCACACTGTGGATGATCCGGTAGGGCAGCCCATCGTGCGGAGTAAAGTTCGGAGCGTGCAGTCCGCCCCGTGTGAGGAGCGTCGGCAGGGTTTCTACGTGACCGATGCGGTAGAGCTTGAGAACGTTAGGCACCGGCATCTGAGGATCACCAACCGGCGACCATGCGCCATTTGCCATCAGGCTGGCGAGCGAAGAGCTGTCCGATGCCCCAGCCAATCCCCTGGCCGCACCTGCCGAAGCACGCGGCGCACATGTTGCCCCACATCAGGCGGCCATGGAGCCGACCGTCGACGTAGAGTCCACGCCCGTCGAGCGCGCAGCCGCAGAAGTCGCAGTTCTGGGCGCCATAAGCGTACACGGGCTCGTTCGCGTCCACCTGATCCGAATTGACTATTGCGGCCAACTTCTTCTCGACCGCGTCCACCGGGTGTATGGACCAGTGCTCCGATTCCTCCTCGTCGGCCTCGTCGACATCCGCATCATCGCCGGCCTCTTCCTCGTCGTCCTCGATCTCCTCCTCTTCGGAATCGTCGCCTTCTTCGAGCAGAGGATTGTCATCATCTGTGATCTCGACAGAGTAGACACCCGAGTTGAAGTCAATGCTCGCGACCCCTTCCGGGAAGGAGCGGACATCCGGCACCATCCAGAGCGAACCCCGATAGTCACTGAATTCCGCTGGCTCTTCCGGTATGGCCTCCCAGGTCATCGTCGTGAACGTGTCGCCCCCGGTGCTCGGGTCGTAGTAATGCCCACCGCTTGTAATGCTGAGTCGATCTTCCTCGACGCCAACCTCCCACCAGTGCATGGTTTCGATGTCACCGAACTTCCCTCGCGGGCTTGCCACCGATACCGAGACCTTCAAGCCTGACGTGGGTTTCGGCAAAGCTGAGAGGACGTGCTGCAACTTGGCAACGCTGACCAGTTGAGCTGGGCGCGTTGTGGCCGCTTCTGCGACCTTCTTGAGCAAGGTCGCGGCCGCCTGCAAAAGTGCCCGATCTCTGGAATTGAATTCGTAACGGTCGCTCACACCGAGGCTCCTTTGGGCTCGTGCTGCGGCGGATGGCAACAACGTGGGTCGGCGGGCGGCGGGTCGAGGCGGGTCTGATACGGGGCACCAGTGCGTTCGGCTTCGGCCATGGCGTCGTAGATCTCCAGGATTACGCGCTTGGTGCGGTACTCGCCATAAGCCGCTTCGTCCTTCCGGCGGACAATCGGGAAAGTAGCGAGGATGTAGGACAGTTCCTCGCGGGTGAGCCCGTACAGAGAACGAGCGACGAGGACCTCGATTTCCGCCAGCGCGAGGTGCCGTTCTGACTCAAGGACGAGCCCCGGAGGCAATGCTCCCGCGTCAATCGGTTGAACAGACGCGATCGCCCCAAGCCCGGCAATCAGATTCCAGTACGAGTTCATCTCGGCGCTGGTGCAAGTGAGCCGCAAGGCGAGTTCGACGATTCTCCGAATCGCCGGGTCTTCGGGCACTGGGATCCGAGGAAACGGCAGGCTGTCGAGAATCGTGTAGGACATCTTCAGGCTGACCTTCTTTCTCACTATGAAGTCAATTGAGAAAGAATTAGCCACGGCAAGCCAAAGCAAATGAGCCCACTCGAACTCATCCGGGAAGGTGATGGTAGGGACCTTGTCCCCGCATACGGTTTCGGGCGGAACGAGCGCCGCCACCAATGATCTCTCGTTGGTCGGACTAGCCACATCACAGAATCCAATGCGATGCCGCCGGACTCTAGCCCTGAGTTTGTTCGGAAGCCGTGACACTTCGATCCGCCATTGTGGGCAGATGCTCTTACGCTGGTCGTTGAACTCAAACGCGATCCACTCGGCGGCACGCCCGCGTCCTGAACTATAGCCTTTCGCTCGGTGGTCAAAGATGCCCACCATTCGGCCCTCGTACACGGGCATTCCAGCGGGATCGTCTGAGAACAAGTCTCGGTCGTTGCCCATATCGATTTCGCGCATGTAGGTCCGAGTCGGAGGGCCGGCCGTGTCATCACCGAATTTCGGGTGTCGCGAATACATTTTTCGCGCGACGTCTATCTCAAACTGACTGTCGAACTCCATGATGGCCAATGCATCCGGAGAGAACTCGGCAACAAGCGAAACAGGAAGAGATAGTGTGCTACCTGCATTGACCGCCGCGAGGCGCGCTGGCGTGCGAACGTTGAATGCTGCAGGAAACTCATGGGTCGAACCCTGATTCCAGAGCGCGTAAACTACGAATTTTGTTCTGCTGTCTATGCCATCGAACCAGACCTCCTTTGCGTTCTCAAAGGCCACGAGCTTCGACAGTGAGCAACGCTCGAAGATCCACTTGCGTATGGCCATGCAGTTCGCACCGTTGTAGAAGCCTTCAGGCACCACTTGCCCAACTCGCCCGTTCCTGGAAGCCACTCGCAGAGCCGCCTCCACGAACATCCGATAGACATTGAAATCGCCCTTGCCGAGGTTTCCAGGGGCGAAGAGGGTGTAGCGGCCGCTCTGCTTGATAAACAGAACGACTGCGTATAGATACCGGCACCATGTGTTCCATTCGGCTGACACTGAGGGGCTCTGAAGCAACTCCCCGATTCTGGCTTCCTGTTCTGCGGGCGCCAGAAAACGGACTTGTGGATCGAGGTTGGAGAAAAACTCCTTAGCATCTGGGCTCAAGGTGTCCCAGGGCGGGTTGCCGAGTACCACATCGAATCCCGCATTCCAGCCTGTCTGCGGGTTCTCCGCCCGCTCTCCGGTGAGAGCTACTTTGAACACATCGGGGAAAGCCAGGTGCCAGTGGAAGAACCGATACTCCTTAGCTAGACGTTGAATTTCGTGCCGCATCCACGGCTCGCACGCATGCGGGTTCTTTTCGATGCGGCGGAATACCTCTTCCGTTATGGGATAGCCAAATTCGCGCGTCTTCTTCCACACGAACGCCGCGCACCAGGTGTCGGCCCAGAAGCAGCCATCAAGGTAGCCGCCTGAACGGATAGCCTCCTCGTACATCCGCTCCTTCTCGCGGATAGCCTCGATGGAGTCGTCGCCGACGGTGTCCAGATTCATCAGGCTGGCGGCGAAATTGCCGAGTTGCTGCCAAGGCTCCGTCGTAGCGGCGAAGAGGCGCATCTGCTTGTTGCGCTCGTCTTTATTAATCCGCTTGAAAGCTTTGCAGATCTCCTTGTCATCCCCCTCGATTGGCGTGAACGCCTCGTCGGGAATGCCTCGCGCGAGGAGCGCGGGCGTCGCGCCCAGCAGACTGTTGCCGCACTGGATGCGATGTTCCAGGAACGAAAGCGGCTTTCCGGGATCGAGCGCCTCCATCCAGAGGGACACCTTGCACAGTTCGACGGCCATCGGGTTGAGATCGACGCCGTATATGCAATGCCCGATCACATCGCGGAGCGCCTTGCGTTGCGCCTCCGGCGGCGGTTCCTCCTCACCCGTCCGAACGCCGGCCAGCCGTTTGGCGATGCGGTGTGCGGCGGCGATCAGAAAATGCCCGCTGCCGCAGGCCGGGTCGACCACCTTCAGTTTGAGGATCGCGGTCTCCGGCTCCGCCTGTTTTGCAGCCTCGTCGAGCACCGGGTCAAGCGTGGAATCGAGCAGGCAGGAGATCAGGCTGGTGGGCGTGTAATAGCTGCCGGTTTTTTTGCGCTCACTGCCGGCGGCGATCTTCAGTTCAAATGTAGCGGCCTCGGCATCCAGGTCCGGATGCAGTTCCAGCAGCGATTCGTAGACGCTGCCGAGTTCCTCCGCGCCCAGGTTCTTGTAATCCACCACGCGCCGGCTTTGGCCGGTTTGGGTGACCGCCAGTGACCGGATGGTTTCCAAAAGATGCAGATTGGAAAGATCGCAACCATTCAGGTCCGGCAGCGCCCGCGGTGAGAACAAAAAGCTGCCGAGAGCGGGAAGCGCGAGTTCGGGGCAACCATCGCCGCAGAGTTTATCCATCACGAGCTTCAGCCCGGAATAGAGGTCGTGGTGCCTGGAACCGGCACGAGTGGTCGCCAGCCGGCGCAAACGCGTCGTAGCGTAGAAATCGCGGTATCGCTTCTGCGCGGCCGGATCGGCGGTGGGAACCAACAAGAGATCGCGGTCGTCGGCCACAAACAGGAAGAGCAGCCGGTAGACCAGGCGCAGGATCTGGCGGTAGTAGTCCTGTTTGTCCAGCGCACCCGAGCGCAGGCTCTCCCTCAAGGACACGTTGGCCGGGTGCGCGAGGAAGCCCTGGCCCAGGTGTTCGATGGCCCGCTGGACTCCATCTCGAAGGCCGTCGAGCACACGGACGCCCTCGGTGCGGGCCGCTTGCGACCACTTCTCTAGCTGGCACTGCTCCGGGCGCTCGGCCTCAAATCGGGACTGGTGCAGCAAGAGCCAGAGCAGGACGAAATCCGGATAGGCCTCGCCCGCCATCATCGCTTCGAGGTCGAACTCAACGTAGGCCTGGCGGGTCAGGCTGATGTTGTCGCGCAACAGCCGCAGGCGCAGGCCGTTGGAAACGATCCCCCACAGGCGATCGGAACTCCGGTTCAGCAGCTCCTGCAACAGACTATGAGGGCTGGATCGTTGCGCGCCCGCCACGCCCACGCGCCGGTCGAGGTCCACCTGGCAGCCCACCAGGTGGAAGGGCACATGCTGCCAGGAGTGACTTACGGCGTACGATTTGCCATCGATCTCAATCTTGGCCGCAAGTTGGAGCCGGCCGAATTTCAACTCCTCAAACAGCGGCAGCAACCAACGTTCCCGGGTGATGCTGGTCCCCGTATCCGTTGGAGCCAGCCTGGCGCGCTCCGATTGGAACGTAGCCCAGCGCGCCTGCAGCCGGTTCCAGGCGCGATTTGTGGCCTCGCCGAGCTTTTCCGTGGGATCGAGATGGTAAGATGCCGGATCCAACCCTCCGAGCGCCGTGTCGCCGGATGCGATGCGAGCGAGAATATCGGCGGGCAGCAACGCGCCCTCCGTCCGGATGGTCGTGTACGCGGATAGCGGACTGGCGCTCATGCGGCGGGCCCTCCAGCCGGAACCGGCAGAAAAACGTAAACACCGAGAACGTCAGGCGGCAACTGCGGCTCAACTTTCTGGGATACGCCACGGAGGCGCGTTGCCGACCGCACCCGCGCATGCGCCGCAAGAAGTTCTTTCGCACGGTCACGAGCGGCCCGCTCCAGATGTGGTGAGATTTCGGGTATGCCTTGCAGCACGCGTTCGAGAGCGTCTCGTTGGAGCTCGGGCGCGAAGTTCGCGTCCGGCACGGCGTCGAACAGGGCCTCGGCCCGCTCCTGGGAGAGCCATTGTGGATTCTGCGGCGACCCCGCGAACGCCAGCACCTGGCAATCCTCGGCGAGCAGTTGCCGGGATTGCGTGCCCTCCCTGGTTCGGGTTTGGGTTTCGATGTGATAGCGGAATCGCAACAGGAGCAATGTTGTTCTTCGCTCGACGGACCGAGTACGCGTTACTCCGCAACGTGCGGCTCCGTCTCCGCTCTTTGCGTCGAGCGACGCGTCGAGAATCCCCGTAGCTAACGCTTCCACCAGCGGGTGGGTTCGATGAAGGTAGAGTTCCCCGGGCTGAACGGGCAGATCGAACCGGGCAGTGAATTCAGCTCCGTTGACCGGAAGGGCGTCTCGAATCGTACGCGACACGTCCCCGAGGTTCACCTGCAATCGCGCGCGGCTCCCGGCGCCAACCTCGGACAGCGAAGCCTTCCAGTGCCGCAGAGCAGCATGCACGAACTCCGCCACGTCCACGCCGGAACCAATTGCCGACCGGACAGCTTCGATCTCCTGCGCGACATCCGCGAACTTGAACGTCTCCTGGGCGAACATCCGCTGCTCGCGGTAGGATCTCTTTTCGCGTTCGGCGGCGCGCTCCCACTCGTCGTGAACTGCACGCGCCGGGCTGCCCTCGGGTTCCTCCGCGCCGCCGAAATCGAGAAGCATTTGGCGGTTATCTTTGGGGCGGCGCCGCATCAGGACGTCTTCAAAAATCGCCTCGACCAACTCCTCCGCACGGGCCGGCACCGGAACGGAAACGCCGGTGGCCGCCCGGATCGCTTTATGCTTTTTCAGCAACACGCGAAGGATGATACGGTCGACTCCGTTATCCTCGCCGTAGTAGGTCACGACCCGCACTTTTGGGCTCGGCTGTCCGAAGCGGTCCACACGACCCTCGCGCTGTTCGTGACGGGTCGGGTTCCAGGAGAGGTCATAGTGAATGACCGCATTGAAATCACGCTGCAGGTTGATTCCTTCGCTTAAGCAGTCCGTCGCAACCAGCACCCGGCGAGGGAAATCCGCCATCCGGCCTACGCGCTCTTCTCGTTCAGCGGGCGCGAGTTGGCCGGTCACAGCAACGATCTCGGTTCCTTTGGGTATGGCGCGGCTTTCGCGGAGCGCCTTTGCCACATACTCCGCGGTGTGGACAAAGCGGCAAAAAATAATCGGTTGGTAGCCATCGTTGAGTAAGGACGAAGCCAGCTTCGTGACACCCGCAAGCTTGGCATCCTCGTGGCCTTCGAGTGCCTCGGCCAGCCGGGCCATTTCGCGAAGCCGGCGGCGGTGGCGGGCGCGATCATCTTCCTCACTTTCCGCATCGCTTCCCGCCGGGAGATCGATCGCCTCGGAAGATTCATCGTCCGTCAAATCAAAAACGGTGCGCCGCCCGATTGCATCTGCCTCTTCATTGGTTTCGGTGTCTAGCGTGACGGCGCGGGTCCGCAGCGTTGCGGCGGCGGCTGCCGGGCTTGAGGCCAACGCTCGCAGCAGCGCCAATACGGACCACCATTGGACTCTCTGGTGGTGGCTCCCATCCGCTTCGGAGACGACTTCGCGGGCATACTCCAGGACACGGTCGAGAAGTTGGCGATATTTGGCCGTCAACTGGTAAGTCTCGTCCTTCTCTTCACGTTCCGGGAATGGCGTCTCGGACTTCAGGAAGTGGCGAATGTCGGCACGCCGCCGCTGCACGAAATGCGCCGCCAAGCGCCGCCGATGTGCCTCGTTCGCGGCTCCCGTGAGATCGGACGGGAGCGTGTCGAAATCGGGGTTGAGCAGCCGCAGCAGGGAGTGAAATGCGTCCTCGTTGCCGCTGTGCGGCGTGGCTGTGACGAGGATCAGGTGCCGATCCGGGTCGGATGCCAGGCCGGAAACAAGCTGGTGACGTTGGTGGCGGGCGGAGCGGCCGGCTTGGTTGCCTGATTGCTGCACGCATGTATGCGCCTCGTCCACGATCACGAGTTCCGGACACGTACGCAGGAATTCATCCCGCCGGCGGTCGGATTTGATGAAATCAAGCGAGACGATGACGTGCGGATACTGCTCGAAGAGCGATTGCCCGAGCGCCAAGCCACGCTCCAGTTTCGTAGCCGTGCCGGGGAGCACCAGTTCCGCGCCGATGTTGAACTTGCCGCGGAGTTCCCGTTGCCATTGCTCGGCGAGTTGGGGAGGACAGAGAACGGCAAGCCGCTTTACCTCACCGCGGTCCAGCAACTCACGCGCAATCAAGGCGGCTTCGACGGTCTTACCGATGCCCACGTCATCAGCAATCAGCAACCGCACTGGGTCCAACCGGAGAGCCATGAGAAGCGGCACCAACTGGTACGGCCGCGGCTCGATTGCGATTCGAGCAAACGACCGGAATGGGCCGGCGCTCGATCGAAATCCGAGGCGCAATGCGTCACGAAGCAGCCGGGAGGACCGGAAATCGCCGAGGCGATCTGGATTGGGAAGGTCAAACGTGGCAGGTTTCACCACCTCGAGCGGCATGTAGATACCCGTCACTTCCTCTTCGCTCCCGCCAAGCGGCCGGAGCAGCAGCAAGTCAGGATCAGATTCGGGCAGCACTACCCATTCCCGTCCTCGTGCCGTGACCAGAGATCCGACAGCGAAGCTCATTTCCCACCTCCAAACACGCTCGGGTACTTCTTGACGATTGCCGCCCAGTCGTCTTCAGCACCAAACCGGATGACCGTGTAACCTCGATCTTCCATTGCTTCAGTCTGCGCTTGATCCCGTTGCTTGCGGTCGGGGTACTGATGTGGCGGGCCATCGATGTAAATCGCGGTGTTATGGTCTTCGTAAAAAAAATCAGGCCGTGTTTTGCAGGAGTCGATGAACACCTGCGCGCTCGTAGGCAGGTGATGATCATTGTCCTCAAGGAACTTCAGCCAGCATTCTTCGAGCTTCGAGCCGCAGAGGCGCGTCAGTTGCGCCAAGTGCTCAGACCGAGGAGTGGCGGCCGGAGCTATTGAGACGGCAGAACGCTCGAAGTCCAAAAGGACGTCGCGGATGGCCTTCCGGTCGAGCAGCCGGTGAACGAGTTGGTTGGAGTAGCTCAGCAGGCAATCGTAACAAGCCGCCTCGCACGTTTCCGTTGCGCCCGGCGCGTGGCCCTCATCCTCTCCTGTGCCGGGGTTGAAATGACAGATGCGAAGGGCCTCCCGTGCGACGTTTGGGAACGCCTGAGGATCTTTTAGCAAGCGGCGCAGAACACCGGCTCCGCCTTCCGCGGCCTCATAAAGCAGAATGTAGCGCGGCTGATTGCCATTGGGCAAAAGTTCGCAGGCGAGTTCGTCGTCTTCGAGCTGATAGATGACTTGAATGGCGTTCTTCAGGGCGTATGCCAACGAGGTAATCACTTCAACTGACTGTGCTGTCTTTGGCTCGAACACGAGGCTGTTCCGGCGGTCCTCGACATAAGGGATGACGCGTTCCAGCCGGTGAGTCAATTGGTCAACGTCGTCGTCTTCTGGCATCAGATCGTTTCGCTGCCAGTAGCCGCGTTCGATGTCGAGCACAAAGCCGTACTGGTCTCTAATGGCGCGCCGGGTCCAACCGAGGTTGATTCGCCAGAGCGTCGCAGCGTGGCCGTAGTTGAGCTGACCAATGGCGTTCGAGCCACTCCGGATCAGAGCTGTCTGATGCGACTTCACGCCGCGGTACACCGCATAGCGATAGCCGCTCTGGGTTTCGTAACCAAGCCGCAATCGCTCTTCTTCGTCCGAGTTGATCTTATCCTTGCGGCGAGTGGAGACGTTCTGCAGCCGCAACATCGGATTCAGTACGAAATCGAGGCCAGCGCCGCAATTCTCGCAGAGGTCCGGACCTGGCGGGTTGTCGACGGGGTGCAGGTATCCACAAGCCGTGCACCGCTTCAATTGACCGAAGACGGGACCGTCTTGTCCAAGGGGCAAGATTGCCTTATTAATGAGGTAGCGTGAGCCCTCGTGATAAATGACGGCTCGCGGGCCGAACTCCGTGATGGCGAGAAAGCGGGGTCGCGAGAGAAATTCGTCCCGCTGCTGCGTGCGCCGGCCGGGTATGTAAGCGGACAGCGGCAAGCGGGGAAAGTTGTACCCAGGCAGGAAGCCCTCACTGGCAAAATAGCGGTAGCTGTAGAAATCAGATTGAAGGACGTTCTGAGTCTCGGTCAGCAGTTTGTACTGCGATTCCGCTTCACGCCGGAGGCGCTCGGCTTGGCGGCGCTCTTCGGGCGACCGTGCCATATCCATGATGATTGCGTTCTGAGTTTTCTGTTGAGCGAGCGCAGCCTTACAGAGGTTCCGCCATCGTTCGCAAGCCGCTTCAAAATTCAACTCAATCTGTTTGAAGACCTCCTCGGTCCATTGCGGGGTAAACCAGTCCGCATCCTTGAGGTCGTCAGCAAATGTCGCCAGGATTCGCTGCGCCCGCACCTGAGCGGCAAGCCGGGGTTGACTCCGGCGAATTGTATCGAGAACGGTATCGCGGGTTGCCAGGGTTGGGTCGTTGCCGGCGACGTCCAGAAGATCCCGTAAGGAAGTGCCGAGGCTAAGGCCGGCTTCCGCAAGCCAGATCGCGTGAAGATGAGCGCGAACGAGATCCTCGTTCGCGAGTTCCAAACGTGGGGGCGTTACTTCACCCGACACCATTCGCCCCGACCGTTTGAAGAAATACTGATCATGCGGACTCCCCGTCGTGCAATAGGAGAACACCAACGCCGGTTGTCCACTCCGCCCGGCGCGCCCACTGCGCTGTGCATAGTTCGCTGGAGTCGGTGGGATATTGCGCATGTTGACCACGTTCAACTCGGCAATGTCGACGCCGAGTTCCATAGTCGGAGAGCAATAGAGGATCGGCAGTTCGCCCTTGCGAAACCTGTCTTCCCGAATCAGCCGGTCCTCGTATGGGACCTGCGCGGTGTGTTCGCGAGCCTCGAAACCGGCGAGTTCGAACGCCATGGACCTGTAAAAGTCAACGAAGAACGGATTTGTGCGTCCTTCCGCCTCGGACTCGCCGGGTACCCGTATGGGATCGCGAAACGGTTTGGCACCGTCACCCTCGCGCCATAGTATGGCCGACGCCGGCAACCTGTAGCCGGGGACATCATCCGCGGTTTGGGGCTCATCGACCACCTCTACCAAACCGGCCAGCCGGAGCGTGCCGAGCAGTTGCCGGATGATCTCGGTGGCCTCTGCCGTCGAGATCCGGTCGTGATAGTCGGGGAACGTTCCCGTCCGCCGGAGGTAAAGCCCAAAGCCACTTCGAGCTGTGACGAACACGTCGCCGCCCGAATCGCCTTGACGTACGGAGCGCGGATAGAGCGTTGCGGCGTGTTCCAGGATTTCATTTTCATCAAGTGCCCATGGGGCGATCAGACGCTGGCTGCTCTGCTGTTGAATGGTTTCCTGTTTGGTCGCGTCGAGGTAGTCCACCTGAACGGCCAATTCCCTCCGCATGAAATCGAGTAGCGTCTTGGCGATTCGGCAACGCGACACTGGAGCAGCGCCCGCCAAAGCAGGATGTAGATTCTGCCAGGATGCGGTGTCGTTCGAAAGGTCTTCCAAAGACAGGTAGTTGATCTCCAGCAGCCCGCATTGTTCCAAATTCGGTGACGTCACTCGCCACCCGCGGCGCAGATCATGATACAGGCGGTACCCAATCACATCGCGGAACGCCCGCTCGGTCTGAAGCCTGGCCTGGAACTTGAGATCAGGGTCTTTGGAGTAGCTGGCGAACGGAAGGCCTAATGCATCGAAAACTCGCTGTGTAAAGACCTCGTGGGTGAGGCCGCCAGGTTTCGCCACGCAGCAGGCCTTCAGCAGAGCCGATCGCAACAGGCCGATCTCAACGAAGTCATTGAAGTGCCCTGCTTGTAAGGAGGCGTCCTGGCGGTTGTCGGTGAAGCTCAGTAATTTTTGCGCGCGAGGAGCCAGGGATCCCTCTTTCCGGAGGTGTCGAATTGTGGCCAGGCTGAGGATTGTCGTCGCAGTGCTTCGGCCTTCCGTACCGAGTGATGTCAGCTTCCCGAAATCCGAGGTCGTGCGGAAGTCATAAGAAACGCGGCAGTGCAAGCAGAACCGGAAAGGGCTTTCGACAAAATGGCAACTGATGCCGTCGGCTATCTCCGTCCCATCAGAGGAGACTGTGACGGGCCGCGGCAGGTTCTTCTTGCGAGCAGCCTTCACACGCGGACCTTGGTTCGTGTCTTCGATCCAGTCCTCCGGCAATTTTGTAAGCTCCTCTTCAGTACCCGAAGGCCATGGCCTTTCCGCGCTGAAGTGCAAAAAGCCGGGTTTCGAGCCATCCCCGCCGCTACGATCAGAGAGTTCCCGCGGAACGTATGTGACGGCTCCGGAATCTGAATCCTCTAGCCGGCGTACGCAGTAGTACTCCTGCCCGCACTCGCGGCAGAACACCATCGGCAGCAGGATCTTGCGTCTATCACCTGGCACGAACTGCTGGCGGTTGAACGTCAGGTGGCGATCGTTTTCGGTTTCGAGAGATGCGTAGACAGTATCGCCACGGCTGATGAATTGGTGCAGTCGAAACGCGAACGCCGGAAAGCCGGTTTCGGGATTCCGCTCGCACTGATAGCCAGCAAGTAGCGCTTCCTGGATCACCGCTTTCGCTTTCGCTTCATCAACACCTGTAACCCGGCTCAGTTCGCCCGCGGCGCTGTTCTGACCAGTAATGGTTCTGGGACGCCGGCGCCGCAGTCGGCCCGAAGCGTTGTCACGGTAAATCCCGAATGTGCCTTCGATCCAGGAAGAAAGTGGGTCTGCCGTCAAGGCTTGGTAAGTCAATGGCGACTTAGCCCCGTCATCCTCAACGCGCCTCCGGAGTGAAGTGAGATATGCAGGGTCTTCAATGGCCTCTTCGGGTGTAGCTCGTTGCAGCGTCTCACCGACAACGTCGGACGGAGCCACCTCGGCGCCAAACAGAACGGTGGCAACGGCAGCCACCTCCCCCTGCTGCTGATCGTACGTCCCTGGGCCGGCCAGCGTTGCTGAGGTCCCGACGACCTGAAGCCTGGTCGCGCCGAAGAACTCTCGTGCGCGCCGGACCAGCAGGGCCACATCGGCACCCTGACGCCCTCGGTAGGTATGAAGCTCATCGAGAACAAGAAAGCGAAGACCCTGTGCTGCCTTGACGAGCTGTTTCTCGTAGACTCTCGTCAGGATCAACTCCAGCATCACGTAGTTCGTGAGCAGGATATCCGGCGGCTGTGCAACAATCGCATTCCGTTCTTCATCGCCCTCTTGTCCTGTGTACCGGGCGAAGGTGGCCGGGCCTTTACCATCTGGATAACCAAGCTTCAAGAATTTCCCGAGTTCGCCGAATTGGCTGTTAGCCAGCGCGTTCATCGGATAGACGACGATGGCCTGAATCCCGCGCCCTGTGCCATTTCGCAGCACGTGATCAACGATCGGGATGAGGTAGGCGAGGCTCTTGCCCGATCCGGTGCCGGTCGTCAGGACGTAATTACGGCCGGCGCGCGCCCGACGAATGGCGTCAGCTTGGTGCTGGTACAACCGCAGCGGCCTGCCGTCGCCGTTCTCTTTGCCAACACGAAAGACTCTTGAACACTCAGCATGAAGGAGTCCTTCAGCAACCAAATCATCGATGCTCCCGGCGTACTGGAACGATGGGTTCAGTTGGATAAGCGGATCCGGCCAGAGGAGCCCTTGATCGAGGTACGAAGATACGAGTCGATCGATCCGTTCGTCTCGTATCCGTATGAAGCTCCGTATGTACGAGGAGTAGTCATCAATCAAGCGCTCGCGAAGCTCGAATACGTTCATGTGTGTGGCCTCACCGTTCACTTCGGTTCCGTCGGGCACTGAGCCGTTCCGTTCCTACTTCACCGGGCCGACAGCAGGGGTCGCCTCCCTCACTTGTGCTGGCTCAGCCGGAAATGGAGAGTTGGCGCTCTCCGTAAGCGAATATTCCGCCCTTCGGGCGGGGATTTTCAAGGCATGAGGATCTACCGATCCGATGAAGTTTGGAAGGGGCGCAGGGCCGTACCCGCGCGCCCCAGCCTCATCGTCTCGATGAGTCCACCGGGCTATCCCTCGGCAGGGTTGCTTCCCAGCAGAGCCCGCTTCCGTTTCGCCTGGCACAGTCATTCTAACTCCATTTCTCAGGCCGCCTGCTGACGGCGCAGTTGCCGCTCGCGGCGAGCCTCCTCCAACTTGCGGTCCCGGGCGGTGTGGATCTCGGCCTGCCGGCCCGCCAGCATGTCCGCGGGCGTTACGTACCCGATGGCGCTGTGCAGCCGCACGGTGTTGTAGTGGTCCACGTACTGCCCGATCAAACGCCGCGCGTCCTCGGGCGACAGCGGCGTGCCCGGCCGGATGCATTCTCCCTTCAGCGATTTGTGCCAGCGCTCGATCTTTCCGTTCGATTGGGGATAGGACGGGGAGGTTCGCACATGGGTCATGCCCGAGATCCGGATGAACTCCTTGAAGTCGCGGGCGATGAACTGCGGGCCGTTGTCGGAAATGACCCTCGGCCGGGTCTCGGGATACTCCTCCTTGGCTCGTTGCAAGATGATCTCCACGTCGGCTTCGCGCATCGACTCCCGCAACTCCCAGTGCACGATGAACCGGCTGTAGCCGTCCAGCACGCTGCACAGGTAGTAGAACGTCCCACCAATGTTGATGTAGGAAACATCGATGTGCCAGTGCTGGTGCGGGCCGGGCGGCGGCTCGAAGCCCGTGCCCTTGCGCGAGGGCTTCCCGTTCCATCTCTGGAGCAGCCCCGCCAGGCTCAGCACCCGCCACACGCTGGCCGGACTCACCGCCACGATGCCGCCATCCAGCATCATGAACGTCAGCCGCCGGTAGCCCTCCAAGGGATTCTTCAGGTGGAAGTTGACGATGGCCTGCTTCTCCCACTGCTCCAACCAGAAGTCGCGGGGAATCCAACCGTTGTGCTCGTTCACACGGCCGTAGCGCTGGCGCCAGGAGTAGAACTTGCTGGCCCTCACGGCAAGCCATTGGATGAACCGCCCGGCGCCGATCCCGGTCTTTTCCGACCAGCGCCGGACGAAATCCACGATCTGGTCCCGTGTGTCGTGAGCCACCCATACGCCGCTCAGAGTTCCCCAAGACTTTTTTTAGCGCCACGTGCTCCGCCATCAGCTCGGCCAGAACCTCGTCCTTGGTCTGGATCTTCTTCTCCAAGTACTCGATGCGTTCCTGCTCGGCCGGGTGGTTGGAGCGGCCCTTCCGCTGGAAGGCCGCCGCCCCGTTCTCAAAGAACTCCTTCTGCCAGCGGTAGAAGACGGTGGGGTGGATGCCGGTCTGTTCGCACAGGTCCGAGATCGGAACTTTCTCCAGGAAATGCCGCCTCAGGATGGCGACCTTCTCTTCTGCGGTGTGGTGCTTCCGTTGCTGTCTCACGCGTTCTCTCCCTTAGCTTAACGGGAGAGCGCTTCCTCCATTTCCAACTGAGGCGGCACATCACAAAGATCCACGTGCGGTTTAAGGGCGGCAAGACTGAGACGCTGACGACGCGGAATCCCAAGTCATCCGCGCAACAGATTAAGACGCGGCCAGAGGTCGTGGATCTGGTCGACCAACTGCTCGACCAGCACATTTACTCCGAAATCGCCGCAAGACTCAACGAGCGAGGGTTCCGCCCGGGTGGATCAGCGCGACCGGGACGAGGCGAGAAGCGCTTTACGGCGAAGCATGTGGCCTATGTGATGCATACCTATGGCCTTCGTTCGCGCTATGATCGGCTTCGCCAGCGTGGAATGCTGAACAAAAGAGAGATGGCAGATCGCCTCGGTGTGCATGAGCAGACGGTCGATAGGTGGGCGAAATATGGGCTCATCAGGGCGCACTTCTACAACGACAACGGATGGCAGCTCTACGAGCCTCCGGGGCCGAACACGCCGGCGAAACACTGCAGCCGATGGGATCGGTTGGTGGATCGAGCGGCAGGTTTGCAGGTAGGCCTTCAAGACGTCGGGCTGGAACTGAAGGAGGTGTAGTGTGAAGATGGTTGGTTGGCGCACACGCACAACCCACTCCCGTCCCAGAACAGCAGCTTCAGCCGGGTGCGCCGCGCGTTGGCGAACAGGAACAGGTGGCCGCTCAGCGGATCACACAACAACCGGTCGCGCACCAGACCGTGCAGGCCTTCGAAGCTCTGGCGCATGTCGGTGGCCCCCGCCGCCAGGTAGATCCGGGTGGCCGGACCCCAGCCGAACATGCTTAGGCCCAATACTGTTCACTTAACAACATTTCCGTGCTATTCTGTTTGGGGCGGGAGGCCCCCAGAATGGCCCGAACTGTTGCGTCCCTGCCTGCCGGCAGTCGTATCACCGATTACATCAGCCTTGGCGTGATCGCGAAGTATTTCCCGCTGGAGAAAGTGCGCGAGGTGCTTGTCGAAACCAAACGCGCCAGTGTCCGTGAGCGAGATCTGCCCGCCCACGTCGTCGTCTACTACGTGATTGCTCTGGCCTTGTACATGCGATCGTCCACGCGCGAGGTCCTGCGCTGCCTGCTGGAGGGTGTGCAATGGTTGTTGGACCCGTCGGTTGGCATCAAGGTGGCCGGCAAGTCGGGCATCTCGCAGGCTCGCGGCCGTCTGGGCCCCGAGCCGATGCGCCGGCTTTACGGCAGTCTGGTTGTCCCCATTGCCGAGAAGCGCACCAAAGGCGCCTGGTATCGGGATTGGCGGCTGGTGAGCCTGGATGGCAGTTCGCTGGACGTGGCCGACACCGAGGAGAACGAAAAGACCTTCGGCAGGCCGGGGGCCAGTCGGGGGGAGAGCGCCTTCCCGAAACTTCGCTTCGTGACGCTACTGGAGAATGGAACCCATGTGCTGTGGGCGGCGCGGATGGGACCATACGCCACGGACGAACTCACTTTGGCCCGCGACGTGGTGCAGTCTCTCGGCACAGGAATGCTCTGTCTGGCTGACCGCTTCTTTCCCGGCTACGATCTCTGGCAAAGAGCGGCCAGGACGGGGGCGGACTTGCTGTGGCGAGCCCGGCAGAATGCGCGCCTGGATGTCGACCGGCGGCTGCCCGATGGCGCATACCTCAGCCGGATCTACGCCTCGACTTCCGACCGCCGCAACCAACGCAAGGGCATTGTGGTGCGGGTGGTCGATTACCGGTTGCACAACGTGCCGGGCTCGGATGCGCTGTACCGATTGATCACGACGATCCTGGATCCCAAGCAGGCTCCGGCCAAAGAGTTGGCCGCGCTCTATCATGAGCGTTGGGAGATAGAGACCTCGCTGGACGAGTTGAAAACGCACTTGCGCGGCGCGCAGATCGTACTGCGAAGCAAAACGCCGGAACTGGTGGAGCAGGAATTCTGGGGATTGTTGTTGGCTCACTTCGCCATCCGCGGACTGATGCACGAAGCGGCGCTGAAGGCGGATGAAGATCCCGACCGACTCTCCTTTCTGCACGCGGTCAGAGTTGTCCAGCGGCGATTGGCCCGCTACGCAGCCATTCCCCCCTCGGCAGAGAAAAATCCTGCATGAAGCCATCCTCGACGAGATTCTGGAGGAGCGCGTCGTCTCCAGCCGGAATCGAATCAACTTCCGAGGCGTGAAGAGGAAGATGAGCAACTACAATCTGCGGCCACGGAAGCGGCAACGGACCCGGCGCATGGATGCCTCACGGAGGATTAAGATTGTTAAGTGAACAGTATTGTGCTTAGGCCGGCTCCAGCAGAGTTAGCAATCACGCCAGCGTGGGGGGATCAAATCCACGGCCGACTTCGATCCGCCGTCCACCCGCTAGCGCCAGCGTCAGCCCGCTGTGCGCTGGCTGCGGCGTGGATATTTTCACAGCCACCCACCGGCCGGCGGCGGTATTTTGCCCCTCCGCCTGCCGTCGCCGTTTCTGGTACCGTGCCAGCGTCGAGAGCGCCAACCCATGCTTCTGGCAGAGCTCGACCCGGCTCATCCCGCCGGCTTCGAATTCGACGAGCAACTGTTCGACCTCCGCCCGGCTGCGGTGCCGTCGCGGACTCCCCACCTGTTCTTCGCTCACCCTCTCAGTTCACCACCCACCTCGCCGCGCGAACAAATGGGATGCTCTGACGCTTACGATTGGAAAGCCTCGCCTCGCACCGACGCCGACGGGCAGTGCGAGTTTCGCTACCAGCCCGAAGGATGGGACCGAGCGTACCGTTTCCTGGCCCTGCGGTACCAGAAGAAGCCCGAGGCCCGAGAAGCGGACGCCCCCGAGCAGTATCAGTTGTTCGACACGCCGGAGTACACCTACCGGGTCTTCGTGACCGACATGGACGGCCCGCTGGATGCGCTGGTGTGGTTCTACAACCGGCGGGCCGGCGCCGAGAACCTGATCAAGGAAGCCAATAACGACGCCGGTCTGGCGGCGCATCCCTCCAACCGCTGGATGATGAACGCCATCTGGTTTCAAGTTGTGATGCTAGCTTACAACCTGAACTGCTGGCTGCTGCTGTTCAACCGCGAGGAACACGAAAGTCCGGAGACGCTCCGCCACATCACCCTGGCCACGGCGAGCTTACGGTTCCTGTTCGTGGCGGCCAAGATCTGGCGGCATGCCGGGCGCGTGGGGGTCAGCTATAGCGATCACTACCAGGAGAAAGGCATCTTCCAGCGTTTGATGGACCGGCTGCGAGCGGTTGCGCAAGGCGCCCACGGCTTCGTGCCCGTGGTGGCGGCCGCGCTGCGGTGCAGACCAAGCGCGTGCATAAGATCCTATGCACGGGCGACCCAGCCTGAACAACGAGTTACGAAGCGAGAGGTGATTCGGGCGGATCGAGGCGGGCGGCAGGCACGGAGACACAGGGTCAAACAGGCGGGTCACACCGGCAAAGCACCCTCAATCCGTGCATAATTCAGGTCCAAACACTGCGTTTTGCGCCTCCGGCCAGGCGCTGGCGGAGGTGGCGTTCGTCGGGTCGGGCGTGGGGAGCCTAAACCGGGATAAAAATCTCCGAAATATCAGTTTTGCTACCCGTTTGCTAACGCAACTTGTCAATATGGGACAAAACGGGAGGGGACGAGCAGGGAAGCAAAAGGGGCTTATAGCCTTGCGGAACAGTGACTTACGGGTATTATCCAAAACGCGTGGGGACTGGCGGAGAGGGGCATCTATACTTTGCTAAACCGTCGTGGGGGCCTAAACCTCCACCGGGGGTTCGAATCCCCCCCTCTCCGCCAGACATTCCCCCCGGCTTGGCGCCAAGTACGGGGGAGCCCTCGTTCCCTTCACAGTTGAACCATACAGAATCCTGATGCGAAGCCAACAGCCCTCAGAGCTGTGGAAACCGGCAGTTGGGAGGCCGGCGGAGCAGGTCCGGCGACCGGTCCTACGCACGTTGCCGGCGGCTGGCGGAGGTTGGAGCTCCTGTCCTGATCAGACCGCGCTGCGCGGCGAGCCTCCGCAAGGCTCTCAGAATATGAGCCGGAACGACAGTTGCGCGCTGCGCGGAGCGGCGCCCGCGATGCCGGCGCCCAGCCCGCTTACCGGCGTCAGCACGCCGCCGGTGGCCGCGTAGGCCACCGTGTTGATCCTGGTTGCCGCCTGCTTGTTGAAAAGGTTGAACACCTCGGCTCCGACGCTCGCGCTGAAACGCTCGCCGAAGTGGAAGGATCGAGCCAGCCGCACGTCCACGATGCGCTCGGCCTGGGTGCGCAGGCTGTTGACGCGTTCAAACGGCACCCTTCCCCAGGCGTCCGAGCCATTCAGCGTGGTGCCGTACAGCATGTTCGTTCCGGTGAACTGCTGCCCGTTGAGGTGCACCACGGGCGTCGCCGGCAGCCCGGAAGCCAGCGTGACGATGGCGGACTGCTGCCAGTTGTTGAGCAGCGCCCGCGCGGCCGGCGGAGCGCCCGCCGGGACGGCGGGCCGCCAGGTCCAGCTCAGCGCGGCGCGGTGCCGCTGGTCGGCGCCGGCGTTGCCCCGGTCCGCTTTCAGGTTGCCGTTCAGCATGTTCATGGGCACGGAGGGAACGGCCCAGGGGCCGTTGACGTTGCCGATGGCGTGGGACCAGGTATACGACCCCTGAGCGCTCAAACCGTGCGACATGTCTTTGTTGACCTGCACCACCATCGCGTTGTAGGAGGAGAGGCCCCCGTTGGCGATCTCCCAGACATGGCTGAAGTTCGTGCTGGCTCGCGAGGTGTAGATCGAGGTCTGGTAGGACCCGGCGGGCCGGCCGTTCGCGTCCAGAATAGAGTACGTCCTGGCGGCTATGGTCTCCTCGTTGAAGTTCATGTCCTTCGACGTGAGCAGCCGCTTGCCCGGACTGGCGACGTACCGCACCGCCAGCCATGCGCCCGCCCCCAGGCGCCGTTCCAGCGAAAAGGTGGTCTGGGGGCTGTACGAGTACCAGAACTTCGAGGTCGCGTAGACGATGCGCTTCGTTCCCGCCGGGGCGCTGGTGGTCGAGGCGGCCGCGGCGGGGAACGCGGGCGCCCCGGTGTAGGTGCGGTTCGCCAGGATGTTGATCTGCTGCCGGGCGTTGCCCAGCAGCAGCGAGTCGATGAACTCGCCGGAGTACGGCGCATAGAACATTCCGAACCCGAACCGCGCGACGGTGTTGTCGTCCAGCATGTAGGCAGCTCCCACCCTGGCGGAGAAAGCCAGATTGGGAGACGGGATGGTTCCCGTCCGCCAGTGGACGGCGTCCCTGGCCGTCGGCTGGGGCAGTGTCGCCTTGTCCCACCGCAGCCCGGCGTCGACGGTGAGCCTCCGCAGGGCGCGCCAGTTGTCCTGTGCGTAGACGGCCGCGTCCCGGATGCGGAACTTGCGGTCCGCCCTGCCCAGCGATTGCCGGTACAGCGAATAGTTCTTCCCGTCGCCCGCCAGATCGCGCGCGAAATCGGTCAGGGTTGCGTATTGGTAGGACCCGTTGAAGTCGGCGAGTTCGTCGATCCAGTTCACGTTTTCCGCCCACGTTCCGCCTAGCTGAATGGTATGGGACCGGGTCGTGGCGCGGAGATGGTCTCCGATCTGGTTGCGGTGCAGCTTGCGGTAGCTGGCGCGGTTGGGATCCGCCGCTCCTATCGAGACGCCCGCCAGCCAGATCGACACCGGGCCGGTCGACAGGCCCGGCGGCGTCCCGGAGCGGGACAGCCGCTCACGGAAGAGCGCCAGCGACAGGTCGTTGGTGCCGTTCTCCCCCAGGGCCGCCGTCCAGTTGGCTCTAAGGTAGCGGTTTCCCGTCTCGAGCGCGGCCTGCCCGAGCGCGCCGCCGTTGGGCGCCACGGCCGCCGTCAGCGGACCTTGCGGCCGGTCGAAGCGGCCCTGCCTGTAGACGAGGCGCAGGGCGCTCCCGTGGCCCGAGAGGAAGTCCAGTTTGCCCAGCCCCGCCACCGAATCCGCGGACCTGGGCACGAGGGCGTTCATCTGGCCCTGGATAAACTGGATGGCCGCCGCGCACTGGGCCGGCGTGGCCTTGCAGTTGGACGCAACCACGCTGGAGCCCGAGGCATCCGCCACCAGCGGGCTGGTGATCCGGTTCAACACCTTGGAATCGCTGTCGCGCGCCTCCACGTTGGCGAAGAAGTGCAGCCTGTCAGGGATGACGGGACCGCTGAAGGTCGCTCCCAGTTGGTGCTCGCGCCCGGCGAGATTGCGATTCTGGGCGTAGACGTTCCCGGAACTCCAGTCCGGACTTCCGTAGTAGCCGTAAATCGATCCATGGCGGGCGTTGGTTCCACTCCGCGTCGCGACGCTGATCAAGCCGCCGATGGTGTGCCCAAGTTGCGCGGGAAAGCCGTCCGCCAGAACCTGAAGGTTCTCGACCGTGTCCTGGGTCACCCGTGTGGCGGCCTCGGTGCTCTGACCGGAGGAGGTATTCTCTACCGCCACGCCGTCAATAAGAATCGGGCTGGTTGAAGCAAACCCCTGGAACACCGGGCCCGCCGCGCGCCAGTCGTAGGACAGCGCCGGCGCGAGCGCCACCAGCGCATCGAGACGGCGGCCACGCGTGGGAAGGTCCTCGATCTGCTGCCGCCCGATGAGCAGCGAGGGGCCGGTGACCGGACCCTCCAGCATGTGCGCCACGGGCAGTCCTGCGGCTGCGCCGCCTTCCGCGGTCTGGCCCAGGGTAATGTCGAAAATTACCGGCCTGCCGGCGGATACCTCAATATCTCCGGACTCCCAACTGGTGAAGCCCTTGCGCGCCAGCTTGATCCGGTAGCCTCTGGCCGGGAACAATCCCGCGGCGTCGAACCTGCCGTCAATGGTGGACTCCATTTCCCGGCGGAAGCCCAGGGCTTCGTTGGTCAATACCACTTCGGCGCCGGGCAGCCCCTCACCGTCGGGATCGTGGATGACCCCGCTCACGGAACCCGTGCCCGCCGCGGTCTGCGCGGGCGCGTCCGAGGGCAGAAGAGCCAACACCATCACGAGCGTGAGCAGAAAACGCATGCAGAATCACCTCAAACGGTTCATCAAGTGGCAGACGTGGCGCCCGCCCGGCTGGTTTCCGCGGGACCCACGCTGTATTCATCTTGACTTGGAACGGGGGACAGCCGCAACGGGGCAGCCGCCGGTTTAACGCGTGAAAGGACTTCCGCGGGCGGTCCGGAGCCGGCCGTTCAACCTCAAAACCGGGTCTGTCAGAGTCGAAAACCGGCCGTTTGAGGTGAGATCGGTATTGCCGCTGCCGGTTCGGGTTCTGTCCACATGAACGGTCATGGACATCGGCTTGGACCTCGGCGCTTCCAGTCTGAAGCTGGCCGCCCCGGGCAAACCGGAGGACCGGTTACTGCCCCCCGCTTGTCTCACCTTCGTCCCTGCGGCCGTCTAGGTCGCCCGCCGCGCCGGGCTGCGCGGCCACAGGAACGGCGTTCTCGCCCGGTACTCATCGTAGGAGGGGCCAAACCGGATCTGGAGTTCACGTTCCTCGTATACCCTTACAAAGAACAGCAGCGCCGGAGCGAAGCTGCCGGCAAGCCACACAACGCCCCAGGCTGACTGGCGCCATATCACGAGCGATAGAAACCAGGACAGCGTGGCAAGCACCATGGGATTCCGCGTCCACGCATACATGCGGTCCGTGGCAAGCCTGCTGGACAGCTTCACCACGAATGGCGCCCCAAGGCCCCGTATCGCCAGGTTCAGCACGCTCAGCAGCACCGCGGCTCCGGTGGCGTATACCAGGACCAGCACCACCTCCCGCACACCCGGCCTGGAGATGGCTGGCCGCGCGATCAGGAGCGGCAATCCCGCCAACAGGCCGGAGCCGAGCGCCGTCCCCACACCGTAGTGCACCGGGATGGTGATCCATTCGGCCCGGCGCACGCTGGGCCGCGCGTCCAAAGCTCTCCTGCCTGCCGCTGCAAGGGGAATAGCCAGAAGCGGACCGCCGTAGATGAGCGCCATGTTCCAGGCCGGACCGCGCTCCCCGTTCAAGGCCCACGCAAAGACCGTCACCACTGCCACGAGTCCCGCGAGCTTTGCCGCCTGCCGGGCCATGAAGCACGAGTATACTCTCCATCGAAGCCCGGCCGGCCATAGCAGTGCGTGGCCTGCCATGCTCCTGTGAAGACCGGCTTTCCGCCTGCCGCGGCGGTCCGGGCAGGCTCCGGCCACCCGAGCCGTTCACCCCCCGAACCTCCTCCCTCAGCCCCCAAAACCAGCCGTTCGGGTTTCGAATGACTCACGGGGCCTGATCCTCGGGTATCATCAACATAAATGGGCATAAATATCGGCTTGGACATCGGCGCGATCAGTCTGAAGCTGGCCGCCCTGGGCAAACCGGAGGACCGCGCGCTGCTCAACCGGCTCTGCGGCCAGAAGGCGTCCTTCCGCCTCTGGCCTGATTCTCCGGCAACAGCCGGCCGGCCCCTGGTGATTTCCGAGTACCGCCGTATCGCGGGCAGTCCCATTCAATCCACCTTCGACCTGCTCCAGGAATTCTATGAGGCCGTTCCGGAGCAGCACATCGAGGGCATACGCGTCACCGGCTCCGGCAGCCGCACCATCGCCAGGATCCTGGGCATCTACTTCGAAAACGAGTTCAAGGCGATGGCCCGCATGATCGGCACGTTCTATCCGGAGGTGCGGACCGTCTTCGAGTTGGGCGGCGAAAGCTCCAAGTACATACGCCTGGAACCGCAGCCCGACACCGGCCACGCGGGAGTCGTGGACTACGACCGCAGCGGCGAGTGCGCCGCCGGCACGGGCTCGTTCCTCGACCAGCAGGCGCTGCGCATGGACTACTCCACCGAGGAGATCGGCTCGGTCGTGTGCACGAGCAGTTGCGCCGCTCGCATCGCCGGGCGCTGCTCGGTTTTTGCCAAGTCGGACATGATCCACGCCCAGCAGAAGGGCTACACGCCGCCCGAGATCCTCCGGGGGTTGTGCGACGCCGTGGCGCGCAACTACCGCTCGAGCATCGTGAAGGGCCGCAAGGTCGTCGCGCCGGTGGCGCTGGTGGGCGCCGTTTCCCAGAACAGCGGCGTGGCGCAGGCCCTGCGGGAAGTCTTCGGCCTGAGCCCGGACGAATTGATGGTCCCGGACCTGTACGCCTGGTGCGGCGCGGTGGGCGCGGCCATGCTCGAATCCGAGGAGCGCCGCAAGCGCACCTTCCGCGACATACACCGCCTGAAACAGCACGCCACGGAAGTTCACGTGCAGCCCGCGACGCCGCTCTCCATGGACAACGTGGTCCTGCTCCGCGACCGCGTAGAGAAGTACATCCCGCCGCCCGGCGATGGGCCGATCCCGGCTTACCTGGGACTGGACATCGGGTCGGTATCAACCAACCTGGTCGCCATTGACGAGAACGGCCGCGTCATCCACGACATCTACGTGCGCACCGCCGGCCGCCCCGTCGAGGCGGTACAGCAGTGCCTGACCGAACTCGAGCGCGAGTGGGGGCGCCGCCTGGTCATTGAGGGCGCGGGAACTACCGGCAGCGGACGCGAGCTGATCGCCGAGCTGGTTGGCGCCGACGCGGTGAATGACGAGATCACCGCTCACAAGACCGGCGCGCTGCACATCAGCGCCACCGAGCACTCCACCCCCGTGGACACCATCTTCGAAATCGGGGGACAGGACTCCAAGTTCATTTCCATCGAGAACGGCGTGGTCGTGGACTTCGCCATGAACGAGGCCTGCGCAGCCGGCACCGGATCGTTTCTCGAGGAGCAGGCCGAGAAACTGGGCATCAGCATCAAGGGCGAATTCGCGAAGCTGGCGCTGTCCTCGGAAGCCCCTACCCGCCTGGGCGAGCGCTGCACGGTCTTCATGGAACGCGACGTCACCGGCTGGATGCACAAGGGGGAGGGGCAGTCCAACCTGCTGGCCGGGCTGGCCTACTCCATCGCGCTCAACTACCTCAACCGCGTGGTACGGGGACGAAAGATCGGCGACGCCATCTATTTTCAGGGCGGCACGGCTTACAACGACGCGGTGGCGGCGGCGTTCGCCGGCCTGCTGGGCAAGACCATCACCGTGCCGCCGTTCAACGGGGTGATGGGCGCGGTCGGCATGGCGCTCATCGCGCGGCAGTGGAAGCTCTCCACCGGCGGCGTGACCAAGTTCCGCGGCTACGACCTCTCGCGGCTCGCCATCACCTCGCGCGACTTCGTGTGCACGGCCTGCTCGAATTATTGCGACATGAAGGAGTTCTCCATTGAGGGGCAGAAGAGCTACTGGGGAGACAAGTGCTCGGACAAATTCCGCAAGCCCTCCGCCACGGGCCGTACGCCGGTGATCGAGGACCTGTTCGCTTACCGGGAGCAGGTGATCGCGGAACTCGCGCGGGAGGCGCCCGCCGTGAAAGACGCCAGGTTTCGCGTGGGGCTGACGCGGGCCATGTCGACCATGGACCGGATCCCCTTCTGGCATCGCTACTTCGCGGAGCTGGGAATCGAGACGGTGTTTTCACCCGCCACCGACCCCAAGATCGCCTCCGACGGGGTTGATCTCGCACTGGCGCAGCCCTGCTACCCCGTCCAGGTGGCGCACGGCCACGTGCTGGCGCTGCTGAATCAAGACGTTGACTATGTGCTTTTGCCCAACATCCTGAACGCTGAGTCCGACAGTTCCTATGGCCGCACGGCGCACATGTGTCCCTGGAACCAGACCCTGCCCTGGGTGCTGCGCAGCGCGCCTAAACTCGACGAACACGAGCACAAGTACCTGATCCCCACTCTGCACTTTCAGTTGGGCCGCGAGGCTGTCAAGAAATCCATGGCCGAGACCATGCGCAAGCTGGGAGTGTCGCGCCGCGCGAGCGACCGCGCCATCGACGCCGCCTACGCCGCGCAGCGCCTCTTCGAAGAGCGGCTGATCGAGGCCGGACGCCGCGCCCTCCGGACTCTGGACGAAAGCGGCGAGCCTGGCCTGGTCCTGGTGGGACGCAGCTACAACATCTACGACCGCAACATCAACTGCGACATCCCGCGCAAGCTGCGGCACCGCTACGGCGCCAACGTGATCCCGTTCGATTTCCTGGTCACCGGCAAGGAGAACATCAGCGAACTGCACGCCAACATGTACTGGAGCTCCGGGCAGAAGATCCTGGCCGCCGCGCGCCTGATCGCCGGACGGCCCAACCTGCACTTGATCTACATCTCGAACTTCAAGTGCGGGCCGGACTCCTACATCAAGCACTTCACGCGCGATGCGGCGGGAGCGCCCCTGCTGGTGCTGCAATTTGACGGACACGGCAATGACGCCGGCTACATGACGCGTTGCGAGGCGTACCTCGACAGCAAAGGGGTTCTGCGATGTTATCAATCGGGGCACGAAGCCAAGACAGAAGCGCCGAGTCTCCACTAAAGGGCAAGACCGTCTACATCCCCCCCATGGCTTACGGGAGCGGGCGTGCGTTCGCCGCCGCCTTCCGGGCGGTCGGTGTGGACGCGGACATCGTGCCGCCCTCCGACGGGCGCACGCTTGAACTCGGCGCGCGCTACATCTCCGGCGACGAGTGCTACCCCGCCAAGGTGACCGTGGGCGACTTCATGAAGGTGCTGGAGCGGCCCGACGTCGATCCCTCCAGGGTGCTGCTGTTCATGCCCACGGCCGACGGCCCCTGCCGCTTCGGCCAGTACGCGCCTCACCTGAAGAACATTCTGGCCGCCAACGGCTACGAGGGGGCCGAAATCATCTCGCCCACCAGCGAGAACTCCTACGGCGGCCTGGGCGCGCTCTCGCGGACGTTCGTACGGACCGGCTGGAGGGCGCTGGTCGCCGCCGACATCCTCCAGAGGATGCTGCTTCGCTACCGCCCCTACGAGGTGGTGAAGGGCTCTGTCGACGAGGCCTACGGGATTTGCCTGGATGATCTCTGCGACGCCATTGAGAACGCGCCGCTGAACCCTCCGCGGCAGCTCCAGGCGATCCGCGACAGTCTGGTTCGTTGCCGCGACCGCATCCGCGCGGTCTCCATCCACCGCGACCCCTCAACGCCGCTCATCGGCGTGGTGGGCGAGATCTTCTGCCGCCTGAACACCTTCTCCAACGAAGACGTGGTGCGCCGCCTGGAAGAGTACGGCGGAGAGGGCTGGCTCAGTGACATCACCGAGTGGGTCTGGTACACCAATTCCGAGACCTTCCGGAAGCTGCGGCTGGCCGGACGCCTGTACTCGAAAGACGGCCTCGTGGCATGGATCCGCAACCGTGTGCAGCACCAGGACGAACACGCGCTGCTGGCCCCCTTCCGCGAGGAGTTCGCCGGCCGCGAAGAACCGGATATCCACGAAGTACTGGAATGCGCCCAACCGTACCTGCCGCGCGACGGCGCTCTGGGCGAGATGGTCCTGAGCGTGGGCAAGGCGGTCTATCTGGCGAAGAAGGGCGTCGACGGCATCATCGATATCAGCCCTTTCACCTGCATGAACGGGATCGTGAGCGAGGCTATCTACCCGCGCGTCAGCCGCGATCACGGCGGCATTCCCATCCGCAACTTCTACTTTGACGGCACCCAGTCGGACCTCGACCGCGACCTCGGCGTTTACATCGAGCTCGCCCGCTCCTACCAGAACCGCAAGGCTGCCGCGCGCGCCTGAGCCGCCGCCGCGTCATTTCTTCCGTGGACCCTTGCCCGGAAGGCCGGCGGGGTTCTCGTGAACGCGCTCACGAAAGCCGCCCTTGAGGCCACGGGCCAGGGACACCGCCGACTCGCCGAAGCGGTCCCGCACCTGGTCGGCCGCCGAGAGCGCCTTGGTCCAGCGTTCCTCCTGTTCCTGGTCGAGCAGGCTCATCTGGCCCTGCCGCGCCTCGAACGACGACGCCTGTACGCCCAGCAGGCGCACGGGCATGCCGCTCCAGTTGGCGTCGAACAAGGCGCGCGCCGCGCGGTGCAAGTCCGTGTCGAGCCGGGTGGCGTGAGCCAGCGTATGCGCCCTCGTAATCGTGCCGAAGTCCTGGTAGCGCAGCTTGAGCTGAACCGTGCGCGTGAACAGGCCGTGCTCGCGCAGACGCCGGCCCACCATCTGGCATAGCCGCGCCAGAGTGGAGTAGAGCCGCTCCCGGTCGGCGGTGTCCTGGTCGTAGGTGTGCTCGTGGCTGATCGACTTCGGCGCTTCCTCCTCGCCGATCGCGCCGTCGAACCAGCTTCCGGCGTCCTCGCCGCGCGCCTTGCCCGCCATGGCCCGTCCCCACAAGCCGAACTGCGCGTCCAGAAACGCCTCATCGAGCCTCGCCAGGTCGCCCACTCTGCGGATGCCCAAATCGTGCAGCCGCTTCTCCGTCACTTTGCCGATACCGGGGATCTTGCGCACTTCGAGCGGCGCGAGCCAGCGCGCCTCCGCGCCGGGCAACACGAAGAGCACGCCGTTGGGCTTGGCCGCGTCGCTCGCCACCTTGGCAATCAAGCGCGACGCCCCGATGCCGATCGAGCAGTTGAGTCCCGTCTCCCGCTTCACCGCCTCGTGCAGCTTGTGGGCCGCGGCCAGGGGAGGACCGTGCAGCCGCCCGGTGCCTGTCATGTCGAGGTAGGCCTCATCGATGGAGGCCATCTCCACCCGGGGGGAGAAGCGCTGTAAGACCGCGTAGGCTTGGTCCGAGTACTCGCGGTAACGGTGCGGGTGTCCGTCCAGAAAGACGGCTTGCGGGCAGAGCTTGTAGGCCGTTCTGAGCGGCATGGCGGAATGCACGCCGAACTTCCGGACGGCGTAAGACGCGGCCGATACCACGCCGCGCTGATCGGGCCTGCCTCCCACTACCACGGGCTTGCCTTTGAGCGAAGGGTCGAGCAGTTCTTCCACGGAGACAAAGAATGCGTCCATGTCCACGTGGAAGATCGTCTTCATGGCAGCCTCGCCGCCACCACCCGCGGAATCCCCGCCAGGTCCGGGACTACCCGGATGTCCCGCCAGGGAGAACCGAACATCTCCCGCACGCGGCCGTACGTCTTGAAGCCCAGCTCCAGGACGAGCGCGCCGCCGGGCCGGAGCACACGCCGCGCTTCCCCAACCAGGCGGGCGTACATCTCCAGCCCGGTCTCGCCGGCGAACAGCGCCACGTGCGGCTCCCAGTCCCGCACCTCGCGCTGCAAACCGGCATAGTCCGCGTGCGCCACGTACGGCGGGTTCGACACCAGCAGATCCACGGTCTGAGAGCCGATGGCCGCGGTAAGGTCACAGGCGAGGAAGTGAACCGGCGCCTGGAGCCGCCGGGCGTTGGCGGCCGCCACTTTGAGTGCGGCGGGGGAGATGTCCGTCCCCCAGACCTCGGCGTCCATCTCCAGACGGAGCGTCACCGCGAGGGCGCCGGAACCGCACCCGGCGTCCACCACCCGCCGTACGCCGTCTTGCATGGCCAGCGCGGTCTCCACCACGTGCTCGGTCTCGGGCCGCGGGATCAGAACATCCGGGCTGACCGCGAATTCGCGCCCGTAGAACTCCTGCCGCCCGGTGATGTACTGAGTGGGTTTGCCGCCCAGCCGCTCGTGAAGGGCGCGGCCGAAGCGCGCGCGCTCCGCATCGCTCAATTCCTCCTCGGGATGCCCGAAAAGCCAGGCCCGCTCACGGTCCAGCGCATGGCACAGCAACACCTCGGCGGTCAGCCGGGCGGCGGGCGTTCCGGCCTCCTCAAGCAGGCTGGAGGCCTGGCGGATTGCGGTCCGGACCGTCATGCGGCGGCGGGGGCGGCGCGGTCTCCTGCTTGAGCCGCTCCGCCTGGTAGTAGGTGGTGAGCGCGTCGATGACGGCGTCCAGACGTCCGTCCATGATCATGTCGAGCTGGTAGAGGGTGAGGCCGATGCGGTGATCCGTGAGCCGGTTCTGAGGGAAGTTGTAGGTCCGTATCTTCTCGCTGCGGTCGCCCGTTCCCACCATGCTGCGCCGCTCCGCGCCGATCTGGGCATGTTGCTTCTCCAGTTCGATCTCGTAGAGACGGCTGCGCAGCACGCGCAGCGCCTTGGCGCGGTTCTTGATCTGGGATTTCTCGTCCTGGCAGGACACCACCAGGTTGGTTGGCAGGTGGGTGATGCGCACCGCCGAGTAGGTTGTATTGACCGACTGGCCGCCGGGTCCGGAAGAGCAGAAGGTGTCGATGCGGATGTCCTTGGGATCGATCTGCACCTCCACCTCGTCCGCCTCGGGAAGCACCGCCACGGTAATGGCGGAGGTGTGCACCCGGCCCTGCTGCTCGGTGACCGGAACGCGCTGCACGCGGTGCACGCCGCTCTCGTACTTCATTTTGCTGTAGACCTGGTGGCCGCTGATCAGCGCGATGATTTCCTTGTACCCGCCAATGGCCGAGTCGCTCACCGAGCTGATCTCCACCTTCCAGCCCTGCGACTCGGCGTAACGGGTGTACATCCGGAAGATCTCGGCCGCGAACAGGGTGGCTTCGTCGCCGCCCGTTCCGGCGCGAATCTCGATGACGACGTTCTTCTCGTCGTGCGGGTCCTTAGGCAGAAGCAGGACCTTCAGCCCTTCCTCCAGCCGTGCCAGCTCCGGCTCGAGCCGCTCCAGTTCGTCGGCGGCCATCCGGCGCATCTCCGGGTCGGCATCGTCCAGCATCAGGCGCGCTTCGTCCGCGTGCGCCGCCGCCTTCTTCCACTGGCGGTACCGGGCGACGATCTCCGCAAGTTCGCTGTGAGCTTTGGCGGCCTTGCGGTAGGCGCCGGTGTCGCTGATGACCTCAGGATCGGCCATCTGCCCGGACAGGTGTTCGAACCGGGCCTCGATCTCTTCGAGCTTGCGGGCGTATTGCATGAGCGGAGGTCAGGCTACCACGAGTTCGCCGCCCTGCGCCTGCTCCAGGGCCATGGCGCCGTCCAGGGCATGTATGGCCACGGCGAGTTGGCCGTCGTCCGGAGGCTGGGTGGTGATGCGCTGGAGCCAGAGTCCCGGCGTGGTCAGCAACCCCAGCAGCGAGCCGCGGTGCTTCGCCGCGATCCGGATCAGTTCGTAGCTGAGGCCGGCAATCAAAGGCAGCAGCGCCACCCGCAGCGCGAACTTCATGAAGAAACTGTCGAACGGGATCAGGGCGTACACGCCGATGGCGATCACCATCACCACCAGCAGGAAGCTCGTCCCGCAGCGGGGGTGAAACGTCGTGAAGGGGCGCGCGTTCTCCACCGTCACCGGCAGCCCGGACTCGTAGTTGTACACAACCTTGTGCTCCGCGCCGTGGTATTCGAAGACGCGCCGCATGTCTTTCCAGCGCGAGACGCCGTACAGGAAGAGCAGGAAGATGAGCATCCGGATCACGCCGTCGGTCAGGTTGAAGGCGATACGGCCGTGGATCGCCGGGACCCACCCTTCGAGCTTCGTGGTGAGATAGAGGGGCACGAACTTGTAGAGGAAGATGAAGAAGGCAAGGGAGAAGGCCAGGTTCAGGCCCATCACCCAGGGCGAGACGGTCTGCTTTTTCCCGCCCTCCCCCCGGTCCTCGAGGGCTGCGTTGGCCGAGAAGTTGAGGGCCTTGATCCCGAGGTAGAGCGCCTGCCCCAATGTCCCGATCCCACGCAGTACGGGGTACTTGAAGATGGGGTATCTCTCGGCGGCCCTCGGGACCGGCATCTGGTCGGTGACGAGTTCGCCGCCGGGCTTGCGCACCGCGACGCAGTAGCTATGCGGCGCGCGCATCATGACGCCTTCCATGACAGCCTGTCCGCCGATGAGGGTCTCCTCGCTGCCTGCCAGCACGGGCAGAGCCTGTGTATGAACCGCAAGCCGGACCACGGAACGGATGGACAAGGCGGAAATCGCTCCTACCAGTATTAGTATAAGCGGTTTCACCGCGCGGGCGCGGCGGCCGGCGCGGTTCTTTTCGAAACGCCTGAAACGGAACCCGCTCCGGAGCTAAGTGAACTTGTACTGGCCGGGGACGGGGACCGGCGGCACGGTCAGGCCGAGTTTGTAATCGAAGGCCTTGGGCTGCAAGTCCTGCTTGGAGTTCAGGATCATGTCCCAGGTCACTTCAATGCCCGAATACGCCGCCTCCCTCGCCATGATGGCGGTCAGCGTACTCTCGGCAATGCGTATGCCCTGGTTCTGATACGGCCCGTCGCCGCGGATGCTCCGCACCAGGTCGATGTGCTCCTGCACCAGGGGGTCCAGGCCCGCCGAGCCCATGTCCCGTCCGTTGCTCCTGCCTTTGGTCCCGACGAACAGGTCCGCCACGCGGTTGTAGGAGACCTTGGCGGGGTACTGCCGGCAGTGGCTGCTCCAGCGCACCCCGTTGGGGTACACGAAATCCGCGGCCAGGTGGTCGTAGATGTTGCCGTACAGTTCCTCCTTGGGGCGCCATGCGACGCCTCCGGACGCAACTACGCGCTCCGGGTGGGTCCCCATCACCCAGTTGCAGAAGTTGATGCCGTGGACGTGCTGTTCCACGATCTGGTCGCCGCAGATCCACAAGAAGGAGTACCAGTTGCGGTGCTGCCACTCCATGTCGCCCCACTTCGGATCGCGCGCCTTGGCATGCATCACGGGGCCGCTGAGGTAGTCGCTGTAGAGGGCGACCACATCGCCGATGGCGCCATCGTGGATCTTCTGCACCGTCTCCTTGCACTCGGTCTGCGCCATCCATTGCGTGCCGGTGACCACGGTCAGCTTCTTCTCCGCCGCCAGCCTCGCCGCCGCCATGAAGCGCCGCACGCCCACCGGGTCCGTGGCGATGGGCTTCTCGGCGAACACGTGCTTGCCGGCGTTGATGGCGGCCTCGAAATGCTCGGGGCGGTAGCCGGGCGGGGTCGTCAGCAGCACGATATCCACGTTGGAGGCGACGAGCTTCTTGAACGCGTCAAAGCCCACCAGTTGCAGGTCCGGCGCGACGTTGACGCGCTTGGCCACCGACCCGGCGAGTTCGTCCGGCGGGCGGCCCAGGAACGCCGCCGCGTTCTTGACGTTGCTCATGATGTATTGCGGATCGCGCAAGCGCCGGAGCGAGTCCGTCTGCTTGTCCTCGAACACGTCCGCCATGGCCACGAGTTCGACATTGGGGTCGGCGGTCAGCAGGTTGACGGCGGCGGCGGTTCCCCGCCCTCCGCAGCCGACCAGCCCGGCTCGCAGCCTCTCGCGGCTCGCTCCCGGGATTGTTTGCGATTTCAGAATGGCGAAGCTTGAAACTCCACCCAACAGGGTCCTACGGCTCAAATCTGTCATGTCCCCCCCATTCCTGACTACGGTTCACCATCCTCTGTCCGCCGGGCCCGCCGTGTCAAGTGGGCCGGCGGAGGAAACCCCGGACGGCAGCGAGGGAAGAAGCCCGCCAAGCGGCCCGGGCGCCAGGTTCACGAGGGGCCGGGCGCGGAGACCGTCGAGGCGCGCAACCGGGCCTCCAGTTCTTCGACGCGTCTGGTCAACTCCTCCAGCGCCTGACCCTCCGGGTCGGGGAGGCGGCCGTGTTCGAGTACGTTATCTTCGGTGACTTCCTCGCCGCGCACACGAACGACCTTCCCCGGTATGCCCACCACCGTGGAGTGGTCCGGCACCGGATGCACGACCACGGAGCCCGCCCCGATCTTCACGTGATCGCCGATCCTGATACTGCCCAGGATCTTGGCGCCCGTGCCGACCACCACGTGGTTGCCCAGGGTGGGATGCCGCTTGCCCTTCTCCTTGCCGGTCCCGCCGAGCGTGACGCCCTGGTAGAGCAGAACGTCGTCCCCGATCTCGGCCGTCTCGCCGATGACCACCCCCATGCCATGGTCGATAAAGAACCGCCGCCCGATCTTCGCGCCGGGGTGTATCTCGATCCCGGTGAGAAATCGGCTGAGCTGAGAGATCATCCGGCCCAGAACCGGCCAGCCGGCTCGATAGAGCTTGTGGGCCAGGCGGTGCAGCAGGATCGCGTGGAATCCGGGGTAACAGAAGAAGATCTCCAGGACGCTCCTCGCGGCGGGATCAACCCTGAAAATGGTGTCAATCTGCTCCCTCATAGGCTGGAACATCTTGATTCCATTATCGCGCATGGACGCCTGCCCTCCGGCCCGCCCGTGTTATATTGATAGCTCCATGCCGGAAGGGTATCTGCCGATCTTCATCTACCTCATCTGCGCGATCCTGTTTCCGATCGTCCTGCTGGGGCTGGCCAAGCTGGTGCGGCCGTCGCTGCCCGGGCAGGTCAAGTCCGAAGCCTACGAGTGCGGAATCCAGGCTGCCTCCAACGCGCGGGGCCGGTACACGGTCCGCTTCTACATCATCGCCATTCTGTTCGTGATCTTCGATGTGGAGACGATCTTCCTGTACCCCTGGGCCGTGCGGCACCAGAAACTGGGGTGGTTCGGCGTCGCCGAGGTGACGGTGTTCCTGCTGATCCTGATCGTGGGCTACATCTGGGCCTACAGAAAAGGCGCCCTGGAGTGGGTCTGAGACCGCTCATGTAAGACCCAGAGGCAAGGATGATCACCACGCGCCTGTACCAGCAGGACGCTTACCTCGCCGAATTCACCGCGCACATCGTCGACAGATCCGAGGACGGCCGCCGTCTCTACCTGGACAGGACGGCCTTCTACCCTGCTTCCGGCGGGCAGCCTCACGACACGGGCGAAATAGCAGGGGCGCCGGTGCTGGACGTGGTGGACGAGGAGCGCCGGGTCGCGCACGTGGTAGCATCCCCCGTCGCGGAAGTGGAAGTCGCCTGCCGCATCGACTGGGAGAGGCGGTTCGACCACATGCAGCAGCACTCCGGCCAGCACCTTCTGTCCGCCGTGCTGCTGGAGTTGTCCGGCGCCCAGACCGTGGGCTTTCACCTGGGCAGTGAAAGCTCGACCATTGACCTGAGCGTGGACGAACTGCGGCCGGAGGACGTGCTCGCGGCGGAGGAACTCGCCAACCGCCAGGTTACCCGGAATCTCCCGGTGACGACCTCCTTCCAGCCGTCCGCCGAGGCTACAGACCTGCGCCGCGCGCCGGATCGAGAGGGCATGCTGCGGATCGTGTCGATCGAAGGATTGGACCGCAGCGCGTGCGGCGGAACGCACGTCCGCGCCACCGGCGAAATCGGTCCCATCCTGCTGCGGCGGCTGGACAAGGTACGGGGGAACGTCCGTCTCGAGTTCCTGTGCGGCATGCGCGCGGTGCGGAGGGCGCGGCGGGATTTCGACGGGCTGGCCCGGATCGCCAGGGGGTTCTCGTCCACGCTGGAGGAAGCACCGGCGTTGGCGGCCGGCCAGCAGGAGGCGCTCCAGGCGTCTGAGAAGGCGCGGCGGCGAGCGGCCGGCGAGTTGGCCCGGTACCGGGGCCGCGAGCTTTACGGGGCCACCGCACCGGGCCCGGACGGGGTGCGCCGCACGCTGCTGCGACGGCCGTCCGGCTCACTGGACGAGGAACTGCGCGCGCAGGCCCAGGGTTTCGTCTCGGCTCCGAAGGCTTCTTTCGTGGCGGCGGTGGAAGATCCCCCCGCGGTTCTGCTGGCGGTCTCCGCCGATCTCGGCGTGAACGCGGGCGCCACGCTGAAAGATCTGCTGGCGAGGCGGGGCGGCAGGGGCGGCGGCAACGCTCAACTGGCGCAGGGAACCGTAGCCTCGCGCGAGGCTCTGGCCGCCGTGCTGGCCGGCCTCGGGTGGGCCTAGGGCAGCGTCGAGAAGGGGATCAACGCCAGCATCGCCACGCAGGCCCCGAACAAGAACACCACCATAACCAGGTACGCCCGCGCCCTCGCGTCGCCCGGCTTAAACTCCCTCCACGCCAGCACTCCCCAAAGGACAGCCAGCAGAGGGGCCGACTGGAGCATGGCGAAGATGATCCCGGACGGCGGCAGCGTCTCCTGTAGAGCCGCGCCCAGCACCCAGCAGGCGAGCATGCCGGCGGCCCACGTAACCCCGCCCAGCCACCCCAGCCAGTGGCTGCGGAAGCGGCCGCGGAAATACTCGGGGATCTCGATCGGCCTGCCCTGCAACGGCAGATTCATGAGGTAGAGATTGTAGACGACGGTGGACGTAAGGACTCCCAGATTGAAGGCCACCGCCAGCGCATACGGCCCCACGCCCGCTTCCCCGGCTTTGGCCGCGGCGGCCAGTGGATAGTAGACGCCCAGCAGCACTCCTGACACCAGGCCGACGATCACGCCCCTCCATGCAACGCTGGGACGCAGCGTCCGGTGTTCACCGGCTTTCATCTTCGCCACTTCCTTTGCCAGAGCCAGCGAACGGTGGCTGAGCACCCCGAACGTTATCGCGAGCGCCGCCAGCCCCAAAGCCGTAAAGAACATCCCCGCGCTTGCCGGACGGCCGGAGAAGTACGCGAACAAAGCAGAAACCAGAAGCCCCGTTCCGCAGGCCATGGGAAACGCCAGGCTCATGCCGATCAGAGCCGTGGCGCCCACCAGCAGCAGGTTGCCGAGATTGAAAATCATTCCCCCGGCGATGGCGTAAACGATATTACGCTTCCCCGCCCGCATGAGGTCATCGGTGAAAGTGAATCCGTCGGCTCCCAGCGCGCCGAGCGTGATCGCGGCCACGGCGGCCGCCACGAACGCCCCCAAGGCGAAATCGAAGTAATACAGTTCGAAGCGCCACTTCTTGCAGAGCTTCAGGGTGTTGATCCAACTGCCCAGGCACACTAAACCCAAAACGGCGACTAGAAGCGCGGAAAGGAAGGTCGTCGGCAGAGTCATCGTCCGATCACGTGAGGTTACACCGCCGCGCCCATACCGGTCAAGCGCAGCGAGGCCAATGTCGGCCATGATCAGCTTCTGCACGCTGGTGGTGGCGTCCGATGCGGCGAAGCCCAGGTCGCGGCTCGCCTCGATTACCTTCTCCGCGGCGGCCGCACCGTCGCCATGGGCCCTGGCGAGCGAGCGTGCGAGGGCAGCGGCCCGCTCCGTGTGTGCCGCCTCCTTCGCCGCTTCGATGGTCCACTCCTTGGCGAAACTGAGCGCCCTCTTGATCGCGTTAGCAAGCAGGTTGCCAGCCGTGGCGCCTTTGACTATCGCGGCCGCCATGCCGCCGATCCCCTGCGAGGCGCTGCGCGTGGTCCGCACGGCGGTCTCTTCGATGCCGGAGAGGTTCGCGTTGACGGATTTGATGGACTGATTCGCTTTGTTGACTTCGACGGTGACGACCAGTTCGATCGGGCGATCGATGGACATTGGGGGTGTTAACAGGAATCGGCTGCCCGATAGTCACGGATGGATTCGAAGTCTCGCTTTGGCGTCCATTGCATGCCACGGCAAACCGCGCGATGTCTTGAATCAACTCACCTAGCACCCGTGCCACCTGACGGTCGGAGAAAAGCGGCGGTATTGCCCGCGTGGACGGGCCGGAATTCGACGCCAACCAATAGACTTTGATGAGCCGACGCGGGTGACGCGGGCGTTCCCAACACAGGAGTACAAGATCCTGGCTACCCATCCACGCCAGACTGGCTTCTAGCGGCCCGGGGCAGCCTCGAGCCGCTATGAGTCAGGTTAGGGGGTTGTGCTCGCCCAGGTTTTCCAGAACGCGAGGTGTTTGGCCTCCTCCAGACGGTATACGTCGAAGGGCGGCAGTTCGCCAACCACACCCTCACCAGAGCTCTTCTTGGGACGCTGAACTTCCCGACCATCAACCACGAACGGCTTTTCCATGGGAACTTGGCCGGCGTTGGCGACAAAGTACAAGCCCGACACGGCAAGATAGCGTTGGCTTTGATCCGGACGGTCCAACGCCCTCACAAGAATGGGAATGGTCTCGTTGGTATGGATTTCTTTCAGCGCGACAAGGATACACACGGCCAGTCCGGTGTCGGTGGTAGAGTCAAGCAGTTTCGAAAGCGCAGCAATGCCTGCAGGGCTTGGATTTCGGTACAAGCAAAGTGCATCCCGAACGCTGTCGTCGGGTGCGCCAGCGCCGAGTTGACGGACGAGTTCGTCCACACTGGCTGCGACGCCGCTGCGCAGCGAATTGGCTACCCTCAGGGAGTCCGCGCTGACCTGCGAGAAACCCAGTCGCTCCAGTTCCTCACGCTCGCCGACTGATCTGGACTGCAGGTAGTGCGTGACCTGTCGAACCGCGGGCGCGTCCAGGAGCCTGTCGCGAGCAGCCGCCGCGACCTCTATCCCCAGGCCGCGAGCAGTCGCAGCACGCGCAGCATCTTGATAGCGATCATCCCGAACTGCCGGAAGCGATAAACCGTCAACCCTTGGTACATTGACAGTCCTCGGGATCACAGCTCCATCGGAACCTATGAACCACAACCGGGGACCGTAATGTTTGGCGGCGGCAGCGTCCAGAAGGTCGCCCTCCACCCAGAGGTTTTCCAGCGTACCAGGGCTACGTTCGACGCCTTTGACGATCCGGAGCACACGCACAATGATCGTGCTGCGACTTGGGGTGGCGGCCACCGATTCGACCTCGGCAACGATGATCGAAGAAGCCTGCCGTTCGATTGTTGGCAGAGGGGCGTAGCTGATGATTCCCGCCCGAACAATATGTGCGAAGAGAAGCAACGTCAGGAGCGGCGTTCTCATGATCGTCTCCACGGACTACGGCTCATGAATACCATGGTCAATATGCTTCTGGTGTCGCGGGACGGTGTTAACCCGCTGTCCATCTCCGGATGTTGTAGTTCCAGTATAGAACGTCTGATTCGCCCAGCTGATATTTTGGGTTCCTATCCCAAAAGTGTGACGGGAGTGGAAGCCTTTTGAACGCTTATAGTTGCGGTCTGACGCGGATTTGAGCGGCGCCCCGGCAGCGGGTTAACTTCGTGTTTCCGACCAGAGAGAGATCCACCCGGTGAAGGTGATTGACGCTGCGGCCGCCGGACGGGTGACGGTGGCGAAGGCCAGCGCAACTACTTCACGCCGCTTCCCTGCCGTGCGCTCTTCGCGGGGGAGGCTTTCTTCTTGGCGGCAGCCGGTTGCTCCGCCAGCAACCGTTCTATCGCCGCGCGGACCTGTACCATCTCGCGTTTCACCGGGTCCAGCATGAAGATCGGGTCGTCGCCGGTATGCTGCTCGCGGATCATGCCCTTCCGGTCGATCAGCACCATGATCGGAACGTAGGTTTGCAGCCTCGGAGAGCGTTGCAGGAAGGCGAAGACCGGGTCCCGCTCATCATATCCTACCGGGTAGGTCGCGCCGCTCCGGAGGACGAACTCCTGCACCAGCATGATCGCCATGGAGTTGAAGGCCACCGCCAGGGTCTGAAGCCCGCGGGGGCCGTACTGCCGCTGGATCTGCTCCATGTAACGGCAGGTTTCCTGGCAGTGCGGGCAGTCCGTGGAGACGAAGAACAGAGCCACCACTTTGCCCTTATAGGCGGCGAGCGGAATCCGTTTCCCGTCGATCTGCCTGATCGTATAGTCCGGCGCCGGGCGCGGAACGGCCGCCCCCGCCGGCGGAGCCGCAACCATCCATCCGGCAACCATCAAGAACAAACCGAGACGCCCCAAGCCAGCCTCCTCCCTGTCTCTTTCAGTCTAACGCACGGGTCCGGCGGTCCCGCCCGGAGCGTCCATGCCCTCCAGGCTGGTCACGGTGGCGCCGTTCAGGCGCACCTCGAAATAGCCGTCGGAAGCCCTCCCGGCGAGTCTGCCTTCCTGGTCCAACAGGAGCTCGAAGAGCGGCGACTTCCCTTTCAGGACGAGACGGTAGAGGCGGAAGAACTCCCTCGCCGCGCCGTCATCCATCCACTCGGAAGAGTACGCAAGCACCGTTTTTCCCTTCTGCTTCCTGTGCTCCCAAAGCCTGTACTGCCCGCCTCTCCAAAGCGGAGCGACGGCCCCCGCTTCCTCCTGGCCGGCATACTGCCGCAGCAGAATGGAGTGGTCCAGTTCTCCGATGGAGCCCTCCGCCAGCACGCGGTATGCGCTTCTTTCGCGAAACTCGGGCAGCCCGGGGCTGGCCGGCTTCTCCCCCGCCAGGTACGTCTCGGGATGGAGAATCTGCCGGGTGCTCTCCGGAGGACGGCGGAACACGCGGGCGAAAGCGGCCTGTCCGTCCTTTTCCACCAGAGTCTGTTGGAAGAGCATGCCCTGCGTGTAGGGAAACAGGAGCGTCTCGCGCAGGTACAGCGGGGCGCTATCGAAGACGGGGAACTGACCCGTGACGGCCGCCGTCTGCTGGCTCATGAGCTGGGCGATGGCCGGCGACTTCGTGAGCGACATCCCGATCTTGCGGGCCATGTACTCCGACATGAGCCAGGTGGCCTGCCCTTCCATCACGGCCAGCCGGGCCATGGCGCCGTCGTCGCTCTTCCCCGCCCGCTCGATGAACCTGGCCAGGTTGAAATGCTGGTCGGCCAGGGCGTGGGCCAGTTCGTGCGCGAGCGCCACCTCCTGCATGGAACTGGAACTGGAGTCCAACAAGTACAGCCGCTTCTTGCGGAAGTCGTAGAAAGCGGCGGCCTGCTCGGTCAGCAACTCCACGGTGGTTTTCGCCAGGTCGAAATCAGCCGGCACAAACCCGAACTTCCGGAGCGTCAACTCCTCCGCGCGCAGTTCCTCGGGCTTGACTTCCTCCTTGATCCGGTCCTCGAGGAAGCGCTTCACCTGGTCCCGGCCGATGACGTCCCGCAGGACCGGCTTTTGAGGCTCAAGCCCCGTGATCTTGCTCAGTTCCGCCAGAATCGCGTCGATCTCGCGGAACACCGGCTCGCCGCCGGATTGGTGGGCGGGCGCAACGGCCACCCACGCCAGGAGCAGCAGGGTCGAGAGAAGCCTCTTCATCGGTGGGAAAAACCAGGATAACATCAGGCTGATGGACGGCGAGCCGGTTCGGATTCCCATCACCGACGTCTTCGACCTCCACAGCGTCCCGGACTGCGACGTGAAGGCGGTAGTCGAGGAGTACCTTCTGGAAGCGCGCGCCCTGGGCTGCCGCCACGTCCGGATCGTCCACGGCCGCGGGATCGGGGTCCGCAGGGAGATGGTTCGGGCGATCCTGGCGCGCAGCGGGTTCGTCGCGGCGTTCCACGATGCTCCGGCTGAAGCGGGCGGCTGGGGCGCAACCGTAGCCGAACTGCTGCCTGCGGACCCGGCGGGCGGGCGGGCGTCCTGAAACCTCGCCGCCCGCCACCGTGGCCGCCGGGCGTCTCCGGCGTCTGCCGGCCGCGCATCAGTACAGCCTGTACAGCCGGGCGCCGTTCCGGTCGGCCACCGGCTTGATTCCCCACTCGGCCGTCTTCTTCAGGAGATCCTCGCTGCCGAAATCCGAGTCGTTCAGCATAACCCACTGAACGCGACGCCCCAGGATGGCCGCCACCGCCCTCCGGCGCAGGCCCGGGGGGTCCTCGGCCACGATCTGCCGCGGGTCGGCGTCCAGCGTCTTCCACTCGCCCAAAGGCGTCCGCCCTTCCAGCCTCATGCGCATGTCGTACTGGCCCAGGGCGCAGTCCAGGCGCACGCCATCCAGGATCTCGCTCCGGCCGAAATCCACCTCCAGGAACATGCCGGGGAACAACGTCCACCAGCTTCGCCAGCGGGTGGCGAGGTTGCCGTCGAAAGCCATCTCGACATCCCACGGGTTCGGCTTTGCGCGGAGCTTCCAGGAAGCCGGCCGCCGAACCGGCTGCCCGTTCCGGAGCACGTGCATTTCGGCCACGGTCCAGTGCTCGCTTCCCGACCGCGCCGTCTGAACCACGCGGATCGCCGTAACCGGCTCGGGGGGCGCCCGGAAGGTGACCTGGCGCCGGGGGTGGAAATCGTCCACGATCGGCGCCCAAAGCGTGTCGCCGATGGTGTGGTTGAACGCGGCCTGGTAGCCGACGAGAATGTCTCTGCTGGTATAGGATTCGGCGATCTGGGTGAGCACGAAAACCCGCTCGCCGGCGGGAACATGGGCTTCGATCATGCGCGCCGTGATGTAGCCGGGCAGCGAGCGCGTGAGAAAGGAATCCTCCGGGTCCACCCTGAAGGCCGGCTTCCACGGCAGCGGCTTCTCCAGCCTCCAGGCGTATTGGTCGGAGTAGATCTTCAGGTGCGTGGGCCAGGACACCAGGGCGTGGAACAGCACGAGCAGCGGCGCCATCGCCCGGGCGCGCGTCAGAACCAGCCCCATGGCCAGCGCCAGGAAGACCACAACCGGGATCAGGAAACGCGTCCCGATATTGAAGGGGTACGCCAGCCCGAACAGCAGCGCCACGGCCAGCACCCGGCGTCCGGCCTTTTCCCGAAGCGCCAGCAGTCCCAGCGGGGCCAGCAGGAAGACCGGACCAAGCAGCCCGCACAGCACTCGCCCTCTCACGGTCACTTCCATGGGTATCTGCCAGGGACTCTTGATCTCCGCGTAGCTCCGCAGGTAGCGCGTCCATTCCTCTTCGAGCGAGACGTGCACGTAAGGATTGGGAAACACCTTGTTGAAGAACGGCGAGAGGGGATTCCCCAGCCAGAGCCAGTTCTTGGCCATCCAGGGAAGGATGAGCAGCAGCGCGCACGCCGTGACCACCAGCAGCGGCCGCAGCGCGGGCCGGCGCTCCCGCACAAGTTTCCAGGCGATGAACCCCAGGGCGTAGGGCAGGGCCAGAAACGCGGTGTACTTGGCTGCATACGCGAAGCCGGCCATCAGGCCGATGGGGATGTACAGACCCTCGGCGCGCTGCCCGTCCCAGATCTGCACGAAATAGAAGACCGCAAAAAGGATCGCCGCCACGGCCACGTCGACATAGGCCGTCGTGCCGTCCATCCCGAAGACCGGGCTGAGGAAGACCAGCAGCCCGGCGCAGGCGCCGGCCGCCGCAAAACCGAACCTGCGCGCATAACTGAGCATCGCCAGGGGCAGGGCCGCCAGGAAGGAGAAGTGCACCAGGGCGGCCGCCGAGTGCCTCCCGAACGCGAAGGCGTACAGGTAGAGCATCTCCACGCCCTGCGACAGGTTGGCGTACATGTTCGTGGTGAGCGTCCGGAAGCCGTGTTCCCGGTAGTAGCGCGCCACCAGGCCCAGGTGATAGGCGGCGCCGTCCGGGCTGTGCTCCGGGGTCATCGCGTTGGTGAAGTAGACCACCAGGTAGACGGTGAAGAGGACCCCAAACAGCAGCTTCCAGAACCGCGGCATGGGGGGAAGCGCCTCCCCCGAGTCCCTGAACACCCCCTTCCAGACCGCGGCGCCGATCGCCGCGACGCCAACCCCCAGAAAGACCCCTTTGTAGACCAGGTGAGCCGCCGCCAGCGCGAAAACCAGGGCGCTCAGGCATGCGGAGCCGGCGAAATAGGCGAGAAGCGTTTCCTCCGTCCTGTAGAATCGCAGCCGGAACCCTCGCAACAGCAACTTCCCGAGCGCCAGCGCCGTAAACACGGTGAATGCCGCACCAAACAGGATGTATACGGGCTGCGGCATTATTGGGTGAACCCGATCCTGCTGAGGATGAAGCCCAGTTCCACCCCGTCCTTCGGCGACTTGTACAACTTATCGATTTCGGCGGCCACCGTTGTCATGCCGTCGGATCTCAGCCAGTCCTGCGGTATGTGCTTCTCGAAGTGCCTGTTCCCCGGTTCGGCGCAGCGGACGGCTTCCACCAGCCGGCCGTTCACGAAAAACGAGATGGTGACCGGGCCGGTCGCGGCAAACGTTTCCCGAGACACCGCGAAGTCCACGACGAGCTTCACGCCTTTTGTCCGGGAGAGCGCGAAACGCAGTTCCGGACGCTTAGACGTCCACCTCCAGGCGCCGCTTTCGACCGTGCGGCTGATGTCCCTGACGATGTGCTCGTCCGCGTCCGGATCGTTCATGCCGATCACTCCGGGCAAGCTCTCCCGGTACCCCGTCACGGGCCTGCGCTCGATGGGCGGCGCATAAGTGTTCGGGATGTCCACGCAGCCGGCAAGCAGCAGCAGGAGCGTCAGGATGCCCGGCAGCAACGGGCGGCCGGAAGTCATTTCGTCTTGTCCTTGGCGAAACAGACCGGATCGAGCGGGCATTCGGCGCAGCGCGGCCTGCGGGCGGGGCACAACGTGCGGCCGTGCAGAATCATCTGATGGGAGAAGAGGATCCAGCGCCCGGAGGGAACCAGTTTCATCAGGTCCGTCTCGATCTTGACAGGGTCCGTGTGGCGCGTGAGGTCCAAACGCCGCGCGATCCGCTGCACGTGCGTGTCGACGACAATGCCCGAGGGGATGCCGTAGGCCGTTCCAAGCACCACGTTGGCCGTCTTGCGGGCCACGCCCGGGATCGCCAGCATCTCCTCCATGGTGCGCGGGACCTTGCCTGCATAGTCGGCCAGTATTTTCCTGGCCGCTCCCACCAGCGCCTTGGCCTTGTTGTTGAAGAAGCCCGTGGAACGGATCTCCTGCGCGAGTTCGGGCAGGCTCGCCGCGGCAAAGTCGCGGATCGTCGGGTACTTGCGGAACAGGCCCGGCGTGACTTCGTTCACCCGCTTGTCGGTGCACTGGGCGGAGAGGATGGTTGACACCAGCAACTGCCAGGCGTTCTTGTGCCGCAGGGCGCACTCCGCCCGCGGATAGAGGGAGTCCAGCGCGTTCAGGATGGCTGGCATCCGCTCGCTGCCGGGTGGGGGTCTCATGGGCCGGGCTGGGGCGAGGTGACGGTCACGTCCGCCCGGATAAACTGCCAGTCCGGCAGTTCGTATACGCGCAACTTGGACTGTAAGGGCGCCCTCAAGCTCCGGGCTTCCAGCGGCCGCATCTCCGGGATCTTGAAGGAAAACGCGCCGATCGCCTCGCCGTCCGCCGGCGCGGTTGTAGGACGGATCGCCACGTCCCCGGCCAACTCAGTCAGCGGCGCCTGCGAGTGATTCACGATGACGAACTCCACCTCCAGCCTGCCGGGCTTTTCCTCCAGGAGGCGCAAACCCGTCACTTCGATGTACTTGCTGAGCACGTTGGCCCCGGGCGTGGCGGACACGGCGGGCGCCGTCTGAGGCGTCCGCACCGGCCGCACCTGGCCCGTGACAACGGGTTCGCCCCGCCGCGCAAAAACGCGGTAGGCGATGAAGCCCAGGGCGCCCATGCTGAGGAAGATAATGGCGAAGACGAAGGCCAGCAGCCACGCTGGGGGGCCGGTTCGCCTGACGCGCAGCTTCGCGGCTGCCCGGCCGCCCTGCCGGACAGGTTCAGCAGCAGCCGCGACGGGAAATGTCATGGCGCCGGCGGGCACAACCGGGGTCTTGCCCGCGCAGTCCGGACACTCCGCGGCAGAAGGCGGCACCTCCCGGCCGCATTGCGGGCAGATCCAGGTGAACATAACTTCGTCTTAACCTACTCTACCTCATGGCAGCCCCACTGCTCGATGGGCATCTTCTAAGATACTTGCATGGAACTCCCGCGGAGGTCGAGCCTCCCGGCATCGCGGCTGGGCGTCTTTCCGGGTACGTTCAACCCGCCGACGCGCGCCCACCTGGAGTTAGCCGCGGCGGCGCTGGAGTTCGTGGACGAGGTGCTGTTTGTGATGCCCCGCCGCCTCCCGCACAAGGCCTATGAAGGAGTCGGGCTCGCCGCCCGGATGCGGCTGCTGGAGATCTGCATCTCCACCGAGCCGCGATACTCGCTGGGAGTCACCGAGGGCGGGCTGTTTGCCGATATCGCGCGGGAGTGCAGGAGCGTGTACGGCCCCGAGGTGAGACTGGAGTTCATCTGCGGGACCGATGCGGCCGAACGTTTCTGGAACTGGGACTACGGAGAGGCCGGCGCGGCCGCGGATCAACTCAAGGAGTTTGGTTTGCTCGTGGCCTCGCGAGGCCGCTCCTTCCACGTTCCCCGGAACCTGGCCGCGCGGGTTCGGCGTCTGAACCTGACGGCGGATTGGAGCGCCGTCTCCGCGACCGAGGTCAGAGAGCGCATCCGGCGCGGCGAGCCTTGGGAGCACCTGGTGCCTCCACCGGCCGTCGCCCTGGTCCGCGAGCTTTACTCCCCGCGTGGCGGGTAGCCACCTGGGCGCCGCGGCCCGCGTTAGAGCGCGATCAGACGGCAGCGCACCACCGCTGTCGTGAACTCCCGCGTAAGCCGGAAATGGACGCGCCGCAGCTTCCTGACCGGCGCCAGTTCCAGAGCCGCCACACGAAAGGGACTCTCCGCCACCAGCGCTTCGAAGCGCCTTATGGTCATCTGGTTCAGCCCGCCCGCGACCTCGTGGAACCGTGCTGCCCCGTCCGTCTTAAAAGTGGACCTCCAGCGCATCAGCGCCTCCTCGCTGAAGATCAGGTGCGCCCACGGGAAGACGGAGAACAGATGCCCGCCCAGCGGGTGGTACCATGTCGGGCCGAAGCTGATGATCGCTTCCCCTCCCGGCCGCAACAGCGTGTGCATATCGAGGAGAGCCCCCAACGGGTTCTCGAAGTGCTCGAAGGCGTCCACGGACACCAGGACGTCCGCGAACCGCTTCGGCACGCCGGCAGGGGTCAGGAAAATGCACGACGTCTCCACCCCCGCCGCCCTGGCGCGTTGCCGCGCTGTCTGGAGCACGTCCTCGCGCACGTCGACACCGATGACGCGCCTGGCTCCCCTCCGCGCCATTTCGATGGCGTCGGCGCCTTCCCCGCAGCCGAAGTCGACGACGTTCTTGCCTTCAATCCGGCTGAAGAAGTTCTCGCCCAACAGGACTTCGAGCTTCGACCGCCCTTCATAGGCGCTCCCGCTGCACCCGCCCGCGGCGGGTTCGGGGAAGAAGCGCTTGAGGATCTGGAACTGGAGACTCGTCAGCAACGCTATGTGAATCTTCTCCCGGCTGAGCCATTGTAACCCTTGGAGGCCCGGCGTCCCTGCCATCTGGGAGGTCGCGGGGAGTTCCGCATGGCGGAAAACGGCCGGATGCGGTGGGCCAGCGAGCAGGCGTTCTTCGACAGCAAGGAGTACTCCGGCGGCCCGCTTCCAAGCGAGACCGTGGACCGGTACATGAACTGCCGCCACCCGTTCACACCGGCCGAGCACCCGTTCCGGGCGTTGGGAGACATCCGGGGAAAGCACATTCTCGAACCCGCCAGAGGCGCGCCCGGCTTCACGGCGTCGAGGCGCCCACCGAGTTCCATCCATCGCCTGCCGAAACCTGTCTTGACCGCGCCGGGAGATGGTTCGACATCATCTGCGGCTTCGCTATCCTCCATCACCTGCTGCCCGTTCTCGACTCCGTTCTGGAGGCTCTATCTGGAGATCCTCCGCCGCCGCCTGCCCGGCATGCGGCTTCGGATGTTCGGCTTTCTGGGGCGCATCTGGGGCGCCTGGTCTCCGGCCGTTATGAAGACCACCCGCCGCTCTGCCGCGCGGTGTGCCATTTGCTCTGCCGCATTGACCGGGGCCTGCTGTCGCTTCCCGGGTTGAAGGTTCTCGGATCCGCGGCCGTGATTCTGTCGCGGCCCGGAGGATCCGCCGGATGCGCGGCGCGGCCCAAGGTAGGGTAACCTCTATAGATGTAAACTCATGCCCAGAAACGTGAATGGCGAGTTCGAGATATTGCTGGGCAACAAGCAACTGCTCAGTGTGTTTTTTATCGTCCTCATGCTGATGGCGGTCTTCTTCACCATGGGGTATGTGCTGGGCCGCGACTCTGCTTCGCGCGCCGCCGTGGCGCGTTCGCCGGCGCCCAGCCCCGCGCCGGCCGCTCAGACTCCGGCGGCGGATTTCGCGGGTGTTCCCTCGGACGCCTCTCCGGCGGCTGCGGCCGCGGAGGATATACCCACGAAGTCCGCCGGCACGCAGCCCCAATCGCAGGAACCGGGCAAGGCCGCCCCGGCTGCGGCGCGTCCGCCGGCACAATCCAGCGCCAAGCCCGCTCCAGGAGAAGTGTACTTGCAGGCGATTGCGGGCAATCGGGCGGACGCGGAGATTGTGGCGAACGTCCTCCGGAAGAAGGGCTTCCCCATTGTCCTGGCCCCCGGACCGACAGAGGGTGTCCTGAGGGTGCTGGTGGGGCCTATCGAGGACGACCAGACACTGCGAAAGATGCGGGCGGGCCTCGAGGCGGCGGGCGTCAAGCCGTTCACGCGGCGGTACTGATGCCGGCCCGGCTGCGCCGGGCTACGGAGACTGTGTGCTGAACGTACTGCTTGCTCTGGCGACCGCGGGCTGCCTGATCCTGGCCTTCCCCCGGTTCAACCTTGCTTTCCTGGCGGCGGTGGCGCTGGCTCCCTTGCTGGTGGCCCTGGCGCGCGAACCCCGGCATGGGCGGCGATTCCTGCTGGGCTGGCTCGCCGGCGCGGTGTCCTGGGGCTGGGTGTGTTACTGGATTCAGTTTGTCCTCAATGTGCATGGAGGGCTTGGAGCAGCCGAAAGCTGGGGCGCTTTCCTGCTTTTCTGCCTCTACAAGGGGCTGCCGATGGCGGTCTTCGGGCTGGCGGCAGGGCCCCTCATGCGCCGGGTGTACGCGGTTCCCGCCGTCGCGGCGGTCTGGGTGGCTCTGGAATGGACGCACGGGCCGATGGGCTTCGCCTGGCTGACGCTGGGCAACGCCGGCGCCAATATGAGCGTGCCCCTGCGCCTGGCGCCTTATACGGGAGTCTACGGGCTCTCCTTTGCTTTAGCCATGATGGGTACAGCCGTGGCGGTGGCGGTGTTGCGGCGGCGGCGCTTGGAGATGGCGTGGCTGGGGGCTTTGCTGCTGCTGTACGTACTTCCGGATTTGCCGGCTCCGAAATCAGGCGGCGAGCGCGCCATTTTGCTGCAACCCAACCTCTCCCAAACCCAGGACTGGACCTGGAGCGCCCTGACCAAGACCCGCGTGGATCTGGCCGCGCTATCGCTCCAGACCGCGCTGCGCGGCGGAGCCACCCCGCCCCGCCTCCTGGTCTGGCCTGAAGTTCCGGCGCCGTTCGTCTACGACAGCGATCCGGAATTGCGCGAGCAGATGATAAAGCTGGCCCGCGCCACGCAGGCGACGGTGGTGTTCGGCGTGGTAGGACACTCGGCGGAAGGCCAGCCGCTGAACTCCGCGGTGCTGATCGGGCCGGACGGCCGGTATCTCGGCCGCTACGACAAGATGAACCTGGTTCCGTTCGGAGAGTACGTGCCGCCCATGTTCGGCTTCGTCAACCGCATCACCGGCGGCGCCGGCGATTTCCACCCGGGCACGGCCCCGATGGTGTTTCCGGCCGGCGGCCACAAGGCGGGAGTTTTCATCTGCTACGAGGCGGCTCTCCCCGGCTTCGTCCGCCGCTTCGCCGCTCAGGGCGCGGACGTCTTCGTCAATCTGTCCAACGACGGGTATTTCGGGCGCAGTGCCGCGCGGGAACAACACCTGAGCCTGGTGCGGATGCGGGCCGCGGAGAACCACCGGTGGATCCTGCGCTCCACGAACGACGGCATCACCGTGGCGGTGGACGTGGCAGGCCGCATCCTGGACTACACGCCGCCCTACCAGCGGGACGCTTTGGACACGCGTTTCTCCTATTCCGGCGAGACTACTCTCTATACCCGGTACGGGGACTGGTTCCCGCTGGTGTGTGCGGCGGCCGGCCTGGCCGGCCTGGCGGGGAATCGCCGGCGCGTGGCCTGAGACGCGGCCCTACTTCTGCACCTTGGCGTACTTGCGCTGGAAGCGATCCACGCGGCCCGCCGTATCGACGAGCTTCTGCCGGCCCGTGAAAAAGGGATGGCACTTGGAGCAGATTTCCACGCGGATGTCGCCTTTGTGCGTGGAACGGCTGCGGAAGGTGTGCCCGCAGGCACAGATGATGTTTACCTCGTTGTAGGCGGGGTGAATCCCGGCTTTCATTGCTTGCTCAACCCTTTCGATGGCCTGTTGAATCTTCAGTTTAGCACGGCGCCGCCGGCCGGGCGGCGCGGAGCCGCCTACCGCGCCCGCGCCAGTTCGATCACCGTGACGCTCAGCCGCGGAAACAGGTGCTCCAGTTCCGAGCCTTTGGGCTGCACGGTCACCGGAGCCGGCACGATCGCCTCCGGGGTCTCTTCGCTGTTCATGGCCGTGAGCCCCGCCCCGGTCAGTTGCGAACCGCGGGCCGAAGCCGCCTGGAATCCGTTCAGCCGGATGGTGGCGCGTAGGTCCTTGGTCAAGTGGCGGTTGACGCAGAACAGGGTGAGCCGGTCGCCCGTTTCGCTCAGTGCGGCTACCACGTCCAGATACGGCACGCCGGCGATATTCGGAATCCGCCGGACACCCTGTTCGACGTCGTACTGTTCAACCTTGGTGCGCGTGTCCAGCAGGCGCGCGCCTTCCGCGGTGGAGTACATCCGGAAGGCCCAATAGGCGGGCACACCGTAAGTGCGTCCCCGCTTCTGCCAGATGCCGCCGAACTCGATCAGCCCGGTCATGTCGGCGATGGGTGTGAAATCCGCCACGCGCATCAGGGTGTTGAGGAATCCGGCGGCCGCCAGCGCGCCCCCCAGGTTGTCGAACATCGCGGCGCGGGTGCGGTCGCCGCTGTAGAGCCATTCGGTGAATGCGACCTTCACCCGGCCGCGCGCCCTGGGATCCGCGTCGATCTGGGCCTTCATGGCGCGCAACTGCCGCTCCAACCCGACGGGCAGCGCGAGCCCGGCCTGCGCGATGAACTCCGGCGTGGGATCCTTCCTGACCACGTCGCCCGTATTCACGACGAAGTGCGTGGCGAGATAGTTGAAGTGCTCCGGTCCCAGGCGCAGAAGTTCGGCGTTCCATTCCTCGAAGTGATCCGGGTCCTGGCCGGTGGCGATCAAGGTCGTGCGGGGATCCGCCTTGCGCACCGCTTCACTGAAGGCGCGCGTCCGCTCCGCCAGCCGGGGCAGCGTCGGGTAGCCGATCTGGAAGTTCCCCCAGAGTTCGTTGCCCAATTCCCAAAGCTGGCCGCCGGATTTGTCGCCCCACCGCCCGTTCACATAGCTCACCCACTCGGCGGCTTCCTGCGGCGTGCCGCTGCCGAGATTCAGGGCGATCTGGGGTTGGCTGCCGATCAACTGGCAGAACCGCAGGTACTCGTCGGTGCCGAAGTGGTTGTACTCCGGCATGCCCCAGGCCTGGTTCAGCATGCTCACGCGCTGGTCGAGAGGCCCGATTCCGTCGCGCCAGTGGTAGCCGGAGGTGAAGTTCCCGCCGTACCTCAACACCGGACTCCTGAGAGCCCGCGACATTTCGATCATCTCCGGGTTCATTCCATCGACATGATCGGCAGGGTAAAGAAACACCTGGTCGATCAGCACCCGGGCCTCGTCGGAGACGGCGATCACGAAATCCACGGGCTCCAGCCCCGCGACGCTGCCCTGCGCCAGTTCCAGAGCGTATTCGTGCCGCGCCCAGCCGCCGGCCGGCAGCTTGAGGGGCGCGCGCGCCAGGATTTCCTTCGCGCCGCCCCTCTTGCGCAGGGATACTTCGATCTGCGTAGCGCCGCTCACGGGCTTGGCGTACAGGCTCCCGCCGTACCGCAGAGTGCGATGAACGGGCAGATAGACCTGCTGCCGCACGCCGGTCTCCCCGCCCGGCAGCGCCATGATCAGAAGCGACCGGTACGAATTGGCGGCGTCGCCCCACCGCGGCTCGAACCTCCAGCCCTGGGCGGGGTCCAGAGACTCCCAGGGAAGGGGCAGCCCGATGTTGGACGCCTGGGCCAATTCGGGACGCTGGGTGACCATCTGGCTGACGCGGCGGGCGCTCCACAGGTTCTCCTCAAAACTCGGGTTCTCCAGGATCTGGGCCCACAGCCCCCCGTAAATGCTCCGGCCGATCGGCTCCAGGAATGTCCCGTAGATGGTCCTGGGAATGTCGTGCAGCGTCCTGGACGCGTCTACCTCCACGACCGCGTCCGTCTGGCCGGGACAGGCGATGGCGGAGAAAATCAGGAAGAACAGTGCGGCTGGTCTCATGGCGGCTCCTTGAGGCAGAATACCATCCCCGGGACGGCACGCGGCGCTGAAAAGCAGCGTCTCGAAGGACTCCGCGTGGCGTATCAGTGACGCACGGCGCACGGAATCAGGCGGTAGACCCCGGCCGGCGCCGGCGCCGGAAGACCGGCCCCGGCGTCCCAGGACCAGGAGAGCCGGAACCCGAGGCGAGCCCGAGTATCACAGCTTCGGCAACAAGGAAAGCACCGCCGCGGACGGGCTGGGGATAACGTGGGCCGCGATCAGCTTGCCCAGCCCCTCGACCCTGGCCTGCCCGGCGTCAACCGCGGCCCGCACGGCCGCAACGTCTCCCTTGATGACCACCGTGATGTAGCCCCCGCCGAGCTTCTCCCGTGCCAGCACCTCGACGGCGGCGGTCTTCACCGCCGTGTCGATGGCCTCGAATACGGCGGTGAAACCCTGGGTCTCGATCAAGCCGACTGCGAACGGGGACTGCTCAGCCATCTTCTCCTCCTTCGGCGCTTGCACCGTGGGCTGCTCGAACAGCGGGTTGAAATCGGGTTTGGCCTGGTAGGCCAGGTGCGAATCGAAGCCCGGGGACGGAATAGTGTCCCAGACCATCGGCGTCCGCATCGCCTCCGCCGTCTGCCGGGCGGCGTCCACCGCCGCGCGGATATCCCCCAACGGCCCGCGCAGCTTCAGGCAGACTCCTGGCTGGTCGTTCAACTCCGCCTGGATCACGCGGATGCCGGCCGTCTTCTCCATGGCGTCCAGAATCACCATGGCGGGGCTCCAGCCGCCGACCTCGATCAGGGCTAGGGCTTCTTCCAGAGCACACCTCGCTGTTCGAGCTCATGCAGCACTTCGTACACGATCTGGCCGATCTGATCCTTCTGCAAGTTTCCGGTGCGCGGGGGGCAGCCGGCGGCGGGCGGCTCCACCACGCCGAGATCGGCCAGCAGGCATTGCAGCACCTTCTGCAACGACGCGCGGTTCACCTGCTGCGCCGGAGTCGAAGGCTGGCGCCCGGGACCCATCTTGAACCCCCGCATTTCGGTAGCGGCGCGGAAGCCGTCGGGAAACTCAAACGGATTGAGCATGGTGTCGAACACGTCCAGAATCCGGAACTGGAGCTTCATGGCCTCTTCCAGGTTGCCGGAGCGTGTCAGCTCGAACAGGCGGCACATGACCTCGGGTATGGCGTTCCCGCTGGCGTTGGTGCCGCCGTCGGCGCCGGCCAGCATCATGGGCGCCAGCACCACGTCCCAGCCGGTCAGGAAGGTGAAATCGGGCCGGCTGGGGCGGATCGCGGCCACCATCCGCAGCATGAACGAGACGTCTCCCGAGGAGTCCTTGATGCCCACAATCCGCGGAAGCTCAGCCAGCCGGCGTATGGTGGGGACATCAATCGGGCTGGCGAACATGGGGATGTTGTAGAGGGTGACGTCGATGGGCGAGTTCCGGGCGATCTCCGCGAAGTAGGCGTAAACAGCCTCAGGGCTGAGCCGGTAGTAGAAAGGCGAGACGATCGCCACGGCCCGCGCGCCGTACTCCAGGTAGGTTTCGCAGGCCTTGATGGTCTCCCTGGCGTTCGCCTCCGCGGCGCCGGCGAGCACGGGCACGCGGCCATCCGCCGTCTCGCACGCGATCTTCACCACCCGCCGGCGTTCCTCGGCGTTGAGACGGACGAACTCGCCCGTCGAGCCGTTGGGGTAGAGCCCGTGCACTCCCTTGTCGATCAGCCATTTCAGAAACCGCCGCAGCTCGGGTTCGTTGATATCGCCGCGCTCGTCGACCGGCACCAGCGTCGGAACGTAGATCCCCGTGATCTTGGAGGCCATCACCGATGATGATACATGATGGAGCCGTCCGGCGGGCCGGGCTACTTCACCAGTCGGCGCAGCGTCAGGAAAGTCACGCGTTGCTGGGATTCAGTTTGCGCGAGCGGCGAGTAGTAGTACCAGAAGGTGGCCTGAACCTGCGTTTGCGTTCCCGCCGGGACCGGAAACCGGAAGGTCTCGATGCGCTTCTCGCCGGGAGTCAGGCGGTTGTCCGAGGTCACCTTGGCCCCGCGGAGGAAGGCCTGCGGCTCGCGCTCGACGGGCTTTCCCTGGCTATCCGCCAAGGTGCGCCGGTACACCCTCTCCTCGCGTAGCTGACGGCCCGAATAGGGGTCGGCGGTGACTTCCAGCACGAGCTGGCGCATGGGCGAGCCGGTGGGTACATAGTGCCCCGCAGCGGCGTTCGACACTTCGACGCTGATTCTGAGCTGGCCGTCCTCCCTGTCCGCCGGCATCTGCGCCTTGATGGTCCGGTTAAGCTGTTCCAGCGAGTGGCTTCCCGGCATCTGATGGAGGTTGGCCATCGCCCCCGTGGACTGGCGCACCTTGGGATCCACCACCTTGCCCGCGACCTGGTACATGTGGCAGGACTGGCACCCGCGGCCCTCCTTCGCGTACCGGCTGTTCTGCCATTCGGAGTACGTCGTCAGAACCGGTAGTCCGAGCGAGTTGCGGTACTCGTGGCAAGGCGCACAGATCAGGGAACTGGTGTGGACCGCGGAATACCGGGTCTTGTGAGCGAGAGCGAAGGTGTCCTTGAGCGGGCCTGTCTTCTCCAGGGACAGAACGATTTCGGCCTTCGGATTCCCGCCCTTGAAGGTCACGTCGCGAAGCGAGTGGCAGTAGTCGCAGGTGATCCCTTCCCAGCTCACCTTCTGGCGGAGTGCGGCGTCCTGAACCAGCTCCGCCAGAGGAGCGTGACAACTGAGACAGACCCCGGCGCCCGCCGCCGCAAGCGCCAACAGGCACCACAGCCGGAGTCCGAGCGTCATCGCCAATACCCCAGGGTGGAGAAAGTCGCCAGGCAGGCGATCAGCGCCACCCCGGCTCCGGTTACAAGCCGGGTGCGGAGCGCCCCCCGCCGGCTCGTCGCCCACATCGGAAGCAAAGCCCAGAGCCCACTTTGGTGGCCAAGTAGGAGATCTCGTTCCAGGGAAGCAGATAGCCGCTGAAACCGAAGGCCAGGGACAAGCCCAACAGAGCGATGCCGCTCAGCCACGTCACCTCGCACGGCCGCCGGTAGGCATGCAGGAACACCACGCTGAACATGTGGACGAACGCAGTGAGAATCATCAGAGTGGCGGATCAACCGTGGACCGACCGGATCAGCCACCCGAACTGCACGCGCGTCATGATGAGCTGCACGCTTTCATAGGCCTCCGTCACGGTCGGGCGGTAGTAGAGCAGCAGCAGAATGCCGGTAAGGACCTGGATCAGGAAAAGAAACAGCGTGATCCCGCCGAAGTAGTACCACGCGGTCGCCGAGTGCAGCGGCATGGTCTTGCGAGCGATGAAACGCGCCAGGTCGCCGAGCGCCAGGCGCTCTTCGAGCCAGGCCCACGCCCGTTTTTTCGCTTCGCCCAGGCCCACGCCGTTCCTCTTTCTACTTACGCGCGCCGCGCAACCACGACCTCCTCGCCCCGGACGTGTACCGTGTACTCGTCCAGCGGCCGCGGCGGGGGGCCCGAGACCACTCGCCCGTTGAGATCGTAGTAACCGTTGTGGCAGGCGCACCAGATCTGGCGGCTGGTCTCCTGGTACTGCACCGTGCAGTTCAGGTGCGTGCACGTCGCCGAGAAGGCGCGCCACTCGGTCTCATCCACGCGGATGAGCAGGACCGGCCGGCTGCCGAACTTCACGATCTTCCCGGCGTTGGCCTTGAAGCCGGCCGCCTTTCCCACGCTGGCCTCGTTCACCGCCGCCTCCGGCACCTCGGGCGGATTCATGAACTTCAGCGCCGGATACCGGAACGATACGATGGAGGCCGCCAGGCCGCCGCCCAACAGCCATTGCACGAGATTGCGCCGCCCGTCCGCCGAGACGCTCATCTTGACTGGGAAGTATTACAGACACTTACATCCAATGTCAGGCATATTCTTGTTTAAGTTATTAAGATCTGTACCTACTGCTTTCCGCGGACCATGGGGACGAAGCGCACGGGGATGACGGACCGGCGGCGGAGTTTCCCGTCCCGGCCCTTCTCGGCCACCACGAGTTCCTGGTCCAGGGGCGACGCGCCCACCGGGGCGACCAGCCTGCCGCCGGGCTTGAGCTGGTCCAGCAGCGTCTTGGGTATCTCGGGCGGGGCGGCGGTGAGGATGATGCGGTCAAAGGGCGCCTCCTCGGGCCACCCCAGGTAGCCGTCGCCCTGCCGCACCGTTACGTTGGCGCAGCCGAGCTGCTTCAGCAGCGCCTCGCTGCGCCTGGCCAGTTCCGGGACAATCTCAATGGTGAAGACGCGCCCCGCAAGCGGCGACAGCACCGCCGCCTGATAGCCCGAGCCCGTCCCGATTTCCAGCACCGTGTGAGACTTCGTCACTTGCAGCAATTCGCTCATGAGGGCCACGATGTAGGGCTGGGAGATGGTCTGTCCGCTTCCCACCGGCAGCGGCTGGTCCGTGTAGGCCATGGACCGTAATGCCGCCGGGACGAACAGGTGGCGCGGCGTCGTCCGCATGGCGCGGAGAACCGCCGGGTCGCGGACATCCCGGGCTTGGATCTGCTCGGTGACCATCCTCTCGCGCAGGGCGGCGAAAGGATCCGCTGCCGCGAGGGCTTGAGGCCCCGCCGCGGCCGCGCTCAAAGCCGGCCCAGGCCCGGGAATCCGGCCCAACAGGAGCCCGCAGAGAACCACCGCCGGGAGCAGGCGCGCCATACCTGCATCCTACCCCCCGTGACGTACAATATCCAGTTGGCGCGATTCTACATGGCTCATACACCCACCTCTTCCGAAGCCCCCTCCGCGCTGCTGCGGCAACTGGGAATCATCAGCGCCACCGCGCTGGTCGTCTCCAACATGGTCGGTACCGGCATCTTCGCGACCAGCGGCTTCCTGGCGGGCGATCTCGGTGATCCCGGGCTCGTGCTGGGCATCTGGCTGGCCGGCGCGGTCTTCGCGCTGGTGGGCGCTTTCTGTTACTCGGAGCTGGGCGTCAACTTCCCGAGTTCCGGCGGCGAGTACGTCTACCTGACGCGCGCGTACGGCCCGACCTGGGGCTTCATGGACGGCTGGGTGTCGTTCTTCGCCGGGTTCTCGGCGCCCATCGCGGCGGCGGCGCTGGCCTTCTCGGACTACCTCGGATACTTCTTCCCGGCGTTGAAACAGGAGAACGCGCAGTTCACCATCGGCACGGGCTCTTTTTCCTTGAAGTTGGGAGGAGCCCAGTTGGCGGCCGCCGTTCTGATCGCCCTGTTCAGCGTTCTGAACTTCTTCGGCGTCCGGCGTATCGCGCGGATCCAGAACGTCCTGACCGCCGTGAAGATCCTGGTCCTGGTCAGCTTCATCGGATTGGGGTTCGCCATCGGCGTGGGTGGTTGGGACCACTTCTCCATGCCCACGGCGCGGACTTCCGCCACCCCGCTGGCGGCGCAGTTCGCCATCAGCCTGTTCTGGATCTACGTCGCCTACAGCGGATGGAACGCCGCCACCTACGTGGCCGAAGAGCTGAAGCGTCCCGAGAAGACGCTGCCCGTGGCGCTGGCCGTGGGCACGGGACTGGTGGCCGCCCTCTACTTCGGCCTGAACCTGGTGTTCATCTACGCCACGCCGCTCAGCGACATGAAAGGCGTGCTGGCGGTCGGATCGCTGGCCGCCTCGCGGTTGTTTGGAGCGGGCATCGCCGGGGTGTTCAGCGCGCTCATGGCGCTGTCGCTCGTCTCGACCGTGAACGCCATGGTGACCATCGGGCCGCGCGTCTACTACGCCATGGCCAAGAACGGCGCGTTCCTGCCGGTGGCCGCCAAGGTGGACCCGCGCTGGCATACGCCCGTGCCCGCCATCGTGTTGCAGGGCATCTGCGCCATGCTGCTCACCCTGACGCCCTTTCCGCAACTGGTCATTTACATCGGTTTCATACTGAACTTCTTCGCCGTCATGTCGGTCAGCTCTCTCTTCGTCTTCCGCCGCAGGCCCGAGTGGCGGAAGCTGCGGGTGGTGAGTTTCGCCTGGCCGTTGTTGCCCGCCCTGTTCGTGGTGGTCGGTGGCTGGATGACTGTTTACGGTGTGATGCTTCAGCCCAAGGTCTCCCTGGCGGCTGCGCTGACCGTGGCCGCCGGTGCGACCGTCTACCACCTCCGGACGAAACGGTCATAGAACATGAACTCAAAAGCCATCGACGGCAACCGCATTCGAGACGAGATTCTGCTGGAGTCAAAGGCCCGGGTGGAACGGGTGGCGGCGCGAGGCCGCCCTCCCGGACTCGCGGTCATCCTGGTAGGGGAGGACCCCGCCTCTCAGATCTACGTCCGCAACAAGATCAAGACCTGTGAGGGCCTCGGCATACACAGCGAGAAGCTGACGCCCCCGCCCTCCATCGCCACCGGCGATCTGATCGAGATGGTCCGGGAACTCAACCGGCGGGACGAGATCGACGGCGTTCTGGTCCAGATGCCGCTGCCGAAACACATCGATTCCAAATCGGTCCTGATGGCGATTTCACCCGACAAGGACGTTGACGGCCTGCATCCGGTCAGCGTGGGGAACCTGGTAACGAACCGCCTGGGGTTGAGGCCGTGTACCCCGCTGGGAGTGATCGAGATTCTGAAGAGGAATCAAGTGCCCATCGCCGGCGCGAGGGCGGTGGTCGTGGGCCGCAGCGACCTGGTGGGCAAACCCGTGGCTTTCCTGCTGCTGCACGAGCATGCCACCGTGACGCTGTGCCACTCCCGGACAGTCGACCTCCCCGGCGTGTGCCGCCAGGCTGACATCCTGGTGGCGGCAATGGGACGCGCCGCCATGATCACGGCGGAGTACATCAAGCCCGGGGCCACGGTCATCGACGTGGGCATCAACCGCATCTCCGACCGCGCCCAGGCTGCGGCGATCTTCGCACAGCGGCCCGACAAGCTCGCGCAGTTCGAGCAGAAGGGGAGCATCCTGGTCGGCGATGTCCATCCCGTGGAGGTCGCCGCGTGCGCCGGCCTGTACACTCCGGTCCCGGGAGGCGTCGGGCCGCTGACCATCGCCATGCTCATGTCCAATACCATCGATGCCGCCGAGCGGAGACTCGGAGGATGCTGAGGGCAGGGCTGACGGGCGGCCTGGCGACCGGCAAGAGCTTCGTCGGACGGGCCCTGGCCGAACTCGGCTGCTATCTGATCAAGGCGGACGACATCGGACGGGAGGTGATGGCCCCCGGCGGGGAAGCTTTCGACGCCATCGTGCGCGAGTTCGGCGAAGAAATGCTCGCCGTGGACGGCTCCATCGACCGCCAGCGCCTGGCCGGCCGCGTTTTCGCCGACCCGGAGCGGCTGGAGGCGCTCAACCGGATTGTTCATCCTCCGGTGATCCGGCGCGAGGACCGGCTGACGGAGGAGATCGGCGCGCGCGACCGCCATGCCATCGTGGTCTGCGAGGCCGCGGTCATGATCGAGGCGGGCAGCCACCGGCGGATGGACAAACTGATCCTGACGGTGTGCCGGGAGGAACAGCAGGTGGAGCGCGCCGTGGCGCGCGGCCTCAGCGCCGGGGAGGCCCTGCTCCGCATCCGGCGTCAGATGCCCCTGGAGGAGAAGCGCCGCTACGCGGATTACATCATCGACACCTCCGGCGCCGAGGCGGAAACGCTCCTCCAGGTGCAAGAGGTCTATAATCTGCTACGGGGCCTCGCATGAAGATTCGGAGCATTCTTCTGGCCGGCCTGCTGGTGGCTGGTTTTGTCTACTTCACCTCGGTAGCGGGCTGGAGGACTCCCGGCTTCCTGAAACCCGTCTCCACTACCGGACGCCTGTGGAGCGAACCCGAACAGGCGCGCACCGCGGGCCTGAGCAGCGACGAGCTCAATAACATCGAGATCTATAAGACCGCCCACGAGGCCACGGTCAACATTACGACCGTGGTTTACCGGGAAGACTGGTTTTTCCGGGTCATCCCGGTCGAGGGGGCCGGCTCCGGATTCCTGATCGATGCCGATGGGCGCGTCCTGACCAACCACCACGTAGTGGCCGGCCGGCGGGCGCAGATCAGGGTCATCCTCGCCGGCGGCAGCCAGTACGACGCCACGGTCCTCTACAGCGAACCGGAGAACGACCTGGCCCTCCTCAAGATCGAACCGCGCCGGAAGCTTCCCTTCCTCAGGCTGGGAGACTCGGACAACTTGCGGGTGGGCCAGAAGGTCCTGGCCATAGGCAACCCCTTCGGACTGGAGGGCACGCTGACCACCGGCATTATCAGTTCGCTCAACCGGTCGGTGCCCTCCGAGAGCGGGCAGGGCATGGAGGACATGATCCAGACGGATGCGGCGATCAATCCCGGCAACAGCGGCGGGCCGCTGCTCGATTCGCAGGGCAGCGTAATCGGGATCAACACCATGATCGTCGGCGCCGCCAACGTGGGCATCGGATTCGCGCTGCCCATCAACAAGGCCAAGCGCCTGCTGGAGGATTTCCAGTACGCCGCGAAACGGCCGGAAGTGGGCGTCCGCGGCATCCGCATCTCGGGGAGCCTGGCGGAGTTGCTGGACCTGCCGGCCGAAGGCGGCCTGCTGGTGGTGAGCGTGCAACCCGGCTCCCTTGGGGCGATCGCGGGCCTGCGGGGCGCGCGCCAGCGGGTGATCATCCGCAACTACGAGATCCCCGTGGGCGGCGACCTGATCATGGCCATTGACGGGCGTGCGGTGGAAACCAGCAACGCCCTGGAACGCGCCGTGGCCCGCAAGCGTCCCGGCCAGACTCTGGACCTGACGGTCTACCGCAACAACCGCACCCTCACCATCCAGATCAAGCTGTAGCGGGCCGCGCCCACCACCGCCGGCAGGGACGCCGCGGCGGGCAGGCTCAGCCCCGCCGCCAGAAAGGATCTGCGAAAAGCGTTGGTTTTCCTACCTGGGGCTCCTGATAGAGATCCGGCCCTCCGAATGTATCATGGATGGAGAGCGCTATGATCCGATCCCGTGGTTACGCCGCCCGCCGGGCCAAAGCCCGCCTGGAGCCCTTCTCGTTCGAACGCCGGGAGCCGGCCCCGCACGACGTCGTCCTCCAGATCGAGTATTGCGGAGTGTGCCACTCCGACATCCACCAGGTCAACAACGACTGGGGAGGCTCCGAGTTCCCGATGGTCCCCGGCCACGAGATTGTGGGCAACGTCACGCGCACGGGTCCGGAAGTCAAGAAATTCGCGCCGGGCGACCGGGCGGCGATCGGTTGCATGGTCGACTCCTGCCGCTCCTGCTCCTCCTGCCTCGACGGCGAAGAGCAGTACTGCGAGAACGGGCCCGTATTCACCTACAGCTCGCCGGACAAGCATTCCGGCGGATTCACCTACGGCGGTTACTCGGACTGCATCGTCGCCGACGAGGCCTTCGTCGTAAAGGTCCCCGAAAAACTGGACCTGGCTTCCGCCGCCCCTCTGCTCTGCGCCGGGATCACGACCTACTCGCCCATGCGGCGCTGGCACGTCGGCGCCGGATGCACCATGGGGGTGGTCGGGTTGGGCGGCCTGGGACACATGGCGGTCAAGTTCGGCTGCGCCTTCGGCGCGCAGGTGGCGGTGTTCACGACTTCGGCGTGGAAAGCGCGGGAGGCGCAGCGGCTCGGCGCCCACGAAGCGGTGCTCTCCTCAGACGGCGCGGCAATGGCGGCCCAAGCCGGGCGCTTCGACTTCATCATCGACACGGTGTCCGCGCCGCACGACATCCATGCTCTGCTCACTCTCCTTCGAAGAGACGGCGTCCTGGTGCTGGTGGGCCTCCCCCCCGATCCGGCCCCGGTTGCCGCCTTCGACTTGATCGGGCGGCGCCGGTCCCTGGCCGGGTCGGTCATCGGAGGAATCCGCGAGACGCAAGAGATGCTGGACTACTGCGGCACGCATGGGATCACCTGCGACATCGAGATGACTCCCATCCAGAAGATCAACGAAGCTTACGCCCGCACCGTGAAGGGAGACGTGAAGTTCCGTTTCGTTATCGACATGGCCTCACTGGGCGAGCCGTGAGGCATGGCCCCTGGCCTTGCCGTTGGCCGGCGCGCCGCTACTCTTTTGGAAACATCTTCCGGGCGAGGTCCTCTCTGGCCGGCTGCGGGCGCCAGACAAGGTAGAAGCCGGCTCCGCCCGACGCAACCGCGAGGCCCAGCCACAGAAACGTCACCCAGTCCAGCCCGCCCCAGGCCGCCCCGAGCGCCGTCACCAACACGCGCAGCGCCCACCGCATCACGGCTGCGTTGGTGGCCCAGGCCCGCCGGCGGCCGGCGAGCGAGCGTCCCAGGTAGTGAGCGAAGAAGACGCACAGCGCCCCCAGCAGTATTCGAATCGGTAAATACGCCGCGGCCACCGTCTGCAATCCTCACCACTTGCGCGAACCGGCCACCGTAATAATCCTTCCCGTGCCGCGCTCCGTGAGGGAGATCCTGCCCTCCTCTTCCCTGAGGTCCGACACGCCCTTGAAACCGAGCGGGATCTCCGCCAGGAAGACCAGGTATGCCTGCGTCCTGCGCTGGCGCGCCGCGATCCAACTGAACACGGGCACGCCCAGAGCGCTTCCCCGGTTGACCGCGTCGCGCAGCCCCGAGGCGAAGGGAGAATCCCCGATGCACACCGCGCGGGCGACCACCTTGCCTTCCCACGGAATCTGCTTCGCCCGCATGTTCTCCTGCCAGTCCAGCACCCAGGGATTCGGCTCGCTCTGAAACACGTAGCCGATGAGTACCGGATACTCCGGGTTGTACGCCGTAAACCAGACTTTCGGTCTGGAGCGGTCCATCAGCCAGGCGCCGGTGCGGCCCGTGAATACCCGGAGGTCTGTCGTCTGCCCCTCCGGGTCCTGTACCACGGGCCACGCGCCCTCGCTGATCTCCTGACCCCGCCTGAGCAGCGCCTTGGCGGCCGAGGCGTCCACCACGGTCTTGTTCAGTTCCAGAAACGGCGGGCCGATGGTGACGTGCTGCACCCACTGGATGGGGCGGTCGAAGCCCGTCAGGTTCTCCACGCTCTCCTCAACGTAGGCCAAGGTTTCCTCCGCCCGCAGGGCGATCGAGCGGACCACCCGGAACTGAGTCTTCGGAAGGTCCGCCGAGTACCTGAGCGTCACGGAGTCGCGTCCGGTTTCCACGGCGTCCCTCTTCCACTCCGCGGCAACCGCCTCGCCGTGCTGGCCCAGATCCAGGGCAAACTCGGCCTTCGAACTCGGGCCGAATACCGGAAAGCAGAGGAAATGGCCCATGTAGCCGCTCATGAGCCGGCGCTGGATATCCGTGCCGTAGATCGCGCCGTGTTTGGCGGCGTCGTAGGTGTAGGGGTCGATCGTTGGGTAGTGCGGCACCCGCATGGGATTGACGCTCATCCTGGGGTCCGCGGACTGGAAGCGGATCTCCCCGATAAACCCGCCCCCGGGGAGCGTCCCGATCCGCACCCGGCCGTTTTCCAGAATGAACGCCCGGCGGCCGTGGAGCATCCCCTCGGAGAAAGATGCCTTCTGGCCGAACAGAAACCCCGGCAACCCGAACAGCAGTAACGCGAACGGCAGACGCATGGCACAGTCATTGTAGCCGATGCGGCGGGAACGCTGGGCAGAGTTCTACCCCGCTATCCGTTCGGCTCAAGCGCTGGGGTTCCGCCCCATCGCGGCCACGCGATGCCGGCGGGCCAAAGGCGGCTGACTAGGCCGCCCCGGCGACTCTGGACTCGAACTCCGCTTCGGAAAGAGCCTTACGCTCCTCCAGCAACAGGCGGCGCAGGCTGCGCAAGTCATTGAGGATGCGCCGGCTCTTGGTGACGTGAACCGACAGCTTGTTCAGATTCAGAGCCACCAGTTGGAGAGCCTGCGCCCTGCGCTCCCCACCGGGCCCCGCTGAAAGCCTGATGTCGGCGCCCACGTCGCGCCGCGTCTCCTCGATGGCCTCCAACAGCAGGTCCACATAGTCCTGTGCGCTTTCAATGGTGTCGAAAGGTGTCAAAGCCTAATCACTCGCGGGAGAGGATTACAGCGTCTCCTAGAGTATAACGTAGTAGGGTCAAGGGGGAATACCGTACACACAGTAGGGTGCTGGCTGTTATTTGTTGACCTTAACAGAAGCTACTCCTTTTCTGCGCCTTTGGATCGGCGGAAACGCGCCCTCCCGGCGGCGGCCGGATCGGGTGTAAGATTCACGGTTGTGTTTGTTTGAGACGGAGGCGCTCCCGGGGACGCGGCCGAACGCAACCGGCCGGGCTGCGAGAGTGCTCATGGAATGGAGGTCATATGAAGTTGGATGAGAAGCAGCAACTCAGCCGTCGCGGGATGCTGGCCGCCGCCGCTGCCGCCGGACCGGCTATGGCATTGGTGGAGCAGGGCGCCGCCGCGCAGGCCGCGCAGCCCGGCCCGGTCAACCGCAACTCGGCGCCGAGCCAGTTGCGGATCACCGACATGCGCGCGATCCGTATCGCCTCGGGCCTGGACTACCCCATCATCCGCATCGACACGAACCAGGGCGTCTATGGCCTGGGTGAGGTCCGTGACGCCGGAATCGAGGGCATCGCGCTGGTGCTCAAGCCGCACCTGGTCGGCCGGAACCCGCTGAACATCGAGCCGGTGCTGGACTCCATCCGGAAGTTCTCCAATCACCTGCACCTGGGCGGCGGCTACAGCGCGGTGGACATCGCGCTGCACGATATAGCCGGGAAGGTCTACGGAGTCCCCTGCTGGCGGCTGCTCGGCTCGAAGTACCGGGACCGCGTGCGGGTCTACTGCCACCTGCCCTCGCTCAGTAATCCCCAGGCGTTCGCCGAAGGCGTCAAACGACGCAAGGAGATGGGCTTCACCATGTTCAAGACGAGCTGGTCGTCCAGCCTTGTGGCCAAGACGCCCGGTGCGGTGGGTGAGAACGGAGCCGCCACCGACAAGGGCTTGAAGCTGATGTGCGAAATCCTGGACCAGATCCGGGACGCCATCGGATGGGAGGCGGGCCTGGCGCTGGATCACATCGGCTCCCGGCTGCGGGTGAACGATTGCATACGGTACGCCAAGGCCCTGGAGCCCTACAACCTCGTGTTCCTGGAGGACGCGGTGCCGCCCCTGCCCTGGGAGCCGGGCGCGGGCGGCAACATCGCCAGAGACTGGCGGCGCTTCAAGGAAATCAAGGAACAAACCACTACGCCGTTGGCGGCGGGCGAGGACATCTTCGGGCTGGAGGAGGGCTTCCTGGACTTCATCGACAACCGCGCCCTCGATATCGTACACATCGAGCCGCTGACGGCGGGAGGCATCCGGGAGACCAAGCGCATCGCCGACGAGGCGTCTCTCAGGAGCATCGCCACCGCCGTACACTGCTGCGTGTCGCCGCTGGGCACGGTTGCGGACGTCCACGCCATCGCGACCATCCGGGACTTCATCGCCCTGGAGAGAGACAACGTTTACCTGGACCTGCCCTGGTGGCAGGACCTGGTCACCGGCATTCCGAAGCCGATCATCCAGAACGGCTACATCCCGGTGCCCGAGAAGCCCGGCCTGGGCGTGGAGTTGAACGAGGAGGTGGTGAAGCAGCACCTTCGGGTTCCGGGCTACTTCGAGCCGACGCCGGAGTTCGACAAGTTCATCCTTCAGGACTACAGGCCCGGCGGCCCGGTGAAGTAAGCCGCCCTCCGGCAGGTCCAGGATCGGCGGCTACCGCCGCGCGAGCGCGGCAGCGCCCGCCGCCGGAGCCGGCGTCTGCCCCGGCGCGCGCCGTTCTACCAGACGGCCGGCTTTCCGATTTCGAGCGGCCAGACCTCCGTCTCCGGCAGGTCCTGGCGGAGCCGTGCGGCCAGTTCCTCCGGGCGTCCGGTGAGCAGGGGGAACGTTCCGAAGTGCATGGGTATCACTTTCTCCGGCCGCAGCATGCGGCAGGCCGCGGCGGCTTCCAGGGGGCTCATCGTGAAGCGGTCGCCCAACGGCAGGATCGCCAACTTCGGTCGATACAGTTCCCGGATCAGTTCCATGTCGCGGAACGCACTGGTGTCGCCCGCGAAGTACACGGCGCGGGAGTCCGCGAGAGTCAGCACATATCCGGCCGCCTCCCCGCCGTAGATGATCTTGCCCTCGTCCAGAATGCCGCAACTGTGGACGGCATGTGTCATCGTCACCCGGACCGGTCCCACCTGACAGGTGCAGCCCTTGTTCAAGGAGACGGTGTTCTTAACTCCTTTGGACTCCAGCCAGAGGCACGTCTCATAGATGGCGACCACCTGCGACGAGAACTTCTCCGCCAGCGGTACGGCGTCGTGAATGTGATCGAAGTGTCCGTGGGTGATCAGAATGGTGTCCACCCGGTCAAAAGAATGACCCGCCGGGTAGCTGGGGTTGCCGTCGGTCCAGGGATCCGCGACGATCACTTCCCCCGACGCCAGGCGGACCTGAAAAGTGCCGTGTCCAAGCCAGGTAATCTCGAGCATGTGCACACTCCTCCTCTGATGATAAGCCGTGCGCTCCGGCAATCCCGCGGCTGGAACCCCAGCCGGCGGCTAGGACGCCGCCCGTTTGGCTCTGGCGGCGGGCTTCTGGGCGGCCGGCGCCTTCCTGGGCGGCTGGCTGCGTAGCAATCGCGCCACGCCGCGCACCAGGTGGGAAACCTCGTTCGCCCCCTTTGGCACAAGGAGATCCGCTCCCGTGGCCTGCTCGGTCAGGCCGACCGCTTCCATGAAGCCGCAAAGCATGATGATCCGGGCGGAAGGATTCACCTCCCGGATCCGGGCGGCCAGCTCTATACCGTCCATCCGGGACATCTTGTGGTCGGTGACCACCACGTCGAATCTCGTCTTTGAGTAATGTTCCAAGGCCTCTTCCCCGCTGGAGGCTGGAGTTACCTTGTACCCCTGCTCTTCCAGCACCGCGCTGCGCGCGGCCAGACCGCACCGGTTGTGGCCAACCAGGAGGATTTGCGCTGGAGTGGAGACCTTAGCAGAACCAGAATTGCGCATGAGAACACGGCGAACGTACCAGAAGGTGAGACAGGATGTCAACCGAATCGTAACGAGATGCAAGACAGGGAGATCGAGTTCTTGACTTCTTGCATCTCATGCGGGCGGCCAGCCGCCCGGCTACTGGAACAACTGCGGCGCGAACTCGTTCAAGTAGAGCCGCCAGACGATCCAGGTGTGCGCTCCGGGCGTCTCCTTGAAGACCGGGCTGAAACCGTGCTGCTTCAGCATCTCCACCGTGCTCTTGGTATTCGCGATCAGCCCGTCATCCACGCCCGTGGCAAACCAGAGCAGCCTGAGGCCCTTCTTGAGCGCGGCATTGTCGAGCGCCGCCTGATTCCGGCCCTCCCATGTCGCCGCTGGAGTGGGCGCGCCCGCGGCCGCCCCGCGTCCCCCACCGCCCAGGATGCCGGAGCTGTAGACCCCGATGTAGGCGAACTTGTCGAGGTTCGAGAAGGCAATATTCAGCGTTTGTGAACCGCCCATGGAGAGCCCCGCGATGGCCCTGTTCGGCCTCCCGGGCAGCACGCGGTAGTTCTTCTCCACATAAGGCATGATGTCCTTGACGAAGTCCTCCAGGAACTCGTCCCGCGGCGGAGTGGCGGGAGCCCCGGCTCCGGCCGCCCCTCGCGCGCCGAATCCCGCGGCGCTCGTGTGCCCGGCCGGCATCACGACGATCATCGGCTTGGCCTTCCGCGCCGCGATGAGGTTGTCAAGGATAAATCCGGCGCGTCCCACCGAGGTCCATGAATCGTCGCAGTCGCCCGCACCGTGGAGCAGGTAGAAGACCGGATACCGCTCGCGCCCCGCCTCATATCCCGGCGGGGTGTAGACGTGCATGCGGCGGTGTCTGGCGAGCGCCGTCGAATAGTAGTACACGGACGCCACCGCGCCGTGCGGAACGTTCCGGGTGTCCATGAAATCCGCTCCCGGCACGTAGACCAGGCTCCAGACGTTCGCGTTCGACTCGCTGACCGAAGGGTTGCGGGAGTCAAGCACCGTAGCGCCATCTACGTTGAAGTTGTACCGGTAGGCGCCCGGATCGATCGGACCCAGGGTCACTTCCCATACCCCCTCGGCATTTTTCGTCATCTGGCCGAGGCCCGTGCCTCCGCGCGCCGCTCCGGCCAACCCGGGGATGTCACCCCCGCCTATCCTGGCGCTCTGCGCCTGAGGGGCCAGGACGCGGAACGTGACCCTGCGGTCGGGGCGAACCTCCGGCGACACGACCTGCGGCCCCTGCGGCCCTCGCCCCTTGGCGGGCGCGGCCGCGGGAGCTTGCGCCAGCCCGGTTTCAACCGCGACGAAACCCGACAGAAGCAGGCAGGCTGCCGCCGCTGCGATCAATGCGTTTCTCATCTTCATAGCATGTCCTCGATCGAATTCACTCCACCGGACGTGGAGCGATGTAGCCGCTCTTGGCCACGATACTATACTTGACGGTCTTATTTTTCTCGTCCACGATCCGCAGGGGTTTGTTGGTCTCGGGATCCACCAGCTCGACCTTGATCTTGCGGAACTTGCCGTCACGGGCCTGGTTACTGGGTTGGTAGGTGATGCTGTACTGGTTGCGGAGCGCGTCCGAGATCTGGCGGAAGATGCCGGGGAATTCGGCTTCGAACCGGGGGAAGAAAGCCTGCCCGCCGGTCTCGCTGGCGAACGTCCGCATTTGATTGTCGGCCTGCAAGAAGTCGAGGCGCGCGATGGGCCCCAGGTAGCCGTAGGATTCCATATAGATGCGGATAGCCTGCATCAGGCCGACGGCATAGATCGGAACCCCCGCGGACTGAAGGGCCTTGCGGGTCTCGCCGAACGTCTTTCTGCTGAAAGTGTCGATCCCGGAAGAGAGCAGCACGATGGCCTTCCGCCCTTCCAGGCCGGACATGCGGTCCGCCGTGTCCGTAATGGCGTCATACAGGTTGGCTTCCGAGTAGGCGGCGATGTTGAGACGGCGCATGGCCTCGTACGCCTGACGCCGGTCGGTGGAGAAATCGGACAGGATCTCCGGCCGGATGTCGTAGGCCACCACCGCCAGGTAATCGTCCGGCTTCAGCCCCTCGACGAAAGTGTAAGCGGCCTGGAGCGTTTCGTACCAGGTGGCGCTCCAGTAGCTCTGGAAGAGATTGCTGAACTCGACGACCAGGCAGACGGTCATCGGAGCTTCCCCCACCTCGAAGGTCGCGATCTGCTGCGGGGTGTTGTCCTCCAGCACCCTGAACCTGTCCCGGGGGATGTTCGGGATGAACCGGCCGCGGTTGTCCAGGACCGCTACGTCCACGCTGACGGTCGTGACGTCGGCCCGGAACGTGGGAGCGCCGGCCGGCACGTCAGGTTTCTTGCCGAACTCGGAGGGTAGTTTGGGAAGCTCCTCCTTGGGCGCATCCTTGGCCTTCGGCCGGGCGATCGTCTCGCCGCTCTGCCGTGTCGGGCCCTGCTGCGCCGGCAGCATACACAGCCACGCCGCCGCGAATAAGCCTGCCAGTCCAAAAGTCCATTTCATCGCGTGCCCGCTCCCATCCTCGACTATAGCAGGGCGGCGTCCTGCCGATCGCCGGAGCAACGCGCGCGGGAATCGAAGGCAGTTCCGGGGGCGCGTCCGCGGCGCAAAGCCCATGAGCAGGACGCAAGGTCCGGCTGCCGGGGCCGCCTGCGCGGGCGGAAACCCGCCCTGCAACGGGACCGTCTACACTGTAATATGTGTAGTCTCAGGCCTTTCGCCGTCCTCCGGCACCCCCTCGCCGCGCTCGCATTCTGGCTGGCAATCCCCGCTTCTTACGCGCAGTTCGCGCCTAACCGTTACGCTCTCTTGACGGAGGATCCGCCGGTTGTCTCCCGCTTTGCGGCGCGCGGCGCCGCCGCCGGCCCGGCGGCCTTGAGCTACCGCCAACAGGTTCTGGCGCGGCAGGCAACCCTGCGGGCCCGGTTGTCGGCCCTCCAGGTTCCGGTGACCGGATCGGCCGCCACGCTCATGAACGCCGTCTTCGTGGCCGCTCCCGAATCACGGTTGGCGGAATTGCAGCGGCTGGAAGGCGTCGCCGCGGTGGTCCCCCTGCGGCGCTACCGGTTGAGCTTGAACCGGGCGGCGTACCTGGTTCGGGCGCCCGCTGCCTGGGATGCCCTGGGCGGTGCGGCGGCGAGCGGCGCCGGCCTGAAGATCGCTGTTTTGGACACCGGCATCGACCACACTCATCCCGCTTTTCAGGATGCCTCGTTGCCTGTGCCGCCGGGTTACCCACGTTGCACGGAGGGCGATTGCGCGTACACGAACAACAAGGTCATCGTGGCGCGCAGCTATGTGCGGATGCTCGCCGCCGGTTCGGGAACCGATCCCGCGGCTGACTCCCGGCCGGACGACTACTCGGCGCGCGACCGCGAAGGGCACGGCACGGCGGTGGCTTCCGCCGCGGCGGGCGCCCGCAACACGGGCGCGGTCAGCATTTCCGGAATCGCGCCCAAGGCGTACCTGGGCAACTACAAGATCTACGGATCACCCCAGGTCAACGAGTACACGTTCGACGACGTCATCATCCAGGCACTGGAAGACGCCATCGACGACGGCATGGACGTCATTTCCTTCTCGACGGGCGGCGCCGCGCTCACCGGGCCCCTTGATACCGGCTCGGCCTGCGGGCTTCCTCCTGGAACTCCTTGCGACCTCACCGCCACGGCCTTCGAGAGAGCGGCCCAGGCGGGCGTCATCATCGTGGCGGCGGCGGGCAATGAAGGCAACGACGGCGTCGCGACCCCTACCTTTCACAGCATCGCCTCCCCGGGCAACGCACCCTCCGTGATGGCCGTGGGCGCCAGCACGAACTCGCACTACTTCACACAGGGGGTGCGCGTTCTCGCGCCGGGAGCGCCATCCAATCTACAGTCGATTGAGGGCGTGTTTGGAGACGCGCCTCTTCCCGCCGGGACGGTCGTGGCGCCTTTGCGGGATGTCAGCCGGCTGGGGAACGACGGTCTCGCTTGCGATCCTCTGCCATCGGGTTCGCTGGCGGGCGCCTTTGCCCTGATCCTGCGCGGTGCTTGTACCTTCGCGGTCAAGGCCGGCAATGCCGCCGCCGCCGGAGCGGCGGGCGTGATTTTTTACATGGCGGACCCGTCGCCACTGATTGCGCCGGGCGGCCTCGCCGAGGCGGCGATTCCGGCGATGATGATCTCCAACGCCGACGGGCTTGCGCTGAAAACGTACCTCGCCTCCAATGCGGATGCCCTGGTGGCGATGGATCCGGACGGGCGCGAGGTCGTGGACGGCGCGCTGGCCGACATGCTGGCCGCTTTCTCCTCCCTCGGTCCTTCCACGGGCGGCTCGCTGGTCAAGCCCGAGCTGGTAGCGCCCGGTACGGACCTGTACATGGCCACCCAGGATTTCGACCCGCTCGGCATCATGTACACCGGCAGCCGGTACGTGTCCGCCAGCGGAACCAGTTTCGCCACCCCCCTGGTGTCGGGAGCCGCGGCGCTGGTGTGCCAGCGCCATCCCGGCTTCACGGCGGCCCAGGTCCGCTCGGCGCTGATCAACACCGCGTCCGGCGCGGTCACGACGGATTCCTCGGGCGCGGCCGTTACCCCGCAGTCAGTAGGCGCTGGGAAACTGGATGCTCTGGCGGCGGTCAATACCGCGGTGACGGTTGAGCCTTCGACGGTGTCTTTCGGCGTCCTGGGAGCGGGCATGCTGCCGCTCGCGCGCGAACTGCGGATCTCCAACACGGCCGCTACCGCCCTGACGCTCAACCTCACGGTAGAAAGCGCCGTGTCCGCCGACGGGACGTCGCTCACCATCGACAGAACGAGTCTCTCCGTGCCTGCCAATTCAAGCGCCGTTCTGAACCTGGCGCTAACGGGCGCCATGCCGAAGGCGGGCGCCTACTCCGGCACCGTGAAGATCGAGGGACCAGGAGTTACGCTGCGCGTGCCCTATCAGTACTTCGTTTCAACCGGCGTTCCAGCGAATCTCATCGGGCTCGCCGGAGGCGGCGGCGGCACCGTCGGGCAGTCCATTCCAACCGGAATCATGGCGGTCCGAGTGGTGGATGCTTACGGGGCGCCCGTCTCCGGCGTTCCGGTGGTATGGAGCGGGGGGCTCCTGAGCGGCACGATCACCGCCTCCTCCCCGGCCACCGATCTCCTGGGTGTCAGTACCGCGCGCGCTCTGCTGCGATCGACGCCGGGCGCGTATTCGTTCACCGCCTCGGCCGGGGCGCTCAAGCTGAGCTTCAGAGGTCTGGCCAGAGCCGTGCCGGCGATAGCGGCGGGCGGCGTGGTCAACGCGGCGAGCTTTGAACAGGACGCGCCCGTGGCGCCCGGATCCTACGTAGCGCTCTTTGGGGCGGGCCTGAGCGATGTAACCGACGCCAACTCCTCCTCCCGGCTGCCGCTGGCCCTCGACTACGTGAACGTCAGCTTCGACGTCCCCTCCGCGGGCCTCAGTCTTCCGGCGCGCCTCGTCTTCGTCAGTCCGGGCCAGGTGAACATACAGGTGCCGTGGGAGCTTCAGGGCCAGACTTCCGCCAAGGTGAAGGTGAGGGTCGACAACTCCTACGGCAACGTTGTCACCGTTCCCCTCTCGGACTATGCGCCGGCCTTTTTCGAAACCGGGGGAGGAATCGCCGCTGCCCTTGACGAGAAGAACCAGGTGATCGGCGCCGTCAACCAGGCGGTGCGCGGACAGGTGGTGCAGTTGTTCGCCAACGGCCTGGGGCCGGTCACCAACCAGCCGGCGAGCGGCGAGCCCGCGCCGGTTTCCCCGCTGGCGGAAACCACCGCCCGCCCGGTGGTCACCATCGGCGGACTCCCCGCCACGGTCGAGTGGAGCGGCCTGACGCCCACGCTGGCGGGCCTCTATCAGGTCAACGCCCGGGTGCCCGCCGGCCTGGCCCCGGGCAATCACCAGATCACCGTGAGCATCGGCGGCAAGACGTCCAAAGCCGCAATCCTGCCGGTCAAGTAACTGAGACGGCTGCCGGGTCGGCCGGTCGGGTGGCAGGGAGACGGGCCGGTGTCTGCGGGCAGGATCGCGGCGATGGCGCGCCCGCCCTCCCGGCCGGCCCTCCCGTTCCACTACTTCCGACGCCAGAGGCCCGGGAGGAACTTGTAGTACAGCAGGTGCCGCCAGGTGCCCCAGTCGTGAGCGCCGTCGCCTCCGACGTAGTATTCGTGCTTGATGTTGTGTTTGGTCAAGGCGAGATGGAGCGCCTCGGTCCGGTTGCCGGCAGTGGCCTCATGGGCGCCCTGGCCGACGAACAGGTAGTCGACTTTCCTGTTCACCTCCGGATCGTTCAGGAACTTCGCGCTCGACTTCTCGCTGTCAACGTCGCCGGCGCTGAGGACCCCGAACGAACTGAACAGGTCGAGGGACTCGAAACCGACGAACTGCGTGTGCCGCCCGCCCATGGACAGGCCCGACAGCGCGCGGCCCCGGCGGTTGGCGACCACGCTGTAGTTCTTCTCGACGAGCGGGATGATGTGCTGGCGCAATTCGGCCTCGAACAGCTTGAAGGTAAGCTCGGTATGCTTGGGGTGGCTGCGGTGGATCATCTGGTTGTTGGGCATGGCGATGATCATGGGGATCGCTTTGCCCTCCGCCAGCAGGTTGTCGAGAATGAAGTTGGCCCGCCCGTCCAGCGCCCAGGTGGAGGCGAGTTCTCCGCTTCCGCCGACCAGGTAGAGCACCGGGTACTTCTTCGAGCGGTTGTAGCCGGGGGGCGTGTAGACGTACATCTCGCGCTCGCCGTTGGTGACGCCGGAGTGATAGATGTGCCGGGTTACCGTGCCGTGAGGAACGTTCCTGGCGTCGAAGTAGTTGGGGCCGTCCCCGTGGACGATCAACTGGCTGTATCCGGGCTGGTCGGCGAAACCGGTATAGGTGTTGTTGGGATCAGCTACGGTCACACCGTCGATCGTGAGCTTGTAGATGTACATATCCGGCTTCAGAGGACCGACCGTGAGCGTCCAGACGCCATCCGCGCCTTTCTCGAAGGGAACCGGCTTGGTCCCCTTCCCGATGGCGAGCAGCATCGGTCCGCCGGACAACAGCACGGACTGAGCCTCCGGCGCGCGGACGCGGAACAGCACCGTGCGGTCGTCGCGGACCTCCGGAGAGATCACGTTGGCGCCGAACGGCGTCAGGTTCTCGGTGTTCTTCTGCGGATTCCAGTCCAGGTTGACATGCGCCTGTTGAGCCAGCGCCACCGGCGCGCCGGCGGCCAGGAACAGGGCTAGCACACGTATCACTTTCATGTTTCAGGCACTCTCCTATCTGTGTCGGCCTCAGCGCGGCGGACTTACGCCGGCCTGGCTTGCTTCCCGTCCCAGGTGAACGACCGCCCCTGACGGATCGACAGCACCGCCAGAAGCGTGGGCAGCGTCGAGTTGAACCCGATCTCCATGTCGCACACCGGCCTCTGGCGCGACTTCACGCAATCCAGGAAGTTCCGCGTGTGCCGCACCGTGGGCGAGCCGAACTTGGAGTCCGGGTCTTCCGACATGCCCTTGGCGTCCATGATCTTCTCAGCCTTAATGGGCGGCGGCTGAGGCGGCGGCGTCTGGCTTTGCGGCGCCCCACGGCCGGCCGGAACCCGTTGTGGAGACGGCCGCCACTCGTGTCCGTACCGGTTCACCAGAAGCATGCCGCGCTGTCCGAAAAAGTAGTTGCCGTACTGGTCGGACATGCCCATGGACGGATCCAGGGGAGGCGGCACGGCATTGGTGAACGTGGCCACGAACTTGTCGAACTTCCAGATGACCGTGAAGGTGTCCGGCGCCCGTTCCGGGTCTTCGCGGCTGTTGACATACTGCCCCATCCCGCTGGTAAGCAGCGGCGCCTTGGCGTCCGCGTTCATGTACCAGTGCATGACGTCGGTCAGGTGGACGCCCCAGTCCGTGATCGAGCCCCCGCCGTAGTCCCACCACGAACGCCATCGCAGGCGGCTCGGCACGAAGGGCCGGCGCGGCGCCGGGCCCTGGAACATCTCCCAGTCCAGATCGGGCGGGGGATCCTGGGGCTTCTCCGGCGGCTGCGGCACGCCGCCCCCACCGCCCCCGAACAACAGCAGGCAGTGGTTGATCTGGCCGAGGTATCCGTCCAGGATCATCTTCCCGCAATCCTGGAAATGCTGCCAGCTCCGCTGCTGGCAACCGATCTGGACCACCCGTTTGGTCCGGCGGACGGCTTCCACCATCCGTAGCGCCGGCTCAATGGCGTTCGAGACGGGCTTCTCACAGTAAACGTCCTTGCCGGCGTCACAGGCCGCCACCAGCATCGGGCTGTGCCAGTGATCGGGCGCGGTGATCAGAACCGCCTCCACGTCCTTGTTGTCCAGCAAACGCCGGTAGTCGCCGTAGGTGGCCATTTTGCCGCCGGCCTTGGTGGCGAATTGGTCCAGACGATTCCGCTGGACCTCGCAGGCCGCCACGAAAGTGACGTCATTATTCCGCATGAACGACTGGTGTACCTGATTGCCGCGCGTGCCGATACCGATGATGCCCATCTGGACCCGGTTGTTGGCCCCGCGTACGGTCTGGGACACGACGGCCGCGCCCGCGGCCGCCTTAAGGAAACTGCGCCGCTGTTCCATAAACACGCACCTCATTCCGTGAGGAAGTCAACTGTAGAGATTATACGCCTGCCGCCTCATGCTCCCGCCTGGAACAGCCGCGGCAGGAAATCCGCCGGCAATTCAATCTCCTCTCCGGGCGGCTGCCTCCGGCTCGCGTCCTGTCCTGTCCCGCGGCCGACAGCCGGGCGCCTGAAAACGCGGGCGCCCACGCCGTGGGGCAGGCCCGCGCGCTTCTTACCGCGGAAATCAGCCGTCCTTCCCCCGGCGCTAGGCGGGCCGGGCTGCTTTGCCATCCCACCGGAACGTGCGCTCCTGCTGGATTGCCAGCAGGGCAATCAGCGTCGGCAGGGTGGAGTTGAAGCCGATCTCCACGTCGCAAACCGGCCGTTGGCGCGATTTCACGCAATCCAGGAAGTTCCGCGCGTGCGCCGTCGTATCCGGGTCGTTTTGATAGTCCTCCTTCACGGGAACCGTCTTGGCCTCGATCGGAGGAGGCGCCGCCTGGCCGCCTCTGGCCCCCCCGCGCGACGGAGAGGGAATTACCTCGTAGCCCGAGCGGTTCACGTGCAGGACGCCCCGCTGCCCGAAGAACCAGTTGCCCTGGGCATTGACGCCCTGCATGGGAGGCACCAGGTTCGAGAACGTCATGACGAAGTTGTCGTACTGCCAGGAGCAGGTGAAAGCGTCGGGCACCTGTTCGAGGTCCCGGGGGAAGTTGATGTACTGGGCCGAGGCGCTGGTGAGCAGCGGCCCCTTGCCGTCGGCTTTGAGGTACATCATCACGATGTCCGTAAGGTGAACTCCCCAGTCGGTTACCAGCCCGCCGCCGTAGTCGTAGTAGGAGCGCCAGCGCAGGCGGCTGGGCGAGTAGGGCTTGCGCGGGGCCGGCCCTTGGAACAGGTCCCAGTTCAAATCCGCCGGGGGCTGCTCGGGCGGCTGCGTGACCTGGGTGTACCCGCCGGGCTGGAACAGCACCGCGTGCGAGATGTTGCCCAGCAAGCCATCCTGAATCAGCCTGCACGCCTCCTGGAAATGCTGGCCGCTGCGCTGCTGCGTGCCCAACTGAACCACCCGGCTGTACTTCCGGGCGGCTTCCACCATCCTCTGGCCCGCCGGGATGGTGTTGGTCAGCGGCTTCTCCACGTAAGCGTCCTTGCCCGCGGCGCAGGCGTCCACCACGATCGGGCTGTGCCAGTGATCGGGGGTGGTGACCAGCACGGCATCGATGTCCTTGCGGTCCAGGATCCGGCGGTAATCGCCGTACGTGTCGATCTTGCTCTGGATCTGTTTCACGACGTTGCTCAGCCGCGACTCCCGTACGTCACAGGCGGCCACGAATTCGCAATCGGCATGCTTGCGGAACAGAGCGTTGACGATCGTGCCGCGGCTGCCGGTCCCGATGACCGCCATCCTGACCCTGTCGTTGGCCCCGAGGATCCGCTGAGAAACGGCCGCTGCGGCGGCCGTAGCCTTCAAGAATTCCCTTCTGTTTGCCACATTAATTTCCTTCCGAGAGTTTATGAATTACGGCAGTACCCGCACCGCGATGTTGCGCCAGCGCCAGAATCCGCCATCCACCCAGCGGTTGGTCTTCTCGTCCGTGTAGTGCATCTGGATGGCGATCATGCCGTCGGTGGCGCCGCCCGCGGCATGGTTGGCCGTGTCTTTGAAGTCCGTAACCTGTTCCCCGTTGATCCACACCATGATGTGCGGGACATCGCCTTCGATTCTCGCGCGCACCGAATTCCAGGCCTCCCGCTTCCAGACCTTCTGCCATCCCTCATCGCGCTTCTTCGCCAGAGCCGCTTTTTCCTGCGCGGACATCTTGGCCATGTTCACTCCGCTGTCAGTGACGCCCTGCAACCCCTCGCCATAGATGCCCCCCAGGTTGCCGCCGGGCAGGTAGTCCAGCATGACCTGGTAGGCGTCGCCGGCCTCGTTGGAGCGGAGGAACAGGCCGCTGTCACAGCCCCAATCCGGCCATATCTCCATGTAGACTTCCACGTTCTTGTACTTTTTGTCGGTCAGCAGGATCCCTCCCTTGCCGCGGGGGTTCTGCGTGCCGACGATCAGCCCGTGCACCACGCGAAACTCGGGGGTGGTCCCGTGATGGTTGGTCTTGCTGACGTGCCACCCCGTCAGGTCCTTCCCGTTGAAAATGGGAGTGAAGCCTGCGGGGATCTTCCCCAACTGGGCGAAGAGCGCGCCGGCGCCCATCGTTACTGCAAACAGAAGCTTGACTGTTCTCATGGCCTTTTCTCGATCTCCGATCGGCGCGCGGCGTTCATGCCGCGTACGCCTTTATGCAGCGGACCATATAGGGACCGCCGCCGCAGTGTCAATCGTATCACGAGAAGCGTTGTGGGCCGTACGGCGGCGCGGCGGGCGGCTGCGCCACGCGCTCTCAGCCGCGCCCTGGTTTGACAGACCTTCAGTGACGAAAGTAGACTGAAATCTGTGGCGGCGAGGAGAACAGAGGCTCAGGAATGTTGCTTCCAAGGGAACTGATCTCTTATCTCGCCCGTCAACTGGTCGCCCAACTTAGCCCTCAGGTTTTGGAAACAACCCGCCCGCAGGTTCTGTCCGAGCTGATCGCCGGCGTCATCACGGAGGAACTCCAGGTAGAGGACCGGCTCAACGAAGAAGTCCGGGAGATCCTGAGCCAGTACAGCGAATACATGCGCCGCGAGGGGGTCAGCTACCAGGAGATGTTCCGGCGCATCAAGAACACCCTGATCAGCCAGCGCAAGGTCATCCGGGCGTCCGGGCGCGACACCGGGGATCACATGAAGCTCTCCCGCGACAAGATCAACGACATCTCGCACAAACTGGTCGCGGCGCTGCGTAAGTCGAGGGAGGCCCGGCTCAAGAAGGACATCAACGAGGTCCGCCTGGAGATGGTGCGGGGGATTACCGAGTTGCTGCACCTGGAGGACCGGGTGGACCGGTCCGCGCGGCAGAAGATCCGTTCGCAAAAGCGGGAAATCGCGGAAGGGACCGAGGAGTGGGACCTGCTGTTCCGCCGGTATTACTCCGAGGAACTCAAGAAACTGGGAGTCGACCTGGCCCGTTAGGGGCGAGCCGGCGCCGCGCCCTGCGGCTTCGCTTCGTCCTCTTTCTTCTGCTCCCCTCCTCCGAAGATGCGCCAGACCGAACTGCGCGGCTTCGGGGGCGGCGGCTGGATCAGCTTGTCCAGGGCTTCCAGCACGGCCGGCGCCATCAGCCGGTAGCCCTTGGCGTTGGGGTGCAGCCCGTCGTCGGACAGATCGGCCGGCAGCATTCCGCTCCCGTCCGCCAGCCTGGAGAAGTAGTCCACATATGTGTACTTGCGGTCCCGGCAGAACTTTTGCAGCCAGTCGTTGATCGCGCGGATGGTCTGCGGAGGACGGCGCAGAGACTGCTCGTAGCTCGGGTTCTCCCCCTTGTGGTAATCGCCGACCGGGAGCAGGGACGCGAAGACCGGCCGGATCTTGTTGGCCTCGGCGAGCTGGGCAATCATGGACAGGTTGTTCTCTATGGTCTTCGTGGCGATTCCCCGCGCGATGTCGTTGGTGCCGGCCAGCACCACTACGGCGGACGGCTGGAGAGCGATCACGTCGGCCATCATTCGCCCCAGCATCTGGCCCGTGATCTGCCCGCTGATGCCGCGGTTCACGAAATCGCGCTCCGGCGGAAAGTACTCGTTCAGGCGCCAGAAGTCGGTGATCGAATCGCCCAGGAACACGACACGCGAGGATCCCGCTTGCGGAGGCAGGAGCTTCTGGTTGGCTTCGGCGTAACGGCGGAGGGCGTCGCGGTCGGGGTCGCGCAGTTGGGCCTCTTTGCGCGCCAGAAGGGCGCGGAAGTAGGCGTCCAGCCGGTCCTGGATGTCGCGCAGTTCGTAGAACTGCCTGCGGATGTCCTCGGCCAGAGCGGTTGGCCGGGGAACCGCGTCGGCGAGCGCCAGGTATGCTCTCAGATTCCCCAGGAAGGCCAGCACGGAAGGCGAATCCTGCATCCCGCCGGCGCGCAGGTTGATCAGCCCCTGCCGGACGCTCTCCGCCACAGGTTCGGCTGCCCGCGCCAGCTCCGGTACGATCAGACGCGTGGATTCGATCAACTGCGCCGCGCGGTCGCAGGAGGCCAGCGCCTCGGAAGCGGACGGCTGGGCGGCGGCGGCTCCGGCCAACGCCGACAGGACAACCGCCGCGGCGAGGCTTCTCAGGATGGATTTCACGTGGCTACTCCTGGAAGGAGGACATTACATTCAAGCACCATCTGTGAGCGTAGAGCGTCCCGGGGCCCTTTGTCCACTCGCCAAGACAGGACGCCACGGGCTCTACGTCCGGCGGGTGTCCTTTTCCTTCCGCGCCTTCTTGAGGAACTCCTCCCAGGCGTCCTTCACCTTGCCGTAATTCTCCCTCACCCCCTCCCGCACCTCCCTGGGGGCAAGGTAGGCGGCTACGTGCGCCGCGTCGATGATGTAGGGCGCCACGCGTGAGCCGACCACCGCACGCGGCGGCGGCTTCGGCGAGAACGCCAGCAGGGCGAGCACCAGCCCGATGGCCAGGATCAACGCTCTCAACAGGCCGAAACCTCCTCCCATCACACGGTCCAGCCAGGAGAGCCCCGCCCACTTGAGCAGCATGCTCAGCACTTTGCCCACGATCGCCCCCAGGACCAGCACGCCGGCGAAGATCAGGATGAAGCCCAGGAAGTTTGCGATCCCCCTGTGGCTGACATACGGCAGGAGGAACCAGCCCGCCGACCCGTAGAACCACAGGGCCAGGAAAAAGCCCGCGAAAGCCGCCACCAGTCCCACCACCTCCCGCGCGAAGCCTTTCTTCACGCCGGCCACGACTGAGAGGATCGCGATCAGAAGGAAAACGATATCCAGCCAGTTCAAAGATTCTTTCCAGTCAGCGCCCGGTAGGCGTCCAAATACTTCTCGCCCGTTCTGGCGGCCACCTCGGGCGGCAGTCCCGGCGCCGGAGGCTGCTTGTTCCACCGGATCGATTCGAGGTAGTCCCGAACGTACTGCTTGTCGTAGGAGGGCTGGGGGCCGCCCGGCCGGTAGGTCTCCCGGGGCCAGAAACGGGAGGAGTCCGGCGTGAGGACCTCGTCAGCCAGGGTCAGCGTGCCGCCGACCAGGCCGAATTCGAACTTCGTGTCGGCGATGATGACGCCGCGGGTCTCCGCGTAAGCCGCGGCCTTGGAGTAGATCGACAGGGTCATGGAGCGCAGCCGCTCCACCATCTCGCTCCCCACCAGCGAGGCGGCCTGCTCCAGCGAGATGTTTTCGTCGTGGCCGCTCTGGGCCTTGGTGGCGGGAGTGAAGATCGGCTCAGGCAGGCGGTCGCTCTCTTTGAGTCCCTGGGGCAGGCGGATGCCGCACACCGCGCCCGTCTGGCAGTACTCCTTCCAGCCCGAGCCGGAGAGGTAGCCGCGCGCCACGCACTCGATGTCCATCATCCGGGCGCGCTTCACCAGCATGGAGCGCCCCTCAAGCTGGTCCCGATAGCGGCGCAGCGGCTCCGGGTATTCATCCACGCTGGCGGTCAGGAAGTGCGTGGGCGTGAGTTCCCGCAGAAAGCCGAACCAGAAGACCGAGAGCTGGGTCAGGATCCGTCCTTTGTCCGGGATGCCGGTGGCCAGAATGTAGTCGAAGGCCGAGATGCGGTCGCTGGCGACTATGAGCAGCTTGTCGCCGACGGCGTAAACGTCCCTGACCTTTCCCCGCCCCAGCAGCGTTACGCCGGGGAGATTCGATTCCAGAAGGACTTTGGAGTCAGCGTTGGATGCCATAGATCACAAGGGTATACAGACGGCCCGGGCGTCGATTTCCACCCCCAGGGCGTCGAGGATTTTGCGAGGCAGGCGGCGCTGCACGTCCTCGAACAGCTCGTTTTCCTCGCGGCGAATGTGCTTGCGCAGCAGTTCGATAAACTCCCGCAGGAAGGCGGCGTCGGGGGCCGCCCGGAGTTGCTCCACGAACCTTTCCAACTGGTGATGCTCGGCCAGGAGTTCGTCGATCAGCGCCTGCGGGCCGAACTCCCGCACGACGGCGGGAAAGACGACATCTTCCTCTATCGCGAAATGGTTGGCGATCTCCAGGTCCCAGCGCCCGGCCGCTTGCGCGGCCAGCCGCGCCACCGTTTCGGGCGAGGCTTCCCCCTTCAGCGAGCGCTCCGTCAGGACGCACAGCGCAAGCCCGTTGTGATGTTGCCGGGACAACGGCGCCAATGCCGGGTCGCGTAGCATGTCTCTACTGGTATCACATCTTCCGGCAGGAGTGTACGGCCTCCGGCGCCGCGGGCAGCCGGATATACTGGGGTGTTCCGTGAAGCTGTCGATCCTGATCCCCGTCTACAACGAGCGCGCCGGGGTTGAGCGCAGCCTGTCCCAGGTGCTGGCCGCCCCGCTGCCGGAGGACATGGATCGGGAGCTGATCATCGTGGACGATCGCTCGACCGACGGCACCTGGGAGATCCTCCAGCGCCTGGCCGCGTCCGAGCCGCGCATCCTGCTGCTGCGGCACGAGGCCAACCGGGGCAAGGGCGCGGCGCTTCGAACCGCGATCGCGCAGGCCGCCGGCGATTTCTGCATCGTGCAGGACGCCGATCTGGAATACGACCCCGCCGAGTATCCCCGGCTGCTCCGGCCGCTGCTGGACGGGCACGCGGACGCCGTCTTCGGCTCCCGGTATCTGGCCGGGGAGCAGAGGCGGGTGCTGCCCTACCGCCACACCACCATCAACCGGCTTCTCACCACCGTCTCCAACATCTTCTGCGACCTGGATCTGACCGACATGGAGACCTGCTACAAGGTCTTCCGCACCGATTTGCTCAAGAGCATCCCGATCCGTTCGGACCGTTTCGGCTTCGAGCCGGAGATCGTGATGAAATCGGCCAAGCGGAACCTCAGGATCTACGAGGTCCCCATCAGCTACCACGGCCGCACTTACGAAGAGGGCAAGAAGATCGGGTGGAAGGACGGCGTGAAGGCGCTCGTCACCATCTTCCACTTCTGGCTCATCGACGACCTGTATTCGGAGCCTTACGGCCGCGGGCTGCTGAACAACCTGACGGGAACTCCTCAGTACCTGCGCTGGGTGGCCCGCATTCTGCGGCCTTATGCCGGCGACCGCGTGCTCGAAATCGGCGCGGGCATCGGCAACCTCACCGCCCGGCTGCTGAGCGACACCGTCCAGTACACGGCGACGGATAAGGATCCGCTCTACCTCCACGCCCTGCACAACCGGTTCCTGCGGACCCCCAACGTGGAGGTCCGGAAGTTGGACCCGGAGAACCCCGCGACGCTGGAGGGCCTGGGGAAAGACTACGACACGGTGCTGTGTCTGAACGTTCTCGAATACGTCAACGACCCGGCCGCCGTGCTCTCGGGCCTGCGGAAGTTGCTGCGTCCGGGCGGCGCGTTGCTGGTCCTGGTTCCGCAAGGTCCGCGCCTGTTTACGTTCATCGACCGGACGCTCGGCCACCAGCGGCGTTTTCGCCGGAAGGAACTGGCGGCCCTGCTGGCGGCGGCCGGCTTCACGGTCGACCGTTTCCACCAGTTGAACAAAGCAGGCGCGGTCGCCTGGTGGTTCTCCGGGTACGTGTTCCTGCGCCGCAGCATCAGCAAGGTCACGCTCAAGATCTTCGACAAGACCGTCTGGCTCTGGCGGCGCGTGGACGGACTGCTGCCCTGGCTGGGGTTGTCGCTGGTGGCCGTGGCGCGGAGGGAGGACGGCGAAGGGCGAGCCTAGGCGAGCCCGCCGGAATCAGTTATGTTCCGCTTCTCTGTGTGCAGCGAAATCTTCCAGGGCTGGCCCTTCGCCGACGCCGTGAGGGCGGCGGTGGGCGCCGGCTTCCGTGGAATGGAACTGGCCTGCTTCACCCTGGGGGAAGACGCGACCGAGGTGGAAGCGGCCCGGCGGCGCGAGTACCGGACCGTCCTGGAATCCGAGGGCCTCGAGTACGTCGGCCTGCACTGGTTGCTGACGGCCCCCCGCTCCTTGCACGTCACCACGCCCGACCGGGCGAGGCGGAAAGCCAGTTGGGACTACGTCCGCAGGCTGATCGACCTGAGCTCCGACCTCGGCCCGGACGGCGTGATGGTTTTCGGCTCTCCAAAACAGCGGTCCACGACCGGCGGCATCACTCCCGGCGAGGCCGCCCGGTACTTCGCGGAGGGAATGGCCGGCGTGGCGGACCACGCCGCGGGGCGCGGCGTGATGCTGCTGATCGAAGCCCTGTCACCCGACCAGACCGACGTCATCACCTCCCTGGCGGAAGCGGCGGCGATGGTGAGGGAGATAGGACATCCCAACGTGCGCACGATGTTCGATACGCACAACGCCGTGCGGGAGACGGAAGCGCACGACCGGCTGGTAGACTGTTACTTCGACCTGATCCGCCACATCCACATCAATGAGCGCGACGGGAAGCATCCCGGCCGCGGCGATTATGATTTCCTTCCCGTGATGCGGACGCTCGACGCCCGCCGATACGGCGGGTGGGTTTCGGTCGAGGCCTTCGACTTCTCCTTCGGCGCGGAGACGATCATGGCGGAAACCTTGCGGCACATGCACGGCGTCATCGGGAGAATCGCGCGGTGAACAGGCCGGTGGTGACGGGCGGGGCGGGGTTCATCGGGTCGTCACTGGTGCGGGGGCTGTTGGCGGCGGGCGCCGGCCGGGTTACGGTCGTGGACAACCTGCTCACGGGCCGCGAGGAAAACCTGGAGGAGGTCCGCGGGTCCGTGGAGTTGATACGCGCCGACATCCGGAACTACGCGGAACTGGCGGCCGCTCTCCGCGGCGCCGGTACCGTGTTTCACCTGGCGGCGATTCCCTCGGTTCCCCGCTCGATCTCGGATCCGGTCCCCTCGCACGAGGTCAACGTGGACGGCACGTTCAACGTCCTGCGGGCCTGCGCCGAGGGGGGCGTCCGGAGAGTCGTGTACGCCGCCTCCTCCTCGGCCTATGGCGGCAGCGAGGTGCTCCCCAAAGTCGAAAGCATGGCGCCCGATCCGAGGTCTCCGTACGCCGCTCAGAAACTGGCCGGAGAGTACTTGGCGAGGACCTTCCACCTGTGCTTTGGGGTTGAAACCGTATCGCTCCGGTACTTCAACGTCTATGGCCCGCGCCAGGACCCCTCCAGCCCGTACTCGGGCGTCCTGTCGCTCTTCATCAGGAGCCTGCTCGAGCGGACGCCACCCCTGATCCACGGCGACGGCGGGCAGTCACGCGATTTCACCTTCGTCGAGGACGTGGTGGACATCACGATCAAGGCGGCGCGCGCCCGGAGCGCGGCAGGCGGCGTGTATAACGCGGGCAACGGCGGGCGCTACACGCTGAACTCCGTCTGGGACCTGCTGCAATCGATCGAAGGCGTGAAGATCCCCGCGCGTTACGGCCCCCCGCGCGGCGGCGACGTCCGGCACTCACAGGCGGACGTGACGGCCGCGGCGCGCGATCTGGGGCACCGCCCGCGCTTCAGCCTGGAGGAGGGACTGCGCCGGACGGTCGCCTGGCACCGGGATGCTAGAATGAAAAAGTCGGGTGGGAGTTAGCAATGTCTCCGTTGCAGAACCGTTTTGAGGAGAACATCCTGGTCACCTCGGTTGACTACGTGTTCAACTGGGCGAGGCAGGGGTCCCTGTGGCCTCTGACCTTCGGGCTGGCCTGCTGCGCGATCGAAATGATCGCCTCCAGCGCGGCGCGGTTCGACATCGCGCGTTTTGGCGCGGAGGTATTCCGGCCGAGTCCGCGGCAGTCGGACCTCATGCTGGTCGCCGGCACCGTCACGCTCAAGATGGCCCCGGTCCTCAGGAGGCTCTACGACCAGATGCCGGAGCCCAAGTGGGTCATCTCCATGGGAGCCTGTTCCAGCGTGGGCGGGCCTTTCAACACATACGCCGTGTTGCAGGGAGTGGACAAAATCATCCCGGTCGACGTTTACATCAGCGGTTGCCCCCCGCGTCCCGAGAACCTCTTCTACGGCCTGTTGAAGCTTCAGGAGAAGATCGACAAGATGACCACGCTGGCCAAGCGGCCCACTGAAGTCCGGCTGGATGAGTCCATGCTGGACGGGTTCAAGCGCCAGGTCAGGATCGCCCGCGCCGAAAGCCCGGCGGCTTAACCCGTTGTGGCGGGCGTCTTCCGGAAGAACTCAGAGCACGTCTACCAGGCTGTCCCTCTGCTCGAACTGGGCTGGCTGGAACACGGCTTCGGATCCAGTTTCTCCACCGCCTGGAACCGGCAGGCGGGGCTGGCCACGGTCTCGCAGATCCACTCGGATATTTGCCTGCACGCGGCTGGGCAGACTGGCCGCGTGGGTGAGGGCGACGCACTGGTCACCGAAGCAGCGGGAGTCCGGCTCGGCGTGCGGACGGCCGATTGCGTCCCCATCCTGCTTGCGGACACCCGGCGGAGAGCGGTGGCTGCCGTCCACGCCGGGTGGCGGGGCACGGCGGCGGCGATCGCGGCCAAGGTAGTGCTCGAGCTGAGGGAACGGTTCAACTCCGCCCCCGGGGAGATTGTGGCCGCCATCGGGCCCGCGATCGGAGAGTGCTGCTACCGGGTCGGACCGGAGGTCGCCGGCCGGTTCCGGGAGTGGTTCCCCGAGCGGTGCGACCTGGACGGGCCGGCCCGCATCGATCTGGCCGAAGCCAACCGGCGGCAGTTGATCCGCGCCGGACTGCACGAGAGCAAGGTGTGCGTCGCCGGGCTGTGCTCCTATTGCAGCGGCGGCGAGTTCCAGTCCTGGCGGCGCCAGCGCGAGGCCGCGGGGCGTTTGATCTCCGCCATCTGGATTCTCAAGAAGCACTGAGGGCGCGGGCTCCAGGCGCCCGCGCCCCACTCTAAACAGGTTGCCGCGTCAGGCCGCCGGCACGAGCAGGTCGTCCAGGGCGTCACTGCCCTCGTCGGCGCTGCGGTCTACCAGTTCCTGGCAGCGTATGCAGTACGCCGCCCACGGCACGGCGTCCAGCCGCTTGGGGCTGATCTCCTCTTCGCAGTGCATGCAGGTTCCGTACGAGCCGTCTTCGATACGCCGCAGCGCCGCTCTGACATTACGCAGGAGGTGAGAGTCGCGGTCGAGGTTGCGAATGGCGAGTTCCCGCTCCGCGGCGTGTTGTACTTCGTCCAGCGCGTCAGGGCTCTTCTCGATGGCAATCCCTTCCCGATTACGCAAGACCCTGGCGAGCTCGGTCTGCCTCGCTTCAAGAACCTTCCTGTGTCGATTGATCTCGGTCTTGGTCATGGCTCAAATCCTCCTCTATTCATCGGCCGGCGAGTCCGATTCCACTAACTTCTTTTTCAGCCTGCCGGGCCGCTGCCATACGGGCCTTTCGGTCTGGAGCTGCTTGTTATCCCTCCTGCGAAAAAGTCAACAACAGCCTGCCTTGGCTCGCTCAAAAGCTCCCAGTCTACAGCAATTCCGTTGCCAAGTCCAGCGGAATCTTACAGCTCCCAGTTTTCAAAGGACCTTTCGTCCGGCGTATTGTTAAGACGCTTTTCGGCCGGGAAAGTTTCAACAAAGCGCCAGTTTACATTCCTATCATTATGAAGGACTTCCGGACGCAGCCGGGTTCCCGTACCGCAAGCCGGGACGGAGCCTCCAGGGACGCGGCCGGCGCCCGGTGGAGAAAGGGGCATGGCTCTGCCGCAGCCGCATCCTCATGAAATTGCAGCATTATTACTCTCTGTGGACTTTTTTTCAGGTTGGCGCGCCCCGGACGTTTCATTCTGGGATTCAGAACGGCCAGGCCCTCCTGCTGCTCCGTGCGGCTACCGGCGGTATGCTGGTGAAAGCAAGGAGGCGATGTACGTGGGGACTGCCAGGCGGATCGACAGGGTTTTCAAGGGGAAACCGACTCTGGAAGGTGCGGGGGTTCACCTCAAGCGGGTCTTCGGCTATCACGATGTACCGCGTTTCGACCCCTTTCTGTTGCTGGACGACTTCCATTCCAACAACCCGGCGCACTACCTTGCCGGGTTCCCGTGGCACCCGCACCGGGGGATCGAGACCATTACTTATCTTTTCGAGGGAAGCGTCGAGCACGGAGACAGCCTCGGCAACAGGGGAGTGATCCGCTCCGGTGACGTGCAGTGGATGACGGCGGGCAGCGGCATCATCCACCAGGAGATGCCCAAAGGGCGCGAAGACGGGGAGATGTGGGGCGTCCAATTGTGGGCCAACCTGCCCGCGGCGCAGAAGATGACCGAACCCCGTTACCAGGACGTTTCGAGCGCGGACATCCCAGAGGTTACGCTGGATGGCGGCGCGGCGGCCAGGGTAATCTGCGGGACTCTGAAGACGGTCCGGGGACCGGTGGACGGCATCGCCATCGACCCGCTGTACCTGGACGTTCGCGTCCCTCCCGATTCCGGCCTGCGGCTTCCGGTTAAGCCGGGACACACGGTTGCCGCTTACCTGACCGGAGGGAGAGCTTACTTCGAGCCCGAGCGCGACGCGTATTCCTACGAAATGGACGGCGTCAACTACTTCGATTTCAAGCGGGAGTGTCTGATCGGCCCGGAGAGCGCCGTGCTCTTTTTGCCGGACGGCGATGAACTCGCGATCTCGACCGCCCGGGAACCGGTGCGGTTCCTGCTGATCTCGGGCAAGCCGCTAGGAGAGCCCGTGGCGTGGGGCGGCCCCATCGTGATGAACAGCCGCGCCGAGCTGCGCGCCGCCTTCGAGGAATACGAGAAGGGCACTTTCCTCAAGCACGCGCGGAAATGATCACCGCACGGACACTGTGCCGAAGACCAGGCCCAGTTCCCGGCCGTCGCCCGCGACGGTGAACGTCCGGTCCACTTCGATTGCCACTTCAATCTGAGGTTTGCCAACCGACTCGGCCGGCAGCGGGAATGCAAGGTCGAACGCGGCGTCCGGCCTGGTCAATTCGGCCTCCCCGACCCTGGCGCCGTCCACGCCCACTGTCACACGCAGCGGCCCACTTTTCAACAACGCAGCGGCGCAGAAGCCGCTGAGATAGACCTTGGCGCCCGGAGAGGACGGGCCGTGCAGCACGACAGTGGCGCGCTTCGGCATCCAGCGGTAGGCCCCCTCGATCTTGTGCCAGGAGGGCCCCAGTTGAGCCGCGAAAAGCGGGCTCCCCGCGTCCACTCTCCAGGGCAGCTCGGACTCGCCCCAGCGCGCCCGGGCGATCGCCTTCAAGCCCTGGGTGACGTTTCGCAGCCGTCCCTGCGCCGCGGAGTACGCGACCGCCCGGTCCTCGTCCAGCGCCCTCTTGGCGACGCCGGCAGGCAGCACGTACTCGGAAATCTCGTCCATCTCCGGGCGCGCCTGGATGGCCTGTTCGGCGCCCGGCGCCAGATAGACGTCCGTCACGCCCACCAGCCAGTGCGCCTTGTGGTAGATGGTTCCCCAGAACAGGTCGCTCCCCAGCCCGGTGAGCAGGATGATCTTGCCGGGATGAAGCTGGCGCGCCCGCACAAGCCCGCGGAGCAGGTCCCTCATATCCCGGCTGAACTCGTAATTCCAGCGGGTAACGGCGCGGGCCACGGGGAGCGAACAGGAGAGGTACACCGCCGCCAGCAGGAGGGCCGCGGTCCGGTGCATCCAGCCGCGGCGCCACGCGGCTGCCAGCGCCCAGGCCCCAAGAATGGCCAGGCCGATGAGCGGGGTGGTCAGGTAGTAGTCGGAGAGGTGGTCCCGCAGCGGCAAGACCGGGGCGAGAAGAATCGCGAACCACAGCAGCAGGAATACCCCCACACGGTTCTTCCTGCGCCACTGCGCGGCGGCGAACAGCAGGAGTCCCGCGGAAAGCGCGGCGACGGCCGCCGCGGCCAGCCACTGCGGCAGGCGGATCAAGGCATAGTCGAGACGCGTCGGCCCCAGCGCCCACGTCCAGTACGTGCCCAGGCTGCCGAGTACGCTCCAGTCGAAGTGCATCATGTAGGGCCCGGTGGCCGGCTTCGGCGCGAATCGCCAGTGTATGGCGGCAAACGCGACGGAAGGGACGAACAGCCACAGCGTCCGGCGCAGGTAGGCGCGCGCCGCCACGAAAACGTACGCGGCGGCAATGGCGGGGTATACCACGTTGATCTCTAGCGCGCCGAAGCCCAAAAGGAACGCCGCCCACTGGAGGACGTTGTACCGGCGTCGGCCCGTCTCCACGAAGCGGAGCAGGCTCCAGAAGCTCAGCAGCAGGAAGAAGCCGCAGAGCGCCTGGTTGTAGGCCGAAGTCCAGGTCATTACCGTGGCCAGCGCGCCGTTGGCGGCCCATAGCACCGGCGCCAGGAAACCGGCCGCGCGAGAGCCGGTCAGCCGCCGGGCAATGGCGCTGATCAACACCAGGTTGGCGAACTGCGTCAGGAAGACGGCGATCCGGTATGGCAGAGCGTCCATGCCGAAAAGGCCGTAGAACAGCAGGAAGAAGGCCCGCTCGCTAAGCGGCCGGATGGTGCCCTGGGCCTGCGGAGCGAACAGGAGACGCCAGAGACCGCCCGGCTCCTGAAGATGGTTGTGCAGGCTCAGCCAGGCGAAATCATCCTGCCGGAACCACGCTTTCAAGCCGAGCCAGTAGAGAACCAGGCAGAACAGACTCGGGGCGGCCCAGTAGGCCGCGCTCCCCAGCCGCTTCATCTGGGCTCAAAGCCGACGGCCGTCACGACCAGGCCCAACTCCCGCTGGTCCACCTCTCCCGGCGGCAGGAACTTATCCAGGGAGAAGTCCACGGCCACTACGCTCTTGGCCAGCGCCTTGGCCGGCACGTCCTGCGCATAGACGTTCTGTCCGGGGGCGGCGTACGTCTCCTCAGGAAGCGCCGTTCCCTCCACGCTGGCCGAGAGCTTGATGGGACCGAGTTTCTTCGACACGGGTTCCGGCACCATAAGCCTCAGCACCAGCTTCGCGCCCTTCTCGGAGCCTCCTGGAGGGGGGCTGAGCATCACCGAGAATTTCCCCATGGTCCAGCGCCAGGAGCCGGCCTCCACCTCGTAAAAACCTTTGACCAGTTGAGGGGCGGCGTTCGGGTCGCCCATCTGGAGCATGGTCAGCAGTTGCGGACCTTCCTCGATGGTGGCGTCCGCCGCCGGCCGGTTTCGCTTGCAGGCAATCGCGGCGGCCAGCAGCAGGGACAGGACAAGCGACAGGCAGGCAATGGGTCTGGGCATCGATTCAGAGTATAGCGAACCTGGATCGCTGCGGACCATGCGGCTCCCGGCGCCGGCAGCGCCGGCTTGCCGGACACCAGCGCGTCTCAAACCCAGGAGCCTTGGCGGCCCGCCTTCATCTGTTCCAGCCTCATTAGGCCTGGAAGCCAGTGGTCCACACTCAGGCCGACGACGAACGTGGCCGCCTCAGGCCGGCACCACCGTACCTCGCCTAGCAACAGCGCGTCCTCAAAATCGACCTCGACAGCCGCCTCAACCGGCAGTTCCCGCTGTACTATGAGTCCGGCCCCCCGGCTAGACAGGTTGATCAGGCGCCCGGTAAGCGTGAGGGGCTCGGGCCGGAGGACGGTGACCCGGACCTCGCGGCTCACGCTAACGCGGGATTCCTGACGTCTCTCCTCGACGCCCGCGCAAGAACCACACTCCGCCCCCTTGGCGCCGGGCCCGGAGTTCACTTGCTGGGCGGCAGCGGCCGGTCGCACGACAGTTGGCTCCTCCTGGATGCGCCGCCGTTGCGTGTAGAACAGTACCGCTATCCCTGTCGTGGCCAATAAAGTAGCTCCAACCAAAAAGTATACCCAGGTAGGCACTTTAGTACTAGTCCTCAGACGTATAGCGCATGGGAATTGTAATACTGATAGTACTAAGAAGCAATACTTTTAATGTATTGGCGCTATTGAATACAATCTCCTCTTTATTCAGTCACTTACGACTTGCGGTAGCCACTGCGTCAGGGGAACAGTGCGAGTGAGAGGCTGTTGCTGGCGGGGAAAGCCCGCCGTCGAATCTGGCCTGAATATGAATCGGGAGAGGGGTGGGATCTCGGCGAGGCGGAACACTTCCTTGGCCTGTGGGACAATCCCCACCTCCTGGCCCAATCGGAACATCCGGATAGGGTCTCGCGGGGACAAGCCCAAAAGCTGCCGGCGCAGGCGCTCGGCCCGCGAAGCACGGCCAGCCCTGGGTTACGGCGATTTGACGCTCAAGGCTGCAATCGCTCCCGCCGCCGTTTCGCCCAGCCTGTCTTGTTCATTTGGCGGCTCCGTCCAATCGCCAGGGCGTCCCCCGGCACTTCCTTCGTGATCACCGACCCGGCGCCGACGTAGCTGCCGGGGCCGATCTGCACCGGCGCCACGAGCGTCGAGTGGCTTCCCACGAACGCTCCGTCGCCGATCGTGGTCTGGTGCTTCTTGACGCCGTCGTAGTTGCAGGTGATGGTCCCCGCCCCGATGTTGATCCGCTTGCCGATGGCCGCGTCGCCCAGGTAGCTCAGGTGCATGGCCACGGAATCCTCCCCCAGACGCGTCTTTTTCAATTCCACGAAATTGCCCACCCGCGCGCGCGCCTCCAGGTGGTTGCCGGGACGCAGCCGCGCGAAGGGCCCCACCTGAACGTTGTTCTCGAGCTGCGAGTCGGCGATCACGGTGAAGGGCGCCACCACCACGCCGTCGCCCAGTATCGAGTTCTCAACGATGGAACACGAGCCGATGCGGCAGCCCTCCCCGATCCGGCTGTTCCCCACGACCTGTACGAACGGTCCCACGGCCGAATCCCGCCCGATGCGAACCTGCGGGTCGATGGTCACCGTCTCCGGCCGCTCGATGCTCACCCCGTCCAGCATCAGGCCGAGGACCGTGCGCTCCCGCAGCACGCGGTCGGCCTCGGCCAGATCCACGCGGGTGTTGACGCCCAGCAACTCCCGGGCGTCCTTGTGCGATATGGCTTGCACGGCATGGCCGGCCCGGCGAAGGACGGCGACGATGTCCGTGAGGTAGAACTCCCCAGCGGGGTTGTCGGGAAGGATCTCGCCGATGTGCTTCCACAGCAGGTCGCCGCGAAAGCAGTAGATTCCGGCGTTGACCTCACGGATGGCCCGCTGCTGCGCGGTGGCTGCGTTCTCTTCCACCACGGCTTCCACACTCCCGTCCGGGCCCCTGAGCAGGCGGCCGTATCCGGCCGGATGATCGAGTTCGGTCGCTAGCAGCGTCAGGGCGGCGGAACTCGCGCGCTGACGCTCGATCAGGCCGGCGAGCGTCGCCGCGCTTAGCAGCGGGCAGTCTCCATAGAGCACCACCACCAGCGAGTCTCCCCCGGCGGTCTCGCGGCAGGACTGGACGGCGTGTGCGGTCCCCTTCTGTTCGGCCTGCGTCACGAACCGCACACCACGCGCCGCCACCGTTTCCTTCACCTGCTCCGCCTGGTGTCCCACCACGACGAAGATCCGTTCCGGGGCAGTCAGGCTGGAGGCCGTCTCGACGACGTGTTCTATGAGCGTCCTCCCGCCCGCGCGGTGCAGAACTTTGGCGAGCTTCGACTTCATCCGCGTGCCGAGGCCGGCGGCCAGGATCAGCACGTTCACCGGTATGTCCATAGACACATTCTGACTCAGCGGGCCCGCGGCTGCGGGCGGCCTCGCTTCGCCTGGGCCAGGCCGATCAGCGCGGCGGCCAGCGCCGCCGGATCGTGGCGGACCACGGCCTCCTGCCCGGCCAGGTCCGCCTCGATCACCTGCAACCCCAACTCGCGGAGGCGGGCGGTGTCCATGGCGACCGGCTGAGCCATCTGGCGGGCATACTTTCTCCGAAGAGCCGGGCGGATCGGCCGGGTGTTCACCACCGCGTAATCCAACAGGCCCGGGCAGGAGTGTGCGAGGATGGCCCGCACGTGGTCCGAAGCGGAGTAGCCCATGGTCTCTCCCGGCTGCCACATCAGGTTCACCACATACGCCTTGGCCGCGGCGCTCTTGCGCAGGGCCGCTGGAATGCCCTCCACCAGCAGGTTCGGAATGACGCTGGTGTACAGCGAGCCGGGTCCGAGCGTGATGAGATCCGCCCGCGCGATCGCCTCCAGGGTCTCGCGCAGCGGACGGCTGCCTCCCGGCTTCAGCGCGATCCGGCGGATCCGCTGCCGGCTCTTGCTGATCCGGGTCTCGCCCGTCACTTTCGTGCCGTCCTCAAGAGTCGCTTCGAGCGCAACGTTCGCCGCCGTGGAGGGGAAGATGCGTCCGGCTACGGCCAGCACCTCCGAGGACACTCTGACGGCCTGCGCGAAGTCGCCGGTGACGTTGGCGAGCGCCGCCAGGAACAGGTTTCCGAAGCTGTGCCCCCGCAGGCCCCTGCCGGCGGCGAACCGGTACTGAAAGAGCCGCGACATCTGCGCCTCGTCTTCGGAGAGAGCGACCAAGCAGTTGCGTATGTCGCCGGGCGGCAAGACGTCAAACTCCCGCCGCAGCCGTCCCGAACTGCCTCCATCGTCGGTGACCGTGACCACCGCCGTGATGTCCACCGGGGGCGGCGTCCAGGACGCGGCGGTAACGGCATGGCCCTTCAAGCCCCTCAGCAGCGCCGAGAGCCCCGTGCCTCCGCCGATGGCCACGATGCGCAACGGGCGCACGCCGGCGCGCCTTACCTGGCCGCGCACCGTCCTCGAGGACTTCATACGGTCATGGCGTCCCGCCCGGCCGGCCCGCGGCGGCGCGCTCCTTGTCGATCCGGAGCAGACCGGCCAGGGGCGGCAGATGGATGAGGCTCGCGAAGTCCGGATCGGCGCGCGCCTGAGACCGCACGCGCGGCTCCAGTTCGATGGCTCGCTTCAGGCTCTCCCCCGCCCCGTAGATGTCGCCCCGCAGGCCCTGCGCGAGCGCGAGCGCGTACAAGATGTGGTCGCTCGCCGGCTCAAGCTTCAGCGCCTCGCGGAGGTGCCGCTCGGCCCGCTCAAGGTCGCGCCGGTTGATAAGCGCCACGCCCAGGTTGTAGTGGTCCTCGGCGCTGGCCGGTGCGGGAGCGTCCCGGTTCAGCCTCCGCTCGCATACGAGGAGGTGCGTTCTGGCGGCGTGGGCCATTTCCTTGACCGGTCCCGCCGCAGCTTTCTCGAAAAGGTCTCGCGCCTGGCTCAGCCGGCCCTCCCGAAACTCCGTGATGGCCTGGGCAAACCACTCGCTTTGCTCCAGGCGGCTCCGGGGGGCCTCAGCTCCGTCCGGTTCCGGCTTCTTCCTCGGAGTGGCTCTTGTGGAGCGAGTAGCTTGTTTCTTCATGGGGCCGCCCGGACACCATCATCCGCGGCGTCCGGCAAGTAGCGTTTCTAACAAAATGCGGAGTTTATTGCAAGGGGGGCGGGCACGCCGTTCGTTGACATATGTTTTGTCCGGCCGAATTCACACACGGTCCGTCCGTTTTGCGGCGGCGATCTCCGCGCCGGCCGGCGTACAATTCGAGAAGTGCCCCTATGGTCGCCAGAGGTGATCGATGCCGGCGGATCCCTGGATGCCCGGATCGCCGCGCTGGCGAACCGGCCCGCGGTCTTTGTGATTGAAACGGCCGGAGGCTCTCCGTACCTCGGCAGGACCGCAGTGCTGCGGCGCCGGCTGCTGCGTCTGCTCAGCCCTTCCGGCACGTCGTCGAAGCGGTTGAACCTGCGTGAAGTCAGTTCGCGCGTGCAGTACCAACTCACGGCCTCGTGGCTGGAAACCAACCTCGTCTTTCTGGAGGCGGCCCGGCGGCTCTATCCGGATTCGTACCGCTCCGTCATGCGGTTGCGGATGCCGCCCTACGTGAAGCTGGCTCTTTCCAACGCGTTTCCCCGCTGCTACGTGTCGGCCAGACTTTCGGGTTCCAGGGCGCTCTGGTACGGCCCTTTTCGTTCCCGTGCGGCCGCCGGCCTGTTTCTGGACGGTTTCTCCGACCTGTTCCAGATCCGCCGCTGCCATGAGGACCTGGTGCCGTCAAACGGCCATCCCGGCTGCATGTACGGCGAGATGAACATGTGCCTGCGGCCTTGCCAGCAGGTCGTCGGCGCGGAGGAATACGCGAGCGAGGTCCGGAGGGTGGCCGAGTTCCTTTCCACGGACGGGCGCTCACTGATGGATTCGGTCACCCGCGCGCGCGACGGCCTCAGCCGGGAAATGCGGTTTGAGGAGGCGGCGCGCGTACACGAGCAACTGGAGAAGATCCGGCAGGTTCTCCGCCTGCGCGACGAACTGGCGCGCGACGCGGAGCGCCTGTGCGGCGTCGCGGTGACGCCCTCGGCGGCGGAGGGCGCCGTTCAGTTGTGGTTCATGCTCGGCGGGGGCTGGCTTGACCCGTTGCGCTTTCCGGTGGAGGCGGCGGGCGGGCAATCCGTGTCGCTCGACCGGCGCCTGCGCGAGTTGACGGCGGCGCTCCGGCAGTCCGCCCCCGCGGCGCGCGAGCGCCAGGATCACCTGGCCGTGCTCGCCCGCTGGTATTACTCCACCTACCGCGACGGCGAGTGGCTGCCCTTCGACGGAGCGGCGGCCGTTCCATACCGCAAGTTGGTGCGCGCCATCTCCCGCGTGGCCGCCCACTCTGCCGCGTCCGCGCAAGACCTCCCGCCGGCGCGCACAGAGGAAGCCGAAAAGCCGCCCGCCCGCTAATCCCGGCAGCAATCCACGCAGAGCTCCTCGAGAGGCCTGCCGGTGGCCTTCACCAGGTCCTCCACGGTGTTGTACTCCAAGCCCTCCACCCCGAGGAACCTGATGCGGTCTTCTTTGTTGGGGAACCGTCCGGCCAGAACCTCGCCCTTGCGGGTGGTTTTCCCCCACTGGCAGTGGGAACGCAACTCGGGATAGGAGACCCGGAAGTGGATCTCCCTGACGCCGGTCTGACGCAGTTTGGGCACAAGGTCGGTTTGACTCTGCGTACCGCGCACGATCGAATCATCGCAGACGACCACCACCTTGCCCGAGCAGTCCTCGCCGCTCGCCAGCAGCTTGATTCGTGCCTCCCGGTCGCGCTGCTCCTTGGTGGAGGGGATGAAACTGCGTCCGGTGTAGGGGTACCTCATCAGCAGTTCGTCGTACACGGGGACGCGATTGATCCGGCCCGCCGTCATTTGCCGGCAGAACTCCTGGTGGTACCCCACGGCGTGAAACCGGCCCGAATCGGGAACCGGAATGACCACGTCCGGGATGAAGCCGGCCTCGACATCCCGCGCGGCCAGCGCCGCGCCCAGCCGCTTGCGCACCACCGACTCCGGCAAGCCCTCGAAAGCGTTGTTCGGGAAGCCCGTATAGGCCCAGTAGAAGCTGCACACCTGAATGGCGCACCCAGGCATGCGCCCTTTGGTTTCCCACCGCCCATTCTTGAGCAGCACGATCTCCCCAGGCTCGACGTCGCGCACCCGCTCGAAACCGAGGTTCCTGAATCCGCCCGACTCGGTGGCGGCGGCCACGGCTCCCTCTTTCGCTCCGAGCACCAGCGGCCACCGCCCGCTCGGACAGCGGGCAGCGTAAATCCCTTCCGCCGAGAGGACCAGTAAGGAGAAGGCGCCTTCCAGGTCACGGGCCATCTTCTGAAGACCGTCCACGATGTCGCTGCCTTGCGCCACCAGGTTCATGATCACTTCAATGTCGTCGCCGCGGGTGAAGATGTGGGAGAAGCGCTTGAAGCGCTCCGTCTGTTCCGCCAGGTTGGTGACGTTGCCGCTGAAACAGCAAGCCAGCTTCCCCAGGCGGGACTCGGTGAAATGGGGTTCGCGCACTCCGCCACAGTAGCCGATGCCCTCTGTCCCAACCATTCCATCCAGGTCTCCGGAGAACGTGGTGCGGAACAGGCCGCGGTGTGTACGGATATGGAAGTGGCCGTCCCGGAATACGGACAGTCCCGAGTACTCCTCGCCGAGATGCTGATGGTAGAACGTGCCCCAGAAAAGTTCCTGCGTGAAGTCGCCCTGGTACCGGTCCGGAGCAATGCTGAGCGCAAAGAGTCCTGGCATAAGAAGAAGGTCCTGAAAGCAGGCAGGATATCGCGGTTCAGGCCCCGGGCGCCAGAGGCACTTTGGGTTCGCCCCGCCGGGCCGCGGCTTGGAGGTATAATCGGACGCGGCCGAACGGCGATGCGAGGGCCTGGCCGCTTGCCCGGTGGATTGGACGCCGGCCCTCCGGACCAGTCAGGGCTGAGGGATCCGCCAGCCGGGCGTGACTCTGACCTGTAGGGGGTATAGCCATGAAACATGACGCCACGGCGAGCCGCCTCTCGCGGCGCGAGGCTTTGGGATCGGCCGCCGCCTTCATGCTCCTGCCCGGCGGTCTGGCGCGCGGATACGCCGCCAACGGGAAATTGAACGTGGGCGTGATCGGTTTGACCGGCATGGGAGGCGTGGATGCCTCGACGCTCAACAAGCTCGGTGAGAACGTCGCCGCTTTGTGCGACGTCGACTCCACGATTCTGGAGAAACGCGGGGCGGAATACCCGAAAGCCGCCCGGTACACGGACTTCCGCAGGATGATCGAGCGCGAGAAACTGGATGGCGTCGTCGTCGCCACGCCCGATCACAGCCACGCCTACATCAGCGTGTGGGCCATGAAGCACGGCCTGCACGTCTACTGTCAGAAGCCTCTGTGCCAGACGGTCCACGAAGCCCGCGTCATGGCCCGCGTAGCGGCCGAGACCAAGGTGATCACGCAGATGGGGACGGCCAGCACCTCCGAAACGGGGAACATGCGCACCGTGGAGCTGATCCAATCGGGCGCCTTGGGAGAGATCACCGAGATCCACGTCGCCACGGACAGGCCGGTTTGGCCGCAGGGCTTCGACCGTCCCCCAGGCGAGGACCCGGTTCCGCCCACTCTGGACTGGGACCTCTGGCTGGGGCCGGCGGCGGCGCGGCCGTACCAGCGCGTATGGCCCCAGGCGCACCCGGTTTATACCCCCGAGCAGAGGAAGCGGTTCATCTACAACAAAGAGCCTGAACTCGCGGTCTACCATCCGTTCACCTGGCGCGGCTGGATCGAGTTCGGCAGCGGCGCCGTGGGCGATATCGCTCCGCACAGCATGAACGTGATCTTCTGGGCCCTGGACCTCGGGGCGCCTTCCGCGGTCGAAGTCGTCGAGACCTCGGGGATGCGAAAAGAGATGTACCCGGAGTGGAGCATTGTCCGCTGGGAGTGGCCGCAGCGCGGCGTTCACCCCCCGCTGAAGATCTACTGGTACGATGGCGGCAAGGCCATCCCCGACGAGATCACCGGCGGCGCCAAGGGCGGACTGGTCTGGATCGGCACGAAGGGCAGCCTGCCGCAGGGCCGCGGCCCGTTCCTCGGCCAGAAGGCGGAGCCTTACACCCGGCCGGCGCCCAGAGATTGGGGCCGGGAAGAAGTGCACAAGGACTGGGTCGTGGGCGTGAAAGCCGGCAAGCAGCCGGGCTGTGACTTCTCATACGCCGGACCCTTCACGGAGGCCTACCAGTTGGCCGACGTGGCCCTGCGCGTGGGCCACCGGATCGAATGGGACCCTCTGGCGTTTCGCGTCACCAATTGCCGTGAGGCCAACCAGTACGTCCGCCGCGAGTACCGGCGGGGATGGGACCTCAAGGAGATCGCCGGCCGCGCCTACGACGTGTAAGCCGCCGGAGCCGCGCCGCCTCAATGCCGCCGCGGCCTTCAGCCCGGCGCCAGCAGCCGCAAGAGGCGCTCCCTGAGCCTTCCGGCGGCGGCGTCGTCCGGACTGACCGCCAGCACGGTGTCGTCGCCGGCGATAGTGCCGATGACTTCCGGCCACGCGTGGCGGTCCAGCGCCGCGGCCAGGGTGTTGGCATTGGCGGGCGAGGTTTTCAGGATCACCAGGTTCCGGGCCACGCGCACGTCCATCAGGAAGTTCGCCACCACGGAGGCGAAGTCCGGTCCGGCTGACTCGTGGCGCATCTGCCGGTAGCCGTCGGCGGTCTTCACCAATCCGAGTTCGCGGATGTCGCGCGACAGCGTCACCTGCGCGGCGCCGATGCCCAGAGCCTTGAGCGCGCGGGCCAGTTCATCCTGGGTGCGAATCGCCCGCCCGCGGATGAGGTTCAGAATCTGGCCCTGCCGGTAGCTCTTGTTCATGCCCGCATGGCGTCGAGGCGCTTCCCGGCCTCCTCCAGGGCTTGGGCGACGGAGCGCGGGCCGGTTCCCCCCGGCAACTCGCGCGTCCGCATGCCTTCCTCCGGCCGCAGCAACCGGGCCATCCCGGGTTTCAGCTCCGGCGCGAAGGCGGCAAGCTGTTCGGGCGTCCAGTCGGACGGGCGCTTGCCCGCCCTCACGCTCTCCAGCACCAGCCGCCCGACGATCTGGTGCGCCCGGTGAAACGGAATCCCCTCCCGGGAGAGTTCCTCGGCAAGGTCCGTGGCGATCACCCAGCTCTGCCCGGCAGCCGCCGCGGTCTTCTCCGGGTTCAGTTTCGCCGATTCCACCACCGCCCGGGCCATGCGCAGCGAACCGGCAAGCTGATCCGCCGCATCGAACAGCGGCTCCTTGTCCTCCTGCATGTCGCGGTTGTAGGTGAGAGGCAGTCCCTTCATCATGAGGAACAAGGAACTGTAGGCCCCGAATACCCGGCCGCACTTGCCGCGGATCAGTTCCAGGGAATCGGGGTTCTTCTTCTGCGGCATGAGGCTCGACCCGCTGGTGACCTCGTCTCCCAGTTCCAGCCAGCCGAACTCCTCGCTCGAGTACAGAATCCAGTCCTCCGCCAGCCGGCTCAGGTGCAGCATGGCGAGCGCGGCCGCGTGGAGGAAGTCGAGGAGGAAATCGCGGTCGGCCGAGACGTCCATGCTGTTCGGCGTGATACCGTCGAATTCCAGGTCGCGTGCGATGGCCTGGCGGTCAAACGGAAAACCGCTGCCCGCCAGCGCGCCCGAGCCCAAGGGCAGCAGGTTGGCCGCGCGGCGGGCGGCTCCGAGCCTCTCCCAGTCCCTGGCGAACATCTCGAAGTAAGCCAGCAGGTAGTGAGCCCACAGCACGGCCTGGGCGCGCCGTGTGTGCGTGAAGCCGGCCAGGATCGCATCCGGATAGCGCCGGGCGAGCGCCACCAGGGCGCCCATCAGATCCGCCACCAGCGGCCGCAGTTCGTCGATGGTTTCACGCAGCCAGAGCCGCGTGTCGAGTGAAACCTGCTCGTTGCGGCTGCGGCCCGTGTGAATCTTGTCGGCCACGGCTCCGGCCCGCTCCTTGAGCTTGCGGATGACCAGCGTATGCACGTCCTCATCCGCGGCCCCTTCAAAGAAACCGGGCTGGCGCGAGTCGGCGTGAATCGCGTCGAACGCCTCCACGATCCGCGCCCGCTCGGCGGGCGTGAGAATGCCGGCGCGTTCGAGCGCCCTGGCGAAGGCCTGCGACCCGCGGATGTCGGCATCGATCAGCCTCCGGTCGAAAGCCAGCGAGTTGGAGAAACGCTCGAACACCTCCGACGGCCCGCGCTCAAAACGGCCTCCCCAGAGTTTCATGGCGTCATTTCTTCCGGCTGACCGCGCCCTGGATCTCGATGGGAAGCCCGATCAGGTTGATGAATCCGAGGGCGTCCTTCGGGTCGTAGCCGGCGCCCATGGTGAAACTGGCGATATCGAGCGAGTAGAGCGAATAGGGCGACTTGCGGGAGACCGGCTCGATGTTGCCCTTGTACAGGCGCAGGGTGACTTCCCCTGTGGCCGTGCGGCTGGTGTTTTCGAAAAAGGCGTCCAGGGCCTCGCGTAGCGGCGTGAACCAGAAGCCGTTGTAGACCAGCCCGGCGTAGTCCACCGCGAGTTTCTGCTTGTAGTGCAGCGTGCTGCGATCGAGCGTCAGCGCTTCCAATTCCCTGTGCGCCGCCATGATCAGGCTGCCGCCCGGCGTTTCGTAGCATCCGCGCGACTTCATTCCGACGAAACGGTTCTCCACGAGGTCGGTACGGCCGATGCCGTGCTCGCCGCCGGTCTTGTTCAACGTTTCGAGCAGGCTGGTTCCGGAGACGTAGCGCTGTCCGTTGACCGAAACCGGCCGGCCCTCCTCAAAGCCGATGGTGACCTCGCCGGGCTTGTCGGGCGCCTCTCTGGGGCTTTTGGTCAGCATCCAGATCTCGTCCGGAGCGGCGTTGGCGGGATCCTCCAGCGCGCCGCCTTCGTGCGAGATGTGCCAGATGTTCCGGTCGCGGCTGTAAATCTTGGTCGCGGAGACGGCCACCGGGACGTTGTGTTGCGCGGCGTAAGCCAGGGCGTCCTCGCGGCTCTTGATGTCCCACTCGCGCCAGGGGGCGATGACGGCGAGATGCGGCGCCAGGGCCTTGTAGGTCAGCTCGAACCGGACCTGGTCGTTGCCCTTGCCCGTACACCCGTGGGCCACGGCGTCGCAGCCGGTCCTGAGGGCGACCTCCACCTGCCGTTTGGCGAGCAGCGGCCGGGCCACCGAGGTTCCCAGCAGGTACTTGTGTTCATAAACCGCGCCCGCGCGCACCAGCCGCCAGAGGTACTCGCTGACGAACTCCTCCCGCATGTCCTCGACGTAGACTTCCGAGGCGCCGGTCTTCAGGGCCTTTTGCTCCAGGCCGGCGAGTTCCTCGCCGCCCTGGCCGATGTCACCACACACCGCCACCACCTCGCAGCGGTAGTTCTCTTTCAGCCACGGAATGATAACCGATGTATCCAGCCCGCCCGAGTAGGCGAGCGCGACTTTCTTGGGTTTGCGCATATCTCCGTTCCCGGCCCGGCCTCGGGGTACGCCCGGCACGCCCGGCCCTCACAACAACATCAACAACAGTGCTTTCTGCACGTGCAGGCGGTTCTCCGCCTGGTCGAAAATCACGGATTGGGGAGACTCGATCACCTCGTCGGTGACCTCTTCCCCGCGGCGGGCCGGCAGACAATGCATGAACAGCGCCCCCGGCCGGGCCACGGACATCAGCTTCTCCGTCACCCGGTACGTCTCAAAGGCCCGGAGACGCTCCGTCCTCTGCTTCTCCTGGCCCATGCTGGCCCAAACGTCGGTGTACACCGCGTCCGCGCCGGCCACCGCTTCTTCGGGCACGTTGGTGACCGCGACGCGGGCCCCCGTCTCTCTGGCCCGTGCCACGATCTCCGCCTGCGGCTCGTAGCCCGGGGGACTGGCGGCCGCCACGCTCACGCCGAGCCGCGTGGCGGTGAGCAGCAGGGAGTGGGCGACGTTGTTGCCGTCTCCCACGTACGCCAGTTTCCTCCCTGCCAGATCGCCGAGATGTTCCCGCAGCGTCAACACGTCAGCCAGCGCCTGGCACGGATGGTACAGGTTGCTCAGCGCGTTGATGACCGGCACCGTGGACCAGCGCGCCAGTTCATCGAGAGTCTCCTGTTGGAAGGTCCGCGCCACGATGCCGTTTGTCCAGCGGTCCAGATTCCGCGCGACGTCCTTCACCGGTTCCCGGTCGGCCACCGGTCCGACGCTCAGGATGGAGTCTCCCCCTAGCTGCTTGATGGAAAGCTCGAAGGTAACCCGCGTTCGCAAAGACGGCTTCTCAAAGAGCAGCGCCAGGTAGCGCCCGCCCAGGGCCCGCGCAAAGGCCGCCGGATCCCGCTTGACCTCCAAGGCCAGTTCGAGCAGGTGCGAAACCTCCGCGACCGTCAGGTCCAGGTCTTTGGTAAGACTCCGGCCTGCCAGTTTCCACACCGCGTCGATTGGTTTTTTATTCACTACACTGAATAATCACAGATCGGAAACAGCCAGGTCAAGCCCGCGGCCCGCGGCCCACGCTACACTGGCAGGCAGTGGCGGGGACTTCCCAGAAGACCGATGAGCGCTCCGTCGGGGAAGCGGCCGGCCTGCCCGGCGTCCGGGAGTGCTGCCGCTGGTACACGGACCACAAGTCCTGGATCAACGAACAGCACCTCCAGATCTGCCGGATCCCGGCGCCCACCTTCTTCGAGCAGGAACGGGCGGAGTGGTTTCTCCGGCGCTTCCAGGAGCTGGGTTGCGAGGCGCGGCTGGACGGCGCCGGCAACGTGGTGGCGCGTCCCCGCAAGGCGCCGCAGGAGCCCTGCGTGGTTGTCTCCGCGCACCTGGACACGGTGCTGGCGCCTCGCGTTCCGGAGGAAATCGCCGTGGAGGCCGGCGGCAGGCTGCGCGGGCCGGGGGTATCCGACAACGGCGCGGGGCTGGCGGCGCTTGTGGCGATCGCCGCCTCGCTGGATGCTTCTCCCGCGATCGAAGACCTGCACTGCGGCCTGCTCCTGCTCGCCAACGTCTGCGAGGAGGGCGAAGGCAACCTGAGCGGCATGCGCCATTTCTGCGAGTCATCCCCGGACGGCCGGCTGGCAAGGGCCTTCCTCGTTCTGGACGGGCCGGCCACGGACCACATCACCTGCTCGGCGCTGGAGAGCCGCCGGTTCGAGGTTTCTTTCACCGGGACGGGCGGGCACAGTTGGAGTGATTTCGGCACGGGAAACCCCGTGCACGGGCTCGCCCGCGCCATTGCCCTGTTCCTGGACCAGGCGGGGGCCAAGTGCCAGCCGCCCTCCCGTTCATCGTTCAACTTCGGCGTCCTCGAGGGCGGATCCAACGTCAACGCCATCCCATCCTGGGCGCGCGCGAAGGTGGATCTTCGTTCAGAAACCAGCAAAGGCGTGGAAGAACTGGCAGCCATCCTCGCGGCGGCAGTGGAGCAGGGGGAGGAGGCGGAGAATGCGGCCGCGACCGGCGGCAGGGTCGTGGCGTCCCGGCGGCTGATCGGCTCACGCCCCGGCGGCAGCCTGCCGGAGAAAGCCCCGTTGCTTCGCTACCTGAAATCGGTGGATGGCTACCTGGGATTGAAGGCCCGGAACAACTCGGCCTCCACGGATGCGAACATCCCGCTCTCCAAGGAGTTGCAGGCGGTCTCCATCGGCGCCGGCGGCTCCGGCGGCGGCGCCCATACTGCGGCTGAGTGGTTCCACCCCGGAGCCCGGGATCTGGGGCTGAAACGAATCCTGCTGACACTGGCGCTGCTGATGAGGGACGCCGCTCTGGCGCCGTGAACCCGGCCCGGCACAATTCGGCCTGGCGCGCGGAACTGGCCCTCCTGGCAGTGGTGGCCATCTGGGGCGCCACCTTCGTGCTCGTCAAGGCGGCGCTGGCGGACGCCTCCACGCTGCTGTTCCTGGCGCTTCGCTTCGGGCTCGGGACCTTGGTGCTGGGGCTGGTCTTCCTGAGCCGCCTCCGGGGGGTGGCGGCGCCGAAGCGGTCTCTGGCCGCTGGAGTGCTGGCCGGACTTTGCCTTTTCGGCGGCTATTTTTTCCAGACCTCGGGATTGCGTTACACCTCCCCTTCCAGGTCGGCTTTTATCACCGCGCTGTCGGTTGTGATGGTACCTTTGCTTGTCTCGCTCGTCCATAAGAGTGCTCCCCATGCCTCGGAGTGGGCGGGGGTGGCGCTGGCCACGGCCGGTCTGGGAGTGATGACACTCGAGCGAGGAAACCTTGCCTTGAATCGCGGAGACCTGTTGACGCTCGTGTGCGCCGCGGCCTTCGCGCTTCACATCCTGGCGCTTGGCCACTACGCGGGCAAGGTCAGCGTGGAACTGCTGAGCCTGGGGCAGGTGGCCACCACGGCGCTGATCGCTGCGGGCACGTTCTGGTGGGCGGAGACGCCGCGCGTCTGCTGGAGCCCGGGACTGGCCGCCGCGCTGGCGGTGACCGGGGTGCTGGCCACCGCCCTGGCTTTCACCGTGCAGACGTGGGCGCAGCGCCATTCCACTCCGACCCGCGCCGCCCTGATCATAGCCACGGAGCCCGTGTTCGCCTGGGTGGCGTCGCTGGCGGTATCCGCGGAGCGGTTTTCCGCACGGGGACTGGCCGGCGGCCTGCTGATCCTGAGCGGTGTCATCCTGGCGGAACTGAAACCGTCCCTGGCAGGGAAGCATCCATTGAGGTAAAGCCGCACGTGCCGACGTCCTATAATTGAGTCGAAGAAGTCAATCAGAGGAAGATCCCATGAGTATGTTTGACACACTCCGCAGACAGAAGCTGCTTTCGTTCACCTTGCTGCTGTTTACCCTGTCGCTGGGCATTCTGATCGGAACGCTCCTGAAGACGGGCGTCAGCGCCCAGGGCCAGGGGGCCCCCGACGCGGCCCCGCTCACGGTTCCAAGCGCGGTCCAGTTGTCCACCGAGTTCACCCAACTCGCCAAGAAACTGGAGCCCTCGGTGGTCAACATTACGACCGACTACAACCTCCGGCAGCAGACCTCCCGGAACCGCCGGCAGCAGGCGCCGCAGGACCAGGAGGACCAGTTCGACTTCTTCCAGCGTTTCTTCGGTCCTCAGTTCGAGATGCCGGCGCCGCGCCGCAGTTCCGGGACGGGTTCGGGCGTGGTGGTGGATCCCAACGGCTACATCCTCACCAATAACCACGTGGTGGAACAAGCGGACCGGATCAAGGTGAAGCTGACGGGAGACAGCACGGAGTACACGGCCAAGCTGATCGGAACGGACCCGGAAACCGACCTGGCCGTGATCAAGATCGACGCGCCGCGAAAACTCACCGCCGCGAAGATCGGCAATTCCGACGGGGTGCAGGTGGGCGATTGGGCCGTGGCGATCGGATCGCCTTTCGGGCTGGAGACGACGGTCACCGCTGGCATCATCAGCGCCAAGGAACGCAACGTCGGCCAGCAGTTCCAGCACTTTCTTCAGACCGACGCGGCCATCAACCCCGGCAACAGCGGCGGCCCGCTGTTGAACATCCGGGGTGAGGTTATCGGCATCAACACCGCCATAGCCACCTCCAGCCGGGGATACCAGGGCGTCGGCTTTGCCCTGCCCATGAACACGGCCGTCAAAGTCTATAACCAGATCATCAAATCGGGGCGGGTCACGCGCGGATCGATCGGCGTACGGCTCCAGGGCAGCGAGGACCTCCTGAAGGCTTACGGCGGCACCACCAAAGGGGCGTTCGTCCAGTCCGTGGAACCCGGCAGCCCCGCGGACAAGGCCGGGCTGAAGGAGGCCGACATCATCGTTTCGATGAACGGCAGGTCCTTGTCGAACAACGACGACCTGGTCAACGCCGTGTCGGAGGCTCCGATAGGCTCATCCGCGACCCTGGGCGTGATCCGGGATGGCAAGCGCATCGATCTGCGCGTAACGGTGGCCGACCGTGCGGACGTCTACGCCAACGATCCGCGCATCGCGGGGAACAGGCCCGGCGATTCGGAACAGTCGGACTCGGCGGGAAAGCGCTTCGGGTTCTCGGCCCAGGGCCTCAGTTCCGCGCAGAGGGCCGAACTCGGCCTCGAAGCCAAGCAGGGGGTCAGGATTGACTCCGTGGAACCGGGTTCCTTCGCCGACGATATTGGCATACAGGCGGGCGACATTCTCACCGAGGTCAACCGGCAACCAGTCGGCTCGGCGGACGACATCCGCCGCATCCAATCCAGCCTGAAGCCGGGCGACGCGGTGGGCTTCCGTGTGCTGCGCCCGTCGGGCCAGGCCGTCCGGGGCGGCCGTCAGCAGTGGACGCCGGTCTATCTGGGCGGAACTCTGCCCGGCCAGTTCTAGGGACCCGGAACTTGGGCCGCACCGCCATCGCGAGCATCCTGTTGTTCGCCATGAGCGCCGCCGCGCAGACCCCCAAGGCGGCGTCCAAGCCGGCGGCTGCCACGAAGAAGGCTCCCGCGGCAAGCCCGGCGCCGGCCAAGAAGAAGAGCGCCGCGGCGCCCGCTAAGAAGACTGTGCCGGCCGCGAGGAAAGCCGCGCCCGCCAAGAAGACGGCCGCCGCCAAGAAAACCGCGGCCTCCAAGAAGTCCGCCACGGCCAAGAAGCGCGCAGTCCGCCCGCGAATGCAGCAAGAACCAACCGCGGAACGCTACCGCGAGATTCAGCAGGCGCTGATCGGCCGGGGTCTGCTTCAAGGCCCGGCTACCGGTGTCTGGGGGCCGGAGTCGATCACGGCGCTGAAGAGCTTTCAGGAGAGCCAGAAGCTCCAGCCCACGGGCAAGATAGACGCCCTCTCGCTCATCCGCCTGGGGCTCGGCCCTGAGACCGACGCGGGCCTGCCCCCCTCTGAAAAGTAGGGGCCGGGCATCCCAGGCCCGTGCGGCCGTTCGCGGCGTTCCCCGCGCGGCCGCGTGTTGCCTGCCCCCGGTCCCTTCCCCGCCTCTTTGATGCGGCTTTTACTCTTGCGGTTTCACTCCCACTGGCGGAATCCAGGCTGCCACGCCTATGGATCTATTCGACCGGCACGGCCGTTCCTCGTTTCTTCTGGGCGGTGGTGAGCTGGGCGATCCGCTCGTCGATCAGCACGCGCAGAGCCTTGAGGAACTCCACGCGGGCGTTGCGGAGGTGGCCGGCCGCCGCGTCGGAGCGGCACTGGAGCATCTCCGTCACCTTGGGCCCCAATCCCATGCAAAGGCACTGAACCGGGGACGTTGCGCTTTCCTTCTTCTTCATGGAGAGACCTCCTCTCTCATCTCCACTGTCAGCAGGTTGTGATCCAGCCTGGCCTTGGAGGGGCTGAGTCCGGCCATCGACGTGGGGAGTCCGATGTGCCGCCGCAGGCTGCCGACCTCGACCACCAACTCGTCTCCCTTCTTGAACAGGCCGATTTCTCCCTTGGCCGCGAACGGCAACCGGAGGCGTATCTCATAGTGGCCGTCGCGCTTGGCGAAGTCGTACGGACGTTCGGCGCGGGTGACCGCCGCCGGGTCCTCCTTCCCGGGATAGAGCATGGCCGCCAGGCGCTCCAGCCGCTCCATGCCCAGTACCTCGTCTCTGAAAAGCGGAACGGTCTTCACGGGAACCGGAGCGAAGTACTCCTGGATCTCTTTCAGAATCCGGTCCTGCGAACGCCGCCAGCGGGTGAAGTAGGCGTCGCTGATTTCAGGGGGCAGGACGCGGTTGACGATGACGGCATCCACGGTCAGGCCGTGGAGAGAGAAGTAGACATAGGCGCGCTGCGTCTCCCGCAGGACCATCTTCTCGGGGTTGGTGGCCAGCCGCACGCTGGTCATCTGCGGGTTCTGCAAGAGCTCCTCGATTCCCTCCAGCTTCCCGAACAGATCCTTCACGTTGGCGAAATAGCGGTCCGGCGGCAGCGCCACCGGCGACACCCGGTTGGCCAGGGGGCGCACCGCTTTCAACAGGCTGCGCTGGTAGGGGAACAGGTGCTTCATGTACCAGTCCAGCGTGGTCGGCATGCTGACGAAGCGCAGCGATTCGGCCGTGGGAGCGCAGTCCAGCACGATCACCTCGTAACGCCTTTCGCGGCGGTACCGGTTCACGTGCATCATGGCGCTCAGTTCCTCCATGCCGGGGAGAATGGCCAGCTCCTCCGCTTCCACCTCGCTGATGCCGGTGGTGCGCAGCACGGAAACGACATAGGAGGAGATGGCCTGCCAGTTGCGCCGGATCTCTTTCTGGATGTTGACTTCCTGTATTTCCAGCCGCTCGCGCACGGGATGGGGATCGAAGGTCCGCCCGTGAAACAGTTCCTCCGTGAGGTCGAAGGAGTCGGCCAGGCTGTGAGCGGGGTCCACGCTCATGACCAGTGTCGAGTGGCCCAGTTGGGCCAGCCGCAGTCCCGTGGCCGCCGCCAGGCTGGTCTTCCCCACGCCTCCTTTCCCCGTGAACAGCAGGATCCTCATGACCCCATTATCCGGCAGTGCGGCCAGCCGTGTAGACTGGGCTCATGGGTGCAAGACTCCTGATCTGCTTCCTGGTCTCCGGTCTGGCCCTCCTGCCGGGGCAAAAGCCCAAGCAGCAGAACGGCGCCACCGGGAGAGGCAAGACCATTTTTTCGGACCAATGCGCGCTCTGTCATGCCCCTGACAGCAGCGAAAAGAAACTCGGTCCCGGGCTCAAGGGTTTGTTCAAGAAGACGAAGCTGGAAAACGGAAAGCCGGTGAACGAGGGCACGGTCCGGGCCGTGATCGATGCCGGGGGCAACGGCATGCCGGGCTACAAGGACATGCTCACAGCGGCGCAGAAGAACGACCTGCTCGCCTACTTGAAGACGCTTTGACAGTCCTCTGTCGCAACGTACGGTGAAGAGCCCCGGGCAACTCTCTGAGTCCATCGAGCGCTTCCGGAGCGGCTTCTGGCGACGGGAAGCGGTGGACCGTCCGCCGGTTTCCGTCATCCCGGCGGGAGCCTGGCTGCCCATCCGGTTGGCCAGGGAGCCGATCGGACGGCCGCGGCTGTTGCCGGAGGATGTGAGCGAGCGCCTGGCCAGGACGGACTACGAGCAATCCGCTCGAGAACGCCGCGTCGAGTCCGACGATTTCATCCCTTACGCCGCGGCCTGGCGCGCCATTCCCTGGCTGGAGGCCATGTGCGGCTGCCCCGTGCGCACCAGCGCGGGATCGCTGGCGCCCGCGCCGTGCGTCGAATCGCCGGAAGACCTGGAGGAGGCGGCGGTCCCGGCGGACTCCGGCTGGGTGGAGGCCCTGCGCCGCGAGACGGCGAGGCTCTGCGCCGCAGCGCCGGAGGACTGCTGGGTCAGCCCTACCATCCTGCGCGGCGCCTCGGACGTGCTGGCGGCCATGTGCGGGCTCGACCGCTTCTTCCTGGCGCTCCACGATAACCGGCCGGCCGTGGCTCGCGCGGCGGCTCGCGTCAACGCGCTGCACATGAATGTCCTGGATACGCATTTCTCCCTGGTGCAGCCACGGCTCGGCGGCCATGGCCACATCTTCGGATTCTGGGCGCCGGGACCTGCCACCGTGATTCAGGAAGACGCGCTGGGCATGTGCTCGCCGGCGGTATACAGGGACGAATTCATGCCGCTCAGCGCGCAACTGGTCGAGCGCCTGGGCCGCTACGTCCTGTTCCACCTGCATTCGACCGGATACCGCCACTACCGCCACGTGCTCGACGTGCCCGGCCTGGCAGGACTGGAGATCACGGTGGAAGCCAACGGCCCGCCGCTCCGGGACATGGCGCCCGCGCTCGGCGAGATCCTGAACCGGTCGCGCCTGATCCTGTCGGTGGACGGGTATTTCGAGCAGTTGCCGGAAGTCCTGCGGCGGCTGCCGCGAGACGGATTGTATCTGATTGTCTCCGGAGAATTCGTCCGGAGCGAGACGGAGTTCAAGAACCTGTTAGGGACATTTTCATGAAAAACGCACTGGTAATGCTCGCGGCCGCGGTTCTGGCCGCCTTCGAGCTTGTGGCGCAGGGGCCCCCCGCGCGCCTGGTGTCTCCCGAACTGCATCCGGACCGCACCATCACGTTCCGCTTCCGCGCGCCCAAGGCGGGCGAGGTAACCCTCCAGTTCAGCGAAAGCGATCCCAAACCAAGGGCCATGACCAGGGACCAGGAGGGCGTCTGGAGCGTGACGGTCGGGCCTGTCGAGCCGGAGATCTACACTTACTCCTTCAACGTGGACGGCGTCAAGGTCATCGACCTGGGAAACCCCGTGGCCAAAATCGGCGCCGCCATCGATGCCAGCGTGCTTGAGGTGCCCGGCGCGCCGCCGCGATTCGACGAGCTTCAGAACGTGCCGCACGGCTCGGTGAACATCCACACCTACACGTCCACGACCCTGAACCAGCAGCGCGGCCTGTACGTGTACGTCCCGGCCGAGTACTACCGCCAAGGCAACCGCCGCTACCCGGTGCTGTACCTCTGGCACGGCGGCGGAGGGGCGGAACTGGACTGGAGCCGCGACGGCCGCGCGGGTGTGATCCTGGACAACCTCATCGCGCAGAAGCGGGCCGTTCCCATGATCGTGGTGATGCCGAACGGGGCCTTCGGCGGAGGCCCCGGCGGCGGCCGCAACTACGACGCGGCCGAGAAGGAAACGGTCAACGATATCATCCCCTTCATTGAGAAGACCTACCGGACGCTTACGGGACGGGAGAACCGGGCCATTGCCGGGCTTTCGGCCGGCGGCGGCATCTCGATCAACGTCGGCCTGAAGCGTCTGGACGCCTTCGCCTGGGTGGGGCAGTTCAGTTCCGGCATGTTCGGCGGCGTGGCGGGCTATCCCCCCTTCGACGCCGAACAGGTCTCGCCGGGTTTCTACAAGGACCCGGCCGCCACGAACAAGCGGCTCAAGCTGCTCTACTTTTCCTGCGGCACGGAGGATCCTCGCATGCCGTTCCAGACCAAAGCCGCCGAGGAGATGCGGGCGCGCCGGATCAACCTCGTCTTCCGGAGCTTTCCGGGCGTGCATGAGTGGAAAGTCTGGCGGCACTCGCTGGCGGACATCGCTCCATTGCTGTTCCGGTAGCGCGCGCCGGCCGGCGGGTTTCCTGGGTTATGATACAGCTTCGTGGAGTTCCATCGGGGAGCATCGTAATGAAACTCGCTGTTTTGATTCCAGCTCTGGCCGCGTTGCCCGTGTCGGCGCAGTATTCGGTTCAGCGCGACGGTGACGTCGTGCGGTTGATGGACGCGGCCGCGCAGACGGCCGTCTCCGTCCTGCCGCCCGCCGGCAACATCGCCTTCGAGATGCAGGTGAAGGGCGTCAACGTGCTCCGGTTTCCCTTCGCCTCGCTGGAGGAATTCCGCAAGCGGCCCGGCCTGAACGCCATCCCCTTCATGGGGCCGTGGGCGAACCGCCTGGATGAACAGGCGTTCTACGCCAACGGCAAGAAATACAACTTCGACATGGAACTGGGGAACGTGCGCGGCAAGATCCCCATTCACGGATTCCTGACCGGGACCTCCGAGTGGCGCGTGGTGGAGGCGCGCGCGGACAACCAGAGCGCCTGGGTCACCAGCCGCCTGGAGTTCTACCGCCAACCCGCCTGGATGAAGCAATGGCCTTTCGCCCACACCATCGACATCACCTACCGGTTGCAGGGCGGCGTGCTCGAAGTCCAGACGCGAATCGAGAACCTGAGCGCCGAGCCGATGCCGGTCGTGATCGGATACCATCCTTACTTCCAGTTGAGCGACTCCAAGCGCGACGAGTGGACTGTCTCCCTGGGAGCGCGCACCGAGTGGCTGCTCGCCCCTGAGAAGGTGCCTACCGGCGAAACCCGTCCCATCGAGCAGTTGTTCCCGAACCCGCAGTCTATTCCGCTGAAGGACTACGACCTCGACCACGTGTTCGGCGACCTGGTCCGCGACCCGGCGGGCCGCGCCACCATGACCGTGCAGGGGAAGTCGCAAAGGCTGGACGTGGTGTTCGGCCCGAACTACCGGGCCGCGGTCATCTACGCGCCGCGCCCGGCGGCCGCGCCGCCGCAGGGCGCGCCCGGGCGCGGTGGAGCGCCTCAGGACCGGAACTTCATCTGTTTCGAGCCGATGGTGGGAATCACCAACGCCACGAACCTGGCGCACAAGGGCGTCTACAAGGAACTCCAGAGCGTTGCGCCCGGCGGCGTCTGGCAGGAGAGCTTCTGGATCCGTCCCAGCGGGTTCTAGCCCGCCCCCGGCGCCGTGTGCCGGAGTGGCGGTTCGCGCCGGGTACGCCCGCGACTCTGGGATAATAACCTTGATGGTGGTCGAGATCGAAGGCGTCGTCCTGCACCTGGCGCACCCGGACGAATTACCCGCGCGCTGGGTTGGGCAGGACGAACCGCTGCGGCAACTGCTGGCCGCGTGGCTGATCGTGGACCCTCAGGACCTCCCCATGAACCCACGGCTCGTGGGGAAGCCGGGCGTCGGGAAGACCACGCTGGCGTACGCGGGAGCGAAGCGGCTGCGCCGCGACGTCTACATCATGCAGGCCACCGTGGATACCCGGCCGGAGGACCTGCTGGTAACCCCCGTGATCGAGGGCGCGGGACGGCTGCGCTACGTGGCCTCGCCGCTGGTCACCGCCATGATCCGGGGAGGGGTTGTGATCCTGGATGAAGGCAACCGGATGAGTGAGAAGAGTTGGGCCAGTCTCGCGCCGCTGCTGGACGCCCGCCGCTACGTGGAGTCGATTGTCGCCGGCGTCAAGATCAAGGCGCATCCCGACTTCCGGTTCGTCGCCACCCTGAATGACGACGCCTCCACCTTCGACCTGCCCGAGTACATCCATTCGCGTCTCCAGCCCCAGATTCTGATCGACTTTCCCGAGCGCGACGAGGAATACCGGATCCTCAAGGAGAACCTGCCGTTCGGGGAGGAGAGAATCCTGCAATACGTCACCGATTTCCTCCAGCACGCGCACGCGGCCGACGAGCGCTACACCGTCAGGGACGGCATCAACGTCGCGCGTTTCGCCATGAAACTCCAGAGCGAACTGCCGCACTTTGACGAGCATCGGGCGCTGGAAACGGCCCTCCTGGAAACCCTGGGGGAAGAGGCCCGGCGTTATGTCCCTCGAGTCCGCGCCTGACGCCGGGAGTCTGCGCCGGGGCCGTTTCACTTACTTTCCCGTCCTGCCGGGGCGTCTGGAATTCTCCATCGAACTGCGCCGCGCGCTGCTGGCGGAGCGGCCGCGGGTGGTAGCCGTCGAACTGCCGGCGACGCTTGAGGACGCGTACCTCCGCGCCGTGGATCGCCTCCCGCAGATGTCCGTCATCCTGTATCCCGAGGAAGGCGGGGAGCAGGACGAGGCCGTCTACGTCCCGGTGGAGCCCGCGGACCCGTTCACCGAGGCGATTCGCACCGCACGGGAGATCCGTGCGGAGATCGTCTTCGCCGAACCCGACTTCGGCCCGCGTCCCCACTTGCCGGACCGCGCTCCGGACCCCTACTCCGTGCGGCACCTCGGCCTGGAGAGGTACGTCGAGGCTTATCGCGTGTATCCGCAGCCGCGATCTGCGGCGATCGACGCGCACGCCGCCGGGATCGCCTGGAAGCTGCAAGGCGCGGATCCGATGGCGAGCGTGTTCGTGGTGCTCTCGCTGAACCTGCTCGACCCGGTGCTGGATGCCATGGAGCAGCCCCAGGCGCAGCCGGCGGCTCGCGTCTCGCGGGCGGGCGTCGAGCTGCTCAACCCGCATCCCCGCTGCCTGGCCGAGATCGCGATCGAGTATCCCTACCTCCAGTACCGCTACGAGCAGTTCCGCGGCTCGATGCAGGATGCACTGCTCCCCGACCGCCCCCGCGCGCAGCTCGCTTTGCTCCTGGAGGCCGAGAAAGCCTACGAGAAGGCCACGGGCGAGCGTGTGTCCCACTGGCAGCGGCGGCTGCTGGGGCGGTACACCAGGAATCTGGCGCTGGTCGGGGGCGGCCTGACGGCCAACCTGCTCGATATCACCGCCGCGGCCCGCTCCGTGGTGGACGACAACTACGGCTGGGACGTGTGGGAGACCGGCGGCAGCTACCCGCCCCAGCAGGTGCAGGGTGACCTGATGACGGTGGATCTGTCCGGCGAGGAGGTCTGGCGCGACACGCGCAAGCTCCGTCTTCGGCGGCGTCTCCCGAAGCCGAAGCAGCGATTGAAACCGGCCGGGCTGAAGCCGCGCAAACGGGAGAAGTTTCCCGGCGAGTGGGCGCGCCAGATCGACGGCAACGCCATCTGCTCCTACCCGCCCGAGGACATCGTGGTCGAGGATTTCGGCCGGTTCCTTCAGAAGAAGGCCAAGAGCATCCTTTCCGAAGAGCGCGTTCGCGCCGAGCCGTTTTCCACGTCGGTGCTGGATGGGATCGACCTGCGCGAGACCATACGCCACTGGCACGAGAACAAAATCTACGTGCGGCAGTTCGACAAGATCGCCGGCGACGTGGGTTCCGTGGCCGTCATCTTCGACGAGGACCGCAACGGCCGGTACCCGTGGCTGACTACCTGGCTCGGCGAGCACGCCAACGAGAGCGACATGGCGTTCTATTCCACCGATCCTTTCGACAAGCTGGTCGGGCCGGGGATCGGGCGCGCCGAGTACGGCGGTTTTCTGTTGAGCCTGCCGCCGCGCCGCATGATCGACGTGTGGACCGACCCGGACTACGAGTTCGCCGCCTCCAAGCCCGAACGCCTCCTGCTCGCGGCTCTGGATTACTCCATCCACCGCCATGTGGTCTACGTGGCGGCCAGGCCTCCGCGCCCGGTCTTTCGGACCATCGCCGGCCGCCTCGGCCGCTCCATCCTGTACATCCCCATCGGCCAGCTTTCGCCCGCCAAGCTCAAAAAGTTCCGCGTCGTCCACGTCCTCGACAGCCACCAGCGCCGCTCCTCCGCGAAGGAGTACATCTGGTAGGTGTCCTGCACCCGGCAGGATGACACGCCTTTCATGAGCCGCGGTTCATGAAGTCACAATCGCGCTCGAAATGCGGACCTGCGCCGGCGAAAGCGCACAGGGTCACCTTTGAGAATCTCGCGTCTTCTGCATCCTTCTCCCCGCGCCGCGCGTCTTTACAAGTATGGACAGAGGGAATATGCAAAAAATACGTGCACTCGGATTGCTGCTGTTGGGAGCCGTTTCGTCCGCTCTGGCCGCTGACGTTGGAGGCGCCTCCTGCTTTATCAAGAACACCGACGCCGCCGGCGAAAGGGTATACCTTCTGTGCGAGGAACCGCGCCTGCTGGTGACGGAAAACCACGGCGCAACCTGGACCTCCAGACCTCTACCGGCCGGCACCAACTGGCGGGCGGTGAAGTTCCTGGACGCCCGGCGCGGGTACGTTGCCGGAGACAAGGGCGCGCTGGCAACCACCGCAGACGGGGGCTACAACTGGCAGACCGTTCCCCTTCCGGCCCGCGAGACTCTCACCGCCATCCAGTGGAAGGGTGAATCCGGCTGGGTTGCGGGTCACGGCGGGGTGATTGTTCACACCGCTGACGGCGGCCGCACCTGGGCCTTGCAGAACAGCCAGGTGAACCAGCCCATCGAGTCCCTCTATTTCGCCGACGCCAACCACGGCTGGGCCGTGGGCTGGGTCGGCACCGTCACCCGGACCACCGACGGAGGCCGCACATGGCAGAAGGGCGAAACGCCGGCGGGCATGGTCTGGTCCCTGAGTTCGGTGTACTTCCGGGATCCTCTCAACGGTTGGGCCGTAGGGTTCAACGGGGAGATTCTGCGCAGCCGGGACGGTGGAGCCACCTGGCAGACACAGGAAAGTCCGGTTCAAAACTGGTTGACGTCGGTGATCTTCGACCGTGCCGGCCGCGGCTGGATTGCGGCGGACGAGTGCGTCCTGCTGAGCGAGGACGGCGGAGAAACCTGGCGGGTGACGGAACCCACCACGGACCGGTTGTTCCTGACCTGGTTACAGCGTACGGATGACTCCCTGTGGCTGCTCGGCCAGTACGGCGTGCTGAAGCGGTCGCCCGACGACGTCGCCTGGCGCCAACTGGATTCCCCGACAAAACTGGTGGTCGAGCCCAGCCGCTACATGGCTCAGACTGCGACTCCCGGCGTCCCCCGCTCCTGACTGCGGAATCGCGTGAACTGCGCGAGCCTTCGCCGGGTCAACCCTGGCGCCGGGCGGAGGCCTGTGTCAGCACCGGCGGAGTCCTGAGTCCGAAAAGGCACACGTGGTCGAAGGCCCATAGATGGGCCGACTCCACTCCTTCCCCGAGCGCAGCCGAACATTCCTTCTCCCAGGCGTAGCCGGGCTGGAATACGGGCAGCAGGTGGCGCAACGAATCCTTGGGCCAGGCAAGCCCGGTGGCGAACAACACCGCCGCGCGGGTGAGGTTCAGATCCCGCGTCCATGCGCCGAAATCGAGCGCCTCGACCTTCAGCGAGTCCAGCCCGCTCGTGGCTTTTTGTTCCCATTCGAGCGGCAGGTTCACGAACCGGTTCAAGCGTCCGCCGAGCAGATGTACCCCCGCCGGCTCCGGGTGGTTGACATCGTAAGGGAAGAGCACCTCGAACCGCGCCTCCGGATGGAGACCTCGGACGTACCCGGCAAGCGCCGCCACATAGTCGCGGAGCCGGTTGCGCAGGAACAGCGCATCCTCTCCGCCGTTGACGCCCGGGTCGTCGTCAGGTCCGGTGAATACGTGCAGAGTGCGGTCGAGCGCCGCCAGCGCCGCCGCCTGCGTTTCCTCGTCGTAGTACGCCATACCGCCTGCCGGATTGGATGTTTTCCGATTTGTGAAATACCACCAGCAGAACTCCCCGCACTGAAGGCTGGGCGTTAGGGTAGCCGACGCCATGAGGTCCGCCAGCGCCCGGTAGACCTGCTTCTGGTAGCTCAGCATGGGGCTCGAGAACGCGCAGTGAGTCGAGACCAGGCTGCCGAAGCCCACCGACGTTTCCACCACCTGCCCGTCCGCGTACCGGGCGCCGAAACCGGCGGGGGGATTCACCAGCTCCATCGAAGCCGCGACGGTGATCTCGCGGCCGCCGGCGCGGCACTGCCGGAAGAAGTCCAGGTGCCAGTCGCGCGCCCCGCGGTTGAGCGCGGGAGACTGCGAGGGATCCACGACCCAACGCCCCGGCTGCCCGTTCTCAAGACTCCCCGTCCAGCCGGCCGTTCCGCCCGACCCCTGGCCGCTCTCTTTCCACGCGTCGAACGTGTAGGAATACGCGGGCTTGGGGGAACGGGCGGTGATGGTCAGTGTGCTTCCATCGGCGGCGGCCCACACGCCGACGTAGGTCGAGTTGATCATGTACTGGAAATGCCGGGCGATCAGCGCTCCGTCCTCGTTGGGAAAGACCGTCTTGCCGCACGTCTGGCCGCCGATGCTCAGGAACACCTGGTCCTCGGGCAGGAACTGGCCGGTGAAGCTCACCGTCACGCCCGGGATCACCGCGTCCGTGCGCTCCCGCTGGTTCCACCAGAAGACGCCTATGTACTCGTTCAGCGGCCCGCGATAGCCGAGTTGATCGAGCATCCAGAGAATCCGGGCCGGCGGAAGCTTGTAGGTGTGGTCCGTGCTGTAGTCCAGCGCGGGCGCGATGTTCTCGATGGCCGGAAGCGCGTCGGGCACATCCGACGGCGCCGCCGCCTCCAGGAAATCGAAGTAGAAGCAGCCCGCCGACTTGAGCCGGATCGTCACCGTGTGTTCCCCCGCGCTCACCGCCGTGCGCACCCTGCGCCGCGTCACCACCGCGGGTTCGGCGTCGAGCCGGCAGTCCAGATCCGTCTCCTCGTCCCCGTCAAGACTCACGCCCGCGACTCCCCGGTCCGCGTAGAGCGAAGTCCCGATGTATAGATCGTGGGTCAAGGCGCAGGCGTAACGGACCGTCACCGAAGCGCCCGTCGCGGAGGCCCTGCGTGCGTAGCCCCCCGAATAGAAACCCGTCTCGGCGTCCCAGTCGCCCGAGTAGCACGCCCAGTAATCGTTCTCCTCGACGCGCACGCTCCCGGGCCCCGCCACTTTGAGCAACCGCTTGGATTCGGGCCCGCTCAGCGTCCAGTTCGTGAATTCGGCTTCCCATTCCGTGGCGGCCAGTTCCTCGCCGTTGGCCAGCGCCGGCGCGAAGGTCAGCCACATCTGCCGGATCTCCGCGACGCCCAGCGCACTGAAATCGAGGGTGACGCGCCAGGTCGCGTCCGAGCTGCCGCCCTGAAAGACCGCAACGGGCGAGGTGGTCTTCAGGCGTGCGTTCTTCGCCACGGCGTACATCCGGATCATGTTCCCGTCGCGGCCGGCGCGATCCGCGATGATCCTCAAGGTGGCGCCGCTGGACTCCGCCCGAAGCGGAATCAGAACGCCGAACGCCTCCCAATCCACGCCGTTGATCTGCGACGCGAGGGCGTCCGCGATCTGCGCGGCGGACGGAAGCGGTGTCGCCGGCGGCACGATGTAGTCGAAGGCGAAATTGAGGTACCACAGCGTGATCCTGTCGTACGGCGCCAGCCCATTGTCTTCAATGACGAAACTCGCCTCGGCGCTCGAGTAGGTTCCACCGGCCTGTTGGGCGTGCTCGAAGAGGGGTATCTTGGCGGTGGTCTGGTCCGGCCGGATCACGTCCAAGTATGGCCAGTCGATCGTGGGGTACTTGGGCGAGTCGAGGGGCATCAGCCCCGTGTAATGCACGTCGAAGGTCAGCGTGAGGCCGGAGAAGTCGAAATCAGGAAGATACTTGAGTCTCGGGTGCTCGTAGGAATTGTCCGCGTCGTACAGGATAAGAACGGCGAAGTCGGCGGCATCCCGGAACACGCCGCTGACCTTGAAGCTCGACGAGGTGGCCGAGTGCAGCGCCGCCGCCGCGCCCAGGTCGTCGAAACCCCGGAGTTGTATCGTCCGGTCGGGTTGCAGTTTGAAGATGGGCTCGGGCAAGGATCCCCCGTCTTGATAGTATTGGCGCCCGGTTGCCGCGCTTCGGTCCTCGCCTTGTCAGCCGCCGGTATATGCTTGATAGAACTATCGAAAAAAGGAGACCGCGTTTGTGAACGGGACTGATCTGGCCGCCCGCCTGGAACCCTTGATGAAGTTGGCCGCCGCACGGGATGCCGGCAGCCTGATCCGCCTGCACGAGGGCTTGCTGTTCCTTCGCGCCTTTCCTCCGGACCGCCGGACACTGCGCCAGGCGGAAACCCTGCTGGCCGGCATCCCGGACCGCGTCAGGAGACTCCGCGAATCCGGCGCGGACATGAGCGCTTTCGAGGAGCCCGAGGTCTCCGGCATCGCCGGCACCGCGTTCACGGCGATTTTCCACTATGAGGTGGTCAGGCGCCTGGCGGAACTGGAGACCGGACGCGTCGCCATCGACTGGGACTGCTACGAATTGACCGACCGGCTGGCCGGCCCCTGGCGGCGGCTGTTTCCCCTGGTGGAGGAAGACACGATGGTCGAGCCGCACATTCCCTACCTGGAGTGGCTCAGCCGCGCGGCGGGCGGATTGGATCGTTCGCTGGAGTTTCTTCTCACCCGGATCGAAAGCCTCGACGTTTCCGCGAAGGAGAAAGCAGACCTCTACGACTCGCTCCAGTTGCCGGTGCGGTGGGAGTTGGAGAGCACCCCGGCTTCCCGCACAGTGGCGGGTCTGCGGCCGCGCCGCGTCTTTTACCACAAAGGCTCGCTGATCCGCAGATCCGAGGTTGTGCTGGAGCAGGAGTTGCAGGCCGAGCCGCTGGAGGTCGAACCTCTCGGGGAGGAAGGCGGCCAGGCGTTCCTCAACATGGCCGTAGCCGCTTCCGCGGCCAGATACCGTGAGCTGCACGGCTTCACTTACGGCGACCCGCGATCCGTTTTGCGCGCGCAGGCCGGACGCGGGGTCGAACTCTACTTCTGCGGCGTCCCTGCCGAATGGCGGCTGCCCTTGCGCGCGTATCATGCCGCGATGATATTCAAGAACGGCGTGCCCGCCGGGTACTTCGAGACGCTCTCTCTGTTCGACCGCATGGAGGTCGGCTTCAACCTCTACTACACCTTCCGCGAGGGCGAGACGGCCTGGATCTTCGCTCGGGTGCTGCGGCTGTTCAGCCAGTTGCTGGGAGTTGCCTCCTTCTCGATCGACCCTTATCAGATCGGGCTGGAGAACGAGGAGGCGATCGCGTCCGGCGCGTTCTGGTTCTACCGCAAGCTCGGCTTTCGCCCTGTTCTGCCGGAACTGGTGCGCGTCGTTGCACGGGAGGAATGCCGGTTGATGCGGAAGCCCGGATACCGCAGCCCCGCGGCGACGCTGCGCAGGCTGGCCGTAGCTCCGCTGGTTTTCGATACGCCGGGCGCGGCGGAAGGCGATTGGGACCGCTTCAGCGTGCGCCATGTCGCCCTGGCCGCGCAGCGCAGCCGGCCGGAGGAGGCGGCGGCTCGCGTGGCAACGGCGCTCGGCGTCAAAGTCGGGCCACACCCCGAGTTCCTGAATTTCGCCATGGTGCTGGACCAGATCCCCGGCCTCGCGGATTGGCCTGAGGCCGACAAACGGCTGGCGATGGCGGTCATCCGCGCCAAGATGGGCCCCGGTGAAACGCTCTACTTGCGGCTCATGCAGAAGCACGCGCGCCTGCGCAGTGAGTTCATTCGCCTGGGCAGCGGGTGAAACCGGCTCCAGGAAGCGGTGAAAACCCGCCGGGCAAGCTTTGAAGCCTGTTCGGCAAGCTCTTTGTTACGCTGGCATTCCCGGGACGGTCTTTGGTAACCTTGACCTGCAACTAGCCCGAAAGGAGTCTACACAGATGGCACAGATGACACGCCGCTCATGGATCGGCAGCAGCGCGGCCGTCGCCGCGGCCGCCGGCGGGGCGCTGTCCCTGCCGAAGGAAGCGCGTGCGATGAAGCAGGGCAAGATCGTGCTGACACACGTGCTCAGCTTGAACCAGCCGGAACGGCTGAAGCTCTGCCTCCAGATGGGAGTGACGCACGCCGTGTCCAATCCCTCCCTGAGAGACATTGGCCCAGATCAGTATGAGGCGGCCATGCGGAAGCACAAAGAGGATTGGGCTGCGGCCGGCTTCACCGTCAACGTCTACGAAGTCATGACGCCCGTGGCCGCTGAAAACATCAAGCGCGGGTCCCCCGGCCGGGATAAGGAGCTGAAGAACTGGATTGCCTATGTCGAGGCCATGGGCAAGGTCGGAATTCCGGTGCTCTGTTACAACCTCGGACAGGGAGGCCGTAGAACTAACAACAAGCTTCAACTCCGTGGCGGCGCACTTACCACGGAACATGACTACGAGGCATCCAAGAAGCTGCCTCCAGCGCCGGAGATTTACACGGAAGATCAACTTTGGGAGGCTCTGACGTGGTTGATAGAGCGGATCACGCCCGTTTGCGAGAAGGCGAAGGTGAGGATGGGATATCATCCCAACGATCCCTCCGTGTCTCCGTATCTCGGCTCCGCGCAGATCATGATCAACCCGGCAGCCTATCGCCGGCTGTTTGCCATAGCCGACAGCCCGTACAACGGCGTCTCGTTCTGCATGGGCAACTTCCGGTCGATGCGGTATGCTCCGGGCGAGAGCATCTACTCCGTCGCCACCGAATTCAGCGAGCGCAATAAGGTCCAGTTCATTCATTTCAGGGATGTGGAGGGGACGGCGGACACCCGCTACCATGAGACCTTCCATGACGACGGCCCGACCGACATGGCCCGGATGCTTCAGTGCTTCGTCCGGGGCGGGTTCGTAGGCCCGTTGCGTACCGACCATGCGCCGGCGATGGAGGGAGAAGGCCAGAAGGGCAGCTCCGGCTATGACATGCTCGGGCACATCCACGCCCTGGGGTATGCGAAGGGATTGATGCAGGCGCTCAACATCGCCTACGAGTAGCCGGACTTCCTCACCGGCGCTGCCGGAAGTGATCCCAGCCGCCGCGTTCCAGGCGGCGCCCCAGGTAGCGGACGAGGCCGGGCTTCCCTTCCCGCACCGTCCCGATGCGCGTCAACGGGAGGCCGTCGAACTGCGCGGGGGGACGGGCGCGGGGCGGGAGGGTGAAGAGCAACTCGTAATCCTCTCCCCCGTGAAGTGCGTCTTCGATGCTGGCGCCCGGAAACACGGGCGGTTCCCGGTCCAGTTCGGCCGAGAGCCCCGAGGCAAGGCACATTCTGTAGAGGTCCAGCGAGAGCCCGTCGCTCAGGTCCATGGCGGCCGTGGCCCGGAGCGACTCGCGCAGGAAACGGCCCAACTCGAGCCGGGGCCGCGGGCGCAGATGGACCTGCCAGGCGCGGCCGCGCATGAGGCGCAGGCCCAGCGCCGAACCTCCCAGTTTCCCCGAGACGTAGATCCCGTCACCCGGGCGCGCGGTGTCGCGCCGCAGCGCCTTGCCGCGGGGAACCGCGCCGATGGCGACGATGTCGCAGCCGACTTTGTCGGCCCGCGCCAGGTCACCGCCGACCAGGGCCGTCCCGGTCTCGGCCGCAAGCCTGTAGAACCCGCCGAAGAACTGCCGGATCCACCGCCCGCCGGCCCATTCCGCCAGGGCCAGCGAGAGCAGGCAGAAGCGCGGCTCGGCGCCCATGGCGGCGATGTCGCTCAGGCCTCTGGCCAGGACCCTGTATCCGACGGCCGAGGCGGGATGCGTAGTCCGGCGGAAGTGGCGGTCCTCCAGCACCATGTCGGTGGTAAGCAGCCAGTCCTCGGTCCCGCCGCGCGGCCGGAAGATGGCGCAGTCGTCTCCGATGCCCGTCACCAGCCCTGGCGGGTGGAGTGCGGGCGCGCAACTCCGGATGATTTCCAGCAGTCTGAGTTCGTCCATGCGTTGCCGGCGGCGCTCTCAGGTCCCAGTGTAGCGTCCAGGGGGGCGGCCGGCAGCGAGCCGGTCCAGGCGGGCTGTACTGTACTTTGCCGCCGGATAATGCCGGTTTCCTGCTATTCAGACACCAAGGCCCGCTCGGATGTTCCGCCCGTCAGGGTCTGGCCGCCTTCCTCCTGTACTGCCGCGGCGTGGTTCCGAACTCGCGCCTGAATCGGGCGATGAAATGGCTCGTGCTCCGGAAACCAACGGCATCGGCGATCTGCTTGACGCTGCGCGTGCTCAAGACCAGCATCTCCGCTGCGTGCCTGAGCCGCGCGGTGCGGACTGCCGCGGCCAACTCCACCCCCGTCTCGCTCTTGAACAAACGGGACAGGCGGGAAACAGAGAGCCCGGCTCGACGAGCCAACGCGGCGGCGCTCGGGGGGTGGAGGGATGTCCCCATGGCTGCAAGCGTTGCTGCGATTCGCCGGCCCATGGCCAACACGATGCACGGCGCCACACGCCTGCCCCGGCTATGTGCCTTCCACTGCGGGCCCGTCAGGGTCCATATCGCGCCAAGCAGTTTCGCCGCTGCGGATGTCCGCGGGCCTCCGCCGCATCTCCCGGCGAAAGCATCCGCCTCCAGTTTGTCTCCTCCCGCAGCATACGTCAGTAAGTTCACCACGCTGCGCCAGCCGTACCTTTACTTGTCGCTCCGTGCATGCCACTGAGCGGACGTCGCCCGGTCACGCCCGCAGTTCTGCCCCCCTGCCAGCCCAGAGGCATCTGGCAGAGCACTGACAGCCCTCCTAAGGCTCGGGCTTGCTGAGCTCTTGCTGGTGCTCCGCCCACCAGTTCTTCCAGAACTGCACAGCAGCTTGTTCGTCCTCCGCCCGCTCAAAGCTGCCCATGCTGCTGTGCCGTTCCGTCTCCACTGTCCGGTACGGCGTATTTGCCACGGGTCTGGTGAATGCCATACCAACAACCGCTGCCTGCGTCTCGATGGGCCAGTTATTCACGAAATAGGTAAACCCCGCCACGGCCTGGCCGCGGAGGTGAGGGTCCTTCGAATCCAGCAACTTCGCCAGGTAGGGCAGCGCCTCCTTGGTGTGAATACTGCGCAGGGCCTGGGCTCCGTCAATTTGCAGGTCCTTTGCCGCACTCTCCTCGGTCGCCATTTCACCAATGGCCCTCACGCCGACTGGATCGGGGTTGCGGTAAGCGGAGATCGCCGCAAAGAAGTGGTTCCTCAAGTACGTATCGTCCAATGAAGCGATTACATCACGAGAACGATCGAGAGCCAGTGGGTCCTCCAACATGATTAACCCGGTGAGCCCAAGTACGCGCAAATGAGACGAAGACGAGCCACTCCATCGCTCGAGGGCTTCCCGGCTGCCGGTAATGCCAACACACCGCAGAATCCCGTCGGCTAGAAGGTTGAACCTCTGCCCTTTCTCGGACACTTCAACAGCGTTGGCGAGCTCCCTGAACACCCGCTCTGCGACTGTCACTTCCTCGGGCTCCTCGTTTGCCGCCGGTGACTGCTTGGGCAATGCGTAGTACACGAACTCGAGTGGTAGCGACTGCTGCTTCGGCGGCCGCAGGGCGAAGCTTCCTGCCTTGTCTCGCGCCAGGAACCACAGGCCGTACTGCCCGCTCACCTCGGTGGAACCCTTGATCACGATAGCTCTTGCGTTGTAGTTGATCTGAAGTGCCACCCGCGGCTTCAGGTTGCCTTTCAGAATGCGATCGGGAACCAGGGTGAACGAATACATTCCGTTCAGACTCGTGCCGTAAGTGACTTCACCGATGACCACGGCGTCTGAAGACTCCAAGAGCCGCTCGATCGCGGGCGTGCGTGCAGCACGGCCACCCGCGACGCAGATCACCATGCTCACACTTACACCTACGAGGCGCTTCACTGTACCCATATCTCTGTTTCCTCCACAGGGGTTACACACCCTTTAGTTCACAGGGCTGACTACGCTCTCGTGCCGCCCGTGGTCAACGTACAACTGCTGACGGTTTGTCTATACCTCCACACATTCGCCCGTCACATTGGAACCGGCCCTGAACTTCTGGTGGTGGTGCAGAACCTTCGTTGTCGACAAGGGCTTTGGTGGACTCTGAAGGTACCCGGGAAACTCCGGGGCGGGATTGCAGCCATAACACAAGAACCCAACGAGGTCCTCGAACGTATTGTTCCCAGGGTTCGTGAAGCCGTCCCAGTTGTTAGTCTCCGGTGGATCGCCTCCCCAGTTATTACTCATATCGTCATGTGTCCCTACGAGTGTTTCGTTCAGGCCGACTGAGGTCATCTGCTGCGAGCACTTGGAATAGAGCCTGTACGTGATAGTAGAGAGAAACCCAACCGCGTCTCCGTAGGCCGCCTCGTTGTTCATCTCATTCCCGTACTGCGATAACCGATATGGCGTGTCGATCACTAGCCAGTGCTCGTCCGACGGAAAGCTGTTTTGCCCGCCAACCGACACTCTGATTTTCACAGATGAACTACAGCTACAGGGGTACGTGTCGCCCTTGCTGTGCACGTCCGTAGCCGTACAATGCGTACACGTCAACATCACTTTGGTGCCATTTGCTGTCACAATCCAGTAGGGATCGGTCCCCGGGTCTGGGTAGTTGGCGTCGGCAGCGAGCCGGGTAGCATCGTAATATCCGTTGTTCGGGATAAAGCCGTTCCCAAAATACCACGCCCCTTGCAAGCCGGAAATGGTAGGGCGCTGAACGGACAGCACCTTGTCGTTCCAATCGCGGTACTGCCAGCCACCGCAGTAGTATTCGAGCGCCGCTAAGAACCACCCCCAGTACGTTCCGGGGTCGGTCTGCGACGGCTGCTTCTCCCACTGGATCGCGGCCTCACCACCCCAGGGACCGTAGGCCCATGTCGTCGAGTAGAACGTGGTGCTGGCACATCCGAAACTGCTCCGGGCCAACGGCCGCCACAGGAAGCTTTCGATTCCCTCGGCCCAGGCGAAGTTCAGACAGCCGACTTCATTGCCGCTCACCCTATCGAGCCCAAAAAGCTGAATAGACACAGCGGCATGGCAACTCCACGGCGAGAACACCGCCGAAACTAATCCGAAAGCCGCCAGATAGCGGACCACTGACTTAGGCACCATTCCTGAAACCAACGGCATCCGCGATCTGCTTGACGCTGCCCGTGCTCAAGACCAGCATCTCCGCTGCGTGCCTGAGCCGCGCGGTGCGGACTGCCGCGGCCAACTCCACCCCCGTCTCGCTCTTGAACAAGCGGGACAGCCGGGAAATAGAGAACCCGGCTCGACGAGCCAACGCGGCGGCGCTCGGAGGGTGGAGGGATGTCCCCATGGCTGCAAGCGTTGCTGCGATTCACCGGTCCATGGCCAACACGATGCACGGCGCCACACGCCTGCCCCGGCTATGTGCCTTCCACTGCGGGCCCGTCAGGGTCCATATCGCGCCAAGCAGTTTCGCCGCTGCGGGTGTCCGGGAGCATCCGCCGCATCCCCCGGCGACAGTATCCGCCTCCAGTTCGTCTCCTCCTACAACTCGCTGAGGTGAGGGGGATCAAGGCCCCGTGAAGCCGAGCCTGGCCTTGTTCTCCGCCCACCATGCTTTCCAGAAGGCCGCGTATTCCTGCGGTGTCCTGGTGGAATCCCGGCTGGGCATGTTCGCCTGTGTCGCGTCCGTCCCCCAAGGGCCCACCGGACGCCCTCCCCCTGGTTTGATCGGGCTGAGATCGCCGTTTGCGTCGGCGAACAGCGCGTATTCACTCAGAAAATGTGCGGCGTGGAGTTGGGCTGTCTGGTCCGGGCTGTCCAGCAACTCAACCATGGCCGGCACGATGGCCCTGGTCCCGATCTTCCGGAGCGCGGACGCCACGGCCGCGTCGAAATCCGCGGTCCCCAGGTGCATCGAGGTAAGTTGCAGCAGAGGCGCGACGGAGGCTTCGCCGTTCGGCTTGTACTCCGTGCCTAGGGCGAACAGGACACCCGGGAACATCCGGTGCGGCCGCAGCGCTTCCACCTTCCGCGCCAGCAGCGGGAGCACTTCGTCCGAGCCCAGCCGCAGCGCCGCCTCCAGCCCGAGAATCTGGTGCTCGGGCGAGGCGGAGGCGATCAGGACATCGGCCGCGGCCAGTGAGTCTTGACGGTCTTCCTGGTTCAAGCTCACAGTCACGATGGCTCTCAGGGTACCCCGTGGGCTCGGCGAGGATAGGAATGATTCTACAAGTGCTGCCAGAACGGTCTGCCGGACGCCATCGCCCAGTGGAGTAAGGCCCGGAATCACGGCCGCCGGGTCCCGGAGATCGTAAATGGGGAGGGGCAAGAAGACCTCATCCCAAATGATGAAGTTGCCGCTTGCCAGCGGCAGCACCTGGAAGGCACCCTCTTTCTCGCTCAGAAACCACAAGCCTATCGCTTCCGCGCGTGTCTTTGGCATGAGGTCCTGCTCGCGCAGTTCACGGGCTGCCATCTGGGGGGAAAGAACGAGCGTAGCTGTAAGAGTTGGCGGGGCCGCCTGACCCTTTATTGCCCGGCTGATTCGCAACTGAACACGAACGGCCGTCTTGGATTCAACGGCCACGTTCTCAAGGGCGGCGAGTGCTACCACATCTGCCCGCCGCACTACCGTCCCGACAGGCAATGGCGCCGACAGTCCAGCCCATAGGGTTCCGTGGAGAACTGCACACGCGACCGCACAGCCGATTGATATCCATCTCGCATATGGCATGGCTTATGTACTCCCCCTATTGAGCTGGGAGCGGAGATACGGCGCCCAGCATGCACATGGCCGCCGCAAGGAACATTGTGCCTGGAAAGCGCCGGGCGTTCTTATCCCTGGTCATCGGAATGCTCTCCTCTGGATGCGCATGCGAAATTCACCATCAATGACGGATTCCACCCGTCGCCAAGCCGCTGCTCCAAGGTCGCGGCGCAGTTCTGTCCGCGCCTGCTCCACGAGGTGGTAGCGGCGCGCGCTAAAACCCCGAACCGTGGCCGCAATCGGCCGCTTCCTCAGGCGAACCGTCTCCTCGGCATAGGCCCGGCCTTCAGCATCCACTTGCTCCAGCATCGCAGTGACCCGCTGGTATGCCTTGCCGATGGCGGGCAGATCATCGAGTTCGATGCCAAGCCTCGCGGCGGCGCTCCTCTCCGGCGCCGCCGGCTTCTCCGGGGCGCCCTGGGTCTGCTGTCTCGATTGCTCTACGACGAGGTGGACCTGCCGCAGATATGCGTAGAACACCTCAAGGTCGCCCGGCGGCGGCGTAATGACGGCCTGCGGATATCCCGGCAGCGCGAGAACGCCGGCAAGCGCCACCGCTGCCCATAGACAGCGGCGTGATGTGCGCTGCGATAGAGAGTCTAGTGTTGTGTCTCACAAATAACTTGACAATGCGCCGATCTGCCCGCATACTGGATGTACCATGTGGAGCGTGGCCGAGCCCTTGGCGTTAAGCGCGGAACAGAGGCGTACTTTGGACACCTGGA
>JADZCM010000040.1 GCA_020851555.1 Bryobacterales bacterium | reverse complement strand
GTTTGACCGTGTAATTGACGCCGAAGATCTGCTTGGCGCGGACGGTGTGCCAGGGCAGCCGCAGAAGGTTGACCGGGAGGCTGGCCACGAATCCGCCGAATTGGTCGATGCCGTACCAGTCGCCGAACGGGTAGGGAATCTCCTCGTCGGACGCCTCCATCCGGACGGGCCAGGGCAAACCCCGAAGGTAGCCGGCGACCTCGGAGTCCCGTGCCAGTTTAGAGAGATAGGGGTTGCGCGCCCTTTCCTCCCGGTTCGGCCAGAAGATGCCGGACAGGTTGCCGAACTCCATCAGCATCAGTCCGGTCAGCAACAGGACGGCAGTCCCGTGCGCGACGTTGCCGCGCCTCCAGCCGTAGAGCAGGGCTGCTAGAAAGAGAGCGCCGAGCGCTATTACCGCGAAGCGGTCTTCCCCGGGAGGCTTCTGGCTCACGGCCAGGGCCGCGAGTATCGTGAAGGCGGCCGCCCCGAAGGCCAACAGCGCGCGAACCGCCCGGCGCGGCCAAGGGCTCTCCGGTTGTCTCAAGAAATGATCTATTCCATAGGCGGTTAAAACAGCAATTCCGAAGTGATAGATGAAGACGGCGAAAGAGGGGCTTCGCGCCTTCTCGACCATGGGCAGCACGGCGTATAACACACCGTGGAACACGTTGTTGCGGCCCAGGGAAAACAGCAGCCCACCGGCCGCGATCGCGGCAAAAATCCGTACGCAGCGGTCTTTCCACGCCAGCGCCACGGCCAGCAGCGCCATGGTGAGCGCCGCCACGCCGATGAACGGATCCGCGTTGCGGTTGTAGCCGGGCAGTACGATCGCCACCAGGGACGTTGGGATCAGCGAATACTGCGAGTGTACGTTGTACGGTACCGGCTCGTTCCATCCCTTCGGCTCCTCGGCGCCCACCCACCGCTTGGAGAGCTTGCCGTACTCGTAGGAGGGGAGCGTCTGGAGCGCGCTCACCAGCCCCAGAAACACCAGGAAGACGACGGCGGCGCGCCCCACGCGCCAGTTCGGGCGGCGGTCCCGGAAGAAGCCATGCAGCCACAGGCCGCCCACTGCCAGCGACACGAAGACCGGGATCTGGTGATGCCCGCCCAGCCACGCCAGGCCGAAGAAGGCGCCTCCGGCGGCGGCGCTGGCGACGGGACGCTCTCCGCGCAGACTGCGTAAAGCGAACAGGAACACCAGGGGCGTCCAGACCGCGCTGTTCAACATCTGGGGCCAATCCGTCGTGCCGATCCATCCTCCCAGGGCGAATGCGCAGCCCGCCGCGATGGAAGCCGCACGCGACCGCTTCAAATCCCGGCACAGCAGGTAGGCGAACAGGGCCGCCATGAAGTGGATGACGACGAAGTACCAGTGCAACCAAGCCTGGCGCAGCCACCCGTCCTTGAGGGGCAGGGAAAAGAGGATCCAGTTCAGGGGATAGGCGACCCCCGGTTGCGCCTGTCCGATGAGAGACTGGCCGCCCCACTGGTACGGATCCCACAGCGGCGCCCGGCCCCGGTGCCACTCACCCGCTTGAAACTGAAGCCAGGGGAGAACCTGGTTCGCCAGATCCGGGCTTTCGAGCCAGGTGTACTGGTTGGTCAGAACGATCTTCCAGAAGAAGCCGGCGCAGATCAGGAACAGCAGCAATGGAGGGCCAAGACGCGACAGCCACCGCCGGCGCACGCCCCGTTCGGGGATGGGATCGGTCACAGGCTCCATAGGTGTCCATCATAGCGGGAACGCGAGTTCGCCATGGCGGACCACTGGCATCCGTCAGATCTTCCGCCTGCACGCCGATGGCGGCCGCGCGTGGCGTCAGACGGGCCTTGACAACATATTGACTGCGTTGTGTAGCGGTGATAGACTTTCTCGAAGGGCTGCCATGCCCCCGGGAGAAAAACAGTAATGGTCCGTTGCGCTCTACTCCGGCACTCTGCTCTGCTGCTGCTGCTGCTGTTTGCTGTTCCTTTGCATGCCGGCTTGATCCTGTTCACTGACCGTGCCTCGTTCAACGCGGCGGCGCCGGGACTGCCGGTCGAGACTTTTGAAGCCGGCCAAGTCGACCCTGGCGGTATTGTGGCCTGCCCCGGCCCGCTGGACAGTTCCAGCAATAACGGTTGTTTTTCGCTCGGCGCAATCCTGCCCGGCATCCAATTCAACAGTTCGGAATTGCACCAGGGCGAGGAACTCGCGCTTGCCGGCGCCAGTTTTTTCGGTACGTCATCCAAATTGATCCTTAGCAACTACTATTCCGACAGCCTGATCATTCGCCTCCTGACGCCGGTCCACGCCATCGGATTCGATGCGTATACGTTCGACGGCGGGGGCGGTGGCAGCCTCACCGTCTCGGTCTACGGAGCGGGTGACGAGTTGCTGGGGATTACGGGCGTTCTCCACGGCGAGTTTTTTGGCGTGATTTCCGACGGGGGGCCGATATTCTGGCTGGCCCTGAACGACCCGTATTACGGAGCCGAAGGCGTCGACAATGTCGCCTTTGGAGACCCGGGGGAGGGCGGTCAGATACCCGAACCTTCCACGTTCGGCCTGCTGGGCGCCGGCCTTGCGCTGCTCGGCCTGGCGTGGCGGCGGCTCCGGTAGCCGGTTCGCCGTTTCCGCAGCGCCTCTGAACGCCGCCCTGCGGGTTCAAGTCACCCGCCGCCGGCGGCGCAGGTTCGCCTCAGGCAGGGCATGTTGTCTCCGGCAGTCCCGGATGCGCTCCTTGAAACTCCAACGCAGAACCGGCGCCGCGCTCCCGGGCGGTGCGGAATCACAACATAGGGCCGCTTCTCACCGGACGCGCCGGCGGCGCGGGGGCGGCCGGCGCGGCAGGACGGCCGGGAACGGGGCGCCCTTCGATCTTCGGCAAGGTGACTGAAACCGACAACTCCTTGTGGTTACGCACGAGCGCGACGGGGAAGGTCGTCTTGGGGCCGAGTTTGCGGATGGCGGCGGTGACGTCGCGCGGGCTTACCACCTTGACCTCATCGACCTTCAGGATTACGTCGCCGGCCTTGATGCCTGCCTTCTCAGCAGCGGAATCCCGATTAACTGAGCGCACCAGCACGCCTTCTTTCACCCCGAAGTATTCGGCGAGCTGAGAGCCGAGTTGCTCGGCCTCGACGCCGAGCACGCCGCTCTGCCAGGAAAGGTTGGGACGGGGGATGTCGGGCATGATGCGACCTTGCTCCCGCAGTTTCTCCATCTCCTGTCTGAATCCTTCAGTGTCGAACGGCGGGCTGATGATGCCTCCGCGGAGTCTGCGGGCGCCGATGGTCGCCGTCAAGGTCTGCGTGACGCCGTCGCGGCTCACTACCAGCCTTGCCTGCCTGCCTTCGGGCGTCTCGCGCACCATGCGGACAAACTGTTCGGTGCCTTCCACGCGCTGGCCGTTATACTCCAGCACCACGTCGCCCGTCTTCAAGCCGGCTTTGGCCGCGGGGCTGTCATCCTCGACGCGCGTGATCTCGACCCCGCGCTCTTCCTTCAACTTGAGGGCTTGAGCGCGGTCGGCTGTCACATCGGCGACGCCGACCCCCAGGTAGCTGCCGGCGTTAAGCGCGATTGCCCGGACCTGCGGCGCCGCAAACGGGATCTCCTGAGCGCCGGCGATTCCCAGCATGGCCAGGCAGGCCGGCAGAACCGCTGCTCTTAGATGTCTCATATAACCTCCGGATGGTGCTCTGACTAACACCACCCGGTTAGACGAGCACGGCATGGGAGTGTCACCACTCAGAACGCGCCCATGGAGGCGTTCATCTCCAGGAGCGCTTTCTGGACACGCTCGCGTATGTAAGTGTCGCGCTCGCGTTCGATGGCCTGCTGGAGAATGCCGACCACCGCCGGCGACCGGTTTTCGACGAGCAGATCGATAGCCTGGGTGCGGACCCCGACATTGTCGTCGGAAAGAAGAACTACAGCCAGGGCCGACCGGACCTCGGGGTCGGCCGCGTAGGAACGCAGGCCCTCGATGGCCTTCAACCGGACCCCCGCGTTGGGGTCGCTGCGCAGCGCGCGCAAGAAGGCCTGTCGGACCCCCGGGGACTCGCTGTGCGGCCGAAGGATGTCGAGGGAGTCGAGGCGCAGCCCGGGATCGGAGGGGTCCTGCGCCGCCTCCAGCACCAGTTGCTGAATGGGGGCTTCACCGGGGCTTCCCAACAGAGTCCGCTCGCGCGTTTCGTCCAGTACGATCCTGACGCCGCCGGAGGGTTCCGGTTGCAGGTAGCGCACCTGGGTGGCTACCGGAGCGGCAGGCTCGGCGGGCGGCTGCGAAGTGGGCATCAGCCGCGCGCCGAAGAAGCCCGCGGCAACCAGCGCCAGCGCCGTGGCGGGACGCAGCAGGGCGGGCGAGACCGGCCTGCCGGACCACGCCCACAGGCGGGCCAGCCATCCCTCCCGCGCGGATTCGCGCCGCAGGGATTCACGGAGCCGGGTCCGGCACTGGGCCAGCAACTCCGGTGAAGGCTCCAGGGCCGCGCCGTCGAGCGCCGCGTGCAAGGCCCGTTCGCGCTCCAGCGCCGCCCGGCAGGACTCACAGGTCTCCAGGTGACCGTGGACCCGCTCCTCATCTTCGAAGCTGAGCTCTCCGTAGAGGAAAAGCGAAAGCACGCTTCTGATCCATTCGCAGCTCATACGAAATCTCCCAGCGCCAGGCGCATTTTCTGCGTGACGCGAAACAGGCAGTTCTTGGCGGCCTCCTCCGAGGTTCCCAGCGTCTCCCCGATGTCCTTCAACCGGAGTCCGTGATAGTGGCGCAACTCGAACACAGTGCGCTCACGGGCCGTGAGGCCATCCAAAACCTGGCGGATACGCCCGCCGAGCTCCTTGCTGAGCAGCCTGCGCTGGGGATCGACGTCCGCCCGTTCCTCGCGCAGGTTCTCCACCTGGTTGACCGGCGCCTCCGGGGACCCGGTCGTGAAGCGCTCCTCGCGCCGGACCTTGCGGCGTCTTAAGTGGTCCAGGCACAGGTTCGTAACGATCCGGTAGAGCCACGTTTGGAAGCTGGCTTCCAGGCGGAACGACGGCAGGTTCCTGTAAGCCCTTAGAAACGCTTCCTGGTACACGTCCTGGGCATCCTCCGGACTGCGCAGAAGGTTCATGGCCAGCCGCAGCACCGCGCGGTCGTAGGCCCGCACGAGATCCTCGAAGGCGCGCTGATCGCCCTGCTGGGCGGCGCGGATCAGTGCGGTCTCGTCTACGGCCGGGGCGGAGCTGATCTGGCCCTCCAAAACGGCTTCCGTCACCATTCAGTTTGACGGATGAGAGGCAGAAACGGTAGCCGGTTCCGTCACCCGGCCGGCCTTGGGATAGGGGCGCCTGGCGTGCCGAGAGCCGGGCGGGTTCCTGCGAATCCGGCCGCCGGCGGTAAGGGCCGCGGGGTGACCAGCCGGCGTTTTGCAGGTTCAATCGGCAACGAAAGAACGCCGCCCGCCTGTGTTTTTCGAATGTTCAGATGTCCGTGCGCGCCGAATTCTAGTGTAGTGCGTCAGGCGGATTGAGGATCGGCTCGCGCGTGGCGCACCCGTCTGGCCTTCTTCAGGTTGTCGTTGGCGCTGGTAGTCCTGATGAAGGACGCGGCTCGCCGGTTGCGTGATCGATCGAGCCGGCGATTGTCCCGCGGACAACCCGTCCGGATGGCGGGCGTACGCAAGCTGAAGACCCCGGACGGGGCCACGCTTGAGTCCGTCCCGCCCGGCACTGACCCTTGACCGGTTCCCGGTCCAGCCGCGTTTCTGCGCCTCAGACCCCTCAGTAGTAGCCAAACCTGCGGGCGAACCAGTTCTTCACGATCTGCGCGAGCACGACGTAAGAGATGAGAATAACCGCCAGCCACCCGAAGTAAGCGGCCGGCAATGGGGCGAGCCCCAGTGCGTCGCCGAAAGCCGTGAAGGGAATGGCCAATCCCGCCGCCATCACCACAATCGTCAGAAAGGTGAGCGGGGCGGCGGCGCGGCTCTCGACGAACGGCACTTTCCGCGTCCTGATGATGTGGACGACCAGAGTCTGCGACAGGAGCCCTTCGATAAACCAGCCGGTCTGGAACACCGGCTGGGCGGCGGGCGTCTTCGCCCCAAAGACGAACCACATCAGGCCAAAGGTCAGGTAGTCGAAGACTGAGGATACCGGCCCCAGGAAAAGAACGAACCGCGCGATGGCCTGCACGTCCCACTTGCGCGGTTTCTTCAGGTATTCCTCATCCATGCGGTCAAATGGGATCCCAATTTGGGAGAAGTCGTACAGCAGATTCTGCACGAGCAGTTGCACCGGCTGCATTGGCAGGAACGGCAGCCATGCGCTGGCGCCCAGGACGCTGAACATGTTGCCGAAGTTGGAGCTGGTGCCCATGCGGATGTACTTGAGGATGTTGCCGAACGTGCGGCGGCCTTCCAGCACTCCCTCTTCGAGCACCATCAGGCTCTTTTCCAGCAGAATGATGTCGGCGGACTCCTTGGCGATATCAACGGCGGTGTTGACCGAAATTCCAATGTCCGCCTGCCTCAGAGCCGGGGCGTCGTTGATCCCGTCGCCCAGAAAACCGACAACGCGCCCGCGCGCCTGGAGCGCCTCGATAACCCGCGCCTTTTGGTCCGGCGAGACTTTGGCGAACACGGTTGCGGCGTCCGCAACCTCCGCCAGCGCGGCGTCATCCAGGTTGTCGATTTCGTGCCCAAGAATAATCCGGCCCGCCTCCACGCCCACCTCGGCGCAGATTCGGGCAGTCACGACATCGCTATCGCCGGTCAGGATCTTGATCGAGACGCCATGCTCTCTCAGCGCGCGAATGGCGGGGGCCGCGGACTCCTTGGGCGGGTCCAGGAAGGCGATGAAGCCGGCCAGAATCAGGTCGCTCTCGTCCGCCACCGAATACACGCCCTTGCCGGGTTCGAATTTGCGGTATGCGACCGCGATCACTCGAAACCCTTGTTGGTTGAGGTCGCGGGTCATGCGGAGCGCGTCTTCCTGAACCGGCGCCCGCAGCGGCACCAGTTGGCGGTCCATGTCCACCAGGCTCGCCGCGCGCAGGACTTCTTCCACGGCGCCCTTGGTGACCAGCATCTCCTCGGTCCTGGGCGTCTCGACAATCACCGACATCCGCCTGCGGCCGAAATCGAAGGGGATCTCATCGATCAGCCGGTAGTCGGTCGCCACGTGCAGTCCCTCGGCCACCTCGGCATGTTGGAGGATGGCGACGTCGAGCAGGTTCTTCAAACCGGTCTGGTAGTAGCTGTTCAAGTAGGCAAGCTGAAGAACCTTCTCGGAATCGCGGCCCAGGACATCCAGGTGCCGTTCGAGAACCACGCGATCCAGCGTCAGCGTCCCGGTCTTGTCGGAACACAACACGTCCATCGCACCGAAATTCTGGATGGAATGCAGCCGCTTGACGATGACCTTCTTCCTGGACATGTTGACGGCGCCGCGCGCCAGGTTCGCGGTCACGATCATCGGCAGCATCTCCGGCGTGAGGCCCACCGCAACAGACAAGGCGAAGAAGAACGACTGCACCCAATCGCCCTTGGTGAACCCGTTGATGAAGAACACCACCGGGACCATCACCAGGGTGAACCGGATGAGAAGCCTGCTGACGCGGCCCACGCCGCGATCGAATTCCGTCTCCACGCGCCGCCCGGTCACCTGGCGCGCCAGGCTGCCGAGGTACGTTCCCGCGCCGGTCCCCACGGCGACTCCGCTTCCCGTTCCGCTGATCACGTTGGTTCCCATGAAACAGAGCTTGGGGTGATCCAGCAGGTTCAGCGGCTCAGCGGCGTGCCCGTTGGCGAACTTTTCCACGGGCAGGGATTCGCCGGTCAACGCGGACTGGCTGACAAAGAGGTCTTTGGCGAAGAACAGCCGGAGGTCCGCGGGGATCATGTCGCCGGCGGACAGGTGGACGATGTCGCCGGGGACCAGTTCGTCGACCGCGACCTCGGCTTTCACGCCGCGGCGCGTAACGGTAGCGGTCGTCTCGACCATCTCCTTCAGCTTCTCCGCCGCCTTGCTCGACCGGAACTCCTGCGTGAACCGCAGGACAGCGCTGATCAGGACCATCGTGGCAATGATGACCGCCGCCTCGAAGTCCCGTGTCAGCGCTGCCACTACGGCCAGCGCGAGCAGCAGAAGGATGAATGCGTTGTTGAAGGCGTGGAGCAGGTGGACCCACCAACCGGCTGCTTGCTCATGAACGACGGTGTTCGGCCCATGCTCGTCGAGACGCTGCCTCGCCGCTTCGGTGCTGAGTCCCGCCGGCGAGGTCCCGTATGCGTCCAGGACGCGTGTAATGTCCTCATGCAGAGCCCAGCTCTCAATCTGGGGCCGCGCCATGCCGGCGGCCCGCCGGTCTTTCCTTCCGGTTTCTTTCTCCACGAGCAGATTGAGCATTGCCGTGCGTCTCCTCTCTCGCGGCCGCAATCCGGTGAACCGTGCGCACGCAACCGGACTGCGTGAACAATCAAGCTGGAATGAGAGTTGGGCGCGGCGGGCCACTGCGCGGCGTTTCCGATCCGCCGCGAGGGACCAGCCTCATCGCCCTAGAACAGGAGGGGCGAGAGCACCGGATCTGCACACGCGACTGGAACGGACGCCGCCCGCAGCGAACCCACACGCAACGGAGGCTCATCCCGCTTGGTTTTCGAACTACTGCCGCCAGTCGTTTCCATGATCCTTGTGTTCGGAGCTTTTACGCTCTTCAGCCAGCATAAGCCTGCGGCGCCGGCTCAGTCAAGCTGTTGCCGCTTCTGAAAGACTCGCGGCGCGGAGAAACGGCGGCCGCGTCCAAGCACTTCGAGGATCGCAGCCGGAATCCAGCGTGGTATGTTCGGGGTGAGGAGGCGGATGGCTGCGATGTTCGCAGGGGTGATTGGATCAACCGGGGTGCCCTGCCGGGCGCTTGTCCCTATGTTGCAGGCCCCGGGCTACGGCGTGCGGGCGCTTGCCCGGAATATGGAAAAGGCGCGCTCGCTGGATCTATAAGTGGGGAAATACGTCCTGCTCGCCATCCTGGTCCTGGCGGCCGGCCTGTTGGCGGCGGCCGCTCTCGGCCGTTTCCGCTGGGCCGGATACACCCGGACGCTGCGGGCGAGGTTGAAGGCGGCCCGCCAGACGGCCGTGGTTCCGGGGCTTGAGCGCCTCGAAATGGAGGCGCTGCCTCCACCCGTCCAACGCTATCTTCAGAAGGCGGTCAAGAAAGGCGCTCCCCTGATTGCCGAAGCGCGGATTCGCCACCAGGGCACGTTCAACATGTCGGAGGCGGGGGATCGCTGGAAGCCCTTTTGCTCCGATCAACAAGTGATTATCCAGCCGCCTGGATTCGATTGGGACGCTTCGGTGAACCTGCTGCCCGGCGTGTGCGTGCGCGTCCATGATGCGTATGCCGCCGGCGAGGGCCTCACTTACGCCGCTCTGCTCGGATTGCTCCCCGTGGCCAACCTGCGCGGCGCCCAGGAGGTCGCCGCGGGACAACTGATGCGCTTTCTGGCGGAGGCGGCTTGGTATCCCACGGCGCTGCTTCCAGGCCAGGGAGTCGTCTGGACGGCGATCGATGCGCGTTCGGCGCACGCGGCAATGACCGATGGATCCGTCACCGTCACGCTGCGTTTTCGCTTCGATGACCAGGGTTTGATCGAGGCGGTTGAGGCCGACGCCCGGAGCCGGACGGTGGGCGGGCGCATCGTGCCCACGCCCTGGCAGGCACGCGTGTGGGATTACAGGGAACATGCGGAGATGCTGATGCCGAGGCAGGGCGAAGTGGCTTGGCTCCTGCCCGGCGGCGCGAAGCCATATTGGCGCGCCCGGATAACGAGCATGGAGTATCTGTTCGCAAAGCACGGGTAAGTGCGAGGGGGAGAAAGAACGGCGCGAGGGCGTCCTTCTGCGCCTCAGCGGCGCTTCTTGAGAGAGACGCCGATACCGATGCTCTGCTGGCCCAGGAAGATCGTATCAAGGCTCGGGTCCGCGGTCACCGCCGCGAAGTAGTCCGGCATCTGCCTGCCTGAGTTGGTGGTGTTGTGGGCCAGGATGAGCCCGCCCGGGCGAACCAGCGGCATCAATTTCTTCAAGTAGTCGGCGTAGCCCGGCTTGTCTGCGTCGATGAAGAGAATGTCGATCGGCTCCTTGAGCTTCAACACCGTCTCATGAGCATCGCCTTCCACAATCGTGACCAGGTCTTCTACCCCGGCCCTCTTGAAGTTCTCCCGCGCCATCGCGATATTCCTGGCGCTCATCTCGTGGGTCGTTATCTTGCCGCCGGTGTTGCGGAGCGCCATGCAGAACCACAAAGCCGAGTAGCCGTTGTAGGTCCCGACCTCGACAACGTTCCTGGCTCCCGTCGATTCCGTCAGTATGCGCAGAAGCCTGCCGTCCTCCAGCGGGACCATCAGGTTCGATCTGTCGGTCTGGGCCAGTTCTTCGAGCAGCTTCAGGATTCTCTCTTCGCCGGGATTGGCCGCCAGAGGCGGCTTGTCCAGATTCGAGTCACCGAAGACCCACAGGCTTTGAACCTGCCGGCCCATGCCCCGTCCCCGGCCCGGCCCGCCTCGAGCCGGTCCGCCCTGATCAGGTCCGCCCAACGGATTTTCCTGGGCATCTAGGGTGCCGGCCACCGGCAACAGCGCCAGAACCGCCAGAACCGAAATCACAGATCTCCTGAACACCTTCAACCTCCTGTTGGAGCGCGCCCCTTCCGCTCAGTAGCGGCCGGCCCGGAGCGCCGGTAGACGCTGATGAGGGCGGGATCAACACCAGTTGCGACCATTCATTACACCGCATCACCGGTCAGCCTTGGCAGCTCTCGTCGAACCGGTGTGGCGGCGCCGGGGTCCGTGCCTGGAATTCCGCCTCATTGGGGTAACGATAGCACAGTGCGGGCAGGATTCTGCGGGTAGAATGGGAGGTCGGGATGACGCCGCCGTCCGCAAGATGCCTCTGTAAATGCGAGGGGGCCGCCGTCCGGTGAACCCCGGTGCCCCAAGGGAGGTCACAGGACCGCGGCCGGGCCACGAGGGCAAGACGCCACGCGAGTTTCAGATCTTCGTGAAACCGGCAGGGGCGATCTGCAACCTCGATTGCCGTTACTGCTACTACCTCCCGAAAGAGCTGCTGTACCCGGACACCCGGTCGTTCCGGATGGCCGGCGGCCTGCTGGAAGACTACATCGCCCAGCAGATCGCGATCACCCCGGGGCCGGAAATCCAGTTCATGTGGCACGGCGGCGAACCGGCGATACTGGGGCTGGATTACTTCCGGCGGATCGTGGAGCTTCAACGGAAGCACAATCCCGGCGGCCGGCGGGTCGTCAACAACATTCAGACCAACGGCGTGCTGCTGACGGAGGAGTGGTGCCGCTTCCTCGCCGCCGAACATTTCGCCGTCGGGCTCAGCATGGACGGTCCCGCGGAGTTGCACGACGCCTACCGCCTGACCAAGGACGGCAAGGCCACGCACCGTCAGGTAATGCAGGGATACCGGCTCCTGCGGCGGCACGGGATTCCCGTCGATCTTCTCTGCGTCGTCCATGCGCAGAACGTCGGTCATCCCCTGGCCGTATACCGCTTCTTCAAGGACATCGAGGCCCAGTACATCAGCTTCATACCACTGGTCGAGCCGCAACCGGGCAGTGCGGGCGGCGTGAGCGGCCGCACGACGCCGGCGGAAGCCTTCGGCGCATTTCTCTGCGCGGTCTTCGACGAGTGGATCCGGCACGACATCGGGCGGATCATTGTGCAGATCTTCGAGGAGGCAGCCCGGCCGGCCCTGGGCCTGGACCACTCGCTGTGCATTTTCCGTCCCACCTGCGGGGATGTCCCGGTCCTGGAGCATAACGGCGACTTCTATTGCTGCGACCACTTCGTCACCCCCGAGCGCCGGCTGGGAACCTTGCGCGAAACCCCGTTGGCGGAGCTTATCGAGAGCCCGGCGCTGCGGGCTTTCGGGCAGGCCAAGCAGGAGGCGCTGCCGCGCTATTGCCAGGTCTGCGACGTCCGGGACATGTGCAACGGGGGATGCCCGAAGGACCGCATCATTCGGACGCCCGGCGGCGAACCCGGCCTGAATTACCTCTGCGCGGGCTACCGGCGGTTCTTTGAGCACTGCCGTCCCTACATGGTTCAGATGGCGGTCCTGCGATGGGCCGGTTATCCGCCGGAGACGGTGATGCAACAACTCCAGGCGGCGGAGGCCAGGACGCCTCCCAGACCAGGCCGCAACGACCCCTGCCCCTGCGGAAGCGGCCGCAAGTACAAGAAGTGCTGTCTGAAGGCGTGACTGCCCGTCCGGTGCGTGGAGCAGCCCCTAACCGAGCGCCGGAATCGGCTAAGCTTTAAGGGTCTGTTTCATCCAGCAGGAGGAACTGCCATGCGTTCGGTCGAAGCACCGCGGGGAAACGTCAGCCGGAGGCGTCTGATGGCGAGCACGGCTGCCGGGGCCGCCGGGGGACTCATTGCGGGAGCAGGCGGTACGGCGCAGGCGGCGGGCACGGCGCGCTACCGGGCCATGTCCGCGGAAGTGGTTCAGATGCGCGGGCACCAGGGCGACACGATCGACGCCTACGTGGCGCGCCCAACCGCGCCCGGCAAGTACCCCGGCGTCGTCGTCATCCACCACATGCCTGGATGGGACGAGGCCACCCTGGAGATTGCCCGCAAGTTCGCGCACAACGGGTATACCGCCATCTGCCCGGACCTGCATTTTCGCGAAGGGAAGGAAACGCCACAGGAGAACAGCGCCAGCGTGCGGGCGGCGGGCGGCATGCCGGATGACCGCACGATGGGCGATGTCGATGGCGCCATCCGGTATCTCCGCGCGCTGCCCTCGCTCAACGGCAAGGTGGGCATTATCGGGTACTGCTCAGGAGGCCGGCAAGTGTACCTGGCCGCCTGCACCCTCAAGGGGATCGACGCCGCGGTGGACTGCTACGGCGGAGGCGTGGGAGCGGGGCCGGAGGGACTTACGCCGCGCCAGCCGGTGGACCCGCTCGACTACACCAAGAACCTGAGCTGCCCCCTGCTTGGGCTTTTCGGCAAGGATGACAAGCGCCCGTCGCCGGAGCACGTCGCGAGAACCGAGGCGGAACTCAAGAAGTGGGGCAAAACTTACGAGTTCCATTCGTACGACAACGCCGGGCATTCGTTCTTCTCGGTAGACCGCCCGGATTATCGTCCGGCCGCCGCGGCGGAAGGATGGAAGCGGATCTTCGAGTGGTACGGGAAGTATCTGCGTTAGAAACGCGCCGGGGAATCCGGTGACCAGGCCCGGGCACATGCCCGGATCGGGCGCCGGGCGGACCGTGGCCTCCGGCAGGAGCGCGGCACTCCGTTTCCGAAGTGAACGCCGCCGTGGGGATCACCTGTTGCGGAACAGCAGCGGCGCAAATTCCGCCAGCGACCACCGCCACACCGGCCACACGTGCCCGCCGTCACGGGTTACGTAGGTGTGCTTGACGCCGTTCTTAGTGAGCGCGGCGCTGAAGGCCTCCGCACCCTTGTAGTTCGGATCCTGTCTTCCGTAGCTGATCCAGATCAGGTCCAGTTTTCCCGCCGCCGCCTTCGCGCTGGCGAGTTCCGGATACCGGGCCGCCGCTTCACCCGTGATTGCGCCGGAGCTGAAGAACCCGAACTGGCTGAACAGTCCGGTGTGCTTCAATCCCACGTTGTATGTCGCGCCGCCGCCCGCGGAAAGACCGGCCATCGCCCGGTTCTTGCGATCGGCGAGAGTCCGGTAATTCGCATCAACGTAAGGAATCAGTTCCTTGAGCAGGTACTGTTCGAAGCGCGCGGCGGCGTTGCCCGCGGCTCCGCCCTGCTCCAGGGGAAGATTCGGATAGTTGCTCCCGTTGTAGGGCATGACGATGATCATGGGCACGGCCTTCTTCTGCGCGATCAGGTTGTCCAGGATCACATTGGCGGCGCCCGGAGTCACCCAACTGCTGAAGATATCGCCGCCGCCGTGCACGAGGTAGAGCACCGGGTACCGGGCTGAGCCGGTACGATAGCCGGGCGGAAGGTACACGGCAAACGGATGTTCGTCGTTGTAAACCGCCGAACGGCGCCAGTTGATATCGACAGTGCCGCGCGGCGTCTGCTGCAATTGCCAGACCGGCGGCGGACTGCCGGGAACCTCCACCAGACTTCCCGAAGTCCGGTTGCGCAGCTTGATGAAGGGGTTTACCGGGTCGGCGATGTTGAGGCCGTCCAGCGTGAAGAAATAGAGGTGAACCGTGGGCTCCAGCGGCGGCGACGTGAAGGACCACACGCCATCAGCACTCCTGGTCATCTTGGCGGTTCCGCCCGTGCGCGCCTCGAGGGTAGCCATCCAGTCGCCCGTGATCGTGACCTCGGCCGCTTTGGGGGCATAGAGCCGGAACGTAACCGTGCGGTCCGGGTGAACCTCCGGAGAGACGAGTGTTTCGGCCGGCCCCCTGCCGGGCTGGCCGGCCTGGACCCCGCGCCCGGCGGGCGCACCCTGAGCGAAGACCAGAACCGCACTCGCGAGCAATCCGAGCAGGCTGACGCCGGCGCAGCGCCGCAGCCCTTGAGAAACGACTCTGCGTGAATTCATGCGACCCAGTTTAACGGACGCGCCCGGACCTTGAACAGCCGGCTCGCCGCTGTCATGATGGTCGGTTGTGCGGGGAGGACGGATGATGATGATCGGCAGACGTGGTTTCGGCAAGGCTACGGCCGGAGCGGTGGCCTCCGGCCTGATGGCAGGAGCGGTCTCAAGGGCGTCGGGCCAGGGGCGGGAACCGGCTTCCTATGCGGGCCTCGGCAGGCCCCCCATGAAGTGGGCGATTCAGCACTCGATGCAGATCAGCGACCTGAACCCGCAGACTCTGCAACTCGCTAAGCAGCTCGGCATGGAATACGTCAACATCTGGACCAGCCCCGACCGTTACCAGGCCACCGTGAGCACCGTGGCCGCCGCGGGCCTGAAGGTCGCCAAGATCGGCAATGGCGGCGTTCACAACGTGGCCGAGATCACCCTGGGCCTGCCCGGCCGGGACGAGAAGATCGAGGAGTTCAAGCGGAATCTGCGGGCGCTCGCGGCCGTGGGCATCCGGACGCAGCTTTACGCTCACATGGCCAACGGGGTCTGGAGCACACCCAACGAGACCAACCGCGGGGGAGCGGTCTGCCGCGCATTTGACGCCGGCAAAGCGCCGTCGGCCGCGGGTTCCAATCACAACGGACCCTTCGAGCGCCGCTACACTGAAGACGAGTTGTGGAAGGCCTGGGAGTACTTCGCCAAGGCGATCAAACCCGTCGCCGAAGAGACCGGCGTCCGGATCGGCGTGCATACCGATGATCCCCCGGGACTCACCTTGGGCAACGTTCCGCGCTGCATCTTCAGCAGCTTCGAGGGATACAAGCGCGCGCTCGAGATCGCCGACAGTCCCAACATCGGGATGGGCCTCTGCGTGGGCTCGTGGCTGGAGGGCGGCGCCAGCATGGGCCGCAATGTGCTTGAAACCATCGAGTACTTCGGCGGGATCAAGAAGCTTTTCGTCGTTCACTTCCGCAACGTCAGCGCGCCGCTGCCTCACTTCTACGAGACCTATCTCAACGAGGGCTACATGGACATGTACAAGGTGATGCGGGCGCTGCGCAAGGTGAACTTCGACGGCGTGCTCATCGGCGACCACTTTCCCCGCATGGTGGGCAGCGGCCCTCTGGGGCAGGTCTACACGATCGGCTACTTGCAGGCGCTCATCGAGCGGGCCAACGAGGAAATGCCGTCCGCCTGATCCGGCCGGCCGCCGGACGCGGAGGACATCATGAGAAACGGACGAATCATCGCATCCATCCTGCGGTTTGCGCTGCCGGCGGGCGTCTGCGGCTTGTTGTGCGCCGCGGACGTGAAGCCGGTGTCGCCACCCGGCGCGCACGTCGTCGGGCCCTACACGCCCGGGCTTCTGGCAGGCCGGTTCCTCTATGTTTCGGGGCAGGGCGCCTTGGATGCGGCTGGCGCATTTCCTAAGACTACGGCGGAACAGGTGCGGCAGACCCTGGACAACGTCAGGACGATCGTAGAAGCCGCCGGCCTGACCATGGATCACCTTGTGTACGCGCAGCTCTATGTGACGGACGCGGCATCCTACGGCGACGCGCTCGCGGCCTGGCGCGGTTATTTCAAGGACGGCGCGCCGGCGCTCGCCGTGCTCGGAGTCGCGACACTCCCGGCTGGAACTCCGGTGGAGATCACGGCGGTTGCGGTTACGGACCTCGGTCTGCGGCGGGTGATCCGCCTGCCCGGCGGAGCCGCCGGCGCGTCTCCCGATGCGGTGGTGGCGGCGGACCGGCTGTACGTCTCAAGCTGCTTCGGCCTGGACGCCGGCGGCGCGGCGCCCGCGGATTCCGCGGCCCAAACGCAACTCGCGCTCGACCGCATGGGAGCCGTCCTGAAGGCGGCCGGGATCGGCTTCGACCACCTGGTGTTCGTCAATCCGTACCGTACGGATTCGCTGCGCGCCGCGGAGATGGACCGCGCGTACGCCAGGTGCTTCAAGTTCGGCGACACGCCGGCCCGCGCCACCATCAACGTCGCCAGCCTTCCCTTCGGAGCGAACATCTCCTTCACGGGCGTGGCCGCCATGGATTTGGCCGCGCGCCGGAGCGTGCGCCCGAAGAACATGCCGCCCAGCGCCACGGCCAGTCCCTGCGTGTTCGCCGGCGACACCCTGTATTGCTCGGCGAAATCGGCGTTTATTCCCGGCCCCAATTCGGGAATCTACACGGACACGGTGGAGACCCAGGTGCGCTACAGCCTGCGCAACCTCCTGGACGGGCTCGAAGAGGCCGGGATGGACCTGTCGAACGTAGTAAGCACTAACGTGTACCTGGACGATATCCAGGACTTCGCCAAGATGAACGGCGTTTACGCCTCTTACTTCCAGAGCCCGTTTCCGACGCGCACTACCGTCCAGCAGCGCCCGCCGGTGGAGCGGAAGCCCGGCAAGGACGGCCGCTGGCCCATGCTCGAACAGATCTCGCTCATCGCGGTCCGCTGACCGCGCGGCAGGCGCGCGCTCCCGCGGCGGCTACACCCGGGACCTGGCGATGGCCGGGGTTTCGTGCTCCGCGGCGGCCAGCGGTTTCTCGGGTTCCAGGTAGTACTTCGTCAGGCCCTCGCGCAGGATCCGCATGGCGGTGTCCGGGTCGTCCGCCACCTCGAACAGATCCAGGTCCTCCTCGGAGATCATTCCGTGCTTCACCAGGGCAGGGAAATTGAGAACCTCTTTCCAGAAACTCGAACCGTAGAGGACGATGACGATTTTCTTGGCGAGTTTCTCGGTCTGCGCCAGAGTCAGCAGTTCGGTGAATTCGTCGAGGGTGCCGAATCCGCCGGGGAACACCACCAGCGCCTTGGCCAGGTAGGCGAACCAGAACTTGCGCATGAAGAAGTAGTGGAACGCGAAGGACAGATCCGGGCTGACCCACGGGTTGGGCCATTGCTCGAACGGCAGGCCGATGTTCAGGCCAATAGTCTTTCCATTCGCCTCCTGCGCCCCGCGGTTGGCGGCCTCCATGATGCCGGGACCGCCGCCCGTACAGACGACAAAGCGGCGGCTGGAGTTCTCCAGGCTGTTGGACCATTCCGTCATCATGCGCGCCAGCGCGCGCGCCTCCCGGTAGTAGCGGCCCATGGGGCCGTCCTCGGCAATCCGGGCGGAGCCGAAAAAAACAACGGTGTCGCGGATCTTGTGACGCCGGAAATGCGACAGCGGCTCCAGGTACTCGGAGAGAATGCGCAGCGGGCGGGCGTCCGCTGTGTCCAGGAAAGCCTCGTTCTTGTAGGCCGGTGGACGGCGGTTGTGAGGAATGACGGGGTTGTTCATGTCGTGGAATCAGGTGGTGCGGCCGGTGTTTCGACGCGCTTCTTCAATTCTCGCACCGTCTTGACGAGTTCCGGCAGCTTGGAGAACGCGGCCACGGCGCGGCGCCATACCGCGGCATCGAAAGCCGGAGAACCGGAGATGGTGGCTCCGGCGTCCACGTCGCCTCCAACGCCGCTCTGCGCGTAGACCACCGCCCGGTCATGGATGGTGAGATGCCCGGAAACGCCCACTTGCCCGGCCAACAGCACACTCCGTCCCAGGATCGAACTTCCCGCCAGCCCCGTCTGGGCGCAGATGATGTTGTCTTCGCCCACCACGCAGGCATGACCCACCTGGACCAGGCTGTCTATCTTGGCGCCCCGCTTGACGCGCGTTTCGCCAACCGTGGCGCGGTCTACCGATGTCAGAGTCTGGATCTCGACATCGTCTTCGATGACCGTGACGCCGCTCTGGACGATCTTATAGTGCGTTCCGTCCTTGCGCAGCGCGAAGCCGAAGCCGTCTCCGCCCACCACCACTCCGTTCTGGAGGGTGACCCGGTGCCCGATGCGGCAGAATTCGCGCACAACCGCGTGCGAGTGGGCGCAGAAATCGTCTCCGATCGAGGCGCCTTCGTAGATGACGACATGCGGGTGAAGGACGGCGTTTCTTCCAATGGTGACGTTCTCGCCCACCACCGTGAAGGCGCCGATGAAAGCTCCCTCGCCCACCTTTGCACTGGCGGCGACGGCCGCGGCCGGATGGACGCCCGGCGCGGGCCGCGGGGGGCGGTAGAACAGTTCCAGGGCGCGCGCGAAGTCCAGGTACGGGTTGGCCGAAACGAGACAGGCGATGGCCTGTCCCCGGATAGGCTCGGCCGCCAGGATTGCGGCGGCGCGTGTCTCCTTGACCTTGTGCGCGTACCTCGGATTGGCAAGGAAGGTGAGCTCGCTGGGGCCGGCGTGCTCCATGCCGGCCACACCCGTGATTTCGACCTCGCCGTCACCGGCGAGCTCACACTGGAGCCGGGCCGCGATGTCGCTGAGCTTCATAGACCCAGGGTACCTCAGGGATCCCCCCGGCCGGCGCCCGGCAGTCCGGAGGCGCGTGTCCAGCCCATTGAAAACACGTGTCTTCGGGAGAGATCAACCGCGGTGACGCGCCCGGCTCCGCGCGGGAGCGAAGGAGCCGAAGCCGTTACGCCTGTTCGGCGCTATACTGGCGCTAGAGGAGGGAGGGTTGCAGATGCGGCCTCAACGGACTGGCGCCTCCGCCTTGGGAGAGGGTGGGGACCCGCCCCTGAACGAGAACCCCTGCTTCAGCTACAAACCTGCAACAGCCCTGTCCGCGGGGCCCTCCGGACTGCTTGCCGCCGTGCCGTGCGCCGGCTTGACGAAGTTACAGGCAGGGGCTCAGGGCAGCACGTCATTCCAGCAGGTGAAAGGAAGAGTCGCATGAACGAGACGACATCAGACAGGCTCAACCTCAACGACGAGGAGCGCTCCGTCCTGGCGGGGTTGCTGACGGCAGAACGCGACCGCTTGCTGGTTGAAATCCGCCACACCGATCACCGGCATTACCGCGACCAACTGCGCCGGCGTCTGGACGTCCTGGAGGGGTTGATAGCCCGCTGCGGGACCTCAGCCTGAACTGCGCGGAAGCGGGCGGACCCCTCCGGAGAACCCGAGAGAAGAGGTGGATTGCGTCCGCCGCCTGTATGAGAGAATAGTCATGTTAGATGCGTAACCGCTTCATTATCTCGCTCCTCTGCGCGTTGGTCTGCGCGTCCCAGGGGCTGCCACAACAGAGGGATGTGCAGTCCGAGATGTTGAAGGCTTACGAGGAGTTCAAGATCCAGAGCCGCGGCCTTGGCTTGCGAGCCGACAGCCCGCGGCGGAACGGCTCGGGCGGGGTGCCGGGGGCCCGCTGGCACGGCCGGGTCTACGAGAATTTCCGGAACGATTTTCTTGACGCGGTTCCCCACGAAATCCGGCAGGGCGGCGGAAGCAAGTCGCTTCTCCGGCGCAATCAGTTCGGCTTCAGTATAACCGGCCCGCTGTTCATTCCCAAGCTGTACCACGGGGCCGGCAGGACGTTCCTTTCGGCCTCCTACGAAGGAGTGCGTGATCACACGTCGCGCTCGTTTCTGGCCACCCTTCCCACACCGCCGGAGAGGGCCGGCGATTTCAGCCGCGTGGTGGACGCCGCCGGAGAACAGCTTCCCATCTTCGACCCCTCGGCCACGCGGTTGAATCCGGCGTTTCAGCCTGGCCTGCCGGTCACCACCGGCAACCTTCAGCATGTGCGCGACCCCTTTCCGGGGAACCGGATACCAGGGGAAAGGCTGGAGCGGATCTCTCAGGCGCTGCTCGGATACTACCCCTTGCCCAACGCGGCAATCGGCCCGTTTGACCGCAATAATTACTTCCTGGTGGACCCGGAGACCAATAACGCCGATGGGGTCATCATCAACGCCGACCACAGCATCCGGCAGCGGCACAGGGTGGCGGTTGAGGGGGCTCTGTCCAACGGTTTGGAACAGCCAGCACGGCTCATCCTCTCGGCTGCCAATCCCGGCGCGGCGCCGCGCTCGTTCCGAAGCCGCCGCGGAGTGGTTAGCTACGTGCTCACCGGTTCTCCACGTTCGGTCTGGAGCGGGCGCTTCGCGGCCGACACGAGCATTTCCTCCAGCGGGGAAGAGGGCGAACCCGACTACGCCGGGAAGATCGGGCTACGCGGGTCCGGCAAGCTGGGCTTCCCGGCTTTCTATTTCGAACCTTACGTGAGCACAGGCCGGTACACACCGAGGTCGAAGAGCACCCGGTCGTCCTACTTCTGGGAGGGGGCGCACTCGCTGCGGCTGGAACGGCACAGCCTCCGGTTCACGGTCCGGCACCGATGGGAGCAGGTGAACGCTTTCGCGTCCAGGTACCCGGCGGGTTTCATCCGTTTCGGCAGCGGACTCACCGGTCTCCCGGGCATTGTGAACACCGGCCACGCCTTCGCCACTTTCCTGCTGGGACTCCCCGAGTACGCGGAGAAGACCTATGTCCTCTCGCCATCCTACTTCCGGCGTCACAACTGGACGGCCGCCATGCGCGAACAGTACGAGGTGCGGAGAGGTCTGACCTTCACCGTTAACCTGAGCCTGGTCCATTTCAGCCCTCGTCTGGAGAAATACGACCGGCAGTCCACCGTGGACCTGACCGCGATCAACCCCGCCAACGGCCGGCCCGGGGCGATGGTGGTCGCCGGATACGGGGGGCGCGGCCGCACGTTTCATCCCAGCTACCTGAAGCTCCAGCCCAGCGCGGGCGTGGCTTGGAACCCGGGCGGCGACCCCAAACTGGTGCTGCGCGCGGGTTACGGCCGGGACTACGGCACGGAGTATGTCAGCTCGAACCAGTGGGCGACACAGGCGTTCAATGCCTCGCCGTCGTACGTTTCGCCCAACGCCCAGGTCGAACCGGCCTTCCGCTTGGAGGATGGAATACCGCCTCTCGGGCGTCCGCTGCCCGACCTCCGGCCCGAGGCTCTGAACGACCTGACCGCCGACCTTGTGGATCCCACCGGAATTCAGCCGACCTATCAAGGCTTCGACGGAAGCGTGGAACGGTGGTTTTCGAACGCGCTGGGTCTGTCGGCCGGCTTTTCTTTCGACACCGGCCGGAATCTCTTCGTGGGCAGCAACGCGGTCCGGCCGAACGCGGTGCCGCTCTCGGCGCTGGCCTACCGCGATCAGCTCAATGACGACGTATTCAACCGGTCGCTCCGGCCCTACCCGCAGTACCGTTCTCTGGAGGTCGGCGGCCTGTGGCCGGCCGGCCGCTACCAGCGCGAGGGAGGCTACCTGCGCGCCGAGACGCGAGGCGTGGCCGGACTGGTTCTGAATGTCCGGTTCGATTTCTCGCGGCAGTGGGACGACTACTCGGGAGGCTACGGACGGCAGGACTATTACAACCGCCGCAATGAATGGTCGCTGACAGCCTACAGCTCACCTCGCCGCTTGGGCGTCAGTTATGCCTACGAGCTGCCTTTCGGCGCGGGTAAGCCGCTGCTGGCTGTGGGAGGCTGGGGCGGCCGCCTGGTGGAGGGTTGGGCGGTGAGCGGCTCCACCTCCGTCGTCGGCGGTGATCCCATCATGCTGCGGCCGCTGTTCAATAACACTGGCGGCGTGGTGCCCGGCCTCAGGGTCAACGTGGTCGAGGGGGTGAACCCACACGTCGACGACCCCTGTCCTGCGCTGTGGTTCAACCCCGCGGCTTTCGACCAACCGCCGGACTTCACGACCGGCAACGGTCCCCGCACGCATCCCACCCTCAGGAACCCCTGGGGCCAGTATAACGATCTGTCGGTGACCAAGCGGGTTTCGCTTCCCTCCCAGACCACGATGGAACTGAGCCTGGTCGGGCTGAACTTCCTGAACCACGCCAACTGGAACGCCCCGGACCCGGTCATTGGGCCGGAGAGCGCTCCGAACGCCAATGCCGGCCGGATCATCGGGAGCCGCGGGGGCAGGGTTATGCAACTGGGTTTGAGGCTGAGTTTCTAGATGCGAACGCTGCTTCCGGTTCTACTCGCAATCTCTCTGCTGGCGGCGCAGGACGTCTCGGGGGCCGAAAGCGTGCGCGTGTCTGCCTGGTTGAACCAGGAAACGGCCGAGTCGGCCGGCCCGTTGCGCGCCGAGGAGGTGGCGGCGTCGCTGGCGGGAGAAACCGCGCCCGTGCGGAAGGTGCTGGGCCCGCGGGATGGCCTCATGCTGCTCCTGGTGACGGACGTGGTGGGCGACCTGATGCTGGCGGGAAAGGCCAAGCAGGCTCTCGCCGAGCGGATTGAGGGACTCCCCGACAACGTGTGGGTGGGGCTGCTCCGGGCGCAGGACGGCCTGAAGGTGAAGGTGGACCCCACGCCGGAGCGGAAGCCGGTCACCGATGCGATCCGGACTCTCCCCGTGAGCGGGCGCGCCGGCCTGCTGGAGACAATTGTGACGGCGGCCGGATTGGGTGACGCGGTCCTGGCCAGGGCTGGGGTGCGGGTGGCTGTCCTGTACGTTACCGATAGCGACGTGCGCAACTACCGGGAGGATTTCAGCAACCCCGTCATCAACGGCAGCGACTACCGGGACATGAGCCGGCGCTTTCCGGATGCGTTGATCCGGGACCGGATCTCGAAACTGGAGACGGCGCTCGTCGCGCATCAGACACCGGTCTTTATCGTCCACCTGGCTTACCGCAGCGAGCGGCTCAACGAAGCGTATCAGACCGGCCTGATGAGACTGGCGGCGGCCACCGGCGGGACCAGCGCCTTCTGCCGGTCGCAAATCGAGATCCCGGAGGCGATCGCCGCGGCGTTCGAGACAATCTCCAGCCACTACAGCATCGAGGTCTCCCTGCCCGAGGCGGCGCCGCGGTCGGTGGAGATCACGCTCTCCAGCCCGGGCCGTTCCCTGACCCATCGCAACCGTTTTACGAAGTAAACTCCGGGCGGCGGACCGCCTCACCCGACTACAATGGAAGTAATGTCCTCGCGTGTCCGAAAGGCCGTCTTTCCCGCTGCGGGTCTGGGGACCCGTTTCCTGCCCGCCACCAAGGCCCAGCCGAAGGAGATGCTGCCCCTGGTCGACAAGCCCCTGATCCAGTACGGGGTGGAAGAGGCCGTCCGCTCCGGAGTACAGAACATCATCATCGTCACGGGACGCGGCAAGAGCGCCATAGAGGACCACTTCGACGTCAGCTTCGAACTCGAACGGCTGCTCGAACTGCGGGAGAAGTTCGAGTTGCTGGCCACGGTGCGGAATATCTCGGAGATGATCAACGTGGCCTATGTGCGGCAGAAGGAGGCCCTGGGACTGGGGCACGCCGTGCTGCGGGCCCGGGAGTTGGTGGGGGATGAGCCCTTTGCGGTGGTGCTGTCCGACGACGTGATCAGTTCGCGCACTCCCTGCCTGCGCCAACTGCTGGACGTCCATGAGGCTCACGGCGCGCCCGTGTTGGCGCTCATGGAAGTGCCCAGGGAGAACGTGTCGGCCTACGGCGTGGTGGAGGCGGAACCCGTTCGCTACATCGATGGGGAGGACCGGCTGTTCCGCATCCGGAGCCTCATCGAGAAGCCGCGGCCGGGAGAGGCGCCCTCGAACCTGGCCATCATCGGACGCTATGTGCTCACGCCGGAGATCTTCACCTCGCTCGAGGTGACCGGACCGGGAAGCCTCGGCGAGATTCAGCTCACCGACGGGCTCCGCCACTTGCTCCAGGCCGGCCCCATCTACGGGTACCGGTTCTACGGAAAGCGCTACGATGCAGGAGACAAACTGGGCTTCCTGCAAGCCACGGTGGAGTTCGCCTTACAGCGGGACGATCTGGGCGGAGCGTTCCGCGATTATCTTTCGAAGCTGGTCTGAGACAAAGTCAGAGGAGGGGACGATGGGGGATGGTAGAAGAAAAGGAGTGCTGACGCTGGCGGGGTGTCTGCTGCTGGCGCCCGCGGCGGAGGCTCAGGCACTGGTGCGCGACGTGCGCTCCGCAATCGCCAAAGGAGATTACACGGGAGCCGAAGCGCAGATCGAGAAATACAGGGCCGATCGAGGCGTGACCGCCGAGATGCTGGAGGCGCTCTCCTGGCTGGGACGCGGCGCGCTGGCGGCCGGCCGGCTGGAGCAGGCCGAATCCTATGCGGTCTCCACGCAAGAACAGGCGCTGGTCCTGCTCAAGAGCCGCCAGATGGACGCCGACAACAGCCTGCCGCTTGCGATGGGCGCGGCCATCGAGGTGCAGGCGCAGGTGCTTGCAGCGCGCGGGGAGAGGAGCGCCGCGGTGGCGTTCCTGCAAGGGGAACTGGCCCGGTACTTCGGCACGTCGATCCGGACGCGGATACAGAAGAACATCAACCTGCTGACCCTCGAAGGAAAAACCGCTCCACCGCTGGAGACCGCCCAGTGGCTGGGGCCCAAACCAGCCGCAGCCGGCGAGTTGAAGGGTAAAGCCGTCCTGCTGTTCTTTTGGGCGCACTGGTGCGGCGACTGCAAGTGGCAGGCCCCGGTTCTGGCGCGCCTGAAAGCCGAGTATGGTCCGCGGGGCCTCGTGATCATCGGCCCGACGCAGTACTACGGCTATACGGCCCGCGGCGCGAGCGCGGCGCCGGCCGAGGAGCTGAAGTACATCGACGAGGTGCGCCTGAAGTCGTACGCCGGGCTGGAGGATATGGCCGTCCCGGTGAGTCAGGAGAACTTCAGGAACTACGGGGCCAGCACGACGCCGACCCTGGTCCTGATGGACCGGCGCGGCACGGTACGCCTTTATCACCCCGGCCAGATGGCCTACGAGGACCTGGCAAAGCGCGTCCAGGAAGCACTGGACTAGGAGGATGCCGCGGGCTCAGTTGACGGGCCAAGCGGGGGTTTCTACAATGAAGGAGCAAGGTGCAAAGGAGGCCGCATGAGATCCATAGGCATGCCTGAGCTTCTCATCATTCTGGCGATTGGAGTTCTGCTGTTTGGAGGACGCAAAATCCCGGAACTGGCGAAAGGCCTGGGTGAAGGGATCCGCAACTTCAAGCACGCCCTCAAGGGCGAGGAAAAGACCGAAGAGAAGAAGCAGGCGTAGGCTTCCTGGCGCTGCCCGCAAGCTGGGCAGTCGGCACTCCGGTTCACTGATACCAAGAAAAAGACCCCGCGAGAAATCGCGGGGTTTTGCTTTTTGAAACAGGATGGGGCCGCTTATTTCTTCTTCTTCGGCGGCACGATCGCGTCTTTGACAGCCTTGGCGACGCGGAACTTCACGACCTTCTTGGCCGGGATCTTGATGGCTTCGCCCGTGGCGGGGTTGCGTCCCATGCGGGCCTTGCGCTCGACTCTGACCAGCCTTCCGAGGCCGGGCAGCACGAACACTCCGCCTTTCTTGGTCTCGGCGACCGCGACGGCGGCGTAGGTGTCCACAATGGCCTTGGCGACCTTGTTGCTGACGCCGCTCTTGGCGGCGATTACCTTCACGAACTGGCTCTGCGTCATCCGCTTGTCAGCCATAAATCTCCTTCCGAATTCTCCCTATTTGAACTTGGCAGCCCGTGGCCGGCCGCCGGGCGTCTGAAACCGTCCGGCGCACTGCGCAGGCCTCGCGCTGCTGAAATCGCTAACTCATGATAAGGGAACTGCCCATGGCAAGTAAAGAGAAATCTGCACAAAAAGCCCATATTCCGGCGTTTTTTTCAAGAGACGGCCACGCGGCGCCCGAAAACCGGCTCTCGCGCGACACGCCCTCATGGCCGCCTGCCGGTTCCCGCGGCGGCGCGCCGAGGTACGCCGAAGAGCTTATCTCTCCTGCCGCTTCCAGCGGCGTTCGATCTCTTCGAGCGTCTTTCCCTTGGTTTCGGGCAGGACCCGCCACACCAGCAGGAAAGTGACGGCGCACATCGCCGAATAGACCCAGAAGGCGCCGGTGATCGTGACCGCCGACGCCAGCGAGAGGAAGGTCAGCGTCAGCGCCGTGCAGGCCACCCACAGGCTGATGGTGGCGATCGACATGGCCCGCCCGCGCACCCTGGTCGGGAAGATCTCCGACATCACCACCCACACGCCGGGCCCCAGGCCCACGGCGAACGACGCCACGCAGAGCACCATTGCCGACAGCACCAGGACGGCCGGCGGGGGTTGCGCCAGGAATGCCGCTCCCAGAGCGATCTGGCAGACCGCCATGGACCCGGCGGAGAACATCAGCAGCGGCCGGCGTCCCAGCCGGTCGATCACCCAGAGCGCAACGATGGTCGCCAGGAAGTTGATCAGGCCGATCACCACGTTCGCCCCCAACGCCGCTGTCTCGCTGTTGTGGCCCGCCTGCTCCCGAAGGATCACGGAGCCGTAGAAGAGCACGGTGTTGACGCCCGTCACCTGTTGCAGGACGGCGAGCGCGACGGCGATGCCCAGGGCCCGCCGGAAGCCGGGCTCGAACAACTCCCGGAGGGTGCCGCTTTCTCCCGCGATGGCGTCTCTGATCCCTTCCAGTTCCGCCAGCGCCCGGCTGCGGCCGTTGACCCGCGCGAGCACTTCCAGCGCCGCCTGCTCGCGGCCCCTCTCGGCGAGCCAGCGCGGGCTCTCCGGCACGAAGAACATGGCGGCCAGGAAGAGCACGGACGGCACGACCGCCGAGGCGAACATGTACCTCCAGGCGTCCGGTCCCAGGTAGGACAACCGCCAGTTCACGAAATACGAGAGCAGGATGCCCGTGGTGATCGCCATCTGGTTCAGCGAGACCAGCCGCCCGCGAATCCTGGCAGGGGCTACCTCCGCTATGTAGAGGGGCGACAGCATGGAGGCTACGCCCACGGCCACACCGCCGGCGAAACGGGCGGCGCTGAACTCCGCCAGGTTCCGCGGCAGGGCGGCGCCAACCGAGGAAAGCGCGAAAAGCAGGGCCGAAACACCGAGCGCCGGCCGTCTGCCGAAGCGGTCGCTGAGCCATCCGGCCACGCCTGCGCCGGCGACGCAACCCGCCAGCAGGGCGCTGGCGGCCGTCTCCGTTTGGAACCGGGTGAGGTGGAACTGATCTCGCAGGTAGACCAGGGCGCCGTTGATGACGGCGATGTCGAAACCGAACAGCAGCCCCGCCGTGGCCGCCACGGTGGCGACCGCGTAGACGTAGAGGCTGCTCACTCGCGCCGCCGGGAGATCGCTGATGCTTGACATGGGCCTCTTTACACCACCGTACGCAAACCTATACTCTATACGAGAAGCGGAGCCGGGCACTCCAGGCGGCCGCCTGTGGTTGAAAGGCGCGGGCTCGGGGTCTACCGGCGCTTTGGAAAGAGGGAGGAGGTTATGCGTTTTCGTTCCATGTACGTTGGCGCAGTTGTTCTGCTGGTTGCCGGTTTGGGCTGCACAAAGCAATCCCAGGTTTCACAAACGATCGATCCGGCGAGGCTCCAGATGTTCTCGCCGCTGCCGAAGGAGATGCCCGGGCAGGCTGGTGCGCCGGCCGAGCAGCAGGTCTCTCTGGGCCGCATGCTCTACTACGAGACCCGCTTGTCGAAAGACCAGAGGATCTCCTGCAATACCTGCCACGACCTGGAGAAATACGGGGTGGATGGCGAACCCACTTCGGACGGCCACAAGGGACAGAAGGGCACACGGAATTCACCGACGGTCTACAACGCGGCCGGACACGTAGCTCAGTTCTGGGATGGACGCGCCGCGGATGTGGAGGAGCAGGCCAAGGGGCCGGTCACCAATCCCGTCGAGATGGCCATGCCGAGCGAGATAGTGGTGGTGACGGTGCTGAAGTCGATGCCGGAATACGTGCAGGCGTTCAAAGCGGCTTTCCCAACGGAGCGCGACCCCGTGACTTTCGATAACATGGCCAAAGCCATCGGCGCCTTCGAGCGGAAGCTGATCACGCCGTCGCGCTGGGACAAGTTCCTGGAGGGCGACCAGGCGGCGCTTACCCCCGCGGAAAAGGCGGGGTTCAACGCGTTCATCGACGCCGGATGCCAGACCTGCCACTCCGGCAGCCTGTTGGGCGCGAACCTCTATCAGAGACTGGGCGTGATCAAGCCCTACCCCGACACTTCCGACCAGGGCCGGTTCCAGGTGACCAAGAGCGACGCCGACAAGATGGTCTTCAAGGTGCCCTCGCTGCGCAACATCGAGAAGACCGGGCCATACTTCCATGACGGGAAGGTCGGCACTCTGGAAGAAGCAGTCCGAAGGATGGGCGAGTACCAGGTCGGCAAACAACTGAGCGACGCGACAATCCAGTCGATTGTCACCTGGCTGAAATCTCTGACCGGAGAGATACCGGCTGAGTACATCAAGCCTCCGGCGCTGCCTCACAGCACGGCGAAGACGCCGAAGGCCGAGACGGACTAGCGGGACCGCCTCTCCAGGTGCGGGGCGCCATGGAGCGTGCCGGCCGGGACTGCCTTCCCGGCCGGACCGCCTCGCCTTGGCCTGTCCGCCGCGCGCCGCGCGAACACTCCGGCGGCCGGCAGGGCCGGGGCGGTACGAACGGAGTCTCGCCCCAACATAGTGTGCCGATAGTAGCTCGAAATCCTGGAATCCATTCTCCTTGCCTTGCCGGCGCCGCGGGTGTAGACTTCTCTCAGTGAGTCAGGAGCAGTTAGGGCGGGGACCCGAGAAAGGAGATTGTTGATGAAAGTACGAGTGCAGTTGTTGCTCGTTTTGCTGACGCTCTCGGTCATGGCCACCTCCGCCGCCGATGTCACCGGCAAGTGGGTCGCGCAGATGCCCGGCAGGGACGGCGGAACCCAGGAAATCACCTTTGCGCTTAAGATGGAGGGCGGCAAGCTGACGGGCACCATGAGCACGGGTCAGCGCGAGCAGACCATCAGCGAAGGCCAGGTTAGCGGCGACACGATTTCCTTCGCCATCGTGCAGAGCCGCGGCGGAACGGACTTCAAGACCATTTACAAGGGAACCGTTTCCGGCGCCGAGATGAAACTCACCCGAACCCGTGAGGGAGGCCGTGGCGGCGGCGGACGAGGCGGACAGCCGCAGGAGATTGTCGCCAAGAAGGTTGGATAATCTTCATTGATTGCGTTGGCCGGGGGCCGGCTCCGCAGCCGGTCCTCCGGAACGGATGTAATCTGCCGGCAGTTCTCGTCGTCTCAACGTTTAGTGAGTTTCAACCCTAAGGAGGAAACCTTTGTGAGGACAGTAGTTCTTTCGACTATCGCGCTGCTCTTGGTGCTTGTATGCACGGCGGCTGCGGCTGACGTTAGCGGTAAGTGGGTAGCGCAGATTCCCGGACGGCAGGGCAATATGATGGAGCAGACCTTTACGTTCAAGGCATCTGGCGAACAGCTCACCGGCACCGTTTCGTCGCAGAGGGGCGACCAGGAAATTACTGAAGGAAAGATCAGCGGTAATGATATTTCCTTCATGACAGTCATGTCCTTCGGCGACATGCAGATTAAGCAGATTTACAAGGGCACGGTCGCGGGGAACGAGATCAAGTTCTCGCGCACGATGCAGGGCGGACGCGGCGGCGGCGCCCCCGTGGAGTTCGTGGCGAAGAAGTCCAACTAGCGCCTATTCTGTTCACTGTGCCGGTGGGGCAGGCGATGGAGCGGCGATGCCTGTCACGCCGGGGCCGGACCGGCAGGCCACGGAACGCGTTGGCCTGCTGCGTTCCCGGCGCTAAGGTCCGGCTGAAACGAGAACTGCGGCGCGGCCTGATCTACCCTCCGCCGCGGGATTGCCGCTATTTCCGCCTTTGTGGTGTCGCAGAGTGTCGGGTGTGAGCAATCAGCGCAGGTCCATCGAGACTTCCCGAACCCAGAGGCTCCCTTCGATTCTGGTCGTGCCCGGCGCCCGGTGATACTCCAGGGCGAGGCGCACCGCCCCGCCGGCAACCGGCGCGGAGAAGCCGAGCACGCCGTCTTGCCACACGCCGTCCCCGCCCACAAGGGCGCCGGCCGCCAGTTCGCGGCCCGTGCCCGGTTCGGTCACGGCCCAGCGCAATCCATCCGCCTTGGGGAGGGTGTCGCCTCGCCACTTGTATGACATCCGGTAGGGCGCTCCCGCCTCAACGGGCGCCGTTTGTTCGAGCAGCGTGCAATGCTCCGGTTGCCTGCCCGTGAAAACAAGCCGCAGGCCGTTTGGGGGATCCAGGCGAGTAGCCGCTATACCCTCGATACGGTGCAGCCGCCAGTCGAAAGCGGACCCGAGAGGAGGCGCACCGAAGTCCCCGTTGGTGATCGAGAGGCCCCGCTGCGGGTCCAGGGCATGGTAGGGCAGCAGGCCACGCCCGCAGAGCGCGTTCCAGGCGGCCAGCGCGGCGTCCACCCGCCCCGCGGCTATGCTCCGGTCACAGTATAGGAGGAGCACCGGCAGGTCCGCCGTGGTGCTTCCGGGAATGAGCCGCTGCGCGGCCTGTTCCGCGGCGGCCGGCCTGTTCTCCGTGAGCAGGAAGTGCAGATATTGCGCCAGGACGTTCCCACGAGGGGGAATGCCGCGTTCGAGAATGACTTCCGGCTCCTGCGTCACCTGCCAGTAAAGGCGGAAGAGCGGTGTCTGGGTATAGTAGGCCATATCGGCGGCCAGCCTCCCCCAAAGCCAGAATTTCCCGTTCTCGCCGCGCCGGAAGTAGAAGTTGGCCAGGGACCAGCGGGGCTTGTAGGAGGCGTCCACCCGAGCCGCTTCCAGGAGGCACCGTTCCGCCTCCCGTGGGTTCCCCTCGGTCTCAGCGAGCAGCCCCAAATCGATCCAGGCCGAAGAGAGACGCGGGTTTCGGGAAACCGCTTCATAAAGGGCTTCCCGGCCGGCAGATGCCGAGGCGAAATACGCGGCGTTGCTGGGGGCTAGCCGCCGTGCCCGCTCCACGGCGGTTGGGGTTCCCAGATGATAGAGACGGTCGGCCACGCCCAACCGCAGTGTCCAGTACAGGCCCACGCCGAGCCAGGCAATTACAGCTGCTGCGGCGGCGGCGCGCACACTCGCGAATCGGTTGGAAGCCGGAGTCCCGTTAGCCGCGCCCCCGACTTGACGGATCATCCTGCCTCTCCTCCGGGAGCTTATGGAAGGGGCAACACAGCCGCCGTGCCGCCCGATGCCCATCCACGGCTCCATGTAAGGCGTGTCTCCAGACTCGCCCTTCGGCCATTTCAATGCCGTTCTACAGTCCTTACCTTACCATCTAATCCGCTCCACCCGTCCCGCCGATGGACACCTCGAATGCGCACTCCGTTGCGCTGATTCGGATCCATCGGGAGGAAATGCGTGAACAGCTACATGACTCTGACTGTTGCCCTCGTGCTTCTGGGCGGGTCTCTAGCTCCAGCCTCCGCCTCCTCGCCGGCTATCGGGACCGCGACTGCCGGGGGCCAGTTCCTCCTCGACAGCGCGATCGTCCGGGACCAGGCGACGCTGCTGGAGGGCAGCCTTATCCAGACGGGTTCCGTCCCGTCGCTGCTGCATCTTCAGGGTGGCGCGCAGGTAGTGTTGGCCACAGGCTCCACGGCGAGGACCTTCGCCGGGCGGCTGGTGCTGGAGCAGGGGGAAGCGAGACTGGAACGGGCGTCCGCCTTGCGGATAGAAGCGGGAGGACTGTACGTGCGGCCGAGTTCCCCGGCGGCATCTGCCCAGGTCTCGCACCAGGACGCCGGAACGACCACCGTCAATCCCCTGGCGGGATCCTGGCAGGTGTTGACGTCCGAGGGGCTGCTGGTGGCCTCGCTGGAACCCGGCATGGCGCGGGCCTTCACCACCCAAGCGGCCAGCGCGGCTCCACCGGTCGTTGCGACCGGCTGCCTGATCGCATCGGGCGGAGGGTTTCGGATAACGGACGAGACCGCCAACGTCAGCTTTGAGTTGACGGGAAAGGACTTGAGCCGCCATAGCGGTAATCGGGTGACCGTCACGGGGACGCTTGCGCCCGGTGTCAAATCCGGTGAAACGAGTACTCACATCCTCCAGGTCACCCGGATTCAGACTCTGGGGCGCGGTTGCGCGGTAAAACCGGAGGTCACCGCCGGCGCAAAGGGGAAAAGCAGCGCCCCGGGGGGTGCGAAGACGGCCAGTACGGGCAGCGCGGCGAAAACCGTCATAGCGGGCGTGGCGATAGCGGCAGCGGGCGGCGGCGCCGCGTTGGGCCTGACCAGAGGCGAAGACTCTAAGACCATCAGCCGCTAGTCAGTCCCCGGCCAACAGAAGGTTTCTCTCCTCGACCAGCCCCGGCGACCAGCCGGGGCTGGATTTTTTCCCAACCCTACATCTCCACGGTAGTTTGGTATAATCTTCTTCATATGGCCGTGATCGTTCTGGGACGACCGGCTGAAGCGAGGGCGTGGGTTGAAGTAGCCCGAGCAGTTTGGAATGCCTCTCCGGCAGCTTTAGCCGCCTGGGATGTGTTCCGCAATCATGAGACGAATCTACAGATACATCGTGGTCGCGGGAGGTCTTGCGGTTGCGACCTCCATGACCAGCACCAGCCAGACACTCGGCTTGCCGGACTACGAAACAGATCCGAGGCTGTTGAGAATAAAGGAGTTTTTTCGCTCGTTCGACTCGCCCGCCGATGAACTGGCACAGGACTTCCTCCTGGCGGCGGACAGGAACGGCCTTGACTGGAGGCTTCTGCCGAGCCTGGCCCTCATCGAGTCAGGCGGGGGTAAGAACTACAAAAACAACAACATCTTCGGCTGGGCGTCCTGCGAACTGAGTTTTCCCACCGTCAGCGCCGGAATTCACCATGTGGCCTCCCGCCTGGCGCACTCCCACCTCTACCGGGATAAAAACCTCGACGGAATCCTCTCGACCTACAACCCGTTTAGCGACTATCCAAAGCGGGTCAAGGCGCTCATGGGGCTCCTCGATCCGGACCCGGCCAGGCCGGGCGACGGGCAATGAAGCCGCAACACCCTATTCCAGCAGCCTGATTCCGAAATACACGCCGACGAAAACCACCACACACAGAACGACCACGAGCAGGTACTGCAAGAGACGCTCTTTGGCCGTCTTCTCCGCCTTGACGTCGTGTTTCATCTGGTCATCCAGGCTATCGAACATGGTTCCCACCCTCCCTTGCCGGAAACCTGACTCTATGAAGCCGGATATGAAACCCGCCGCTATGAGAAGTCCCGTCTTATTCTAGCCTCACTCCGGAGAAAAAGCACGGAAAATCGTCAGGCGCTTGCGTCGTCCACCGCGCCGGTCCGCTCCAGCTTGCGGTACAGCGTCTTCCGCTCAATGCCGAGGATTCTGGCCGCGCGGCTCTTGTTGCCGCCCGTTGCCGCAAGGACCCGTCGAATCTGGTCCATTTCCGCCTGGGCCAGCGTCTCGCCTGCCGTTTCGTGGGGCTCGGTGTCGCGGATGGCGGCGCACACGGCCTGCTGGTCGATGCGCCCGGAGGGGGCCAGGATGGCGAGCCGCTCCATCATGTGCTGGAGCTGCCGGACGTTGCCGGGCCAGGTGCAGTCCTGGAGCGCCCGCTGCCCGTCTTCGGTGAGGCGCGTATTCTGCCCGTAGCGCTGGTTGTATTTCTTCAGGTAGTAGTGCGCCAGCAGGGGAACGTCGCCGGTCCGCTCACGCAAGGGCGGAAGTCCGATCCGGACGACGTTGAGCCTGAACCACAGGTCCTCCCTGAACTTCTCCTGTTCCACCAGCTTCTGGAGTTCCCGGTTGGTGGCTGCGATGACCCGTACATCGACCGGTCTGGCTCTGGCGGATCCCACCGGGCGGATCTCGCGTTCCTGCAAGAAACGCAGCAGCTTGAGCTGGAAGCTCAGGTCGATGTCCCCCACCTCGTCGAGAAAAACGGTCCCGCGGTTGGCCGCCTCGAAGATGCCCATCCGGTCACGGTCGGCGCCGGTGTAGGCGCCGCGCAACGCTCCGAACAACTCGCTCTCCAGCAGGGTCGGAGCGATGGAGGCGCAGTCCACGGGAAGGAACGGGTGGCCGGCTCGCGGGCTGTTCCGGTGGATCATGCGGGCGATCAGTTCCTTCCCGGTTCCCGTTTCGCCTTCGATCAGGACCGTGGCGTCGGTCGGAGAGACCCGGGAGAGAGTCTTGTAGACGTCCACCATCTGCGGCGAGCTGCCGATCATCTCCGATTCGGGCAGGTCGTCGATATCCGTCTCGTCGTCCGCGTCCTCCGGCGTCAGGCTGTGCTCGGCGCGCTTCAGGACCGCCAGCAGCGCGTCCAGTTCGAACGGCTTGGCGATGTAATCGAACGCGCCCCCGCGGGTGGCGGCCATGACCGTCTCCATCGTTCCGCGGGCCGTCATCAGAATCACGCGGCACTCCGGGTCGCGGGCGCGAGCCGCGGCGAGCACATCCAGGCCGGTGCGCTCGTCCAGGTAGATGTCGGAAAGGACGATCGGGTAGCTCTCCTTTTCCAGCCGCCGGAGGGCCTCGCTGGTCGATGACACGGCCTCGACGGCGTATCCTTCCAGCTCCAGGAAGGTGGAGATGGTTGTTCTCACCGCTCCGTCATCTTCCACGACCAGCAGCTTTCGCATTCCTCAGTTCTCACCCCGCCGCGCCGTCACCCGGCACGGGCAATACCAGCGTAAAACAAGAGCCTTTTCCCGGAGCGCTCTCGACTTCGATTCTACCCCCGTGGTGGCTTACGATTTGCTCCACGATGGAAAGCCCGATGCCGGAACCTGCCTCTCCGGAAGCGATCGCCCTGCGCGTGCGATAGAAGCGGCGAAAGACGCTCTCGACTTCTTTACGGTCCATCCCGATTCCCTCATCCCGTACGGAGAGCCGGAAACCGGCGGACGCTTGGCGGCCGGCGACGGTAACCCTGGCCCCCGATGGGGAGTACTTGATGGCGTTGGTCAGCAGGTTGTAGAAGGCGTACTCGAGCAACTCGCGGTCGCCCGCCAGCGTGGCATCTTCCAGCACGGTCCGTTCCACCGTGATCTGTTTCCGGTCCGCCAGCGCCTGGGCCCGGTCCAGGCAAACCTGGACTACTTCCGAAAGCGGAACCTGCTCCCGCCGCATCTCCATCTGGCCGGCCGACAGGCGTTCCACATTCAGGAACGTTTCGATCATGCGGCCGAGCCGCCGCGACTCGGAGTGTATCAGGTCCGCGATCTGCTTGCGTTTCTCGTCATTGAGGTTGTAGCGGCTCATCAGCTCGCTGGAGCCCTGTATGGCGGTGAGCGGCGTCCGCATCTCGTGCGTGACGAAGTGCACCGCCTGCTGGTAGCGGGTCTTCTCGGCCTCGGCGCGCCTGAGCTGGCGCCGGGCGGTGAAATGCTGATAGCTGGCGGCCCCCGCCGCCGAGAGCCAGGCGGACGCCACCAGCGCGAGCGGCGGGAACACGGTATCGCGCGAGAACAGCGCATAGGGCAAGGCTGTCGCGGCGGCAAGCAGTCCCAGGGCGGTCCCGTAAGCGGCCCACCCGGAGAGCAGCCAGAACACGAGGCCGGCCAGCACCGTCGCGCCGCCGCAAGCCAGCAGCACCTCCGTGTCCCCGGCTGCTTTCACGAACCTGTTCTGCGCCAGAGTCTCGAAAGCGTTGGCGTGAATCTCCACGCCCGGCATGGGCTGTTCGGAACTGTAGGGAGTCATCAGCCTGTCCCGCGCCGCGGATTGCGCGGTGACCCCGATCAGGACCACCTTGCCCCGCAGCGACTCCGCCGCCGCGGGGTCGTCGCGCAACTCGACCGCGGAAATGCGTGGAATGGCCGTACCGCCGTGCGGTCCCGACGGCAGCCGCCGCACGTAGATGGCACGCGCGTCCTCCCTCCGGGCGGGGATGATGAGATCGTTGACGCGCAACTCCTCGGGCGATTCGACGATGCGGGCGGCGCCCCGGCTCAGCCGGTAGGCCTCAAGCGACAGGGCCCAGTGCCGCTCGCGCCCGGCTGCCTTCTCCAGGGGAACCTGGCGGTTGACGCCATCCAGCGGGTCCTGTGCGGCGTGCACGTGTCCAACGGCTGAGGCATGCTGCCGGAAGCGCTCCAGCGGGTCCTGCCAGGCGGTCCCCCCCGGCATCAACTCCGCCGCCAGCACGAGGTTTCCGGTGCGGCCCATGGCCGCCTCCAGGCGGGCGTCCTCCGCCGGTTCGCCGGCGTCGGACAGGGTCAGATCGACGGCCACCACCTTGGGGGAGAGCGGGGCGAGGCGCTCCAGCACGTCCGACAGTATGCCGCGCAAGCCGCGAACTCCGCCCAGGGCCTGAAAGGAAGCCTCGTCTATGCCCAGGATCACGGATTGGGGCGTCCAGGGCGAGGGCTTCCTCAGGCGGAACATCCAGTCGTAGGCGTCATTGTCGATCTGCCTGCCGAGCGGCGTGTAGCTCGACACAACGGCCACGGCGAAGGAGAGGACGAGCACCCCGGCATATCCCGCCACCCGTCCGCCCGGCTTCATCGAATGCCTACCTGGCGGGCGCCTTCTCAATCACCGCCGGTTCCCTGGGGAGTGACAGGCTCAGCGCCTCCGCGCCGGTCCGGGTGACCAGAACCACGTCTTCAACGCGGATGCCGATCCCTTCCTCTTCCAGGTAGATCCCCGGCTCCACCGTGATCACCATGCCGGGCTCCAGGGGACCGGAGGTAGAGAGAGCGCCGGCGTCATGTACGTCCAGCCCCACGTGGCGCCCGGCCGGGTGGTTCAGGCGGCTGCCGAGCGCCCGGGCCACGTGCGACTCGAAGTCCCCGGCCGGAAGAACCCGTTCGAAGCCGGTGGCAGCGGCGATGTCCGCGGCGGCCGTTCGGCCGAAGTGCTTCTCACCGCGAGCGTCACGCGCGGGCAGAAAGAGCATCTCGCCCGACGGAGGGAGCAGCAGCAGCACGGCGCCCGGCTCTCGCCGGCCAGTCAGGTAGAGGAAGTTCGAATCCTGGACAAAGCCCGACCGGGAGGAATCGGCCTCGCCGGCCACGCGGCCCGCCGGCACGGTGATCCCGTCTCCCAGAACTGCGCGCAGCGCCGCCCGCCGTTCACGGAACTCGTCTTTGGAAATCCCGTCCACCGCCGGCGCGCGCCCCGCCAGCGCTAACGCGACGATGACGAACCTGGCGGCCAACATCAGTTCGAGTATAACGGAACGCCACCGGGCGCACGGATGGTGTATACTTGCGGGCGTACGGAACCAGTTGATCCAACCCCCAGAGTCTATTAAGGAAAAGCTAATGGTGCGCCCGGATTGTGCGCATTCAGGAAGGAAGAAAGAAACGCTATGCGAGCTGTGAAGAGTCTATGCCTGTTGCTTTTGTTGCTGGCGGTGAACGTGACGTTCTTGTTGGCGCAAGACAAGCCTCTGCGCGAGCCGGACGTCGTGTTCGTGCCTACTCCGCAGGAAGTAGTCGATGAAATGCTGAAGGTGGCCAAGGTCGGGAAAAGCGACGTGCTTTACGACCTGGGTTGCGGAGACGGGCGCACCGTGATCAGCGCCGCCAAGCTTGGCGCTCGCGCCACCGGGGTGGACATCAATCCGGTTCGCATCAAGGAGTCGGAAGAGAACGCCGCGCGTCAGGGAATGACCGGGAAAGTGAAGTTCGTTCTGGCCGACCTGTTCGAGTACAACTTCAACGACGCCACCGTCGTCACGCTGTACCTGCTGCCGTCGCTGAACGTGAAGCTGCGGCCGAAACTGCTTAAACTGAAGCCCGGCACGCGCATCGTGTCCCACGACTTTGACATGGGCGAGTGGAAGCCCGAGCAGACGATCGACCTTGACGGCCACACCGTCTACATGTGGACCGTTCCGGCCAAGCCTCCGGTCTTCTCGGATAACTAGAGAAGGCATTTAGTCCGGAGGATCACGCTCCCGGGGGCGGAGTCCGCCCCAAGGCGGTGTTTTACTTCCGGTGTGCCGCGGCCGCCGTCCGCATTACCATAACGGCATTGGCGGCCAAGAGAACCGGAGCCGGCATGGATCTCTACCGAGCCATACGCGAGCTTTACGCCGAGAAGAAGCGGCTGGAGGAGGCCATCGCCTCTCTGGAGGAACTGGTGGCCTCCAAGCCCGGCGACGCGGCCTTGAAACTGGAGGCCCTGTGGGGTAAGGCGCGCCGCGGGCGAAAGAGCATGCCGCCCGCCGAGCGGCGCAAGGTCTCTCAGCGGATGAAGAACTACTGGGCGCAGAAGCAGGGCCGCTCGTCCAAGCCGCAGGGAAAGAGCCGCGGGGCCGGCGTCAGCCCTTCTTGAAATACCACAGCCAGAAGTACTGCTCACCCGCGCCGTGCCGGTAACGCGGATCGAAGCCGTATCGCAGGGCCATTTCCACGGCCATCTCGTCCGTGATGGCGACTCCCAGCCAAGTGTCCTCCGGCGACGTCTCCACTACCGGGCACCCTTGCACCTGGAATTTGAACAGCGCCCCGGGCCTAAGGAGCCGGTGCACCTCCCGGACGTAGCTTTCGATGATCTCCCGGCTGGGGATGTGCTGGAATACGATGCTGGAGAAGGCGAAGTCGAAGGAGAGTTCCGGGACGACGGTCAGGTCCATCCCGTTGTTCTTGTAGACATGCGCGTTGGGGTAGCCGGCCAGCGCCCCGCGGGCCAGATCGACCATCTCCCCGCTGACGTCCACGGCGTGTACCTCGCCGAACAACCCGGCCAGCGCGCGCGTGACGCGGCCGGCGCCGCACCCGATCTCCAGGACCTTCATGTCGCGAGGATTCCGCCCCTGGCAGATGTTGGTCATGTCGGTGAGGATCTCCTCCTCAACCGTCGCCTGACCGGAGCGGAAGAACTCCTCGTCGGTCCAGTCATCGCGCCCGGTTGCGACGTAGTAACGCGCGTTGTCCCTCGCCCGCTGGTTCCAGTCGGACTCCATCTTCTCGAGCTGCCGCGCCAGGCTGAAACGACCCATCTCGCGCTATTTTAGCGCGGCAGGCGGGCGCGTGTTATATTGGAGTCTGTTGAGCCACCGGTGGGCGGCTAGCTCAGCTGGGAGAGCACGGCGTTCGCAACGCCGGGGTCGTGGGTTCGAATCCCATGCCGTCCACCAATCCCTTGCCGGGATCTCCGGCGGTTAGGGCAACTCCCGAACACGCAGCGCTCTGAACTCGACGTGGCTCTTGTGGCCCAGCAGGCCGATATGGCCGGCCGTGCGCGCGAGCCCGGGGTGGCGTCTCAGCACCTGCGGGTCTTTCACCGTGTCCAGGTCCGCCTCAACCACCAGCGTTCCGTTCAGCCGGACGCTGATCCGCCTGCCGGCGGCAACGATCTCGTATTCATTCCATTCGCCCACGGGCTTCAGCGCACCCTGTTTTGCGGCGAAGACCCCGTAGATTGAGCCGCAGTGTTGAGCCGGTTGAATGTCCTTGTAGATGGGAGCGGGGTCGTCCAATACCTGGATCTCCATCCCCTGGTACGCTGCGTCGCCCTCCAGAGGCGCACGCAAGCCGATGCCGCTGTTTCCGCCGCCCGTCAGTCTGAACTCGAGCCGCAGGACAAAATCGGCGTACTCTTTCACGGTGAAGAGATTGCCCCCGCCGTCGGCGGGGCAGACGATCCGGCCGTCCTCGACGAGATAGCCGGGGCCCACGCCGCCCACCAGCCGCCATCCGTCAAGATTCCTGCCGTTGAACAGGGGTTGGAAGCCTGGTTCCACCGCGCCGGCGGCCGCGGCGAGCAGGCACAACACGCTTACCAGCCTCATATCTGAGACCCTAACACACCGCATGGAAGCCCGCCCGCGCTCGGGTCGTAAAGGCGGGCGGGCTCTACAGGCGAACGCCTCAGAATACGTACTTCAGGCCGAACTGCAACTGCCTCATGCTGGCCGCCGTACCGGTGATCTGGCCGAAAGTAGCGGACGGCACCGCCGGATTCGTGCTTCCCCACCCGGTGCCGGGAGTCCCCAGGACCCGGTGGTTCCACACGTTGAAGCCCTCCAGGCGGAAGTCGATCGAGTGCCCTTCCAGAATCCGGAAAGACTTCTGGATGGAACCGTCTAGCAACTGGCGTCCGGGGCCGATGAGGATGTTGCGTCCGCAATTGCCCACCACGCCCTGGCCGGGAAGCGCGAATGCGCCGCGATTGAACCACAGACCCGTCGTCCGCTGTCCGCTTGGAAGCCGCCAGTTCTCGCCCGTGCAGTTGAGCCGGTCTCCGAGGACGTAGGCCAGAGAATTCCTGCCGCCCGGGCTGCTGGCGTTGGCGGGATTGCCGGATTCGAACGTAAGGATGGAGCTGACCTGCCAGCCCCCGGCAATGTGGTTCAATATGGGATTCCAGGCGGCGCCAAACTGCCTGCCCTTGCCGAACGGGAGTTCGTAGACCAGTGATGTCACGGCACGGTGCGGCTTGTTGAAGCCGCTTACGCCGCGTTCGCACGACAGGCAGCGGCTGTCGTTCGGAGACTGGGCGTCACCCTGGCCACGGATGCCGCTGGCCGTGTCTATGCTCTTGGACCAGGTGTAGCTGCCGAGCAGGGTGAGGCCCGCCGCCATCCGGCGACTCAGCTTCAGGCTGCCGCCGTGGTAGATCCCACGGCCGTTGCCGTCCACCATCTGGATCACCCCGAACTCGGTAAAGGGTGCGCGCGACGCGGGTGTGCTCCCATCGGCGGAAGGCATAGGAGCGTTGGCGTCAAACAGGCTCTGCAGCCGGCGCGACGCGGAACCGACATAACCGACTTCGAGCATGGTCGAGTCGCTGAGCTGGCGCTGCACGTTCAAGATGTAGTTGAGCGAGAACGTGGTTGGGAGCTTGTACTGCGCGGCCCAGGTGTACGGATTGGGAATGTTGACGATGTCCCCGCCGGTGCCGAGGAAGGTCCCCCACGTGAAAGACGGAATAACGGTGTTGTTCCGCTTGTCCACGCGGCCGGCCAGGGTGCGCGACATGTCGAATTGCGCATTGCCGATCTCCTGGGAGTAGAAAATGCCGGCGCCCGCCCGCACGGACCATTTCTGGGTCGGGCTCCAGGCGATCCCCAGCCGTGGAGCAAAATTGTTCTTGTCGGTCATCATCAGCCGGTCGCCCAGCCGGCCATCCCGAGCTACCTGAATGTTGGTGTAGCGCAGCGGGACGCCGTCATAGAACTCGCCGCTGCCTTGCCGGACCATCACCGGGTGCAGCTTGGGATCGGCCACGTTCTTGATGCCCAGGAAGAAGTAGGACGGGAAGTAGATGTTGACGTACTTCTCGGCCCGGTCTTTCCAGGGCTGTGTGAGCTCGTAGCGAAGCCCCAGGCTGAGCGTCAGCTTGCTGGAGACGCGCCAGCTATCGTCGGCGTAAAACGCCACCGACGTCGCCCGGAACTGGTGGAAGGCGTTCGCCACCGCGGCCTCCGCCCGGGTGGGATACCCGAGGTAGAAATCCGCCGCGGCGTAGCCTCCAACCTTCGTGTTGGGGTTCTGCGTCATGGTGCCCGGAAACTCAAAGGACCCGCGGCCGAACTCATTGCCCAGTTCGTTGAAGCGGTCGCGGCGCACTTCGCCTCCGAATTTGAACGAATGGCGGCCGCGAATGAGCGACAGTCCGTCGGAGGCCTGGAAGGTGGCGGCGGTCATCACGAACGGGCCGTCGGACGGATCACCAAAACCGCTCAGGCTGTTCCCGATGTTCGTCATCCGGGGCGTGCCCCAGGTGACCGGGTTCGGCGTGGTCAAGCCGGGAATCTTCAATTGGTCCACGACGTTTCGGATCCCTGCCAGTTCCCGGCCCGTGGTGTTGAAATGATCGGTGATGCCGAAGCGGAACTCGTTGACCAGCGTCGGGGAGAGCGTCCTGGTGTTGGCGATCATGTACTGTTTCGGCTGCGTCATGATCTTGCCGCCATTCAGGTAAATTCCCGAACTCAGCTCTACCTCGTCGCTCTCGCTGAACCGGCCGAACCAGCTAGAGGTCGAGCTTTCGTTGAAATCGATTCTCAGGTGGAACTGGTCGCGGTTGATCCTGCCGCGATTCACCTGGTAGTAGTTGCGTACGAGCTGAGTGGCGCTCTCCGAGGGGCGGTTCGGCTCGGGCCAGAACTCCCACATGATCTGGGCCTGCGGCGCAAGCCTGCTGGAGGGGATGAGGTTTCCTGAGAAGGGAGTGGCCACGACGGTCTTTCCGTCGGCGGCGTAAGACCTCCCCACCGGATCCCAAAGCTGGTTCCCAGGCAAAAGCTCCGCGTAGTTCCCCTGGCGCATGGCGGAGGACGGCGTGCTGTAGTAAGCGTTGCCTCGCGTCACCTGGCGGAACCACTCGTAGTTGGCGTTGAAAAACAGCCTGTCGGTGCCTTTGTAGACCTTGGGTATCCACACCGGACCGCCGAACGTGAAGCCGTACTGGTTCCACTGGAACGGGTTCTTCGGCTGCGTTGACTGAGCCACGGTGAAGGCGTATGACTTCGCGTCGAACTTGTCGTTGCGGACGAATTCATAAAACGCGCCGTGGTACTGGTTGGTCCCTCCTTTGGTGGAGACGTTGATCTGAGTGGCCGAACGCCCGAATTCCGCCGGATAGATGCCGCTCTGGACTTTGAACTCTTGCAGGAAATCGACCGACGGCAGCAGGACGTAAGAATTGATGTTCGGGTCGTTGTTGGGCGTCCCGTCCAACGTGTAGTTGTTCCAGACGGTGCGCATGCCCGAAATGGCCATGTTCTGGCCCGTGCGGGTGCCGCCCACGCGCCCGCTGGTGCCGGAGCCTCCCACGCCGTAGCTCACGTTCGGACTGAGCGCCACCAGTTGGAGGAAGTTTCGGCCGTTCAACGGCAGGTCGACGATCCGCCGGTTCTCGATGACCGTGCCGACGGTGGCGTTCTCGGTCGCCAGCAGCGCGGCCATGGCGGAGACCTCTACCGCTGAACTCACCTGTCCCACTTCCAGCTTGAAGTCGACGCGGGCCGTCTGCTGGACCTCGAGCGTCAAGCGGCGGGCGGAGGGCCGGAAGCCGGTCACCTCCACCTTGACCTCGTAGGGGCCTGGGACAAGGCCCGGAAAGGAGTATAGCCCCTGATCGGTTGAAACCGTGTGGCGAACCGCGTTGGTTGCAGTGTTGGTTGCAGTCACGGCGGCGTTAGGTACGGTGGCGCCGGAAGGATCCCTGACCTCACCGGTAATCGTGCCGAGCGTCTGCGCATAGAGAGAAACGGCAAGCGCAGCAATTGCACCTGTGACGCTTAGTATCTTTCGCATTTGTTCTTCTTGACTCCCTGTTTGCTAGCGGCTCCAGGCCTACCGGCAGGACGGGCAGTGCCCGTCCTTGCGCTCACCGGACCTCGAGGCCGCACGTTTTCACATACTCCAGCCATTATAGCCGCCGGCGGACGGCGGCGGCGGCCGGTGCTTTCGAGATAAATTGGTTTCGATGCGGCTGGCGGTTATCGGCGGGATGGGCGCGGGACTGAGCGCGGCCTCGCGGGCGCGGCGCGTGGATCCGTCGCTGGAGATCGTGGTCCTCGAGCGGGGGGACGTGATCTCCTACGCCGCTTGCGGGTTGCCTTACTACATCGAAGGCCGGGTGCCCGCGGCGGGCGAATTGCAGGCTTACAGCGCCGAACGGCTGCGGCGCGAGCGCAACATCGAAATTCGCACGGGCGCCGCGGTGAGCGAGATACGGCACGCCCGCCGGGAGCTCCTCCTGGCGGGAGGCGAGCGCCTGGGCTACGACAAGCTCGTGATCGCGACGGGCGCACGCCCCGATACCTCCGTAGCCGGGCCGGCGCCGCTCCTCAACGCCTTCACGTTGCACACGCTCGACGACGCCGAGAGGATTCGCCGGCGCCTCGACGAGCGGCGGCCGCGGCGCGTGGTGGTGGTGGGAGCGGGCTACATCGGGCTGGAGGCCGCGGACGTGCTGCGGGCGCGCGGGCTGGAGGTGACGCTGCTGGAAGCCTCCAGGCACGTGCTCGGGCGGCCCGATGACGATGTCACCGCGGCCGTCCGCGGCGAACTGGCGCGCGCCGGGATCGAACTGAGGCTGGAGAGCCCGGTTCGCAGCCTGCAGCCGGATCGCGTGAACGACATCCCCTGTGACATGATCGTGCTCGCCACGGGCCTCCTGCCGAACGTGGAACTGGCCGCGGCGGCGGGCGTGCGGCTGGGAGCCACGGGCGCCATCGCCGTGGACGAGCGGATGGAGACCAACCTTCAAGGCGTATTTGCGGCGGGCGATTGCGCGGAAGCCCTGCACCTGGTGACCGGACGTCCTTCCTACATCCCGCTCGGCACGACCGCCAACCGGATGGGCCGCATCGCGGGCGCCTGCGCCGCGGGCGCGCGCGAACGCTTCGGCGGCGTGGCCGGCACGTCGATCGTCAAGGTCGTGAATCTCGCCGTAGCGGCGACCGGACTCTCTCCGGAGATGGCGCGTAAGGAGGGCTTCCAGCCGGCATCGGTCAGCATCACGGCGCTCGACCGCGCGAAGTACTTCAAAGGACGCCCGACGACCGTGGCGCTGGCCGCCGACCGCCGCACACACCGGTTGCTCGGCGGCGCCGTCATCGGAGAAGCCGGCGTGGCCGGGAGGATCAACCTGATCGCAGCCGCGCTGACCTGCCGCATGGGCGTGGAGGACTTCGGGCAACTCGACCTGGCTTACTCGCCTCCCTTCGCGCCGGCGCGGGACCCCGTGCTCGTGGCGGCGCACGAGTTGCTCAAGTTGCTAGACTGAAGTCGGAAGGGCCTGGAGAATGCCGGCAAGCGCCAGTGACGTTCTGAAGTCCGCGGCGGCCATCGCCAAGGGGATGGGCATCACCTTCAAGGAGTTGATGTCTCCCACGATTACGGAGAACTATCCCGACGAGCCCCCGAAGTTCCAGGAACGTTACCGCGGCGTTCACGTGCTCCAGCGGGATGAGAACGGGCTGGAGAAATGCGTGGCCTGTTTCCTGTGCGCCGCGGCCTGTCCCTCCAACTGCATCTATATCGAGGCGGCGGACAATACCGATGCCGTGCGGTTCAGCGGGGCGGAGAGATACGCGAAGGTCTACAACATCGACTACAACCGCTGCATCTTCTGCGGGTATTGCGTGGAGGCGTGCCCGACCGACGCCATCACTCACGGCCACGGGTTCGAGGTCGCCGGCTACAACACCTCCACGCTGATCTACCGCAAGGAGCAGATGCTCGTCCCGCTTCCCCCCAAGCCGTAGCGGCTCACCGGCGGCAAGCCGCCGGCCGGCCCGGCTCCGGCGGCGGGAAGCGCGATGCGGGAAGCAGGCCCCTACGATCCGGCTTCGAACAGCCGCACTTCCACCCGACGGTTCTGCTCGCGTCCTTCGCGGGTCTTGTTGTCGGCGGCGGGGCTGGCCTCGCCGTAACCGATGGTTTGGACCCGGAACAGCGGGACCTTCCCCTCGAGGGTGAGGTGGCGGACCACCGCTTCGGCGCGGCGCTGGCTCAAGCGGAGATTGGTCTCCGGGCTGCCGGTTGAATCGGTGTAGCCCTGCACCTCAATGGTGTAGCGCTTCATGCCGCTCACCCTGGAAGCGAGGGCGTCGAGCTTCTGCCTGGCTTCGTCCGTCAGGCTGGCCTGGCCGAGCTTGAATTGCACCGTCTCGGAGGTGACGAGCCTGTAGTTGTCCAGGCTCTCCACTCTTTCGCCCAGCGTGCCGAGACCCTTCTCCACCTGTCCCGCCCGGTTGATGCCCTGCTCCGCCAGGGAACGCGCACCGGCCGCGTCTTTGATTCCCGCGGCGGCCTGCTCGTTCGCCCGGGCGGCTTCGCGGGCGGCGGCTCCGGCGCGGGAGTCCGCGGTTTGGGCGCGCTCATCGGCCCGGGATACCCCCTTTTCCAACTCGGCGAGGCTCGCGTCCTGCTGCTTGTTGGCCTTCTCCAGGTCATCGACCCGCTGTTGGACGGGGGACACACTCTCTCTAACGAACTTCTTGGTTGCGCATCCCAGACCCGTCAAGGCGACGGCCAGGGTGACCACCAGCGACACGGCGTAAAACCGCTTCATGTAAACGACCTCCTTTGAGATCCTCGAAATTCCAGGGTACAGCATGGTTTTATTGCCACTCCCTACCCGGATCAGGCGCACTGCACCGGGAGCTGTCTGCTCGCCCGTAGTGCAGTTTTTACCCAGCGGCTGGCAAAGCTGCCCTTCCGCTCCGCCGCACCTTGTTGCAGTAGCAGTACTTTCTCCTCGATCCATCTCCGGCTCACACAGCCACTGGTGCAATTGTGGTTCCAAGGGTAGAATGAGAGGATCGAAAGGATCGATGCATGACCACGTGGATTGTCGTGACGTTTAGTATTTCCGCACTCCTGGCGTTGCTTGTGCTCTACTTTTCCGGCCCAAAGGCCTGGTATTGGCACGTGCTGGCGGCGGTGGCAGCCCTGGCGATCGGCCTGGCGCCCACGCCGCCGAAGTGGAACACCCCGATGTCGAGCCTGGTGGTAGGTTCCGTCTTCGTGTTCCTCATGGTGTGGGCTGTGGCGGCGCCTTTTCTTCGGAAAAAACGCCGCTAGAAGGCGGGTGCGCTGGCCAGCCTGGGCCTCGCCGCAATTCCGGCTCGGGTTGATAGAATGAGTGTTTCCATCTCTTAGTTAGGAGCCGTCTGTGGATCATCTTACGAAATACCTGTTGCCGGAGACGCAACTTCCCGCGGTCTGGCTGAATGTCCTGCCAGCGTTGAAGGAACCCCTGGCCCCCCCGTTGAACCCCGGGACGGGGCAGCCGATCGGACCGGAAGCGCTTGCGCCGATTTTCCCGATGGGACTGCTTGAACAGGAGTTTTCGGCTCAGCCTCAAATCGACGTGCCGGGCGAAGTCCTCGACATCTATCGTCTCTGGCGGCCCACCCCTCTGTTCCGCGCCCGCCGGCTGGAGGCCGCTCTCCGCACGCCCGCGCACATCTACTACAAACACGAGGGGGTGAGTCCGGCCGGAAGCCATAAGCCCAACACGGCGGTCGCGCAGGCGTACTACAACAAGCAGGCCGGAATCCGCCGGCTCGCGACGGAGACCGGAGCGGGGCAGTGGGGCAGCGCGCTGGCGCTGGCATGCCGCATGTTCGGGCTGGGATGCACGGTGTACATGGTGAAGGTGAGCTACGAACAGAAACCATACCGCCGCATGCTCATGAACACCTGGGGCGCCGAGGTGTTCCCCAGCCCCAGTCCCAAGACCAACGCCGGCCGCGCCGTGCTGGCGGAACATCCCGACTCTCCCGGCAGTCTGGGCATTGCGATCAGCGAGGCGGTGGAAGACGCAGCCGGCAAGACTGATACCAACTACTCGCTCGGCAGTGTCCTGAACCATGTCCTCCTGCACCAGACCGTGATCGGCCAGGAAGTCAAGCTCCAGATGCAACTGGCCGGCGAAGACCCGGACGTGGTGATCGGCTGCTTCGGCGGCGGCAGCAGCTTCGGCGGCCTGGCGCTGCCGTATGTCCTCGACAAGCTGAACGGCTCGAAGGTCCGTCTTCTGGCGATCGAGCCCCTGGCCTGTCCGACGCTCACCAAGGGATCCTATCTCTATGACTTCGGCGATACGGCCAAGAGCACGCCGCTGCTGAAGATGTACACGCTGGGACACGACTTCGTGCCCGCGGGGATTCACGCCGGGGGCCTGCGCTACCACGGCGCCGCGCCGCTGCTCAGCCACCTGCTCCACCACGGCTACCTGGAGGCTCGCGCCTACGCGCAGACGGGCGTCTTCGATGCCGCGGTGCAGTTCACGCAGACCGAAGGCATCCTTCCCGCGCCGGAATCCGCGCACGCCATCCGCGCGGCGATCGACGAGGCCATCGCGGCCCGGGAGGAAGGGCGCCCGCGCGTGATCGTGTTCTGCCTGACGGGCCACGGGCACTTTGACCTGTCGGCTTACGACAACTACCTGAACGGCAACCTTGTGGACTTCGAGCATCCGGATGAGGAGATCGCCCGTTCCCTGGCGGCGCTCCCCAAGGTCGGCTGATCGGGGGCCGCGGTGACCTACAGCGAGCTGATGGCGCAAACGCGCGCCTTCATGGAGAGCCGGGCGCTCCTCACGGCCATTGAACTGGACGTGTTTTCCGCCGTCGGGGAGGGCGCCAATGCTTCCCGTGTGGCCACGCGCATTGGCGCGGACCCTCGCGCGACCGGGATGCTTCTGAACGCTCTCTGCGCCATCGGCGCGCTGAGCAAGAAAGGAGAGACGTTCCGGAACACTCCGGTGACGCGGCGCTGCCTGACCGGACGGCCGCCGCGGAACGAGCGGGCGGCCTTCCTTCACACGGTGAATCTCTGGCCCCGGTGGTCCACGCTGACCGAGGCGGTCCGAAAAGGAACGTCCGTCTGGCGGACTCATCAACCCGCATCGCAGCCGGCCGGGACCGAGGCCTTCATTGCCGCCATGCACCGCAACGCCGCTACGAGGGCGCCTCGCCTGGTCCGGGCGGTGGGGGTTCGGGGAGCGGAGAGGATGCTGGACGTCGGCGGCGGTTCGGGCGCTTACGCCATTGCCTTCGCCAAAGCCGCGCCGGGCCTGAAGGCTGAAGTGCTCGACCGTCCGGAGGTGCTCCCCATAGCGCGCCGGCACATCCGGCAGGCTCGCATGTCGGGCCGTGTCACTGTCCGCGCGGGCGACCTCAGGTCGGATGCGCTCGGGTCCGGGTACGACCTGGTGCTGGTCTCGGCCATCTGCCACATGCTGAGTCCCTCCGAGAATGCGGACCTGTTCCGCCGCGTCCACGCGGCGCTCGCTCCCGGCGGCCGGCTCGTGCTGCATGAGTTCATTCTCCGGCCGGACAAGACCGCCCCCCGCGCTGCTGTGCTTTTCTCTCTCAACATGCTGGTCGGGACCGCCGGAGGTGCCAATTACAGCCAGCCAGAGTACACGGCGTGGCTGAAAGCGGCTGGATTCACGGCGATCCGCCGCCTCCCCACGCCGGAGCCCGCGGGCGTGATAGTAGCAGCGCGCGCCGCGTCCCGCGCGCGTCGCGCCTGATCCTGGCCGCGCCTTCCGCCGCCGGATACCGGCGGCCCCCCGGCCGGTGTAAGCTACTTGTTTGAGCTTCCGCCTGAATCCGCTGGCCGTGGTGCTGCTGGTCGTGGCCGCCTGCGCCGGAATCGTCGTCGGGCTGTCGTACCTCCGCGACCGCCGGACGGCCACGCCGGCCGATCTGCTTGAATACCTGCCGCCGGAACAGGCCGTGGTGCTGGGCGTCGATCTGGCCGCACTGCGCTCAAACGGCATTTTGGAGGCGCTGGGCGGGTCCAAGATGGAGCGGGAACCGGAATACGTCTCTTTCGTCGCCGGAACCGGATTCGATTACCAGCAGGACCTCGATTATGCCGTGGCCTGGATTGGGAACGGCACAACCCTGATGCTGCTGAGGGGCCGCTTCGACTGGGGTAAACTGCGGGACTACGCGGCCGCGCAAGGAGGCGTGTGCCGCAACTCGTTCTGCCGCATGGAGGGCAGCACGCCGGACCGTTCTGTCTCTTTCTTCCCGCTGCGCAGGGATGTGATGGCGCTGGGAGTGGGTCCGGACGACTGGGCCGCCTCCCGGTTACTCGCACGCAAGTCCTCTGCCCGCGAGCACGGTGTACCGGCCCGGCCTCTTTGGGTGCTTCTTCCTTCCGCGGTGCTCCGGGAGAGAGAGGACTTGCCCACGGGCACCCGCCTCTTCGCCCGGACCATGGCGGACGCCGAGCAGGTGAGCCTTGCGCTCGCGCTTTCCAATGGAGGCGCCGTCATCGAACTGGACGCGACGTGTCCCTCCGCCGGCCAGGCTTCGGCGCTGTCCGACCAACTGTCCGGGCTCACCAGCCTCCTCAAGGGCATGATCGCGCGGGAGCACCAGGCTCCGAACCCCCGGGACTTGAGCGGAGTGCTCGCCGCCGGCGTCTTCAACCGGGTGGACCGCCGGGTCCTGGGGCGCTGGCCCGTCGGGCGTGAGTTTCTGGAAGGTATACTGAGAGATCCGCAATAGCCTATGCCATTCGCTCAGCCGGCAGGTGTTCTATGTACGGGTAACGTGGTCTTCGACATGTTGGTGCATCCCGTGGATCAACTGCGCTGGGGCGCAACCACCTGGGTGGAGACCATTGGGCACAGCATGGGCGGGAACGGGGCGAATACCAGCTACGCGCTGGCGCGCCTCGGAGTGCCCGTCCGGCTGGTCTCCGTTGTCGGCGACGACAACTACGGCGACGAGATGCTCGCCGGACTGCGCAGCGCGGGGGTGGACACGGGTCCGGTGGGCCGCGCGTGGGGCGCGTCGGCGACGACCATTGCCCTGGTGAGGTCCGACGGGAACCGCCTGTTCCTGCACAAGCCCGGCGTGAATCTCCACGCCCTCCCCGAGCCGGTCGAGTTCAGCAGGAGCCGGATGCAGGGCGTCACGCGGTTCCACGTGGCGAACCCGTTCTCGCTGCCCGCCTTCCGCCCTCATGCCGCCGAGAGCCTGCGGCGGGCCCGCGCCGCCGGCCTGCAAACGTCGCTGGATGCGGCGTGGGACAGCCAGGGACGGTGGATTCTGGACGTGGGGCCTTGCCTGCCGTATGTGGATCTGCTCTTCGTGAACGAAGAGGAGGCCCACATGCTTACGAACCTGGAAGACCCGAGTCAGGCGGCGAGGGCCTTGAGGGAGGCGGGCGCCGGAACCGTGGTCGTGAAACTGGGGCCTCAGGGGTGCCTGGTATTGGCCTCCGGCGGGGAGTTCTCAGCGCCGGCGTTCAATGTGGACGTTGTGGATACCACAGGCGCGGGCGACTGTTTCGCGGGCGGATTCATAGCGGCGCTGCATCGCGGCCTGCCTCTGCGGGACGCGGCCGGTTTCGCCAACGCCGTGGGTGCGCTTTCGGTCCGGCGCGTCGGTTCCGTCGCGGGGCTGCTTTCCTGGGATGAAACCCAGGAATGGATCGGAATGCACGGCGGGCGCGTCTGAGCGAGGCGTTCCCCCGGCTCCGGCGGTTCCTGTCCCTGCGGCAGAAGCCTCTTCAACTCCAGTAGTTCCGGTCCAGGCTGCGGTACTGGACGGCTTCGGCGACGTGCTTGGCGGTGACCGCCTCCGAGCCGCCCAGGTCCGCGATGGTGCGGGAGACCTTGAGCAGGCGGTCGTGGGCGCGGGCTGAAAGACCCATGCGGCGCACGGCCATCTCCAGGGTGCGCTCGCCGGCGTCGTCCAACTCGCAGAGCTTTCGGAGCAGGCGGGAAGGTATCCGGGAATTGTAGAAGCCCCGCGCCTGCTGAACCGCGCGAGCCCGCTCGACACGGCGCCGGATGTCCGCCGATGACTCGCCCGCCTCTCTGGCGCGCAGCTCTTTGTACGGCACCGCGGGCACCTCGATGTGCAGGTCGATGCGGTCCAACAGCGGCCCGGAGATCTTGCTCAGGTATCTTTGGATGATGCCGCCCGTGCAGCGGCACTCCCTGGTGGTATCCCCATGAAAGCCGCACGGACAGGGGTTCATGGCCGCGATCAGCATGAAACTGGCGGGGAACGAGAGCGTCATGCTGGACCGGGCAATCGTCACCGAACCGTCTTCCAGCGGCTGCCGCAGCAACTCCAGCACATGGCGCGGGAACTCCGGGAACTCGTCCAGGAACAGAACGCCGTGGTTGGCCAGGCTGGCCTCTCCGGGGCGGGGAATTCCCATCCCGCCGCCGATCAGTCCCGCGTCGGAGACCGTGTGGTGCGGCGCGCGGAAGGGACGCCCGGAGAGCAACCCCGCGCCCTTCGGCAGGCAGCCCGCCACGCTGTGGACCTTGGTGGTCTCGATCGCCTCTTCCAGCGTCAGCGGCGGAAGGATTCCGGCCAGGCGCTTGGCCAGCATTGTCTTGCCCGAGCCCGGAGGGCCGATCATCAGCACGTTATGGACGCCCGCGGCGGCCACCTCCAGCGCCCGCTTCGCCGTCCCCTGGCCGCGCACTTCCAGAAAGTCCGGAGTTACGCTCACCGCTTCGGGGCCGGCTGCTGGCGCCGGTGACGCCGCCGTAAACCTGCCGGGGTTTTCCAGCAACGCCACGACTTCGGAAATGTGCCGTACCCCGAAAACGCGCACGCCCTCAACCACCGCGGCTTCCGCCGCGTTTTCGGCCGGCACCACCACGCTGTCCATACGATGCTGACGGGCGCAGGCGGCGATGGACAACGCTCCGCGGATGGGGCGGATGCCGCCGTCCAGAGAGAGCTCCCCCACCAGCAGACGTCCGTTGGTCTTGGACGCCATGCCCATGGCGCCGAGGATGCCCACCGCCATGGGCAGGTCGAAGCCCGCCCCCTCCTTGCGCACGTTAGCCGGAGCCAGATTGATGGTGACCGCCTTGTTGGGATACCCGAAGCCGGAGTTCAGCAGGGCGCTCTTGATGCGTTCGCGGCTCTCACGGACGGCGGTGTCGGGCATGCCGACGGTGATGAAGTCCTTGGCGGAGCCGGACGCGTACAGGTCGACTTCCACATCGATGAGGTGGGCGTCGATGCCGTAGACTGCGGCGCTCCGGGTGCAGAACAGTGGCAATACATACTGTTGTGGTCCGGGGGCCGGAAATTCTCACGCCGGGCGCATGCGCGCATGTGGGTAACCTCTTTGACTGCTACCCCTTCGCGACGACGCGCTGGAAGCCGTACCGGTCCACGCCGCTGTCAGGATGACGCTCTCCCTGTGGTACACTTTTTCGTAGGACGGGCCGATGGAAATCGGTAATTCGATGGAACGGCTCGGATGCCCATTCCATCTAAATGGACAGGGCGTGACATTTGCGTCTCGCCCGGCGTGAGAACTGGGAGCGTAACAGGCACACCCAATGTCAGATCAGGACACCGGACTTCGGCCTCAAGAGGAGGGCAAGGCAGACGACCTGCCTCTGCTCACTCCCGAAGACCACCTCAAGGCCCTTGGGGTGGAGGCGACTCCGGGAGGCCTGTTTGTCTCTCTCTGGACGGGCCTTAGGGACGCGTTCTTCCCCCCCAAACTGCCGCCGCTGCAGGTGACGTCGAAGCCCGTGCAGGTCAGGGATATTTGGGGGTTCTACGGGCACCAGAAGAAATCCTACGTGACCTCGGTGGCGATCCACGTGGCCGTGGTCGCCCTTGCCTTCTCCCTCGCGACGAACGAGAGAGTCCAGATGCACATGAAGCAGGCGGTCACGCTCATCGCGCCTGATATTGCTCCCTACATCCCTCAAACGCCAAAGCCCAAACAGACGGGCGGCGGCGGTGGCGGCGGCGCCCGCGACCCGCTGCCCGCCAGCAAGGGGAAACTGCCGAGGGTCGCTCCCCGCCAGTTCACGCCGCCGACGGCGGTCGTCACCAACCCGAACCCCAAACTGGTGATGGAGCCTACGATCGTGGTCCCGCCGGACGTGAACCTTCCGCAGATCAACATGGCCCAATTCGGCGATCCGCTGGGCCGCATCGGTCCTCCCTCCAGCGGTCCGGGTTCGGGAGGGGGCATTGGATCGGGCCGGGGAGGCGGCGTTGGCCCCGGTAGCGGCCCAGGATTTGGCCCCGGAGAAGGCGGCGGATTCGGTGGCGGCGTGTACCGCGCGGGCGGGGGAGTCTCTTACCCCGTTGTGACCTACAAGATCGAGCCCGAGTACTCCGAAGAGGCCCGCAAGGCGAAGTACATGGGGACCGTGATCCTCTACATCGAGGTCAACGAACGCGGGCTGCCGCAGAATCCCAGGGTGATCCGTCCGCTAGGGATGGGGTTGGACGAAAAGGCCATCGAAGCGGTGATGAAGTGGCGCTTCCAACCCGGCCGCAAGGACGGCAAGCCCGTGACCGTGGCTGCCCAAGTAGAAGTCAATTTCCGGCTGCTATAACCGCTTAGCCTTCTATTCCTGCCGCGGCCCGCTGTTCTCCTGCTCCGGCGCCGTGCACTCCGGGCACGGGCATATGGATCTCAGGTAGTCGTAGGTATAGATACCCGTGCGGTGCCCGTCGTTCCAGGCGATTGAGATGGCGTAACTGCCGGCCGCCTCGACCGATTCGATCTTGAGCGCGGGCTTGTACATCTCGAAAGGCGAAGACGCGGCCCCCTTTTCGGGCGTGCCGCCGTGGGCGCCGGTGCAGGAAGCACAGGGACAGCGGTCGCGAAGGTAGCGCAGGCTGTACTGGCTGTGGTGGCCGTCCTTCCAGTCGATCATGATTCCCCGGGTCCGGGAAACGGCGATGTGTTCAGGATCTGCGGGCTGAGGCGTCATTGGCGCTCCGGCGGTGTTCTCTACAGTGTCCGTTCGACGTCGCGGACCCCGGAGAGGCGGCGCATGGCGGAGACGATCCTGTCCAGTTGCCTCTTCTCCTTCACGTCCACGGTCATCTCGATGACGGCGCCGTCTCCGTTGCGGGCATCGTCGGGCCGCGCGTCCAGGTTCCGAATGTTGCACTCCTCGCCGGCCAGCACGTTGGTCAGCAGGTGGAGGATTCCGGGACGGTCGTCCGTGTGCACGAGCATCCTGACCGGGAACGCCTCGGAGGCGCTGCGGGCCCACTCCACGTCGATTTTGCGTTCGGCCTCGTAAAGCAGGTTCTGAACATTGGAGCAGTAGCTGGAGTGCACCGCGACGCCTTTGCCGCGGGTGACATACCCCACGATGGGATCCCCGGGAATGGGGGCGCAGCACTTGGCGCGGTAGACCAGCAGATCGTCGGCCCCCTTAACCTTCAAAACCAGGTCGCCGGCGGGGGGGGACGCAATCTGGGCCGGTGTGGGCAGGCCGGCGGCGCCCTTGATCTGTCCGGCAGGCGCGGCGGCGTCATCCTGCGGCGCCAGTTTCTGGAGCACCTGCCTGGCCGACAGGCGGCCGTATCCCAGCGCCGCCTGGAGGTCCTCGACCTTGCCGAACCCGTGGTCCGAAGCGGCCCGCTCCAGGTCAGTCTTCCCCACCTTCTGGAGAGAAAGTCCCAGTCGGCGCGCCTCCTTTTCGAGCAACTTGACGCCGATCTCCACCGCCTTGGCGCGCTCGTTGAGATTGACGATGTGCTTGATCTTGTTGCGCGCGCGCGACGTCTTCACCAGCGCCAGCCAGTCCTTGCTCGGCATGTGGCCGGCCTGGGTCAGGATCTCGACCACGTCGCCGTTGCGGAGGGCGTAACGCAGTGGAACAATGCGGCCGTTGACCTTGGCCCCCACGCAGGAGTGGCCCACGTCGGAGTGGATGGCGTAGGCGAAGTCGATGGGTGTCGCCTCCCGCGGCAGGACGATCACCTTCCCGCGGGGCGTGAAGCAGCAGACCTCCTCCGGATAGAGATCGACCCTGAGCGTTGAGAGGAAGTCGCCGGGGTCCTGCATCTCCCCCTGCCACTCGACAAGTTGCCGCAACCACGCGATCCGCTGGTCGTCCTGGCCGGGCCCTGTGTGCCCCTCCTTGTATTTCCAGTGCGCGGCGATGCCCTCCTCGGCGACGCGGTGCATCTCCTCGGTACGGATCTGCACCTCGAACGCATGCCCGCCCGGACCGATCACGGACGTGTGCAGCGCCTGATACATGTTGGGGCGGGGAATCGCGATGAAGTCCTTGATGCGTCCGGGAATGGGGTGCCACTCGTTGTGGATCACGCCCAGCGCGGCGTAGCAGTTCTTGACCGAGTCCGTAACGATGCGCAGCGCCAGCAGGTCGTAAACCTGGTCGAGCGGAACCTTCTGCCGGCGCATCTTCTGATAGATGGAGTAGACCCGCTTCACTCTCCCCGATACCCGCGCGGGGATGCCCTCCTGGCGCAGCGTCTCCTCTACCGAGCGCCGGATGCCGGCCAGGAAAGCCTCGATCTCGTGGCGTCGCGATTCGATCTGTTGCAGCAGATCCGCCGAGGCCTCCGGTTCAAGGACCGTGAAGGCCAGATCCTCCAGTTCCCCGCGGATCTTGCCCATGCCCAGGCGGTGGCTGATGGGGGCGTAGATCTCCAGCGTCTCCCGCGCAATGCGCTCCTGCTTTTCCCGGGGCAGGCTGCCGATGGTGCGCATGTTGTGGAGCCGGTCCGTCAGCTTGACGATGATGACCCGCACGTCGTCAGTCATCGCCAGAAACATCTTCCGGTAGCTCTCCGCCTGACGCGCCTCGGACGTGAAGAACTGCAATTTGCGCAGCTTTGTCACGCCGTCCACGCAACGGGCGACCTCCCGGCCGAAACGCTTCTCGATCTCCTCCAACCGCGTGTCGGTGTCTTCCAATAAATCGTGGAGAAGGGCCGTCTGGAGCGAAACGACGTCCATGTTCATTTCCGCCAGAATGCCGGCGACGGCCAGGGGATGGCTGATATAGGGCTCGCCCGAAAGGCGGAACTGCCCGGTGTGGCGCTCAGCCGCGAAGCGATAGGCGCTTTCCAGGGGAGCCAGGTCCTCTTTGGGCCGGACGAGCCGGACGCGGTCGGCCAAGGCGCGGAAGGCGCCTTCTAAGTCAGGCCGTGGCAGGGGTGCCTCGTCGCCCGGGGAGAATGCCGCACTGGGGTCCGAGGACATGAGGCATGCAGCGGGCGGCCCTGAGGCCGCCCGCTGCAAGTATTATAGCGGATAAAAGAGGGCGAAATGAGGCTAAGGCGCGCTACATCGCGGACTTGGGCGCTTCCCGGGCGGCCTTGATCTTCTTGGTCGCCATCGTCTTGTCGATCCACTGGTCGGCGACTTCGACGTCCGATTTGTACGCGGCGGGGGTGTCCGCCAGGTCCGCCCGTTCCCGGTAGAGGAGGTTCATGTATGACATGGCATCGTCGTACTCCTTGTCGAGCGCCAGGGCCTTGTTGAGGTCCTGCAAGCCCGCCTCGATGACCGGAAGGTACTTCGCCTTCAGTTCTTCCCTGGCCTTCTTATCCTTGATCGGACCCGGATCATCCGGGCGCATCCCCAACTCCGCGCGTTTCTCCATCCTGGGAGTGAAGGACTTGGTCCATGCGATCACACCCAGGGTGTAGTAGGCGCTCTTGTTGTTGGGGTCAATGGAAACCAGTTTCCGGTACCAGGTCTCCGCCTCGTCGAGCTTCTTCTGATGGAACTTGAGCTGGGCGAGATACGCCATGGTTACGGCGTTGTTGGGGTCCTCCGACAGGACCTGCATGAACCCGTCCTCGGCCATCTTCGCCATGCGCTCGTTCTCCTCGGATATCGCGCCGGGGACATACTGCATGTAGTACGCCATGGCCAGATACTCCTTGGCCACGGGGTAGGTCGGATCCAGCGCCACCGCAGTCTTGAAGTGCTCCACGGCAACGGGATAGATGCCGTTCTTGAAAGCAAGAACGCCCTTGTTCAACTGATCGCGAGCCTTGAGCTTCTCGCATCCCGCGCCCGCCAGGGTCAGCAGGACCAGCAGCGCGACCAGCAATATGGAAGTAGTTTTCCAGTTCATACGAGCTCCTAGTACAAAGCCGCGGCCAGAGAACTCCCGGCCGGCTTACTGGCCGGCCTCTACCTTGGCCGTCATAAGGCCGATCTTATCGAGGCCGGCGCCCTTCGCGATGTCGATCGCCCGGGCGACTCTCTGATACTCGAGGTCGGGGTCGCCCTTGACGAACACCACGCGTTCGGCGCGCGTCTTGAAGATGTCCGACAGGCGCGCCCCCAAGTTGGCCTCATCGATCGGATCCTGGTTGATCTGCATGGTGCCGTCCCGGTTAAGGACGATGACCACGGTACGGATGTTGTCAGCCTGACTCTGCATGCCCGGAGGAGGCGGCTGGGGCACCAGCGCATCCAGGCCCTTCGGCGTCAAGGGCGTGATGACCATGAAGATGATCAGCAGCACCAGCAGGACGTCGATCAAGGGTACCACGTTCATCTCGCACTGCACGCCTGAACCCGCTTGCGGCACTGTCATTCCCATAGCGATACTCCTTTTTTCTCTCTCAAACCTAACAACCCGGCGGCGTTCCGGCCCGGCCGGATCTGCCGGGTGGGCTGCCTACGGGGTGGCTTCCTTCTTAGCGTCGTGGCTCAACTCCGTCAGCAGACCCAACTGGTCGACGCCCGCCGCGCGCAGGTTGTCGATAACATCCACCACCGCCTGGTAGCGCGCCCGCGCGTCGGCCCGGATATAGACCGTCCGATCCAGACGGTTCACGAGGAGATCCCGCACTTTGGCGGGCAGGTCCTCGGGACTCATCGCCTGGGTGCTCAAGTACGTCCTGCCTTCCCGAGTGACTGCGATCAGGATGGCGTCGTCTTTGTCCGCGTCCTGCATCGCGATCGGGTTTCTGGTCTTCACCATGTCCACGCTGATGCCCTTGGTGAGCATGGGCGTAACGACCATGAAAATGATGAGCATGACCAGCATAATGTCCACCATGGGCACCACGTTGATGGCGGAAACCGGTGGTGGCGACTTTTGTTTTGGCATCTTTCCTTACCTCCTGGCCCCGTGCGTCGTTGGAGGCGCTCCGGCGAGACGCCGCAAGGCGCCTCGCCGCAAGGCCTATCCAACTCGCCGGATCCGTGGCAACTGCTTCCGATCCGCCACCTTACTTGGGGGCGCCGGCCGCCTTCTGGCTGCGCTTCAGGAAATAGTCGATCAACTCCGAACTGGAGTTATCCATTTCCACGTCGAAGGCTTCGATCTTCCCGGAGAAGTAGTTGTACATCCAGACGGCCGGGATAGCCACGAACAGACCGATAGCGGTGGTCACCAGCGCTTCGGAAATACCGCCGGCCACGGCGCCCAGACCGGTTGACTTTTCGGTCGAAATGCCGCGGAACGCGTTGATGATGCCCACCACCGTCCCGAACAGTCCCACGAACGGAGCCGTGGACCCGACGGTCGCCAGCGACGAGACGCCGCGCTTCAGTTCGGCGTGCACGATGGCGCTGGCGCGCTCCAGAGCTCTACGAGAGGCGTCCACGGCTTCGCCGGGAATCTCCGTGCTCAATTGGTGGACCCGGAATTCCTGCAAACCCGCCACGACGACCTTCGCCAGATGGCTCTTCTTGTAACGGTCGGCGATCTTGATGGCCTCGTCCAGCTTGCCGTCGCGCAAGGCTCCGGCCACGGCGGGCGCGAACAGGCGGGACTGATTCCGCGCGCCGCGATACGCCAGGTACCTGTCGATCATCACGCCGATGGAAATTGCGGACATGATGAACATGATGATCACGACCGCCTTCGCCATCCAGCCCATTTGAGCCCACATGGAGCGGACGTCCCAACCTACCGCCTCCTGGAGCAGCAGAAACGACCAAACCTGCAATTGCAACAACATGTTTTTCTCTCCTGCGAGTTGAATTTAGTCCTGATCCTTACAGTCCGAATCTACTGCAAGGTGAAGTTCACGTCAATTTGCGTTACCACCTCGACCGGCTCGCCGTTCAGCAGAGTCGGCTGATACACCCACTCCTTCACTGCCGCCTGGGCGGCCGGAACCAGCAAGGGGTGGCCGCTCACCAGGGTCAGATTCTGAATCCTGCCGTCCACGCCGATGATGGCGGTGAACCGCACGGTTCCCTGGATGCGCGCCTGCCGCGCCAGCGGCGGGTACTGAGGCTTGGGCTGGTTGACCAGCTTGGCCTGCTGCACGTTCCCGCCGACAGGGATGCGCTGAGGAACCAGGGACTTCGGCGCGGCTTTCACTTCCGGCGGCGGCGGCGGCGCCGCCATCGGAACGGATCCGATGATGCCGCCGATCACTCCGCCTCCAAACCCTCCCACCACGCCGCCGACCACGCCGGTAGCGGGAGTGGGTGGCGGCAGTTCGTCTTCCTGAATCATGGCGATCTCTTTGGGAATGCTCTTGGGCGCCATGAGGCGTCCGGCGTCAAACTGCCGCGGAATCACCCGGACCGCCTTGACCACCGGCGCCGCTTCCGGCGGCGGCGGCGGAGGCGGCGGCGGCGGCGGCGCGACCAGGAAACTGGTCAATTGCGCCGTGGGCAGAGTGTCCGTGTAAATGAGTGGGATGAGGATGGCGACGCCCACCAAGATGCACTGGAAGATGAACGATGCCATCACCGTGAACGGAGTTTTGGTCTTAACCGTCCCTTCCACGAAGGTTTGTTCGAACATGTTTGCTACCCTTTCTTAGCCTTGGGCCCTGGCGCCCCCCGGCTCAGGTCACTGCGCGATCCTTTATCCCGCGCCGCAGCCGCCCCGGCGCGGGCCGCCACTCGCCTGCGCTCCTGGAAGTTCTCCCAGAAGACCAGGATCGAACTGGCCACGAAGATGGAGGAGTACGTACCTACGATGATTCCTATGAACAGGGCGTACGCAATCCCGTTCAGGACCGGCCCGCCCAGAAAGTATAGCGCAATCGTGCACAGGAGTACCGGCCCCGCCGTCAACAGGGTGCGGCTCAGCGTCTGATTGATGCTGGTGTTGATCAACTGCTCGAGCGAACCCCGCCGCACCGCCTTCAGATTCTCGCGAACGCGGTCGAAGATCACAATCTTATCGTTCATCGAGTAGCCGATCAAGGTCAGCAGCGCGGCGATCACGGTCAGGGAGATTTCGCGGTTGAAGAAAGAAAAGAAGCCGATCGTGATGACCGTGTCGTGGATGATCGCCAGCACCGCCGCTACGCCCGCGAGCAACTCGAAGCGGAAGGCGACGTAGACCAGCATTCCGCCCAGGGCGTACAGGGTCGCCATGATGGCCTGCCGGCGGAGATCCGCGCCGGCCTTAGGCCCGACGATCTCCACCTGCCGGATGGCGAAAGCGCCCGCCGCCAGCTCCTGCTTGAGGGCGCCCATCACGGCCGGCGTGACTCCCGGCACCGCGCTGAATTCGTCGACGCTGCGCAGCAGCCCGGAGCGGCTCTTATCCCGGAACGCGCGCAGGTTGTCGACCAGCTTCTCCAGTTGTTCTTCGGACAGTCCCGCTCCGGCCCTCTGGAGCGGCTCACGCAGGCGGTCGATCATCTCCTGGCGGCTGGCGTTGTTGACATCCAGCTTTTCGCCCGCGCCCCCGAACTGCTGCTGCAAGGTCTGCGTGATTGTCCGGCGGGCGGCGTCCAGTTGCCCTTCGTCACGGAGCTCGGTGCCGATGACGATCTCGTCGGCCTGCGCCCCGGCAACGTCCTGCACCGTGGTCACGGTGACTTCGCCCTGCACCTTGGAGGAGATCAGGCTGCGGATCCGGTCGATCGGCGGCGTTTGGGCGAACTTGACGTAGACGAGGGTCCCCCCCCGGAAGTCGATTCCGTAGTTCGGACCACCCCGGACGATAAGACTCACGATGCTCGCCACTATGAAGGCCGCGGACAGGCTCAGCGCCAACCAGCGCTTGCTGAGGAAGTCGATATTCGTCGGCTTGAAGAGTTCCATCTAAGCAGTCTTTTCACCGCTCTGCCGGATTAGACACCGGCGGCGGCGTCCTGGTTCCCGCGCGGCCGCAATAACCGAGATTTTGATCATTCTCAGGCCTATATGCTCAGTTCCGCCATGCGCGGGTTCCGGTACAGCGAGTAGTCAAATATGGTACGCGAGACGAACACGGCCGTAAACAGGTTGGCCACCAGTCCTATCACCAGCGTTATGGCGAACCCTTTCACCGGCCCCGTGCCGAACATAAAGAGGAACGCGCTGGCTACGACCGTGGTGACGTGCGTGTCAATGATGGTCAGAAACGCACGCTCGAATCCCAGGCTCACGGCGGAGGGGATGCCCTTGCCGGCGCGCAATTCCTCCCGGATCCGCTCGAAGATCAGCACGTTGCTGTCGACCGCCATGCCGAGGCTGAGAATGAAGCCGGCGATTCCAGGCAGGGTCCAGACGGCGTTGAAGTAGCTTAGGGCGGCCAGCGTGATCAGCCCGTTCAACAGCAGCGCAATCACGGCGTTGGCCCCGGCCTTCCTGTAGTAGACCAGCATCACCAGGATCACCATCGCAATGCCCACCAGGCCCGCCAGCACGCCCTGGCGGATGGAATCGGCGCCCAGCGAAGGACCGATGGTCCGTTCCTCCAGGTAGACCACTCCCGCAGGCAGGGATCCCGCCCGGAGCACCAGCGCCAGGTCGGATGCCTCCTGCTCTCCCCCGATTCCCGTAATGCGGCCCGAATCGCTGATCCGGTTCTGGATGTTGGCCACGCTGTGGATCTGGTTGTCGAGCACTACCGCCAGCGGCTGCCCGATGTTGCTCTCGGTGAAACGGCCGAAGCGCCGCGCTCCATCCTGCGTCAGGGTGAAGTCCGTCTCCCAGCGCTGGAACTCGTCCCGCCCGGGCCGGGCGTTGCGCAGGTCGCGGCCGGTGATGGCGGGGGAGCGGTCCACCAGGTACCAGCGCGGCTCCGACTCCCTGCCCGGCGCCGTGCGCACCAGCCTGGTATTGAGGGGCAAGACGCCGCCGGTCTTGGCCATGGCCTGGTCGGGGCTGGCGAAGGGGCCGTCCCGCACCAGGGTGATCTCCAGCATGGCCGCGGTCTGCATGATGCTCTTCACGCGCGCCGGGTCGTCGACGCCGGGAAGCTGGACCAGAATCTCGTACTCCGCGTCGCTGCGCCCGTGTCCCTGTATGGTCGGCTCGGTGAGGCCGAGACCGTTGATCCGCTGCTCGATCGTCCGCATGGTCCGTTCCACCGTGTCGCGCTTCAGGGTCAGCAACTCGGTGGGGCGAAGGTTCAGCCGGTACTGGCTGGAACTGACGGGCGTCAGCACCCAGTTGGGGTAGCGTTCGGAGATGATCCGGCGCAAGTCCCCCGATTTGGCTTCGGGAACCCCGTGGATGTTGATCTGGATGGAATCGGCCTCGGCGATCGTGGCGGGGTCGTTGCGATCCATCGCCGAGAAGTCCACGCCGGCCTTGCGGAATTCCTCGCGGAGCAGTTGGATGGTCTGGTCCGCCTCCACCTTCATGGCGTCCTGTACCTGCACCTGAAGCAGCAGATGGCTGCCGCCCCTGAGGTCCAGCCCGAGCTTGATGTTCCGGCCGAGGTTGCTTCTGAGACCGTCCACCGACCTCGGCAGGCCGATGACTCCCACCACGCAGACGAGAACCAGCGCCAGAATTACGGCGGTCCTGCCAATCAGCTTCCTGTCCATACCCGGGTCAGTCCTTTTTCTCCGGTACCAGGGCCGCGACGGCGCTGCGTGCGATCTGGAGCTTGATGTTATCCGGCTTCACCCGCAACACGATGGCGTCCGCATCGATCGCCACAATCGTGCCCACGATGCCGCCGGTAGTCACCACCACGTTGCCTGCCTGCAACTCCTTGAGCATCCTCTGCTGCTGCTTCTTCTGCCGCTGCATGGGCAGAAAGAGCAAGAAATAGAAGATGGCGAAGATCAGCAGAATGGGAAGGAATCCCATCACCGGATTGGACGGGGCGGGCGTCTGCAACAGTAAAGCTGGAACCACAATCGGCCTCGTGCCTGCGACGGCCAGGTGCGGACCGTTCACTGACCCTCGGGATCTAATGCTGGGGCAGATGCAGGCAAACTTCCTCACCCTCCCCCCCGCGGCGGGGCGGACAGTCTCCGCGCGGTCTGGGGGAAGATACCAAGTATTATAGACTGCCTCAGTTCACGCACGATGTCAAGGTAGCGTTTCAGGTTATGGAGGGTGGCGAGGCTGGCGAACAGGATCTCGCCGGCCAGGAACAGGTGGCGCAGGTAGGCCCGGGAGAACCGGCGGCAGGTGTAGCAGGAGCAGTCTTCGTCCACCGGGGCTGCATCGTCCTTGTATCTCGCCTGCTTGATGGTGACCCGCCCCCGGGAGGTGAACAGGCAACCGTTCCGGGCGTTCCGGGTGGGCATCACGCAATCCATCATGTCCACCCCACGGGCCACGTACTCCGGCAGTTCCTCGGGTAACCCGACTCCCATGACGTAGCGCGGGCGGTCGAGAGGCAGCAGGGGGACGGTCGCATCCACCATTTCCAGGCTGAGCGCCCGCGGTTCGCCCACCGAAAGGCCTCCGATCGCGTAGCCGCCGGCGCGGAGTTCGACTAGGCGCGCCGCGCACTCCCGCCTGAGGTCCGCGTACATGGACCCCTGCACAATGGGAAACAAGGCGCCGGCGGCCTCCTCCTGCCGCGCCCTCACCCTGTCCTGGTAGTGCCGCCACGCCTCCTCCGCCCAGCGCACGGTGCGGCGGACCGACTGCCGCGCGGTCTCGTGCGATGCCGGGTACTCCAGGCACTCGTCCAGCGCCATGAGGATGTCGCTCCCCAGCGCCAGTTGGACATCCACCGTGGAGGCCGGCGTAAACAGGTGCTCGTCGCCGTTCAGGTGCGAGCGGAACACCACGCCGTGGTCGTTGACCTTGCGCAGGCCGCTCAGGCTGAATACCTGGAAGCCTCCCGAGTCGGTCAGAACGGCGCGGTCCCAGCCCATGAAGCGGTGCAGGCCCCCCAGCCGGCGCACCGTCTCGTGTCCAGGACGCAGGTACAGATGGTAGGTGTTGGCGAGAATGATCCTGGCGTCCAGGTCCTGGGCCAGTTCACGCGGACTCAGTCCTTTGACCGTGCCCTGCGTGCCGACGGGCATGAAAACCGGCGTCTCGACCACTCCGTGCGCCGTGTGCAGCAGACCGGCGCGCGCGCCCGTCGCCGGGCACGTCGCGACGATCTCAAAGCCGGCGGAAGCCACCCCCCCATTCTACGAGGGCGTACCGGCCGCCGCCCGTCAGAGGTTTTCAGGAAGATGCACGGGATGGCCGGGCGCTTCGGTGAGCTCTCTGAGTTTCTCCAAGGCCGCACGGTATTGAGGCCAACGGCGCTGGTGGTCGGCGACTGCACCGGCCAGCTCCCGGACCACGCCGGCCTGTGCGTCGAGACGCTGCTGGACGGCCTGTTGCGCCTGCTCCATGCGCTCACCGGACGAGCCCAGAAGGTCGAGAGTCTGCGCCTGCACATGAATGGTCTTGTCGAGAGCTTCCAGGTGCTGCTCCAGGCGGGCCAGCGCCGCTGCCACCTGCGTCTCAACCAGGCGCTGCTGTCCTTCGACCACACCCCGGAGCTCCGCCAGTTCTTCCTGCACCTGCTTCAGTTCACTGGAGGCGGCCTCCCTCCGCATCTCTTCTTCCCGCCGCCTGCCGTCGGCTCTCTCTACGGCGGACGTCCAGAACTCCATCAGGCTTTCGGCGACTCTTGAGGCGGCCGCGCTGACGGCATCGTCGGCTGGAGGCTCCACCGGCTTCGGGGGGGGCGGTTCGGCGATGACGGCGGTATTCTCGGCCGGCGCCTGCCTGCTTTCCACCTGTGGTGCGGCGGGGGCTTCGCGCTCGCGGTCCCGCACCGGCTCCTGGGCCACCGGCTCCGCGGCCGCTCGGCCCACGACCGGAGGCTCCGGAGCAGTGTTGATGCTGCTCCCTTCTGTCCCCAGGATTTCGTTGAATCTCTGGCGATAGGCGCCCCAAAGCTCCTCGTCCGCAGTGCGCGAACTCCTGCTGAATCTCATGATCACGTTCCCACCTCCCTCAGCGCCGGCAGACAGGCGGCGCGGATCGAGCCACCCTTACCTCGCAACCCGATATCTCAGTTCGCCGGGTCCGCCGGCTCCACGGACTCCATCGGCGGAAACCCGCTGATTCTTGAGCGCAGCGCCCCCCCGCAGAGGGGGGATGTTTGCTCAGATCTCTTGGGGGAATGATCTATGGCGAAAGGCGGCCTGCGGATTCGCCCGCCCGGTCAGACGGCGTCCCCATGGGACCCGGCGCGCTCTCTCAGCACGGATTTCACTACCTTTCCGTGGCTGTTGACGGGCAGGCTGTCAATCTCGATCAGCCTGGTGGGGACCAGATGCCGCGCCATGGATCTGCGGCAGTGATCCAGCACCGACTCCATCGTGATCCGCGAGCCTTTCCGCAAGGCGACGAACACGACGATGGCCTCCCCCCGCAGCGGGTCGGGAAGACCGACGGCTGCCGCGGCCACCACGTCGGGAACCTCCAGAACCTTCGCCTCGACTTCCTCACTGCTCACCCGGTGGCCCAACGTCTTGATGAAGTCGCTCTTGCGGCCCAGGAGGTAGATGTAGCCGTCCTCGTCTACCGTGGCGATATCCCCGGTGCGCAGCTCGCCTCCGGAGAACCTGGCGGCCGAGGCCTCCGGATCCCCCCAATACCCGGGCGCGATGTTGCCTCCCGCCGCCACTATCTCGCCGGACTCCCCCGGCCTCACGTCCCGTCCGGAGTCGTCGACCACGCGCAGTTGAACTCCCGGAATTCCTTTGCCGATCGAGCCGAGCTTCTTCTCCAGCATCTCCGGCGGCAGGTAGGAGAGCCGGGCGGTCGCCTCCGTCTGCCCGTACATGACGAAGACCCTGGCCTGCGGCGCCGCGTCCGCCAACTCTCGTATCAGGACGGGCTGTAGCCTTCCGCCCGCCTGCTGCACCTTTCTGAGGCCTGGAAACCGGCGGCGCTTGAATGTCGAGTTGCGCAGGAGCGTTTGATACGTCGAAGGGACGCCGGCAATGCCGGTGCATTGCCGCCGCTCCAGCATTTGCAGCGCGGTCTCGGGAAAGACGAAGGTGTTGCACAGCGCCAGGGAGCCGCCGGCCCGCAGGTGGGTGTGGAGCAGCGAGGTGCCGAAACAGTAGAAGAACGGCAGCACCACCAGGATACGGTCGCTGTTGTCCAGGGCCAGGTACTGGACGATGGAGTCGGTATTCGCCTGTATGTTGCGGTGCGTGATCCGGACCGCCCGCGGCTGCGCCGTGGTCCCCGAGGTCAGCATGAGCGCGGCGTCCTGGTCCAGGCCGGACCCGGTTTCCGGCGCATCCCAGCGGGCCGGCCCGGGGGTTTCCAGCACCTTTTCGGTGATCCGCCGGACGTCCTCTCCGAGCGCCCCGTCCAGTTTGATCCTGTGCCGCCGGTCCAGGCACACGGCCGAGCACCGGACCAACTGCTGTCTTCGAGCCAGGTCTTCCGCCGTGGCCACGGTCGGCAGGGGGACGGCGACCGCGTTTACCTTCAAAGCGGCCAGATAAGACGCCACCCAAAACAGCGAGTTCTCCCCCAGAATCCCAATCCGCTGGCCGGGCAGCACTCCGGCCGCGGTGAACTCGCCGGCCAGCCTGGCACAGGCGGCCTTGAGTTGGCCGAACGAATGGGAACCTTTCTGGGTCAGAATCGCCGGCCGACGTTCATCCGCTCGTTCGAGCAGATAGTCGGCAGTATTCATTGGCTGTTGGTGAGGCTCACGCGCGCTTCATCTCCTGCTCTCTTCAGGATGCACCTTGCCGCCTCCGGCCGCGCTCTGCCGGGATCTTCACCATTGTACGATCAGGACCGGCGCTCCGGGGCTCAGTTAGCGAGGCGCGGAAAATTGCCTACTGCGGTCGGCGCAACCTTGCGTGTCTTGGCCTCCGTCCAGTCCTTTCGGACTTGGTCTGGAAAGCCTGCCATCAGCCGCTCAATCCGCGAGCGGATCTCGGCTACCACTTCGGGGTGTTCGGGTGCGACATCGTAGCTTTCATCCGGGTCGTTCACCACGTCGTACAGTTCCGGCGCCGGAAGAGGCAGGTTCACCCGCCCGCCCGCTGGCACCGGGCTGTAGGCCGCCGAATTGTAGCGCGCCAGGTGCAGCTTCCACTGCCTCCATCGAGCGCACTGAAGGTAGGTATTGTCGAACATCAGCAGCGCCTCCCGGTCCAGTGCGGGCCGCTGGCCGGCGATCAACGGCCAGATGTCGATCCCGTCCGGAGGATTCCCGGGGAGCGGGACGTCACACAGACGGCTAAGCGTCGGCAGAATGTCGAGCACGCTCGCGACGCCGGCGCACGTCCGGCCGCGTGGAATGCGTCCCGGGAACCGCGCTATGAACGGGACCCGCTGTCCTCCTTCGTAGGTGGAGCCCTTGCGGCCCCGCAGATGGCCGGGGCTGCCCAGGTACCAGGGACCGTTGTCCGAGGAGAACATCACCAGCGTGTTGTTGTCGAGGCCGTGCTTCTTCAGCGCGCTCAGGATCTCCCCCGTGCTCCAGTCCAATTCCTCCACGACGTCGCCGTACAGACCCAACGGAGATCTCCCGCGGAACCGTTCCGACGCGCCCAGCGGTATGTGCGGGTAGGTATGGGCCATGTACAGAAAGAACGGTGAACCTTTGGAACGCTCGATGAAGCGCAGCGCCTGCTCCGTGTAGCGCGGCGTCAGCGTTTCCAGCTTGGCCGGTTCCTCCAGCGTCTCCGTGTTGTGCAGCAACGGCCGCGGCGTCATGTCGTTGCTGTAAGGGATGCCGAAGTACTCGTCGAAGCCGCGGTTGACGGGCAGGTACTCAGGCAGGTGTCCCAGGTGCCACTTGCCGATGCACATGCTCGCGTAGCTGCGGGCCTTGAGCATCTGCGCAATGGTGACCTCCGAGCCCGGAAGCCCCGTCTTGTCGGTTGGAAACAGCACGCGAGGCACACCCGCCCGCACCGGATAGCGTCCCGTCAGCAACCCGGCGCGGGAGGGTGAGCACACCGGGTTGCCCGAGTAGAAATGGGTGAAACGGATGCCCTCGGAGGCCATGCGGTCGACGTTAGGCGTGCGTATGCGCGAACCGTAGCAGCCCAGGTCGCCGTAGCCCATATCGTCGCAGTAGATCATGACAACATTAGGCGGCCGGGTGGAGGCGGCGGAGGCCACAGTGGCGGAAGTTGCGGCGGCCAGGAACTGGCGTCTGTTCAAATCAGGCATGTCGTTCTCTCCAAACTGAGAGTCTATACAAAGGTTCGAGATGGCGTACGCCACAAAGAGCAATGCTACTACACAATGCCCTATTCATAAAAGGGTAGTATTAGTAAGCAAGATCGCTCCGTGGACTCTCGCCCCCGGAGCTCATGCCTCCTAACGCAGATTATCACGGACCAACGCCGCCGCCTATCAGAAAACCAGCCGCAGGCCAAACTGCACCTGGCGGTTGATAACCGATGTCGAGGTTATCTGCCCTGCCTGCGCGGTGGCGACGTCCAGCGCCGGACGGCCGAACTGAGCGGAATTGGAGAGGTTGTACAGCTCGCTGCGGAACTCCAGTTGCCGCGTCTCTGAAAAGCGGAAGTTGCGGCTGATGAGTCCGTCCAAGGTGGAAAGACCGGGGGCGCGAATGATGTGGCGTCCGGAATTGCCAAAATTGAAGTTAGCGGGGCGCGCGAACGCGGTGGGGTCGAACCAGCGCCCAAGTGACCGCTGACCCGACGGCAGATTGCCGTCACGGATACGATCTGGGCGCGCGGGGCCGGTAGTGTTGGCGGGGTTGGGCGATATGGTCGGAGTGACCGGGATGCCGGTTTGCAGAGTCACAATGCCGGCGATCTGCCAGCCGCCCAGGAGCGCGCGGAACGTGGAATTGCTGGACAGACGGACGAACGGCAGGTTCCAGATGCCGCTGAATACACCGCGCTGGCGGATGTCAGTGGCCGACGATGCCCGTTCAGCGTTGGTATTGCGCGGGTTCTGAGGGGTGACAGCGCCGGCGGCGCTGTCCTCGCCGTTAATTGAGTTGTCCAGGCCGTGAGAGTAAGTGTAGCTGGCGAGCAACGAAAAACCCTTGTCAAAACGGCGTTCGGCTTTCGCCTGCAACGAATTGTAATTCGCGTGGGCGAAGGCGGAATTCAGCGTGATGCCGCCGTAGGTCGGGAACGGGCGTCTCGCGTTTACCGCGCCGGCGCCGGGGAGCGCGTCGTTGACGTCGACAAAGCCGGGCAGATAGTTAGAACTGGAACCAACATAGGAGACAGTCATCACCATGTCGGCCGGCAGCTCCTGCTGGACGGCTAGGTTCCACTGATAAACCGCGGAAATTGGGAAATCCGGCAGCAAGGCGACGCCGGCAGGATTGCGGACGTTGCGCGGGTCCAGCGTTCCGGCGGGGAAGCCGTCACGCAAGCGCACCAGAGACGCACTGGAGGTGTTCGAGCTGGCGTAGGAGACGTTGAGGAAATACGGCGGGTTGGCAGGACCCATTTGCGCGATGGCCTGGTAACCCAGGCCGCCGTAGAAGATCCCAGTGGCGCCGCGGATGACCGTGGATGGGCGAAGCCGGTAAGCGAAGCCCAGGCGGGGGGCCCAGTTGTTGGTGTCGGTATTGGAGAACGCGCGGCTGAGCATACTACCGTTCTGCGCCGGGACGACCGCGCCAGTGTGGAGATCGAAGTTGCCTTGCCGGTTGTTCTTCTCCCAGAACGGCGTCTGGATCTCGTAGCGCAGGCCCAGATTGAGCGTCAGTTTGCGGTTCAGGCGCCAGGTGTCGTTAACGAAGAATCCGTAGTAGTTGTTGCGAAGATCGCCTGTCAGGAGACTGGTAAGTTGGGCGTTGCTGGTTTCGCCCAGCAGTAAATCGGCGAGGGCAGAACCGACGCCGGAACCGGGGACGCGCGTCGTGAACTGGCCGTTGAAGGTGATGTTGCCGCGGGCGTTGCTGGATGTTCCGGCGAAGTTGCTGCTGAGGCGTGTGTCGAAGCCGAATTTCCAGGTGTGATTTCCGCGCACCCAGGAAGCATTGTCGATGATCTGGTACACCCCGGTGAGCTTGGGGTTGGGAGTGAACGTGCGGTTGCCAAGCGCTGAGAACCCTGTGACCGCGATCTGCGGCAGTCCGGTAAGCCCCGGGGTTGCGGGCACGCCTTTGATGCCGAACTCGTCGTAAAGCGACTTATCGGCCGGGCTGACCTGGTCGGATTCGTTGCGGGTAAAGCCGCCGCGAAACTCGTTCACCAACGCAGGGGTGAAGACGCGCGTCCAGTTGCCGATCATGGACCAGGCGCGCGGCCGGTGCAGGAGTGGATATTGGCCGAAGCCGCTGCCGCCGTTGCCGGGCGCGGGAAACACGCTGCCGACGTCGATGTCGCGTCGATTGACACTGTAACGAAAGAAGAAAGAACTGCTCTGGCCCTGGCGGTGGTCTACGCGCATGTCGCCCTGATGGCTGTCGTCCGTGGTGGGGATGTTAGATGCATAGTTGCTCACGGCGCCGGCCAAGTTAGGCGCAGGATAGAGAGCGGCGAGACGCCGGCCGACGGGGTCGAGGCGGGTGGCGGGGATCGTGTCATTTGCAAACCGCGCGCGCTCGGTGCCGGTAACGGCGAGAGGGTCGTAGATAGCCGTTGAAAAGACGCCGCCGGTCATCGCTGGCAGGGGTACGGTGGTTATGTTGGTTTGCGAAGAGCGGACCAGTGTGGCCTGGTAGCTCAGGAAGAAGAAGGTGCGGTCTTTCACGACTGGCCCGCCGGTAGAGGCGCCGAACTGATTGCGGCGGAACGGTGCGCGTTTGAGACCGCTGCGGTTGGCGAAAAAGTTGTTTGCGTCCAGCTTGTCGTTGCGCAAAAATTCAAAAGCGGAGCCGTGGAAGGTGTTCGTCCCCGACTTGATCGCAACGCTGATGACGCCGCCGGCCGCGCGGCCGAACTCGGCGCTGTAATTGGCGCTCTCGATGCGGAACTCCTGGATGGCGTCGACCGAGGGGCGCAGGGCCTGAACGGAGTTCGTATCGACGCCGAGGATGTAATTGTTGTTGTCGACGCCGTCTACGAGATAGACATTCTGGAAAGTCCGCTGGCCGTTGAGGCTGACGGCGTCGGTGGCGCGTGAACCGGAGTTGGGCGAGGCGCCGGGCATCAGCAGCGCGAGCTGCGAGTAGTTGCGGCCGTTCAACGGTAGCGTGATGACGGCCTTATTCTCCACTACCTGCCCGAGCGAGGAACTCTGGCTTTCAAGCAGTGGTGTTTCGGCGCGCACTTCGACGCTTTCGGAAACGCTGCCGACTGTAAGGGTGAAATCGGCCTGCACCCGCGCTTGCATGTTAACCATGACGTTGGTCTGGACGGTTCGGGCGAAACCCTTCGCGTCGACGGTAAGCGTGTATGTTCCGGGCAGAACCGCTGTTATAGCGTACGCCCCCGTGGCGCCGGTAGCGGCGCGGTGAGTCTGCCCGGTGGTGTCGCTGCGCAAGGTAAGCTGGGCGCCCGGAATGGCAGCTCCGCTCTGATCAGCGACTACGCCCGCAACCGAACCCGTGTCGGTTTGCGCGACGGCGAAGGTGGCGACGGCGAAGAACAAGGCAAGACGGAGCGAACGGACCATCTGGTAGTGTCTCCTTCGCGCAATACTATACCCACCCGGGAAGGCCGATGTCTACTGGCCGACCTTGTCCAGGGCCTGGCGGATGGCGGCGAAGATGTCGATCGGGATGGGGAAGACCACCGTGGTGTTCTTCTCCTGGCCGATTTCGACCAGCGTCTGCAAGTACCGCAACTGGATCGCCGCGGGCTGCTTTTGGATCAACTCGGCGGCCATGGCCAGGCGTTCGGCCGCGGAGAACTCGCCTTCGGCGTGGATGATTTTGGCGCGGCGCTCGCGCTCGGCCTCCGCCTGGCGGGCGATGGCGCGGATCATCTGCTCGGGCAGATCAACCTGCTTTACTTCCACCAGCGCGACCTTCACGCCCCACGGGCCGGTGTGCTGGTCCAGCACGGACTGAAGCCGCACATTGAGCTTCTCACGCTGGCTGAGCAGTTCGTCGAGTTCCACCTCGCCGAGCACGCTGCGCAGCGTCGTCTGCCCCAGTTGTGAGGTGGCGTACAGGTAGTTGGCCACTTCTATCACCGCCCTGATCGGATCGATCACGCGGAAATAGATCACGGCATTCACTTTCACCGTAACGTTGTCCCGCGTGACGACGTCCTGCGGGGGAACCTCCAGGGTCTCGATTCGCAGCGAGATCCGGACCATCCGGTCGATGGGCGCGAAGACGAGGATGATGCCCGGCCCCTTGGGCTGCGGCAGCACTCGTCCCAGGCGGAAAATGACGCCGCGCTCGTACTCTCTGAGCACCTTGATGGAACTGAGCAGGTAGAGAACGACAACGATCAGCGCGATCATCGGAACGGAAATCATGGGCATCTCCTTGAAGGCAGCCTATTCCGGCTCCACTTTAAGCACGAGTCCTTCGACAGCGGTAATCCGCGCGCGGGCGCCGGGCTCCAGCGGCCGGCTGGATACGGCGTCCCAATACTCCCCGTGAACAAAAATCTTGCCCGCGGGGTTCAAGGGGGTGTGAGCGACACCCACGGTTCCTACCAGACCCGCCACCCCGGTTACCACCTTACGGGCCCGTGCCTTCAGGACCAGCGAGAGCAGAAAAACCGTGATGAGGGCGAAGGGCAGTGTGAGGGCGATGGCGGTGACAAGCCGGACCCGCAACTCGGGGAGCGGACTTTCGACCAGCAACACGGCGCCCAGCACCATGGCCAAAGCGCCGCCCGCCCCCAGCACTCCATGTGACGCGAACTTCGCCTCCAGGACGAAGAGCGCGACCGCCAGCAACAACAGCGCCGCTCCCAGCCAGTTGATGGGCAGCACGGACAGGGCCGAGAGGCCGAGCAGCGCCAGAATCCCGCCCGCCACGCCCGGCACGATCAGGCCGGGGGAGGAAAACTCAACATACACGCCAAGGGCGCCGAGGACCAGCAGAATGAGGGCGACATTCGGATCGCTCAACGCCTTCATCATGCGCTCCCGCCAGGACAGGCGGTACGCCACCACGGCCGCGCCGCCGAGCGAGAGGACCCGTTTGCTCCCGTCGAACCGGGTGACGGCGCGCCCATCCAGCAACCGGAGCAGTTCCGCTTCGTCTTTAGCCACCAACTCCACCAGGTGGCCATCCAGCGCTTCCTTATCCGTGAAAGACTTGCTCGCCAGCACGGCCTGCTCCGCCAGGGCTGCGTTGCGGCCGCGCTTGTCCGCCAGGGTCCGTAAGAAGGCCGCGGCATCGTTCTCCACCTTCTTGCGCATGACGGCATCCATCTCGCCGGCCAGCAGGACCGGCGAGGCGGCCCCGGTGGTGGTGCCGGGCGCCATGGCCGCGACGTCTCCGGCCAGCAGCACGAAGAAGCCGGCCGAAGCGGCGCGTCCTCCGCTGGGGGTCACATAGGTGACGACGGGCGCCGGAGCCGCGATCAGTTTCTCAACCGCCTGCCGCATCGCTTCCATCAGGCCGCCGGGCGTATTCAGGCGAATGAGAATCAGTTCCGCATTGTCCGTCCTGGCCTGGTCGAGCGCGTGGGCGAGAATCTCGACCGTGACGGGGTGCACCACGCCGTCGATATCGACGGCGATGACCAGTGGAGCGCCCGCCAGTTGAGCGGCGGCCAATAGCAGCAGTAGTAGTGCGAGCCTCGCCATCGGACCACCCTCACTATAACACCACCCGTGCCGGGCGGCGCCGCCTACTTGCTGTCCGGATGGAGCGTGTAACGGGCAGGCACCAGGGAGAAGTATTCCACGAATCTCGGCTTCTCACGTTCGACGCGCGTCTGGCCGGAGAGGATGGCCTGGGCCGCACTGAGAAACCGCCTTCCCAGGTCGGCGTCCCACTTCACGCTCTTGCCGGTGGCGAGCGCCTCGTGGATCCCCTTGTAATCGTTCGGGAACGCGCTGAATACCGGCTGTCCCAGCAGTTTCTCGACCTCCTGCGCGGAAACCACCTCACGTTTGCCGACACGGTTCAGCACGACCTGCACAATGTCCCCCAGGTCCATGGAGCGCAGGAAGTTCAGCTTCTCCCGCGCCAGGTGCAGCGAGGGGAGCTCCGAGGTGCAGACCAGGAACACCACCTGGGACTCGCGCATGATCTCGACGGAGTACTTCTCCATGTTGCCCGACAGATCGAGGCAGACCGCCTTATAGTTGCGCCGGGCGAAGTCGAGCAGACTGCGGATCTGAGCCGGCTCGATGCGGAAGCCCGGGTTGATCTTCCCGGCGGGGAGCACGTCCAGGGCGCCGCAGCTTGAGACGATCTGGCGCCAGAGCTGGTCGTCCAACTGGAACGCGTTTTCGGCGGCGTGCGTGACCGAGTAGGGACTCTCCAGCTTGAGCATGAAGCCGATGAGCCCGCTGTTCAGGTCAAAGTCCATCAACAACACACTCGTGTCTGGAGTCCGGGCCAAAGCGGCGCTCAGATGGACGGCCACCGTGGACGTTCCGACCCCTGGTTTGGAAGGCAGGAAAGAGAAGACCTTGTCGGTCATCCCGGCCGAGCGCGGCGCGCGCTCGGCGGCCTCCCGGACGCGCGCTAATGCTTCCTGCGCCGGCGCCTGTTCGAACGGGGCCTGTAGGAACTCCCGCACGCCGGCCCGCATCATCTCCAGCAGCACTTCCTGGTTCGACCGCTCCCCGACCGCCACCACGGGAACCCCATGCGCGTGGCTCTCCACTCCCCGGGCCACCGCCACGGCTTCCGACAGGCTCTCCACGCTCAGGAAAACTATTTGCGGGGTGAGGGTCCTCAGCAGGAGCGCCAACTCACCCTCAGTCGGGTAGTACTCCAGAATCCGGATGACAGCGATCGGCAGCCCGGTCAGGGCTTGCTGCAAGCCGTCGGAAAGGCTCCGGCTTGGGCTGATTATGACAGATCGAAGAATGGCGCCCTCCTCATGGAGCAGAGCGCCGAGCAACGGCCCCGAACCGCCTCTCAGGGTCGAGGTTTGGTGCGTGGGTTCACAACCGCTCCCTCACGGTCGCGGCTTGGCGGCACCCGGCCCCGATTCAACTCTAAAGGCAAAGTCTCACGCTGGGAATCAGGGTTACGACTGAATTCCCCGGGGGAGGACTGCTGCGGTACCGGCTCCCCGGGCTGCCTATCCATCCTAAGCAGAAAGCCCGAGGAACTGCCGGCGGGACTGGGCTTCCGGCTTCCGTCGGTCACCGGAAGGCCAGCGGAATAAGTATACCCGGCTGCGTAGAAAACGCCGCCCGGCCCGGCCGCGACACCGGCGCCCACGTCCTGATTGCTCCCGCCAAAGTAACTGGAGAACAGCAGCGCGCCAACCCCCGGAACCGATGTGTCGAACGCCGCGACAAAGGCATCCGCCATCAGCGAGCGTGACACCCCGCCCGGCGGCGGCGACATCAGGGGGAGGTCGTTGGACATGGTGTAGCCCGTGATCGCCACCTGCCGCGCTCCCAATAAGGCCAACCCGTAAGCGATATCCGTGCCGGAGCCCCCGAAATACGTGCTGTACGACACCATCTCGGCCGCCGGCTTACGCAGATCGAGCCGCGTAAGGAACACGTCCGTCCCCCCTCCTGGGGGCGTGGATTGGTAGGCGTCCAGGGTCACCGGGAAGTCGGTCGAGAGCGTGTAACCGGTGAGCCATATCCCTCCCTCGGGGTCCACGGCCATGGCTTGTGCCAGATCCAGACTGCTGCCGCCGAAGTAGGTGGCGTACACCAGCGTGTCAAGTCCGGTCTTGGTCAGGTCGAGCTTCACGAGGAAGGCCTTGGCGCTGCCCTGCAAAACACACTGGTAGCAGTCGCCGGCGATGGGCAGGTCGTCGGAGAAGGTGTAGCCGGAGAGGTAGACCGCTCCGGAGGCATCGAAACCCACGCCGGTAGCCACGTCGGTGCTTCTGCCGCCGAAATACGTATTGAACACCAGCGCCGAACCGGCCGGAGCTGAGGGGTCGATCTTGTACAGAAACGCATCGTAGCCGCCGCGGTTGGACGGCTGGAGCGTGGTCTCCACCAGCGGTAGGACATCGACGGACATGGTGTACCCGGCGACGTAGATCATGCCCTCTGCGTCCACCGCCAGATGGTTCAGCAGATCCGTCTCTTCGCCGCCCAGGTAGCTCCCGAACAGCAGGGAGTCCTTACCGGAAGCTGACGGGTCGATCTTCACCACGAAGCCGTCCTGGTTGTAGACCGAAGTCTCGTTCTTTTTGCCCCCGAGTTGGTTTGAGACAGCGTTGCCGGTGGTGGGGAAGTTAGATGAGACTGTTGCGCCGGTGGCGTAAACCTTCCCGGCGCTGTCCACCCAAACGCGACCGCCCCACTCCTGGTCGGACCCTCCCAGGTAGGTCCAGGCGAGCAGGGTGGGCGTGCCGCCCGGAGGCACGCTCAGCTTGGCCAGGAAAGCGTCCTGTGAGCCAACCAGCGAGCCGGCCAGGGGTTCATTCTGCCCGGGCAATTGCAGGGGGGAGCGGGTGGAGCCAGTCAGCCAGACATTGCCGTCCCGGTCGGTGGCCACCCCGGTGACCACATCGAAAGCATTACCGCCGAAATAGCCCGCGTAAACCAGGACGGGATCGATCACCAGCGGTCTCGTCCTATCATAAGGACCGATCCTGAACCCAACGTTTCCATTGGAGGCGACGAGGTAACCGCCCTCTACGGGAACTCTCCCGCCGGCCGTGTCCTGGTACAACACGGGAGGGGGTTGAAGGATTTGCCGGCCGCCGAGGCTGAGGAGCAGTGCGCCCGACTCGTCGACCCGCACCTGGCCGGCGCCCTGGAAACGCACTTGGATTCGCGAAGGGTCAGCCCCCGGAGACACGACGAAGTCATACTCGAGATACCGGCCGGCGCCGCGAAAAACCAGGTCGATGCCGGGGTAGACGCCTCTGTACCTCACGCGGGCGTATTGGGGCACGTTCGACTTCCAGCGGGACCGGTCCGCGCCCAAAAGGTAGTTCGTGCGGCCCGGTCGCAGGCCCACCGCCTCAATGGCCGGGCGCGCCAGGCCCCCCGCCAGACTCAGACGCAGGCTGGCGTTCGATGAACCGTCTTCCAGATGCACGGCCGCGCCCGACTCCTCGATGGAGAGCGTGTATCCCACTCCCCTGGCGATGTACCTGACGGCCGGCGGGAACAGGCCTTGATTCGGCTCGAACCAAGCCGGTACACCTCTCAGCGCGCGCTCGGCTTCCGCCGCCGCAAGGCCGCCGGGCGCAGCCCGAAGCGGCGCAAGCAGAAAGCCGGCCGCAACCGCGCACAAGCACACAACCAACCTTCGGACACGATCCATTGTCCTTCCATTGTACGCCGTCGCGCGGCATCAGGCCCCGGCGGGGTCCGGCTGCGAGCCCTCACGACGGACCCACCGGTAGGCCGCGAAGGAGGTCCTCCAGAAATACTTCTCCGCGGTCTCCGTTCCCTTGCCGAGGAAGTACTCCATCACCAGGGCCAGAGTCTGTTGGTAGGAGCCGTACGGATCACTGTTGGGCCAGTCGCTGCCATACAGCACACGGTCGGCGCCGAAGGTCTCGTAAATCAGGTCCAGAGTCGCGCGGGCGGCGGCCAGTCCCAACCGGGCGCGGCTGCCCAATCCGCGCAGCACGCCGGACACCTTGACGTAGACCTGCGGGCGGCCGCCGAGTTCTTTCAGCGCGGCGTCGTAGGCCGCCCGGGGGCCCGGCTCGGCGGGTACCGGCATGAGCGGCAGGTGGTCGATGATGACGCGCAAGCCCGGAACGCGATCGGTGAGACGAACCACGTCTTCCAGGAGACGCTGGTCGGGGTCCGCCGTATCCAGCGAGAGCCCGGCTTGTGCCAGGAGTCTCAGGTCGGACAGGAAGGCCTCCTGCCGGAGCGCGGCGGTCAGATCCCGGCGCCAGAGATTGCCGTGCCGGATTCCGCGGAAGAGGGGGTTTTTGTGGAACCTCTCCAGGTCGCGGCGGAATTCGGGTTTTCCCGGCTCCAGGTTGCCCACTGTCGCCACCACAATGCCGTCGCCGGCTGCCACGTCCAGGACCCACTGGTTATCTTCCAGCCAGGGACTGCACTCAACCACGACGGCGCCGGTGACACCCAGCCCGCGGACGACGCCGCGATAACGCGGCGGCAGGGCCGGCTGGTAGAGGACGGTCTCCTTCTTCGAGGGCCACGGGACTCCTTGAGGGCGGGTGGGGTCGAACAGGTGGATGTGTGAGTCAATGATGGGGAGCGCGCGCGGCTGCGCGCCCGCGCTTGTGGCGAGGGCGCCCGCGGCGAGCGCCCTCCTCAGGAACTCGCGCCGGTCTGGGGCGCTCACAGATTCCAGCCCGGCCGGTATTCGCGGACCAGGTACTTGTTGGCCTCGGGATAGTTGGTGATCTTCATGTTGGCGCTGTCGAAGACCACTTTCCGTCCCGCCCGCAGCGCGACCGTGCCAAGGCAGACCGTCTCCGAAATGACCGCGGCGTTCAGGAAGCTTCCGGGCGAGGGCGGACCTCCCATGAAAGCCTCCAGCCAGGGCAAAGCCCTGCGGCCGGCGCCGCTCTGCTGCTGTCCGCCGCGCTGCGGCGTCTGGGCTTCACCCCACAGGGGCGTAATCTTGCCTCCGGCGATCAGCCGCGGATTCTGTCCGTTGAAACCGGCCACGATCGTTCCCCTGTCGCCGACGTAGTAGATGCCCTCGATGGGCTGGTCTTCGGTTTCAATTTCGACCGGCGGGCGCGGCCTGACGCCGCCGTCGTACCAGAACAGGTCCAACTCGGGCATGTTCCCGCGCGCGGCGTACTTGAAGCGGATCTTGCAGCCCGCGGGATAGGAGTAGTCGTTCCGGGTCGGCCGGCTTACGCAGTCCACGATTTCGCAGGAGTGGATGGGCCATGCCTGCGCGCTCAGGGGCGGCCCCAGTTGGAGCGCGTTGACCACCGGCCACAGGCTGTAGATGCCCATGTCCGCCATGCATCCGCCTCCGAACTCGTACCAGCCGCGGAAGACGGCGTGGGTGTAGTGCGGGTGATAAGGCCGGTCGAGGCTGGGGCCGAGCCAGAGGTCCCAGTTCATCCCTTTGGGGACCGGCGGCCGGTCGGTGGGGATTTCGGTGTACTGCGGCCACACCGGCCGGTTGGTCCAGTTATGGATTTCCCGCAGCGGTCCGATGACGCCTTCCATGATGCGGGTTGCGATCCGGCCGTTCTCCGCGCCGCTGCCGTGGGCCAGCAGGTGCGTGGCGACCTTGGTCTGGCGGGCCGTCTCGATCACCAGCCGCTGCTCGTACATCCGGTTGGCGAGCGGCTTGTGCACCATGACGTGCTTGCCTTTTTTCATGGCGGCCACGCAGATGGTGGCGTGGTGGTGGTCCGGCGTCATGACCTTGACCGCGTCGATGTCCTTCTCTTTCTCCAGCATTTCGCGGAAGTCCTCGTACGCGTTGACCGCCCGGAACTTCTCCTCGCCGCGCTGCTTGGCGTAGTAGGTATCCACCACGTAACGGCCGACCTCGCGGCCGCCCGGAGAGCCGTTGTCGGACTCCCGCCAGTTGGGATCGTCCAGGTACCTGCGTATGGTGCTGCGGAGACCGCCTCTGGACCACTCCACGTAGTCGCTGCTGTCGGCATTGGGATCGCAGACCGCGACGATCTGGATTTCCGGCGCCGAGAGCAGGCCCCCGAGTTCGCTGAATCCCTGGAAGCCCATGCCGACGTGCGCCAGCGTCAGCTTGTCGCTCGGGGGAACGAAACCCTGCCCTCCGAGGACGTGTCTGGGAACGATGGTGAACGCCGCGGCCGGGGCTGTCACCCCCAGGAATTCGCGGCGGTTGGTATCAGATGACATGCCTCACCTCCTGTTGGCCGGCCACCAGTATACCCCCGCGCACAAAGCGGCGGGGCAGGCTTTCGTTCCTACAGACGAGAGCTGGCGCGTGTACACTATCCCGAGGAGGATTGCATGCAAGGGTGGAGCCTCACAGTGCCCGTGTTGGTGGTGGGATTGGCGCTTTCGGCCTCAGGGCAAACCGCCACGCCGCCGAGCGGCCAGCAGGTGGCCGGGCGGGTGGCGTCCCTGTTGAAGCAGATGACGGTGGAGGAGAAGGTCGGGCAGCTCATACAGCTTCCCGGCGCCTACGTCCCGGAGTCGGCGCAGACCGAGGAGCGCCTGCGCAAGGGATTGGGCGGCTCCGTCCTGTGGGTGCGGGGGGTGGCGGCGCTCAATAAGCTTCAGCGCATAGCGGTAGGCGAATCGCGGCTGCGCATCCCGTTGATTTTCGGTCTGGATGTGATCCACGGCTACCGGAACATCTTCCCGATGCCGCTGGCCATGGCGGCGTCCTGGGATCCGCCGCTGGTCGAGCGCGCGCAGGCCGCGGCTGCCCGTGAGGCGCGTGCCGCGGGCATTCATTGGACTTTTGCTCCCAATTTGGACATCGCGCGCGATCCGCGCTGGGGCCGGCTGATCGAGGGCGCGGGCGAAGACCCCTTCCTGGGAGCGGCCATGGCGCGGGCTCAGGTCCGCGGATTCCAGGGGGCCTACGTGGGTAGTCCCGGACACGTGCTGGCCTGCGCCAAGCACTTCGCCGGCTACGGGGCCTCCGAGGGCGGGCGCGACTACGACTCGGTGTACCTTTCTGACACCCAGCTCTATAACGTCTACCTGCCGCCCTTCCAGGCGGCCGTCGATGCCGGCGTCGGGAGCTTCATGAGCGCCTACATGGATCTCAACGACGTTCCCGCGACGGCCAATCACTTCCTTCTGCGGAAGGTCCTGCGGGATGCCTGGGGGTTCCGCGGTTTCGTGGTCAGCGACGCGTTGGGTGTGGGCAACCTGCTCAACCAGGGCTACGCCAGAGACCGGGCGGATGCCGCTCTGCGGGGATTCAAAGCGGGCACGAACATGGAAATGGCCAGCGGAACGTACGGCGAGAACCTCGTCAGGCTGGCCGGGGAGGGCAAGATTTCCACGGCGGAACTCGACGACGCCGTCCGGCCGATCCTGGAAGCCAAGATCCGCCTGGGGCTGTTTGAGAACCCCTATACGGATGAAACGGCCGTGGAGACCGTCCTGGAAACGCCCGAACACCGGCAACTGACCCGCGTGGCAGCGCAGAGATCCGCGGTTCTGCTGCGCAATGAGAAGGGGCTGCTGCCGCTTTCGAAGACAGCGGGGCGCAGCATCGCGGTGATCGGCCCGATGGCGCACAACGCGGACAACATGCTCACGGACTGGGCCAGGCAGGGCGATCCCAAGAGAACCGTGACCATTTACGAGGGCGTACGCGACAAGCTTGGCGCGGGTGCGCGCGTGGAGTACGCGCAGGCAATCGACATGCAGCGCAAGTATCCCTCCATGTTCCCGGGGTCCGCGTCCAAACCGTGGACCCAGGCGCAGGCAGACAAGGCCTACGCCGAGGCCGTTGCGCTGGCGAAACGGTCGGACCTCATCATCATGGCGCTGGGAGAGCTTGCCAGCATGAGTGGCGAAGGAGCCTCGCAGTCCTCGCTTGAGTTTCCGGGCCGGCAACAGGAGTTGCTGGAGACGGTCTCGGCCATGGGGAAACCGGTGGTGCTCGTGCTGGTGAACGGGCGGCCGCTGAACCTGGTGTGGGCTTCCATGCACGTTCCGGCCATCCTGGAGGCCTGGCATCCCGGCTCGGAGGGCGGCAACGCCATTGCGGATCTGCTGTTCGGCGATGCCGTGCCCGGCGGCAAGCTGCCCGTCACCTGGCCGCGCCATGCCGGACAGATACCGATCTACTACGCGCACAACCTCACGCATCAGCCGGAAACCGCTCCGAACTTCACTTCCAGGTACTGGGATGAATCCAGTTTTCCGCTGTTCCCCTTCGGCTACGGGCTCAGCTACACGACATTCTCCTACTCGAATCTGCGCCTGAAGCAGCCGCAGGTGAAGCTCGGCGGGAAGCTGGAGGTTTCGGTGGATGTCCGCAACACCGGCAAGGTGGCGGGCGACGAGGTGGTGCAGCTTTACATACACCAGCGCGCCGGCAGCGCCTCGCGGCCGGTGCGGCTGCTCAAGGGTTTCGAGCGCATCGCACTGGCGCCGGGCGAGACCAAGACCGTCTCGTTTGTGCTGGGCAAGGATGAGCTGTCCTACTGGAGCAGCGCCACCGGCGGATGGGTGCAGGAAGCCGAGGCCTTCGATCTTTGGGTCGGCGGCGATTCCGCGGCCCGTCTGCACGGCGAATTCCGCGTGGTCGAGTAGGCCGGAGCGGCCGGAGTCTGAGGCTAGTGTAGTGTCTCTAAAACAGCTTTACAACGACCGACCTTCTCCAGAATCTTGGCCACGCTTGCGGTCCAAACAAACGGCTTCGGTTGCTGATTGTTGTGCTCCAGGTATTCTTCAATCG
>JADZCM010000039.1 GCA_020851555.1 Bryobacterales bacterium | reverse complement strand
CTAGTGTTGTGTCTCACAAATAACTTGACAATGCGCCGATCTGCCCGCATACTGGATGTACCATGTGGAGCGTGGCCGAGCCCTTGGCGTTAAGCGCGGAACAGAGGCGTACTTTGGACACCTGGATTCGCGCGCGCAACACGCCGCAGAAGATCGTTTTTCGGTCGCGGATCGTGCTGCTGGCGGCCAGCGGGCAGGCAAACCGGCGCATTGCCCTGCAGCTGAGAACCAGTCGTCCCACGGTGATTCTGTGGCGGCAACGGTTCCTCGCTGGCGGGCCGGTCGCGCTCACCGAGGACGAGCCGGGGCGGGGCCGCAAGGCCGGAATCCCGCCCGAGCGAGTGAAGCAGATTGTGGAGGCCACTCTGCATAGCCATCCGGTCGGCGCCACGCACTGGAGTGTGCGAACGATGGCCGCGGCGCAAGGCGTCAGTCCGGCCACGGTGCAACGCATCTGGGACGCGCATGGTTTGCAGCCCCACCGGAGCGAGACGTTCAAACTGTCGCGCGATAAGCGCTTCGTGGAGAAGTTGACCGACGTGGTCGGCCTGTACCTGGATCCCCCCGACAAGGCGCTGGTGCTGTGCTTCGATGAGAAGAGCCAGATTCAGGCCTTGGACCGGACGCAGCCGGGGCTGCCGCTGAAGAAGGGGCGCTGCGGCACGATGACGCACGACTACAAGCGGCACGGTACGACGACGCTATTCGCCGCCCTGAATGTGCTGGACGGCACCGTGATCGGCGACTGCATGGCGCGGCACCGGCATCAGGAGTTTTTGAAATTCCTGAGGAGAATCGACCGGGAGACGCCCGCCGAGCTGCCGTTGCACCTCATCCTGGATAACTACTCAGCGCATAAGCATGAGGCCGTGAAGCGGTGGTTGAAAAAGCACCGCCGGTTTCACCTGCACTTTACCCCCACGAGTTCCTCGTGGCTGAATCTGGTGGAACGTTGGTTTCGCGAGATTACGGACAAGCGCATCCGGCGCGGTAGTTTCCACAGCGTGGCCGAGTTGGAGCAGGCGATTGAAGAATACCTGGAGCACAACAATCAGCAACCGAAGCCGTTTGTTTGGACCGCAAGCGTGGCCAAGATTCTGGAGAAGGTCGGTCGTTGTAAAGCTGTTTTAGAGACACTACACTAGACTACGGCCGTCAAGACGCGTGCTTCGCCGATGACGCTTCGTCGCCAGAGGACAAGCAAGGTCACGGCACGCATGTGGCTGGGATCGTGGCCAGCCGTAGCGGCCCCGGTTGGGCAGACTACTGGGGTGTCGCCAGAGGGCTTGGGAGCCTGTACAACCTGAAGATCGGCTACCGTACCTGCACCGGGGACGGCAGGGGAATCACAGCCGATGTTCTCGCTGCTTTGGACTGGGCAGTCCAGCAAGCCCCTTGGCTGAAGGTTTTCAACTACAGCTACGGAGCAGCCACCATCACCGATGACGACAGCCAAGCAGGGCTCTTTGACTACTTCGTCGACACCTACGGCCTAACCATCTCCGTTTCGGCGGGCAATGAGAGCAAAACCGGCATCCTTGGCCTGTGGACCAATCCGGGACCCGTCAGTTCTCCCGGTATCGGTTACAACGTGATCACCGTGGCGGCCATGAATACCCAGGGGACAGTTGACAGGGGTGACGACGAAATCGCCATCTTCAGCAGCCGGGGTCCCAGTATTGGCGGCCGCAAGAAGCCGGACATCGCCGCTCCCGGAGGGCTTCGGGATAGGTGGGTCTGGGAGGGTCTGGATCCTAAAAAGCAGGCCGAGCTGGGAATCTACTCTGCCGCCTTCAACTCGGACGGATTCGTTCCCAAGCCGGGCACCAGCATGGCGGCGCCGCACATCGCGGGAGCGGCAGCATTGCTGCGTCAGGCGGGCGTAAGAGATCCGCTGGCCATCAAGGCGTTGCTACTGAACACTACGGACTGGCTCTTCTGGAGGAACGACCAGGGATGGGGATACGCCAACCTCGCCCGGGCTTTCCAAGAGCGGAACGGCGTGGTTACACCAACATTACCCGCAAACCGGGTACGCCTGTACAAGGGGCAGTCGAACGGACTCTTCTACACCACCCTCACCTGGAACCGCAGCGTTTATCAATCGTTTTCTGGAGGGTGCCTCTCAGATCTAGACCTCCGGCTGTACAACGCTTCATCAGGCGCGATGCTGGATTCCTCTGGCTCCATGATCGACAACGTGGAGAAGGTCCACACGACATTGTATGGACCGCTCGTCGTCAACGTGACCCACTGGGCACAGCCATCCTGCCGTTCTCCGGAGCCCTTTGGGCTGGCGTTTTCCGAGTCGGGCTTCCAGCCCGCTACCGGACCTGTACTCACCTTATCGTGCACCGCGCCCAGCGCAGTTGCGCCGAGTTCCCAATTCTCGGCCGCCTGCACCATTGCCAACCAAGGTGACCTGCCGGCGCTGTCGGTGGCGGGCACTTTGAGGTTCGCTGGAAATGCGAGCAGTTCTTCGCAGAACTTCGGGACCATCCAGGCAGGCGCGTCAGCAACAAAGGCTTGGCTGGTCACCGCGCCGGCCACGGCTGGCGCCGCCACTCTGGCGTTTGACGCGGAGAGTAATTCGTTTGGAGGCCTGTTCTCAGGGTCGTCTAACCTTACGTTCCTGACCACAAGCGGAAGCTGCGTCGTGACGATCTCGCCCGTCTCGGCGAGCATCCCCGCCGCGGGAGGGTCCACGACCTTCACTGTCACCGCTCCTGCCGGCTGCCCGTGGCAGGCGACGAGCAACGTCACGTGGGTGACCATCACCGGAGGCGCTCAGGGAACAGGAAACGGTGCGGTCACCGTCTCCGTGGCCAACAACGCCAGCGTGGCGCCGCGGTCAGGCACGCTCACAGTTGCCGGGCAGGTCATCACCATCAACCAGGCTGGTGGGGGGCCGGTCGTCTCTTCGGTGTTCAACGCAGGCGACTTCCAGCCGGGCTTGGCCTCGGCCACATGGGTGGGGATCACTGGGTCCAATTTCAGCTCCACGACGCACCTGTGGCAGGCATCTGACTTCGTGGGCGGCAAGTTGCCCACTGCGTTGGGCGGCGTTTCGGTGAACATCAACAGCAGGCCTGCCTACGTCTACTATGTCAGCCCTACCCAGATCAACGTTCTTGCTCCCGACGACCCGGCGGTGGGGCCGGTGCCGGTTGAGGTGGTGACGCCGCAAGGCAGGAGCCTTTCCTTGACGGCCCAGAAACGGGCACTCTCGCCGGCCTGGTTCCGCTTCGACGCCGGAGGCTACAAATACGTCGCGGCCGTTCATCCGGACGGGGCGTATCTCGGTAAGCCGGGGCTTTACCCCGCGCTCACGATGCGACCGGCCAAACCGGGCGACATCGTTCTCCTCTACGGGACAGGTTTCGGCCCCGTGAAACCTCCTACACCCGCCAGTGATCTTGTCGCTCAGCCTGGCCAACTGACGACCATGCCCGTGACCGTCAGGATCGGGGGCGTCGTGGCTGATGTGGCCTGGGCTGGGCTGGTCTCGTCGGGACTCTACCAGTTCAACGTGACGATTCCGGACCTACCTGACGGCGACCACCCCGTAGTCGTGGAGGTCGGCGGAGTCCAGACCCTAGCCAATTCCTTCGTGACTGTTCATCGGTGATCAACCAGATGCACGCGAAGATCCCTTCTTCCATCCGACTGTGGGAGCCAGTGTCGGGGTCCGGTTCCCCACACGCCCGGTATTGGGTGGGGCGACCTACGCGAAAGCAGTTGCTGCATACTCTTTCCCAGGACCGGAGCAAGAAGACCTCATGCCGGTCAGATTGGAGGCATTTCATGAGGTTCGCTGTCAGTGTGATCTGCTGTGTTCTGCTTTCTACTCCCACAGCCCAGTGCGAAACATTCAAGAAGGGCATCAAATATCTCGGCGGTGCTGGTTTCCCTGACAAGAAGGGCATACGCGACTCTTGGGATAACGGCATGAACGTGACCGAGAAGGAGATTACGTTCAGCTTCAGGAAGAATCTTCTCCCCACTGAGACGGTGGCCACTTCTGCCATCTCGAAGATCACGTACGGCCAAGCGACTACGCGGCGCGTAGGCAAGTGGGTTGCAGTCGGGGTAATAGTTGCACCTGTCGCCCTGGCGGGGATCTTCCACAAATCTCGGCAGCATCGTATCTTGCTCGAATGGACGGACAGCCAGCAACGCGAGAGAGGCATCCTAATGCAGGCCCACAAGGATATATTCGTCACCCTTCTTAATGATCTCGCCTTCCGCTCCGGGCAGCCGATCTTCGCGGACGCGGATGATCGCGAGTGGCTATTCCGGAACGGAGTCAAAGCCGAGCTGGACTCGGCCCCCGTGACAGACAAGAAGTAACGTTCAGCGTTCAACCGCAGCCACGGTGTTGGGAGCACGCTGGAGCCTGTGACCGATCGACAGTCCCGCTTGGCCACGAAGAGAGGCAACGCAGTCAGGTTCAGTCTCCCCCCCAGGGGCCTGAATTGGCGCCGGTGAGAGCGGCAAGCTGTTGAAGCTTTCGGTCACCCGTCGTCCGGCGGCGTCGTCGCCAGGAGACGGGGTGCTCCCGCAAGCGCGGAGCCGGGCAACGGCGGCCGCCGCCTGGCTTCACTCCCAGTCAAACCCACCAAAGAGGTAGAATCGCAGACGCGTGTTTATTTCGAGCCTGTCCGATGAAGCGAGGGATGCGTGACCGTTCGGCCAGCCGTAGCGGCCGTTGAATACGTGCAAGAACAAATCACTGCATTTTTGTTGAATTGCCGGAAATCGGGCGGTTATGGTTGCGCATGCTGCCTGAGCAACTATTCCTGACGTTGCCTCCTCTGCTTCCCGAACAGGATGAACTGCAGCCGCCGGTGCCCACCGTACTGGGTAACATCGACTACCGGACGTGGCGTCAGCGGCTGGAGCGGATCGACGAAATTCTTCGCGCCGGCCGGGTGGAGGAAGCCTTCGTGCGGCTATGCTTGAAGCGGCGCCTGGCGGAGGGGAAAGCGAAGGGCGAACAAGCGCCCCGCCCCGATCAATAGAATCGGGCTCTGCGCCAACAGGGCTCTGCGCCAACAACGAAGGCCGGCTGAGTCCCCGCGCGCCCGGGCGGCGGGCTCAGAAGTCCTGCGGCAGCGGCCCGATCCCGGCCGGGGCGCTCGCCAGCATGCCGAGTTTCTGGACCGTGTCGCGCAACTCCTCCCGCCGCACGGCAGCCTCCTCCGCGGCCTGATGCAAAGCCCGCAGAGCCTCCGCCTGGGAGTCGAGCCTCTTGAGGTGCGCCTGTTGCTCCTCCCGGATCTGAGCCATCCGCTCCTGCAACTCCGCGAGAGACGCGGCCACGGATTGGAGTTGGACTGACTGGCTTTCGATCTTCCCGTTCTGAGACTCCTGCTGCGCCCGAAAGAACTGCTCCAGTTGTTCCACCAGCCGGGTCTGTTTCTCCTCTTGAGCCCGAAGCGCCTCCTCGACGCCCGCGAGCCGGCCGGAGAGCGCCTGCAGGCTCTCCGCGTGGGAACCGGCCTCCGTCCTCAGGGCGGTAACATCAGCCCGGAGCCCAGCCACCTCCGAGGCGAGCCGAGCCACGCCGGTGACGGCGCAAAGCAGGACGGACAGGTTCCGGCTTATGGTTTCGGCGGCGCGCTGGAGGTCTCCAGCGTCCTGTCCCGACACTTCCGCGCTCAGTTCCGGTGCGTCCGGCATCTCCACTGTGTCCTCCTCCCGGCGGCTATTCCCACGTCCAGGTGAATTCCCAGAATAGCAGCCTCGGGTAACCGGCAACTGCCTCTCGCGCTCCAGTCCGGCGTGGCGCGTCACGTTGTCCGGCGCGGCTGTAGGCCGCCTCAGCCGGAGGTCGTGCTGCGAGCCCGGGCCGGGCCGCTGTCCGCTGCCTGGTCCACTGCGCCGCAACACTCCTGCAAGCGCTGCTTCGCGGCCGCCGTGGAGCCGGCCGCGACGATGAGGCGAGCCTTGCGGTTGTAAGTAACGTAGTGGAACCCCCATTGGATGAGCACGAGCACCCGGTTCTGGAAGCCCACCAGATAGAGCAGGTGAACGAAGAGCCAGGTGATCCACGCCGCAAAACCGCTGAGCCGCAGCTTGCCCAAAACGGCCACGGCGCGATTCCGGCCGATGGTCGCCAGGGTTCCTTTGTCCACGTAGCGAAAAGGCCCGCCCGCCTCCCCGCGCAGGCGCCCGGCGATCAGGCGGCCGACATGGTGTCCCTGCTGCATGGCCACCGGGGCAAGGCCCGGCAACTGGTTCCCCCCCGCGTCACGGCAGGCGGCCATGTCGCCAATCACGAAGATCTCGCGCCGGCCGGGCAAAGAGCAGTCCGGCGCGACAACCACTCTGCCGCCCCGCGCCAGTTCAGCGCCGGCCCGTTGTTCGAGGAGCCTGCCGAGAGGGCTCGCTTCAATGCCGGCCGCCCATAAGACGGTACGCGCTGGGATTCTTACATCGCCAAGCGATGAGCGGACCACTACGCCCCGCTCGTCAATCGCCTTCACCGCAACCCCCAGGCGAGACCGGACACCGAGTTCGACCAGCGCAGCTTCGGCTTTCCCGGAGAGGTCGCGCGGGAAGGCCGGAAGCACCGCCGGGGCCAGATCCACGAGTTGGATGGAGGCCTCGCCCGGCTCAATGGTCCGGAAGTGCCCTCTCAGAGTGTCGCGTGCGATCTCCGCCAGCGCTCCGGCCAGTTCGACGCCCGTCGGCCCGGCGCCTACCACGACGAAACTGAGCCACTCTCTGCGCGCATTTTCATCCACCTCCTTCTCGGCCGCTTCGAAGGCGCAGAAGATGCGATTCCGGACTTCACCGGCATCTTCGAGATCCTTCAGCCCCGGCGCCAACGCGCGCCACGCCGCGTGGCCAAAGTAGCTGTTGCCCGCGCCCGCGGCCAGGATCAGAGTGTCGTAGCGGATCCGGCGATCCATGAGAATGACTTCGCGGGAGTTCACATCCAGGTCAATGACCTCTCCCAACAGTACCTGGGTATTGGCTTGCCGCCGAAGGATCCAGCGCAGGGGCGAGGCGACGTCTCCCGGGGAAAGGCCGCCCGTTGCGACCTGGTACAGCAGCGGCTGGAAGAGATGGTAGTTGTGCCGGTCAATCAGAGTGACGTCGACGGGCTCATGCCGCAGCGCCTTCGCGGCGGACAGCCCCCCGAAACCGCCGCCAACAATAACGATGCGATGCCGGCGGTTCGCAGCCGCCTCTCCGTCCGCTTCTTCAACTGACGGCGGGCGGCCAGCCGGAGACAAGTCCGCCGCCTTGTTGCGCCCCCACACTCCGGTCATTCCCGCAGGTACTCAAGAAGCGCCACGGCGTTGTTGTGCTTCTCGTCTTTCGCGGCAAACAGCAGGGTGATCGCCTGCTTCCGGCCTGCCTCCGTGAACCGGCCCAGAGGTTCGCGAAACTTCTCGATCTCCCGGTGATACCTGGACTTGAATTCCAGCCACCGTTCCGGCTTGTGGCCGAACCACTGCCGCAGAGCGTCGCTGGGCGCCAGTTCCTTGAGCCAGAGATCCACGGCCGCCCGCTGTTTGGACATGCCGCGCGGCCAGAGGCGGTCCACCAGAACGCGCAGTCCATCGCTCTTTTCGGGCTGTTCGTAAATGCGTTTCACGCTGATCATTGCACCTCCCTGGTTGTGGGCCGGATCGGTGAACGCCGCACCTTAGGTCAAGTCCCTGGCATCGTGGCCTCGTTCCACCAGCGGAAAGCTCCAGGCTGCGGGATTGGCCACCCCCTCACAAAAAGAAGTATACTGGATCCATCTTTAAGCTGTCAAGCAGATCGTTCAGCGCCCCCAGGGCGCCGGGCGCGGGAGGAACATGGCGCATGATTCGCGTGGAAGAGATTGGGAACAAGCCCAGAACAACGGAAGAGACGGCTACGCTTGACCGGCCGCTGGATCATCTGTTGGCTTGCCACAGGCGGATTGAAGAACGCCTGGCCGTTCTGGAGCGTGCAGCAAACCACCTGGAAGACCGGCGAGGAGAGGCGCTGACGGCGATCGGCAACTCCATCCGTTTTCTGGACTCAAATGGCGTCTGGCACACCGCTGATGAGGAGGAAAGCGTCTTCCCTCGCATAGCAGGGCGGATCAGCGAAGAGAACCGCCGGTTTCTTCAGGATCTCGAGGCGCAGCACCGTGACGCCGAAAAGCACGTCGAGGACCTGAGGGCCGTGTACTCCCTGCTGATCTCTGAAGGCGACGCCCGGCCGGATCGTGAACTCCCGCAGCGCTTCCGGGAGGCTGTCGCGGCCTTGTGCGCGGACTACCGGAAGCACATCGCGGCGGAAGACGAGAGGCTGCTTCCGCTGGCCAGAAGCGCTTTGAACGAAGTCGAGCTCAAGGCTTTGTCGCGGGAGATGCGAATCCGGAGAGGACTCACCGCGGAGGCAGAGCGGGCGGAGCGAGCCGCCCGGTAGCGGAGGGGCCGCCATCCTGAGCCGGGCGGAGCTTGCCCGGAACCTAAAAACGCAGCCGCAGCAGTGATCCTGTCTTACACCGCCAGCACCGCCGCGGCGACGGGGCATGGGCCTACGGGGATGGTGGTATAGAGCGGCGCGCCGCGCGAGCGGCTGCGCACTACCGCCCGGGGACGGATCACCGCCATGGTTCCCGACCGGCGGTTGAGGATCAGGACATAGCCGTCGTCCGGAGTGATGGTGACGAACCGCGGCTCCGCGCCGACCGCCGCCGTCGCCACCACCCGGCGCGTTTCCGGATCCAGGATCGTGACGTCCCCGGAGGGAGCGTTCGTCACGAAGAGGTATTCCGGCGACCGGGAGAACGCCATGGCGCCCGGGCCGCGGCCCGCCAGCACCGTCTCGGCAACCTCGGCGTTGTACGGGTTCACGATGACCACCGCATCGCTTCCCTCGCCGGTGACGAACAACTCTCCGCCGTCGGGCTTGAAACAGAAGCATGAGGGTCTCACGGCCACGCGCAGAGCCGTGACCAGAGCCCGGTTTACCGGGTCCAGCACCAGCACGGCGCTGCGGCCGGGGTCCGCGGCGAACAGAGATTTCCCGTCCCCCCGGAAGCATACCGCGCCGGTGTGCTCACCGGCGTGCACGGATCCAAGCATCTGCCAGGCGCCGGTGTCATGGAAACTGACGGCCCCCGTCTCGCCGTGCGTCACGGCTGCCAGCCGTCCTCCCGGCGCGTGATTCAACGCGACGGGCGGCGCCGGGAGCGGAATGCGCGACTCCGGCCGGAACCTCTCCAGCGGGATGCGCACCAACTCGTGCGGATCTCTGCAAAGCGCCCAGAGAGCATCGCCGCCGGGCGAAAGGCGCATTTCCGCGGCGACGCCCGCCAATCGCAGCCTGCGCCGCACGGCCATTGATCTGGCGTCGATCTCGAAGACCGCGCCGGCCGCCGGAGCCGCCGCGTAGACCGCCGCGCGGCCGGGGCTGGCAGCGACCAGAGCCGGCGGGGCGCCGAGGGCAATATGGCGGGCGAGCGAAAAGGACGTCAGGTCCACCACCGCGAGCGAGTGGGCCTGCTCGTCGGCCACGAAGGCATGGCCCGGAAACCCGCTCCCCCGCTGGGGGCGGCACCCCGCCAGCGACACCGCCCACGCCGCCGCCATGTGACGCCGTGTCAGCACAACTAAGTCATTGTACAGTAAGGGTTAGCCTTGCACGACTGGCGGGGGTTCCAGGCGTTATGATAGGCTTTGAAGTCGATTCCCTGAGCGGGATTTCTGCGGTCACCGAATGAACCTGCGTTCGCTTTTCAGTCTGTTTTCGTCCGACCTGGCGATCGACCTGGGCACTGCCAACACCCTGGTCTACGCCAAGGGAAAGGGCATTGTCGTCAACGACCCGTCGATCGTCGCCATCAACAAGACCACGGGAGAGGTCGAAGCGGTCGGCCGGGAAGCCAAGGAGATGCTGGGGCGCACTCCCGGCAACATCGTGGCGATCCGGCCCATGAAGGACGGCGTCATCGCCGACTTCAAAGTCACCGAGCGGATGCTCACCTACTTCATCCAGAAGGCGCATGGCCGGCGGATGCTGGTGCATCCGCGCATCGTCATCGGCGTGCCGAGCGAGATCACGCAGGTGGAGAAACGGGCCGTGGTCGACTCGGCCTACCGGGCCAAGGCCAGCGAAGTGCACCTGGTCGAGCAGGCCATGGTGGCGGCCATCGGCGCGGGCCTGCCCATCACCGAGCCTTGCGGAAACATGATCGTGGACATCGGCGGCGGGACCACCGACGTGGCGGTCATCTCGCTGTCGGGCATTGTGTACTCCCGGTCCGTGAGGATCGCGGGGAACGAGATGGACGAGGCGATCGTGCAGTACTTGAAGCGCAAGTACAACCTGCTGACCGGGGAGCGCACCGCGGAACAGATCAAGATGCAGATCGGTTCCGCCTACCCCCTGGACAAGCCCATAACCATGGAGATCAAGGGGCGCAACTTGATCCAAGGCGTCCCCAAGACCCTCACCATCGACGACAGCGAGATCCGGGAAGCGCTCGCCGAGTGTGTGGCGACGATCCTGAACGCCATACGGGTGGCCCTGGAGCGAACTCCGCCCGAACTCAGCGCCGACATCAGCGACTTCGGCATCGTGCTGACCGGCGGAGGGGCGCTGCTGAAGAACCTGGACAAGCGCATTAAGGAGGAAACCGGCCTGCCGGTCTCGATCGCCGAAGATCCGCTCGCCTCCGTGGTGCTGGGCACAAGCAAGATGCTGACGGACTTCCAGTTGTTGCGCAAGATCTCCATCGAGTAGCCGCTCCGGTGGGTGGGCCATGGGGTCGCTGCTCAGTCGCTACCGCAATCTCACCCTGCTCCTGTTGCTGCTTCTGGCGCAGTTGATCCTGGTCGCCTACCAGGTACGCACGGACCGGGACGTGCGCCTGCTCCGGGTCTGGGCGGTGAGCGCGGTTAAGCCGCCCGCCCGGCTGCTGGCGGCCGCGAGCAGCAGCGCCGCCGGCCTCGCCCGGACCGCCACGGATCTCTGGGACCTTCGCCGGGAAAACCGCCGGCTCGCCGAGGAATTGGACCGGCTGAAGATCCAGAACCGGGAACTTCGCGCCGAACTGGGAACCGCGGAGCGGGCCCAGGCGCTGGCCGCCTTCCAGGCGCGCACGCCATCTCAAACCGTGGCTGCCCGGGTGATCGGAACTTCTCCGGTGATAGACTCACGGGTGTTGCTGGTAGACCGCGGATCCTCATCCGGCGTCCAACCGGGCATGGCCGTGATGAACGCGGATGGGATCGTGGGCCGGATCACGGCTTCCTACCCGACCGCTTCCCAGGTTCTGCTGATCACCGACAAGAGATTCGCCGCGGGGGTGATCGGGGGCATCTCCAAGGCCGAGGGCACGGTGCGCGGCTTCACCCGCGACCTGTGCCGCATCGACTACCTCCAGAATGAGGAGAAGGTCCAGGTCGGCGAGTGGTTCTACACCTCGGGGGACGACCGGCTGTTCCCGCGGGGCTTGCCCGTCGGCCAGGTGCGGTCGGCGGCTCCCGGCCGGACATTTCAGGATGTAGTGCTGGCCCCCAGCGGGCTCAGCCGCGGCCTGGAGGAAGTGTTGATCGTAGTGCAAGGCGTCCACCAGGCTGTGCCTGCCGCGGAGGCGTCCGCGCCGCCGGCCCCGCTGTTGCCGCCGCCTCCTCCGGCGGATGAGGGATCGCCGGAGGCCACCGAACAGGCCCGGCCATTGGGCGCGCCGGTGACCGACGCGGACCGGTTGCTGGACCGCTACAGGAGAACCGCCGAGGAGCAGAAGAGGCCGTACGGCGATAACGTGCCGCCGAAAGAGACACCCGCAGCCGTCAAGCCTGCCCCCGCCCCGCCGGCGCCGGCGAAGCCATGAACGACACGCTCTGGCCGCCGGAAGCCTCCGGCAGAGGCCGCAAGCGGCTCGCACGCCTGCGTCCCTGGGTCGTGATTGCCGCCCCGGTGGCGGCGATTCTGTTCCAGGTCTACCTGCCGCTCTACCTGCCTCTCCTTCAGAACCTGGAACTCTCCCTGCTGGTTGTGATTTACCTCGCCATTGCGCGCCGCAATCCGATCAGCGGCGCGCTGATCGGGACCGTGGTGGGGCTGGTCCAGGACGCTCTGTCGCACCAGCCGATCGGGATCTTCGGCATGGTCAAGACGATGGTGGGCTACGGCGCGGCCGCCCTGGGGGTGCGGTTCGACACCGGGCACACGCTGGTGCGCCTGGGGCTGGTCTTCGTCATGTTCCTCTGTCACCAAGCCCTTTATTGGACCGCCCGGCAGTTCCTGCTGGGGGCCCCGTCGGGAGCAGAGCTTCTGCCGGCTCTTCTGGCGGCCGCGGCCAACGCCCTGTTGAGCATCCCGCTCTACCACCTGTTGGATAAACTGAAAGATAGGGGACAATAGGGGCAGGAAGCCACGTGAACCTTCCTCCCGAACAGCCGGAACGGCCGCAGACACCGAAGGGGCCGTTGCGCCGCGACGACGTGAAGTTCGCCGCGGCGCGCATCGCGCTCTTTCAGTACGCGATCGTGGCGGTGTTTCTGTTCCTGATCTCCGGCTTCTGGGACTTGCAGGTCCGCAACCCGGGGTTCTACTACGAGCAGGCGGAGCGCAACCGGATCAAAGCGTTGCCCATCCCCGCTCCCCGCGGGAAGATCCTCGACCGCGAGGGCCGCGTGATCGTGGACAACCACTCCTCCTTCAGCCTGATGCTGCTCCGCGAGAACCTGAAACTGGAGGAGGTCCGGCCCGTCGCCGAAGGACTGGGCCTGCCATACGAGGAAGTGATTGCCCGGCTGAAGCGGTTTTCCGGCCAGCCCCGCTACCGTCCGGTGACGATCAAGGACGAGTTGAGCCGGGGAGACCTCGCCTTCATCGAAGCGCACCGGGGCTCTCCCGAATTCCCCGAGATGGAGCTTATTCACGCGCAGCGGCGCCTGTATCCCCGCAGCGGCCTGGCGTCGCACCTGATCGGATACGTCGGCGAGGTGAGCGAAGCCGAACTCAACACCGTGGAGTTCGTGCGGAAAAACCAGGGCGACGTCATTGGCAAGGCGGGCGTCGAGAGGCAATACAACGACATCCTGACGGGAGTGGACGGGCAGCGGCAGGTCGTGGTGGACGTGCAGGGAAATGAGCGCCAGGTGATCGGGCTGAAGGAGGCCATTCCCGGAAAGCCGCTGCGCCTGACGATTGACCTCGACTTGCAGGCCGTGGCGGAACTGTCCATGGAAGGCCGCAAAGGAGCGGTGGTGGCGCTGGACCCGCGCAACGGCGAAGTGCTGGCCATGGTCAGCCAGCCGGGCTTTGACCCGAGCAAGTTCACCGGCGGCATACGCTCCCACGACTGGCAGGAACTGGTGGCCAATCCCGACAAGCCTCTCCTGAACCGCGCCATCCAGGGTCAGCTTGCTCCCGGCTCGACGTTCAAGCCGATCGTAGCTCTGGCGGCTCTGGAATCCGGCGTCATCGACGACGCCTTCGACGCCCGCTGCCCGGGCGGCGCGACCTTCTATGGCCGCTACTTCAAATGCCATCTGAAGGGAGGCCACGGAGTGGTCGATCTGCACCGCGGGATCGTGCAGTCCTGCGACGTGTTCTTCTACACGGTCGGCAACCGGCTGGGGATCGACCGCATCGCCGAGTACGCCGAACTGGTGGGCCTGGGCCGCAAGACCGGCATCGACCTGCCCCAGGAACAGGCCGGCCTGGTTCCGTCCACGCAGTGGAAGATCCGGACGACGCGGCAGAAGTGGTACGCCGGGGAGACGATCTCCGTCGCCATCGGGCAGGGCGCCCTGACGGTGACGCCGCTGCAACTGGCCTATGCCATCGGCGGCCTGGCCATGGGCGGGGTTTGGTATACGCCGCACGTGGTTGCCGATCCGAACCGCCGCGACACCCCCCGGCGAGCCGCCTTTAATCCCGACAACCTCGCGAAGGTGATCTACGGGATGTACGGAGTGGTGAATGAGGGCGGCACCGGAGCCCGCGCCAGGATTCAGGGAGTGGAACTGTGCGGGAAGACCGGCACCTCCCAGCTCGCATCCAATGAAGCCCTGCGGGCCTTGGGCACGAGCGAGGCGCTCAAGGACAACGCCTGGTTCGTGGGGTTCGCTCCGCGGGAGTTTCCGGAGATCGCCGTGGTGGCCCTCGTGGAAGGTGGGCTGCACGGGAGCACGGCGGCCGCGCCGGTCGTGCGGGACCTGGTCAAGACGTACTTTGACAAAAAGGCAAGCCGCCAGCCCTACCCCATGCTGGCGCGGGAACACTCCCCGGAACAGGGGCAAACCCAGTGATCAACTACCGCTCCAGCCGCGATCTGGACTGGCCGCTGCTCGTCCTTGCGCTGGCCATCTCGGGCCTGGGGATTCTCCAGATTTACAGCGCGACGGCCGGAACGATCTGGGGCGACACCTGGTGGAAGCAGATGCTGTTCGTCGTGGCCGGCCTGGCCGCCATGCACGTCATTGCGCGGATCGACTACCACCGCCTGCTCGAGGCCGCGCCGGCGCTCTACCTGGGGGGACTGGCCTTGCTGCTGGCGGTCCTGCTGTTCGGCAGGCAGGTGTTCGGTTCCCAGCGTTGGATACCCCTGCCCGGGGGTTTCACCTTCCAGATTTCGGAATTCGTTAAACTGATACTGATCTTGCTGGCGGCGAGGTATCTGAGTGAATTGAGAGGCGACCGTCCCACCCTGCGGGACCTGTGGAAACTGGGTGCGTTAGTGGCCCTGCCCATGGCGCTTGTGATGAAACAGCCGGATCTCGGCACGTCTCTCACGTACGCCGCCATCGGGGGCGCGGGCGTGTTTTTCGCGGGGCTCCGCTGGCAGCATGCGGTGGCGCTGGCCCTTCTGTTTGTGCTGGTGCTGCCGGTGGGATGGACCTTGCTCAAGGATTACCAGAAGGCCCGGCTGATTTCCTTCCTCAACCCGGGGAGCGATCCGCTGGGCAGCGGATACCAGGTTATTCAGTCGAAGATCGCGGTCGGCAGCGGTGGAATGTGGGGCAAGGGCGTGGCCCGCGGCTCACAGACGCAGCTGCGGTTTCTGCCCGTCGCCCACACGGATTTCATCTTCTCGGCCTTTGCCGAGGAGCACGGATTTGTGGGAGTCGCGGTTGTGCTGACGCTGTACTTCCTGCTGCTCATGCAGATTGTCCAGAATGCGCAGTCGGCGCCGGACCGGGCCGGCATGTATGTCTGCATGGGAGTGGGTGCGTTGTTGCTGTTTCATTTGCTTGTGAACGTTGGGATGCTCGTGGGGCGGATGATCGTCACGGGCGTCCCCCTGCCGCTGATGAGCTACGGCGGCTCCAGTGTTCTGACGGTGTTCATGATGCTGGGGCTGGTGAACAACGTGAGGCTGCAGCGGTTCGTCAACTGAAGCGGGAGACGGTTTCGCGAGGAGATCGAGGCGCACAGGTTTCAGCTTTTCGGAGGGGCGAAGGTCCCCCTCCAGATGTTCAGCGCGGAGCGGCGCTCCGTGCGAGGCCTTAAAGATTTGGACTTGCCGCCCGGTGGCGGCTTTCGCCTCCGACCCTCCGCTTGGCCGCGCTCTTCGCTTCAAGAGAGGTGAAGAGTATCCATGGGAAAAGAGTTGGTGATCTCTTCCAACCGCCACGAAACCAAGGTGGCGGTCCTGGAAGACGACCAGTTGGTCGAGATTTACTTCCAGCGAGCCAACGAGTACTCGCTGGCCGGCAGCATTCACAAAGGGCGCGTGACCCGGGTTCTTCCGGGAATGCAGTCCGCCTTCGTTGACCTGGGCCTGGAACGGGATGCGTTCCTGTATGTCTCCGACTTCTTCGAAGAGAACGAGGAGTACGACAGGATGACCGCGTCCTCCGACCAGCGTCTGCGGAGGCCGGAGCGCACAGAGCCTTCCAAGGCGGCCGCGGCCTCGGCGCCGGCCGCGGCCGAGCAAGCCCCCGAAGCGGACGCCGCGGACCAGAAGAGCCGCCGTTCCCGCCGCCGCCGGAACAAGGGAAGGGGCTTTCCGGAGTCGAAATATGCATCCACCGCGCCTCCTCCACCCCCGGCTGAACCGGGCGATTTCGAAGTTTTGCCCGGCGAGCAGCTTGCCAAGTACCGCGTAGATGGCGCTGTGGGCGATGCCGTGCCGGAGTCCGAACAGGAAACGGCGGAAGAGTTGGCCGGGGTCGATGCCACCGCACTCGCTCCCCTGAGCTCGCCCGAGCAGGCCGAGGCGGAACAGCCCCTGGAGGAGCCTGCGCCAGAAGCCGGGATCGAGACTGAGGCTGAGGACGAGCCGGAACTGGCGGCGCCGGCCGCGGTACAGCCTGCGCCGGAAGACGCGCTCGGGCCGGCGGCTGTTCCGGAACCCGATTCGCCGGCTTCGCCCGCTCCGGAAGCCGGCTCGTGGCCGGTCCTCGGAGAGGAAGGCCCGGAACCGGCGGCCGCTTCCGGAGGCGAACCCGAGATCCCGCAGGAAAGCCGGGCCGGCGCCGAAGCTGAGGCTCAGAAGCCGGCCGGCGGCATTCCGGCAGCCGGGCCGGAGCAATCTTCGTCCACGCTTCGCGCGGAACTCCGCGACGGCGGCACGCGCTACCAGCACCGGATTTCCCGCCGCCTGCGCCGTAAGATGCGCGGGGGACCGGCCGAACAGCGCCACCAGCACCGCGAGGAGCCGGAGCCCGCTGCTCCCCACCCGGCGGAACAGGCCGCGGCGGCGCCGGCCGAGAAAGCCGCGCCGTCCATAAGCGATCTGCTGCATGAGGGACAGGAGATCCTTGTGCAGATAGCAAAGGAGCCGCTTGGACAGAAGGGCGCGCGCATCACTTCTCACATCGCGCTCCCCGGGCGGTACGTGGTCTACATGCCCACCGTGGATCACATGGGCGTGAGCCGCAAGATCGCTTCGGACGAGGAGCGGCACCGCCTCCGCCACATCCTTCAGACCCACCGGACGGGAATGACGGGCGGCTTCATCGTCCGCACGGCCGGGGAAGGCCAGAGCGAGCGTGACATCGCCGCGGACATGTCCTTCCTGTACAACCTGTGGCTCGACATACGGCAGAAGGCCGAGAGGAAGCCTGCCCCTGCGCTGGCGCACCACGACCTGGACATCGTGCAGCGGCTGTTGCGCGACCAGTTCGCCGGGGACTTCAAGGCCGTCTGGGTAGACAGCGAATCGGTCTACGAGAGCGTGCTGCGTTTCGTGGAGCGCACGCACCCCGGCATGGTTCCGCACGTGAAGCTGTACACCCGCTCCGCCCCCATCTTCGACACGTTCGGCATCACGGCCGAACTGGAGAAGGCCTTGCGGCCCAAGGTCTGGCTCAAGTCGGGCGGCTACATCGTGGTGAACCAGACCGAGGCGCTGGTCGCCATCGACGTCAACACCGGCAAGTTCGTCGGCAAGTCCAACCGCCTGGAAGATACCATCGTCAAGACCAACACGGAAGCGATCCGCGAAATCGTGCGCCAAATCCGGCTGCGCGACCTGGGCGGCATCATCGTGGTGGACTTCATCGACATGGACGAGCGCAAAAACCGGCAGAAGGTCATGCAGGCGCTCGAAGACGAGATGCGCCGCGACCGGGCTCCCTACAAGATCCTCCAGTTCAACGATTTCGGCCTGGTGGCCATCACCCGCAAACGGGTCAAACAGAGCCTGGAACGGGCGCTCTGTATGCCCTGCCCGGCTTGCGAAGGCGCCGGCTACGTCAAGAGCGTGCAGACGGTGATCGGGGATATTCTCCAGGAGGCGGTCAAGATCGCGCCTGCTATCGACAGCCCCAACGCCGTGCTGCGCGTGCATCCCGAGGTCGCCAGGGTGCTGAAGTCCACCGAGAACGAATACCTGGAGGAATTGGAGGAGATCGTCCGTCGGCCCGTGCTTGTGACCGGCGATCCGCTGCTGCACCCCGAGAAATGGGACCTGGCGTGAGCCCCGCCCGCCTGGCCTGCCTGGCGGCCCTGTGCGGGGCGCTCTCCGCCCCGGCGCAGCTCTCCTCGGTCAAGGTCTACTCGGGCTTCCAGCGCATCGATCCTTTCGGGAACGTCGTTTCCATGGACCGCGCGCGGCGCGAAGGGGTCCGCCCGCGCGAGATTCTCTCGCCGGCCATCGGACGGAACTCGCACGTCGTCTTTCACGTCGCCGTCACCGTTGCCCCCGGCCAGGATTTCTCGCTCTGGATCGGCCAGAATCCCGACAACTACCTGGGAGTCAGCATGTACCGGGAAATCTACGCGCAGCATGGCGGCCAGTGGATACCCGACGCGCTCGAACGGGTGGAACTTCCCATCAGCGGACGCCTTCCGGCGAGCGGCCAGGCGATTCCGGGACAGACGACGCTGACCTACCTGATGGACGTCTTCGCGGGACCCGGCGTCGAGGTCGGGCGTTCAAAACTGGAGCCGGAATTAAACGTGGACGGGCAGTGGATCATCTACCCGATGGAAGTACGGGTGGTGCCGGCAGTGGCCCCCGAGTATAAGCTGATGGAAGTTCCGCTCGCCCCGTTGAGCGAACCCGCGGACGCCACCGCCCGGTCTGCCGTGCGGGCGTACCTGTGCGGCCCTGGCAAGCCCGAGACGCCGGCGGCGGGCACCCTCCGGTGGTTTCTGTTGCGCGACGTCTCGCAGGACCTGGCGCTGGCAAGATCCCGGGAGACCTCTCCCGGTTCGCGGCTCCTGCCGGTAATCTCCCCCGGCTCTGGCGCCGCCGGCGCCGGGAAGTGGTGCCAGTCTCCTACCTGGCCCGAGGAACTGGGCCCCGAGTGGTATCTTCGCGTGCGCGATTCGCTTTACCGGGAGGATTGAGCCGCGGCGCGGGATGGACGACTCCGCCCTGCCCGGTAATCCTCTTCCGCCGGGAAGTCAGGCTGCCTTCACCCGCCGGATCTTCGCCCCGACTGCACGGAGCTTTTTCTCGATCTCCTCGTAGCCGCGGTCAATGTGGTAGACCCGGTCGATAACCGTCTCGCCGCCGGCCACCAGCGCGGCCAGCACCAGTGACGCGCTGGCGCGCAGGTCCGAGGCGATCACCGCGGCGCCGCCCAGTTTCCGCGGTCCGGCCACGGCCGCACGGCGGCCCTCGATGCGGATGTCCGCGCCCATCCGGACCAGCTCGAGCGCATGCATGAACCGGTTCTCGAAAATGGTCTCCGTGATCAGCGCCACGCCCTCCGCCTGTGTCATCAGGGCCATGTACTGCGCCTGGAGGTCCGTGGCGAAGCCGGGGTACTCTTCGGTAGTCACGTCGGCGGATGACAGCCTGCCCGCGGTCCGAACGCGGAGGCCGTCCGGACCCGCTTCCGAGACGCCGGCGCCCGCCTGCGTGAGCTTGGCAACCAGGGCGCTGACGTGTCCGGGATCGCATCTTTTTACCAGCAGATCTCCCCCGGTGATCGCCGCGGCGACCAGAAAGGTGCCGGTCTCGATGCGGTCCGGGATGATGGTGTGCTCGGCGCCCCGCAGCCGGCTGACACCCTGGATTCGCACGGTCGAGGTGCCCGCCCCCTCGACCCTCGCGCCCATCTTGCCGAGCAAAGCCGCCAGGTCGGTCACCTCGGGTTCCCGCGCTGCGTTCTCAAGCACGGTTTCGCCGCTGGCCATCGAGGCGGCCATCAGCAGATCCTCGGTGCCGGTGACCGTGATCCGGTCAAAGTGGATCGTCGCTCCCTGCAATCCGTTGGGCGCCTCAGCCTCTATGTAGCCGTGCTCCTGCCGGATGCGCGCCCCCAGCCGTTCGAGACCCGCCAGGTGCAGATTGATGGGCCGCGCACCTATGGCGCATCCCCCCGGCAGGGAGACGCGCGCCCGCCCGCAGCGCGCTACCAGCGGGCCGAGAACCAGGCTGGAAGCCCGCATGGTCTTCACCAGGTCGTAGGGCGCCTCGGTGGAGGTAAGATCCGAGGCTGCGACCCGAACGCAGCCGCCTTCCTGGGAGACGGAAGCGCCGCACCGCGCCAGAAGCCCCAGCATGGTCTGGACGTCGCGCACGCGAGGGACCCGGTTCAGAAGCACGGGCTCGGCGGTCAGCAGGCACGCGGCCAGAGCCGGCAAAGCGGAGTTCTTCGCGCCGCTGACTTCGATCTCCCCCTCCAGACGAACGCCGCCCTGGACCAGGTACCTATCCACGGCCGAGCGCCCCCGACAGATGCCCTCCCACCGACTCCAGCCTCTTGACGGCCTCCTCGCGCCCCAGGCCCAGCCGGCCCATGAGGATAGCCGTCTTCACGTCGCCGGCCGCGTCGAGCAGTTCGGCGGCGCGCGCGTCACTTACGCCCGCCACTCTGGAGACAATCCGCACCGCGCGGTCCCGGAGTTTCGAACTCGTAGGCCGCACGTTGATCATCAGGTTGCCATACAGGTACCTCAGGCGGACCATGGAGACGGTGCTGATCATGTTCAGGATCAGCTTGGTAGCGGTGCCGGCCTTGAGCCGCGTCGAACCCGCTACGACCTCCGGACCCGTCAGGGGTGAGATCGCGATGTCCGCCGCCTTCGCCAGTTCCGAATCAGGCGTGCAACTGATTCCCACTGTACGGGCTCCCAGACGCCGGGCCAAACCCATGGCCCCCAGGACATAGGGCGTCCTGCCGCTGGCTGCAATACCCACCAGCACGTCCGCGGAGGTGAAGCCCCGGGCGAGAAGGTCGGCTTCCCCCGCCAGAGGGTCGTCTTCTGAAGCCTCCGCGGCGCGCGACAAAGCCCTCTCGCCTCCGGCAATGACGCCTTGCACCATGGAGGGAGGCACGTTGAATGTCGGGGGGCATTCGGCGGCGTCCAGCACGCCCAGCCGGCCGCTGGTCCCGGCGCCTATGTAGAACAGCCGCCCGCCCGCCTGAAGCGCGGCCACAACGGCGTCAACCGCCCGGGCGATGTGGGGTATCTGGGCGGCAACGGCTTCGGCCACCTTACGGTCCTCGGAGTTCATCAGCCGCAGCGCCTGTTCGGCGTCCAAGGAGTCCAGGTTGTTGAAAGCCGGATCGGTTTGCTCGGTCAGCAGACCGGCAAGGCTCGCGCGCGACACTGCCACACCCCTATTGTACTCAGGGCCGGAGCCGCGCACCGGACGGAGAGGCTGGCTTAGGCGCTGAAGGAACTGCCGCAGCCGCAAGTAGTCTTTACGTTGGGGTTGCTGAACTTAAAGCCCGACCCTTCAAGGGTTTCCACGTAGTCGACTTCGGCGCCGTCGAGATAGAGCAAGCTTGCCTGGTCGATAAAGACTTTCAGCCCGCTGAAGTCGTAGGTCTTGTCGAGCATTCCAGGCTCACTCTCGAAAGCCATCGAATAGTTGAAGCCGGAGCAGCCCCCTCCCACAACCGAAATGCGCAGCCCGGCAGGCTGTGGATCCTGCTGGCCGAGGATCTCCTTCACCTTGCTCACAGCCGTATCTGTCAGTTGAATCATGCTCTTATCTCCATCAGGCGGAACCTGTCTCCATTGTACTCAGGCGTCGGGTCTTCCGCCACCACCTACTAGGATGCCGGGGCCTCGAACGGGATTCCGGAATTTGTTATGTTTGGATATCCCGATCATGGGAGCGGGCGGGACCGAGCGCCCGCAAACATCGGAAGAGGCTATAGATCGGGGAAACCGGCTCGCCGGGGACCGCGTCACATGTGCAGGTGCATGATGGGCAGTCTCGGCGGCGTTTTGACATACCCGGCCTCCGGCGCGCTGGTTCGGAAAAAGAGCACGTTGCAGCAGACCCCCTACAGCGAGGAGACAGCGCTTGTCCGCCGCATCAAGCAAGGGGACCAGAATGCATTCGGCGAACTCGTCGAGAAGTACCAGAACAAGGTTCATTCAATCATTTACGGAATCCTGCGCAACCGTAACGACGCGGAGGACATAGCCCAGCAGGTGTTCGCTAAGGTCTACTTCTCTATCGGCGGGTTTGACTCGCGCAGTTCCCTGCTGACGTGGATCTACAAAATCACGGTCAACGAGTGCTACGACTACCTCCGCAAGCGGCGTGTCCGCAAGCTGGTCTACGAGAGCGATTTTACCGAGGACGACTCCAAGCGGCTGGCGCATTCCAATGCCGCCGTGGACACGACGCCGGACGCGGAGAGCCGTCTGGCCGGCCGGGACTACGTGGTGAAACTGCTGTCGCGCGTCTCCACGGAAGACCGCAGCCTGCTGTTGCTGAAGGAAGTTGAGGGGCACTCGGTTGAGGAACTCGCCGGCATGACCGGGATGAATCAGAATACGATTAAGGTGAAGTTGTTCCGGGCGCGCCAGAAGCTGTTAAAAGCGGCGCGGCGGCTGGGCGGGCCCCCGCCGGGGCCGGAGAACCGCCGGGCGTGAACGGAACCGGAGCCTTCTCAAGCGGGCGGCAGACCCGCGGAGCGGCAAGGATGGGTAGGATAGAGGGAAGAAGAGATGCACAGGCCAGTTAGAGTACATCTCGAGGATTACTTGCAGGGGGACGGCCCGGAGGGAGCCGCCTCGCAGGTGGTTTCGCACTTGCTGGAGTGCGAAGCGTGCCGGGCCGAGGTTGAGTCAATGTCATCGCAGGCCCGTCTCCTCCGCCGGTTGAAGTGCGGGGAGGAGGTTGAGGCAGCTCCGGGCTTCTGTGCCCGTGTGTTGTCAGCGGTCGAAGCCGGCCGCAGGGGATCCGTATTTCTGGCCATCGCCGACCCCGCCTTCGGCCGGCGGCTCATTTACGCCTGTCTGACTCTGATCTTCGTTCTGGGCTCGTACTGGTGGTATGCGGAACGTAGCACACCATGGGAGGAGCCGGGAGCAGTGGGGATCCTGGCCGTGGACACGCCGGCCGGGGCCCATGTCGGATCAGACCGGCAGCGTGACCGCGAGGCGGTGCTGCTCTCCCTGGCTACCTACCGGGAATAGAATCATATGGCAGCCGGCACTCGTCCTTTATGGCTTAACCCCCGCCTGGTTCTGGTTCTCTTCCTGGTGTTCCTTTCCGGCGGGCTCACCGGCGCTCTGGTCATGCGCCATAACCTGCGCAGCCGCTCCGAGCAGCCGGCGGTCTTCTACACCATCGGCGGGCATCAGGTTGCAATGGAACAACTGGCCCGGGAACTGGCTCTGAACCCCGCGCAAACCGCGCAGTTGGAGATGATCCTGGACGACTTCGTCATGTACGTTCAGATCCTCCAGATGCAGATGGACGAAGTGCGCGCCAGCGGCCAGGCACGCATTCTGGCGCTCCTGGACGAGAACCAGCAGGCCAAGTTTCACAGGATCATGGCGGACATCCAGGCCCGCCGTCCGTAACAGCCGCCAGCCGGGCCCAGAGCTGTTGAGGGCGAGAGTTGGGTGTGTTTTACTGGGTGTTTGCCTATGGGCCCTGCCGCCGACAGCGCCATGAGCGCCCCCGCCTCCGAGCGTCGGGCCGGCGGCGTGTCCTGGGGGACCGCAGCCTGGTTCGGCCTGCTCCTGGCCGTGGCTTACGCGCCGGTTCTCCGGCGCCTGATCGCGCAGTGGACCTACGACGAAGACATGGGCCACGGCTTCTTCGTCCCCGCCGTGGCAGCTTACATTGTCTGGCAACGAAGGCGGGAGTTGCTGGCCGCCCCGCCGGCTCCGTGCTGGTGGGGGCTCCTGGTAGTGGCCTGTGGGGCCTTGCAACTCACCGTGGCAACGCTGGGGGCGGAGCTGTTCCTGGCCCGTACGGCCTTCGTGATCTCTTTGGCCGGCGTTGTGCTGACCTTGGGCGGATGGCGTACGCTCCGGATCACCGCTTTTCCGTTGTTTCTGCTGTTCTTCATGGTCCCCATCCCCGCCATCCTTTACAACCAGATCACCTTCCCGCTGCAACTTCTGGCCAGCCAGGTCGCCGCTTTCTCGCTGTCCATGCTGGGCATCCCGGTGCTGCGCGAAGGGAACATCCTGGAACTGGCCAGCCAGCGGCTGAACGTCGTCGAGGCGTGCAGCGGAATCCGCTCGCTGCTATCGCTCTCCTTCCTGTCTCTGGTGTACGCCTACTTCTTCGACAAGAGAGTGTGGATGCGAGCCGTACTGCTGGCGGCGACGCTGCCCATCGCCATCATCGCCAATGCCGCCCGGGTCACCCTCACCGGAGTGGTGAGCGAATACGACCCCGAACTGGCCCACGGGATCTTTCACTACGCGTCGGGCTGGGTGATCTTCATGGTCGCCCTGGCCATCCTGGTCGCGTTCCATCAGTTGCTGAATCGGGTTCTCCGGAGGCTGCGTGGGCGGACCTGACCTGCGGCGGCGCCCCCACGCGCTGGTGTTGAGCCTGGCGCTCATCACCCAAACCGTCCTGCTGTTCGCCTTCTCGCGTCCGGAGAAACTGCCTCCTATGCGCCCCCTCAAGGAGTCCCCGGCGCGGTTCGGCGAATGGGTGCTCTCCTCTGAGGGGATCATGGAGAAGGAGGTGCTGGACGTTCTCCGCGCCGATGACGTCATGAGCCGCGTCTACCGGCGGAGCGAGACGGGCCCCCCGGCCAGCCTGTTTGTCGCCTATTTCAAGACGCAGCGAACCGGCCAGGCGCCGCATTCGCCCAAGAACTGCCTGCCCGGTTCGGGTTGGGTCCCCTCGGCTTCCGCGGAAATCGCGATCCCCATTGAGGGCCTGGCGGAACCCATTCGCATCAACCGTTACGTGGTGTCGCGCGGGGAGGAGAAGAGCGTCGTGCTCTACTGGTATCAGACCCCGAACCGGGTGATAGCCAGCGAATTCGCCGCCAAGTTCTACGCGGTGGCCGACTCCATCCGGCGTCACCGCTCCGATACGGCGCTGGTGCGGGTGGTGGTGCCGGTCGTCAACGGCGACGAAGACGCCGCAACCGCCGCCGCGGCCCATTTCGTGCAGTCCTTCTTCGTACCCCTGCGCCGGCACCTGCCGGGGTGAGCCCGAAGCGGACGGCAGGTTCAACGGCGGCAGGGGGAGCGGTATGGTTCCGCCCGGTTCACTCCAACAGGTACTTCTTCAGCCAGTCCTGCACCTCCTGGTAGAAGAACCGGCTGTTCTCGCCTTTGAGGACCCAGTGGTTCTCGTCCGGGAAGACGATCAGGCGGCTCGGAATCCGCAGCCGTTGGAGGACGCTCCAGTTCTCTAGTGTCTGGTTCAGCGGCACCCGGTAGTCTCTCTCTCCCACCGTCAACAGGATGGGCGTGCGGAACTGCGCGGCGTACCGGATAGGGTTCTGCTCGCGCCATACGGCGCCCTGTTCCCAGACCGGGCCGCCGCTGGTGAGTTCCCGGTGATAGATGGTGTCGCTGGTTCCCCACTGCGACTCCAGGTTGATCAGTCCCGCGTGTGCGACCAGGCACTTGTAGCGCGTGGTCGAGGCTTGCAGCCAGTTGGCCAGGTGCCCGCCATAGCTCGCTCCGCCGGCCGCCTGCCGGGCCCCGTCGATGAACGGGAACCGCCGGATGGCCTCATCCGCCGCCTCGTTGATCTCCGCGCCGGGACCCCGGAGCGGGTCCAACTGAATCTCCTGCGAGAACTTCTCCCCGAAGCCCGTGGACCCGGTGTAGTTGGTGAGCAGCACCACGAAGCCCGGGGCCGCCAGCAGGTGGTAGTTCCAGCGCAGCACGAAGGCGTCACGCCACATGTTGGCTGCGCCGCCATGAATCAGCACGAACAGCGGGTATTTCTTCTTCTCATCGAACCCGGGCGGCAGGACGATCATGTTGTGTATCTGCTTGCCGCGTGAACTGGTGAACCAGAAGTGCCTGGGTGGCTGCCAGTCGATTCCGGCGGCTGCGGCGACGCTGAAGTTGGTAAGGCGCTGGTGGCTTTTGCCCGCCGGGTCGATCCGCACCACCTCGGGCGGTTCGTTCGCGCTTTCGTAGCCGGCGAACAGGACGGGCGCGGAGGCCTTGGACGGAATGGCCAGCCCGGTGTACACGCCACGGCTCATCTCTACGGCGAGCTGCGATGAACCGCCCCCGGCAGGCACGGCGAAGATCTTCTCGTGGCCGTGCTCCTCGGCGGTGAGGTAGACCATCCGGCTGTCCGGCGTCAGCGCGAAGGAGTTCACGGACCGGTCGAGCGCCGCCGTGATCACGCTGCGCCCTTGCATCGACGGCCAGGCGAACCGGGCCAGCCGGTCCAGGTGATAGACCTGGCCGTCGTTCGGCGAGGTGATCGAGAACAGCGCCGCGCCGTCCGGGCTGAAGACGGGCCGGGCGTGACTGTCGGGGCCGCTGGTCAGTTGTTTCGGCTCTCCGCCGGCGGCCGGGACCTGGTAAAGCTGGGTCACCACCCATGCGTAGGCTGCGGCATTCTTGTTCACCGTCGCGGCGAAGACGATGGATTGCCCGTCAGGCGCCCAGGCTGCCACAAGCTCCTGCCCGGACGTGGTCTCCGTTCCGGCGAAGCCCGCTTCCCCGGCCAGCCGGGTCCCGGCAAGCAGATCCCTGGCCTTGGCGCCCGGCTGGGCCGCCTGGATGAACAGGTGCGGCTTGAGATCGTCGTTCCACTTGTCCCAGTACCGGATCGGGAAGCCGTCGTAGACCCGGGCGGTATACTTGCGCGCCTTGCGCTCGGCTGCGATCTTCCGGTTGGCTTCATCATCGGCCGCGCCGGGATACACGGCGCTCGAAAAGGCCAGCGTCTGGCCGTCCGGACTCCACTTAGGCGACTCCGCCCCGGTGGAGAGCGACGTCACGCGAACCGCTTCCCCGCCCCCGGCGAGGTCCAGAACGTAAATCTGGCTCACCTCATCGTTCTCGCGCCGGGCGGAGAAGGCCAGGCGGCGGCTGTCCGGGCTCCACGCCGCTCCGCTCTCCGCGCTCTTGGTGGAGGTCAGCCGGCGGGGTGCGGAACTGCCGTCGGCAGGCAGGATCCAGAGGTCCGCAACCTGGTCCTTGTCGTCGTACGCCGGTTCGGTCACCAGGAAAACGACCCACCTGCCGTCGGGGCTTGGGACCGGGGCGCCGACGCGCTTCATGAGCCAGATGGACTCGTGGCTGACCGGCTGAGGCGCCCCCGCGAGCCCTAAGGCGCACAGGCAGGAGAGAACGGCCAATCTCAGGAGCAACATATCCGCGACTATAGCACCTGCCGCGGCAAGCGCCCTGTGAGGGGGCTAGGGGATCCGGCTCGGATGTATTTCGATCCGGTTAGGCAGCGATCCGAGGCCGTAGTAGCTGTGCTCCAGCCGGTCGGACCGCACGAGGACCACCCGGATGCCGGAGGGATCCGCGCCCAAGGGCCTTCCCACCGGTCCGGTGGTGATCATCTGGAGTTCGCCGTCCCTGCCCGCGCCGTTGCGGTGCAGATGGCCGGCGAACACGTACCGGACGCCCGCCGCCTTGAGCAGATCGAGGTAGGGCCGCCGGCGCTCCAGCGGGACGTTGAAGTACTGGTCCGGCTCATCGGGCTTCTCCAGGAACCAGGGATAGTGCTGGAAGACGACGATGTGCGCCGCGCCGCTCGCCCGCGCCCTGCCCAACTCCCCGCGCAGCCATGCCTCCTGTTGCGCCGCCTCCGCCGGAGCCTTCTCCGGAGCCGTGATCAGGCTGGTGTTGAGGACGATCCCGAACAGGCTCCCGTGGCGGAAGCTGTAGTAGTCGCGCCCGAACCTCTCGCGATAGGCGGCCAGGCTTGCCGGGGCCGGCTGATTGCCGAGGTCATGATTGCCGGCGACGTTGTAGAGCGGGATGGATCGGTCGAGCCGGGAGGCGATGCGCAGGTACTCCGCGGTCTGCGCGGGGTCTCCTGCCCGGTTCACCAGGTCTCCCGTGGCCACGACGAACGCCGGACGCAGGCGGTTGAGACTGCTGACCACGAACTCGAACGCGGCGGTCTCCTGTTCGAAGTCCTTGTCACCCGCCTGGAACCCGAACTGAGGGTCCGAGATCTGCACGAAAAAGAAGCTCCCGTCCTGCTGCGCGGACAGGCTCGAAACCAGTAACAGCAGGAACAATGCGCCGGAGAGCCGGCGCGAATATCGTCTCACGAATCCTCCTTCCCGGAGACCGTCACAGCAGTTCCCTCAGCTTGGGCAGCGCGCGCCGGTCCGGTCCGAGACGCGGTCCGGCGGCGAGGCTGCGCGAGATGGGGTTGTCGCGCCAGTCCCAGAGCCTGGCAGGCTGCCGGCCCACGGCGGCCGGCGTCTCGTCCCAGTTCGAGTTCGGGTAGCAGAACGCTCCCACCGCCTGGGTGAAGACGGACCAAGCCAGGAGCGCCGCGAACGCCGCGCGCAGCGTCAGGGAGCGCCGGATGTAGTCCAAAGCCGGCGTCATCAGCAGGACCAGAAACGGTATGGCATCCGCGAGAAGCCTCGGGCCGTAGCAGTGTCCTCCCCACCAGATCCGCCAGAGGCCCGCCGTGAGTATAAGCGCCAGGGCCGTGAACGCGGAAACGGACCACACCGGCTGGCTCCACCGCGCCCGGTCCCGCCGCCATGCCCACACGCCCGGCAGGGAGAACAGCGCCACCGGCGTATATACCAGCAGACCTCGGGCCGGGCTGGCCAGCGTCCCCAGCAAGCCGCCGGAAGGCAGAGCGTCAAACGCCATGTCGTAACCGCCGGTCACTCTTCCGAAAACGTGCAGGTTGTATGCCGCCGTAGCCAGGCCCAGCAGCGCCGGCGCGGCCGCCGCCAGCGCCAACTCCAGCGGCTTGCGCCGCGCAACCGCCAGCCACACCAGTACAGCCGCAACGAAGACGCCGTTCGTGGGCCGGATGGCGGCGGCCAGGCCCGATGCCAGTCCCGCTGCCAGCAACTGGGCGCGATGTCCCGGCTTCTCCCAGACCTGCAGCAGCGCCGCCAAACCCGCGATCGTGGCCAGTTGGCCGCCTCCGTGCTGCCAGAGAGCCTGGCTGGAGACCGCCCATGTCTCGGTGGCGAACGCGTAGACCAGGGCCAGGAGCAACGCCCCGCGGCTCGAAGTCAGCCGCAGGGCGAGTAAGTAGAACAGCGCCGCCGAGAGGCTCGCCACCAGCGAGGCGGCCAGTTTCTCCAGCACGCCCGCGAACAACACGATCCTCCCGGTGTCCCATCCTGCAACGCGGACCCACAGCGCCGCCGGCGCATAAAACGGCGAGATCAACAGGGGCAGCGCGATGGGGTAGGCGGAGTAGGCGTGGCCGTTCCGCAGGACGAACCCGTGCATCTGGCCCGGGGCGTTCTCCGCCAGGTAGGGGTAGAAGCGGTCCAACGCTACCGAACCGTCCAGCCAGACGGCAAAGGGCAGTAGGGACGCCGCCACGGTGTCGCCCGCTGCGATCCGCTGCAAGTTCGCGTTATAGACCGCTGCCGCGGCAAGGAACAGGAGCGCCGCGGCGCGCCGGGCGCGGCGCGGGGCCGCGGAGTTCGCGCTCAGGGCTTCTTGGTCTCGTTGGATTCGACCGGCTCCTCGTACTTGATCTGGACTTCGCTGCGGAACTGCTTGTAGTCCTGGTACCTGACCGTCATGCGAATGCGCTGCGACAGGCCGCTCTGGAAGTGCAGCACGTCATCGGCTCGAGTGTAAATGGGAAACCAGTACTTCCCGTCGATCTGTTCGCGGTAGGTTTCGAACTTCGGAAACTGGTTGTCCGAGTTTTTCTTGAGAAGCCCGACGCCGCGGCCGTAGGTCTTCACGATTTGCAGGTCGCGGTCGTCCACCCAGATCATCCCTGAGAAATAGCGCCGGCCCTCCTCCATCCGTTTCGGCTTGACCGCAAAGACGAAACACGGAATCTCGTCGGCGTTCTGCTTTCCCAGGTAGCGGACGAGGTAGTCCGGGAGTTCCGTGGTCGTCATCACGAAGGGCTGCACGTCGCGGAGGTCCTGCTCGTCCTGCGGCGTCATGATGATGTTCCGCAGGGTCCCCACCGGCGCGCGCACGACCTTCTCCGTCCGCTTGCCCGCGGGGAATACGATGTCCGAGACCATCTCCCACCGCCCGCGCACGTTGCCGAACTCGTCCAGTTCTTCGAGGCGCGCGCTCTGGCGGTAAGTGTAGTTCGCCCGGGCGCGGGTGAACTCCGTCTCTTTGGCGGCGAACTTCCCGATGATTTCCTCTATCCGGGCCTCGGACAGGTCCGCGTCAGCGGTCCAGGCGGCCGGCGCCAGCGCCGCCGCGAGCACTGCGATCCACCAGGTCCTCACTGCAAGCCTCTCTCATTCCAGTTTAGCGCCGCTGTAGAATAGCAGTCTCATGCGGAAATGGAACCTGATCGCGCGCGGGCTGGCGCCGGAGATCCCGGATGCCGAGGTGGACAAGATCGTGCCCGCGCTCGACGGCCTGGAGGCGCTTTTGCGGCCGCAGGTGGAAGCCATGCCTTACGAGGCGGAACCTGCCGTCGTCTTCGAGCCCCCTGACGAGGATTCCCTATGACCGTCCTCCAGGCTGCCGCGGAACTGCGCGCGAAGAAACTCAGCGTTCACGAACTGGTCCAGGAGTCGCTGGACCGCATCGCGCGGCTCGACGGCCGGGTGAACGCCTTCATCACGGTGATGGCGCAGAGCGCCCTCGCCCGGGCACGGCGCCTGGACGAAGAACTCGCCGCGGGCGTGGACCGCGGACCCCTGCACGGGATCCCGGTCGCGCTGAAAGACGTCTTCTCCACTCGCGGCGTCCGCACCACGTGCGGCTCCCGCATCTTCGCGGACTACGTCCCCGATCATGACGCCGCGGTGGTGGAACGGCTGACCGGGGCCGGAGCGGTGATCGTCGGCAAGACCAACATGCACGAGTTGGCCTACGGCATCACCTCGGTCAACCCGCACTACGGCGCGGTTCGTAATCCGCGGGATCCGGAGAGGGTCGCCGGGGGATCGAGCGGCGGTTCGGCCACCGCGGTCGCGGCGGGGATGGTCTTTCTGGCTATGGGCACGGACACCGGCGGATCGATCCGCATCCCCGCCTCGTTCTGCGGGGTGGTCGGCCTGAAGCCGACGCACGGCCGCGTGAGCCGCTACGGCGTGCTGCCGCTGGACTTCAGCCTGGACCACATGGGACCGCTCGCGCGGTCAGCGCGCGACGCGGCGCTCGCGCTGGAGGCAATCGCCGGGCACGACCCGCGCGATCCCAGTTGCAGCCGGAAGCCCGCCCCCCGTTACGTGCCCGGCGCGCAACTGCGCCTGGACGGACTGCGGATTGGGATACCCCAGGACAACCTCCTCGAAGGCGCTGATGCCGAGGTGATCGCAGCCCTTCGCGCGGCGAGCCGCGCCGCCGAGGCCCTCGGGGCCGGCCTGGTTCAGGTTAAACTCCCCGACATCGACCAGGTGAACGCCATCGGCCGGCTGATCTTGCTGGCGGAGGCGGCCGCGATTTTTGAGAAGGATCAGTCCCGCCGGGCGGACTTCGGCGCCGATGTGCGGGCCCTGCTCGACCAGGGCCGGCTGATCCCCGCGACCGACTACGTGAACGCCCAGCGCCTCCGCCGCGAGAAATGCCGGGAGTTCGCGGCGGTGTGGCGCGAGGTGGACTGCCTGTTCACACCCGCCACGCCGTTGCCCGCGCCGAAGATCGAAGAGACCACCGTGGAGTTGGGGGGGCGGCGGGTGGATGTCAGGCTGGCCGCTACCCGCTTCGTCCGGCCCTTCAATGTGCTGGGCCTTCCCGCGCTCTCCATGCCTTGTGGCTCCAGTTCACGCGGGCTGCCGCTGGGGCTGCAAATCGCCGGCCGGAGCTTCGACGAAGCCACAGTCCTGCGTGTCTCCGCGGCGCTCGAAGATCACGGCATTTGACGCTGCCCGCCGCCGATAGTAGGCTTAAGGTGGTGGGTGCGTGATGAAACGCCAGGTTCCGTCACGATTCTACGTCTGGGCTGGTCTCTCGCTGTGGCTGCTTGCGGCACTGGCCGGATGGGGCGCCCTCCGGTGGCCCCCCGCCATCTTCGGCATGTCGGTCCTTCTGCTGGCTTCCCTGGTGCTGGTGCTGCTCGGCCTGCGCCCCGTCAGAAAGAGAGAACGGAAGACCGGCCCGGCGCCGCGTCAGACCGCGCTCCCGCCCGTTCCGCCGGGATGTGATGAACCGAAGGCCATCCGCTACCCGCTGCTCCGAGCCGAGGACGAGGAGGAAGTCGAGAGGCTTTATCAGAAGCTCAAGACGGTCGGAAGGCTGGATTCGACGAACTCCTCGGACCAGACGTAGTCCGTGGCCGGCGGCAGAAGTTCCACCCTGGCGCGCATCGCGGTTCCGCTCCTGCTGGCGGCCGGCATCTGGATCTCCCATCCGCTGTGGATGGCAGCCATGGGCCGGTACCTGGTGCGCGCGGAAGACCCCGCCACGGCTGACGTCGCTTTGGTTCTGGCGGGCGATTTCAGCGGGAACCGGGTGCTCGCGGGGGCGGAACTGGTGCGCCGGGGCTTCACCGGGACGGTCCTGGTGAGCGGCCCCGAGGGGCTCTACGGCCTGAACGAGGCTGAACTTGCCATCCCGTTCGCCGTGCGCGCGGGATATCCTGAATCCTGGTTCGTGCCGCTGGCGCACTCGGCGCTCTCAACCCGCGAGGAGGCGGCGGTGGCGGCGCTGGAGTTGCAGCGGCGGCGCGTGCGCCGCTGCCTGCTGGTCACCAGCGACTACCACACCCGCCGCGCGGGCGGGCTGTTCCGCGCCGCGGCGCCCGGCGTTGAATTCCGCGTGGTGGCCGCCGCCGACCCTTACTTCCGTCCGGGAGGGTGGTGGAACACACGGGAGGGGCAGAAGCGGTTTGTGCTGGAATGGATGAAGACGGTGGCCGGCTGGTTCGGCCTCTGACCGGATGAAAGAGAATTTCCGTACCCTGCTCCCCTACCTGCGGCGATACAGGCGGAGACTGGCGCTCGGCGGCGCGGCGCTGCTGGTCAAGGACCTGCTGCACGCGGCGCTCCCCATCTTCATAGGGCGCGGCGTGGACGCCATGGGGCAAGGCGTATTCCAGGCCTCGCTGGTGGTCTGGTTTTCGGCCGCGATTGTGGCTGTCTCCGCCGTCAAGGGCGTTTTTCAGTATTGGATGCGCGTCATTCTGATCGGCGTTTCCAGGGACATCGAGTACGATCTGCGCAACGACTTCTTCCGGCGGCTGACCGAGCTTTCCGCGGACTTCTACGGCCGCGTGCGAACCGGCGACATCATGGCCCGCGCCACCAACGACCTGAACGCGGTCCGCATGATGCTCGGGCCGGGCCTGATGTATTCCGTCGAAACCGCCTTTACGGTGCTGTTCGTGGTCGCGGTCATGCTGATCGTGGACTGGCCTCTCACGCTGATGGCGCTGGCTCCCGCGCCTCTGATCAGCCTGGCCGTGGCCTATTTCGGGCGCAGGATCCACGTGCGTTTCGACCGCATCCAGAAGATGTTCTCCGACATCAGCAGCCGCGTGCAGGAGAACGTCGCGGGGGTCCGGGTGGTGCGCGCCTACGTCCAGGAACAGGCCGAGCTCGAGAAATTCGAGAAGCTGAACCGGGAATACGTCGCCGAAAACGTCAAGCTCGCCCGTCTGTCGGGCGCCTTCATGCCCACGCTCCAGACGCTGGTCGGCGTGACGCTGCTGGTGGTGCTGTGGATGGGGGGCGCCAGGCTGCTGGCCGGCCGGATCACGCTGGGACAGTTCGTAATGTTCAACACCTACCTGCTGATCCTGGTGTGGCCGATGATCGCTTTCGGATGGGTGGTGAACCTGGCGCAGCGCGGCGCCGCCTCGCTGGCGCGCATCAACGCCATGATGAAGGAACGGCCCTCCATCGAGGAGCCGCCCTCGCCCCGCCCGCTCCCGGACCCGTTCCGCGGCGAGATCGAGTTTCGCGGCGTGGAGGTCCGGTATCCTTCCGGCAAGGCCCTGGATGGAGTCAGCCTCCGGATTCCGGCCGGCGCTACCGTGGCCATCGTGGGGCACACCGGCAGCGGCAAGTCCACCCTGGTCCAGCTTGTCGCCCGCATCCTGGACCCCACGGCGGGGAGCGTGCTGATCGACGGCGTGGACGTGCGTCAGTTGTCACCCGCCGCGCTGCGCCGCGAGATCGGCTACGTCCCCCAGGAGACCATCCTGTTCAGCGCCACCCTGGCGGAGAACATCTCCTTCGGGGTGGAAAACGCGGCCGAAGCCGACATCCTGCGGGCAGCCGGGATGGCGGGTTTGGGGCCGGACCTGGCGGCTTTCCCCGGCGGACTCGCCACGGTTATCGGGGAGCGCGGCATCACGTTGTCCGGAGGCCAGAAGCAGCGCACCGCCATCGCCCGCGCCATTCTCAGAGACCCCGGAATCCTGATCCTCGACGACGCGTTGTCCAGCGTCGACACGATCACCGAGGACCGGATTCTCTCCGGCCTCGCGGACACCATGCGCGGCCGCACCACCATCCTCATTTCGCACCGCGTCTCCACCGTGCGCAACGCGGAGCGCATCTTCGTCATTGAGAAAGGCAGGCTGGCCGAAGAGGGCAGCCACGAGGAACTGCTCGCCGCCGGCGGCTACTACGCCGACTTGTACCGGAAGCAACTGCTCGAAGAAGAACTGGCAGCCATCTGAGGCCAGGCCGGCGCTATTCGCCGGGGACGTTCTTCTCCCGCCCGTCCGCGGTCTTGTCCGCCAGAGCCGGCCGCAGGTTGCTGAGTGTCTTCAGAGCGTGGAACCAGAACGGCGCCCCGAGGCTCAGCAGCGCCGCCGTCACCAGGATTCCCCAGAAGTGCAGGTTGCGCGGCCAGCCGGGAAAGTCCGGCCAGCCCGGGTAAGGATCCGGAACCAGCCGCAGACCGGACCTCCCCAGTTCCTCCCGGAGTTCGCCCGCCTTCGCACTCAGGGCGCTCACTTCAACCCTGAAAGCCGCTGCGTTGGAGGAAGACGCGAGACCCTCGGGGCCGAGGAGTTCATTTGCCCGGTTCGCCACGGCCTCCGCGCTTGAAGCGATCCTGGCGCGGAGTTCGGGTTTCGAGGAAAGCTCGGTTAACAGCCGGAAGGCGTCCAGGTGCGCCGCGAAGGCCACCAGGATCGAGAACGCCACCGTCCAGACGCGCATGTGCATCGCAAACCGCTGAGAGACCCGGTCCATGGCCGTTTGGAACCGGGCTTCCAGGCGCTCCCTCGGGTTCGGGATTCCACCCGGGACGGAATCTCCCAGCAATGGCGCGGCCGCAGCCGCCGCCGGGCGGTCCAGTTGCGGGGCGACCACGTTCAGCACGCTCAGGAATTCCTCCAGCCGGACCGCCGACGCCAGACGCCACCGCCGCGTGAGCCTGCCGGAGAAGCGCGAGAGCGTGGAGTCTGACACCAGGGGATGTGTCAGGACCTCGCGCGCGACGCCCTCGGCATGGAGTTTCAGGTCCTCGTCGAGGGTCCCCAGAAGCGTCTTGAGGCCCCACAGCAGATTCGTCCCGCGCAGCCCGAGAAAAGCGGCCGTCATCTGGTTCAGAATCGTGACCACCAGGCTGACGCCCAGCATGACGGCTGCGAAAGCGATCAGCGCCTCCAAGTGACCGAGAGTCACCGTGTTTTCCGTCCTTTCCCGCAGGAGTGCCTGCTGGCGACGTTGTAGCACGGCCCGGCCCGCCGGCCTTTACGCAGCAGGACGCAACAGGTTCAAAACAAACGGAAAGGGGGAGCGCCAACGGATGTCAACGGCGAGCGGGCGTGCGGTCCGGGTAACTGCCGCCGCACCCGGCCGGTCCGTCCATTCTTTTGAAGCCGGCGGGGGCGCTCCGGCGGCTCGCGTGACGAGTTTGAACGACCGGCCGGAGGCTGAGCTTCTTTGAAGGACTCCGAGGCGGGCACGGCGCCGCTATCTGTACACGATCAATTGGGCGTAAATGATGAGGGCGATCAGAAGGAGACCCACGGCCAGTGCCGCGAAGCCCAGGCGCTTCCACAGTTTCACCGCCAGCGGCTCCGGTGGGGCCATCAGCATGCTCTCCAGTTGTCCGCTCTCCACCGCCTGCTGATACTCGCGCGGACGGTCGCGCTTGAATTCCTCCAGCGGCACGCCTCCGGTGAAGATCACCGTGTCCATGGGGAAGCGCTCCGGCCGGAAGTGCGTGTTGAAGAAGTGTATGGTGAAGATGAAACCCACCGCCAGCAGCGCCTCGTCGCTGTGGATGGTGGTCGCCACGTTGATCATCCAGCCCGGCATCAGGCGCGTGAACAACTGCGGGAACCACAGCAGCAGCCCGGTCGATCCGATCACGAACACGCCCCAGAACACCGCGAAGTAATCGAACTTCTCCCAGTAGGTCCAGCGGCCGTACTCCGGACGCGGACCCTTGCCCAGAAACCACTTCACCGAACCGACCAGCTCGCGCCAGTCCTGCCGGCCGAACATCATGCCTTCGCGGTCGAAGATGAACTGGCGCCACGTACGGCCGCTGCGCCGCTTGCGGCGGACCAGATCGAACACGTGCAGGCCGAAGTACAGGAAGGTGATGAGGGCGCAGAAACGGTGGATCCACCCGGCTGCCTCGAAACCTCCGAACAAGCGCGACATCACCTGCGCCCAGGCGGCGTAGGAGAACTTCAGCATCATGCCGGTGAGCGCCAGCCCAAAGAAGCTGAAGATCACCAGCAGGTGCAGGTTGCGCTGGAAGGGCTCGAAGCGGCGCACGTAAACTTCGCCGCCGCCGGCGTGGAGCGCTCGCAATTGCTTCCGGTACTGAAGCGAGCGCGGCAGCCAGGCGACGGTATGCAGGCCGCTCACGGTCAGCGTGCCGAGCAGCAGCGTCGTCATGCCCCAGAAAGTCCAGAACAGGAAGGGGTAGCGGCTGGGGTCGTGGTGAGTGGCGTGGGTGAGGTAGCCGGCGAAGCGCCGGTGCGACCCGGGGTGGCACTTCGCGCAGGTCGCCACGATGTTGGCGCGGCTGAGCCGGGAGCGCGGATCGGCCACCGGCAGAACATCATGCGCCCCGTGGCAATCCGAGCAGCGGGCCGTCTTCAACGATCCCAGGCGGCTCACCTTGCCGTGATAGGTGTCGAAGTAGCTCCGGGTGATGGCTTCGTGGCAGCGGCCGCACTGGTCCATCGTGTTCAACTGGAAGCTGGCCAGATCGGTGCGGGCGATGCTGTGGGAGGAGTGGCAGTCGCTGCACTCGGGCAGGGGCTTGGAGGTGGGGTACGCCCTGGCCGAATGCACGCTGGCGTCGAACTGCTCGAAGATGCCGCGGTGGCACTGGCCGCAGGTCTGGGCCACGTTGCGGCGGTTCACGCTGGAGCGCGGGTCGCTGGCGGGAAGCTCGCGGTGCGCGGTGTGGCAGTCGGCGCAGTTGGCGGTGACGGTGAGCCCGCTTTCGAGCAGCCCCTTTCCGTGGATGCTCTCCACATAGCGCTCCACCACGTTCACCTGTTTGCCGGTGTAGCGCAGGGCCGCCTTCTGGCCCGAGCGGTGGCACCGGGCGCACAGGTTGGGTACGTTGCGGGAAAACGTGGGGGAGTCCGATTCGTTCCGGCCCCGCACGCCGTGGGTGCCGTGGCAATCGGCGCAAGCGGGCCCGTCCGGGCTGCCTTTGGCCACAAGCTGGCCGTGTATGCCCTCGTTGTACTGCGCGACCTGGTCGGCGTGGCAGATGGAACAGTCCACCTTGGGCGCGGCGGTCTTGCAGGGGCGGTCCAGCGAAGGGCTGGCTCCGGTATGGCATTGCACGCAGGCGGTCCGGGCGTGACGCGAGCGCTGGACCTGCTCCTGGTTCACGTACATCGCCCGCCCGTCCGCCGACTTCAGCGCCGGGTTGCCGTGGCACCGCTGGCAGTCCCGGTCGGCCATTCCCTCCGTGTAGAAGACCCTGCGGACCTGGTGGGGCTGGTGGCAATCCACGCAGGCGGGGATCAGGTTGGGCTGCTTCTCCCAGAGCTCGCCCCGGATCACCTTCTGGTGCACGTCCTCGATCCGCGCGTGGCACTGGGTACAGGTCCTGGCGATGTTGGCCTTGGCGATGGAAGAGCGCGGGTCGGTATGCGGCAGCACGAAGTGGGAGGTGTGGCAACTGGTGCAGACCGCCGTCACCACCAGCCCGCGGCGGAACAACCCCTCGCCGTGGATGCTGTCGGTGTAATTGCCGAGGATATTGCTCTGGGGTATGGCGTGGGTGAGCGAAACCGGCGACCCCTCGCGGTGGCACTGGCCGCACAGGCGCGGCACGCCCATGGTGGCGATGGGCGAGTTGGGAGCCGTGCGCCGCAGCACGTCATGGGCGCCATGGCAGGTCTTGCAGGAAGGGGCCGAGCGGTCGCCCTTCTTCAGCGCCGTTCCGTGCAGGCTCTGATCGTATTGCGCCTGCTGGTCCGGATGGCAGCCGCCGCAGTCCACCGGGGCCAGTTTCTCGGGGTGCGGAAACTCTTTCTTGACAGCCAGGTCGGCGTGGCAGCCATTGCACTCCAGCTCTGCGTGCGGAGACGCCCTGAGCGCCGCGGCATCGAAGTTGGGGGGAACGCCGGCCTCGCGCCTGGCGCCACGGCGGCCCGCGTCGTGGCAGGCGGCGCACTCGTCCGAACCCGGAAGCGGCTTGACCTGCTGCGCGGGGACGCCGGCGGTGGAGAACAGGAGCCCTGCAATCGTGACGGCAAGGATTCGAAACATGCCCCGAGCGCCGGACCTAATCGGGTCCGCAAACCTCATAATCTAGCATGCGGACCGGCTGCACATTCTGCGCCGCTAGTATCCCCCGGCTTCCAGCCGCACCTTGCCGCGGAAATGCCGGTAGGTGAACACAAAGTAGCCGAGCGCGAGCAGCATGCCGGGGATATACCAATACAATCCCACCCGCAGCCCGTAGGCGCCCGCCGCGGTGTTGTAAATGGTCAGGCCCAGACTGGAGGCGGGCCGCGCCGGCAGCACGTAGGGGAAGATGCCGAAAGCGGCGCTGCTCAGCATCCCCGCGAGATAGGCGCAGGAGCCGAGGAAACCCACCACGGGCCGGCGGTTCCGGCCCCGCGCCAGGACCGCAACCAGACCACCCACGGCCAGCAGCGGGAAGACATAACCCCAGGGATGGGCCGAAAGGTTCGCTCCGGCCTGCGGCTGCACGCGGAAGGTCAGGATCGTCACCAGCACCGTCATGGCCGCCACCAGGAACCACACGGCGCCGGCCACGTTGGACGCCCGCCGCGCCACGTCCCCTTCCGTTTTCAGCGCAACCCACAGCGCGCCGTGCTGGACCAGCGCCGCGAAGGCCGCGACTCCCACCGGGACGGTGTACCAGTCCAGAATGCCCAACGGGCCGTTCACCCCGAAATCGGTCCACAGCGGGAGAAAGAACCTGCCCGCCGGATCGAGCGGCGCCCCGCGGACGACGTTGCCCAGCGCCGCGCCGTAGAAGACTGCCAGCAGGGCGCCGGACAGCATGAACCCCGCGTCCCAGAAAGGCTTCCACACCGGGCTGTCAACGTGATTCCGGAACTCGACGGAGACGCCCCGCAGGATGAGCAGCCACAGGACCATCATCAGCGGCAGGTAGAAACCGCTGAAACTGGAGGCATACAAGCCGGGGAAGGCGAAGTAGAGGGTGCCGCCGGCGGCCAGCAGCCAGACCTCATTGCCGTCCCAGACCGGTCCGATGGAGCGGAGCACGATGCGCCGCTCGGCCTCGTTCCGGGCCACACAGAGGTGAATGATACCGGCCCCCAGGTCGAAACCGTCCAGCAGCACATAGGCCGCGATCATGAGAGCCACCAGGCAGAACCAGAGCGTTTCCATCGCGGGCGCCTCCTATCTTTTGACTGCGAATTCCAGTTCCTGCGGCGGCCCGGCGGGCCCGGGGCCGTGGTCGATCTCGCGATAGACGAGGAACAGGAACAGGATGCTCAGGACGGTGTAAATCCCCATGAACCCGATGAGGGTGAACATGGCGTTGCCGGCCGAGACGTGGAAGGAGGCGCCATCGGCGGTGCGCATCAGCCCGTGGATGACCCACGGCTGGCGGCCGACCTCGGCCGTAATCCAGCCCGAGCTGTTGGCGATATACGGGAACGGGAGCATGAGCATCAGAATCCACAACATGCCACGGCACTGAAACAGGCGGCCCCGCCGGAGCTTCCACGCCGCGGCCGCCATCACCGCGATGAAGATGGTCCCCAGTCCCACCATGATGTGGTAGCTGTAGTACAGCAGCGGGACGTTGTCCGGCCACTGGTCTTCGGGGAAGGAGTCCAGCCCCTTCACCTCCGCGGACCAGCGCTGGTAGGTGAGGAAACTCAGCGCGCGCGGGATGAGTATCGGGTTGTCCAGTTTCCGGGCGGCGACGTCCGGCTGCCCCACGATGGCCAGCGGCGCGCCCTCGACGGTCTCGAATAACCCTTCCATCGCCGCCAGCGTCGCCGGCTGCCAGCGGGCGATGTTCCGTCCCTGGCCGTCGCCCGTTGGCAGGGGCATGAGCACGGAGCTCACCAGCCCCGCGATGACCCCCAGGCGGAGGAACGTCCGGGCGTAAGGTTCGTGCTTGCCTTGCAGCAGGTAGAACGCGCCGATAGAGGCCATCACGAACGAGGCGGTGACCACGGAGCCCGCCATGTTGTGCAGGTACTGCCAGAGAGTCCAGGGATTCAGGAGTAAGGCCCCCAGGCTGCCCAGAGCGATCTGGCCGTCCGCGTCGATCACGTAGCCCACGGGGTGCTGCATCCAGGCGTCGGTGGCGATGATGAAGAAGCCGGAGAGCCATGAACCCAGGAAGACCATGAAGGCCGCCCACCAGTGCCCTTTGGGGCCCAGGCGGTTCTCGCCAAACAGAAACAGGCCCAGGAAGGTGGACTCCAGGAAGAACGAGAAGACTCCCTCCATGGCCAGCGTCTGGCCGATGACCCCGCCGGCCGCCTTGGAGAAAAGCGCCCAGTTGGTGCCGAACTGGAACTCCATCGGGATCCCCGTGACCACGCCGAGGGCGAAGTTCACGGCGAAGATCTTCGCCCAGAAACGCGCCGACCGGTTGTAGACCTCTTCACCCGAGCGCAGGCCCATGGTCTTGAGCACCACGATCAGCAGGGCCAAGCCCATGGTGAGCTGAGGGAAGAGGTAGTGATACGTGATAGTGAAGGCGAAATGGAAACGGTGCAGCGCCAGAGCGTCCATCGTGCAGATTCTACCCTAACCTCCACGGCGGCGGATGGCGGCCCGTGCGGGGCTTCAGGTACACTGGTGTCTCCAAAGGAGGAGGGTCATCATGCCGGACATTACTCGCAGGAACTACATCCAAGGAACACTGGCCGGGGTTGCGGCCGCCGGCGCCTCGCTGCCCGCGCTGGGCGTCCCGTTCAAGCCCAGCCGGACCGGCTTCAAGCTGTGTGAGCTATGGGGCAACCCAAAGAGCCCCGATATCACCATTGCCAAGCAGATCGGCGTCAACCACGTCATCACCGGCATGGGGTTCGGCCGGGTGCGCAAGGAGCAGTACCTGGAAGCCGCCCAAAAGACCAAGGAGGCCTGGGCCGCGGTGGGGATGACCATTGCGGGCGTCGAGGGGCACCCGGTGCCGTTCGAAAACCTGAAGGCGGGCACCCCGCAGGCCGACGAGGAGATCGAGAACACGAAATGGGCCATCGAGGCTCTCGCCAAGACCGGCATCGACATGATCTGTTACAACTTCATGGCCGGCCTGGGCTGGACGCGGACCAACACCAAGCTTCCCGAGCGCGGCGGCGCCCTCACCAGCGAGTTCGATGCGTCGGCTCCGCAGATGCAGGGGTTGACCCGCTTCGGGGAAATCAGCGAAGAGAAGATGTGGGCGAACATCACCAAGTTCCTCAAGGAGGTGATCCCGGTGGCCGACAAGTTCAAGGTGAAGATGGCGCTGCACCCGGACGACCCTCCTCTCTCTCCGCTGCGGGGCGTGGCCCGGATCTGCACCAGCGCCAGGAACTACCGCCGGATCATGGACATTGTGCCGAGCCCCATGAACGGGGTCACGTTCTGCCAGGCCAACTTCAAGCTGATGGGCGAGGACATCTACGCGCTCGCGAAGGAATTCACCTCCAAGAAGAAGGTGTTCTTCATTCACTTCCGCGATGTCGAGGGCACGAAGACCAAGTTCCATGAGACCTTCCACGACAACGGCCCTACCGACATGCCGCGGATCCTGAAGATTTACAGCGACGCCGGCTTTGACGGCCCGATTCGCCCGGACCACGCTCCGGCCATCGCCAGCGACAACGTGGGCGATGGCGGCAGTTCGGGCTACACCATGGGCGCCAAGGTGCTGGCATTCGGTTACATGCGGGGTATCATGGAATCCCTGAAGCTGCCGTACGCCTAGCAGCGTGTAGAGAAGGGATGACGGAACGCGAGAGTCGAAAAATGGAGGTGGCCAGAACTGAATTCTGATCGGGGCCTTTGCTCTGCTGGTGACAACCAGCGTCACCTGGACAGAAACCATCATGGGCTCCATTCTGGGCACAATGGAGGGTCCCTCCGGAGATGTTATCGAGGGTGCGAGGGTGACCTTGACCAACGCACGCACGGAGGACCGGCGGGAGACGCCCTACATTTTCGGGAGTTTCCCGCGCGGAAGCGAACAGCGGTCGCTGCAATTGCGCTGGGAGTTTTACAACCTGTTCAACCACACGCAGTTCAGCGGCATGGACACCACGGCGCGGTTTGACTCGTCCACCGGAGCCCAGGTCAACGGGCAGTTCGGCTGGGCCACCTCGGCGCGAACGCCGCGGTTGATGCAGGCCTCACTGCGGTTCAGGTTTTAGAGGAATTTCCACATGAAGATTGACAGAAGAAGTTTTCTGGCAGCGGCCGGGGCGTCCATCGCCCCGGCCTTTTCTCAGCAGGGTTCGATAGTGGAAATGGGCGTGGAGGCGGGCAGCGTCAGCCAGAACAAGTGGACGCCCATCCAGTTCATGGATTACCTGGCCAAGATCGGCCTCCAGGTCGCCATGGTCAACGTGCCGCGCGAGATGCAGGCCGACCCAGCGGCGTTGAAAGCGATCCGCGAACACGCCGACAAACTCGGGTTGAGCCTCATCCTGTCCGACGGGTGCATCTGCCCCAGCTCCAGCTCGTTCAATCCCAAGTTCGGCACACCGGAAGAGCAGCTTACCCAGACGCTGGAAGTCGCGCGCGCCCTGCGCGTCAAGGGCCTGCGCGTTGTGGTCGGCGGGTTTAAGGAACGGCCGCAGATCGAGATGCACGCGGAGAACACCCTAAAACTGGTGCGCTCAATGCGGTCGCGAATACTGGACTCGGGCTTTAAGCTGGCGATCGAAAATCACGGCGGAGACTTCCAGGCCCGGGAGCTCAAGGCGCTGGTGGAAGCCGGCGGCAGAGACGTGCTGGGGGTCACCCTCGACCCCGGCAACTCCCTGTGGATGATGGAAGATCCGCATTTCACGCTGGAGCTGCTCGGTCCCTATACCGAGGTCTGGCATCTGCGGGACACCGCCGTGTGGCGGGTGCCGGAGGGCGTCGCCGTCCGCTGGGTTAACATGGGTGAAGGAAACGTGGACATCGACAACTGGGTGAAGAAGCTGCTTCAGATGCGGCCCGGCCTGCCCGTTGTGTTTGAGAACCTCGTCTCGGGTCAGCCGCGAATCATCCGTGTCTTTGATCCCGCGACCTTCCAGGATTTCCCCAAGATGCCGGCCTCTGAACTGAGCCGCTTCCTGGCCCTGGCTGAGAAGGGCAAGCCCGTTCCAGCGGTTCCGCTGCCGGCGGGCAAGACCCGCGGCGAGCAACAGTGCGACGACCTGGAAGTGTGCGTCAGGTACACTCGGGAGCTGCTGAAACGGATCTGATGGAGGACCAACCGTGAAGCGAAGAGAACTGATCAAGGCGACAGCCGGAACCGGCGCGGCGTTGATGTTCGACATCGTGCCCGCCCGCGCGCTGGGCCTGCAAGGCCAGCCGGCCCCCAGCGATATTCTCAACCTCGGGCACATCGGCATCGGCGGCCGCGGGGCCAACCACCTGCGGCCGGATGCCGACGTTGGGAGGATGGTGAAAGCTCCCCTCGGCCAGGGCGGAGGCGGCGTGCGGATCATGCGGCCCGCCCGGTCGATGGCGCTGTGCGACGTGGACGCCAAGCGCCTCGACACGGCCGCCACGAAGGTGGGGGGGAAGCCGCGAACGTACCGCGACTTCCGCCGGTTGCTCGAGGACAAGGACGTGGATGCGGTCATCATCGCCTCGCCCGACCACTGGCACGCCCTCCAGACCATCATGGCGTGCCAGGCCGGCAAGGACGTGTACGTCGAGAAGCCGGCCGGCAACACCATCGAGGAGTGCCGCGCCATGGTCACCGCGGCGGACCGCTACGGACGCGTGGTGCAGGTGGGCGCGCAGGGACGCTCCCAAGTGGCCGCCTGGCAGGCCGCCAACTACATCAAGGCCGGCCAGATCGGCGCCGTGCGCAAGATCACCTGCTGGCACTACGCCAGCCCGATCGGGGACTGGAAGACCCCCGATTCCGCCCCGCCGGAAGAGCTGGACTACGATACGTGGGTGGGGCCGGCGCCCTGGATACCGTATAACGCGCGGCACACCCACGGCTCGTTCCGCTGGCTGATCGACTTCGGCGGCGGGCAGATCCGGGACCGCGGCGCTCACATCATGAGCATCGCCAGTTGGATCATGGACGTCGATACCACCGGCCCGGTAAGCATCGACGCCAAGGGCGAGCCTCCCCACGACGGCATGTACGACTCGGGCGTCACCATGGAGGTCGCCTACGAGTTCAAGAACCCGGACTTCAGCATGGTCTGGGCGCAGCCGGGCGAGATCCCCCCGGAGTTTCCGAAGGCCACCTATGGCGCGACCTACTGGGGTGACAACGGACACATCTCGATCACTTACGGAGACGGCAATTCCACCGCGACCAACCAGGAGGCCGTCGAATTCTCCAAACAGTGCGACTGCGGCAAGGTGTTTCGCAGCCCGGGCCACAACGAGAACTGGGAGGACTGCATACGCACCCGCGAGAAGCCCATCATGCACATGGAGGCCGGGCACCGGGTGGCCTCGCTGTGTATCCTCGGGAACGTCGGATTCCAATTGCAGCGCAAGCTGGAGTGGGACCCGGTAAACGAGCGTTTCATCAATGACGAAGAGGCGAACCGCCTCTTGAGCCGGCCGGGCCGGGGCCCGTGGCACCTGTAAGGAGTGGAAACATGGCGGACGATCAACAGTTCCTGACCGATATACAGAGTGACAACGCCGATGTGCGTTTCGCGGCGTGGCGGCGCGCGGGCGAGGTTTCGCCCGCCGTGATCCCGCAGCTTGGCAAGCAGGCCGGCGCCGGCGATCCGGGGAAAGCCAAGGCCGCCCGGGAAGCCCTTACCACCATGACCCACTCGGTGGGCAAGGATCCCGCGTCGCCCAATCGCGCGGCCGTGGTGAAGGGTCTTCTGGAATTGGCGGGTCCGGGTTCGCCGAACCCGGTGAGGGTGCATGCCATACGGATGCTGTCGAACATCGCGCCCGAGGACGCGGCTCCCGCTGTCGCCGCGTGGATACAGACCCCGGAACTCGCCGAGGAGGTCACGTTCTGCCTGGAAAGGATGCCGGGGAACGCGCCCATCAAGTCGCTCCTGGCGGCTTACAAGAATGTCAAGGACGAGTTCAAGCCGCGCATCCTGGCGGCGCTTGGGCACCGGCGGGCCAAAGAGGGAGTAAGCCTGTGCGTGGAGGCGATGCGGTCGCCGAACCGGGACATCGCCGTGGCCGCCGTGAAGGCCTTCGGGCGCATCGGGGTCAAGCCCGCGGCCGCTCCCAAGTACCCCGACACCAAGGGCATGACCGAGTGGCAGCGGATCGACCAGCAGGACAGCCTGCTGCGCTACGCGGACGCGCAAGCCAGGGAGGGCAACGCCGCCGAGGCGATCGCGGTTTACAAGAGCGTCCTCTCCAGCCCCGAAGAGCACTGGCAGTGCGCCGCGGTTATCGGACTGGCGAAGGCCGGCACGGCCGAAGCGGCCGCGCTGATTCTTCCGAAACTGAAGAGTGACGACCCGAAGGTGCGCATCACCGCCCAGAACGCCTGGAAGAGCATGGCTCAGACCAAGGCGTAGACATGTATCCGGCATGACTGTCGCAGGGCGCGGGCGCGGCCCCGGTTGCGGTGAGGAGAAACATGCTTACCAGGCGTGAGTTGCTAGTAAGTTCCGCGGCCGCGGCGGGGCTTTCGCGGTCCGCCCGCGGCGCTGCGGCGCGCATGTACGTATCGCTCAACAGTTCGCTGTTGGGCAGCGGAAAGCTGGGCTGGCCCGATTTCGCGCGGCTGGCGGCGAAGCTTGGTTACGGCGGTGTGGACTTCAACCTGAACGCCGCCATGATGGAAGGCCTGGAACCGACGCGGGCCCTGCTGGCCGGGCTCAGGATCAAGCCGGCGGTGTGCGGCCTGCCGGTGGCCGCCACCCGCGGTGACGCAGCCGCATTCCAGGAAAGCATGCAGGGCCTGGCCGAAGCGGCGCAGTTTGCCGCCGCCGTGGGATGCCCGCGCATGACTCTGGTGGTCTCACCCGGGAGCCAGATCCCCAAAGAAGAGCAGCGGAAGATGCTCGGGGACCGGCTGAGACAGATCTCCGAGGTCCTGGCGAAGTCCGGCGTGAGGCTGGGCCTGGAATTCCTGGGACCGCTTCCGCTCCGGGCCAAGGCCTCTTACCAGTTCATCTATCGCATGGACGAAATGCTGGAGTTCGCCAAGGAGTGCGGTCCGAACATCGGATTGCTGCTGGATTCCTGGCACTGGCACCATGCGGGAGCCACGGTTCAGGACATCCTGTCGGCGGGCAAGTCGCGCATCGTCACGGTGCATGTCTCGGACGCCGCCAAGATGCCGCCGGAGGAAGTCCGGGACAACCAGCGTCTCATGCCCGGCGAAGGGATCATCGATTTCACCGGGTTCTTCCAGGCGCTCCAGAAGATCGGCTATGAGGACGGGGTCAGCCCGGAGGTCCTGGGGCGGGTTCCCAAGGACATGGCTCCGGAAGAGGGCGCCAAGCTAGGGCTGGACACGACCCTCGCCGTAATGCGGAAAGCCGGCGTGGCCTGACGCCCCGCGCCGTGCGTGTCCGGCGCTTATGTCCGCACGCCCAATTTGCGCAGGATGCTCATCATCGGGCACCAGTTGGTGAAGGCCGACTGGAAGAGATTCAATCCCACGAAAACCGTGAAGTAATACCAGGCGGGATTCACCCAGTGCCCCAGCGCCAGCGTCAGCACCACAAAGAACCCGGCGATCATGCGCAGATAGCGGTCAACCGTCATGCTCTCTTGCTCCTCTGTTCTTGAGATGCAGGGACGGCGCCATAGTGACGCCGTATCTCCAGATTTGATCCAGTTGCCGGGACGGGCTCCTCACCTGCCGAACGTGCCCGGACCCGCGATCCTGTTCCGTGCCTGCGACAGCCGGCGCGTCAGGCTGCTGCCGGCTCGCTCCCCGGTTTTTTCCGGTTCACGATGTAGTACACGATGGGAACCGTCATACGGCTCAGCAGAAGCGAGGCGATCTCGCCGGCCATCAGGGCAATCGCCAAGCCCTGGAAAATGGGGTCGAACAAGATCACCGCGGCTCCCACCACCACGGCGGCGGCGGTCAGCAGCATGGGCCGGAAGCGAACCGCTCCGGCGTCGATGACGGCCTGGTCGAGAGGCATCCCCTGGCGCAGGCGCAGCTCGATGAAGTCCACCAGGATGATGGAGTTGCGCACCACGATGCCCGCGCCGGCGATGAAGCCGATCATCGAGGTGGCGGTGAAGAAGGCGTTGAGAAGCCCGTGCGCGGGCAGGATCCCGACCAGCGAGAACGGGATGGCCACCATGATCACCAGCGGCGTGATCATGGACTGGAACCAGCCGACCAGCAGCACATAGATCAGCACCAGCACCGCCGCGAAAGCCAGGCCCAGGTCCCGGAAGACCTCGTAGGTTATGTGCCATTCGCCGTCCCACTTCATGGCGTACCGCGCGTCATCGGAAGGCTGGCGGGCCGTGTGCTGCTCGATGGAATAGCCCTCGGGCAGCCGGATGGCGCCGATCTTGGGCCCCGTGGCCAGCACCGCGTAGACCGGACTCTCCATCACGCCTGCCACGTCCGCGGTCACGTAGGTCACGGGCATCAGGTTCTTGTGGTAGATGCTCTTCCCGGCCACGTCCTGCTCCACGCGCACCAGCTCCCGCAGCGCCACGGGAGCGCCCACGCGGCCCTGGACTTTCAGATTCTGAATCCGCTCCAGGTCCGAGCGGTCGGCCCGGCTCAACCGCACGCGGATGGGCACGTCCTCCTTCTCCGAATCGACGTGCAGAAGCCCGGCGGACTCCCCCGCCGACGCGATGCGCATGGTGCGCGCGACGTCCTCCTCCGCGACGCCGTGCAGCGCCGCCTTCTCCTTGTCGACGATCAGCCTGTACTTGGGCTGGTCGTCCTCCACGTACCAATCCACGTCCACGATGCCGCCTGTGTTCTCAAAAATCTCGCGGACCTGCCGCGCCACCTGGATCTGGCCCTCCTGAGTGGGGCCGTAGATCTCCGCTACCAGCGTCTGGAGCACGGGCGGCCCGGGCGGCACCTCGGCAACTTTGATGTTCGCGCCGTAACGCGCGGCCACCGGCCGGAGCGATTCGCGTACCCGCTTGGCGATGGCGTGGCTCTGGTCGCCGCGGTCCGACTTGCCCACCAGGTTGACCTGTATGTCGGCCACGTTGGAGCCGGCCCTCTGGTAGTAGTGGCGCACCAGGCCGTTGAAGTTGAACGGCGCGGCGGTCCCGACGTAGGTTTGCAGGTGCGTGACTTCGGGCTGGACCAGGATCGTGTCGGCAAGGGCCCGCGACACTCGGGCGGTCTCCTCCAGCGTGGTCCCCTCGGGCATGTCCACGATGACCTGGAACTCGCTCTTGTTGTCGAAGGGCAGCATCTTCACTTCGACGAACTTGACGTACACGAGCGAGCACGCTCCCAAGAGCAGCACCGCGACCATCGCCAGGAAGCCCCAGCGCAACGGAGGCCGCGCCAGCAGCGGCGCCATCATTCGCCGGTACAGGCGCGTGAGGAAATCCTCGCTCTCCCCGTGGCCGTGCCCCTTGCCGATTTTCAGAACCCTCACGGCGGCCCAGGGCGTCACCAGGAAGGCCACGATCAAGGAGAAGACCATGGCCGCCGAGGCTCCGATGGGAATCGGGCGCATGTACGGCCCCATCAACCCCCCGACGAACGCCATGGGGAGAATGGCGGCGATCACGGCCAGTGTCGCCAGGATGGTCGGGTTGCCGACTTCGTCAACCGCTTCGATGGCCACCTGCATCAGGGGGCGCCCGGTGTTGATGGGAAGCCGCGCGTGGCGAACAATGTTCTCGACGACCACGATGGCGTCGTCCACCAGGATTCCTATCGAAAAGATCAGGGCGAACAGGGTAATCCGGTTCAGCGTGTATCCGTGGAGATAGAAGACGGTCAGAGTGAGCGCCAGCGTCACGGGGATGGCGATGAAGACGATCAACGATTCGCGGAACCCCAGCGTGATCCAGATGAGAATGCTCACCGACACGATGGCGATGGCCATGTGGAAGAGCAACTCGTTGGACTTCTCCGCCGCCGTCTCGCCGTAGTCCCGGCTTACCGTCATCTCCACGCCGGACGGGATGACCGTGCCCCTCAGCGACTCCACGCGGCGCAGCACGGCGTGGGAGATGTCGATGGCGTTGGTCCCCTTGCGCTTGGCGACCGAGAGGGTGACCGCCGGATAGAAGGACTTTCCGGCGGCGTGTTGAACGTACTGGGAGGGTTCCTCTCCGCCGTCCCTGACCTCGGCGATATCCCGCACGAAGACCGGTTTGCCGTTGGCCACGCCGGCCACCACGTTGCGCACATCCTCGGCGGAGCGCAGGAACTCTCCGGTCTCCAGCAGCAGTTCCCGGTTGCCGCTCGCGAAACTGCCCGACGCCAGCTTGCGGTTGGAAGCGCCCAGTGCGCCGTACACCTGGAGCGGGCTCAGGGCGTAGGCCGCCAGTCTGCCTGGATCCAGAACCACCCGGAGTTCGCGGCGCTGGCCGCCGATGATGGCCGCCGCCGAAACGTCCGGCACCTGTTTCACCGCATCGTGCACCTGCGCCACGATGCGCCGCAGTTCGAAGTCGCTGTAGCCGCGGCTCCAGAACGTCATGGCCAGTATCGGAACGTCGTCGATGGAACGCGGCTTCACCAGCGGCTGCGAGGCGCCCGGAGGAATCAGGTCGAAGTTGGCCTGCATCTTCTGGTTCAGCCGGACGATGCTCTGCTCCTCGTTCTGGCCGACGTAGAAGCGGACCACGGCCATCGCCATGCCCGGACTTGTGGTCGAGTACACATACTCGACGCCGGGGATCTCCCACAGGAGCTTCTCCATGGGCTTGGTGACGCGCTCTTCCACCTCACGCGCCGAGGCGCCGGGCATTTGAACGAACACGTCGATCATCGGCACGATGATCTGCGGTTCCTCCTCGCGCGGCAGCATCCAGACCGCGAAGGCCCCCAGCGCCAGCGAGGCCATGATCACCAGGGGCGTCAGTTTGGACTGGATCCAGGCCGCGGCTATCCTTCCTGCCAGGCCGTAAGATGGTTTTCCGCTCACGGGCGCTCCTCCACGCGCGCGCCATCCGGCAAGCCCGGCGGCGCCGGGAAGATGACCGCCTCCCCCTCGCTCAGCCCGCTCAGCACCTCCCAACGGCCCTGCGCCGTTTCCCCTACCGTCACCAGGCGGGAACGCGCCTGGCCGCCGCCGGCCACGAAGACCGAGCGCAACTGCCCCTGTTCGCGCACCGCCCCCACCGGCACCGCCAGGACCTTCCGCTTGCCCAGCGCAAACGAGGCGCGGCCGAACATGCCCGAGCGCAATTGGGGAACCGCCAGATCGATCTTGACGATGTTGGTTCTTGAAGCTGCGTCCACCTCAGGAACGATCTCGGAGACGCGCGCATCCACGGCCCGTCCCAATGCCTCGATGGTCACCAAGACCGCCTGGCCCGGCCGGATTTCGCGCAGCCTCGATTCTTCGACCGCGGCTTCCAGCCTGTAGCCCCCTTCCCGCTCGAGGATGGCCAGCGGCGCGCCCGGCGCGGCGAGATTGCCCGGTTCCACGCGCTTCTCGGTGATCACCCCGTCAAACGGAGCGCTGATCCGCGTGTACTCCCGCATGATCGAGGCGCCCTTGATGGCCTCCGCCGCCTGGGCGATTCTGGCGGACACCTGCTTGCGCCGGGCCGTGGCCATCTCATACCCTGCCGCGGCCACGCGCAGCCGGGCCGTGGCCTCGTCATATTCCTGGCTCGAGATGGACTTCTTCTGATAGAGATCCTCCATGCGGCGGAAGGTGGTCTGGGCAAGCTCGAGATTCGCCTTGGCGGTGGCGATCGCGCCCTCCACTTCCTCCAGCGCTTCCTGAGCTTCGCGGTGCGAGGCTTCCGCCTGGCGTACCCGTGTGTCGATGTCGCGCGAATCGATCTCCACCATCAACTGGCCCGCGCGCACGCGATCGCCGGTCTGGAAGTTCACCTGGCGGACGTAACCCATCAGTTTGCTTGACACGACGGCCGCCGTTCGGGCGCGGACCGTACCCGTGGCCTCATACAGGACGGGCCATTCCACGGATTCCACTTTCACAACCTTGACCGGGACCGCGGCCGCCGCGGGGGCAGCCTCCTGGCGGCGCGGCTCCCGGCCGCATCCCGCCAGCACGCCCAGGACAAGAACCAGAGGAAGAACACTGAGTTTCATGATGGTACTCCTAGTTGAGGACACTCGAATCCGCCGAGAGGCTTCCTGCCGCCAGTTCCAGGGCCGCGGATGCCAGCCGCTGGTCATGCACCGCGGCTAGGCGGCGAACCCTGGCGTCGGCGAGCGCCGTCTCGCTGCGCAGGAGTTCCGTGACGTTGCTCAGGCCATTCTCATACCGATTCTTGACGATCCGCAGATTCTCCTCGGCCTCGGCCACCGTGACTTCGGCCACCTGGATGCGTTCCTGGCTGGCCTTCAGGTCCAGGTAAGCCCGCCGCACGTCCAGGCTTACGGCCGCGTTCACCTGCTTCTCCTGCGCCCGCGCCCGCGCGACCGCCTGGCCCGCCTCGGCGACCCGCGCCTTGCCGTCGAAGCCGTCGAAGAGATTCCAGCGAAGAAACGCTCCCGCGAACCAATTGGCCCCGCCGCGGGTGACGAACCGCTGGCGGTCCGCCTCAAAGGCCACCCGAAAGGAAACCTGAGGCATCCGGCTGGCGCGCGCGATCCCGGACTGGGTTTCCGCCAGCGACAGGGCCAACCTCACCTGCCGGGCTTCCGGGCGGCTCTGGCGGGCTTTCTCCTCCTGGCCGGCGAGCGGCGCGTCGGCCACGGGCAGGGGCTCCAGCGCGGTCGTCAGCCGGTGAGCAGTGTCCAAAGGCAAGCCCAGCGCTTCGTTCAGTGCGGCTTGGGCGATCTGGACGTCGTAGCCGCGGCGGATCTCCTGTTCCCGGGCCCCCGCGAGGTGGACCCGGATGGCGAGCACGTCCGCATCCGTGGATACACCGGCGGCGCGGAGATTCTCCGCCCGCTCCAGGTCCGCCTGGGCCGATCGAACCGCTTCGCGCGCCACGTTCAGGGCCTCCTGGCCGAGCACGAGTCCGTTGTATACCCTCACCACGTTGGCAACCACCGCCATCCGCGCCCGCCGCTCATCCTCGCCGCTGAGTTGCCGGCCCAGTTCCGCCGATCGCACCTGCTTCTTGGCCATTCCCGCGTCCCAGAGGGACTGGTCCACGACCAACTGCGACTGGAAGTTGTTCAGGGCGTCGGGCCGGTTCAGCGGGCCGATGGCGAAGTTCTGCTCGCTGAACTGGTGCTGGGTAAGGAGAGAACTGAAAACGAAGACCGGGTTGTCGCTGCGCTGCCAGGATTCCGAGTAACTGAGCTTGGGCAGCCGCGCGCTCCGGGCCTGGTCCCGGCGTGTGCCGGCGGCGCTCACCTGCGCGGCGGCGGCTTCCAGCGAGGGATGTCCGGCCAACGCCCTGTTCACGGCATCCCTCAGGGACAGCGGATCCTGCGCCCATAGCGGGAGCGCCAGGAATGCATACACAAGGTTCTTCATTTGAAATTCAGCTCCGGTTGGCCAGTCACTCTAGCAGGATGCAGACCAGGCTCCCGGGGTGACATGCAGGCGCTTGCCACCATTCGCCGGCGGGTGCATCTTTAGAAGAGAGATCACTGCTGTCCGGCTAAAATCTGGCAGCGGCTCGTAATGCCTTGAAACACAACCGGATGCGGGCATCGTGGCATTTTTCGATTTGAACTCCGAACGGGCGAAAGTGTCTTCTGCGGCGGGGGCCG
>JADZCM010000038.1 GCA_020851555.1 Bryobacterales bacterium | reverse complement strand
GGTCGAGACCCCGGTCGGCACGCGCTGGTTCGAGCTCTCGGTGGCGCCGATGGCGCGCAGCGCGGGCGAGCCGCGGCGCTTCAACGTGCTCTCGCGCGGGATCACCGCGCGCAAGCAGATGGGGCAGGCGCTGCAGGAGCGCGAGTCGCTGCTGCGTGCGGTGGTCGACAACACCCCGGTCGAGTACTGGGCGCGCGATCTGCAGGGGCGCTGCATCATGCAGAACGCGATGACCGCGGCGCACTGGGGCGACCTGCTCGGCAAGCGCGTCGAGGACTCCGGCCGGTCCGTGATCGTGGTCGGCCCGGAACTGCGCCTGCACCAGTGCGGGCTGCCCAAGAAGATGGCGCTGGAGCTGTTCAAGCCTTTCATCTACCACCGGTTGGAGCAGCGCGGCCACTGCACCACCATCAAGCAGGCCAAGGAACTGGTCGAGCAGCAGGACGCGGTGGTCTGGGACATTCTCGAAGAAGTGATCCGCGACCATCCCATCCTGCTGAACCGGGCGCCCACGCTGCACCGGCTGGGCATACAGGCCTTCGAGCCCGTGCTGGTGGAGGGCAAGGCCATCAAGATCCACCCGCTGGTGTGCACGGCCTTCAACGCCGACTTCGACGGCGACCAGATGGCGGTCCACATCCCGCTGTCTCCCGAAGCCCAGGTGGAAGCCTCCTCGCTGATGCTGGCCTCCAACAACATTCTCTCGCCGGCTCACGGCGCGCCGATCGCGGTGCCCACGCAGGACATGGTCCTGGGCCTCTACTACCTGACCAAAGCCCGGCCCGGAACCAAGGGAGAAGGCCGGACCTTCGCCTCCACCGAAGACGTGCTGATCGCCCTGGAAATGGGCGAGGTGGAGACGCTGACCCCCATCAAGCTGCGGTACACGGGCCAGGTCATCGATCTGACCAAGGCTTTCGACAACCAGAACGTGCTGCACACCGAGCCGATCGAGTTCCATAAGCAGTACATGGAGACGACGGTGGGCCGGGTCATCCTGCACGACGTGCTGCCGGAGGAAATGCCCTTCATCAACGGACTCCTGAAAAAGAAGGGCCTTACCCAACTGGTGCAGTACTGCTACCTGCGGTTCGGCCTGGCGACCACGGTGAAGGCGCTGGACGAGGTGAAGAACCTCGGGTTCCTCTACGCGACCCGGGCGGGCATCTCCATCGGCGTCGACGACATGGTGGTTCCGGCCTCCAAGCCCCAGTTGGTGCGGGACGCCGAGCAGGAGGTGATGGAGGTCCAGTCGCAGTACCAGGAAGGCTCCATCACCCACGGCGAGCGGTACAACAAGATCATCGAGATCTGGTCCAACGTGACCGAGCGCGTCTCGGAAGAGATGTTCAAGGGCATGGAAGAGGACGATTCGACGGGCCGCTACCTGAACCCGATCTACATCATGGCGGACTCCGGCGCGCGCGGATCGAAGCAGCAGATCCGGCAGCTCTCCGGCATGCGCGGATTGATGGCGAAGCCCTCGGGCGAGATCATCGAGACGCCCATCACGGCCAACTTCCGGGAAGGCCTCAACGTGCTGCAATACTTCATCTCGACGCACGGCGCCCGCAAGGGACTCGCCGACACGGCGTTGAAGACGGCCGACTCGGGCTACCTGACGCGCCGCCTGGTGGACGTGGCGCAGGACGTGATCGTCAGCGAGTTCGATTGCGGCACCAGCGACGGGATCTTCGTGGAGCCGATCGTCGAGTCGGGCGATATCATCGAGCCCCTGCGGGACCGCATCGTGGGGCGCGTGGCGCTTGAGGACATCCTGGACTACGACCAGAACATCCTGGTGCGCGCCAACCAGGAGATCGACGAGGAACTGGCGGCCTCCATCCAACTGGCGGGCATCGAGCGGGTCAAGATCCGGTCCGTGCTGACGTGCGAGTCCCGCCGCGGAGTCTGCCAGTTGTGCTACGGGCGCAACCTGGCGACCGGACGCCTGGTGGAGCGCGGAGAGGCGGTGGGGGTCATCGCCGCACAGTCCATCGGCGAGCCCGGCACGCAGCTCACCATGCGCACGTTCCATATCGGCGGCGCGGCGACCCGGATCAGCGAGCAGTCCACGCAGGACGCCAAATCCGACGGGTTCGCGCGCTACCTGAACATCCAGACGGTCCGCAACAACCGGGGCGAGCTGGTCGTCATGAACCGCAACGGCATACTGGCGGTGGTGGACGAGAAGGGGCGCGAGCGGGAGCGTTACCAGGTTGTGTACGGCGCCAGAATCCTGGTCCAGGACGGGGCCCCGATCAGGTCCAACCAGGTGCTGCTGGAATGGGATCCCTACACGTTCTCGATTCTTACCGAGATCAGCGGCACGATCCACTTCCGCGACCTGGTGGAAGGCCTGACGCTACAGGAGCAGGTGGACGAGATCACCGGCATGTCGCAGTGGGTGGTCGTGGACTCCCCCGAGGAGAAGCGCCAGCCAACCATCGTCATCCGGCCCTCCGGCGGCGGACGCGGCGACGAGAAGCGCTACCTGATGCCGTCCCACGCGCACCTCATGGTGCGGGACGGCGAGGAGGCGTCCGCGGGCGACGTGCTGGCCAAGATCCCGCGCGCCACCACCAAGACCAAGGACATCACGGGCGGCCTGCCGCGCGTGGTCGAACTGTTCGAGGCCCGCAGGCCGCGCGAGACGGCCGTCATTTCGGAGATCAACGGCGTGGTGAAGATCGGCGAGATGGTCAAGGGCATGCGCAAGGTCCACGTGGTGGGCGACGACGGGCAGCAGCGCGAGTACCTGATTCCCCGGGGCGTGCACATCAGCGTGCAGGAGGGCGAACGGGTCCGGGCCGGTGATCCTCTCATGGACGGACCCCGCAATCCGCACGACATCCTGCACGTGCTCGGCGAGAAGGAACTTCAGAAGTACATGGTGAGCGAGGTTCAGGAGGTCTACCGGTTGCAGGGCGTGACCATCAACGACAAGCACCTGGAGGTGATCGTCCGCCAGATGATGCGCTGGGTGAAGGTCGAGGAGATCGGCGAGACCGAGTTCCTGCCCGAAGAGGTTGTGGACAAGTTCCGGTTCCGGGAAGAGAACCAGCGCCTGATGGACGCCGGCGGACGGCCGGCGGACGGCAAGGCGGTGTTGCTCGGAATCACCAAGGCTTCGCTTTCGACCGATTCCTTCATTTCCGCCGCGTCGTTCCAGGAGACCACCAGGGTGCTGACCGAAGCCGCGATCAACGGCAAGGTCGATCACCTGCGCGGCCTCAAGGAAAACGTGATCATGGGCCGGCTGATCCCGGCCGGCACGGGGATGGAGTACTACCGCCGCGTGAAGATCGCGGGTGAAGACATCGAGGAGGAGGAGCCGGTCGCCGAGCCCGAACTGACCCTCGCGGAGGGCATCCCGGGCTACGAGGAGGAGACCAGGCTCCAGTACAGCGGCGGGCTGACCGAGGAGTTGCCCGAAGAGCCGCTGGCGGAATGAGGGGGCGGCGGGGTTGCCCCGCGTAACCTGCCCTTCGTTGCTGATGCCGGCCGGTTTGTGCTACGGCGCCAGCCAGCGACACGAAACGACACCGCGAAATGCAGTCCGTTCCCCCCATCCCCCACTTTTGCAGTGCTGAAGCGGAGGAAGGGGGCTCAAACGCCGCCCCCTTCCTCCCAACCTCCATCCCCCACTTCAGGATCATTCTTGGATTGGAAAATGCTCCGCCTCTCACACGGGCTGAGATGCACCCGTAGTCCGTCGGCGGCCAGGACGCCGGACGCGGGTGGGAGGCGCCCTGCGGCACGGCGGAGCCCTGGACCGCGGCCGTGCAATATTGACAAAGTTTCTGAATAGTTCTAATATTGGAATTATTCCAATGGCTGCAACCAAAGCGGGCCTAAAGCCGCCTGGAGCGAAAGACGCCGCGGTGCTCGGCCGGCACGCCCGCGACGTGGTCACAGCCCTCGACCGGATACTGAACCTCCTGATCAGGATCACTCCCTGCCGTGAAACTGACTGGAAAGAACCGTTGACGTTCCAGGAGTTGCGGGCCATTACGACGATCCTCCAGACAGGCGGCGTCAGCATGAGCGCCCTGGCCAGTATGCTGGGGGTTTCGCTGCCGACCGCAACCTACCTGGCGGATCGTCTGGTGGCGAAGGGCTTGGTTGTGCGCATAAGGCCGGAGCATGACCGGCGGCTGGTTCTAGTCGCTCCCAGCGAGGAGGCGAAAGCCACCCAGCGGGCGTTTTTCGAGCATCGGGTCGCACTCTTTACGGGGATTCTGGAGTCGCTCAGCCCGCCAGAGCGGGAGCAGGCCGCAGGGCTTCTGGGCTTCCTTGCACGCTCCGTGCAGTCCCATACGGCCGGCTAGGCAGGACACGAAGACGCCCAATGAGAAAACCACCCACGGAGCCCCGATGGGCATGGCTGATGGCGAGCCGTTGGCCCGTCCAGGAGCGCTCAGCATCGCCGGCAGAATCCCTTCCAATCTCTCAGAGGACAAAAGGAGTTGTCTCAAGTCATGTGGTGCCGTAAATGGTCGAAGCTGTCTTTCGCCGCCGGGCTGATATCGGCGGTCTTGATTCTGTACGGGTGCCGGCAGACCGCAAGCGCCCCCATACCCGCACCCGGACCCACGCAGGTGGGGACGGTCACGCTGAATACGGAACGGATCGTCCTGACCACCGAATTGCCGGGACGAACGTCGGCGTTCCTGGTCGCGGAGATACGGCCCCAGGTGAGCGGGCTGATCAAGAACCGCCTTTTTGAAGAGGGCGCCAATGTCAAGGCTGGCGATCTGCTCTATCAAATCGATCCCGCGCCTTATGAGGCCGTTCTGAATCAAGCCAAAGCAGCTTTAACGACGGCGGAGGCGGAACTGGTCACGGCGGAGGCAAATCTGCCGGCAATCCGTTCCAGGGAACAGAGGCTTAAAGGACTGGTAGTGATCCACGCTGTATCCCAACAGGATTATGACGACGCCAGCGCCGCGCTGCGCCTGGCCGAAGCCAACCTGGCGGCGCGCAAAGCCGCGGTCGAAATAAGCCGGGCTGCGGTGGAAACGGCCAGTATCAACCTTTCTTACACCCCCATCAAAGCGCCGATCAGCGGCCGCATTGGCATTTCCAACGTGACGGTCGGCGCCATGGCGACCGCTTACCAGCCCATCCCCCTGGCGGTCATCCAGCAACTGGATCCCATTTATGTGGACGTCGTACAGTCGAATGCGGACCTGCTGCGCCTGCGGAGCCGTTCGAGGAACGGCGGTCTGCTGCGGAGCAGCACGGACCAGCGCAACGTGAAACTGCTGCTGGAAGACGGCACGGAATACCCCTCCAGAGGCACCCTCCAATTTCGTGACGTTACGGTGGATCCAAGCACAGGAACCGTAAAGCTGCGGATGGTCTTTCGCAACCCCGGCCAGGTGCTTCTTCCCGGCATGTTCGTGCAGGCGGTCGTGGAGGAAGGGGTGAGCCCGCAGGCCATACTGGCTCCTCAACAGGGCGTGACGCGCGACAACCGGGGCCAGCCGATCGCCTGGGTGGTGGGTCAGGGCGAAAAGGTCGAGCAAAAGGCTCTTGAACTGGACCGTCCCATCGGTGACAAATGGCTGGTTACGGGCGGTCTTGCCGCGGGCGACCGGCTGATTGTGGAAGGCAGGCAGAAGGTGCGCCCCGGTATGCCGGTTCAAGCCGTTCCGGCCACAACCGGCGCCGGGGGCAGTCGCGCCGGGGGCCGCGGCCCGGGCCAGGCGGAGGGGGTGAAGTAGATGTTGTCGCGATTCTTCCTCGACCGCCCGGTGTTCGCCTGGGTCATCGCCATCGCTATGATGCTGGGCGGCGGACTGGCCATCTACAACCTGCCGGTGACGCAGTATCCGAACATCGCGCCACCCTCCATCCGGATCGCCGCGATCTATCCCGGCGCAACCGCGAAAACCGTCGAAGACACCGTGGTCCAGATCATAGAGCAGAACATGACCGGGCTGGACCGCATGCTGTACATGTCGGCGACCAGCGATGCCTCCGGCAGCGCCATGCTGGAGCTGACCTTCGCCCCGGGCACCGATCCGGACCTCGCCTGGGCCAAGGTGCAGAACAAGCTGCAACTGGCGATGCCCGCGCTGCCCGAGGTGGTGCAGCAGCGGGGTCTCACGGTCAGCAAGTCGACCCGCAACTACCTGCTGATCGTGGGTCTCACCACCACGGAGGGCTCGACGCTGGATCAGTACGACCTGATGGATTACGTGACTTCGCAGGTCCAGCCGGTGGTGGCGCGCGTGCGCGGCGTGGGCGAAGCGGAATCCATGGGAGCCCAGTACGCCATGCGGATCTGGATGGACCCCGACAAGCTCACGCAGTACAACATGACGGCGGGCGATCTCATCGCGGCGATCCGCACCCACAACGTACAGGTCTCGGCCGGGCAATTCGGGAGTTCGCCGGCGGTTCCCGGCCAGCGGCTGAACGCCCCCATCATGGTGCAATCGCTGCTACAGACCCCTGAGGAGTTCGGCTCCATTCCGCTGCGCAACAATCCGGACGGGTCGATTATCCGCGTCCGGGACGTGGCGCGCGCCGAACTGGGAAGCGAGCTTTACGACATCAAGGTCGCCTACAACGGCCGGCCGGCGGCGGCGCTGGCCATCCGGCAGGAGCCGGGCGCCAACGCCCTGGACACCGCCGCCGGAGTGAAAGCCCGGATGGAGGAGCTGTCCAGGTACTTCCCTCCCGGCATGACGGTCGTCTACCCTTATGACACGACGCCTTTCGTGCGCGTGGCCATCGCCGAAGTGGTCAAGACGCTCTTCGTGGCCATCCTCCTGGTGTTCCTGGTCATGTATCTCTTTCTGGGCAACCTGCGGGCCACCATGATCCCCACCATCGCCGTGCCGGTGGTCATCCTGGGGACTTTCGGCGTGCTGGGGATACTGGGTTTCTCCATCAACATGCTGACCATGTTCGCCATGGTGCTGGCCATCGGGCTGCTGGTGGACGACGCTATCGTCGTGGTGGAAAATGTGGAGCGGGTGATGAGCGAGGAGGGGCTCCCGCCCCGGGAAGCGGTCCGGAAGTCGATGGATGAGATCACTGGAGCGCTGGTAGGCATCGGATTCGTGCTGTCGGCGGTCTTCGCTCCCATGATCTTTTTCTCGGGCTCCACGGGGATCATTTACCGGCAGTTCTCCGCCACGGTGATTGCATCGATGTTGCTGTCGGTCGTGGTTGCCCTGATCCTGACGCCGGTGCTCTGCGCTTCCCTGCTGAAGCCGGTGGCAAAAGGGCACGAAGCCGCCGAGAGCGGGTCCCGTCTTCTCCGGCCGTTTTTCCTCGGCTTTGACCGCATGTTCTTCTACCTGCGGGACGTATACCGGAGCATCGTCCGGTGGATCCTGGGAGCCGGCAAGATTCCGGCGCTGGCCGTTTTCGTCTTGATCGTGGCGGCCATGGGTTATCTGTTCCAGCGGATGCCGACGGCTTACCTGCCCGACGAGGACCAGGGCATGATTGTGACCATGGTGCAGTTGCCCCCCGGCTCCACCAAGGAGCAGACCGACACCGTGCTGGACGGAGTGATGCATCACTTCGTCGAGGACCAGAAAGCGGCCGTGGAGGCCTGCATGTATATCTCGGGCTTCAGCATGGCCGGCCGGGGACAGAACCAGGGCATGGCCTTCATCAAGCTGCGGGACTGGGACCTGCGCGACCGGCCGGAGCTTCGGGCGGCGTCTGTCATGGCCACGGCCAACCGGGCGTTCGCGGGGTTTCGCAATGCCGTGGCGTATGTTTTTGCTCCTCCCGCCATCCCGGAACTGGGCATGGCGACGGGTTTCGATTTCGAACTTCAGGACCGGGGAGGTCTGGGCCATGAGGCGCTGATGCAGGCCCGCCTTCAGGTCCTGGGCATGGCGGCCCGGGACCCGAGGCTGGTCCGGGTGCGCCCTAACGGTTTGGACGACGTGCCCGAATACCGCAGCGACGTAGACTGGGAGAAAGCGGGAACGTGGGGCGTGCCTCTGCCGGGAATCCACCAGAGCATCGCGGCGGCTTTCGGCAGCGCCTACGTGAACAACTTCGTTCAGGGCGGACGAGTCAAGCGGGTGTACGTTCAGGCCGACGCACCCTACCGGATGCTTCCCAGCGATCTGAGACGGCTCTATGTCCGCAACAGCCAGGGAGAAATGGTGCCCTACACGGCGCTGGCATCGGGACGGTGGGTTTACAGTTCCCCCCGGCTTGAACGCTATAACAGCTTCCCTTCTCTGAACTTCCAGGGGGAGCCTGCCCCGGGCAGAAGCTCCGGCGAGGCGATGCAGGCCATGGAGGAGATCGTGGCGAAACTGCCGCAAGGCATCGGCCATGACTGGACGGGGCTCTCCTACCAGGAACGCGCGGCCCAGGCGCAGACCGGACTGCTGTACTCTTTTTCGATCCTGGTAATTTTCCTTGTGCTGGCGGCGCTCTATGAGAGCTGGAGCATTCCGATTTCGGTCATGCTGGCCCTGCCGCTGGGAGTCATCGGAGGCGTGCTGGCCTCCTCGCACCGCGGCCTGCCAAACGACGTCTACTTCCAGATCGGGCTGCTCACCGTGCTGGGACTGACGACCAAGAACGCCATTCTGATCGTTCAGTTTGCCCAGATCCGTGTCGAGCAGGGGACCGGCTTGATCGAAGCCACACTCGAGGCGGCCAAACTCCGGCTTCGCCCGATCGTGATGACGTCTCTGGCGTTCGGATTCGGCGTGCTGCCGCTGGCCCTTGCCAGAGGGGCGGGAGCGGGAGCCCAGCACGCAATCGGCACCAGCGTGCTGGGAGGCATGATCACGGCGACCTTCCTGGCGATTCTCTTCATCCCGCTGTTCTATGTGCTGATCGCGCGGCTGTTTAACCGAAGGAAGGGCCGAAGCGCCGGGCCGGCTCCGGCGGAGGGGCGATGAACATGAAACGCACGTTCCTTCTCCCGGGAATGGCCCTCTTTCTCTGCGGGTGCATACCGCAGGCCGAGAAATACAATCGCCCCTCGCTGCCGGCGCCTTCCGTCTGGCCGCAGGGCGCCTCCAGCCAGCCCGAATCCCCGAGTGCGCCCGAGGCCGCCAGTCTGAACTGGCAAGACTACTTCACCGACAGCAAGCTCCGCTCCGTAATCGAACTGGCGCTGGCCAACAACCGGGACCTGCGGATGGCCGCGCTGAACATCGAGCGGGTCCAGGCGCTCTACCAGATACAGAGCGCCCAGCGAAACCCCACGGTCATGGGCGCCCTCAGCGGGCAGGGCTACCGGGTTCCCGCGAATCTGTCGGGCAACGACGCGCCTCGCACGGTGGCCCAATACACCGCCAGCCCGGCCGTCGTGGCGTGGGAACTGGATCTGTTCGGGCGTGTCCGCAGCCTGAAGGCCGCCGCGCTGGAACATTTTCTGGCGACTCAGCAGGCCCGCTCGGCGGCGCAGATCGCGCTGGTGGGAGCGGTGGCGAACACCTATCTCACCATGGCCGGCGACCAGGAGAACCTGCGATTGGCGCAGGAGACCCTGGCTAATCAGCAGGCTGTGTACGCGCTGATCCAGCGCACCCGGGATGCGGGCATGGCGTCCGACCTGGAGGTAAGCCAGGCGCAGAGCCAGATGGAAGCCGCGCGCGTGGACATCGCCCGGTATTCCGGTTTTATTTCGCTCGACGAAAACGCGCTCGACCTTCTGGCGGGTGCGCCGGTGCCGGCCGATCTGCGGCCCGCCGGCGGGCTCGGCTCCGTCGCCACGCTCAGGGACATCACCGCCGGCGTGCCCTCCGATGTGCTGCTGCGCCGGCCCGACATTCTCATGGCCGAGCACCAGTTACAGGCAGCTTACGCCAACATAGGGGCGGCGCGCGCGGCTTACTTTCCGCGGATCTCCTTGACCGGCGGCGTGGGATTCGTGAGCAGCGAACTGCAGAACCTGTTCACGTACAACACCAGAACCTGGACTTTCACGCCGCAGGCGACGTTGCCCATTTTCGATTCGGGTGTGCGCAAGGCCAACTACAAAATCGCTCAAACGGACCGCGATCTGGCGGTGGCCGGATACGAGAAGGCGATCCAGGCGGCCTTTCGCGAAGTGAGCGATTCGCTGAGCCTGAGGACAAGGCTGCTGGAACAGCAGGAGGCCCAGCAGGCTCTGGTCAGGTCGCTGGAACAGAGCTACCGTCTTTCGGAAGCGCGCTATCAGGCGGGCATCGACAGCTACCTGAACGTCCTGGTGGCGCAGCGGTCGCTGTACGGGGCTCAGCAGGGCCTGGTGAGCCTGCGGCTGGCGCGCCTGACCAACCTTGTGACACTGTACAAAGCGTTGGGCGGAGGGACGTAACGGCGCATGCGACCGGATCCCATTTTCACCGGACGCTTGAGGAATACCGTTGCGCGTAGTCCGGCTCGCCGCCGGGGTTAGAGTTCCTTCCTGATCTTCAGCGTGTCGCCGGTGTCGGTCATCTCGAACAGGCGCGCCCGGCCGGGGAGCAGGCCCTGGGCCTCGCGGTTGGGCGAATGGACCACCATGATCAGCCTGCCGTCAAAGCTGCGGAACAGCATGCCGTGGCCGCTGTCGTCCATGAGCAGCGGTTCCAGTTGCCGCCACGGCCCGCGCAGCCTGCCGGATTCCGAATACGCCAGGGTCTGCACGTATTTGCCGTTCTTCCAATTGTCCAGGTACTCGGCGTCCTGGTAGCCGGACCAGAGCATGAGCAGCCGCCCTTTCCGGGTCCGGTAGAAGAACGGGCCGTCCACGATGTAGCGGCGCGGCTCGGCCCTGGCCAGCGTCTGGTGTTTCAACCACGGCCCGTCGGACCCCTTGAACAGGTAGAACGGCTCTCCCACGGATGCGGACAGGTCCGGCTCAAGCCGGATCGCTTCCATGGCGCCGTCCACGATCTGGAGCCACGAATGGACGTAGACCATGTAGGGCGTGCCGTCCTCGACATAGAGCGTGCCGTCCAGACAGCGGAACTCCTCCGGCGTGGTGAGGCGGTTTTGCAGGGGTAGAAAGGGGCCCTCCGGCGAGTCGCTTCCTAAGATCTGCGTCCCCTTGACGGGATTGTACTCGCCTTCACGGTAGGCTTCGCGCCAGCCTTCGAGCACCTTCGACCGGGTGCGGCGTTCGTTGTTCTGGAACGTGGCGAAGAGGTAGTAGCGGCCCTTATAGAGGTGGACCTCGGGCGCGACAGCACTGTTTCCCTTGGGTCCGCCCCAGAAGTTCTCGGGCAGGACGCAGGCGATGTGCGGGCCCGCCCAGGTGACAAGGTCCTTGCTCTTGTATGCCTTCAAACCGCCGCGGGGTTGTCCGGTTTCCCGGGCGCCGGCGCCGGCGTAGAGATAGTAAGTCCTGGTCTTCTCATCCGCCAGGATGAAAGGGTCGCGGATGGGGATGTCCTTCAGCGTGACCGTCTTGACCGCCTGCTGTCCGGCCATCGGCAGCGCCAGCGCCAGAGTCAGCCACTTCGCGCGCGTGATCATGGGGACTCCTTCCCAGAAATGATAGTACGCTGGGGCGGCCGGCGCCCATGACCGTTCACCTCAGCCTCCCGAAAGACAAGTTCACCGGAACAGCGTGGACCGGCGCGGCGGCGGTTGCGCGGTCCCGCCTCCCTCGGCGATGCTTGATGAGAAGGAAAGGAGGCCATCTTGCGGGATGACCTGATCCTGGTCACGGGCGCCGGCGGGTTTATCGGCGGCAGTCTCGTGGCAGACCTGCGCCGCCAGGGCTGCAAAAGGATCCGCGCTGTCGACATCAAGCCGTTCGGGGAGTGGTATCAGAAGTTCGAGGATGCCGAGAACCTCGTGCTGGACCTGGAAACCAGGGAGAATTGCCTGCTGGCCGCCCGAGGCGCGCGGCGGGTGTACAACCTGGCCGCCAACATGGGCGGCATGGGATTCATCGAAAACAACAAGGCGCTGTGCATGCTCAGCGTGCTCATCAACACGCACATGCTGCTGGCGGCCAGGGACTGCGGCGTGGAGCGGTATTTTTTCTCCTCTTCGGCCTGTGTCTACAACGCCGAGAAGCAGAAGGATCCAGAGGTCACCTCTCTTAAGGAGGAGGACGCCTACCCCGCGCTGGCCGAGGACGGCTACGGGTGGGAGAAACTCTTCAGCGAACGGATGTGCCGCCATTTCCGCGAGGACTACGGCCTGGCGACGCGGGTTGCCCGCTTCCACAACGTGTACGGCCCCCACGGCACCTGGGACGGAGGCCGCGAAAAAGCGCCCGCTGCCATCTGCCGGAAGGTGATCCAGGCCAAGGTGAGCGGCGGAAAAGAAATCGAGATCTGGGGAACGGGTGAGCGCACGCGCAGCTTCATGTACATCGACGACTGCCTGAAGGGAACCCAGATGATCCTGGCCTCCGGGCTGACGGAGCCGGTCAACCTGGGGTCGAGCGAACTGGTCAGCGTGAACCGCCTGGTCGACCTGGTGGAGGGGATCGCGGGGGTGAAGCTGAAGCGCGTCTATCTTCCCGGCGCACCCCAGGGCGTCGCCGGCCGCAACAGCGACAACACCCGCCTGCGTTCGCACCTCGGCTGGGAGCCTTCCATCCCGCTGCGCGAGGGCCTGGAGAAGACCTACTCCTGGATCTACGATCAATACATGAAGCGGCAGCGCGGCGAACGCGCGCTCTCTTAGAAAATGGCACGGCACGCGCTGATTCTCGCCGGAGGTTCGGGGGTGAGGCTCTGGCCCATGAGCCGGAGAGACACGCCCAAGCAACTGATTCCGTTCATAGGCGGGAAGAGCCTGTTGCAGTTGGCGTGGGAACGGGCCGCCGGCCTGGTCCCGCCGGACCACTGCTGGGTGTGCGCCGGCGAGCGCCACCGCGACGCCGTGTTGGCCGCCCTGCCGGAACTCGGCCCGGTGCGATTCCTGGGCGAGCCCCAAGGGCGGGACACGCTGGGCGCTATCGGGTACAGCGCCGCCGCCATTCAGGCCGGGGACCCCGAGGCGTCCATGGCGGTGTTCCCGGCGGACCACCTGATCCGGCCGGCCGGCGTATTCCAGCGAATCGTGCGCGAGGGTTTCGAAGTGGTGGAGAGCACGCCGTGCGCGCTGGTGACCTTCGGCATCGAACCGTCCTCCGGCGCCACCGGGTACGGCTACCTGGAACTTGGCGAGAAGCTGGGCGGCTCCGCGGTGACGGTCCGCCAGTTTCGGGAAAAGCCCGACGCCGGGACCGCCCAACTGTACTATGAGGCCGGACCGGGCCGCTTTCTCTGGAACAGCGGGATGTTCGTCTGGCGAGCGGCCACCCTGCTCGACTGCGTGCGCCGCTATGAGCCCGCCGTGTTCGCCGGTCTGGCCCGAGTGGCGGACGCCTGGAACACGCCGCGGCGGGAAGCCGTGCTCCGGGAGGTCTATCCTCAGTTCCGGAAAGTGAGCGTGGACTATGCCGTGATGGAGCCCGCGTCACGCGACAGCGCCGTGCGCGTGGCCGCGCTGCCCATGCCGCTGGAGTGGATGGACGTCGGCTCCTGGGCGACTTTCGCCAAGACCTGCGCGGCGGACGAGCGGGGGAACGCCGTGGCCGCCGCGAGAAGCCTGCTGGAGAAGACCACTGGATCCCTGGCCGTGTCGAGCGATCCCGGCCACCTGATCGCCGCGCTCGGCTGCGAGGACTTGATCATCGTGCATACAAGGGACGCGACGCTGGTGTGCCGGAAGGACCAGGCCGAATCGATCAAGGCTCTACAGGAGAAGATCGCCGGCCTGTTCGGCGACGAGTACGCATAGCCGCCGGCCGGCGGCGGGCGCCTATCCGCTTTGCAGGGCTCTGTACACTTCGCGCTTGGAGAGACCGCGCCGCCGGGCGACGGCCTTGATGGCGTCCATGCGGGGCGTCCCGCTCCTCACCATCTCCTCGACCGCCTCGCCGAGCGGCCTCCCATCCCCGGCGGGCGCGTCCGGACGCCCGACGATGAGCGTGATCTCCCCCTTGACGGCAGGCCGCGCTTTCAGCACCACGGCTAATTCCGCAGCCGTGCCGCGCAGGAACTCCTCGTGCAGCTTGGTCACCTCGCGCGCCAGGACCACGGGCCGCGGACCCAGGACGGCCTCGATGTCCTCCAGGGCGGCCAGAATGCGGTGCGGCGCTTCGTAGAAGACCAGCGTAGCGGCGATGGTCTTCAGCCCCTCAAGAGCCGCGCGCCGCTGTCCCGCCTTGGAAGGAAGGAACCCGGCAAAGTGGAAGGCGCCGGCGGAAAGCCCCGAAGCCGCCAGCGCCGCCACGCAGGCGCACGGGCCGGGGACCGGTTCCACCCGAATTCCCTCCGCCGCGGCTTGGGCGACCAGCCGGTATCCCGGGTCCGAGATGAGCGGCGTACCCGCGTCGGAAACCAGCGCGACACTCACGCCCCGCCGCAACCGCCCGAGCAGTTCCTCCGAGCGTGAGGCCTCATTGTGCTCGTGGTAGCTGACCAGCGGCGTGCGGATTCCGTAGTGGTTCAACAACTGGCGCGTGCGGCGGGTATCTTCGCAAGCGACCAGGTCCGCCTCGCCCAGAACCCGCAGCGCCCGGTGGGTGATGTCCTCGAGGTTGCCGATGGGAGTCGCCACCAGGTACAGAGTTCCGGCCATCAACCGTCAGTATCCATCATCGGCGGGGGCCGCGGCGGTTTCGGGCTCAAGGACCAGCCGGCCGTCCCTCTCGTTGAGAACCAGGCGCAGGCAGCACCCGGGTTCGAGCGCGCCGCCGGAGACAAGCGCCGCCAGGGGCTCGGTGAGATGCCGGTGCAGGGTACGCTTGAGCTCCCGCGCGCCGCAAGCCGGGCTGGCGCCCTTGCGCAGAAGAACGCGGCGGGTCCCGGGAGGAACCTCGATATCGACGGTGTTGGGCCCCAACCGCGCTCCCACGTGGCGCTGGAAGTCGGCGATGTGCTGATCCAGGATCTCGGCGAGGGCGCGCTCGCCGAGCGGGCGGTAGGTGATCACACGGTCTATACGGTTGAGAAACTCGGGCGGGAACTTGCGGCGGGCCGCTCCGGTTCCGATGCTCTCCAGCTTCCGGTCCATGTCTACGCGCGGCGGTACAGCACCCGCCGTAAAGCCGAAGTCCGGCCGGAGTTCCTTCATCATTCCGCGGCTCCCGAGGTTGCTGGTAAGGAAGATCAGGCTGCGCTCGAAGTTGACCGTGGTATTGTCCCCCAGGCGCAGCGTGGCCTTGTCCAGGATGCCGAGCAGAAGGCGCGTCAGCGAGGGAGCGGCCTTTTCCACTTCGTCGAACAGCACCAGGGCGAGGCTCGACTTCTCGCTGGTGGCGGCGGCCAGTTTCTGCTGCGTCAGCATGGGCTGCGTTTCGCGGTGGCCCAGATAGCCGGGAGGCGCGCCGATCAGCTTGGCGACCTCGTGCTCCATTTGGAACTCGCCGCAATCAACCCTGAGGAGGCATTTCTCGCTGCCGTGCAGGACTTCGGCCAAAGCCTCCACCGTCTTGGTCTTGCCGGTGCCGGTGGGGCCGAGCAGCAGGAAGACTCCGGCAGGCCGGCCTTCGGGCGCCAAGCCGGCCTGGTACACCTGGACGTAAGGCACGATCGCTTCCAGAGCCGAGGGCTGCCCCACAACTCTCTTCGACAGCATGGAAGCGATGCCCGAAGGCGGCGGCACGACGGCTGCACTCCGTCTCTGCCGGCCCGGCGCGGCGGCGCTTTTCATTCCCCTGGTCTCCATCCGGCCACATTATAGGCCGGCGCTCCCACACCGCCGGCGCCGGAAGGAGGGGCCGGCCGGGGTGGAGAGGGCTCTCCTCAGCCCTGCTTTCGTCCGAGGAATGAGAGGATTAGCTCCGCAATCCGGGGGCTCGCGCGACCGTCCCCATAGGGGTTGTGAACGCGAGTCATGCGGCTGTATTCCAGTTCGTCATCGAGGAGCTTCTGCGTTTCAGCGACGATCCGGTCCTCGTCGGTGCCGACCAGCCTGACGGAGCCGGCTTCCACCGCCTCGGGCCGTTCGGTCTTGTCCCGCATGACGAGAACCGGCTTGCCTAAAGAAGGCCCCTCTTCCTGAATGCCGCCGGAGTCGGTCAGCAGGATGCGGGCGCGGCGCATGAGATCGACAAACGGGATGTAATCGACCGGCTCCACCAGATGGATGCGCGGGAGCCCTTCCAGGCGGCGGGTGACAGCCGCCCGGACGTTTGGGTTGGGGTGGACCGGGTACACGATCTCCACGTCCGTCCGGCGGCTCAGCCGCGCCAGGGCGGAGCAGATCCGTTCGAAGCCCGCGCCGAAGCTCTCCCGCCGGTGCGCGGTCACCAGAATGAGCTTGCGGGAGGGATCGAGTTGAGGCCAGGAGTCGCCTTTGAGCGTCCCGCGTTCCAGGGCATCGAGGACGTAAAGCACCGCATCGATCCCGGGATTCCCCGTGACCCCGATGCTGCTTTCGGCTATTCCCTCCTCCCGCAGATGGCGGGCAGCGCCTTCGGTCGCGGCGAAGTGGAGGGAGGCGAGCCGTGTGGCAAGCACCCGGTTCATCTCTTCAGGAAACGGCTGATACGGGTCGCCGGTGCGAAGCCCAGCCTCCACGTGGCCGACGGGCACCCGGCCGTAGAACGCCGCCAGCGCTCCACACAGGGTGGTCGTGGTATCGCCCTGCACCAGCACCATGTGCGGGCTTTCGGCCTTGAGAACCGGCTCCAGCCCGGCGAGAATCCGGGACGTGGATTGGTAGAGCGTCTGCCCCGGTTCCTTCAGGTTCAGGTCATGATCCGGGACCACGGAGAAGGCGTCGAGCACCTGGTCCAGCATCTCGCGGTGCTGCGCGGTCACGCAGACCCTGGCCTCGAACTCATCCGGGCGCGAACGCAGGTGCAGGGCCACCGGGGAAAGCTTGATTGCCTCCGGGCGGGTGCCGGCGATCAGCAGGATCCGGTATGGCATCGGCAGACCGGATTGAGGATCGGGTCAGGCGGCACGGTGGAGGGCGCGAGGCGAAACCAGCCAGGCGAAACGGGTCACGGGCGGGTCTACTTGTGCCGGTAGGTGATGCGGCCCTTGGTGAGGTCGTACGGCGACATCTCCAGGGTCACGCGGTCGCCGGCCAGCACGCGAATCCGATTGCGCCGAAGCTTGCCGGCCAGGTGCGCCAATATGGTGCGCTCCTGATCCAGTTGTACGCTGAACAGGCCGCTGGGGAACTTCTCAACAACGACTCCAGTCACTTCAATACAGTCTTCCTTACTCATCCTCCTCCTTGAACCCGCGGTTCAGATACAGCGCGCCAGGGACGGCAGGGCGGCTCTACACGCCGCCCTCCGGCCCTGGCGATAGTCCGGCCTAGTTGGTCGGTGAGACGTTGGCCGCAGCCAGCCCTTTCGGGCCGCGCGTGACCTCGAACTCAACCCTGGAGCCTTCTTCGAGAGATCGATAGCCGTCCGCCACGATGGCTGAGTAATGCACGAACACATCGTCCCCGTTATCGCGCTGGATGAAGCCGTAGCCCTTCGCAGCGTTGAACCACTTCACAGTTCCTGTTTCCTTCATACACTTCCCTGCTTGGATTGTTCTCCGACGCCGCCTACCGATCTCGTTCGCCTCAGGCCGTCAATGGTCTCCCGGCGGCACACCTGCACCGCACGTCATTTTGCATGTAGGGGTAAGGCGCGCCCCCGGGGCGCCTTGAGTACCTGTTGGGCAAACAAAGACAAGAGTCGTACGCCGTCAGCTATTATACCCCAGATCAGCAGGGGCGAGGGCGGCCGCTCCGGCCACGGGCAACCGCGGGTCCCGGGAGGGCGCCTTCCCCTTGACATCCCCGGCGACCGGATCTAGCATCGGGGTGTACTCATTTGGGGCTTTGTTGTCCGAATTAGAGGAGGCACTGGATCATGCGAAAGCTCAGCATTTTGTTTGTCATCGCTCTTCTTGCGCTGGCGCCGCTCGCGGCGCAGGTGGGCGGAAGCTATCAGGTGAGAGATCTCGGCGTGCTCCCGGGTTTCACCGTGAGCAGCGCCCACAGCAGCAACTGGATCGGTCAGGTTACGGGGAGCAGTTCTACCCCGGACGCCCGCTGCAACGCTTTTCTATGGAACCTGCTGACGGGCATGAAGGACCTGGGGACCATAGGTGAGATGTGCGCCACCAGCGTGTACGTCGACGCACTAGGCCGCGTGGGAGGTTCGTTGACTTCCCCCGGCCCTCCGGCCACGCATCGTGTCTTCTTCTGGAGCGCGTTGGGTCGCATGATTGACATCGGCTCGCTGGCCGGAAGACCGGACGACTCTACCGTCGTCCGGGCCATGAACCGCCTGGGTGAGATGGTCGGCTTCAGCCAGGAGGGCCAGTACTCGCTCGGTAATCCGCCCTACGAACGGGCTTTCTACTGGAGCCGCTCTACGGGCATGCGGGACCTGGGCAGCCTGGCGGGGTTGGGAGTCGGCCATAGCCGCGCCGAGGCGATCAACGACTCCGGGCGGATTGTCGGCGCGAGCCGCGAATATGCGGGAGGGTATGGGGGGCTTTACGCAGTGTACTGGCCAAGCCGCTCCTCGCCCATTGTGAATCTGGCGACGACTCTGGGCATTTCCGGCGTGAGCCGCGCTTACCACATCAACAACCGGAATCAAATCGTTGGCGACATCGTGGGACAGCCGGACGAGTTGTTGGTTACCAGGAAGACCGGTATCTTCATCGCGAATCCGGCCACGGGTCCGGTCGTGGAAATCGGCGACCTGGGTTTCATCATCTCGGGGACATCGGCGATGAACGACGCCGGGCAGGTGGTGGGCACGCTCAACCTTGGCGCCAGTTCCAGTGCGCCGGATTACCGAGGTTACCGCTGGACGCCCCCTGGCTCCGGGGCCAGCCTCATGGAACAGATTGCGCCGCTCGCGGGCCACACTGAGACGCAGGGCTACTCTATCAACAGCCGAGGACAGGTGGTTGGAATCAGCTTCCTGAGAGCGTCAAACAAGCGGAGCGGCATCTTCTGGACGCCTGCTACCGGAACCGTCGCCCTGCCGCCGCTTGTGCCGGGCGGTTCATGCTCCGCCTTCCATATCAACGACTTCGGGCTGGTCACTGGGGCCTGCCAAGCCGCCGATGGAAAGAGCCACGCCGTGGTCTGGAGCCGCGGCTTGATCGGATTGCTACAGTTCCCATAGCCTGAGCGCCAACAGGGTATACTTTTCTTCCTGGCATCGCAGGAAGAAAGGGGTACCCTGGCATGAAGGTTGTCGCGTTCAACGGAAGCGCCCGCAAGGATGGGAACACCAGCCTGCTGCTCCGCCGCGTGATGCAGGAACTGGAGGCGGAGGGCGTCGACACCGAGCTGGTTCAACTCGCCGGGCGGAAGATCCACGGCTGTATAGCCTGTAAGACCTGCTCCTCCCGCAAAGACGGCCGTTGCGGGCAGGCGGACGACGAGGGCAACGCTTTGATCGACATGATGGTCAAGGCCGACGGCGTTCTGCTCGGGTCGCCGACCTACGTCACCGACGTATCACCGGAGATCAAGGCGCTCATCGACCGGGCTTGCATGGTCACCCGCGCCAACGGCGGACTCCTGCGCCGCAAGGTGGGCGCGGCCGTGGTGGCCGTCCGCCGGGCGGGCGCCATTCACGCCTTCGACACCCTCAACCACTTCTTTCTGATCAGCGAGATGATCATCCCCGGCTCGTCCTACTGGAACATCGGCATCGGCCGCGAGAAAGGCGAGGTCGAAAAGGACGCCGAGGGCATCGAGACAATGCAGGTGCTGGGCCGCAACATGGCCTGGCTGCTCAAGAGGACCCGACAATGACCCGACGCACAGCGCTTCTCACCGCCTTTCTTCCCGTGGTCCTGCGGGGTCAACAGCCGCAGGCCGCCATCCGCATCGATACCAACCGGACCGCCGGAGAAGTGCATCCGTATGTGTTCGGTAATTTCGTGGAACACCTGGGCCGCTGCATTTACGGCGGCATCTTCGAGGAGGGCAGCCCGCTCGCCGACGCCGACGGTTTCCGCAGGGACGTGCTGGACGCCGTGAAGCCGCTGGGCGTGTCGGTGCTGCGCTGGCCGGGGGGCAACTTCGCCTCGGGCTACAACTGGAAGGACGGGATCGGACCGCGCGACCAGCGTCCCGCGCGGCCGGACCATGCCTGGGGAGCGCTGGAGACCAACCGTTTCGGCACCGACGAGTTCCTGCGCTACTGCGAGCGCATCGGCGCCGAACCCTACATCTGCATCAATGCCGGCCTCGGCAGCGTGGACGACGCGCGGCAGTGGGTGGAGTACTGCAATGAAACCCGCAACACCTACTGGGCCGGCCAGCGCCGCAAGAACGGCCGCGAAAAGCCCTGGAACGTGAAGATCTGGGGCCTGGGGAACGAGATCGACGGGCCCTGGCAACTGGGCCACAAGAATGCGGAGGATTACTCGAAATTCGCCCTGGAGGCCGCCAAGGCCATGCGGCGGCAGGACGGCGGCATCCAGCTCATCGCAAGCGGTTCGTCCAACTTCGGACCGAACGCGGATTGGATCGGCTGGAACCGCACGGTGCTGGACCGCCTGAAGGACGAGATCGACTACATCTCGCTGCACACTTATATCGGGAACCCCGGCAACAATTTCGAACGGTTTCTGGGCGCCAACGCGCTGGACCTCGAGTACCGCCTACAGGTGGTGGAAGGACAGATCAAGGCAGCGCAGAACGGCCAGCGCACGCCGCGCCCCATCTACATCGCCTTCGATGAGTGGAACGTCTGGTACCGCGCGCGCTCGGGCACGACGGAGTTCGAGATCGCCAAAACCGGCCTGGAGGAGCACTACAACTTCGAGGACGCTCTTGCCATGGGCATGTTCCTGAACGCCTTCATCCGGCACGCCAGCAGCGTGAAGATGGCCAACCTGGCGCAGTTGGTGAACGTCATCGCGCCCATCTTCACCAACCGGCAGGGCCTGTACCTGCAAACCATCTACTGGCCGCTGGCGGAGTACAGCAAGCAGCGCAACAACCTGTCGCTGGACTTGCAGACGAGCGGTCCCACGTACCGCATCGATACGCGGCCGGCGCTCGGCTACCTGGACGTCTCCGGCACGTACTCCCCCAAGGACCGGACCATCTGCCTGAACGTGTTGAACCGCAGCGAGAAGATGGACATCGCGACCCGGATCGAGAATGCCGCCGGCCAGATAGGCGCCGAAGCCGCGGTCTGGGAGTTGAACAACCCCGATCTCAAAGCCACGAACGACTTCGGGGTGGAGCGGGTGCGGCCGGCAACCCGGACCAGCGCCCTTGCGGCGGCGGGCAACGGCTTCACTTACACGTTCCCGCGGCACTCGCTCACCATCCTGCGGCTGAAAGTGTCCTAGAGACGCGGCGGGACGGGCGCGCCTGCCGGCCCGGCCCCGGGCCTGGTGGCGGGAGTGGGGCAGGTCACGGCGGCGCTGCCTCCCTCCGGCGGACCCGGCCGCTTTTCGCTGCTTGTGGAGTCGGACCAGAGCCGGGAGTCCGTAACCGTGAACATTCGGTAGCTCCCGTTCGTCTACTTTTATTGGCAGCATCAACAAGTGGATCATGAAGGGTGAGGAGTGTCCGCAAATGAAGATCTGGAAGACGTCGATAGCCGTTGCCTCCGCCGTTTTGATGCTGAGGCCCGGCCCGGCAAGCGCCCAGCCGGCCAATTGGGTGAGCGGCCTGGCGCAGCCATACCGGTTCCACCAGGAGGCGCCGATACAAACCGGCAACTCGGGGCGGCTGGAGGCGCTGCTGAGGGGGGGGAATCTCTACCTCTCGCTACAGGATGCAATCGCCCTGGCGCTGGAAAACAACCTGGATATCGCCATCCAGCGCTATGGCCCGCGCCTGGCCGAGGCGGACCTGCTGCGGGCGGAGGCCGGCGGCGCGGGAGTCCCGAACTACGATCCGACGGTCAGCTACAACCTGAACTGGGCCCACAATACATCGCCCCAGACCAGTTCGTTCATAACGGGCACCTCGGCCCTGGTGATGACCAGCACTCAATCGAACATGTCCATTTCCCGCGGCTTCGCCACGGGGACCAACGTCACGTTCGGCTGGAACAACAACCTGTCCAAGAGCAGCTCGGTGCTGGCGGAGTTCAACCCGTCGATCAGCAGCAACCTGAACCTGCAAGTCCGTCAGAGCCTGCTGCAAGGTTTCGGGACCGAGCTTAACCGGCGGAATATCCGCGTGGCGCGGAACAGCCAGAAAGTCTCGGACCTGGCCTTCCGGCAGCAGGTGATCGCCACGGTCGGGTCCGTCATCGGCCTCTACTGGGACCTGGTGAGCTACAACGAGGACGTCAAGGTCAAGCGGCAGGCCGTGGCGCTGGCCACCCAGCTTCTGGAGGAGAATAAGCGCAAGGTTGAGATCGGGACCCTGGCCCCCATCGAGGTGGTTCGCGCCGAGGCTCAGCTCGCCAGCAGCCAGCAGGAACTGGTGGTCTCCGAGACGCGTGTTCTGCAACAGGAGACCGTGCTCAAGAACGTCCTCAGCCGGACCGGAGTGGCCAGCCCGTCGGTTACCGACGCGCGAATCATCGCCACCGATCCCATCAACATCCCCGAAAACGAGCCCATCGAACCGATCCAGGATCTGGTGGCCCGGGCTCTCGCCAACCGCCCGGAGCTGGCCCAGACGGCGCTCCAGGTGGAGAACAGCAAGATCTCGCTGGAGGGGGTCAAGTCCGGCCTGCGGCCCACGCTGGATGCGGTGGCCACGATGCAGAACAACGGACTTGCAGGGACGGCCAGCCCGGTTCCCTCCTCGTCGCCCTTCCAGATGTTCAGCCGGATCGATCCGTACTTCATCGGGGGCTACGGGACGGCGCTCGGGCAGATGTTCCGCAGGAACTTCCCGAACTACTCGGCGGGCATACAACTCACCGTGCCTCTCGGAAACAGGGCCGCCCAGGCCCAGATGGTGAGCACCCAGTTGACCCTTCGCCAGCAGGAATTGAGGCAGCAGCAGCAGTTGAACCAGGTGCGGCTGGATGTCACCAACGCGGTCATCGGACTGCAACAGACGCGGGCCGCGTACCAGGCAGCCGTGAAAGCCCGGGTGCTCCAGGAGGAGACGTACGCCGCCGAGCAGCGGAGGAACGAGCTGGGCGCCTCCACCAGTTTCCTGGTGATCCAGGCGCAGCGGGACCTGGCCGCGGCGCAGTTCGCGGAGGTCGCCTCCCGGAGCAACTACGCCAAGGCCCGGGTAGCCCTGGAACAGGCGACCGGCAGACTGCTGGCGGCCTACCAGGTCGAAATCGACGAAGCCGTGAGCGGGAGGGTGGCCCGTGCCCCGAGTCCGCTGCCCCCGGGCATGGAATAGGACCGCCGTCCGGGCACACCGGGACTCAAGAAGCGGCGTGGGCGCGCAGCGCCGTGTACAATCGGTTGAGGCCGGCTCCGAGTCCCCGTGTAAGGGCGTCGCGTGGGTTCCCGCCCCGCAATCCGCAGAGCCGTCCGGGAGAATGAGGATGATTTCGGTAAGGAACGCAGGAACGGCCGTGATGGCGATTGCCCTGGCAGGCGGGCTATTCGGGGCGGACAACGCACTGACTCCCCAGGAAAAGGAGCAGGGCTGGGTGCTGCTGTTTGACGGCAAGAGCCTGAACGGCTGGGATTCCGCCGTCCCGCAGGGCGGCGCGCGGCAGGGAGGGGCCCCCAAGCCGCCATCCGCCCCAAAGCCCGCCGCGAGCGGTTCTCCACAAGCTGCGCCCGCGGTCGGCAGCAATCCGCGGGCCTGCACGACGGCGCCCGCAGAGACGCAGGCCGGGGCTTCCCGCTGGGAAGTCGTGGACGGCGCCCTGACGCCGTGCGGCGAAACGACCGGCTATCTGACGTCGCGGGAGAGCTACGCGGATTTCGTGCTGTCGCTGGACTTCCGGGCCGGTGAGGACGCCAACAGCGGCGTGTTCGTTCGCGCCCCGGAGGGCACGGGCGGCTACGAGGTGCAGATCTGGAAAACGCAGCCGGAGGGCTACAACACCGGCTCCATCGTCGGCACCGCGAGGACGGAGCGGGAGTTCAACTTCGTGGCCAACCAGTGGAACCGTTTCGAGATCACGGCGGACGGAGACCACCTGGTGGTGGTGTTGAACGGCGCGAAAGCGCTGGATGTCCGGGACGCGAAGTTCGCGAGCGGGCGCATCCGGCTTCAGTATCAGAGGTACCCGATCCAGTTCCGGAACATCAAGCTTCGCGCGATCAAGCGGTGAATGCCCGAGGCGGCTTTAAGGGTCAACTGAACGTCCGTTACCCTGGGAACGCCGCCGGTGTTGAGACAGCAGGAGCGGGACGGCCCGGTATTTGACGATGATCCTTCCCCGGCGCCTGGCCGCGCCCGCCGGCAGCGTGCGCCGGGCGCGTCAACTCGGATAAGCTATACGAGCAGCCACAACATAGACTGCGGGCCAGGCGGCGAAGCCCGTTGACGGGAGGATGGAAATGAGAGTGCCTCTTTATTTCTTCACGATATTCCTGGGTGTGATTCTGGCGGTGCATCTGGCCATGAACGGCAAGGTAGGCAGCGCGCTGAACAACCCGCGGGTGGGCAACGCGCTGTTCTGGTGCATCGGGGCGGCGGCCGCGGTTCTCATCGGGCTGACGGGCTGGCAGAGCGGCGCCTTGCAGCCGCTGAAGCAGGTGAATCCCTGGCTGCTCACGGCGGGAGTGCTGGGGGCGAGCCTGGTGTTCGCCATCGCCTGGCTGATACCGGAGGTGGGAGCGGGCGCGGTGATGATCACGCTGCTGGCGGGACAGGTGATCGGGGGCTTGATTCTGTCGCACTTCGGCTGGCTGGGCTCGCCGGTGGAGCCGGTGACGTGGCAGAAGGTGGTGGGCGTACTGGTGATGGTGGCGGGCGCGGCGCTGGCCACGCTGACGAAATAGGGAAAGGCCAGGCGGCGCGCCGCCTGCGAGCTTGGGAGGAATTCTATGCCTGAACAATCGTTGCGAGACTTCCGGTGGCCTTCGTTCCGGCCGCCGCTGGAGAGCTACAAGCTGGACTACGGGATCGGGATCGTAGGCTATGCCGGGATCGTGCGGGCGCAGCAGTTGCCGGCCTACCGCCTGGCGGGCTACCGGGTGGCGGCGGCGGCCGACATCCGGGCGGAGCGGCGGGAGCTGGCCAAACGGGACGGCATCCCGCAGGTGTACGAGGACTACCGGGAGTTGATGCGGCGGGACGACGTGGACATCATCGACTGCGCGGTGGACCACTCGACGCCGGCGGACATGGCGGCGCGGGAAGCGATCCTGACGGAGGCGGCCAAAGCGGGCAAGGCGGTGCTGATGCAGAAGCCGATGGCCACGGACCTGGAGACGGCCGGGCGGATGGTGCGGATCGCGGAAGAGGCGGGGATCCCGTTCGCGGTGAACCAGAACCTGCGCTTCGATCCGGCGATCTACCTCACCAAGCAGTTGCTGGCTCCGGAGTGTTTCGGGCGGCCGGGTTACCTGCACCTGGCGAACATCTCGATCGAGGGGCCGAAGTTCGGATTCGGCCCGGAGGGGGTGGTGATGGCGTGGCAGATTCACGCCATCGATTCGATCCGCTGGCTGGCGGGCGGCGAACCGGTGTCGGTGTACTGCACCAACCAGAACCACGCATCGCTGTACCAGATACAGTTCTCGAGCGGCTGCGTGTGCAACTACTTCGAGTACCACAACGCGGACAACTTCCGGAACGAGACGCCGCTGCGGGTGTGGGCCGAACGTGGAGCCGTGCGGGCCAACCATCGCTGGAATCCGGGCTCGCGCTGGGAGAAGGACCTGGTGGAGGCGCGGGGTTACGACTGGCCGAAGGAAATCGGCTGGATCAGTTGCGGACTGCCGGACGACCTGACGTTCCGGGACGTGTTCATCGCGCCGCGTTACGACCAATGCGCGTCGATCGCGGGTTTCATCGGGATGATGGGGGAGTTCATGCAGTCGCTGGCCGAGAAGCGTCCGGCGCTGACCAATGCGCGGGATAACTTGATGTCGCTGCGGATGTACTTTGCGGGGCAGGCATCGGCGGAGAAGAAGCGGCCGGTGGACCCGCGGAGCATGGCGGCGTTGTGAGGCGGCTCAGGAGAGAAAAGGAACAGGGAACACGACGATGAAAAGAATCTGGATGGTGCTGGCGGCCGCGGCGGTAATACTGATTCCGGCGCTGTCGCAGAGGGCGGCGAGTCCGTTCGCGGGCCGGTGGGACATGACGGCCGGCACGGGGAGTGAGGCGTTCCCAAGTTGGATGGAGGTCGTCGAGAAGGACGGCGAGCTTCAGGCGCGGGTGCAAGGGCGAACAGGCAACGTAAACCCGGCCGCCGCGGTGGAACGGGCGGGAGCAAGGCTGATCGTCACGGTGACGGCCGCCGTGCCGGAGCGGCCGGCGGAGGGGGACCGTCCCGCCACACCCGGGCGTCCGGCGCTGGTGTGGGAACTGGCGGAAAAAGGCGGACGCCTCACGGGCACGCAGACGCGCGGGGAGGAGAAGTGGCCCCTGACGGGCGTTCGCGCCCCGGCGTTACAGCGCGCGGCGCCGGCCGCGTGGGGTCCACCCGAACCTCTGTTCAACGGCAAGGACCTCACGGGCTGGATCGCGATCAACAACACGCCGGAGGCCATTGCCGGCGCCTTCAAAAACAACTGGGTGGTGAGGGGAGGAGAGTTGATCAACGAGGCTCGCGGCTCGAATCTGCGGACCACGCGGACGTTCGAGGACTTCAAGCTGCACGCCGAGTACGACTGTCCGCCCGGCTCCAACAGCGGTATTTACCTTCGTGGACGCTACGAAGTCCAGGTGGGACCGCCGCCCCAACCGGCGCGCACGGGCGGGCAGGCCGCTACCCCCGCCCGGGCCGCGGGCGAACGCCGCGGCGCGGTCAACGCCCCGCCCCGGAATCCGTTCCTGGGCGTCGGCTGCGTATACGGGATGGCCGGCCCGTCCTCGCCGCCGCCCTTCCGTCCCGACTGGCAGACCTATGACATCACTCTGGTCGGACGGCGCGTGACGGTGGTGTTCAACGGCGTCACCACGATCGACAACCAGGAGATAGCCGGGATCACGGGTGGAGCGCTCGACAGCAATGAGGCCGAACCCGGCCCCATCTACCTTCAGGGCGACCACCCGGGATCGTTCCGCTTCCGGAACATCACAATCTCTTTGCCCAAACGCTGAGCTGCTCTTACCTGCCTCCGGGGCGGCGCGGCTTCGGCGGCCTGGCGGCCCGGGACTTTGCGTGTGGAATCTCGTACTTGTCGAGTATTTCCTCCCAGAGCCCCTGGGCCTTCAGGATGAGTTCTATGGCTTCGCGGACCGCGCCCCTGCCGCCGGACGCCCGCGTCACGTAGTGCGCCTCGCGTTTCACTTCCGGCGCCGCGTTGGCGGTCGCGATCGCCAACCCTACCCGGTGCATGACGACCACATCCGTGAGGTCGTCGCCGAGGTAGGCGGCCTGCTCGCCCTTCAGGCCGGCTCTGGAAAGAATCTCCTCGAGGATCGGGATCTTCTCCAGGTGGCCCTGATACACGAACTCGAAGCCGCCGGTCGTAGCCCTGAAGTGCGTCGCGGGGGAATCCCGGCCGCTGATGAGACCCGCCTTGATCTGGGTGCGCCGCAGCCATTGCAGGGCCATCCCGTCCTGAGTGTCGAAAGCCTTGGTTTCGACCAAGCCTCCCTTTCCGTCCGGCAGCATGTAGAATCTGCCGTCGGTCAACACGCCGTCCACATCCATGAGCAGCAGGCGCACATCCGCCGCCCGACGCCTGATATCCGAATTCACCTCTCTCCGTTCTCCTTCTCTTGAAACACACTCATTCCACCGCCCGTCAAGCGGCAGGCCAACTCCTCGACATCCCGGGGGCCCGGTTCTCAGGTGCGCCCGCGGAATCCGGCGGCAGCTATACGTTGTAGGCGGCCGCGCCGGCGATCTCCTTCAGATCCCAACCTTTCCGGTATTCACGGAAAAGGTGCTGGTTCGCCTCGCGGCAGTTGGTGATTCGGAACGCCAGCGGGTCCCACTCGATCCGGTGTCCAACCCGCAGTGCGACATTGCCCAACAGATACGACTCCGCGTACGGGCCGGCGACCCCGAAGTGGCAAGGAGGCAGCTTGCCGGTCCGGATGGCGGTGGTGAAGTCCTTGTGAACCTCTTCGCGGTCCCAGTCCTTCTGCGGCGGAACCGGATAGGGGTCCATCTTCTGGCCTTGGAACGGACCCGCGCCCTGTGGCAGGCTGCCCTTGGTCCCGATCCAGATCGAACCCCGGGCGCTGCCGGCAACTTCTTTGGGGATGCGCTTGCCGCCGTCGTAGTGATAGATCTTGAGAGGCGGGTGCACGCCCCGGCCGGCCCACTCATAGCGCACCACGCTCCAATCCGGAAACTGTTCCTTGGTCATGCCCGAATCCTCGACCACCTCGGCGGCGGAAAGCGGACCAAGGTCGAGAGCCCACACCACAGGGAACCAACTGTGGCCCAGGCTGTCTCCGATCACACCGGTGCCGTACTCGGTCCAGCCCCGCCAGACGAACGGATGGTACACCACGCCGACCGGCGGCACCGGCTCGAGTGCGGCATCCTTGAAGTCGAGTTGGTGCTTCTTCTCCGGCAAGGGGTTGTAAACCGGATGGCCCTTCGGATACATGGCCAGGAAAGGACGGGTGGGAGCCGTTCCCTGCCACAAGTCCCAATCCAGGTTCTTGGGCACTGCTTCCTCGCCGGGCGGGCGGTTGAATCCCTGGGGCCAGATGGGCCGGTCCGTGGCCATGTGTATTTCCGTTATCTCCCCCAGGACGCCGGACTGGATCAGTTCGACGAGACGCATGTTGGACGGCATCGAACTCATCTGTGTCCCCATTTGCGTGACCACCTTGGTCTCGGCCGCGACTCGGGCCATGACCCGGGCTTCGTGCACGGTTTGACAGAGCGGCTTCTGGCAGTAGACGTTGAGGCCGTGCTTCATCGCCCAGACGCTGATGTAGCAGTGCATGTGGTCGGGCACGGCGATGGAGACGGCGTCCAGCTTCTCGGATTCGATCATCTTCCGGAAGTCGGTGTATCGCTTGGCCTGTGGAAACGCGCTCCCGCGCGACTCCAGATAGGTTGCATCCACGTCGCATAGGGCGACGATGTTCTCGCTGGCCCGGTTCAGGTATCCCGGCGGAGCAAAGCCCTGGGCCGATACCAGCCGTCCGCTGAAGAAGCCCAAGTCGACAGCCCCCATGCCTGCAAGGCCGATCATACCCATATTGAGCTTCTCGTTGGCTGCGTAAGTCCGCGCTGAGCCGGCGGGCAGGATCATGAACGCGCCCGCCACCGCCTTCAGAGAATCGCGCCGCGAGACGCGGCCTGCCGTACCCTCCGTTTGCATGGGTTCACCTCACTTCCTGCTTCACGCACTTATCCCGAGTTCGCGCCGCAAGCTTCAAATAACACCGCAGCCGACTTTAGCACAAACCGGAGACAGGCGCAGATCCGCGCTACCGCCGGCCGCATTCGGGCTGAAGTACTATGTCTGGTGACAGGAATGGATTACGGGGCGGCGCCGAGACGGGCCGCGCCGGGGCCAAGGGAGGTGGAGTATGCAAGTCCTCACTGATGGAAGGCGCATGACGCGCCGTGAATCGATAAAGAAGGCCGCCGGAGCATTCATGATTCTGCCCTCCGGGTTGGCGCGCGGCTACGCGGCCAACCAGAGGTTGGACCTGGGCATCATCGGCCTGAGCGGGCAGGGCCAGCGCGATGCGCAGGAACTGCTGAAGCAGGGCGAGAACATCGCGGCCATCTGCGACGTGGATTCGACGTTCCTGGACCTGCGCACACCCGATTATCCGAAAGCCAGGAAGTATACCGACTTCCGGAAGATGATCGAGGGCCAGAAACTGGACGGCGTGATTGTCGCCACGCCGGACCACACCCACGCCTACATCAGCGTGTGGGCGATGAAGCACGGCGTGAATGTCTACTGTCAGAAGCCATTGTGCCAGACGGTACACGAAGCCAGGATCATGGCCAAGGTCGCCGCCGAGACCAAGGTGGTCACCCAGATGGGGACATACAACATGGCGCAGCTCGAGACCATCCGATCGGGGGTCTTGGGCGAGATCACCGAAGTACATGTGTCAACCGACCGTCCCATCTGGCCGCAGGGCTTCACGCGCCCGGCAGGCGAGGACCCGGTCCCGAAGACCCTGGATTGGGATATCTATCTGGGTCCGGCGCCCGCCCGCCGGTTCAAGGCGATGTACCCGGAAGGCCATCCGATCTACAACCCCACCCCCGAGAAGCGGCACCAGATCGACTTCAAGAACGCAGGATTGAGTCCCGTGCCTCCCGTGGGCGTGCTATATCACCCCTTCGTTTTCCGGGGCTGGCTGGACTTTGGCTCGGGCGCTCTGGGCGACATCGCGTCCCACAGCATGAATGTGATCTTCAAGGCCCTGGAGTTGGGTCCGCCGTCCGCCGTCGAGGTTGTTGAAACCAGCGGCGTGACGAAAGACATGTTTCCGGATTGGAGCGTTCTCCGCTTCGAGTGGCCTCAGCGCGGCGCGCATCCCCCGCTGAAGATCTTCTGGTATGACGGCGGCAAGCTCCCGCCCAAGGAGGTCGGCGCCGGCAGGGGAGGAACGATCTGGATCGGGACGAAAGGCAGCCTGCCGGCGGGGCGCGGACCGTTCTACGGCTCGGCAGCGTCAGCGCCTCCGCAGGCGCGAGGCGGCGCGGCCGCCCGCCCGCAGACAATCGGTGCGCCTCAGGACGAGGTTCACAAGGACTGGTGCGACGCCGTGAAAGCGGGCAAACAGGCGCCCTGCCACTTCGGCTATTCGGGTCCCTTCACGGAGGCGTACCAACTCGGGAACGTCGCCCTGCGGGTGGGCGGCCGGATCGAGTGGGACGCCAAGGCGTTCCGGGTCACCAACAACCGCGCGGCGAACCAGCACCTCTCGCGCAATGACCGAAAGGGTTGGGAGCTGAAGAAGATCGCCGGCAGCGCCTATAACACCTGAGAGTCTGCCGCAGACGACGGCCGGCCCTCGGGCGCCACTCTGACAGCCGGCCGCTGCGCGCTGAAAGCTGAGAGCTACTTCAGCAGCCAGTCGATACAGTTGTCGATCGTGCGCCGGACCATGGGATGAGTCATGGTCTGAACGCTGTGACCTGGAATGAACACGGCTACTTTCCCCTTGCCATAGGTATGCGCCCACCCCTGAGGGGCGCGGCCGTGTTCAGGGGAGTGGCTTTCCATGAACACGGACGTCTGGCTCTCATCCATCTCCACCTCGTACTCTTCATCCGAGCAGGTGAAGGGTGTGACGCCCTGGGTCAACTCCGGCATCTTTCCAGTGGGCGTGACCTTGATTTCGACGATGGCGGGGTGCCGGATGAAGTAGGCCCTGGCTATCCGGGAGATCCCATTGCCCTTGGGATAAGAGAAGCCGTCGTGATAGGAAAAAAACCTGCCACCGGCGTTTACGTAGTCCTCGTACTTCTGCTCCTGCGCAGGCGTGATCCAGCGGGCCTCGCCCTTGTTGGGAGGATCCCCATCGCGTTCCCGGTAGTAATTGATATACTCGCGTCCTTCTCTGGCGTTGATGATCAGGTCGTACTTGGGGAAGTCGTCCCACGGAACGTTGTAGTCCATGATGACGGTCGCTGCCCAGCCGCTCTTTCTGAGCCTCCCCAGCAAGGCCTGGTCGAGCGGGGCGACGCAGTGATAAGCGTCCCCCAGGATGGCCAGTACGCGTTTCCTGCCTGCGCTCTGGGACTGAGCTGCACCTGTTCCCGTTCCAAGACCGGCGCCGCCCAAAACCGCAAGGCTCGAGGCAGCGGTGGTCTGAAGAATCCGACGTCTCGTAGTGCTCATTGTCTCGTCTCCATTCTCGAGAGATACCCTACCAGGTCCGACGCCTACTTCTTCGCGGCAGCCGGCTGCTTATCCGGGTCCGGAATCATGAAATCCCGGATAAGGGCCGAGAGCTCGTGGCACGCGGCGATGAACTGCCGCAGCGTCCGGGCCGTCGCCCCGAAGCCGTCGAACTCATCCACCGGGAGGCCGTCCTCCGTGTAGGCCCGGCGGAAATCGGTGAACTTCCGGGCCAGTTCCTCGACGATCGCCGGGGCGACCGGCTTGTCGATTCTGGACATGACTTCCACGTCGCTGTGGTTGAAGCGCACCTGCCAGGAATACGGCGGCGAGATCACCACGTCGCCGCCGATGAACTCGCTCCAGTGCAGGTGATGCCGAAAGGCGGCCGACAACAGCCGGAGCCGGTAGCCGCGCTCCCGGAAGATGCGATAGGTCTTCTTGAACACCGCCACGCCGGCCCACTCCAGGCACACCGGGTCCGTGATGATGTTCTCCTTCTCCGCGACCGCCTTCAGCCAGTCGTCCAGCCGTCCCACCATGATGGTGCAGACCGGCCCCATGGTGGAGATGTCCTTGCCTTCTTTCTCCCGCCTGACCAACCCCCGCTCCACGGCCTCCGCCACGGCGAGGCACTGAGGCAGGGTGAAACAGACGGTCGCATTGACGCTCACCCCCAGGTAGGTGGCCTCCTCCAGAGCCGTCACGCCCGCCCGCGTCACGGGGATCTTCACGATCATGTTCGGCGCCAGCCCGCTGAAGCGTACTGCCTGCTCGACGATGGCCCGCGGGTCCCGGTAGAAATGAGGGTCCGTCTGAATCGACAAGCGGCCGTTGCGGCCCTTATACCGGTCGAAGATGGGCTTCAGCAGTTCCGCGCCCTTGACCGACATCTCTTCGACGACTCTCCAGCCGATCTCGGTCTCCGTCGCAGCCGGCATTTCCCGGATCAACTCGTGGATGCGGTCCTTCCAGAGGTGCATCTCCTTCCTAAGCACGCCGAGGGCGATCACCGGGTTGCAGGTCGCCCCCACCGCTCCGTCTTCAATGGACGGGGTCAGCTCGCCGATCGCCGCCGAGTCGTTCCAAAGACAGGTCGGCGTGGTCTGGGTCATCTGGTGCAGCCGGCTCTTGTAAATGGTGGCTCCGCTCATTTTCGTTCGCCCGTCTATTTGGAGAGCAGCGTCATGGTGCCATCCCAGGTGTCCACTTTGCCCGCTGGCGTCTCGCTCTCGGCGAACCACGTCGCCGTCACGCTGCGGCTCTCGGTGTAGAAGATGAAACCGTCGCGTCCCATCATGTGCAGGTCGCCGAAGAACGACTGCTTCTGGCCCGTGAAGCCGAAGATCCCCACCGGCACGGGGATGCCCACGTTGATCCCCACCATGCCGCCGTGCGTCTCCTTGGCGAACTTCCGGGCATAGTAGCCGCTCTGGGTGTAGATCACCGAGCCGTTGGCAAAGCGGCTGTCGTTCATGATCTTCAAGCCTTCTTCGAAGCTGTCCACCCGCTTGATGCACAGCACCGGACCGAAAACCTCCTCGCGGCCCACGGACATCTCCTCGGTCACATGGTCGAAGATGGTGGGGCCGATATAGAAGCCCTTCTCGCAGCCGGCGGGAACTTCCGGCTTGCGGCCGTCGAGAATCAATTCCGCGCCTTCCCGGATGCCGGTCTCGATCCAGTTCAGTACGTAGTCCTTGTGTCCCTGGTTTACCACCGGGCCCATGCCGGTTGACTGCTCGTACGCCGCGCCGAGCTTGAGCTCACCGGCATACTTCACGATCAGCGGGATCAACTCATCCGCGATGGCGTTTTCCACCACAATCACCGGGAGCGCCATGCAGCGCTGGCCGGCGCATCCGCAAAAGGAATTGATGATCCCCCGCGCCGTGCGGTCCACGTTACAGTCGCGGAGCACCAGAGCGTGATTCTTGGCCTCGGTCAGGGCCTGCACCCGCTTGCCGTGCTCCGCGGCCGTTTTGTAGATGTGCAGCCCGACGCTGGTCGAGCCGACGAAGCTCACGCCCTTGATCTCGGGATGGCGCAGCAGGATCTCCGCCTCGTGGCGGCTGGTGGTGACCAGGTTGAGAACGCCCGCCGGAAGCCCCGCCTCCCGCCACAGTTCCGTGATGCGCATGGACGACTGGGGCACGAAACTGGCGGCCTTCAGCACCATGCAGTTGCCGGTCGCCACACAGATGGGTACCATCCAGCCCTGCGGGATCATGGCGGGGAAGTTCCAGGGCGCGATGCCGGCGAAAACTCCGATCGGATGGTTGTAGCGCGTGGTGTCGTATCCGGCTGAGACGTTCATCAGCGCTTCGCCCTTCATGATGTGCGGCGCGCCGCAGGCGAACTCGATCACCTCGACCACCTTGAGCACGTCGCCCATCGCCTCGTCCCACTTCTTGCCCATCTCTTTGGCGAGCAGGTGGGTGAGCTCGTCGAGGTGCGCCTCCACCAGCGCCTTCATTCTGAACAGCACCTGAACGCGCTTGCCGACGGGGGTATCCGACCACGCGGGAAACGCATCCACGGCAGCCTGTATGGCCGACTCCACCTCATCCGCCGTGCACTGCGGGGCATACGCGATGACCGCGCCGGTGGACGGGTTGTAGCATGGCATGTACTTCGCGGTCTTCGATTCCCGCCATTGGCCGCCGGAAAAGTACTTCAACTTGAGCGGCGCTTCGCCGCTGACCGGGTCGGCCGGGTAGCCGCTTTCCGGAATAAAATAGCGATCCTCTGTTTCAACGGGGGTCAACACCGATATTCCCTCCTCATTACTCTATGAATCCTCGGGCTGCCCGGCCCGTAACTGGCGGGCCGCCTCGCTCACTATCCTACTCGATCGGGAGCGCCCACCGACGTGCGGAAGGGGCCCATGACCTCGGAGCCATCCCGTGTCACCAGCACGTCGTCCTCGATCCGGAATCCTCCGCAGGGCGTGAAGTACACGCCTGGTTCAACCGACGTCACCATCCCTTCCTGGAGGAGGTCCCGGGAGCCTGGAGCCAGCTTCGGCCCGGCTTCGTGATAGGCGAATCCCACGCCATGACCCGTGATGTGGGGGAAGAACGCGCCGTACCCGGCAGCCTCAATGACGGACCGGGCCGCTTCGTCCACCTCCGCCGCGCTGACGCCGGGGCGGATTGCCGCGACGGCGGCTTCCTGAGCTTTGCGCACGGTTTCGAAGACGCGCAACTGATCGCCGGAAGGCTTGCCCGCTATTCTCACCCGGGTCCGGTCGGCCCAGTAGCCGTCAGCCACGACACCGAGTTCCAGCAGCGCCACGTCCCCGCCTTCCAGCTTGCGGAGCGTCGAGACTTCGTTCGGCCGGTAGCCCACGGCGGACTCCTCGGGTCCCACCGCTACTTGCGCGTAGGCCCTCACCCGCTGCGCTCCCCGGCTGCCCGTGCCGCGCGCCATTACGGCGTGCTCGACCAGCGCCGCGAGTTCAACGCCCGGGATGCCCACGTCTACGGATTGGTCGAAAGCCTCCAGCCCCAGGCAGGAGATCTCGCTCGCCAGGCGGATCTTCGAGATCTCGTAAGCGGTCTTGGTGAGCCGCTCGGCGTGCAGCATGGGCGAGGCGTCGATGAGTTCGCCGTCCTGGAAGGCGCTCTGCAACAGCGCGGCGTTAGTGGCGGCAGGCACCAGGATCTCCGCGCTGTTCCAGGATGGCGCGACAGCCGCGAAGGACCCGTCGTATCCGATCCTCCTCCAACGCTTGTCCCGCGCGGTCCCGGCCAGGATGTCCCGCAGCGCGGAGAGCGGTTCGGGGGCATCGAGCACACCGTAGCGGTAGAAGCGGGTCCCGGCCTCCCACAGGAAGGGCCGCGCCTCGCTTTCGTAACAGTGGGGAAGGATGCATACCGCTTCGCCCTCACGGGGAAAGACGAGAGCGGCGGCTCCAATCATGGGCCAGAAGCCGCTGAGGAAGAGCACGTTCTCCGGCCAGCGAAGAACGAGCACATCGAAGCCGCCGGCCTCCATGGCCCGCCGCATCCGCTCCAGCCGTTCCTGGTTGGGCATAGCGCCCCCTCCTTCCTCGCCCCGAGGACACTAGCCCGCGCCGATGAACCCGGGGTAGAGGGTCATGCCACCGTCGATATAGATCGTAGTGCCGTGAACGTAATCCGACTCGTCGGACGCGAGCCACACCGTGGCCCGCGCCACGTCCTCCGATTCGCCGATGCGTTTGCAGGGGATCAGCCGCAGCAGCACGGAGTCGAAGATCTCCGGCGACGTCAGCTTCTCCACATTCATGGGGGTGCGGATGGCGCCGGGCGAGATGGCGTTCACCCGAATGCGGAGATGGGCGACCTCCTGCGCGAGGCTTTTCATGAGCAGCATGATGCCTCCCTTGGCGGCGGCGTAGTTGGCGTGGCCCTCCCAGGGGATGATGTCGTGCACCGAACTCATGAAGATCAGCTTGCCCGCGGCGTAGGAGATCCGCCGGTCAATTCCCTGCTTCTTGAACAACCGTATGGCCTCCCGCGCGCACAGGAACATGCCGGTGAGATTCACGTCGATGACGCGCTGCCACTGGTACAGCGTCATCTCGTCCAGCGGGGCGTTGAGCTGGATACCGGAGTTGGACACGCAGATGTCCAGACGGCCGAAGGTGTCGATCATGTACTGGAACATGGCCTTCACCTCGTCTTCTTGGGAAACGTCGGCCTTGAAGATGACCGCCTTTCCGCCGTGCGCCTCGATGGCCGCCGCGGTGCGCCTGGCGCCCTCCTCGTCGCCGTGGTAGTTCACCAGAACGTCGGCCCCGGCCTGGCCGAAGCCGATCGCGATTCCTTCGCCAAGGCCCTTGCTGGCGCCGGTTACCAGAGCTTTTTGGCCGGCGAGCACCCTGTGAATGGGGGCTGGAGGCATCTCGTTGGGGGGAGTGTACTTCTTTTCGGATGACATCTGCGTTACACCTCGCGTGCCAAATAGATCATGGTCGTGGCCGCCCTGACCACCGTCGATTTCCACCGGCGACTGAGCAGCATCTTACGCCTCTGGGTAAAGGAGTACTTTCAGCGCCTTCTTCTCGATGCACAGATCGAAGGCCGTACGCCACTCCGCGAGCGGCAGCCTGGCGGAGATGAGATCGCCCAGGCGCACCCTTCCCTGGGCGTAGATCTTCATCAGTCGCTCCCAAGTGCGGGCGGTATAGCAAACCGAGCCGCCCATGGTGAGTTGCTTATAAAAGATGTGGTCGATGGGGAACTGAATCTCGCGGCCGCAGATGGCGACCTGCGTATAGCGCCCCATGGGGCGGAGGGCCTCCAGGCAGCCGCGCACGGAATCGGGGTGCCCCGCGCACTCGAAGGCGACATCCACTCCCGCGCCGCCCGTTTCGTCGCGCACTGCGTCGGCCAGGCTGCGCTCGCCGATGTTGACCACGCAGGCGGCGCCGATGGCCCGCGCGGACTCAAGGCGGGCGCCGTCCCCGGCAGCGCCGGCGACGATGGTCTTCACGCCCTCCGCAACCAGCAATTTCAGGCAGAGCAGGCCGATGGGACCGGACCCTGAGATGAGCGCGGTGTCGCCGAGCCGGACCTGCGTCACCTCGGTGACGGCCTGTAGCGCGGCCGCGAAGGGTTCGCTGAGCGCCGCCTCGTCCAGGGCGAAACCTTCCGGGATACGGTAGGCCTGGTCCGGCCGCACCACCGCGTATCGAGTGAACGCGCCGTTGACGCCGTGGCCCATTCCCCGGCGGTTGCGGCAGAACATGAAGTTGCCGGAACGGCAGAAGGTGCACTGGCCGCAGGTGACCGCGGTCGCGCCGAGGACTGTCACAGCATCGCCTACCGACACGCTGGTGACCTTGCTGCCCCGTTCCACGATCCTGCCGGAAAACTCGTGCCCCAGAATGACGGGCGGGTAGTTACGGAAGGTGTCGCGCATGACGTGCAGGTCGGTTCCGCAGACGCCGCAGAAGGCGACCTCCACTTTGACCTGATTCTCCCCGCAAACGGGTTCTTCAATTTCCCGGATTTCGACGTTCCCGTCCCCGGGCGCGTACTTCATGAGCGCTTTCATAGGGTCTTCCGGACCAAAACCTGAGCCAGTATAGCATCGGGCGGCGGCGTTGTTGCCGCGCCGGCCGGCGGCGCTGTGTGCGGGCGCAAAGCGGGTCGGTTGCGCCGGGATGGCGAGTGGCGCGCCCGGAGGGACTCGAACCCCCGGCCTACTGGTTCGAAGCCAGTTTAGGGGCTGCCAAGTGGCGTCACTCTTGTCTAGGTATGTCCTTGCGGGCTCGACACTTGCCTACGATTCGCCGTCAGTCGTGCAAAGCCCCGAGAAGGCGTGTTTCGCCGCGCCACTGCTGCCACGGGTGCTGCTAGGCGGGTGACGCCGATTACCGTGGCGTTGCGGCTTCGCCTTGTTGGCAGCGATTGCGGTTTGTGGCGAAACCCCGGATGGTACACACGGCGATCCATGTCTGCAGATCCGGTCGAGGCGGCCGTGAGGGTTATGGACTTGTCCCCGAAATTGAGACAACCAGTTAAGACTCATTTTGCAGCGAAAGGGGAGAATGAGTCATGGGATTGTCTCGCAGGCAGTTCACACGAGATTTCAAGCTGACGGCGGTTCGACAACTGGAACAGGGCATTCCAGTCGGGGAGGTAGCCCGGGCGCTGGAAGTGAACCCGAACGTACTCCATCGGTGGCGGCGTGAGGTCCGCCAGGGTCCGGGGGATGTCTTTCCGGGCGGGGGAAACCGCCGCTGGTTGGAGGCCGCGTCGCAGAACTGGAGCGGAAGATCGGCCGCCATGCATTGGAGATCGATTTTTTGAAGGGATGCTTGCAGCGCATCGAAGAACAGCGGATGCTGCAGGCATTGACTGGAAATCCGCGATCTACGGTGCGATCTGCGAGAAGGCGGCCGAAGACATGAAGGTACGGCGCGCACTGACCATTGGGCGCATGATCGAGCGGACCGATCTGAGCCGGGCCAGCTTCTACCGCCATCAGCGGGAGGCCCCGCCGGAACCGGACCCAGACATGAACCTGTGGGATGCGATCCAGCGGATCGCGCTGGAGATGCCCAGTTACGGCCGGCCGCGCATCACCGCGGAACTGCGGCGCCGGGGCTGGACCGTGAATGCCAAGCGGGTGTCCCGCCTGATGCGCGAGGACAACCTGTTGTGCGTGCGGCGTCGAAGGTTTGTGGTGACCACCGATTCGGAGCACGCGCTGCGGGTCTATCCGAACCTGGCTCGACAGATGGTGCTGACCGACGTGGATCAACTGTGGGTCGCCGACATCACCTACGTTCGACTGCAGGAGGAGTTCGTGTTCCTGGCGGTGATCCTGGATGCGTATTCGCGCCGGCTGATCGGCTGGGAGCTGGATCGCACCCTGGAGGCCGGTCTGACGCTGGCCGCCCTGCGCATGGCGCTGGCGCGGCGCTCTCACCATCGGTTGGCAGGGTGACAAACCGAAGAGGAAGTTCTTCAGCGGCGACACCCAGGAGGCAATCCTCAACAAAATCCAGGAGGCCCGCCGCGAACTACGTCTGGGAATTCTCCGCGAAGCGCCACAGAAGCAGACGCTGGCGCAATATCTCGAATCGTGGCGCGCTTTCCTCAGGGCGCTCCACGAGAGCGCGGGGGAAGCGCTCATGTCTAGCCCGCTGGGGCTGGCAGTTCAGTTGGCGATAGTAGGCAGAATTCAAGGGGAGACAAGTGGCGACGCGAGTGAGTGCGGTTCCAAGAGACCAGGTGGTGGTTTCCCAAGAGGGCAATTTCGATGACGACATCCGCAACCTTCTGCGCGGGACTTTGCGGAGCGTGGACAGGCCAGGGCAAGGTCCCGTAACGCGGAGGGCGGCAATTGCGGTCCTGCACGACCTCGGGCGGAACATCGCCAATGCCTACCATTGGCATCATCGGCTGTTGGCCATCCGGCACGACGGCGAAGTGGACACGACGACGGAGCGTGCGATTGCGGAATGCATCGAGGTGATCAACAACCCTTGGCTGCGTTGTGTTACTGAGGTGCAGCGGGCGTGGAACCGGAAGACGTCCGCGATGGTGATGTGTAGGCGCGTATTGCGTACATTCACACGGTAGTCATCCAACCGCTATCATGAGTTTAAATGGAAGCCGTGCCTTGGGTTGCCTGGATCGGCGCGTGTACTGGTGTCGCCAGCCTTGGCTGGAATGTCTACACCAGAATGACCGCCGGGCCACACCTTCGAGTTTCCGCACTGCCAGGAATGAAGCAGATGCCGCCACCGGCGGGCAATCCTACGTTTCTGTCAGTCAGTGTCCGTAACGTCGGAACGGCACCAACGACGTTGACGAACCTCTCCCTACAAGTCTACGATTCACGTTGGAAGCGCATGCGTCACATGGCATCGTCGAATTTTGTGGTCGTCAACTACGTAGGTCCGGCATTGCCATTCAAATTGGATGTGGGCGCAGAATGGCGTGCCTTCATGCGCCAAGACGAAGGCTTCGACGAACTCCTTGCGACGGGGAAGTTGTGGTGCGGCGTTTGGCATTCCTTCTCCACCAAGGCTGTCGAATCGAAAGTTGTGCAGCCCCGGATCAAGATGTAGGCAGTCTGTGTTGCACCTGGCTTCTGTCATAATGAAAGGAGGAGGTGACTGGCCATGGGCACCAAGCTCGGGGCCTGGATTACCTTGCGCCATTTCCACAAAGAAGGCAAGCTGCTAGTCGGGGCGTCGAGGTTTCACCGTTAAGTGCAGCCCCTCGACTTGCGAGGGAAAGACTAGCGGGCGCGTGGCCCATGGCTGATGAGAGGTGCCATGCGTTCCGGGGTGCTGTGAGGCAAGCGCAGCCAATTACATCTTCTAAATGGACTCGTGCATGAAGTCGATCCCGAAGACCATTCCGGGCGCGGCGTAGTCTAGCACGTCCGCATCGGTCGCGTAAACGACAAGACACGATGGAGGATCTGCCGGAACGAGCGATCTGGGCCAAGATGAGAACTTTGTCGGTCTGTCATCCGTCAGGTAGCTGAGTTCGCGCCGAATGCCGAGAATCTCTTTTAGTAGACCCTTCTCGTAGCCGGTGTTCTTGCACTCGACACCAAGCCAAACGGTATCGTGAGGCGGACGCCCATGCTGGTTGGGATCCACAATGATCAGATCCAACTCGTGATAGTCCCCTTTGGTGAGTGTTCCGCTTCGGCGGGCCGCGTGGCTCAACGAGAGGAATTCAACATCCGTCCAAAGCTCAGCAACGCAGGCGCCTGACCGGCGAAGTTCAATTCTCGGGTAGCTCCGATTGATTGGGCCTGGCGCACTCTTCAGTTGGACCTTGGTGCCACCAACAAGGGCGAGCCGATAGCCTTCGCGTGTAACGAGCTTCTCTACGATAAGGCTGAGGACATGGGCCTCATAGAGCTTCCCGGCTGGAACAGATGGAGGCACAAGGCTCTGAGTGACGGAAGACGGCACGCCGCAGTAGCGCCGAAAGGCGCGTTCAAGCTGCCTGAGGATCTCGTCACGGGTCATCCCTGGTCCCTCTCGAAGTCAATCTCGTGAATGACGATTGAGAGGATGCGATCAAGTTCTGCCAGGAAGTCGCTCCGGTCAGGGAGTTCCGCCAGATTCACTTCCTCGGTCCTGTAACGCTCCATCTCAGCCGGAGTGAGGGCTACCGTTATGCCTCGGACCGGGCTGCCATCGGGAAGCCGGACGAACTGATTTATCCGGTCCAAGATGACGCCATGCATTCCGCCAGAACGTTCGGCGTAAAGATGCCGGATGGTACGCAACAACTCAACGAAGTAGCGGCGTGGATCGTTGTAGCGTTCCGTCGAACGAAACACCAACTCGGACGCAGCGGGATCGAACTCCCTCAGCAGTCGCTCCACCTGCTTGGCTAGCTCAATGCAGTCTTGGCGGTTGAGCGGCATTGGGATCAGTTTACCTCACGTTGTGTAGTGCCAGATCTTCTCGCACTTCCGCCCGGCGAAGCCGTATTCGTCCGGCTGGCCGGTGAATGCACCCTCGGGATCGTAGCCAAAGAGCCGGAATGATTCCGCGCGCAACCTCCAGGCGAAGACGGTGAACTCATCCGCTAGGGCATCGGCAAATGGATGGACGGCGACCAGTCCGGCGCTCTGAGTGAAGTGGCGGGCTTCCTTCACCGCCTGAAGAGACGGTCTGCTGTTTCCCGGATACGGGAACTTCCCGTCATAGAAATGGTGGATGTTCCAACCACGGCCATTGCTCCTCAGCGGGCGTTCACCGCCAGCAACCCTGTAAGCCATGATGGCCGGGCGGTTGCTGCGTCGGTCCTGGAAACGGTACGCGGGTAGCGCCGTCTTCAACTCTGGAGGGTACGCGTGGTATCGCTGCTGCTGCGCGTTCTCTCGCCTCCGGTCACAGCCCTCCCAGAGGAGTTCGGCGCGCTTCGGCCACTTCACGAACCAATCGAGGTTGATGCTAATTTCGAGGAGCACGCGGCGGTGCGCCTCATCTGGAATCGAAGCGGCCTCTTCTTCCAGCCAGCCCGAAAGGTCTTCGAGACGGCAGGGCTTCATGGTGCTTGTCGGCTGGGGCCATTGTCGCGTAATTTCGTGGCGTGCCGCTGAGACGCGCTTCTACCCTCTGTCTGTGGCTGGCCGTCGCTGAGCTCGTACCGAATCCCGGCCCTCTTCCCACCCTGAGAATCGCCGTTTCGAGGCCGTTCCGTTTCGCGCTCCGTTTCGCGGTGGGGTCTTGGCAGGTTACCGAAGCTCAGAAAATGTGGGTTTTATTGGGATTTAGTGTGGCGCGCCCGGAGGGACTCGAACCCCCGGCCTACTGGTTCGAAGCCAGTTGCTCTATCCGGCTGAGCTACGGGCGCGCTATGAGGCAAGCGGAAACGGTCAGAGTTCCAGCTTGCCGGCGAACATCATGTCCTTGAGTTTGAACTTCCTCGATACCTTGCCGGACTCGAGCTGAAGGCTCACCTCCACCTCGTCGTCCGCGGGATTGATCTCATGAGCGCCCGGCTGCGTCTTCGGGAACAGAAGATAGAGCGTCATCATCGGTCCGCGAGGCTCCGTCCGGACCTGCAAAGGGTGGATGGGTTCCAGGTTCTTCACCCGCAGCTCGGCGTGCTTGGCCAGTTCTTCCGGCGGCATCGCCACGGCCTTCGCGGGCAGTCCCTCGATCCCGACAATATAGACGATTTCCTTGCGGTCGAACGCCTCGGCCGCTTCCTTGGAGGAGCCCACCTCGGCGCCCAGCCGCGCGCACATGATCGCCTGCTTCACCGGCAGCGCGGTGTGCCAGCGCATCCGCACCGGCGTGCCTGAAGCGCCGCCTCCGCCGCCTCCGCCGCCTTCGCCACCGCCGCCTCCGCCGCCTTCGCCGCCTTCGCCACCGCCGCCTCCTCCACCACGGCTCCCCCGTCCGCCGCCGCCCCGTCCGCCGCCGCCCCGTCCGCCGCCGCCGCGGGCTCCGCCGCCGAAGCCCTTAAGGTAGGCGGTGAAGGTCTTCGACCACGGCGAGTCGGTCATCATTTTCTCGACGTCTTTCTGCGTCCATTCCGTGTACTTCTTCTTCTGCCAGAAGTCGGCGGCACACAGGGCCGCCGCCGTCACGGCTAAAGCTATGAACAAAACCAGAGCATATCTCAGTCTCATTGGAGGGGTCTCCACCCCTTTCAGGAATCAAGCATACGCCTCTCTCCCGGCGTATACAACCAACCGGTCGGGCGTACCATGAACGCCGGCCTGATAGGATGAAAGGCGATGGCCGCCGGCGGCAAGTTACGCGAGACTGAAATTAAACTGCCGTTGCCGGACGCAGGCCGCGGAAGACGCCTTCTCCGCGACGCCGGTTTCCGCGCGTCCAGACGCAGGGTGCACGAGCAGAATACGGTCTTCGACACCCGGGACCGGAGGCTCCAGCGGCGGGGGGAACTGCTGCGGTTGCGCACCGCGGGCCGGCAGTCCATTCTGACCTTCAAAGGGCCCGCCCTGAGAGGGAGGCACCGGTCGCGGATGGAGATTGAAGTAGAACTGAGCGACGCGGCCACCGCGAGGATGATCCTCCTCTCCCTGGGGTATAAGCCGGTGTTCTGGTACGAGAAATACAGGACGGAGTACCGGAGAAAAGGCTGGCCCGGGCTCGTCACTTTGGATGAGACCCCCATAGGGGTCTACCTCGAACTGGAGGGCGCCCCGGACTGGATCGACCGGGTAGCCGAAACGCTGGGATACTCACAAGAGCTTTATATAACAAGCAGTTATGGGGATTTGTTCCGGCAGCGGCAACGGCGCACGGGAGGCATCGAGGTTCGTATGGCCTTCAAAGAGGGAGGCCGCCGAAACCGGGGGGCTGGCCGCTGAAACCCCAGAATAAACTCTTGAAGCCCGGTTCGTAGTGTGCTATATTTGAACCGGTCGATCCTAGACCTTCTAGTACGACGAAACGTGGCAGCCCCGCAGTTGAGGGGAGGAAGGAGGAACCGGCGTGGCAACTAGCATTTTCATCATCGTGGTATCGGCCGCGTTGATGATCTACTGGTTCCGCTACACCTGTCTCCTCATGTTGCGCACGCGGACGGGCGAGGATTACGCCGCTGACCTGGCCGAGGCCAACAAACTGGGTTTCAAGCAGGTAGGCGAAGACCTGGTGCGGAGCGCGGTCCCCGCCACGCTGTCGGAACTGGAGCAGAGCCTGGAGCGGGATTACAGGCTCCTGACCTATCTGCTCGCCCACACCGCCGGACGTCCGTTCGGGGGGATCACCCTCGAACAACGGATGCTCATGCTGGATTTCCGGCTGATGGGGGTCGTCTACCGCATCTCGGGACGCCTCTCTCTGGGGCGCGCCCGCGCCGCCGTTCTGGAGATGGCGGACGTGCTGAACTACCTGGCCAACGACGTGGGCAAGCGCAGCCACGCGGCGTCTCGAGCCTGAGCCCTGCCTCTGTGTTGCACGCGATCCTCTCTGCGTGTAGACTCCGGAATGCGGGCGCATCCATCGCGCCCAGCCCAACGTAGCCTGGAGGACAGATCAGTGAGAATGCCAGCTTTCGCGCTGATGGCGGCGCTTGCGCTCTGCGCGGCGACGGCCAGCGCGGCCGACATCAGCGGCAAGTGGATCGCGCAAATGCCCGGCAGGGACGGCGGGACTATCGAGTGGAGCTTCAACTTCAAGCAGGCCGGAGAGCAGCTCACGGGAGCGGTCAGCAGCCCGCGCGGAGACCAGGAGATCTCCGAAGGGAAGGTGGCTGGAGATGCCGTATCCTTCGTCACCGTGATGAGCTTCGGCGACATGACCATGAAATGGGTCTACAAAGGAACCATCGCGGGTAACGAGATCAAGTTCACGCGCAGCATGGAAGGCGGCCGGGGCGGACCTCCGGGCGGAGGCGGCGGCCGCGGCCCGATGGGGCCGCAGGAGTTCGTGGCGAAGAAGGCGTCCTGATTCTCAGCCGGTGCGGCTGGCTCCCGGCGCCCGGGGGGCCAGCCGCAAGGCCGGCTTGGCGGCGTGGAACGGCGGCGCGAAGGCCTCCTCGACGAGAGCCGCCTGCTCGAGCGCGTGCCGCTTGTGCGAACCGGTGGCGGGACTTGCGCTCTCCGGCCGTCCCGCATAGCGGAGGTTCCTGCCGCCGGAGGCGATGAGCGGGCGCAGACGGTCTCGCATGTAGCGCCACGCGCCCATATTGCGAGGCTCCTCCTGCGCCCAGACCAGTTCGCTCGACTGGGGATATTTCTCAAGCACGTCCAGGAGGTCCTGCTCCGGGAACGGATACAACTGCTCCACGCGAACCAGCGCCACGCTGTCCGTCCGCCGCTCCTCTCGCGCGGCGAGCAGGTCATAGTAGACCTTCCCGCAGCAGAACACAACCTTGCCGACCGCGGAGGCCGGCACGGAGCCGTCGTCGATCACCTCGCGGAACCCCCCGGTTGAAAACTCCTCCAGGCGGGAGACAGCCCCCGGGTGCCTCAGTAGGCTCTTCGGAGTGAAGATGACCAGGGGCTTGCGGACTCCCCGGCGGTCCGGTCCGCCGCACATCTGGCGGCGCAGCACGTGGAAATACTGGGCCGGCGTCGTGCAGTTCACCACCTGCATGTTCCGGCCGGCGCACAGAACCAGGAAGCGCTCGATCCGCGCGCTGGAGTGCTCGGGCCCCTGCCCCTCGAAGCCGTGCGGCAGCAGCAGGACCAGGCCGCTGGGCTGTCCCCATTTCGACTCCGCGCAGGAGACAAACTGATCGATCATGATCTGCGCGCCGTTGGCGAAGTCCCCGAACTGGGCCTCCCACAGAACCAGGGTCAGCGGGTCTGCCACGCTGTAGCCGAACTCAAACCCCATCACGGCGTATTCGCTCAAGGCGCTGTCGAAGACCTGAAATCGGGCCTGGTCCGGGGCGAGGTGCTGGAGCGGCGTGTAGGGAATGCCGGTCTGGTAGTCGAAGAACTCCAGGTGGCGCTGGCTGAACGTGCCGCGTCCGCTGTCCTGGCCGCTGAGGCGGACGGGCGTACCCTCCAGCACCAGGCTGCCGAAGGCCATGGCCTCTCCGAAGGCCCAATCGATGGGCCCTCCGGCATCGAACGCCTCGCGGCGCCGGCCGGTGAAAGCGCGGAGCTTCGGATGGAGATGGAAGCCTTCCGGAAACGCGGTGAGCGCATCGGCGATACGCGCCAGGACCGCGCGCTCCACCGCCGTCCGCGGACACCAGGCCGGCGACTCCTCCACCGGAACCGGACCCAGATCCTGGCCCTCGAAACGTTCGGCTTTCGTGCGCGCGGCCTGGAAAGCGTCCTCCAGACGGCCGGTGGCGCGCTCGCGCATCGCCCGGACATCCTCGTCTGTCAGCAAGCCCTCGCGGACCAGCCGGCTGGAGTAGAGCTCGGCCACCGGCGGGTGGTCCTTGATCCTGCGGTACAGGATGGGCTGCGTGTAGCTCGGATCGTCCGCCTCGTTGTGGCCGTGGCGCCGGTAGCAGAACATGTCGATGACCACGTCCTTGTTGAAGCGCTGGCGGTAGTCGAAGGCGATCTGGACGGCGCGCACGGCGGCCTCGGGGTCGTCTCCGTTGACGTGCAGGATGGGCGCCTGCACGGTGCGGGCCACGTCGGTGGAGTAGGGGGACGACCGGGCTTCCTCCGAAAGCGTGGTGAAGCCGATCTGGTTGTTAATGATGAGGTGGATGGTCCCACCCGTACGGTAGCCTTCCAGTTGCGACAGGTTCAGAGTCTCGGCGACAACCCCCTGGCCGGCGAAAGCAGCGTCTCCATGCACCAGGACGGGGATCACTTTCTTGCGCTCCGTGTCGCCCCGCCGGTCCTGCTTGGGCCGGACGATGCCCTCGACGACCGGGTTGACCGCCTCCAGATGGCTCGGGTTCGGGGCAACGGAGACGGCCACCTCTCCCCCCGCTGGGCTGACGTGCGTCCCGGTGGCGCCGAGGTGGTATTTCACGTCGCCCGATCCCAGCGTGCTGGCCGGATCCGGGTCTCCTTCAAATTCCGTGAAGATCTGGGCCAGCGGTTTGCCCACGACGTTGACCAGCACATTCAGCCTGCCGCGGTGAGCCATGCCGATGACCGCTTCCTCCACGCCCTGGTCCGCGGCACGGTCCAGCAACTGGCTCAGAATGGCGATGGCGGTTTCCGCCCCTTCCAGCGAAAACCGTTTCTGCCCAACGAACCGCGCGTGCAGGAAATGTTCGAACTCCTCGGCGTCGATCAGTTCTTCCAGCACCCGAAGCCGCACGGGGCGCTCCAGCGGCCAGTTGTTGGCCTCCGGCTCCATGCGATGTTGCAGCCACCGTTTCTGTTCGGGGTGCTGGATGTTCATGTACTCGCAGCCGATCTTGCCGCAGTAGGTCTGCCGCAAGGTCTCCAGGATCTGCCGGAGCGTGGCGAGCGGCTGAGGCGCGCCCTCGCCGATGGCTTCACCGAGGCTTCCGGTGAGGAACTCCCGGTCCAGGTCCCAGATGGTCAGCCCGTAGGTGGCCGGCTCAAGCTCGGCGTGGTAGCTGGGCTCGGCGCCGAGCGGGTCGAGGTCGGCGATGAGGTGGCCCCGCACGCGATAGGCGTTGATGAGCTGCAACACGGCGGCTTCCTTGGCGATTTCCGCCGTGCTCCCCGCCGCGCCTGGAACCATGACGGCGCGATCCGGTTCCCAGCGGACCGGGCGGTGGGGCATCTTCAGATCGGCGAAGATGTGTTCATAGAAGTCGTCCTCGCCCTCCAGCAGGCTCTGGACCTTGGCCAGGAACATGCCGGACTCGGCGCCCTGGATGATCCTGTGGTCGTAGGTGCAGCTCACCGTCATCACCTTGCCGATACCGAGCGTGGCGGTCACCTCGGGTGAAGCGCCGCGGTATTCGGCGGGGTAGTCGATGGCGCCCGTGGCGATGATCGCGCCCTGCCCCACCATCAGGCGCGGGACCGAGCCCGCCGTACCGAGCGTGCCGGGGTTGGTCAGCGAGATGGTGGTCCCCTGGAAGTCCTGCACCGTAAGCTGCCCCGCGCGGGCGCGGGCGATGAGGGCGTCGTACGCCGTCAGGAATTGGAGGAAGTCCAGTTCCCCCGCGTTCTTCAGATTGGGAACCACCAGGGAACGCGCGCCGCCCTTGCCCGCCAGGTCCACGGCTATCCCAATGTTGATGCTCCCGCGCTGGATGCGAACCGGACCTTTGTCGGTTTCGGCGAAGGCCGCATTGAGCACCGGGAAGGCCTGTATGGCCTTCAGAATCCCCCAGGTGATCAGGTGAGTGTACGAGACTTTGGCCGCCCCCTGGAGTCCCCGGTGCAGGTTGATGGTGCGCCGGTTCTCGTCGACCACCTTGACCGGGATGATGCGCTGCGAGGTGGCCACGGGAATGGCCAGGCTCGCGGTCATGTTATCCACCACCCGCGCGGAAGCGCCGCGCAGCGGGACGGCTTCGTCTCCGGGACGCAAATCTACCGGCAGATCCGCCGCCCGGGCGTCCCGCTCCGTGGAGGGCGCAGCGGCGGGGAGACCGGGCGAGAGCGATTCGAAAAAGGTCCGCCAGTCGTCATCCACCTCGCGCCGGTCGTGGCGGAACTGTTCTTTCAGTTCTGCTTCGAGCCAGGCGTTGATCCCAGTATTGCCGCTGGTTTGAAAAGACATAAGAGGGCTTGTAAACCATGATACCTGAAGCCCCGTCCCGATCGGGTACAATCGGCTTCGATGAAAATCCTGGTGTTCTCCGACATCCACGGCGATTACCGGGCCCTGGAACGGCTCATGGAGACGGAGGCCGACTACTACTTCGCCGCCGGAGATCTGGCAAGCTGGGGCCGCGGCCTGGACGGATGCGGCGAGATTCTGCGCCGCCGCGCCGGTCAAATGTATGTGCTCCCCGGAAACCACGAATCCGCCGCCATGACCTCCGCCCTGTGCCGCAAGTACGGCCTGCAGCACTTCCACGAACGCAGTTTCGAGGCCGGCGGCCTGCACTTCGCGGGATTGGGCTACTCCAGCCCCACGCCCTTCAACACGCCGGGGGAGTACTCGGAAGAGGAACTGGGGCAGCGCCTGGCCCGTTTCGCGGCCCTCCGGCCGCTGGTTCTGATCTGCCACTGCCCGCCTTACGGGACCCTCCTGGACCGCGTGCGAGAGGGCGTGCACGCCGGAAGCCGCGCGGTCGCGGCGTTCATTGCGGAGCACCAGCCGGTTGTCTTCTGTTCCGGCCACATCCACGAGGCGGCGGGCGTCCGCACGATGCTGGGAGCCACCCGGGGCTACGCCGCGGGGCCGAAAGGCCGTCTGATCGACTTTGATAAACTGGAAGACGTATGACGATCGAGGACCTCGAACGCGAATACATGCCGCTCCGCCAGCAATCGGAAGCTGTGCGGAGCTATCTTTGACGCCCCCGCCAAGGAATCCCAGTTAGCAGAGATCGAAAAACAGATTTCCGCTCCCGATTTCTGGCTTTACCCCGAGCAGAGCCAGAAGGTGATGCAGGACCGCAAGCGGCTCCAGGACGCCATCGCCAATGACGTGTTCCTCCAGTCGATGACGTCCGACCTGGAAACCCTGTTCGACCTCTCGCGCGAAGGCGAGCCGGTCGCGGAAGAACTCGCCCAGGAACTGAAGCGGTTCAGGGAACGGCTGGCCGAATTGGAAGCCGGGATGCTTCTGGCCGGCGACAACGACCGGCTGGATGCGATCGTCACGATTCATCCGGGCGCGGGCGGCACCGAGAGCCAGGACTGGGCCGAGATGCTGCTCCGCATGTACCTCCGGTGGGCGGAGCGCAAGGGCTTTCAGACGGTGGTCACGGACCGTCTGGAGGGAGAGGGCGCGGGCATCAAGTCCGTGACGTTCGAAGTCAATGGAGAGAACGCGTACGGGCTGCTGCAATCGGAGGTCGGCGTTCACCGGCTGGTGCGCATTTCCCCCTTCGACTCCAATGCGCGGCGGCACACCTCGTTCGCTTCCGTTTTCGTGTATCCCCAGGTGGACGACGAGATCAAGATCGACATCCGCCCGGAGGACCTGAGGGTGGACACGTACCGCGCCAGCGGGGCAGGCGGCCAGCACGTCAACCGCACGGACTCCGCCATCCGCATGACGCACCTGCCGACCGGCATCGTCGTGCAGTGCCAGAACGAGCGCTCCCAGCACAAGAACCGGGCGTCGGCCATGAAGCAGTTGAGAGCCCGCCTGTATGAGCACCAACTGGCGAAGAGACAGGCCGAAGAGCAGAAGCTGGAGGCCAACAAGCTCGACATCAAGTTCGGCAGCCAGATACGCAGCTATGTCCTGGCCCCTTACCGCCTCATCAAGGATCACCGGACCAAGTTGGCCGTCGGCGACGTGGACCGCGTGCTCGACGGCGACATCGATCCTCTGATCCAGGCTTACCTGGTCTTCCGGAAGACCGGGAAAACCGCGGGAGACGGCGAGGACGAGGACACGAATTGACGGGCTGAGGGACGAGGAGAGCGAACGGTGGACGGGGAGCTATTGGCCCGCGCGGCGGAGTTGATCCGCGCCGGGAGGCTGGTCGCCTTCCCCACCGAGACGGTCTACGGACTGGGCGCGAACGCGCTCGACCCGGCGGCCGTGGAGCGCATCTTCCGGGTCAAGGGACGCCCTGCCAGCAGTCCCTTGATCGTGCATGTCGACTCGCCGGCCATGGCCCGCCGGCTGGCGGCGGAGTGGCCGCCCGAGGCCGAGGTTCTGTCGCAGCACTTCTGGCCCGGTCCTCTCACCCTGGTTCTGCCGAAGCTCTCCGCCGTTCCGGACATCGTGACTGCCGGACTGCCGACGGTGGGCGTGAGGGTGCCGGCGCATCCGCTGGCCCTCCGCCTGATCCGGGAGGCCGGGGTTCCGATCGCCGCCCCGAGCGCAAATCCGTTCACTCACCTGTCTCCCACTACGGCGGACCATGTCCGCGAGCAACTCGGCGGCGCGGTCGACCTGGTGCTGGACGGCGGCGCGGCCCGCGTGGGCCTCGAGTCCACTGTCTTGTCGCTGGCGGCCTCGCCTCCCGAACTCCTGCGTCCGGGCATGGTCAGCCGGGCGGAGATCGAGGCCTTGATTGGGCCGGTGCGGCTGGCCGCCCGGGTGGAGAACGGAACCCAGTCAGCGCCGGGGAGACGCCGCGTGCATTACAGCCCGCGCACGCCGCTGGTGATGTCGCGGCCGGGGAAGCCGCTGCCTGCCGGGCGGGGCGTCCACCTGACTCGCGGAGGCGCGTCCACGGCGGCTCACCGGGTCGAGATGCCCGGCGACGCCGAGGCGTTCGCGGCGGCTCTGTACGATACCCTCCACCGCCTGGACCGGCAAGGCTGGGACTGGATCGCGATCGATGAGCCGCCCGGCTCGCCCGAGTGGGACGCCATCGCCGACCGCCTCTGGCGCGCCTCTGCGGTAGAATAGTCCGCACCGCCGATGACGCGCTACCGCTGGTTCATCCTAAGCCTGCTGTTTCTGGTTACAACCAACAACTACCTGGACCGCATCGTCCTCTCGGTGCTGATCCCCATCATCCGCGACGACCTGCACATCTCCACGGAGCAGTACTCTTACATCTCGGCCACGTTTCAGATGGCCTACACCCTCGGGTTCCTGGCGGTGGGCAAGTTCATCGACCGGTACGGTACGAGAATCGGCTACACGCTCTCGATCCTGTGGTGGTCGGCCGCGGCTGCGCTGCACGCCCTGGCGCGGAGTTGGCTGCAAATGGGGCTCTGGCGGGGCATGCTCGGGTTCGGCGAATCCGGAAACTTTCCCGCCGCGATCAAGAGCGTGGCGGAGTGGTTTCCCAGGAAAGACCGGGCTTTCGCCACCGGGATCTTCAACGCCGGAACGAACGTGGCCTCCATGGTGGGGCCGCCGCTGTTTGTCTGGATGGCCGCCACGGTAGGTTGGCGCGCCTGCTTCTTCGTCACGGCTTCCACCGGTTTCGTCCTGGCCCTGGTCTGGTGGATCGTCTACCGCCTCCCCGGGAATCACCGGTCCGTCAACGCCGCGGAACTCGCCTACATTCGAAGCGACCGGGACGAGCAGGAAGCGGCCCCGCAGATCGGTTGGCGGGCCGCGTTGAAGTACCGGGAGACCTGGGGCTTCTCGGCCGGGAAGTTCCTGGCGGACCCCGTATGGTGGTTCTATCTCACCTGGCTCACTCTGTACCTCCGCGACGTACGGAAGCTCGACATGCTGGTGGTAGGCTGGTCGCTTCCCGTCGTCTACCTGATGGCGGACGTCGGCAGTGTCGGGGGCGGCTGGCTTTCGGGGTACCTCATCCGGCGCGGGTGGCACCACGCCAAGGCCCGCAAGACGGCGATGGCGGTGTGCTGTTCCCTGATGCCGGTGGCGGCGCTGGCGGTCCTCGCGCCGAACGCCGCCGCCGCGGTGGCCCTGGTCAGTCTGGCGACGGCCGGCCATCAGGGCTGGTCGTGCAATCTGTACACGACGGTCTCGGACGTTTTCCCCAAGCCTGCTGTGGCTTCGGTAACCGGCATCGGCGGCGCGTTTGGCGGTTTCGGGGGCGTGCTCTTTTCTTCTCTGCTGCCCGGCTACGTCATCTCTCATTTCGGCTATACGCCGATCTTCCTGGTGATGGGATGCTTCCACCTCCTGGCGCTGGCCGCCGTGCACGTTCTGATGAGAGACATGGAGCCAATCAGGGCATAGCCACCTGCTATTCCCCACTTTGAGGGGGGCGAGTATCAGTACTTCTGAGAAACTGAGTTAACCAAAGCCCTATTGTGGCCAGGTACGCCCTGAAAACAAGATAGTAGGCGACGCACGAGATAGAGCACCGGTCGAGTCTCGGAGAAGGCCATCCGTGCGCAGGCCAGGTGCGGAGGTATCAAACCGGCAGGAGGAGCGCGGTGAACATGAAACGATTCTGGAAAGAGGAGGAGGGGCAGGACCTGATCGAGTACACGCTCTTGCTCGCCATGGTCTGCCTGGCCTCTGCCGCCCTGATGATCGGCAGCGGCACAGCGGTACACGGGATCTGGAACACCACGAACAATAACCTTTCTTCGGCCCGCTCCATGGCAGGCCAGTAGCCGGCGGTCCGGGCAGGCAGCGAGTTGGTCCAGATCAAGGGGCCGGTCTCCGTAGTGCGGCGCAACGCCGAGGGGCGGATGTGCGCCTTGCCGCAGTTTCCCTCTCCTGAAGCTCTCTCCGCGAATGTGCGGGCCATGCCGCGGAGCGGCTCACCGCCCGCTCTCCAAAACACCGGGCGCGCGCCGGAACAGCGCCGGTGATAACCACCGGGGGCGCGTGATAGACTTGCCGGTTGGCGAGAATCCCGACGCCGTAGATCGATGATCCGCCTGCTGCGCAGCCTCATCCCGCCGCACATACTGACCTTGCTGGTCACCGAGACGGCGCTGATGGTCTGCTCGTTCGTGCTCGCCTGCTACCTGATCCTCGACGTGGATCCCGCCGTGTACCTGCTCTACGACGGGGGCGCGGCCAGGGTCGGGCTGATCTCGCTCACCCTGCTGGTGGGGATCTACCTGCACGACCTCTACAGCGAAGTCCAGGTCCGTTCCCGCGTGCTTCTGGTGCAGCAGGGGCTTCAGATTGTCGGAGTCGCCATCCTGGCGCAGGCTCTCTTCGGGTACGTGAGTCCCGGCCTGATCCTGCCGCGGTGGGTGGTGGTTCTGGGCAGCGGGCTGAGTCTCCTCTGCTTCGTGAGCTGGCGGATCTTCTACAGCGCGGTCATGCTGCGCGCCATCGGAGAGGAGCGCGTGCTGTTCCTCGGGGCCAACGCGCTGGCGGTCGAGATTGCAGGGCACCTGGCCGCGCACCCGGAATTTGGAATGAGGGTGCTGGGCTTTGTGGACGGCGGCGGCTACAACGTTCCGCCCGCGGCCCTGGAGCGGCTGGGAGAGGCGAGCGAGCTCAAGGAGGTTGTGGCCAAGACCGGTCCGGACCGCATCATCGTCGCGGTCGGAGAACGGCGGGGAGGCGTCCCGCTGATGGATTTGCTCGATCTCCGTTTCTCCGGACTCAGGATCGAGGAAGCCGCGGCCACTTTCGAGCGGGTGATGAAGCGTGTCTCGCTGAACGAACTGCGCCCGGCTCAACTCATCTACTCGGGCGAACTCGGGCCGCGGCGGTCCCGCCTGGCGCTGCAATTCGCCTACTCGGGCCTGCTGGCCCTGGCCGCGGTGCTTGTGCTCTCGCCGCTGATGCTGCTGGTGGCGCTGGTGGTGCGGTTCAGTTCCGGGGCGCCCATCCTTTACCGGCAGACCCGCGTAGGCTGGCAAGGCAGAGTGTTCACCCTGTACAAGTTCCGGTCCATGCGCCAGGACGCGGAGGCCGCCACGGGCGCCATCTGGGCGGCCAGGGAGGACCCGCGAGTCACCCCGGTGGGCCGCTGGCTGCGGCGGCTGCGGCTGGACGAACTGCCGCAGCTTTTCAACGTCCTGCGGGGCGACATGTCGCTGGTGGGGCCGCGGCCGGAGCGCCCCGAATTCGTCGGGCAACTGAGCGAACGCATTCCTTACTACCGCCAGCGCCACTGGGTGCGGCCGGGCATAACGGGATGGGCTCAGATCAACCACAAGTACGGCGACACCCTGGAGGACGCCGCCACCAAACTGGAGTACGATCTGTATTACATCAAGCACCTTTCGCCGGCCCTGGACTTCTTCGTGCTGTTCCACACTCTGAAGACCGTGATTCTGAGCCGCGGCGCGCAGTAGAAGCTACGCCGGCTTCCCGGACTCCCGCTCCGGCGGCTTCAGGTCCGTAGGGACGGCGTTCGCGCAGCTCCAGAGACAAGGGCGCCGGATACCGGGCGCGGGCAGGCGCCCCGCCCGTGACGGCCCCGGCCTGCCACAGCCGAACCGGAAGGTTCGGCGCGGTCCCGGGGGACCGCCCTACAAGCGCATCGCTACGGCAGCGGCGTTTCCCGCTTCAGGAGGTGCAGGATGTTGCCGTCGGGGTCTTCGAAGAAGACGGTCTTCACGCCCTTCGAGTCCGCCGGTTCGGTGAGGAACTTGACGCCGGCAGCCTTGATCTTCTCGTGGGCCGCTTCGAAATCGCTCACCGTCAGCGCCGCGTGGCGGAAGCCCGGGTCTTTCATGGTCTGCGGCGCGCGGGCGCCCTCCGAGGTGATGATCTCGAACATGGAGCCGTTGGGCGCCTTGATGAACGCCGTCTTGCCGGAGTTATAGTTGATGACGAAGCCCAGCGTCTCGACGTACCACTGGGCCAGCTTCTGCGGATCGGGCGATGCAATCGCAGTGTGTTCAATGCCGACAATCATAACAACGGCATTGTAGCAGCCCGCGGCAGCGAGAGGGCCACGCCGATCCGCGCCGTCAGCGCAGCGCCGCGAGCAGGTCCCCGGTGTGAGCCAGCAGGTTCACCCGGGCGGTCTCCAGGGCGTAGGCGGCGTCGATGAGAGCCAGCCACTTCTCGTTCTCGGCCACGCGCCCTTCCTCCACCTGGCCGAGCGACGCGCGCCCCTCTTCCATCCGCGCCAGCAGCAGCGACACCTGGTCGCGCGCCAACTCCAGGTCGAGCCGCGCGACCTCCCGGGCCGACTCTGCCTGCCTCACCTGCTGGTACAGGCGGCGGGCGTCTACCGCGATCCGGTTTCGGACCGCCTGAAGCTCCAGGCGCAGGCGCGCCGCGTCGCTTTCGGCCTGGAAGCGCTGAGCGTCCACCGCCGGCCCGGTGAACAGCGGCACCTGGAAAGACACCCCGATCTGGGTGTTGTGCCGCTGGAATTTGCGGAAGAAATCCTCGTAGTTGTTGAACTTGCCGAGCAGCGCGTACTGCGCCACCAGGTCCACGCGGGGCAGTTTGGCGGCTTTCTGCGCCTGTATCTCGAAGCCTTTGGCGGCAAGCTCCGACTCCAGCCGCCGGACCTCCGTGCTCGCCGACAGGGCCGAGGCCGCGGCGGCATCTTCTCCCGGCGGCAGCGGAGCGGGCGCGCGCTCTTCCAGCGCCACACGAATGCGCTGGCCGGCGTCGAGCCCCGCGAGAACGCCCAGCAGGGACTCCGCGTACTCCCGGTCGGCTTCCAGGGACTCCAGCCGCTGCCGCGCCCGGGCCAGGCTGAGGCTCGCCCGCTTGGCCTCGACCGGAAGTTCCCTGCCCTCGCTGACACGCACGGTGACGGTCTGGGCGATGCGCTCCAGGCTTTCGACCTGTTTCCGCGCCGTCTCGGCCAGCCGCGCGGCGCGCTCGGCATCCAGGTAGGCCACGGCCGTGCGCCGGACCACCTCATCCCGCCTGGCGGCCGTGCCGATGGCGGCGCCGCGCGCGTCCTCCCGCGCCTGCGCCACCAGGTGGCTCTGCTGGCGGTTCCAGACGAACTGGCTGGCCTGCGCCTGCACGATGGAAGGCGTCGCACCACCCACGCTCATGGGAATGCCGCTGCTGTACGCCAGGCCGCTCCCCGCCGTGAGCTTGGGCGCAAACGGGTCGCGGGCCACGCGCACCGCCTGCTCGGCCTTCCTCTCGTCCAGCCTCGCCATCGCCACTTCCGGGTTCCGGGCCGAGGCAAGTTCCACGGCCTCTTTCAGGGTAAGAGTCCGCACCTGGCCGGAAGCCGCGCAGGCGGCCAGGACGAGGACATATCCGTTTCTAAGCATGAGCAGTCTCCGCGTTATTCGTAACGTAGGGCCTCGGTGGGATTCAGCCGGGCGGCGCGGTTGGCGGGCAGCAAGCCAAAGACCAGCCCCACCAGGCAGGACACGGCGAAGGCCACCACAATGGAAGCGGCCGAGATGGGTACCTGCACGCCATCCGCGAAGTACCGCACGCTGAGCGGCATGGATACGCCCGCCAGAATCCCCAGCAGGCCTCCGGACAGGCTCAGCAGCATGGCCTCCAGCAGGAACTGTCGCAGCACTTCGCGCCGCGTGGCCCCGAGCGACATGCGCAAGCCGATCTCGCGCGTCCGCTCGGTGACGGTCACCAGCATGATGTTCATGATGCCGATCCCGGATATGACCAAAGCGATGGCCGAGATCAGGATGAGGACGAGGGTCAGCACCAGCGCGATGTTCTCGGCGGTGTCCAGTATGGAGGTCAGGTTCTCGACATAGTAGCGCGCCCCCGGCCGGTGGCGGCTTTCGAGCAGGGATTTCAAGGCGGCCGTCAGCGGCACGACGTCTTCGCTGCGCCGCACCTGCACATACATCGGATCGATCCGTTCCACGGGGGTGAAGTACCGGATGACGCTGATCGGGATCAGGACGGTCTCGCTGGACAGCTCCGACAGCCCGAAGCTGGCCACCTTCTCCTTGAACGTTCCGATCACGGTGAACTGAATGCCGTGGATCTTCAGCACCCGGCCGGTTGCCGCGTACTGGCTGCCGTAGAGCCGCTGGGCCAGCTTCTCGGTCAGCAGCGCCACCTTGTGCCGCAACGAAACGTCGCTCCAGTCCAGGAACCGGCCGGAGAGCAGCACCAGGTTGCGGACGCGCGGATAGTGCTCGTCCGAGCCGATGACCTTGATGTCCTCCTCGCGGCCCCCGATGAGCATCCGGTCGAACTGAGTCATCACGCCGGTCGCCGCGACGATGCGGCCGTCGAATTGCTTCCGGGCGGCTTCCACGTCGGCCAGTTTCACGAAATCGGCGTCCACCTCGGTCCCGCTGTGTCCGGCGGTCTCGTAGTAGGCGTAGATCATGTTGGAGCCGATGCCGCGAATCTGCTCCAGGATGAAGTCGCGGCTGGTGAGCGAGATGGTCACCACCAGGATCACGGAGGCGTTGCCGATCACCATGCCCAGGGCCGTCAGCAGGGAGCGGACCTTGTTGGCGGCGAGTGCGCGAACGCTGAAGCGAAAGGCTTCGCCGATTTGCATGGTTCCGCCTCAGCCCAGAACCGCGGGGAGGGTTGTCCCGTCGTGGGACAGGCGCCCCCGCCTGTCTTTCAGTTTTTCCAACAGCATCTCGGCCTCGCGCCGCGGCGGATCGTCCGGCGTCAGAGGCGACTTCAGAAAGCGCGCGAGCATTTCCCGCGCCGCGTCCAGGTTGCGTCCCGTCTCGATGTTCGTGCGCGCGATCTCGAACAGCAGCTTGACGTTATCAGAGTGCTCACGCCCGGCGCCGGCGAAGAGCTGATCGCTTTCCCGATACCGCCGCTGGCCGGCGAGGAAACGGGCCAGGTCGATGACCCTGCCCACCTCGCCGGGCGCCGCCTCCATGGCCAGGCGCAACTGCGCCTCGGTGGTCTTGAGGTCGTTTCTCTTCCGGGCGAGTTGTGCCAGGCGGTAGTGGTACTCCGCCGTGTCGGTGTCCTTGAACTTCTCGGCGAGGGCCGCGGCTTTATCCGCGCCGCCGCCGAGGATGCCCGGCGCCTCCATGTAGTAATCGAAAAGATCGCCGATGGCGGCCTTGTTGCCGGGATCGAGCGCCACCGCCCGCTCGAAGCGTTCCCTGGCTCGGGAGGCCAGCCGCGGGGCGGTAAGGAAACTGGAAGTCTCGGCCCGGCGGCCGTAGGCGCGGCCAAGCCACAGGTGCATCCTGCTGTCCTCGGGCGCGAGAGCAACGGCGCGCTCGAGTACGCCGGAAGCATCCCTGTAGTTCCCGAGCATGTACTGGCACTGGCCCTGAAGCAGCAGCGTCTCCGCCGTCTGCTCCGGGAGCCTGGTGAGCATGTCGAGAGCAGCCCGGTATTCGGTCCGTTGGTACAACTCACGCGCGCGTTCCAGGGCGCCCGGTTGAGCCGCTCCCGCGGCGGCACACAAGACAGCCAGAATCAACAACTTACGCATCCGCGCCTGCCGCTACCATTTTAGCAGGCCGGAATCCGGCGCTTGCCGGGGGCTACTGGACGCGCACCTTGACTTCGTTGCTGCGCCGGCCGTCGATCTCGATTGAGAGCATCAGTTCGCCCGAGGGCCCTTGCGGGACCTGCACGTTGACCTGGTAAAGCCCCGGAAACACGGAATTCAGCCCGCTGTATGCGGCGTTCAACCGGGAGCTGCCGAGCCGGACGGTCACGGGCAGCAACGTCCAACCCGCGGCGTCCACCGCGCCCAGGCCGGTGCAGTAAATCTCCAGGTACTCGCCGGCGCGCACGGCTCTGGTGCGCGTGGTCTCGGCCGTCCCCGCGACCAGGATGGCCCCATAGCCCGAAACCGGGTCGGCGAAAACACCCGGAGCGGCCGTGACCAGCGGCACGGCGACCGTCTTGGAAGTCCCGTGCGGGGTCGACACTACGATATTCGCAGTGTCGCCACTGGCGCCGGCGGGCACCACGAAGTTGATCTGCTGGTCGCTCAGATAGACAAGTTGCACGGGCTCGCCGTTCAGCGTGACCCACACGCCGTCGGTCAGGTCCGGATAGGGAAGGCCGTTCACCTTCGTGATCCCGCCCGAGAGCCGGGATCCGAAGATGGTGGCATAGGTTCCCGGAGCGAGTCCCGTGGCGAACGAAGCCGAATTCACCACGTAGGAGGCTTCGAAATCCGGCCGTGAGAGATCGGTCAGATCGGTGAGGCGCACCGAGGCGCTAGAGGCGAACTCGGCGTTCCCCGCATACTCCGCGAAGATCGCCCGGGAGGACGCCGGGGGCAGATGCACGGCCAGCGTGGCGACGCCGCCCGAGTTCAGGGTAGAGACCCCCAGCACGGCTTCGCCGTCGCGGAACACGACCTCGCCCGAGGGCGTTCCGGCGCCCGGCGGGAGCACCTGGGTCGTGGCGGTCAGGATGAAGGCGCCGCTCGTCCCGGAGGGAGACGCCGCCGCGCTGATGGCGGTTGCGGTTCCCGCCGGCTGCACCGTCTGCGACAGCACGATCGAGGTTGCCGCCGGACAGACGGCGCCGCCCGTATAAACGGCGGCGATCTGGTGTACGCCCACAGAGAGCCGTGACGCCACCAGGCGGGCCCGGCCGCCCGATTCAAGAAGTACCGAGCCCAGCACAACCGCCCCGTCGGTGAATGCGACCATGCCGTCGCAGTCGGGGTAGAGTTGCGCCTCGAAAGTGACCGGCTGGCCCCGGACCGCTGGATTGGCGGAAGAAGTCAGCACGGGACGCGGATCGCCGCCCAGCACGGTGTGGGGCACGGTGACCGAGGAGCTTCCGGCGTGATCGTCGTCTCCCGTGTAGATCGCCCGGATGAGATGCGTCCCGGGGAAGAGCGACGACGTGGCGTACTGCGCCTGCCCCGCCGCCAGGTTCACGACGCCCAAGAGCGTGCTGCCGTCGACGAACCTCACGGCGCCGGCCGGCGTTCCGGTCCGCGAGGTCACGGTGGCGGTAAAGACCACCTCCTGGCCCGCGGTGGACTGGCTGGCGGAAGCCGTCAAGGCCGTCGTGGTCGAGGCCCCGGGGGCCAGGTTCACGGTCTGGGTGAGGACCCCGGAGGTGCTGCCCAGGTGAGTGGAGTCTCCCCCGTACACGGCGGTGATGGCGTGCGTCCCGGTGGAGAGCGACGAGGCCGTGAATTGAGCCGAGCCGCCGGAGAGGCCGGCAGACCCAAGCAGCACGCCGGCGTCGTAGAACTGCACGGTTCCCGTGGGTGTTCCCGACCCGCTGCTGACAGTGGCGGTGAAGGTGACGGGCTGCCCGAGAGTGGACGGATTGACCGAAGTGCTCAGCAGCGTGGTGGTCGAACTCATGGTCTGTTCGGTCACCACCTGCACGAACTGCGGCGAGAGGCTGTCCGCGAAGGTCTGGTCGCCTCCATACCGGGCCGTGATGTGGTGGGTGCCGACCGCGAAGCTCGCTACGACGACCGAGCCCCGGCCGCCCGACAGCACGGCCTCCCCAAGCAGCATCCCGCTGTCCTCGAAACGGACGGTGCCCGTAGGCGTTCCTCCCGCGCCGGTGACGACCGCCGTGAGAGTGACCGGCTGGTTGGATGGAGCAGGATTCCTGGAGCTGGTGATGCCGACGGAGGTCGGCGTCTTGGCGGCGGCAGTCACTTCCTGCATCAGAACCGGCGAGAAACTGCCCTCGTAGTTGCCGTCCCCGTTGTAGACGGCGGTAAGGGCATGACTTCCGGGTGAGAGCGCCGAGGTGGTGAAGGTGGCGCGCCGGTTGGTAAGCGCGGAGACGCCCAACGTTGCCGCGCCGTCGCGGAACGTGACAGTCCCCGTGGGCGTGCCTTCGATGGCGAAGACCGTGGCCGTCAAAGTCACGGCGGCGCCCTGGTTGGAGGGATTCCGGGACGAGAGCAGCGAGGTCGAGGTTGGCGCCTTGGTCCCCGGGTTCACGACCTGGATCAGAGGCGGAGAAGAACTTCCGGCAAAGCCGGCGTCGCCGCTGTAAACCGCCGTTATTGTGTGGCTTCCCGGCGCCAGGAATGTGGTGCTGAGTTGAGCGATCCCGTTGCTGAGACCGGCCGTACCGAGCGCCGTGACGCCGTCCAGGAACTGGACGGTGCCGGTGGGAGTTCCGCCCGCACCCGAAACCGTGGCCGTGAATGTCACGCTCTGGGCGTAGGTGGACGGGTTCAGCGAGGAGATCAGAGCGGTCTCCGTGCCGGGGAGATCCGCCGCGGACGCGCCCGGGGGCCAGCACGCGCAGGCCAGCAAGACGAGAAGCGCGCCGGCGGCACACCGCAGGCATCGAGCCAGGACACGAGTAGCCATCGTCAGCATGTTAGGGCAGATCCCCGGTTTCATCAATACTATCAATGGTTTACAGTGGGGCGTTAACCGAGGTGAACGATGGTTGGTCCGCGGCGCCGGGCGCACGGAACGCATGGACATCCTCCGTTCGCGTTCCTGCGGTTGGCGCGGCGGCGGGCGTCTTGTTTGCTCTGCCGGATGGGCTGCTGAATGCGAACCCGCGGGTACAGCGGACGTACTCCGTGTATGAACCGGTTAACCATGTGTTGGACAATGCGTCTCCGGAAATGGTGTTCGCCCTGGCGTCAAGGACTGTAATGGCGGCGCTGCTCGTAATGTTCCGGCCTGCACTTGCCGGCCGGCCCACTATTCCCTTTCCAGCCGGCTCCTGGAGAAGCCCCTGCTGAGGCCGTACTTTGGACTTGCGCTGGGTAAACGGTCGGTGGAGTGAACTGGCGGCTGCGGGTAGCTACAGGGCCGGATGAGGACCGGGGAACTGCTTGGCAACCGTCCTCGCCATGGCCGCTGCTCGCGCCAAGAGAGATGCGATGAACCGCTCGAAGCCCAGTTCCGGATCGGGTTCGCTGTACTTGCCTTTGCGGCCATTCACACGGTCTGACAGAAGGAAGCAGGCCGAGTCGTAGAGGCGCTCCCGAACCAGCTTGGTGAGAAGCACCTGATATCGTTTTGCGTAGGATGCCTGGACGAATTCAGGGAACACCTTAAAGTGAGGTTCGCGGTTCCGGACGGGCTTCATCGAGCCGGGCACCTCCTCGAGCATCATCAGGTAGCCGAGCCAGGGCCTCGCCGAAGGAGCGAAGGCTCCCTCCCTATAGGCTGCCCAAAGGTCCGTGGCACTCCCGATAGCTTCTTCCGTGCGGTTGTTGTAATTGTTTCCGAAGGACGGGCCGACCTGCGACTTGAACTCGATCCCCGCTACGACCTGGCCGTCAGAAACGATAAGAAGGTCCCACTTCTTCTCCGGCCGATACCATCCGGGAAGCTCCAGCGAGGATTGGCAGTAGACCTCAGCCCTCCGGATCCCGCTCTCGCACAGCAAATAGCGCACGAGACTGATAAAGCCGCCCATCTGGGCGCCACCAGTCACAGCGGACCGCGCGCCGGTGTCCTTCCTGCCGGTCTGCACGCCCTGCCGCGTCGCTTGAGCCTCTCGCGTCTCCCAGAACTCCTGGATAGCAGCCCTGAGCCGCCGCTCGATTTTCGGCTCCAGGCTCATCGCGCTCTCGCGGTTCGCTGCACCGCCTCGACAGCAGTCCTGCTGAACAGCGAACTGGCCTCATTCGTGATCCGCTTGTGGGCCATTTCAAAGTACAACTCGTCAACCTCGAAGCCGATGCTGTTGCGTCCAGTCTTCGCCGCAGCCACCGCCGTCGTACCGCTCCCCAGGAACGGGTCTAGGACGGTGTCCCCTACAAAGCTGAACATCCTCACAAGGCGTTCCGCCAATTCCACGGGATAGGGTGCCGGGTGATGCCGGGTTGGGGCGCCCGTGAGACCAGACCAGATCTGTTGGAACCACTTCTTGTGATTCTCTTCGGAGATAACGCTCAGTATTCGCGTTGCCACATCGGGCGTTCTGTATCCACCTGGCTTGCGCTGCATCAAGATGAACTCGATGTCGTTCTTGATGACGGCATTGGGCTCGTAGGGTTTGCCGAGGAAACCGCCAGACCCATTCTCAACCTCATAGGCCGCGTTCGCGATCTTGTGCCATATGATCGGGGCCAGATTGTCGAACCCCATCTGCCGGCAATGCTCCTGGACAGACGCGTGCAAAGGAACTACCGTGTGCCGGCCGTTGTTCTTGCGGCGGGAAAGACAGACATCGCCGACGACGCAGACGAGCCGGCCTCCGGGGACCAGAGCACGAAAACAATGCAGCCAGACCTTGTCGAGTTCGTGAAGAAACTCGTCATAGTCCTCAATGTGCCCCATTTGTCCGTCAGCAGACCGGTAGTCTTTAAGCGTCCAATACGGCGGTGAGGTCACCACCAGGTGAACGGAGTCCGCTCCGAGCCCGTCCATCGCCCGGGCATCGCCGTGATGGATCACATGCCGCGTAGGGATACGTTGCACGGCCTCTTCGATGAGCGAGATGATCGCGCCGTCTTTGGCGATCCTCGGAAGGTCGGTCTGAGGATTGCCGATCGGCAGAACCTGCGGCGGGATGAATCCCGAGAGACCGCCACTCACTTGACCGGTTGTCTGCTGACTCGATGCCACGCCTGATCGCATTCTCTCACGAGACGCCGAGACCGCGAAGCCTCATTCCATGGCTTCGCCGCTCGATCCGTTAGACTCAAGGTTGTAGCCGCCGCATGGGTCAAGCCGCCAAGCCGGTCACGGTCCGGCAGTTCTTCGCGCCGCACGGTCCGCTTTCCACATGGCACCCCAACTTCGAGTTCCGGCCGGGGCAGCTCGAAATGGCCGTCGAGGTTGAGGCCGCGCTCAACGAGCGCAAACACCTGATCGTCGAGGCGGGCACCGGAACCGGAAAGACGCTGGCGTACCTGGTTCCCGCCATCTTGTCGGGCCGCCGCGTGATCGTCTCCACCGGCACCAGGAATTTGCAGGACCAGCTCATCAACAAGGACATCCCCTTCCTCCAGCAGCACCTCAGCCGCCCGCTCCGGGTCTGCTCCATGAAAGGCCGCGCCAACTACGCCTGCCGCCAGAAGATCTACGACGCGGAAAAGGAGCCCGTCCTGTCGGGTCTCGAAGAGGTCGCCGACTTCGAGATCATACGCGACTGGGAGAAGACCACCCCAACCGGCGACCGCGCCGAAATCCGCGCGCTCCCGGAGACCAGCACCGCGTGGGGCAAGGTCGATGCCCGCCGCGAACTCTGCCCGGGCCAGAAATGCCCGCAGTTTGAACGCTGCTTCGTCACCGCCGTGCGCCGCGAGGCGGCCGCCAGCGACATCGTCATCGTCAACCACCACCTGTTTTTCGCCGACCTGGCGGTCCGCGAAGAAGAGTACGGCGCCATCCTTCCCGAATACGCCGCCGTCATCTTCGACGAGGCGCATGAGATCGAAGATGTCGCCGGCCAGTATTTCGGCATCTCCGCGGGCAGCTACCAGTTCATCGACCTGCGCCGCGACGCCGCCGCGCTGGCGCGCCGCAAAGGCTTTGCGACGCCCGGCCTGGCCGCCGCGCTGGAGTCGTTCGACGACCGCGCCGCGCGGTTCTTCGTGCTGTTCGAGAACGTGGAAGGCCGCGCCCGGTTCCCCACCGGCAAGGTTTTCCAGGAACTGCTGGCGGAGCGTTACGCCGACTTGCAGACGGCGCTCCAGCACCTGGCCGCGTGCCTGGAACTGGTCCAGGAACCTCCCGAGGAACTGGCGCCGATACGGAGCCGCCTGGCCGGGCTATCGGAGAACCTGCGCCTCCTCGTCGAGAAGCGCGACGAAGCGTACGTCTACTGGGTCGAACGGCGCGGGAAAGGGTGTTTCCTCCAGGCCACGCCCGTCGACGTTTCAGCGATCCTGGCCGAGCGCCTCTTCGCGAACCTCAGCACGGCCGTCCTCACCTCGGCGACGCTGGCCGTGTCGGGCGGATTCGGCTTCACCCGGAAGCGGCTGGGCCTGGCCGCGGCGCGCACGCTCGCGGTGCAGGGGCTTTTCGACTTCCAGAAACAGGCGCTGCTCTACGTTCCCCAGCACCTGCCCGACCCGCGCAGCAACGATTTCGCCAAGACCGCCGCGGCCGAGATCGAGCGGCTTCTGGACTACAGCCGCGGCCGGGCGTTCGTGCTGTTCACAAGCTACCAGCAGATGCAGCAGATCCATGACCGCCTGGCCTACAGGCTGGAATACCCGACGCTCTTGCAGGGGACCGGACCGCGCGGCGCGCTGCTCGACGAGTTCCGCGCCACCCCGAACTGCGTTCTGTTCGCGACCGCGTCCTTCTGGCAGGGAGTCGATGTGCCGGGCGAGCAGCTCAGCCTTGTTATCATTGATAAGCTGCCGTTTGCGGCGCCGAGCGACCCGGTGGTGGAGGCCCGCATACGCCGCGTCCGCGAGCAGGGGGGCGATCCCTTCTACGACTACCAGCTTCCCCAAGCCGCACTGGCCCTCAAGCAGGGCTTCGGACGGCTGATTCGCAGCCGGTCGGACCGCGGCGTTCTGGCGCTGCTGGATAACCGCATCCTGAAGCAGCGTTACGGGCAGGTATTCTTCGAGAGCCTGCCCGCATACAGCTTCACCACGGAGTTGAACGACGTGGAGACGTTTTTCAATGTTTGAGATTTCGGTGGAAGAGAGCTTCGCGGCCGGACATTCCCTCCGCAATTACCACGGGAAGTGCGAGAAGATCCACGGCCATAACTACAAGGTCCGCGTGACGCTCGAGGGAGAAACCCTCAACGAAGCCGGGCTGCTGGTCGACTTTACGGAACTGAAGCGCCTCCTGCACTCCGTGGTCGAGCGCCTGGACCACGAGTACCTCAACGATGTCCCGCCGTTCGACCAGCTCAACCCTTCGGCCGAGAACATGGCCAAGTACTTGCACGACGAGATCGCCAAGGGCGTCCCTGCCGGGACGGGCGCGCGCGTTGCGTCCGTGCGGGTCTGGGAGACCGACACGTCGGTCGCGACCTACCGTGCGGGCTGAAGCCCGCGCCGCTCAGAAGGCTTCCCTGGCTTTGGCCGAGAAATCTCCGGAGACGGGCGTCAGCCTGTACCTGTAGCCGTAGGGCTGGCCGCCGGGGATACGGTACGAAGGCAGCGGAAATGCATTCTCACTCCAGCCATCCACCCCGCCGACGCCCATCTGCTTCAGGTCCAGGTTGAGGTAGACCTGCGGCCGCCGGGCCAGCTTGAAAGAGTAGTCCGCCGCCTGGATTTCGGCCTTCGTATAATGAGCAGCACCCACGCTCAACACCGGGGCGCCCACGGCGAGCAAGCCGAGGCCCTTGTCGTTGGTCAGGGCCGCCCAGCGGACGTCCACCTTGTTGCTGTTCTCCTGGGGCTTGGGGTACTCGTTCCATTCCCGGTCCACGGTGGATTTGTAGACGCCGATCCGTTCGTAATCGCGGTCGATATATGTGGGCGCCGGTCCACGGCCGTACCAGGTGAGATTCTCAAAGCCGGAGGCCACGATCAGCTCCGTCCCGAAACGCGGCATCATGGCCAGGGCCGTCCTGCCCGGCTGGTAGGAAGCCTCGACAATGATGTCGCCGCTGCCGTAGACGGTGTAGGCGAGAGAATACGACGCTCCCACGGCGCTGAGCTCGCCGCGCAGCGTGACCCGGGCGGAGCGCTCGTCAAGGCGCTGGATGTCGAAATTCCGCAAACTCCAACTGGGGCCCGCCGCTTGCCAGGCCAGCAGGTTCAGCGACGGGTCCTTGCCGGCTCTGGGCTGAACCGCCCTCCATCCGCCGATGTCGTTCTCGGTCATGGCCCGCCAGAAATCCGGTTCCGGTCCCCGCTCCAGAAGCTTCGTACCTCTGAAGAAGTAATGTTCGAGCGTGCCCAAGTTCTGGTCGAAGACCACGGCAAACTCGGGACCTGACAGGCGCGCCCGGCCCCCTCCGGTCGAGATGACGAGTGGCGGCGTATCCAGCGTATTCATCCGGGGCGCGGGAGCCGCAACCGGAAGCTTGAACTGCTCCCAGGAGATCTCGTGTCCCTTCTTCGCCCAGGACGTGTCGTTCCTGAGTATGAAGCTCAGGTTGAGCCAGTATTCAACGCCCGGCTCGGGGGTGATGGAAGGAAGCGTGACGTTGAACTCACGCTCCTGGTGCGGCGCGATGTCAAGTTCCGGCAGTGAGCCTGCCGCCAGGCTGCGCCCGTCCGCCCGAACCTCCCAGCGCCCCTCGGCGATGTCGCGGGCGTTGAGGAAGTCGAACCAGTTTTTCACGCGGATGCGGCCCAGGTTGAGATCCACCGGAGAAGCGTGCAGATTCCGGTAGACGTACTTGAGGGCCCACAGACCGGCGTGCGGCTCGCGGTCGGCGCTGACCAGGCCGTTCTGGCAGAAGCTGTTGTCGTTGAACATACCCTCCCGGTTCTCCCACCAGCCTCCGTACGCCAGGAAGGTTTTCTTGCCGGAACTGGACCGGTATTCGGCCGGCACCGCCTGCCGTACGCCCTGGTCCACCCAATCCCACACGAACGCGCCGGCGGCGTTGATGCCGGAGTAAAGCAGGTCCCAGTACTCCCTCAGCGCGCCGTTGGTGTTGCCCATGGCGTGGGCGTATTCCACGAGCAGCAGCGGCTGATCCGGCCGTTTCATGGCCAGGGCCTTCGACCGCTCCGGCGTGGGGTACATCCACGAGTAGAAATCGGAGTTGGGGCCGCCGGCGCTGCTGCTGCCTTCGTAGTGGAACGGGCGGGAGGGATCGCGCTGTTTGGTCCACTGGTAGACGGCGGCCATGTTGGGCCCGTCGCCGCTCTCGTTGCCCAGGCTCCAGATGATGACCGAGGGATGGTTCTTGTCGCGTTCCACCATGCGCTGTACGCGGTCCAGGAACAGCGGCCCCCAGGCGGGATCGTGGGCCAGCCGGTTGTTGACGTTGGCGCCGTACCCGTGAGTCTCGATGTTGCCCTCGTCGATCAGGTAGAGGCCGTAGCGGTCGCACAGGTCGTACCACTCGGGCGCGTTGGGATAGTGGGAGGTGCGGACCGCGTTCACGTTGAAGCGCTTCATGATCTCGATGTCCCGGATCATAAGCTCGCGGCTCACGTAGTGCCCGGTGTCGGGGCCGTGCTCGTGGCGATTGACGCCCTTGAGCAGGACCGCCTGGCCGTTGACCCACAAGCGCGCATCGCGAATCTCGACCGCACGGAAGCCGGCGTTGGACGGGATAACCTCGACGACGGCGCCGGCGGCGTCGCGCAGGGTAAGCAGCAGCCGGTAGAGCGACGGCGTTTCGGCGGTCCACTTCCTGGGGTTGGCGACGGGCACGGTAAATGAGACATCCGCCCCGGCCTTCTGCGTCTGCGGCGCAAAGACGGGCTGGCCGGCGGCGTCTTGCAGTTCTAACGTCACCGAACCGGAGGCGGGCGAGCCCGTGTAGTTGACGACGGCGGCGCGGACCCGGAGCGTGGCGTCGCGGTAGTTCTGGTCCAGCCCGGTAAGAACCTCAAAGTCCCGGATGTGCTGGGGCGCCGTGCTCCACAGGTAGACGTCGCGGTAGATGCCGCTCAGCCGGAACATGTCCTGGTCTTCGAAATACGCGCCGTCGCTGAAACGGTAGACCTCCACGGCGACCAGGTTGCGGCCCGGCTTGACGTACTTCGTGATGTTGAACTCGGCGTCCGTGCGTGCATCCTCGTTATAGCCGACCTTCTCCCCGTTGATCCAAAGGTAGAACGCGGAGTCCACCCCGTCGAAGTGCAGGAAGGTCTGCCGCCCGGCCCAGGCCGCGGGCACAATGAAGACGCTCCGGTAGGAGCCGACGGAGTTCCGGTCCTTCGGCACGACGGGCGGGCCGTTGGGGTCCATTGGGAAGGGGTAGACGATGTTGGTGTAGATCGGGATGTCGCACCCATGGAGCTGGTAGTTGGAGGGCACCGGGATGGTGCGCCACTTCGCATCGTCGTAATCCTGGCGGAAGAAGTTCACCGGCCTGGCCGCCGGATTCGGGGAACAATGGAACTTCCAGGAGCCGTTGAGCGACCGGAACCACGGGGACTTGGCCCGGTCCCCCGCGAGCGCGAGCGCCGCGTCGGGGTAGGTCATCATGGTGGCGTGCGGAGCTTCGACGTTGACCTTGTACACCGCCACGTTGTCCCATTCGGGCCGGTCCTGAGCCAATAGGGAGAGTGAGACAAGCAACAGGAGGCACAACCAGAATCGCGCGTTCATAGCTGGATACAATTCTATCCGCAAGGTCTCTGATGACACCAACCGGCTGGTGATTTGGAACGGCCCCCCGGGGGGGCACGCCCTTAGCCTGCGGCCGGCGAAGCCAGGCGAGCTTCGGGGGCAGGCGCCTTCGCCTGCGGCGGACCTCTTGGGGCCGCCACATGGCCGAGCCAAGGGCTCAGCGCAGCCCAAGGGGCTGCCCCACACAGCGACAGGGGGGCAGGCGCCTTCGCCTGCGGCGGACCCCTTGGGGCCGCAGCATTGCCGAGCCAAGGGCTCGGCGCAGCCCAAGGGGCTGCCCCACACACAGCGACAGGGGGGCAGGCCCTTGGCCTGCGCGCGGCCTCGCAGGCCGCCCAACGAGAGTTTCCGGGTGTGGGCTGCACTACGTTGGCGTGATGCTCAAGAGACGCCGGCTCCCGCATCTAGATGTCATCGGCCAACCTGTCTTCGTAACATTCCGCCTCTACAACAGTCTCCCGGCACATCGCTCCTTTCCGCCTTCGAACCTCACCTCCGGCAAGGCTTTCGTCGCGATGGACCGCTTGTTGGATCAAGCTTGCAGCGGCGACTCCTTTCTTGGACAACCAGCCATCGCACAACTCGTTCTGGCTTCAATCCAACATGGAGCCGCGCTGCGGCACTACGAACTGCACTCCTGGGTGATTATGCCCAATCACGTCCACCTTCTCCTCACTCCCCGGGTGAGCGTATCCAGGCTCCTGGGCTCGCTCAAAGCGGTCACCGCGAAGCGAGCCAACCAGCTGCTTCAGCGGAGGGGCCAGGCATTCTGGCAAGACGAGAGCTTTGACCGTCTGGTTCGAAACGACGAGGAGTTCCGGCGCATCCAGCGGTATATCGAAAACAACCCGGTCTCAGCTTGCCTGTCGGCAACACCGGAGGGATACAGGTGGTCCAGCGCGGGGCGGCCTACGAGGCCGCCGCAGGCCGAGGGCCTGCCCCCCAAAATCGCCTGACACCGCCGGCCGAGGGCCTGCCCCCAAAATCGCCTGACACCGCAGGCCGAGGGCCTGCCCCCCAAAACCGCCTGACACCGCAGGCCAAGGGCCTGCCCCCCAAAACCGCCTGCCGCCGCAGGCCAAGGGCCTGCCCCCCAAAACCGCCTGATGCAGGCTGAGGGTCAGCCCGCCAGATCGCCTAACCTCGCCGGCCGCCTCGGGCGGGGGCCGCGCCGCCCGGCGCACGGCCGGGCCAGCCGCCCGGGACGCCGTTCACGGAGCGGGCCTTGCGGTAATCGCAGACCACGCCAGCGATCTTCTCGCCGATCACCTCGATGCGATTTAGATCGCGAGTGCCGACGCCGAGCTCCTCGGCCAGCCGCAGCGTGCTGTCGGCCTGCTCAAACGGCTTCACGCCCCGGTCCGCCATCGGATCGAAGCCCATCACGGCGGCGCCGACAGCGTCCACGCAGACCGTGTTGGTCCCCGCCACCAGGACATGCGGCTGGACGTAGTGCTGCACCTGCCCCCCAACCTCGCCGCCGGCGATCGACTCGATGCCGTCAATGATCGCCAGGTGCACCGGGCGCGCCGCCACCAGGTCGGCCACGCAGCGCGGCACGCGGTAGCCGCCCTCGCGGGGGCTGGTTGGGTCCTTCTCGGGCGGAGAACTCTTCGAGGGCTGCCGCGTGCCGGCGTGGATGGGGTTCCGGCCGCCGCGCGGGACCAGGCCCGGCTCGTCCTCCCCCGCTCCGTCGCCATAGATGGTACAGGGCGTGATGCCGAAGCAGTTCTTCATCGACATGGTGACGCCCGCCGTGCGATGCTCCTTGAGCTTGCCGATGGAAACGAACACGTCGCAGTCGTAGTAGGAGTGGTTCAGGTCGAACGCCGGGAACAGGTGTCCGCCGTTGGGCACCGGGAAGCGGTGGTACTGCTTGCCTCGTCCCAGGAAATTCGTGTTCTCGAACTCCAGCCTAGCCTTGCCCGCGGCGCTCACGAAATCGCGGGGCTCCCAGCCGGCCGAAATCATGTACTCTTCCAGAGGCTCGGCGGATTTCCAGGGACTCTCCAGCAGCCGGATGCGCGCCGCGCCGGCCTGCGCGAACAGGGCGACAGCCGCGCTGATCACGTCCGGATGGGTCCAATTGGTGCTTTCGATCGGGATCGTGCCAACGCGGATGTCCGGGTTTCCCGTGAGATTCAGCTTGACCGCGACCGTCTTGCCTTTGACCAGACGGCCGATCCCGCCGATCTGGTCAAACATCTTGCGCAGGACGGGCAGCACGGCCGGGCCGTAGGAATCGCAGCGGGCCAGAGCCACGGGCGCCGTGGGCGCCTGCGCGGCCCGTATCCGTGGAGCCGCGAGCGCGGCCCCGGCAGTCACGAGCATCTCTCTGCGTGTCATGCTTTCACCTCCAGAGCGGCATAGGTGGCAAACTGCGGCAGGCGGTATTCGATGTTCTGTCCCACCGTCACGGGTTGGAGCGGCACAGGCTCCGCGTCGAGCGTGTGCAGCGCGACCGACCGGTGGTTCCGCGCGATGCGCAGACTGACTTCGGCGCCTCCCGCGCCGCCGCCCCGCGACGCCGTGCCGAAACTCACCAGTTGAATCAGGCCGTCCCGGCCGTCGGGCGCCACGGAGTAGTGAACCCAATAGGATGAACCGTTGAACATCCGGACCGGATCGTAGCGGCGGCTGACTAGGTTATGGGCGTCCGCGGCGAGGAAATAAGGATCGTCCCAATCCCGGACAGCGGCCGCGACCGTGCCTTTGCCCAGCGAACGCAGGCCGTAGCCGGCCACAGGGCAATCCAGAGAGCCTTCCCCCTTGAAAGCAGGGGCGGCGGTTTGCGAAACGATGAGCAGTCCGCCCGCGCGGGCGAATTCGGCCAGCTTGGGCACGGCCTCCGGCGGAGGAAGTTCCTGATCCAGCCAGATGACCGCGCGGAGACCGCCCAGGTCCGCCGAGGCCAGGCGGGAGCGGTCGATGACCCGGTAAAGAAGGTTCCGGCGCGCGGCCAGATTCAGGAATTCCGTGGCCATGAACTCGTGCTCGCCCGCGAACGTGGAAACCACCCCCAGCGGCCCCTGATGCTGGTAGGAGCGCCACGGCTTGTGCTGCTCGAAGAAGGAGAGCGCGGCGGTAATGCTTTTCCAGGTCTTCAGCGCGCCGGCGGAGCCGGCCGCCAGGCCCGCGCTCAATTTCGGGTCCAGCGTGAGAGCCCATCGCGCTCCCGTGGAGGCGGCGTCCGCGACAGCCACCCGGTAGGCGGCGTCGCCCGGCGGCGCCTCGTCCTTGGGCGGCGCGAAGTCGAGCCAGATCTGCTTTCCACCGGCCCGCGCGGCGGCCAGGCGGGCCACCCAGGAAGTGGAATCGATCCAGGGGGCGCCGGTCGGACCCGATGCGGCCTGGTCCCCGCCTCCCGCGGCGGCCTGCATGCGCGGCCAGACCAGGCCCGTGACCGTGACGATCGGCACGGGGGCGTTCCAGTTGATGTCGGCGAGTTTCGCCGCATTCAGGGAGTTCCAGTAGATCACCGACAACCCGGCCTTCCTGGCGGCGTCGGCGATGGCGCCGGCCGGGCCGTCAAACAGGAGACAGTTCACCGGGCCGCCCTCAAACAGGGCGATGTGTCTCGGGTCGGTCCAGGTGGCCGGCCAGCGAAAGGGGACCAGATCCGCGGCTGCGATGTCGGCTGCCATGATGGAGTTCTCTACCTCCAGATTAGCCTAAGAAAACTTCACCAGGTCCCAGGGCTTGCGGTACGCCCGGAACCGGTACTTGTTGGCTTCGGCGTCGCCCGAAAACGACCAGCTCTTGGGGTCCCACGTGACCTTGTGGCCGCTCCAGCAAGCGACGTTGCCGATGCACCCGATGGCGGTCGCCCGGCAGCCCACCTCGATGTTGGCGAAGGGATCCTTGCGGGAGCGGACGTAGTCGATGAAGTACTTGGTGTGCAGGGGGGTCGGCTCGTCCTCGTTCATGTGCATCCGCTCGGCCTTGGAGCGGGGTTCCGGGTAAAGTTCCATGCCGAGGCGGTCCACGAACAAGGACCCTTCCGTCCCGTAGAACGCCATGCCGTGCGGGCGGTCCTCCGTGCCGCGCGCATTGTAGTAGCGCATGCCCGGCGTCCTGCCTCCCAGTCCGTGGCCGTTGTAGTTGCAGGCCTCGTAGCTGAGGATGAAGCCTGGATACTCGAAGGTGGCCTGCTGCATGTCGTACAGGTCGCCGGCGTTGACCTTGTTGAACCGGACGGCGGAGGAAGAGGCGCGCAGCGGAATCTCCTCGCCCATGATCTGATGCACCGTGTCGAAGCGGTGGTTGCCGTAGTCGGTGATCAGGCCGTTGGTGTAGTCCATCCAGCTCCGGTAGCCAAGCCGGTTGCGGTTGAAGGGCACGAACGGCGCCGGACCCAGCCAGGCGTCCCAGTTCAGGCCGGCGGGCGGAGGAGTGTCGGGGACCGGAGGGCTGCCGTAGCCGGCGCCCATGAAGTTCCAGACCCTTACGAAATGGACTTCGCCGATCTTGCCGCCCTGCACGATGCGGGCCGCCTCCGCCATGTGGTCGGCGGCGCGGTGCTGCGTGCCGGCCTGAACGATGCGCCGGGTGCGGCGAACGGCGTCGATCATGGCCTGAGCCTCGCCCACCCGGTAGAAGACCGGCTTCTCGACGTACACATCCTTGCCCGCTTCGCAGGCCAGGATGGTCATGGCGGCGTGCCAGTGATCGGGCGTGGCGATGATCACGGCATCGACGTTCTTGTCGGCCAGCAGCTTCCGGAAGTCGTCGTAGGCCGCGGCTTGCGGCGCCCACTTCTTCGCCGAGTCCATTCTCGAGGCGAAACAGTCGCACAAGGCCGTGATCTCAACGCCGCGAGGTTCCTTGAGCCGCGGGTCCATGAAGCCGTTGCGGTAGTTCAGAGGAGCCACGGCCTGTATGTCTTCCGGCGTCCCGCGCATGAGGCGCGCGTCGAACACGCCCCGGCCGCCGCACCCGATCAGCCCCACGTTGATGCGGTCGTTGGCGCCCAGAACCCGGCTGGCCGACGCGGCGGTCCAAGCGGCCACGCCCGCGCCTGTAGATCGTTTCAAAAATTCCCGTCTTTCCATACGAACCCTTACGAGTCCTTGCTATGAGACAGCAGTAAGGCTAGCCTCCGTCCCTGAAGGCGGCACATGCTAGTATAAAGCCTGCCGTGAAGCCTTTGGGAGAGCCCCGTTGAATCCAGTCAAAGCCGGTTTCGTGACCTGTGTGCATCCGTTCTACGATCTTCCCGCCGTGGTGAAGCACCGCGACGAAGCGATCAAGGCGCTCACCGGAGCGGGCTGTGAGATTGTGGCGGCGCCGATCCCGCGGACTTCCCTGGATGCGCTGGATATCGCCTCGCTCATGCGGAAGAACGACGTGGACGCCGTGCTGCTGTTCTTCTGCACCTGGGTGGCGGAGGACATCCCCCTGGCGATCGCCCGGGAGTTGATGGACGTTCCCATGCTGCTCTGGTCGCTGCCGTACCTGGACCTGGACATACCCATGCCCTCGCCCATGAGCGGGTTGACGACGTCCGGATCGAACATCCGCAGGCTGGGGAAGCCCTTCACGTACATGATCGGGCGCGTTACGCCGGAGAAGGTGAGGCAGGCGGCCAACTCGCTGAAGGTGGCCTCGATCGCACGGAGGCTGCGCCGGGCCAGGTTCGGCGTCGTGGGCTACCCTTGCCCCGGGATGATGGACGTCGGAATCGACGAGGCCGACTTGCAGAAGACGCTCGGCGTGACCACGGTACACCTGGACCTGGACGCCTTGCTCAAGGGCTACCAGGCCGCGCCTTCCGGCCAGGCGGCGGAAGCCGCCGCACGGCTGGTGTCGGGAACGGGAGGGATCCAGGACGGCAGCCTTAACACGCTGACCGACAACCTGCGGCTGTACGTGGCCATGAAGGAACTGGTCGAGCGCCACAAGTTGGACGCCTACTGCGTGCGCTGCTGGCCGGAGCTGCGCGACCAGCACAAGATCACCATCTGCGCCACGCACTCCCTGATGGCCGAGGAAGGCGTGCCGAACAGTTGCGAGGTGGACCTCCCCGCGCTTGTCACCACCTGGCTTCTGAGCCAGGTGGCGGAAGCGCCCGCCTTCAACTTCGATGTCACCGGGTACCTGGAAGAACACGGCGCCGTCCAGTTGGGACATTGCGGCGCGGCGGCGCCCTCACTCGCCGGCGACCCGAAGAAGGTCCTCATCCGGGTCCACATGCGCACCGGCACGGGCGCCACCGTGGAGTTCCCCTTCCGGGAAGGCCCCGTAACCCTGGCGAAACTTCTGCGCCCGCTGGACGGCAGGATGAAGCTGTTTGTCGCCAGGGGCGAGGTGATTCCGGTGAGCGACGGCGTGCGAGGCAGCGTGGCGGCCGTGGTTCCCGAGCCGTCCGCCGCCGCCTTCCTGGACAAGATGATGCGCGTACCGGTGGAGCACCACCTCGCGCTGGCCTACGGCGACTGGCGCGCCCCCCTGGCTCAGTTCTGTGATTTCACGGGCTTGGACTACCTTCCCGCCGAAATCTAAACTTATCTAAATCGGCGAAGAATAAAGAAGTTGACAAGCCGCTATTGATGTATACTACCTGCCGGGGAAGAGGCGAGGCCCCTACAGATGATAATGAGGCTCCTTGTGGTGTTTTTGGCCGCGGCGGCTGCAATCGCGCAGACCGGCGGCGGCGCTACGCTGGTGGGAACAATCAAGGACAGCACCGGCGCGCTGGTTCCGGGCGCCAAGATTACGGCCATTCATACGGGAACCTCCTTCCGGTCAGAGACCGTAACGAGCGCCGAAGGTTCGTACTACATCCCATACCTGAATCCTGGTAACTACCGGCTCACGGTCGAGGCTTCCGGTTTCAAGCAGTACGTCCGGGACGGCATCGAACTGCGCTCGGGTGAGACGCCGCGCATCGACATCGCGCTGGAGGTCGGATCGTTGACCGAGGCGGTTCAAGTCAGCGCGCAGGCGGATCTGCTGAACACGGAAACCGCGGTGACGGGCCAGGCGCTCTCCACCGAGGTACTGGAGAGGATGGCCAACGTGCAGAAGCGGATTGTGCGCGCGTTGTACTACTTCCCGGGGGCGGTGGGCGGGGTCTCGGGCTACCACATCCTGGGACAGACACAGAACGCCATCGGCTACACGCTGGACGGCATCACGGGAAAGAGCCCGGGCAGCAACACCTTCGACCAGCTCAGTGAGACCATCCAGACGACGCAAGACGCGCTGGAGGAGATCAAGGTCCTGACCACCGGCATCACCGCCGAGACGGGCCACTCGGCCGGCGGGGCGATGCAGCTCGTGTTTAAGAGCGGCGCCAACGACCTGCATGGATCGTTCGAGGACCGCTACCTGAACGGAGCCTGGGTGCACCGGCATTACCTGATGGAACTGCCCAACAGCGACCCATGGAGCTACCATGCGATGGATGGAGTAGCGAGCGGCCCTCTCTACCTGCCCAAGATCTACAACGGGAAGAACCGCACTTTCTGGCTGTTCGGCTGGTCGGCCCACCTGGAGAACTGGGTTTCGACCGGCAAGGGGACGGTCCCCACGCCGGAGATGCTGAACGGCGACTTTACTTTCCCGGGCGCGCCCGGCGGGCCGATTCCGATCTACAACCCCTACACCACGCGGCAGGAGGGAGGCACGTGGAAGCGCGACCCGTTCAGCGGCAACATGATTCCGCTGAACCTCATCGACCCCGTGGTGAAGAACTTCCTGGCGCAGAACGTGTGGGCCAAGCCCGACTACCCGAACCCGGTGCTGACCCGCACCGGCCCGACTTCCAACGTGGTCACCCAGGGCGAGAAAGTCATGCACCGCATCCGCTGGGACGTCAAAGTGGACCAGCAGCTTTCGGCGAGCCACAAGATATTCGGCCGGTACTCTCAGGCGCACCACCGGACGTACCGGGGAACGCGCAACTCCGCGCTTCTGTGGCGGGATCTCGACACCAACGTCAACCCCATGCCTGTGGACAACATCAACGGCGTGCTGAACGATTCCTATGTTTTCGGGCCAACCATGTTCAACGAGTTCCGGATCGGTTACAACCGCCGCGCCTCCTCGTACGATTCCTACCTGTACGGCCAGGGCTGGGCGGAGAAGCTGGGCATTCCCGGGGTGAAGGGCTTCACCTTCCCGTACTTCAACATCGGCTTCGGCCTGGGCGCTTTGAACCGCTCCTACGACGTGGGCGAGGACATTGTGCTTCAGGACAACTTCACCAGGATCTCCGGCCGGCACAACTTCAAGATGGGGTATGAGCTGATTCGCACCCGCACCAACTCTGCAGCAGCGGACATGCCCGCGGGGACCTACAACTTCGGAACAACCGCCACCAGCATGCCCTTCACGCCCAACACCGGCCAGACCTTCGCCTCCTTCCTGCTCGGCGCGGTCTCCACCGCTTCTTTCAGCCAGCGCCTGGCGAACAATCTGCCTCGCTGGTGGAAGCACGACGCTTACTTCCAGGACGACTGGAAGTTGAAGCCGGGCCTTTCGCTGACCCTGGGGATCCGGTGGGCGTACGAATCGCCTTACAGCACCAAGTACGGCCAGCAGTCGATCTTCAACCCGACGGTGGTGGACGCTTTGACGGGCAAGATGGGCGCCGTCACCCACCCCAAGGGGCTGCTCGGCTCGCGGGACCTGAACAACTTCCAGCCCCGGCTGGGCATGGTATGGAACTTCACGCGGAAGTGGGTGTTCCGCAGTTCGTTCGGGGTCTACAGCCAGGACATGGGGAGCAGCGGCGGCGGTTTCGACGAGTACAGCGGAACCGTCAACGTGAACGTGGCGACCGGCGATCCGCGGCACGCCTTCTATCTGAAGGACGGTCCGGGTCCGCTCAACTACAACACGCTCCCGGACGGCACGGTGCCCTACGTGGGCACGAACTACGGTTCCCGCGGCGCTGCCTGGCGCAACCCCGGTCTGCGGAATCCCTACTCGATGAACTGGTCCGCCGGCTTTCAGTACGAGTTCGCGCGGACCTGGCTGGCCGAGTTGATGTACCAGGGAGCCTCCGGCGTGAAGCAGGGCGGCAGTTGGAACGTCAACGAGATCCCGCTTACGGTCACGCTTTCGGGGAACATACCGCTGCTCGACCAGATCTACCAGGCGCAGCAGAACTACAAGCCCTACACGCACTACGGCAGCATCAACTACTACTCAAACTTCGGGCACAACTCCTTCCACGGCAGCACCGTCCGCGTGGAGAAACGATACAGCCGGGGGCTGATAGCCAACGCGTTCTACACCTATTCGAAGACGCTGACCGACGTCGGGTCGCTGTCGTTCTATGACAGGGCGGCCAAAGCGCGGGCGGGACACGACGTGCGGCACAATTTCACGTTCATGGCCACTTACGAGCTGCCCTTCGGCCTGAACCGGTCTTTCATGAACCACAGCCGGTTCCTGGACTACTTCCTGGGCGGGTGGGACTTTACCTGGACGCACACGCTGCAATCCGGCCAACCCATTTCGGTGGGCATGTCCAACAGCCCCTACAAGTACATCACCTCGCCGAAGGTACATCTGCTGACCACCGTGGAGCAGGCCAAACCGTCTAACTGGGACATCGGGCCCAAGCGTTTTCCGGCCTCGGCGCAGAATCCCTACCTGCGGTACGCCGATTTCGCCTACCCGGCCGCCTACACAGTGGGATCGTTGGGGAGCAACGTATTCGAGGCTCCCGGGGTGAACTGGATGCAGTTCGCGCTGTCCAAGAGCTGGAGAGTGAAAGAGCGGCTGAAGCTGGTGCTGCGGGTGGACGGCCACAACCTGCCGTTCAAGCAGCCGCAGTTCTCGACGCCTAACAGCACCGTTAACCGCAACAGCCCGAGCACTTTCGGGACCTTCACGGGCACCCGCGGCGCCTGGAGCGAGTTCGGCACGGCGCAGTCCAACATGCAGTTGGCCATCCGGGGCGAGTTCTGACCCGCGCCTGACTCTCGACCAACCCTGAGCCGGGCCGCTGCAATGCGGCGGCCCGGTGGACTATCATCAAGTTTGGCCCTCGGGGCCCAATCATAAGGAGGCAGTATGACTCGCAGGGATATTCTTGCCGTGGCCGGCTCGGCGCCGGCGTGGCTGTCAGCTACGGCTTCGTCCATCAATGCTCAAATCAAAGGACGGCCCCGCATGGGGGGCGCTCCAACCGCTTTTTCGAACAATTCCAGGCTGGCGGGCGGCGGCCGTGGCGCGGGCGGCATGGGAGCCGCCGGAGGCGCGAGGCGTGGCGCGGGCCAGGCACCCGGCGGCGGAACGGGGCAGCCTCCCGCCAGGCGCGGTCCGGGACAGGGCGGTTTCGACATCATCGAAAAGTGCAGACAGATGGGCATGGGCGGGGTGCAGACCAACCCTCCGTCCACGGACCCGGCCGAGATCAAGAAATTCCGGGCGCGGCTCGAGTCCCTCGACATGCATCTGATCTGCGACCCGAGGCTTCCCAAGGACGCCAGCGGCCTGGCGGAGTTTGAGGCGCAGGTGGTGGCTTATAAAGAAGCCGGCGCCCGCAGTTTTCACGCTGCGATCACCGGCCGTCGCTATGAGGAGTACGACTCCATCGAGCCCTGGAAGGCCGAGTTCGACCGGATCAAGAAGCAGTCGCAACTGGTGGAACCGATCCTGGCCAAGCATCGCATCGCGCTCGGTTACGAGAACCATAAGGGCTATCGCGCCGCGGAACAGGCCGCCTGGATGAAGAGCATGTCCAGCGAATGGATCGGTGTCTGCCTGGACTTCGGCAACAATATGTCGCTCTGCGAAGATCCCATGGAGACGGCCCGGATTCTGGCGCCTTACACCGTCAGCGCGCACATCAAGGACATGGCCGTCGAGATGTACGAGGACGGCTTCCTGCTGAGCGAAGTCACGATGGGGACGGGCATGGTGGATCTGAAGGCGATTGTCAACCTGCTGCGCCAGAAGGACCCGAACATGATCATCAATCTGGAGATGATCACCCGCGATCCGCTGAAGATTCCGATTTTCACCAAGAAGTATTGGGCCACATTCGACGACGCCATCAGCCCGCTGCCGGGCCGGGACATGTCCCACATGCTGGAACTGGTCCGCAAGAACCCGCCCAAGCAGCCGCTGCCCAAGACCAGCGGCCTGTCGGTTGAAGAGGCCGCGAAGCTCGAAGACAAGTACAACCTGGCCTGCGTCGAGTACGGCCGGAAGTACCTGAATCTGTAAAAACTTACTGTCGCTCATGGAGGATGTTATAGATGCATCATGATACTTATCTGAATTGGGTTCTTACGAACACCAAGACCACCTGGTGGCACGACTCTGCGGACACCGGGGAGCTGGCCTATGCGCTGGAGCACGGCGCCACCGGCGTCACCTGCAACCCGTATCTCTCCAACCTGGTGATCGCCAAGGAACGCCCCAAGGGCGACAAGGAGATCGAGGCGGTGATCGCCAAGGGTCTTCCCGCCGAGCAGAAAGCCGAAGAGCTGATGCGAATCGCCGTCACGCGCTGCGCCAGGATGTTGCAGCCGGAGTACGAGCGGTCCAAGGGAGAGCGGGGTTACGTCTGCGCCCAGGTAAACCCGTCCCGCACCGGCGACCGCAAGGCCATGCTGGAGATGGCGCGGCGTTTCCACTCCTGGGCTCCGAACATTACGGTCAAGCTGCCGGGCACCGCCGCCGGCCTGGATGTCGAGGAAGAGTGCATCGCGGAGGGCATCTCGACCACCATCACGGTGAGCTTCACCGTCCCGCAGGTGCTGGCCGCCGCCGAAAGGCACCAGAAGGGTCTGGCGCGGGCCAAGGCGAAGGGCGTCAAGCCGGTCAAGTGCTTCCCGGTTATCATGATCGGACGGCTGGATGACTACCTGCGGGAAGTGGCCAACGACAACGACCCGAGCATCACCGAAACCGATATCCGCTGGGCCGGGCTGGCCTGCACCAAACGCGCTTACCAGATCTACCGGGAAAAGGGCTACGAGGCGAAGTTGCTGGTCGCGGCTCTGCGCGGACCCTACCATCTGACGGAACTCGCCGGCGGGGACATGATCATGTCGATCGCCCCCGGTCCGCAGGTGTGGTTCATCAAGGATGACCAGCCGCGCAAGACGGGCATCGACAACCCGATCCCGGCCGACTCGCTGGCGCGGCTCCAGAAGCTGCCGGAGTTCGTCAAGGCCTATGAACCCAACGGCATGTCCCCGAAGGACTTCGTCGGCTACGGCGTCACCCAGCGCACTCTCTCGTTCTTCGTAGAAACCGGCTGGAAGCTCCTGGAGGGCCACAAGTAGCCGGAAGGGCGCAAGTCGCATGGCAATAGCGGTTGAAATGCCGAAACTCGGCAATACGGTAGAGGAGTGTATCCTCGCGGGCTGGAAAAAGAAGAAGGGCGACAGCGTAGCGGAAGGCGAGATCCTGGCGGACATCGAAACCGACAAGGCAACCTTCGAGCTGCCCTCTCCCGGCGCCGGCACACTGCTCGAACTGTTCTTCGCCGAAGGGTCCCTTGTTCCGGTCTACACCAACGTCTGCGTGATCGGCAGCCCGGGTGAGAGCGCCGAAGCGTTCCGCCCGGTGCAGGCTGCGGCGCCGGCGCCCGCGGCTAAGGCTCCGGCGCCGGCGGTGTCCGCGGCAGCCAAAGCGGCGGCCGTTCCCGCTCCCGCCGCGGTCAGCGCGCCGGCCGCGGCGGTTTCCGCCGCTTCCCAACGGATCTTCCTCAGCCCCAGGGCCAGAAGATACGCCGTCGAGCACGGGCTTGTCCCGCCGGCGAGGCCGGGCTCGGGCCCGGGGGGCAGAGTGCTGGAAGCGGATCTGAAGCAGATCTACTACAGTTCGCCTCGCCTGTCATCCCTGGCGCGGAAGCACGTGGAGACCGGCTACGAGGTCCGGGGAACGGGCACCGGGGTCAATCGGATGATCCTGGCCCGTGATCTCGGGGAGCCTCCCATCCGCATGTCCAAGATCCGGGAAATGACGGCCCGGCGCATGCGCGAGTCGCTGGCCACCACCGCGCAGTACACCCTGCACACCTCGGCGGACGCCACCGGCCTGCTGGCCTTGAGAAAGAAGGTCAAGGCCGCGCGCGAGTCCGCCGGCCTCCCCGACATCAACATCAACGACGCGGTGCTGTTCGCCGTGGTCAAAGCCCTGCTTCGCATGCCGGAGTTGAACGCCGAGCTGATCGACGGCAAGATCTACCAACGTTCGGAGATCCACCTCGCTTTCGCCTGCGACACGGACAAGGGATTGCTGGCGCCGGTCGTGCGCAACGCGGAGAAGCTCGCGATCGGCGAACTCGCCGCGAGGGTCAAGGATCTCACCGCGCGCGCGCAGCAGGGCGCGCTCACGCCGGATGAACTGGCCGGCGCCACTTTCACCGTCAGCAACCTGGGCAATCTGGGGATCCACTCGTTCACCCCCATCATCAGCCCGCCGCAGGTGGCCATCCTGGGGGTCGATTCCATCGAACTGAAACCGGTTCGCGCCAAGAGCCGCGTGAAATATGTCGACTACATCGGCCTGTCCCTGACTTGCGACCACCAGGTGATCGACGGCGCTCCGGGCGCGCGTTTTCTCAAGATCCTGAGAGAGCAAATCGAGAGTATCGAAGTCATCTCGGAGTTGAAGCTCTAGGAGCAACTGCATGTATGATCTGATCGTGTTGGGCGCCGGGCCCGGCGGCTACGAAGCCGCCGCGCGCGCCGGCCGCATGGGCAAGAAGACGGCCATTATCGAAAAGCAGTACCTGGGCGGGACCTGTCTGAACGTCGGCTGCATTCCTACCAAAGTATTCCTGAAATCATCCAAGCTTTATACCGACTGCCAGAATGGTTCCGTCTACGGCGTCAGGGTTTCCTCCGTCCAGTTCGATCTGGCCGCCCTTGTGGAACGAAAGAACCAGGTGGTCGGCGCGCTGACCCAGGGAGTGGAGACGCTGCTCAAGCGCAGCAAGGTGGAAGTGATCCGCGGGGAAGGCAAGCTGACTTCGCGCAGCACTCTCCAGGTGGGATCAGAGAGCTACGAGGCGAAGAACATACTGATCGCCACCGGTTCACGGCCCGCCAGACCTCCCATCAAGGGGTTGGACTCGCCCGGCGTGCTGGACTCGAACTCGGTCTTCGGCCTGACGGCTCTGCCCGGGAGGGTGGCCATCATCGGCGGCGGCTACATCGGCCTGGAGTTCGCCAGCTTCTTTGCGGGAGCGGGAAGCCGGGTGACGGTCTTCGAGATGCTGCCTCAGATCGCCGCCGGCTGCGACGGAGACATCTCCAGGCGGCTGCTGGACGCCCTGCAAAAACAGGGCATCGAAATCAAGACTTCCTGCAAGGTGAACGCGGTCTCCGGCCGCGCCGTCGAATACGAGGACAGCGAAGGCGTCACGGCTTCCCTGGAGGCTGATTGCGTTCTGAACGCCACCGGCAGGGCTCCGGTGGTGGAGGGCATCGGCCTGGAAACCGCGGGCGTGGATTTCGACCATAGAGGGATCAAGACCTCGGAGCGTGGCAAGACCAATGTTCCCGGCGTCTGGGCCTGCGGCGACGTGACCGGCAGGCGGCTGCTGGCGCATGCCGCCACACGGGAGGGCCTGGTGGCGGTCGCCAACATGTTCGGCGGCGACGAGCGCGTCCGCTACGACGCCATCCCCTCGGTCATCTATACGCACCCCGAGGTCTCCAGCGCCGGCAAGACCGAGGAAGAGCTGAAAGCGCAGGGCGTGGAGTACAAGAAGTCGACGGTCCCCATGGCGCTCGCCGGCCGCTTCCTGATCGAGAATCCCGGCGGGTCCGGTATTGTCAAGGTCCTGGTGGGGGCGAAATACGGCGAGATCCTGGGCGTGCACATGCTCGGGGACCTGTCGAGCGAATTCATAGTGGCCGCGGCGGCGATGATCGAGACCGAGATGTGCGCCTCGGACGTTGCCGAGATCGTCTTTCCGCATCCGACCGTGTCGGAGGCCCTCAAAGAAGCCATCCTGCGGGCGGCCGAATAGGAGGTCATAAGAAGCATGCCTAAGTCCCTTGCCATAGAACCGGAAGTAGCATTCGCCCGGAGCCGCATTCATTTCCACGACATCGACGTTAACGCCTACGACAAGACGGTGGAGGAGGAGCTTGGCCGCTACTCCAAGGACGACATGATTCAGATGTTCATGGACATGTGCGCCATCCGCCATTTCGAGTGGATCATCAACGAGATCAAGATCAAGGGAGCCTGCAACGGAGTCACCTACGAGCACCGCGGCCCGGCGCACCTTTCCATGGGCCAGGAGGCCGCGGCGGTGGGGATGGCCTTCTCGCTCACTCCGGACGACCACATCTACGGCTCGCACCGCAGCCACGGCGAGATCCTGGCCAAGGGTTTTTCGGCCATCCGCCATATGGACGACGAGGCGCTGCTGAAGATCATGCGCACCTACCTCGATGGCGCCATTCTGCGCCCGGTCGAGCAGGGGCATTCCGGAACGGTAAAGGAACTGGCGCGCAAGTTTCTGCTCTACGGCGCCTACAGCGAGATCTTCGCCCGCGACACCGGTTTCAACCGCGGGATGGGCGGGTCGATGCACGCCTTCTTCACGCCGTTCGGAATCTATCCGAACAACGCGGTGGTGGGCGGATCCGGTTCCATTGCTCCGGGCGCGGCGCTGTTCAAGCGCGTGAACCGCAAGCCCGGCATCGTGGTTTGCAACATCGGCGACGCCTCCTTCGGCTGCGGCCCGGTTTGGGAAGGTATCACCTTCGCCAGCATGGATCAATACCGCAAGCTGTGGGATCCGGCCCTGGGCGGGGGGCTGCCCATCATCTTCAATTGCATGGATAACTTCTACGGCATGGGCGGGCAGCCGTGGGGCGAGACCATGGGCTGCGAGTTCATCGCCCGCATCGGCGCCGGCGTGAACCCGGAGCAGATGCACGCCGAGCGCGTAAACGGTTACGATCCGCTGCCGGTGATCGACGCCTTCCAGCGGAAGAAACAGCTCCTCCTGGAGGGCAAAGGGCCGGCGCTGATCGACACGGTCACCTACCGGATCAGCGGACACTCGCCCTCGGACGCCTCCAGCTACCGTTCCAAGGAAGAGATCGAGAAATGGATGGCGGCCGACTCGATCCTCGCTTTCCACAAGAAGCTCAGCGACAGCGGCCATTTCTCCGGCGCCGCGCTCGATGAGGTCAGGTCGCGCACGGAGTCGGTCGTGTTTGAGATGTTCAAGCTGGCGGCCGATCTGGAGGTCTCGCCACGCATCGGTCTCGACTCGGACCTGATCGACCGCGTCATGTTCTCCAACCGGCGTGTCGAAAAGTGCGATGACCGGACGCCGGAGTTGCTTCAGCCGCTCAGCGAGAACCCTCGGGTCCAGCAGATTCGCGGCAAGATCCGCACCCCGACCTTCGAAGGCAGGCCGGTTCCCAAGATGAAGGCCTTCAACGTGCGGGATGGGCTGTTTGAGGCCCTGGCGCACCGCTTTGCCATCGATCCGACCATGGTCGCTTTCGGCGAAGAGAACCGGGATTGGGGCGGGGCTTTCGCCGTCTACCGCGGCCTGACGGAGTTGCTTCCCTATCACCGCCTGTTCAACAGCCCTATCTCGGAGGCGGGGATCGTGGGCGCGTCGGTGGGCTACGGCCTGGAGGGAGGCCGTGCGGTCTCCGAGTTGATGTACGCCGATTTCATGGGCCGCGCCGGAGATGAGATCTTCAATCAACTGTCCAAGTGGCAGGCCATGTCGGGCGGGATACTGACCATGGCCGTGGTGCTGCGCATTTCGGTCGGCGCCAAGTACGGCGCGCAGCATTCACAGGACTGGACGGCTCTGGCGGCGCACATTCCCGGCCTGAAGGTGGTGTACCCGGTCACTCCTTACGACGCCAAGGGCATGATGAACGCGGCCCTGTCGGGCACCGACCCGGTGGTCTTCTTCGAGAGCCAGAAGATCTACGACTACGGTGAGATGTTCGTCGAGGAGGGCGTTCCCGAGGGCTACTACGAGATCGATCTTTCCGAGCCGTCCGTCAAGCGGGCCGGCAACGACCTTACCATCATCACGCTCGGCCCGGCTCTCTATACGGCCGTCGAGGCAGCCGACCGCCTGGCCGCCGAGTTCGGTCTCTCGGCTGAGCTTATCGACCTGCGCGCCGCCAACCCGATCAACTACCAGCCCCTGGTGGAGTCGGTGAAGAAGACCGGCAAGGTGTTGCTGGTGTGCGACGCCGTTGAGCGCGGTTCCGTGATCCAGAACGTGGCGGCCAATCTGACACAACTGGCATTCGACTACCTGGACGCGCCTCCCGCTATCGTCGGCAGCCGGAACTGGATCACGCCGGCCGCCGAACTGGAGGCCATGTTCTTCCCGCAGGTGGAGTGGCTGATCGACACAATTCACGAGCGCCTCGTGCCGCTCAGCGGGCATCGGGTCACAACCAACCAGACCCTAGGCGAACTGGCCCGGCGCTCCAGGGCGGGAACATAAAGGCGGGGCGGCGCCGTGCCCTTACACGTGCCAGGTGGTGGGCGCCATCGGATTCAGCTTTCTGGACGGTGCGGCCTACATCTATAAGGCTCAGGCATACCGCCGCCGGCCGATGGCCGCCCGTCAATGCTCTTTGATCCAGACGATTGAAACCGGGGGGCCGGGCGGTCGGCGGACGGCGCCGTCCGCCGCGGCCGGGGGAGCCGAACCAGTCAGGGAACCGAGTCCCCGGTTCATCCGGGCATAGTTGGGAATCGCCAGCATCGGACTGCCGTCGGCGAAGACGCTCCGGATGACCGTCACTCCACCCAACAGGTCTCCCCGCCACTCGGTGGCCAGAGCAGCGCCGGGACTGAGAGCCTTGGTGATGTCCTGATCCGCCTGTTCGATGTTGTAGATCAGCGGGCCGTATCGCAAAGCCACCCTGCCCCGGTTGGCCTCGATCCTCTCACTGGCGTGGATGCGCTGGGCCTTGAGCGGAAGGATCAGATCGACTCTGTCGCCGGCCCGCCAGTTGCGCGTGATCACCGCATAGCCCTTGTCCACGGCGGGCTTCACCGCCGAGCCGTTGACGGAAATGGAGATCACGCCGCTCACCTCCGGGGCTGCCTGGTAGAGGCGGCTCACTCCGCGGTTGGGCACGCGGATCCTCAGGCTGAAGCGCTTGGGGACCTTCGGATTCACGGTGATGGAGACCTTCCCGTTCCAGGGGTAGTCCGTAGCCTGCACCATTTCCACATCGGTGCCCGCCACGTTCTCCAGCGTGACGGTGCTGCCGATAAAGAGGTTGACGTAAATGCCGCCGGGGCTGCCGGCGTACATCCAGGTGGGGAGCATCAGCAGAGTGCGGGGGATGTTTCCCACGCAGCAGGGGCAGGTGTGCCAGGGAGCGCGCGGCGAGTTCTCCTCCAACGGGTTGGGATAGTAGAAGTTCCTGCCCTCCAGATCCATGGAGCCGAGCAGGGCGTTGTAGATGGTCTCTTCGTAGAGGTCCGCGAAACGCGCGTCGTGGTAAATCAGGTTCAGCTTCCACTGGAAGAAGATCTCCCCGCAACTGGAGCAGGATTCGCAGTAGGCGCGGTTACGCAGCGAGTAATCCGGACCGAAGCCCTCGGCGGTTTCGCCGCTCCCCACTCCGCCCGTGACGTAGTACTTCCGGTTGACGATGCTTTCCCACAGCGACTTGACGGCGCTACGGTAATCGGGGTCGCCGGTCTCCATGGCGATATCGGCCATCCCTGAGTAACTGTACACGGCGCGCACCGCGTGCCCGACCGCCTCGTACTGCTCGATGACCGGCAGGTGGCTCTGGTCGTATTCCTGCCGCTCCCTCTCGCCGGCCGCCGCGTGATAACGGCAGTCCAGGAGGAACCTGGCGAGCTCGATATACTTCCGGCCCCGGTCTCCGCCTTCAACCTCGTTGACGAAACGGCCGAACCGCACCAGCGCCTGTTCCATCTCCTGGTGGCCGTCGTACCAGGCCTTTTTAGGAGGCGGACCGAGGTTGTCATACCAGTAATCGGCGAGCTTCCTGGCGCCATCGTACAGCCGCTTGTCCTTCCCGCCGGTCATTACATAGTGGTTGATCGCCGACTCCAGAAAGTAGCCCGCGACGTACCCCTCGTGGTCGCCACGGCGCTCCCAGCGGCGGAAGGGGCCTGGCTGGATCTTGCCGTCTCCCGCCACCCTCGACCCGGCGGTAAACGCCGTTTGCAGGTACCCGTCCGGCTCCTGCGCCGCCAGGATCTTCGGGATCCAGTCCTCCAGGGCGGCGCGCATCTTCTCCTGCGCTTTGAGCATCGCAGGATCTCCCTGCGGGTCGATCATCAGGGCGATACACATCGACTCCACGGTCTGGTGGACCCAAGCGTTTGAGAAGACATATCCCTTGTGACCGCCATGCGGCTCGCCCCTCAGGGCCTTCGCCGCTTCGATGAAGTTGTCGATCCCTCCCGGCCCCTGCGTCAGGTCCGTACGGTTGATCTGGTCGATGCAGTGGGGGATCCAGTTCGCGATGAGGGCCTTGACCCGGGCGCTCCAGAGAGGGCTGTTCACCCTGTATCTCTTGGTGTGAACCGGCTGTAGAGGGCCGGCGGGCGGCGGCATCTCCACCGTCACATTCAGTGTCGATGAGGCCCTGGCCTGGCCGTTCTCCGCCGTGAGCCTCAAGACATACGTCCCGGGCGCCGAAAACGCCGCCGTGGTGACCGGCGAATTCGGATTGGCGAAGGTGACGGCGCCCGGGCCGGATTCCTTGGTCCAGGCTGTGGTGGGCGGAGGGCCGCCCGGCGGGAGAGGAGCCGCCGGCGGCGCCTGCGCGCCCGGCCCGCGGAACGCCCTGGGCGGATCGCCGTATCCTGCCCACCCCCGCAGGTAGGTCTTGCCCGGCAACACAACCACACGATCAACACCGGCCGCCGCATTGAGCGGCGCCCCCTGCGCCCCCGCCATAACGCGGCGGGTCGCGGCGAGTTCGGCTGCGGGCAGAGTCAGGCCCGCTCTGAGAAAAGCGCGGCGCGATGAGTCAGATGTCACGTGATCGTCTCCCCAGGAGATTATACATTTGGGCCTCCGGGTTGTTCTGCCGCCATTCCACCCGGCGCGCAGAGCCGGCGGCCAGACGCCTCCCGGACGCCGGCAGCTCCCGCGGCGGTTACGGCCGCCCCTCCGGCAACCGGACCCGCGGGCGCGCCATCACGCCAGGACGGCCAGCGTCGTGCCGGCTCGCGTCACCGGGCGGTAGAGGGTATCACGCTCCACCGGCTCACGGCCCGCTTCCCGGATGAGCCGCAGCAGTTCCTGGCGGCGCAGGGAACGGCTGGTGGTGGCGCCGGCGTCGTGGTAGATCCGCTCTTCCACCAGCGTGCCGTCCATGTCGTCGGCCCCGAAGCGCTGCGCCACCTGTGCGATGCGCGGCGTCAGCATCACCCAGTAGGCCTTGATGTGCGGGATATTGTCGAGCAGCAGCCGCGCCGCAGCGATGTTGGTCAGGTCGTTGAACCCGGTGGCGGGAGGGATGTGGCAAAGCGGCGTGTTTTCCGGATGAAAGGCCAGCGGAATGAACGCCATGAACCCCCGCGTTTCGTCCTGCAAGGCGCGCAGCCGGAGCAGGTGATCCACGCGGTCCTCGTCCGTCTCGATGTGTCCGTACAGCATGGTGCAGTTGGAGTGCAGTCCCAGGCTGTGCGCCTCCCGCGCGATGCGCAGCCACTCGCCGCCGCCGATCTTGTGGTCGCAAATGATCCGCCGCACGCGCTCGGAGAAGATCTCGGCGCCGCCGCCGGGGAGCGAGTCGACGCCCGCCTCCTTCAGCTTGCGGAGCGTCTCCAGGGTTGAAAGGCCGCTGCGCTCGGCCAGGTAGCCGACCTCCACCATGGTGAGCGCCTTCAGGTGTACCCGCGGGTGCCTTTGCTTGAGTCCGCGGAACAGTTCGCAGTACCAGTCCAGCGTGAGGAAGGGGTGCAACCCGCCTACCACGTGGAACTCGGTCACGGCCTCGGACCACCCGCTTCCCGCGGTCTCCCAGGCCTGCTCCAGCGACATGGTGTAGGCCTTGGGATCCTTCGCCTTTTTGCCGTAGGCGCAGAGCCGGCAACTGGCCACGCAGACGTCGGTGGGGTTGATGTGCCGGTTGACGTTGAAGTAGGTGATGTTCCCGTGCAGCCGCTCCCGCACCAGGTTCGCCAGGTAACCGAGCGCAAGCAGGTCGCGGGTGCGGTAGAGCGCGAGGCCGTCGCCGAAATCCAGGCGCTCGCCGGCGAGGACCTTCTGATGGATGCCCGCCAGCCGCGTATCTTCAAAAACAGGCTGCATTCTCAGGCCCCGGAGCGCAGGAAGATGATATCGACGGCCCAGAACAGGAAGAAGAGCACGCTGACATAGCCGTTCATGGTGAAGAACGCCGCGTTCACCCTCGACAGGTCGTGCGGCTTGACCAGGCTCTGCTCCCAGAACAGAAGCAGCGCCACCACCACCACGCCCGCCACGCTCAGCATACCCAACCGGAAGCTGTGAACGAGAATCGCGAGCGCGGCTATCATGCCCAGGTGCAGGAGGCGCGAGATCCACAGAGCACCGGCGATGCCAAAGGATCGTGGAAGGCTGAAGAGATTCTCCCGGCTGTCGAACTCGTAGTCGGGGCAGGCATAGATAACGTCGAATCCCGCTGTCCACAGGGTGACGGCCAGCGTCAGCCAGAGGATGCGCGGGTCGAGCGAAGCCCGAATCGCGATCCAGGCCGCCGCCGGCGCGATACCCAGCGCGAAACCCAGAACCAGGTGCGAGAACGACGTGAAGCGTTTGGTGAACGAGTAGAAGAAGACCACGCCCAGCGCCAGGGGGGCCAGCTTGAAGCAGAGACTGTTGAGCGCCTTGGCGGCAATCAGAAACGCCAGCGAGGAGGCCGCCGTAAAACCCCAGGCGAAGCCGCGCGACAGCAGCCCCGCGGGGAGGTGCCGGTCACGCGTGCGTGGATTGCGGGCGTCCAGATCCGCGTCAAGCAGCCGGTTGAAGGCCATGGCCGCCGAGCGCGCGCCGACCATAGCCACCACGATCCAGCCGAGCTTCCCCGCCAGACCCTGCGTGGCGAAGCCGCCTTCCCGCAAGGCCAGCAGGGCGCCAACCAGCGCGAAGGGGAGAGCGAACACGGAATGCTCGAACCGGATCATCTCCAGCGCCAGCCGTATCTTCCTGAGGAAAGCAAAGCCCATCGAGTCTCGCGGCAGCCTTCCTCTATTCTAGCGAGGCCCCGGCGCGCTCCGTAGGTTACAATCGACTTTACGCCTCTCGCGGTTCCGGAGAAGGGGATCCTTTGTGAGTGCATTTTCCCTGCGTGCGGTCTTCTGCCTGGTAGCGTCCGTGTTGTGCGTCCGCGCCCAGGCTCCACCGGCGGCGGGTCAAGCCGGCCCGCAGGCGCCCACCATCGAGCAACGGACGAAGCTCAACCTTCTGGGGCAGACCGACGCGCAGTCCGGGGAGAGCCGCCGCAACGAGAACGTTCAGTTCAACCTGGTAGACAACAACCTGCTGCGCGAGTTGAATACGCGCCTGGGGACCACCGCCACGATCGTCACCGAATTCCGCCCGGACCGGAACTACTTCGGCGCGGAATACGGCAACGCGCCGGGAGGCCCGCTGCACGTGGCGCCGGGAGGCCGCAAGGGAATCCACGGCCGTTTGTTCGCGTGGCACCTGAACAGCGTCCTCAGCAGCCGCGCGTTTTTTCAGGTTGGGAGCGTGAAGCCGGCCAGGGAAAACAACTACGGCGCGGACCTCTCAGCTCCGCTCTGGAGGAATTCGATCCTGTCCTTTTCGGGGAGTCAGCAGAAGGTGCGCGGGATGGTGAATGGCAACGTCCTGGTGCCGCTCGCCGGCGAGCGGACGCCCCTGACGGCCGATCCGCTGCTGGCCGCCTATGTATCCAGGATTCTGGCGTCGTACCCTGCGGAGTTGCCCAACCGGACCGACATCGCGGCCAGGATGTTGAACACGAATGCTCCCCAGCGGATCAACAGCGACACGGCCAGCGCGCGCATCGACCAGACTCTCACCAGCCGCGACCGCCTGGTGCTTCGCCAGCAACTGGTGCACCAGCGGGTCCTGGCGTTTCAGTTCGTGCGTGGAATGAACCCCGACACGACGACGCGCTCCCATCAATCGCGGATCACCTGGGTGCGCCAGCCGAGCGCGACGGCGACCTTCAACCTTTCGCTGGGTTTCGACCGCGTGGCCTCCCAGTTGGTGCCGGAGCCCGGGAATCTGGGCCCGCGGCTGTCCACCAGCGGCCTGTCGGGCGCCGGGCCTAACCAGGACCTTCCCATCGACCGCGCGGAGAACATGTTCCGCCAGGCGGCGCAGGCGCGCCTGGTGCGCGGCCGGCACGAGTGGACCTTGGGGTACGATCTGCTGCGCCGCCACCTGAACGGCGTGCAGAACGACTCCGTGCTCGGTTCCTTCTCTTTCCAGAACGACCAGGGACGGGATGGAATCACCAATCTGCGCCTGGGCCTTCCGACCAAGATCTTCGTCTCGGTGGGCGACACCAGCCGCCGGTTCCGCAACTGGGACCAATCCTATTACGCGGGCGACAAGTGGCAGGCGACGCCGAACCTGACCGTGACGATCGGCGTGCGCTACCAGCCCGTGGCCGTGCCCACCGAGGCGGGCGGCCTCACCACGTTTCCCTACTCCTGCGACTGCAACAACCTCGCGCCCATGGCCGGCCTGGCGGGGCGGCTGCCGGGCCGTTTCGGAGTGCTTCGCGCCTCCTACGGCCTGGTCTACGACAACATAGTGCAGGCGACCTACCAGCAACTACGCTTCAACCCGCCCGGGAACCTCAAGCTGGTCATCAACAACCCCGACCTGCTGGACCCGGTGGGGACCTATCTGCGCGGTCCGCAGGGAGCCCAGCGCACGTCGCTCTACATCCTGGACCCCAGGCTGGCCGCACCGTACTCCGGGCAGTACAACCTGAGCTGGGAACCCGCTTCGCCCGGCGCTTTCCGGTTGCAGTTGGGCTATGTTGGAAGCCGCACGCCCAAGATCATCCAGATGTGGTACATCAATCGCGCGCGCGTGGTTCCGGGCGTCCCGCTGACCACGGCCACGATCGACGACCGGCGTCCCGACCCGCGGCTTTCCGAAGTGAAGCACATGCTCAACGGATCGTTCGCCTGGTACGACGCCGCGCGGGCGACGCTGCTCCTCCCCCGCTGGAGGGGCCTGAGCGTCGACGCGTCCTACTGGTTCAGCAAGGCCCTGGACGTGGGCGCGAACTACAGCGACACGGCGTCGAACCGGACCCAGAACCGCGGGCAGTCGGAGTTCGATTCGCACCATGACCTGAAGGGGCTGAGCGATTTCGACCAGCCGCATGCCTTCCTGTCGAGGTTCGCCTACGACATCCCGGCCTGGAGCGCCCAGCCGCCGCTGGTCCGCCGGATGTTCGGAGGGTGGGCGCTCTCGGCCGTGATTTCGCTGAAGGGCGGCACACCGTTCCTGGTGCAGTCCGGATCCGATTCCCCGGGATTCGGCAATGTGGACGGAGCTTTGGGGGACCGGCCGAATATCCTCGATCCTTCGATCCTCGGCCGCACGATCGGCAGCCCGGACACGTCGCGGGCGCTTTTGCCCCGGTCCGCTTTCGGGTACATCAAGCCGGGAGAACTGGCCGGAAACCTCGGGCGCAACGTCTTCCGCAAAGGCGGAATCTACAACATGAACGCCGCCGTGGCCCGCAGGTTCGCCCTGGCGCGCGAAAAGATCCTGCAATTCCGGGCGGAGTCGGTGAATCTGTTCAACACCGCCCAGTTTGCCGCTCCCGGCGCCAATCTGACCGATCCCGATTTCGGCCTGATCACCAACACCCTCAACGACGGCCGCACCTTCCGCCTCCAACTGAGCTGCGAGTTCTGATCGAGCCGCCCGGCAACTTGAGACGAGTGGCATTCAGCATGACTCCCTTACGGTTGTCAAACGGCTCGGCGAGCGCCGTGACGGCCACCACCGGGCGTGTAGTCAGGTGGCCGAACCGCCGGTAGGCGTCCGCGAACAGGGACACCTCGACGAAGCCGGTGTGATCGGCCAGGGTCAGGAACTTCATGGCGCCCCGGCCGGTGCGGTGTATCCGCTCCGCCACAATCAGGCCGCACACATCAATCTCCCGCTCCATGTGGCGGCTCACTTCCGAGGCGGGCACATAGCGGGACCAGTCCACGTCCGGCGCGAAGTAGTCGAGCGGGTGGCAGCTTACCGGAAAACCGAGAAGCTCGTATTCCCAGTCAGGAGATCCGGGAGACACGCCTGCTTTCGCCTGAAGATCGGGAGCCTCTTCGAAAAAGCCCGGAATATCCCCGGACTTCCTTGCTTCCAGCCGGCAGAGCCGCCAGAAAAGCCGCCCGCGCGGCTCACCGAGCGAATCGAGCGCCCCCACCTTTAGAAGCGCCAGCCACTCGGCCCGCGACGGGTGCGCCCGCCGGTAGAATTCCCCGGCGTCCCGGAACGGCCGCGAAGCGTTTATCCGCTCCAGCGTTCCGGCGGTCATTCCTTTCACCTGGTCGAGCGGCAGCCGCACGGTGTCACCGCGAACCAGGAAACGCGGCTCGGAGAGATTCACGTCCGGGGCCAGGAATCGCGCCCCCTGCCGCAGCGCCTCAAGCACATAGAAGATCGGAGCGTAGAAACCCCGGCGGCTGGAGAGCACGGCGGCCAGAAACTCGATCGGATAGCGCGTCTTCAGGTAGGCGCCCTGGAAGGCTTCGACGGCATAAGCGGCCGAGTGCGCCTTATTGAACATGTAGCCGGCGAAGTCCTCCACGAGCGCCCAGACCTTTTCGGCCTCCTCGGGCGTGCGCCCCGCCGCGACGGCGCCGGCCCGAAACTCCTCGCCCAGTTGGGCGATCTTCGAGCGGTCTTTGTTTTTGACCAGGGCGCGCCGCAGAATATCGGCGCGGCCCCAGGGCATCCCGGCAAAGCCGTTGGCCACCAGAAGAATGTGTTCCTCGTAGGCCATCACCCCGTAGGTGTCGGCCAGCAGAGGTTCCAAGGAAGGGTGCGCGTAGGCGGCGGGCTCCAGTCCCTGGTGGCGGCGCGCGAAGGCGCGCTTCTTGCCTTCATTAGCGGCGCCGGGCCGGATGATGGACTCCACCGCCGTGAGGCAGTCCAGGTCGCGGCAGCCGGTCATTACCAGAAGGCTGGTCATGGCGGGCGACTCGATGTGAAATACGCCTCGGGCGTTGCCGGTGGCGATGGTCTCCCAGGTGGCGGCGTCCTGGTAGTCGATGGCGCGGAGGTCGGGCGCGCGCCCCCGGTTCTCGCGGACGTTTGCGCAGGCGTCGCGCAACACGCTCAGGCCCGCCTGCCCCAGGAGGTCCATCTTGAGCAGCCCCAGTTCCTCCACGTCATCCATCGCGTACTGCGTGGTCAGGTAGCCTTTGGCGCTTCTGAACAGCGGCATGCGGTCGGCGGCCGGGGCGCTGCTGATGACCAGGCCGCAGGGGTGCATGGAGGCATGCCGCGGGATTCCCTCGAACCGCGCGGCCATTTTGAGGATGGTGCGGTACGGCTCTTCCCGCCACGGCAAGCCGCGGCATTCGGGGGTGGTTTGAACCACGGCCTCGGCGTCGCCCCTGAAGTGCGGCAGGTGCGCGGTGAACCGGCGCACCTCACGCTCCGGCAAGCCGTAGGTTTTGGCGATGTCGGCCACCGCCGCGCGCCCCTGGAAAGTGTTGAACGCGCCGATCATGACAACGTGCTCGGAGCCGTAACGGCCGATAACGTGCCGAACCACGTCGTCGCGGCGGTCCCAGGGCAGGTCGAGGTCGATGTCGGCGAGTTTGGCGAAGTGCATGCGCTCCCGGTTCAGGAAGCGCTCAAACGACAGGCCGAAACGGAAGGGGCAGACGTTGCTGATTCCCAGCGCGTAACATACCAGGCTGCCGGCGGCGCTGCCGCGGGCCAGGGTTTCAATGCCCTGCTCGCCGGCCCAGCGCACCAGCCCGGCGAAGATCAGAAAGTACTCCGCGTAGCCGACCTCCTCGATGACGTTCAGTTCCTTTTCGAGGCGCGCCAGCACCTCGGGTTTGGGCGCGGGCGCGTAACGGCGGGCCACTCCTTCCCGCGCCATCCGCCGCAGCAGGGCGATGGCGGTCTCGCCCGGGGGGACGGCGAAAGGCGGGAAATGGATGTCGCCCAGGTCAAAGTCGAAGCAGCAGCGCCCGGCGATGCGTTCGGTATTGCCGATCGCCTGTTCCAACGACCGGAAGCGCTCCGTCATCTCTTGCGGCGAGTGCAGGTGGTAGTTTCCTTCCCCGTGCTTGTCCTTGTGCTCCTGGCCGAGCAGGGTGAGGGTGCGCATGGACGACAGGATGTCGTACATGAGGCGGCCGGCCGGATCCCGGTAGTGCGCGTGCGCCGTGGCGACGAGCGGGATCCGGTGGCGGCGCGACAGAGCGGCCAGGCGGCGCGCCGCTTGCAGGCCGGCTTCGTTGTGCGGCGACACCTCCAGCGCGAAGTTACGCCCGAAGATCTCCCTGTACTGGAGGTCCCCGCTGTAGGAAAGGCAGATCAGACCGCCGCGGAAACGGTTCAGGTTCTCCAGCGTCACCCCCTCGGGATGCCCGATGCGGGTGGTGAGTAACCGGCAGAGGTTGCGGTAGCCGGCCGCATTCTCAACCAGCAGAACCAGGGAGCCCCCCTCGGCCAGCGTGACTTCACTGCCGATGATAGGGCGGATGCCCGCGGACCGGGCCAGTTTGTAGAACTGCACGGCCCCGGCCAGCGAGTCGCGGTCCGTCAGCCCGACGGCGGGCATGCCGTACCCGACTGCCGCCGCAACGATGTCGTCCACGCTCATGGCGCTGTCCAGCAGCGAATAGTAGCTGTGGTTGTGCAGCGCGACGTAGGTCACTACTGTATATATTTACACTAGTCGTGTCTCGAATACAACCACCGGAAGGAAGATGGCAGCCGCCGGCCCGTCCTGCGATACCATGGAATGGTAGCTGGGGAGGAATTCAGGAACGCCATGATTGTACGGGACTTCCGTGAGGTCGCAGCCAACCCGTCAGGGGAAGCGGAAGGAGTGGCTATGCGCTGGGTGATCGCCAAGAACGACGGTGCGCCCAACTTCGCCATGCGGGTGGTCGAGGTGCAGCCGGGCGGTTCCACGCCCCACCACCAGCACGAGTGGGAACACGAGGTCTTCGTGATCGAGGGCCAGGGCGTCGTGCGCGGCAGCCAGGGCGACCGGCCCATCCGGTACGGCAGCGTGGTCTTCGTTCCCGGCAACGAGATGCACCAGTTCGTCAACCCGGGTTCGGAGATCCTGCGCTTCCTCTGCCTGATCCCCCACCCCGCGTAGAGGCCCTCGCGCGCAAGCCTTCCGCAAGCAAGGCAGGGGCGCCGGCTGTCGCCGTCTTCGACTTCTCTCACGGGGCGCTCATGGAGACGCTTCGGTTCAGTTGTTTATAATGACGGTTACGCCGTGGTTTTCCGGATGCGTCCTCACCTCGTGGTGCCGTTGTGTGTGGCCGCCGCCTGCGCAGTTTGGGGCGGGCCCGTCGATTTCGGCAAGAAGGAATTCGCGAGCGCTCTGGCGGAGCGCAACATACCGGCCGGCCGGTTCCGGATCCAGGCGGAGGTCTCTACCGGGGCTCCTGAGTCGTTCAAGATCTCCGGCGTCCGGATCTCGGGCGGCGACCTGCGCGGGCTCATGTACGGTCTGCTGGAAGCCGCCGAACAGATACGGTCCACAGGGCGGCTGGCCCCCGCAAGCGGCTCCGCGGCGTTCCCCGTGCGCGGGGTGAGGTTTGCCGTGCAGGTCCGGCACCTGGAGGAGGGGTGGTTTCACTCCCGGGATTACTGGGAAGAACTGGCGGCCATGCTCGCCCGCAGCCGGTTGAACCGTTTGAACCTGGTTTTCGAACAGAGCGTCATCTTCACCGGGCGGCTTCACCAGACGCTGCGGCTGCTCTCCGACATTGCTTCGGCGTACGGAGTCGATCTGGCGATTAGCTTGCGTCCGGAGTCCCTGGGTCCCGGCGGCGGGGAGTTGAAGGCGCTCCTCTCCGGCGCCCCCGCGGTGCGCAGCGTGCAGGTGGCCGGTTCCTCCGCCGGAAGACTCGACCTGATCCGCGCCATCGGGGAGGCCGGACGCATGGTCACCGCGGAGGTCCCGCACGCTGACCTGACTCCGCCGATCTTGAAAGAGCTTGCGGAGACCGGCGTTCCCTGGGTCATGGCCGCCGCCTACGAAGGGAACGCTCCTCCCGCGCTCAACGGAGCTAAGGCCCTGATTTGGCGCCTCACGCCTGGAGATGCAGAAGCGGAGTGGAGCGGCCCGGTGTTCGTGCGGAAGACGCTCCAGAGCCTCTCGGGACCTGGGGTGGGGGGCTTCGAGATTGACGCTCCGGTGAGATCTTCTCCATCAGCCGACCGGCTTTTCTATCTGCACTGGGGGAGGCTCGGCTACGACCCCAAAACACCGGACAAGGCATGGGCCGGAAAGGACGTCAAATGAAACGAACCTGGATCGATGTCTCCGTGACGCTGCACCCCGGCATGGTCTGCTGGCCAGGGGACCCGCCGTTCTCCATCGTCCCAATCAAGGAGATTGCGCGCGGCGGGTCGTCGAACGTTACGAAGCTGTCCCTGGGCGCCCACACCGGCACCCACATGGATGCGCCCCGGCACTTTTTCACGGGGGCTCGCGGGCTCGATACGATGCCGCTCGAGGCCGGCGTCGGGCCGGCGCGGGTGATCGCGATCCGGGACCGCGAGTCGATCAAGGTTGACGAACTGCGCCTTCACCGGATCCGGCGCGGGGAGCGGATTCTGTTCAAGACCTACGGCGCCGCGGCGCGGTGGCGCAAGCCGGAATTCGATCCTCGATACGTTTACATAACCGCGGACGCTGCGCGCTACCTGGCCGGCCGGGGCGTGCGCACGGTGGGTGTGGACTACCTCTCGGTCGGCGGCTACAAGAAGGACGGCGCCGAGACGCACCGGGCGCTGCTCGGTGCGGGGGTCTGGATTATCGAGGGGCTGGATCTTTCGCGCGTCGGGCCCGGCAGGTATGACCTGATCTGCCTCCCCCTGAAAATTCTGGCGGGCGACGGCGCGCCTGCCAGGGCGCTGCTGCGCCTCAGGACTTGACGAGGGCCCGGCCGGGATCTACCAGGAACCAGGCCAGCGCTCCGAACGCGCAGAGCGTCGCCGCCACCAGGAACGGCGCGTTCCATCCGAACTGGTTGGCGATCACCGGGGTCAGGGACGCCGTGAGGGCGCCGGCAAGCTGATTGCCCGTGTTCATCACTCCCGAAACCGTCCCGGCATAGTTGCCGCCCACGTCGGCCGTCACGGACCAGAATGAGCTTGTGGAAAGGAACAGGGCGCCGGCGCCGCCCGCCAGCACGAGAGTGGCCAGGCGCGCGTCGGCGGCCTGCGTGCCCAGCGCCAGGAACACCGCCGCGCAGCCGATGCCCACGCCCGCCAGCCCGCAGCGTCCCACGCGCTTGCCGTATTTCCTCGTCAGTTGGTCGCCGATCCAGCCGCCCAGGGGCGAGCACGTGGCCATGGCGATGAAGGGAAGCATCGCATACCAGGCGCTCGCCTTGAGGTCCAGTCCGCGGACGTTGCTGAGATAGATAAAGAACCAGGTGTAGAAGATGTAGGCCACGTAGCCGAACGAGAAGTAGCTGAAAGTAAGCGCCAGAACCTCTTTGCTGGAGAAGATCCTGCCCCAGGGGACCGCCCGGCGCGCGCTGTCGCCGGACTTTTGCGGCGGCAACCCTGCCTGGATGTGCGCCAGTTCCTCCCGGCTCATACGCGGATGCTGCTCCGGCCGGTCCCGTGCGATCCAGAACCAGATCGCGCCGGCCGCCAGGCCGATCAACGCGCAAACCCAAAACGACCACCGCCAGCCATAGTTCACCAGGATGTAGGTGATCAGAGGCGGGGTGATTCCGGCGCCCGCCCCCACCCCGGCGAAAATGATGCCGTTGGCGATGCCCCGCTCCTGCGAGGGAATCCAGGACGCCACCATGCGATTGGAAGCCGGATAGAGCACGGCCTCGCCGACTCCCAGGGCCAGGCGAACCAGAAGGAGCGCGGCCAGCGCCGCGCCGAAACCCGCGGGCATCAGGGCCGTCAGCGCGGTGAACACACCCCACCAGATCGTTCCCAGGGTCACGATCTTGCGCGGCCCGAACCGGTCGGCCAGCCACCCCCCGGGGGTCTGGAAGAGGGCGTAGCCCAGCAGGAAGGCGCTGAACACCCAGCCCAACTGGACGTTGTCCAGGCCGAACTCCCGCTGGATGGAACCGGCCGCTATCGAGATGTTCACCCGGTCCAGGTAGGCGATGGCGCTGATGGCGAACATGCATCCGATCAGGGACCAGCGCACCCGGCCCTTCGGAGAATCCATTGTGGTCACGCGAATCTCCTCCCGCGGCGTGGCCGCCGAAGACAGAGGTTCAGACTAGCAAACACCTGGTTCTAGATGCAAGTTGCACATTTTACGGCCCGCGTGATAGGCTCGTTGTTTGCAGCTCGACCTTACTGGAGGAGGACAACATGGGTTCGACTCAAGTCACACCCGAAAACGTAGCCGAAGTGGCCAGCCGCTTTCAGGCGCTTTATACCGGTGCGATCTCGGACATTCTGGACAAGAACGGATACCGGAACCAGGTCCTGCCCTACTACATCACCCCATTCACCAAGGCCAACCGTGTGGCCGGCGTGGCCTTTACCGGTCAGGGCTACCCCTGCGCGGACGTCGCCCACGATGACACGCAGACCCGCCTGAAGATCCTGGACAGCATCAAGCCCGGAACGGTTTCGGTGTGGTCCACCGGCGGAAGCATGGACTGCGCGCACTGGGGCGAGATCATGTCCACGGCGGTCTGGCAGAGAGGCTGCACCGGCGCCGTGGTGGACGGCGGCGTGCGCGACGTGGATTTCGTCAACGCCATGAACTACCCGGTCTTCGCCAAGTTCAAGTGTTCGGCCAGTTCGGTCGGCCGCTGGGACATCACGGAGTGCCAGGTGACCATCAAGATCGGCGCCACGGTCATCCACCCCGGGGATTTCGTGTTCGGGGACATTGACGGAGTGGTCATCATCCCCAAGGACATGACCATGGACGTGCTGGTGGCCGCCGAGGACATCTACCGCCGCGAAAAGGGCATGCGCGAGGAGTTGCGGCAAGGCGTGTCCGTCACCGAAGCTTACGCAAAGTACGGCTCTTTGTAGCTCTCAGCCGCGCAAGTGCAGGCTTTGCACGCGGAAGGGGCCCGGTTGCGCGCTTGTTGCGCCAGTCAGCGAGACGGTAACCCGTAACTTGTTGAATCCCCGGCGCTCGCCGTGTGGCAGGGTGTGTGCTCTAAGGCGGGCGGAGGGAGACATGAACAAGAGCCTGTTGATAGCGATCCTCGTTACTCTGGTGTGGGCCGCTGTCGCGTCGGTAGCCCAGACCCCTCCGGGGTCGGGGACGGCGGTCATGGGCCGCGGCAGAGGGGGAGCGCCTTATGCCTGGAACGACAAGGACAAGGACGGAATCTGCGACCTCACAGGCCGGCCGGTAGGCCAGGGCCGCTGGGCGGCAACGGCGGGAGCGGCCGCCGGACGAGGCCGCGGCGGCGCGCCTTATGCCTGGGGCGACAAGGACAAGGACGGAATCTGCGACATCACCGGCCGGCCGGTGGGGCAGGGCCGGGGCGCCGGAATGGGATGGGGAGGTGGGCGGGGACGCGGCTTCGGACGCTGGTTCGCTGCACGGCAGCCTCAGCCAACCCAGCCGCCGCAAACCCAGTCTCAGGGAACCCGGCCTCAGCCAACACAGCCGCAGCAATAGCAGCCACCACGGCGTGAGCGGGTGAAGAAAGACCGGCTCGCGCCTGCCCGCTCAACCGGCCGCGGCCGCACGGACGGTGCGCCGCCTTCGGCTGCTTCTCGCCTGACGCACGAAGCGGGCCATGGATTTCGAAACGTGATCCAGCACGGCCGCCCACTCCTCCAGGTGCCGCTCTCCCTGCGCCGTAAGCCGGTACACGCGGCGCGCCGGTCCGCCCTTGTCGGTCTCCCACTCCGAGACCACGTTTCCGTTGGCCTCCAGGTGCCTCAGCGTGCGGTACAATGCAGCACGCTCGATCTCGGCATCGGTGAGCGCATGCGCCTGAAGTTCACCGGAAAGATCGTAGCCGTAGGAGTGTCCCTTCTGCTTCAGCAGCAGCAGCACGACCGGCTCGACAAAACGATACAGATTCCCCATGGCGCACGTGCAAGGATAGTCTTTTCCATGACGCCGGCACACTCGCTGCGGCATACCCTCTCTCCTTCGCCCTGCACTCCGGAGGCAAGGCCTCTCGCTTTCCCACAATAGCATGACCTAGATGCATGAACCACCTAGATCTGGCTCGCGCGGCTGGCCGTGGGGCGAACGCCCGCCGCCCGCCGGCACGGCGCCTTCATCAACCGGGCGTGGACCGCGCACCCGGCCGGTCCAGCGTAGTATAGTTGTAGATCTCTTTTAGATGTATCCTGCATCTATCCATACACGCAGACATTTTCAAGGAGGAGCACATGCCGCGAGCCGAACGGCCCTCCGGACGGGGGGACTCTTCCCGCGCTCTTCGCCACCCTGGCTGCTTCGCGTGCGGCGAGGATAACCCCCACGGGCTGAGGATCCACTACCGGCGCGATGGTTCCGGCGCCTTCACGGCCGTTTGGCGGCCCACTTCCGGCTGGGAGGGCTTCCGCGGAATCGTTCACGGAGGAATCGTCTCCACGGTCCTCGACGAGGCCATGTCGAAAGCCGTGGCCGCTCTATGCGAGGCGCTGACAGCCGAGTTGCGCGTGCGATTCCGGCGCCGCGTCGAATCGGGCTCGGCCATGTTCGTCCGCGGCTGGGTCACCCGCCGCCACAAGCGGAGAATCCAAGCCGAGGCAACCCTTACATCCGCGGAAGGAACCGAGCACGCGCACGCCTGGGCGGTGTTCCTGGCAGTAGGAGACGAACAGCCGGAACCGGGAGCGGCTGCCCCGCGGTAGTCCTTTGATCTGTGTTCCCGCCGCCCGCGAACTCCGCGCGCCCCGTTTTGCCGGCGCCCGCTCTCCCGCTTCCGGCGTTCCCGGCTCCCAAGAGCCCCAGTGGGACGCGGGTTAGGTGTATACTACTTCTAGCCGGACTTGCCCAAAGGCATCCCGGCGCAGTTCCGAGAAGGCGAGGAAATCATGCCTGAAGAATTCAAGCCTGGATGCGCGCGGCCGACTGGGGGTCCCGTGGGGGGGCCGGACGCGCCTGCGAAGACGCTCCAGGAACAACCGAAGGAGGAATCCACCGTGGTCTTAATCGGAAGAAAGGCGCCGGGCTTCACTGCGCCGGCATATCATAAGGGCAAGTTCGTCAACGTCGAGCTTTCCGAATACCTCGGAAAGTGGGTGCTCCTCTGTTTCTACCCGGGTGATTTCACCTTCGTCTGAAGCACCGAGCTCTCGGCGGTCGCCGAGAAATATCCTGTGTTTCAGGAACTTGGTGTTGAGGTCTTGTCCGCGAGCGTCGACAGCGTATTCGTTCACAAGATGTGGAACGACGAAGAGCTCTCCAAGATGGTGGCGGGCGGCGTTCCCTTCCCGATGCTGTCGGACGCGGGCGGCAAGGTTGGCAAGGTCTACGGGATTTACGACGAGGAAGCCGGCGTGGAGACGCGGGGCCGCTTCCTGATCGATCCGGACGGCGTCATCCAGGGATACGAGGTGCTGACTCCTCCGGTGGGCCGCAACGTGGCCGAATCGATCCGTCAGGTCCAGGCCTTCCAATTGGTGCGGGAGTCCAAAGGCGCCCAGGCTACACCCTCAGGCTGGCGGCCGGGCAAGCCGACGCTCAAGCCGGGCGTGGACCTGGTCGGAAAGGTCTGGAAGGAGTGGCAGACCAAACTGGCGTTTGACTGACGTCCGCCACCCGATCCGGCCGGTCTTCCGCGGCCGCGTTTCTAGGGCAGGCGCGTGGCCTGGTGGGCGGCCAGCTTCCAGGAGCCGCCCTGCTTGACCCATACGTGCGTCATCACCGCGTAGGCCGAGAAGGGCGCTCCGTCGGAGACGCCCTTCATACGAACCTTGCAGTGCAGGACCGCGGCGTCGCCGTACGGCTTCACGACGATGTCCTCGTGCTGGATGGACTCGTACTTCAGCGCGCCGGATTTCAGCTTGCCGAAGTAGACGTTCTTGTTTTCCACCACGCCGCTGGAGTGCGTGTAGATCAGGTCCGCGGCGAGGAGTTTGTCGAGCGCGGCGTGGTCACCCTTCACGACGGCCGCGGCCCAGGCTTTCTCGGCCTGGGCCACCTCGTCCGCCGTTGCCGCCGCGAGCCCCACGCAGCCCGCCAGGAGCAATGTCAGGGTCAGGGCATGTCGTCGCATCAAACCGCCTCCCTTACCGCACCACCCTCGCGCCTTTGCCCTTCATGACCGATTCGACTTCCTTGAGGCTGGCCATACTGGTGTCGCCCGGCGTGGTCATGGCCATGGCGCCGTGCGCCGCTCCGTACTCAACCGCCTGCTGCGGCGTCTTGCCGGCCAGGAATCCGTAGGCCAGGCCGGACGCGAAGCTGTCGCCGCCGCCCACCCGGTCATAGATCTCCAGGTTCTCGCGCAGCGGCGCCTCGTAGAACTGGCCGCCGGTCCAGAGGATAGCGCCCCAGTCGTTGACCGAAGCGGTCTTCGCGTTGCGCAGCGTGGTCGCCACCGCCTGGAAGTTGGGATACATCCTGACCGCCTCGGCGATCATCTTCTTGAAGTTCGCCGGATCAAGCTTGGAGATGTGCTCATCCAGGCCGGGCACCTGGAAGCCCAGGGCGGCCGTGAAATCCTCCTCGTTGCCGATCATCACGTCCACGAGCGAGGCGATCTTCCGGTTCACCTCCACCGCCCGCGCCGTTCCGCCCTGGGACTTCCACAGTGACGGCCGGAAATTCAGGTCGTAGGAGATGACGGTTCCGGCAGCCTTAGCGGCCTCCATGGCTTCAATGACCGTATCCGCCGTGGTGGCCGACAGGGCCGCGAAGATGCCTCCGCAGTGGAACCACCGCACTCCTTCTTCGACGAAGAGTTTCTTCCAGTCCACGTCTCCCGGCTTGAGCTGGGAGGCGGCCGAGTAGGCGCGGTCCGAACAGCCCACGGCCGCCCTCACTCCGAAACCCTTCTCGGTGAAGTTCAGGCCCACGCGGGCCGCGCGGCCGATGCCGTCAAAGGGTATCCACTTGACGTGCGAGAGGTCCACGCCGCCCTGGAGCATCAGGTCCTCGAGCAGCCGGCCGATCTCGTTGTCCACGATGGCGGTCACCACCGTGGTCCTCTGGCCGAAGCAGCGGCGCAGGCCGCGCGCCACGTTGTACTCACCGCCGCCCTCCCACACCTGGAAGGTGCGGGTGGTGCGGATGCGGCCGTCGCCGGGGTCCAGCCGCAGCATGATCTCGCCCAGAGCGGCGGCATCCCACATACACTGTTCGCGGGGCTTGATGTTGAATGCCATGGCTACTTCCCTCCCCGGATCTTGCGGATAATCTCGAGCGTCTCTTTCACCTTCGCCGTGATTCCGGCGTAGTCGCCCGCTTTGAGCAGTTCCTTGGTGATCAGGTTCGAGCCCATCCCCACGCAGGAGACCCCGGCCTCGAACCAGGCCTTCAGCGATGCCTCGGTGCTCTCCACCCCGCCGGTGGGCATGATCGACACCCAGGGGCAGGGACCCTTGACCGCTTTCACGAACTTCGGCCCGCCGACCTCGCCTCCGGGAAACACCTTCACGATCTCACAGCCCAGTTCCTCGGCTTCCGAGATCTCCGAAGCGCTGCCGCAACCGGGGCTGTAAGGAATCTTGCGCCGGTTGCAGACCTTCGCCACATCGGGGTTGAGGATCGGGCCCACCACGAAGTTGGCGCCGCAGTTGATATAGAGCGAGGCCGTGCCGGGATCCACAATCGATCCGACGCCCAGGATCATCCCCGGCACCTCCTTGGCAAGATATCGTTCCAGTTCCGTGAAAACTTCCCAGGCGTGGTCGCCGCGGTTGGTGAACTCCAGGAACGGGCAGCCCCCCGCATACACCGCCGAGGCGACCTTCTTGGCTACTTCCAGGTCGGCATGATAGAAGACGGGCACCATCCCCGTTTCCACCATGGTATTGAGTACTTTGAGTCGCATGAATCGTGCCATGTGTAATTTGCTCCTATTCTCACTACCCAGACCTATGACAATAGCACGAAAACGGAGGTATAGTGGCTTGAGCGGCAAGCAAGGAGGAATTTCCAGATGCGGCGTGGACAGCGGTTCTTTACCGGCTTCCTGATGGTGGGAGCCTTGACCCTGTGCGGCCTTCCGCTGCGGGCGGCCGAACCGATTCGTGTGATGCTTCTGGACGGCCAGCAATCCCGCTCACATCCCTGGGAGCCGACTTCGCCGTTCCTGAAGGAGATCCTGCAACAGGCCGGCCTGTTCCGGGTGGACCAGGTCACCTCGCCTCCGGTGGGCGGCGACTTCAGCCGGTTCAAGCCGGATTTCACCAACTACCAGGTCATCCTTCTGAACTACGACACCGGCGACGACCAGTGGCCGGCGGAGCTCAAGACTTCCTTCGAGCAGTACGTCCAGAACGGCGGCGGCCTGGTGGTCTACCACGGCGCGGACAACTCGTTCCCCGGATGGCGCGCGTTCAACCTCATGATCGGCATCGGCGGGTGGCGCGGCCGCGACGAGAAGTCGGGGCCGCTCTGGTATTTCAGGGAGGGGAAACTGGTCTCCGACACCTCGCCGGGACCGGCGGGGAGCCACGGCGCCCGCCTCCCCTTTCAAGTCGTCACCCGTGACGCCGGCCACCCGATCACCAGGGACCTGCCGAAGGCCTGGATGCACGCGGCCGACGAACTGTACGCCACGCTACGGGGGCCGGGGGAGAACATGACGGTGCTGGCGACCGCCTACTCGGACCCCGCCAACAAGGGAACAGGACGGGACGAGCCCATCCTCATGGTTCTCTCTTACGGGAAAGGCCGCGTTTTTCACTCCGTCCTGGGGCACGACCTGGCGGCCATGAGTTGCGCCGGTTTCATCGCGACCATGCAGCGCGGAACGGAATGGGCGGCCACGGGGAAGGTGACACAGAAGGTCCCGACGGATTTCCCCGCCGCCGACAAAGTCAGTGTGAGAACGGTGTCCGCTCGCTAACACCCGCGGTTTCGTCCGAGGTCCGGCACGGAACCGCGAGCGTAAGGGAGCGGCCGTGGAGGCGAACATTCGCGGCGGCTGCCGCATTTCAAGAGGAGTTTGTCCATGCTGCCTGACTACATCGCCAAGGCTGTACCGAATCCGGCATCCAACCGCGCGCCGTGGTACAAGAACACGGCCCCGAGCTATGCCGGCGTCTTTCTGTGGGTCGTCTTCTACATGGAGATCGCCCGGGGCACACTGGACCGGGCCGGCGTCGGCCTGTGTCTGGCGGCGCTGGTGGTGGCGGGGCTCCTGAGCTACTTCCTGTTCTACCGCGCCCCGGCCATGCTGGGAATGCAGACCGGCTATCCCCTCTACGTCGTCGGGAGTTCGACCTTCGGCACGACGGGCGGATACCTCATGCCCGGGTTGCTGATGGGCGCGCTCCAGGCGGGATGGGTTTCGGTCAACATCTTCGTCTCGACTACCTTCATCTTCAACGGTCTGGGCTCCAAGGCCGGGCCCGGAACACTTCCCTTTGCCGTGGTGGCGATTCTGTGGGGCTATGGGATGTCCTACGTCGGGGTCAAGGGGATCAAGTACGTGGCGCGCTTCGCAACCTACCTCAGCCTGATCCCGCTGCTCATGCTGATCCTCGTATTCTTCCGGACGGCGGGGGGCATCGGCCGGTATCAGCCGCCGGATCCGCAACCCTATATCGGTTTCATGCTGCTGCTTCAGATCGTGATCGGCTTCTTCGCCACGGCTGGAGCGGCGGGCGCCGATTTCGGAATCAACAGCCGCGACCGCCGCGACGTCAGGTGGGGCGGACTGGTGGGCGTCACCCTGGCGATCCTGGTCGCCGGCGGGCTTCCCATCCTGGCGGTGGCGGGGGCGCAGGGACTGGGCATGACGCAGGGCTACACCTTTGACACGGTGATCACCGGCACGGGCGGCGTCCTGGCCACGGTGATGTTCTTCCTGTTCGCCATCGCGTCCATTGCGCCGGCGTGTTTCTCCGCGTTCATCGCGGGGAACAGCTTTGCCACCATGCTTCCAGGCGTATCCAGGATGGCTTCCACCATGGCGGCGGCAACCGTTGCCGTGCTGCTGGCCATTACCGGAGTGGCGGCCAACCTGGTGGGCCTGTTCACCATCATCGGCGCGTCCTTCGGGCCGGTCTGCGGAGCGATGCTGGCGGACTACCTGTTGTCCGGAAAGAGGTGGGCGGGACCGCGCGAAGGCATCAACTGGGCCGGCTACGGCGCCTGGGCGCTCGGGTTTGTGGTGGGCATTCTGCCTTTCCTGCCCATCCCACCCGAAACCGTGTCATACCTGCAACCGGCGGCGCTCTATAGCTTCATCGTCGGTTTCGCGGTCTACGCGCTGCTGGCCAAAGCCGGCCTGGAGCCCAAGCCGGCGCCGTTCGCCGCGAAAGGAACGGCGGCCTGACGGCGGGCGCATCCAGCTAAAATCGCTAAGAGATACCCATGCGAGTTCTCTTAGCTCTGGCGCTGGCGGCGGCTCTCACTGCGACCGGGTGCCGCCGTCCGGAGCCCCAGCCGAAGGCCCCAACCGGACCCATGAAAGAACGGCTGGCTCAGTATGCCGTGGTCCGGCTTCAGATCGACCCGGGCGCCCTCACCGGGAAAGAACGGGACATGCTCCCGCCGCTCATCGAAGCCGCCCGGGTGATGGATGACCTTTTCTGGAAACAGGCGTACGGTGACAAGTACGGCCTGCTCGCAAAGATCAGCGACCCGGATACCCGGCTCTACGCGGAGATTAACTACGGGCCGTGGGACCGGCTGGAGGGGAATGCCCCGTTCGTCGCGGGATTCGGGCCGAAGCCGCTGGGCGCCAACTTCTATCCCCCGGACATGGCCAAGGAGCAGTTCGAGGCCGCGGCTTCCGCCTCCGCCGATGCGGGCGCGCAACTCCGGAGCCTCTACACCCTGGTCACCCGCCCGGAAGGCGGCGGCCTGGCCGCGGTCCCTTATCACCAGGCTTTCGCGGCTGAACTCAAAGTGGCCGCCGCCAGGCTGCGCGAGGCCGCGCGGCTGGCGGATGATCCGGGGCTGCGACGGTACCTTCAACTGCGCGCCCAGGCGCTGCTCACGGACGATTACCGCGCAAGCGACCTGGCGTGGCTGGAGATGAAGAACAACACCCTGGACGCCGTCATCGGGCCGATCGAGACCTACGAGGATCGTTTGTTCGGCTTGAAGGCGGCTTATGAGGCCTACCTGCTTGTGAAGGACAAGGAATGGAGCCGCAGGCTGGAGCGATACGCCAGGCTGCTGCCCTCGCTCCAGGAAGGGCTGCCGGTCCCGCCCGGGTACAAGCGCGAGAAGCCCGGCACGGACTCCGATCTGAACGCCTACGATGTCATCTACTATGCCGGGGACTGCAACGCCGGATCGAAGACCATCGCCATTAACCTGCCGAACGACGAGGAGATCCAACTCAAAAAGGGCACGCGGCGGCTCCAGCTTAAAAACGCCATGCGCGCCAAGTTCGACCGTATCCTGGTTCCGATCGCCGGTGTCCTCATTGCTCCGGACCAGCGCGCCCACGTCAAGTTCGATGCCTTCTTCGCCAACACCATGTTTCACGAGGTGGCGCACGGCCTGGGGATCAAACACACTCTCAGGGGACGGGAGACGGTCCGGGAAGCGCTCAAGGACCAGGCCTCCACGCTGGAGGAGGCCAAGGCTGACATCCTCGGGCTTCACATCGTGACCGAACTCCACGCGCTCGGCGAGTATGGCGACACGTCGGTCATGGACAACTACGTCACCTTCCTGGCGGGCATTTTCCGCAGCGTCCGTTTCGGCGCGGCGAGCGCCCACGCCGGCGCGAACCTGACGCAGTTCAACTTCTTCGAGAAGCGCGGGGCGTTTTCCAGAGACGCGGTTTCGGGCGCATACCGTGTGGATCAGGCCAGGATGAAGGAGGCGATAGCCGCTCTGGCCCAGTCCATCTTGCGCCTGCAAGGCGATGGAGACTATGACGCCGTAAAAGCGTTTTTGCGCGACACGGGCGGCGCGAGTCCCGTTCTGGGCGGCGACCTGCGGCGGGTGGCCCGGGCAGGCATTCCGATGGACGTAGTCTTCGAGCAGGGGAACCCGTTCTGATGGAACTGGCAAGCGGCGTCCCTCCGGCGGCGGCCGGGATGATACAAGCGGAGAACCTCTGTAAGAAATTCGGTGAGCTGGAGGCGGTCCGGGACATCTCGTTTCAAGTGAACGAGGGCGAGATCTTCGCCTTCCTCGGGCCGAACGGCGCGGGCAAGACCACCACGATCAAGATGCTGACCACGCTGCTGAGGCCGACTTCCGGAGTCGTGCGGATCGACGGCCTGGACCCGGTGAGCCAGCAGCATCAAGCGCGCAAGCGGTTCGGGATCGTGTTCCAGGACGCCAGCCTGGACGACGAGCTCACCGCCCACGAGAACATGGACTTCCACGGGCTCCTCTATAGCGTGCCGCGCCGGGTGCGGGCGGAGGGCATCGAGCGGCTGCTCAAGATGTTCGAGCTGTGGGACCGGCGCGGCGATCTGGTGAAGACCTTCTCGGGAGGGATGCGCCGGCGGCTGGAGATCGCGCGCGGGCTGTTGCACACCCCGAAGATCCTGTTTCTGGACGAGCCGACGCTGGGCCTGGACCCCCAGACGCGCAATCAGCTCTGGAGCCACGTGCGCCAATTGAACGCAGAACAGCGGGTGACGGTGTTCCTGACCACCCACTACATGGAGGAGGCCGAGCGCGTGGCAGAGCGGATCGCCATCATCGACCACGGCCGCATCGTGGCGCAGGGCTCGCCGGCGGAACTGAAGCGGCAAACCGGCTCGGAGACTCTGGAGCAGGCATTCCTGGCGTTGACGGGCGCCACGATTCGCGATGAGGAGGCTTCCAGCGTGGACCAGATGCGGAACATCGCCCGGATGTGGACGCGGAGGCCCCGGTGAACACGGTCTACGTGCTTTGGATCCGGCAGTTGAAGCGCTATGTGCGGAGCCGCGCGCGGATCGTGGGCGCGCTCGGCCAGCCCCTGCTCTATCTGCTCGCCTTCGGGCTGGGCTTCGGCCCGACCTTCGCCAAAGCCGGGGAGGGCAGCTACATCCAGTTTCTGGTCCCGGGCGTTATCGGCATGTCCATCCTGTTCACGGCTCTGTTTTCGGGCGTCGATCTGATCTGGGACCGCCAGTTCGGATTCTTGAAGGAGACGCTGGTGGCGCCCGTGCCGCGGCTGATGATCATGATCGGCCGCACCCTGGGCGGAGCGACCGTGGCCATGTTGCAGGGGCTGATCCTCGTGGTGTTGTGCCTGCTGGTGGGCTTCCGCCCGGCCGGCTGGCACGCCTGGCCGCTGGCCTTCCTGTATATGGGGCTGATCGCGGTGATGTTCACGGCTCTGGGGACCGCGATCGCCTCGGTGCTGGAGGACTTTCAGGGGTTCCAGTTGGTGATGAGCTTCCTGGTGATGCCGATCTTCTTTCTCTCCGGCGCCCTGTTCCCGCTCAACAACACCATCGGTCCCATCAAGATCATCGCGTCGTTTGACCCGCTCTCTTACGGGGTAGACGGGCTCCGCGGCGCGCTCACCGGCGGCGGCTACCACTTCGGGGCCACGACGGACCTCGCGGTAATGAGTTCTCTCACGGCGTGCCTGCTCGCGCTGGGCACGTACCTGTTCTCCAAGGTACAGTTATAGGCGTGCGCCCCGGCGCGCGGCCGGCCGCGTCCCGCCCCTACCGCAGTTCGAGGATCTCTTTCTCTTTGGCCTTGGCGGCCTGCTCGACCTTGGCGATGTAGCCGTCGGTCATCTTCTGGACCTCGTCGTGCGCCCGCCGGTCGTCGTCCTCGCTGATGGCCTTGTCCTTGAGCAGCCTCTTGAGATTCTCGTTGGCGTCCCGCCGTACGTTGCGCGCCGCCACCTTGTGTTCCTCGGCCACCGCGTGCAGGTGCTTGACGATCTCCTTGCGCCGCTCCTCGGTAAGGGGCGGGACCGGCACCCGGATCACGCGCCCGTCGTTGTTCGGATTCAGTCCGAGGTCGGCGGAGCGGATGGCTTTCTCAATGACGCCGATTTGGGATACATCCCACGGCTGGACCGTGATCAGGGACGGCTCGGGCACGTGCAGCGTGGCCACCTGGTTCAGCGGCGTCAGCGTGCCGTAGTAGTCCACGCGGACGCCGTCCAGCAGGCCGATCGAGGCGCGGCCCGTGCGAACGGAGGCCATTTCGTGCTGCAAACCGGCGAGCACCTTCTCCATTCGGCCCTTGGCGTGGTTCTCGATTTCCTTGATCGACTGGAATGTCTGACCGCTTGTCGCGGATGGAGTTCCTGGTTTCATATCGCCTCAAGAGTGAATCAAAGTCCCTACCGTCTCACCCATTGCTACCCGCAGTATATTGCCCGGCACGCCCAGATTGAAGACCACCACCGGCAGGGCATTGTCGCGGCACATGGCGACCGCCGTGGCGTCCATGACCCCCAGCGACCGGGCCAGGACGTCCGTGTACGAGATGCTCCGGTGGAGAACGGCGTCCGGGTGTTTCAAGGGATCGCGGTCGAAAACGCCGTCCACCCGCGTGCCCTTGGCCAGCACTTCAGCGCGGATTTCCAGGGCCCGCAGCGCCGCCGCCGTGTCGGTGGAGAAATAGGGATTGGACGTGCCGCCCGCGAAGATCACCACCCGTTCTTTGTCCAGGTGCCGCAGGGCCCGGCGGCGGATGTAAGGCTCGGCCACCTGCCGCATCTCGATCGCGGTCATGACGCGGGAGGCCACGCCCGCCGTCTCCAGCGCGTCCTGAAAGGCGAGCGCGTTGATGACCGTGGCCAGCATTCCCATGTGGTCCGCCGTCACCCGGTCCATTCTCTGCGCGGCGGGCGCGACGCCCCGGAAAAAGTTCCCGCCGCCGACCACGATGCCGATTCCGACGCCCTTCCGGGCGACGTCCGCCACTTCGGCCGCCAGGGTCCCGGCGCGGCCCGCGTCCAGGCCGAAACTCGCTTCTCCGGCCAGGGCCTCGCCGCTCAACTTGAGAAGAATGCGCTTGTAACGGGGCACGAATCCTCCGTGGCGGGATTACTCCGCCGCGGATTCGCCCACCTTGAAGCGGACAAACCTGGCGACGGTGATGTTTTCGCCGATCTTCGCGATGAGGCTGGCGATGAGCTGGCCGATGGTGAGCGTGCCGTCCTTGATGAAGGGCTGCTCGTAGAGACAGACCTCCTCGTAGAACTTGCTCATCCGGCCTTCCACCATCTTTTCCGCGACCTGCGGCGGCTTGCCCTCGGCCAGGGCTCGCTCTTTCTGAATCTCACGTTCCTTCCGGAGAAGCGCTTCCGTCACGTCTTCCCGCCGCACGAACTTGGGATCGAGCGCGGCGATCTGCATGGCGATGTCATGCACCAGTTGCCGGAAGTCGTCGGTCCGCGCCACGAAGTCGGACTCGCAGTTGACCTCCAGCAAGACGCCGAGCTGCGCCCCGGGATGTATATAGCTTCCGATAACGCCCTGTCCCGTCGTCCGCGCCGCCTTCTTGCCGGCGGCGGCGATGCCTCGCTTTCGCAGGACGACCTCGGCCTCGGCCAGGTCGCCTTTGGCCTCCTCGAGGGCGCGTTTACATTCCATCATCCCCGCGCCGGTGCGGTCGCGGAGCTGCTTGACAAGCTGGGAAGTGATTTCCGCCATAGTTTTTCCTGAACAGCGATTGAGTCTCCACATGCCGCCCGGCGGCCGCGCACGGCCGGCGCGGGCGGGAGGCCGGCGTTCCGGCGCTACTGCTCCAGATCCGGGACCGCTTCCGGACCCTGAATGGCCGGGTTGTTGCGCGGCAGCGAGACGGAGGGCAGGTCTTCGTCGGGGATGCTCTCCGCCATGAGCTGCTCGGCGTAGCGCGGGTCCACGTACTGCGTGTACTCGGGGATCTCCTCGGGAGCCGTTTCGTCGGAGATGATGCGCTCGGCGGCGAAGTCCTGCTCGGTAGCCAGCGCCTTGCCTTCAATGATCGCGTCGGAGATCTTGTTGGTAAACAGCCGGATCGCCCGCAACGCGTCATCGTTGCCCGGGATCACGTAGCTCACCTCATCCGGGTCGCAATTGGTGTCCACTACGGCGACCACCGGTATGCCGAGCTTGCGCGCTTCCCGGACCGCGATGGCCTCCTTGCTGGAGTCGATCACGAAGAGCACGTCCGGCAGCCGGGCCATGTCCTTGATCCCCTCCAGGTTCTGTAGCAAGTGCTTGCGCTCGCGCTCCAGCCGGATGATCTCCTTTTTCGGACGCCCTTCCCAATCGCCGGTGGCGGCCATGGCGTCCAGCATCTTCAGACGCTTGATCGACTTCTGAACCGTCACCATGTTGGTTAACAACCCGCCCAGCCAGCGCTGGTTGACGTAGAACATGCCGCAGCGTTTGGCTTCTTCGGCGATCGCCTCCTGCGCCTGCCGTTTGGTGCCCACGAACAGGACCGTCTTGCCCTGTGCGGCGGATTCACCCAGGAACCGCATGGCGTCTTTGAACAGCTTCAGGGTCTTCTGAAGGTCGATGATGTAGATCCCGTTGCGTTCCCCGAAGATGTATTCCTTCATCTTGGGATTCCAGCGCTTGGTCTGGTGCCCGAAGTGAACGCCGGCTTCGAGCAATTCCTTCATCGAGATAGACGGCAAACTTCCTCCTTAGCTTGTTGCTGGGCTGACCCGCCCGCGCGGTCCAAACGGGATTTGCGCAAGCGGAAGGAACATACCATTGTGAATGCCGGTGCGCCGGCTCTGCATCCCCACGGCCACTCCGGCATCCGTAACGTCCTGCTACCTCTTGGAGAACTGGAACCGCTTCCGGGCGCCCTTCTGGCCGTACTTCTTCCGTTCGTGGCTCCGCGGGTCCCTGGTCAGAAAGCCGAGCTCCTTGAGTTTCGGCCGCAGTTCCGAGTTGAACTCGACCAGCGCCCTGGCAACGCCCAAACGTACCGCCCCGGCCTGCCCCTGAAGGCCGCCGCCGCCGGTGTTGATCAACACGTCGAACTTGTCCGCCGTCTCGGTGGCCAGAAGCGGCTGGCGGACCAGCGAACGGGCGGCTTCGGTGGAGAAGTACGCCTCGAACTCCCGGTCGTTAACCATAATCCGGCCCTTGCCCGGACGCAGGATCACGCGCGCCACGGCGCGCCTGCGCCGCCCGGTTCCCAAATGCTGTACTAGCGTGGCTGCCACACTAAATCCTCTCTTTTCGAATCCCGCTACCGTCCAGCCGCCGCGACCTGGACCGGCTTCTGCGCCTGGTGCTTGTGCCGGTCTCCGGCGTAGACCTTCAGTTTGCGGAACATCTGCTTGCCCAACTTGGTTTTCGGGAGCATTCCCGCCACTGCGTACTCGACCAGCCGGACGGGGCTCTTGGCGCGGACGTCGCGCGCACTGGTCTCGGTCAGCCCGCCCGGGTAGCCGGAGTGCCGGCGGTAGAGTTTCTGCTCCTCTTTCTTGCCTGTGAGCCGCACCTTGGCGGCGTTGATGATGACGACGTGATCGCCCAAATCCAGGAAAGGCGTATAGGAGGGTTTATGTTTCCCCATCAACAGGCGCGCGGCCTGACTGGCGACGCGGCCCAGAACCGCGTCCTGGGCGTCGATGAGGCGCCACTCGCGCTTGATGTCCTTCCCGGACGGGAATTGCGTGCTCATGGACAGACTTAGCCTCTCAGCTTAACTGCTGTGAAAATCTTAGCTTACAGGACGCCCCCGGAAGAAGTCAAATCAGATCCTCGAGCGGTCAGCGCCCGAGCCGGCGCCGGGATGCCCATGCGGGGCGGCCGCGGCCCGCCAGGTTGCAGCGCAATGGAAAACCCCCGCCGCGCCTCACGGCGGGGCGGGGGTTCGGTAGCCAAAGGAGAGATCCTGAGGCACGGCTTTATGCGCCGAGGCGACCGGTCCACAGGAACGTTGGTCCCGCGACTGAGACGGGGCCGGCTACATCGGAACGGTCACTCTAACAGTCGGCCACCTCGCGCTTGGTACTACTGCCAGATAACATTTTGCTGGACCACCTCCTTTCTCAGTACTGAATCCATACTAGAATCGGCGCGCCGCGTTGTCAACGGAAAACTCGGGCCCCGGCTGCGTCTCAGAGGCGGGCGGCCAGGAAGCGGCACATGGCGAACCCGTCCAGCAGGTTGAACGGGAACTCGCCCGTGGTGTAGTGGGCGCACGGAAGCCAGACTACACGCACCCTGGAAGTTGTTCTAAACATTAATTCTATGAATTGTTTGGAAAACCCGGGCAGAAAAGACGTGTCGTGCCGGGCGCATACCAGCAGGCTGTCCATGTCCCGGCCCGCGACGCGGCCGACGTAGCTGGCGGGACTGATCGGCGCCCAGCACTCCCGCAGCAGATCCTGCGTGACAGCGCCATTCAATCCCTGCCGCACCGGGCGCGTGGCAAGCCCCGTCCACACCACGTCCCCAAACCACATCGAAACGTGGTTGAAGACGCCCGCCCGGACCCTGGGATCATGCGTGGCGGCGATGAACGCTATGCAGGAGCCGAGGCTGGTTCCCAGGATGCCCAGCCGCCGGTAGCCCCGCCGGTACAGCCATTCCAGACAGGCGCGGGCGTCGATCACCGACTGGCGGCAGGCGTGGATTGTGCGGCCGAGGTTGCTGGAAACATGGAAATCCGCCCGCCGTTCGCCCGGGGGCATCCGCCGGTCATGGTACGCCAGGCTGAGCCGCAGCGCGCTCAGCCCGAAGCGGTTCAAAAGGCGGCACAACGCCACGTGACCGGAGGCGTCCGCGTTCCACTGGGGGAGAACCAGGACCGCGCGCCCCCCATCCCGGCGAGCGGGGAAGTAGCGGCCATACACCCGGTTGTTCTCCGCATACGGAGAGACCACCGGACTGGTGAACGTCAACGTGTCTCCCCGCAGGTCGTAGTCCGCGGGAGGCTGGAATGCGAAGAACTGCTCGGACTCCCGAACCGCACGGTTCGCGTAGCGGCGCAGACAGTCCGGTGGGTCCGCGGCCGGTTCAACCTCCCCCAGCCAGTCCAGACCCCACTCAAACGGAAGGACTCTGCGGTTGGGGTCACGCCCGGCCAGCCTCAGTTCCCAGGAATTGATCCAGCGTGCGTAAATGCCTGGCATGGGGGCGCCCGGCGGGGGCACACGATTCTCTGCCCTGGAGGGCGCGAGCTTCCAGTCTAACAAAGGCAAGAAAAAGGAAAACCCCGCCGGCGAAGCGGGGCCCAGGAACCCACCAGGAGAGGCAACCCACCAAACCCAGACAACCTCTCCCCCAAAATGGGCGAGCAATCTCCCTGCCAGGCGTAAGTTCTTTAGGATTAAGCAACTAAGGTGGACGCGGCTCCGGTTTCTCATAGATCCCGCTGCCGGTCTTCCGGAATCCGGAGCCCGGCGGAGCGCGCGGCGAGATACAATACGCAGGTGGTGGTCGGTGAAATGGAAGCGCCGGCGATGTCCCCTGGCCAATCCGGTGGAGCGGCGGGTTTGCGGGAGGATTCGCTCGTCCGGAAGAGCTTGGCCGGCTTCCTCCTCTCCGGTATCCTAGTCGCGTTCCTGGGCGCCATCCTCCCCGCCTGGGGGTTCCATGTCAGTTCGCAATTCCTGGTGGCCGGCAGTTACTTCCTGAGCCTCAACGCCGGGATGCTGGCTTCCATCAAGCCGGCCCAGGTTCTGCTGTCCCGCAAGGGCGTGCGCTTCCTTCTGGTTCTCTCCTCCGGGTCGGCCTGCGCGGGCTTCCTGTATCTGGCCGCGGTTCCCATGGCCGCGTCTCCGTGGTGGCGTGTGGGCGGTCTGTTCCTGCTGGGGCTCAGCCTCGGGTGGCTGACGAACGCGGCTTTCCACGCCATTTCGCCGCTGTATGCGCGGGATCGGGCGGCCACGTTGAATCTCGCCGGCGCCTTCTTCGGCCTTGGTTGCCTGCTCGTGGTAATCCTGGTGGCCGGAGCCTTCTACGTCTACACGGTGCCGAGTATTCTCGTGCTGCTGGCCTTGATCCCCGGCTTTTTCGCCGGGAGTTTCGCCAAGTCGAGGTTCTCCGCCGCGCCACCACCGCCCCAGCCGACTCTGCGGGAGGCTTTCAACGACTTCAAAAGCCCCGGCGCATTGGTGTTCAGCGTCTTGCTGTTCATACAGTTCGGCAACGAGTGGGCGCTGGCGGGCTGGCTGCCGCTTCTGCTGGTGCAGCGGCTGGGCGCCAGTCCCGCAGTGGCTCTCAAGATCCTCTCGGTCTACTGGCTTGCACTCCTGATCGGCAGAGTGGCGTTGCAGCCGGTTCTCCCGCGAGTGCGCCACGGGAGGCTGCTGTTTCTCAGCACTCTCTCGGCTCTGTTCGGGTGCGCCATCCTGTACTTCACCAGAAACCTGTTTGGCGCCGCCAGCGGGGTGCTCTTTGTAGGAGCGGGATTCGCTCCCATCTATCCGGTGGTAGCCGAGATGATCGGCGACCGGTTCCCCTACTACCACCCTGGGTTCTTCAACGGGATCTTCTCCTGGGGATCCACGGGCGGTTGGCTCGCGCCCGCTACGATGGGCCTCTACGCTCACCTCTGGGGGATCAGGGTTGTCATCTTTCTTCCGATGTTGGGCTCCTGCGCGGTGTTTCTGCTGGCGGTTCTGCTGTTGGCCTATGCGAGGCTGACCCGGAGACCGCGGCCGGCATGAGCCTCCCGTCCACCCCGATGTGCCCACCCCGGAGAGCGACCCGGCCCACGCCGCGGCTGGGAAGCAGGGCCGTTCTTGTGGCCGCGATCCTGGCGGCCTCGCTACTGCCGCACCCGCTCGCTGCACAGCGGCTGAACCGGGAGATAGAAGCGGTCCTCTCGTCCATCCCTCCGGCCAGGCGCGGATTCTGGGGCATCCACGTGGTCCACTTGGCCGGCGGCCGGACTCTGGCCGCCTACCAGCAGGACCGTCCCTTCGTGCCGGCCTCCACGGCCAAACTCTGGACCGCCGCGCTGGCGCTGTCCCGGCTGGGAGCGGATTACCGGTTCACGACCCTGGTGACCGCCGGCGGGCCGCCGGATGCCGCCGGGCGGATCGCCGGGGACCTGGTGCTGGTGGGAGGCGGAGACCCGACGCTATCGGGACGGCCCATGCCCTTCGGCAGCAAGCAGGCCGCCGGGGACCCGCTGCAAGCGATCGAGGACCTGGCGGCGCAGGTCACGGCTCATGGGGTGAAGCGTATCGACGGGAACGTGGTGGGGGACGACACGGCCTATCCTTGGGAACCTTACGCCGAGGGACGCGCGCAGGAGGACGCACTGTGGGACTACGGGGCGCCGGTCAGCGCGCTGACGCTCAACGAGAACCGGCTGGCGCTCGGCATCCACCCCTCGTCGCGTGCCGGCGGCCCCGCGCAACTGCGGCTCTCGCCGCCGCTTGAGTATTTCGTCATCGAAAACCGCGTCCGAACGGCGGCCGCGGGGGAGACCAGGATCCAGCTCGAACGGATGCAAGGGTCCCGCCAGCTTCGCGTCTGGGGCACGGTGGCGGCGCGCTCTCCAACCAGCCGTTTCATCGCGGTCGAGGATCCGGCGGAGTACGCGGCCACGGCGCTGTACGAGGCTTTGGCGCGCCGGGGGGTGACGATCGGCGGCAAGCCCGTCGCCAGGCATCGCTTCGTTAACGAAATGGAAAGCCAGGCGAGGCCCGGCGCTGCGGCCGGGGTCCAACTGGCGCGATTGGCCTCGCCGCCGCTCTCCGAAATCCTGGAGATCACCAGCAAAGAGAGCCTGAACCTGCACGCGGAACTGGTGCTCCGCGAGGTTGGCCGTGTGCGGCGGACGACCGGCTCCAGGCAGGCGGCGCTCGAGGAGTTGCGCGCGTTTTTGGGCGAGGTGGGAGTTCCGAAGGATGAATGTTCGCTGGTGGACGGCTCGGGTCTCTCCATGCTGGACTCGGTTGCGCCCCGGGCGCTTACGCGCCTGCTCGCCTACATGCACGCATCGCCTCTGAGGGAGGAGTGGCTGAAACTCCTGCCCCTTGCGGGGAAGGAAGGCACCCTGGAGCATCGTCTTGAGAAGGCGCCTCCGGGAAGCATCCGCGCCAAGAGCGGAAGCATGACGCGGGTGAACGGTTTGGCCGGCTACGCCACGGGGAAGCAAGGCTCTACGCTGGCCTTCGCCGTATTGGTGAACAACTACACCGCGCCCGCCGCCGAGATCCGGGCGCTGGTTGATAGAATATGTATGTTGCTGTTGGACGAGGGGAACTGAAATGCCGATTTATGAGTACCGGTGCGAAGACTGTGACGCTGAGTTCGAGAAGCGCGTGGCCCGTGCCGGCCAGGCCGCGGGCGTGACGTGCCCCTCATGCGGGCGGCCCCGCGTCACCATGCGCCTTTCAACCTTCGCCGTGGCAGTCTCCGAAGCCAAACAGCCCTCCCGGCCCGCCGGGTGCCCATCGGCCGGCGCCTGTCCCAACAGCGGCACCTGCGGGATGGCGTGAGCAAGCTCAAGGGGCGGACCGCCTCAGCCGGCACGTCCCACGGCTACCAGGATCAGGTGAACCACAGGAAGGGCGAACAGCGTGCCGTCCACCCGGTCAAGCCAGCCCCCGTGTCCCGGCAGCGAGCGGCCGCTGTCCTTCACCCCGGCGCCGCGCTTTAGAACGGACTCCGCCAGATCGCCCGCCTGGCCGGCGACGTTGGCGGCTACGGGTATTCCGATCCTCAGCGCGAGATTTAAGTCCGGCATCGCCCAGGCGAGAAACAGATATCCGAACGTCACGGATGCGGCCAACGAGGCCGCGCAGCCTTCCCAGGTTTTCGCGGGGCTCAACTTGGGGGCCATCTTGTGCCGGCCCCAGGCGCGGCCGGCATAGTAGGCGGCAGTGTCGCCCAGCCAGTTCACGGCCAGGACCAGGAACAGCCAGCGGGGGGCCGCCGCGTGCAAAGCAAGCGCGCTGCGCCACGGGCCGAAGATATAGATCACGCCGAGCAGGAATCCGCCGGCGCGGGGCAGCGCGGCCGACAGGTCGCCGGATCCAGCCACCAGAGCCAGTGCCAGCAGGCAGATGAGCGTGATCATCAGCGCGTCGGCGCGCGGGAGCAGCAGAACCAGCAGGCCCGCGGCGTACCCCGCCGGGCCGGGATGTCCCAACCCGTAGGCGGCCGCGATGGCTCCGTACTCACGGAAGCAGAGCACGGCGACCATGGCGGTCACCAGCCACAAAAGCCAGGCGGGTCCCAGTAACACCACGCAGGCGATCAGGGGCGCCAGGACAGCCGCCGTGGCGATCCGCTTCATCGTGGATGGGGGTCTCCGCAGGCGCGGCCTTGCCGGGCCGGTGGGACACGGCTCAAGCCGCCGAAGCGCCGGTCCCGTTTCTGAAAGTCGGCGATCGCCAACAGGAGATCGTGCCGCCGGAAATCTGGCCAGAGCACCTCGGTGACATACAGCTCCGAGTAAGCGATCTGCCAGAGCAGGAAGTTGCTGACCCGCATCTCCCCGGAGGTGCGGATCAGAAGGTCGGGGTCCGGCAGGTGCCGCGTGTAGAGATGGGCGGAAATGCCGGCCTCGTCCACCCGCAGGCTGCCGGGGGCGGCGCGCCCGCACTGCTCTTTGAGAATCTCGTTGAAGGCGTCCACTAACTCGTTTCTGCCGCCGTAGTTGAGGGCGAGGTTGACTTGCAGGCCGTCATTGGCCTGAGTGGCCTGGATGGCGGCTTCCAGTTCCTCCCGCGCCGCCGCCGGCAGGGCGTCCAGCCTCCCGATGGCCGTCAGCCGCACATTGTGTTTATGCAGGTTAGAGAGTTCTTTGCGAAGATACACGTGGAGCAGCCGCCAAAGGGTGCTGACCTCGTCCTGAGGGCGTTTCCAGTTCTCGGCGGAGAAAGCGTACAGAGTAAGAAACCGGATCCCCAGGCGGGCGCAAGCCTCGACCGTCGCGCGCACCGCCTCCGCCCCGGCTTTGTGCCCGGCCACGCGCGGGAGGTTGCGGCGCTTCGCCCACCGGCCGTTGCCGTCCATGATGACGGCGATGTGAGCCGGCAGGCGGCGCGGGTCGATCTTCTTCGCCAGAACCCAGTCTTTGCTGCCGGGCCGGAGCTCCTCGAACAGTGCTTTCATGCAGTCAACTTTCCATGTTACACCAGGGTCCGCCGCGGCCTGCTCTAAGTCTTGCCGTTCCGTTCCGCGAGATAATAGAGACCGGGCAGCGCGATCAGCGTGAGCCCCAGAGTGGAGACCAGCCCGCCTATAACCACGGTAGCGAGCGGCCTCTGGATGTCGCTGCCGATGCCGGTGGCCAGGGCGGCGGGGAGCATGCCCAACAAGGCCAGCGTGATCAGAGTCACCAGAGGACGGAACTGGACACAAGCCCCGATCAGCACGGTTTCCTTCAGCGGGCGGTCAGAGTGCCGGCGCTGGCGCTGGATCTCCGCGACGTAGAGCACGCCGCTCATCACCGCCACGCCGAAAAGCGAAACGAACCCCACCGCCGCCGAAACGCTGAAGGGAATGCCTCTCAGATGCAGGGCGGCCACGCCCCCCACCATCGACAGCGGAACGGTTAGCAGCACGAGCGCGGCTTTACGCACAGAATTGAAAGTCCAGTACAGAATGGTGAAGATCAGCGCAATGGTGATGGGCAGAATCCACGCCAGGCGCCGGCGCGCCCGGCTCAGGTTCTCGAACTGCCCGCCCCATTCGACCCGGTAGCCTGACGGGAGACTCACCTCGGATTGAAAACGCCGCTGGGCCTCGGCCGCGAAGCTGCCCTGGTCCCGCCCGCGGATGTTGGTGCGCACGCTGATGATCCGCAGGTTTTCGCGCCGCGAGATGAGGGACGCTCCGTCGGTGATCCTCACATTCGCCAGCAGCGAGAGCGGAATCCTGGCGCCGTCGGCGGCCGTCACCAGGATGTCGCCGATTCCGGCCACCGTGCTGCGCGCCTCGGGTGTGTACCGCACGACGATGTCGAACCGGCGGTCTCCTTCGAACATCTCGGTAACCGGCCGGCCCCCGATCGCCAGTTCGATCACGTCCTGAATGTCGGACACGTTAATGCCGTAGCGCGCGGTCTCCTGCCGGTTGATTTCGATCCGCACCTGGGGTTGGTCCGCCTCCTGCTCGATGGACGTGTCCGCCGCGCCCGGCACGTTCTCCAGCAGCCGTAAGGTCTGCTCCGCCTTTTCTCGCAACACGGCCAGGTCCGGCCCTGCGATAATGACGGCAAGGTCGCCCGACGAGCCGGTCACGTTCTCCATCACCATGTCGATGATGGGCTGCGTGAAGTTGAACTTGACGCCGGGGACGCGGCTGCGGAGTGTCTCGGACAATCCATGGACCAGATCGGATTTCCTCATCCCCGGGGGCCAGGTTGAGTAAGGCGTCAACCCCACCAGAAATTCGTTTCGATTTGGGCCAAACGGTTCCGTGTTCGACTCCTGGCGTCCGGTCTGGGACGTCACCAGCTTCACCTGGGGGGACTCCCTCAAGATGGACCGTATCCGCGCGCCCACTTCGGCCGAGGCCTGCAAGGAGATGCCCGGCGGACCGTTGGCCCGGATCCACATGACGCCCTCGTCCAGTTGCGGCAGAAACTCCGTCCCGAGTTTCTTCGCCATCCAGTAGCTGGAACCGATCACGGCGAGGGTGGCGGCGGCCACGGCCACGGGACGTGCCAGCACAAAACGCACAACCAGCTCGTACCCCCTTGTCAGCCACCGCAAGACCGGATTCCGCCAGGGCTTCACCCCCTTGGGGAAGAAGTAAGTCGCCAGTACGGGGACCAGGGTGAGAGAGAGAAGCAGCGACCCCACCAGCGCGGCGGCGATGGTGAAGGCCATGGGCATGAACAGGCGCCGTTCCACCCTCTCCAGCAGGAACAACGGCAGGTATGCCGCGATCAGGATCAGCATGGAGAAGAAGATGGGACGGCGCATGTCGGCCGTCGCCGCCTTGACGGTCTCCGTGACGGACGATTCCGGATCCCGCGCCGCCAGACGCCGCACGATGTACTCCACCATCACCAGGGTGCCGTCCACGATGATCCCGAAATCGACCGCCCCCAGGCTCAGCAGGCTCGCGTTGATATCGGCGAAGTACATGCACGCAAAGGCGAACAGGAGGCTCAGCGGTATCACGATGGCCGTAAGAATCGCCGCCCTCAGACTGCCGAGAAGGAGAAGAAGGACGGCAAAAACCAGAACGAGGGCCTCCAGCAGCGTCCTCGAGACCGTGCGGAGAGTGTTCGCCACCAGTTCGGTCCGGTCGTAGATCGGCTCGATCCTCGCGCCTTCGAGCAGCGGAGAGGCGTTCAGTTCCTCCACGGCCTGGATTACGCCCTTGAGCACCTGGCTCGGGTTCTCGTCCCGCCGCATGACTACGATGCCCTCCACGCCGCCGCTCTCGTCGTTGAGGCCGAAGACGCCGGCCTGTGGCGCGTGGCCAACCTCCACCCGTCCGAGTTGGCGGACAAATACGGGCGTGCCCCCGCTGGAGGCGACCACCACGCTCTCGATGTCCTCCACCGAGCGCACCAGCCCCAGTCCCCGTACCGCCAGCCCTTGCTGCCCGCTGACCAACATGGAGCCGCCCGCGTTCTGGTTATTGGCGTCGACGGCCCGGGCCACATCCTGAATCGAGAGCCCGTAGCGGTACAGAGCCATGGGATCGACCACGATCTGGTACTGCTTGACCAGCCCGCCGAAAGGGAAAGCGTCGCCCACGCCCGGCACTTGCAGCAGCCTGGGGGCGATCACCCAATCCTGAAGCTCCCGCAACCGGAGATCGTCAAAGCCGGCGCCCGTCACACGGTAGCGGTAGAGTTCACCCGCCGGGGTCGTGGGAGGGGCCAGCGTCGGCTCCGCGCCATCCGGAAGAGCCACGTCTCGCAGCCTCTCCAGAACCATCTGACGGGCGTCCTGTTGATCCACCCCGTGGTCGAAGCTCAGGTCCACGACGGAAAGGCCGAAAATGCTGCGGGACCTCCGGGAGATGACGTTCGGCACGCTGTTCAGCGCCCGCTCGAGGGGCACCGATACCTGCTGCTCGACCTCTTCGGCGGCATATCCCGGGTGCAGGGTGACCACCGTCACCTGGAGGTCGGAGATGTCGGGGTAGGCCTCGACCTTAAGCTCCGAGAGGCTCCACATCCCCAGTCCGGCGAGGCACAGGGCAAAGAAAACCACCAGGAACCGCCGCTCGAAGCCCAGGTCGATCATTGCCTGAAACATGGTTCTTTGCCTCAGTTCCCCGCCAGCAGTACGGCTCCGTCCGCGATCACCCGTTCACCGGCGCGCAGGCCGGAGCGAACCGGCACGATGCCGTTGAGTGGGGCATCCACCGAAACTTCAACCCGGTCGAAGACGCCGGCCCCGGCTTCCCGGTAGACGAAGGCCCGCCCGCCGCTGCGCACCACCGCCTCCGCGGGCACCACCGGGACGCTGCGCAGCCCGTGCGAGTGCGAAATGCTCCCGAACATCCCGGGGCGGAACCGGCCTTGAGGGTTAGGCAACTCGACGTGGACTTTCACTGTGCGCGTCTCCGCGTCCACCATGTCCGCGATGCGCGTAACGCAGCCGCGGAAGGTCTCGCCGGGATAGGCCACGAGGGCGATCTCGACGGGTTCGCCAACCTGCACCAGGCGGATGCTGCCCTCCGGCACGTTGGAGGTGACCCACACCGTGCTCAGGTCCGCGACGGTCATGAGGCTGGCGGCGGTGTCGGTCCGGTACTCGCCCGGGGCCACGGCGGTCTCCAGCACCCTTCCCGCAATGGGAGCGCGGACCGTCACCTCACGCTCGCTTCCGTCGAGCTTGAGGCCCAGTACTTCGAGCCGCTTCTGCGCCTCGTCCTCCTCTGCCTGGCTTGCCTGCACCTCACTCTGCGCCTGGACCAGTTCATTCTCCGCCTGAAGGACATCCTTGAGCGCCGCGGCGCGGTTCTTGTAGAGGAGATCGGCCCGCGCCAGGTCTTTTTCGGCTTTGCCGAGCGCCGAAAGCCTCTGCCGGCGCCGCGCACGGAGCTGGCTCATCTCGGAGATCGCCGCGTCGGCTTCCCGGCTTTCCAGCGTAACCACGGCCTGCCCTTCGCCGACGGTGTCGCCCAGACTGACCAACACCTGGCGCACCCGGCCCGGGACCGGCAGCAAGACGCGCGACACCCGGTTGGGGTTGACCTCAACCTTGCCCGGAGCGGTCAGGGACTCCTCGGGAACTCCGCGCACCGCCACGATCACCACCCGAATCTGTTGCAATTTGGGAGAGTCCGGCGGCAGGACGATGCGGCCATCCTCCCGCGATTCTTTCGAAAGCTGCGGAGACGGGGCCGGTTCCGGCCCGCGCCTGCCGCATCCCGAAACGCAGAGCATCAGCAACCCGGCCGGCACAAGGCAGACAAATCTCCTGTTCATCTGGTCACCTCCTTTCCACATGCCGCTTCCAGCAGGTAGAGGCTTTGCGCGTATTCGGCGCGCGTGTCGTTGAAAGCTTGCATGGTCTCGTTGAAGGCGCGCTGGGCGTCGAGCAATTCCAGCAGACTGGCTTCGCCGCTGCGATAGGCGAAGTCCGTGATTTCGCGAACGTCCCGCGCCTCCGCCAGGAGTTTCCCCTCGATGGCCTCCAGGAGGCGCCGCGAGATCTCCACCTGGTTCGCGGCGGTCTCCACCTCCGCCGCGATCTCCAGTTCCAGCGCGCGCACGCGCAGTTCCGCCTGCACCTGCTCCTGGCGGCTCCGGGCGATCTCTCCCTGGTTCCGGTTGAAGAAGGGCAGCGGCATACTCACGCCCACCGTGAGCGAGTTGCTCCTGGCATTGACCTGTTGCCGCCGGTACTCCGTGCCCACGGTGTAATCCTGCTTGGCCTGGGCCAGTTGCAGCCGGACTTCGGCAGCGGCGCGCTCGATGTTGAGGCGGCCGGCGCGAAGGTCGGGCCGGGCGCTCAGCGCGGTCTCTTGAAGTTCCTTCAGGCTCAGAACCACGGCCTCCTTCTTCAGGCCGCCGGCCGGCTCCGCCGCCGGGGATCCCGGCTTCCTGCCCAGCAGGGCATTGAGCCGCGTGCCCGCCGACCGCAGGGCCAGTTCCGCCCGCCGTACCGAGTTGGCATACTGAAGAGCCGCGACGCGGGAACGGACCAGCTCCACTTCGGCCAGATCACCCGCCTTGACCCTGGCGGAGTTCACTTCGACGATCTGGTTGAAAGCGGCGAGGTTCTGCTGCGCCAGAGCCAGGTTTTCGCGCGCCAGCAGGACGTTCACGAATGCGGTTTGCACCTCCAGCCGCAGCATCCTCGTGGCGTCCAGGAACGCCATTTCGGTAACGGCGCGTTCCTTGTCCGTCACGTCCACCCTGCGTTGTCTTTTGCCTCCGCGCTCCACCAGAAACTCGGCGCCGACGACGATTTCGGTGGGGCCTCCAGCGTTTGCGTCGTTGAACCCGGTGCCCAGAACGTCCATGTGGTCTCCGGCAATACTGAAGACAGGGTTGGGCCGCAGCCGCGCGGTGAGCGCTCGGGCCTCGGCAATGGGGATGTTGGCCCGCTCCGCCATGAGCGCGACGTTGGCGCGAATGGCCTCGGCGACGGCTTCCTCGGCCGTGATGGCGGAAGCGGGCGTCTGAGCATTGGCCGCGGCGGCAAGACCACAGAACAGAAGCACTTGGGCCACGAGTGCTGGAAAGAGCACAATCCCTGAATGGCGCATGTTTCAAGTCCTCCCTGGCGCCTGCATGAGGCGCCGCTTCACCTGGGCAGCACCTGCGGGAACCGTCAGGCGGGAGGAGCGCGGGAGGGTAACTGCCGGAAGTGGGCGCGCTCGACCGCCGGGATGGCCTCGGAATGAGCGCCGCAATACGCCAGAAGAGGCGCTTCGACGATGAGAGCGCCGGTGGGTTGAACCCCGCCGTTGTGCTCGACCGGGTTGAAGCTGCACAACTGCCGTCCCTGCGGATGCCGGTGCCAGGGGCTGTAGATGTAGAGCTGAACGGCAACCAGCGCCCAGACTACCAGCAGGCTGACGACGGCCCTCTTGTCGAGGCGCGCTGGTGCACCCGGTCTCATCGCGTTTGAACCATGCAGTATACAATACCCTCCGGCCTTCGCGGCTCCTAGCCCCGAAACGGCCCCTGTAGCAGCGCGATCAGAATCGCGGCGGCGCCCAGGAAGGCGCCCAGCGGAAGCTGATAGGAAGCGTAGTCCTTCTTGGTCAGTTTGATGTATGCCAGCCCGAGGACCGAGCCCGCGAGCGAGCCCAGGACCAGTGCCTGTAGCGCGCCGTGCAGCCCCATGAACGCGCCGATGGTGGCAAGCATCTTCACGTCGCCAAGACCCAGCCCTTCCTTATGACGCAGGGCCTGGTACAGCCAGCCGGCCAGCCACAGGAGCGCGCCTCCCGCCACCGCGCCTGCCGCGGACTCGGCCACCGACAACCACCGGCCGTTCAGAAACGGGCCCAGAAGCAGGTGCGCGTAACCGGGGTCCACGGGCACCCAGGCGGCAAGGAACAGTCCGGCCGCGGCGCCCCCCAGCGTGAACTCGTCCGGCAGAATGCGCTCCTCCAGGTCGCTGAACAGCAAGCCCACCATCAGGGCTTCAAACAGGCACCATTTCAGCGTGGCGAGGCCGAAGCCCAACGCTCCGGCCGTCACGGCGAAGAGCGCGGCCGTGAGCAGTTCGACGGCGGGGTAGCGCGGCGGGATCCGCGCGGCACAGTGCCGGCAGCGCCCTCCGAGGAGGAGGTAGCTCAGGATTGGGATGTTGTCCCGCGCCGCGATGGGCGTCTCGCAGGCGGGGCAGTACGAACGCGGACGGACCACCGAGAGATCCCGCGGCAGCCGGTGGATGCAGACGTTCAGGAAACTGCCGATGAGCAGACCGGCCAGCAGGCCGGCGATGGCTTCCGTCATGTCATGTTCCGCAATTTGGCGTACTTAACGAAGTTGTAGAAAGCCGCCATGAAAGCGATGGTCAGCCCTTCGGCGCCGTCCAGAAAACCCGCGCGCAGAATGTACGTCCGGAGAAAGGTCCAGCACGGGTCCAGCGCCAGGCCGTACCAATGGGCTTTTCGGCCGCCGGCCGCCAGTTCTTGAGCGGCCAGGGTCGTGTAGCGATCCATGTTCGCCAGGTGTTCCGAGATGGAGCTGAAGGTGTAGTGCAACAGGTTGCACTGGAGGTGCCCGATCGACCCGGCGACCTGAACGGATTCATGCACGTATTCGCCCTCCCACCGGGCCTTGCGGCGGTCGTAGAGCCGCACCTTCCGGTCCGGATACCAGCCTGAGTGCAGAATCCAGCGGCCCAGGTACCTCGCCATGCGGGGCATGGTATAGCCGTCGTAGCGCGGCCCGCTTTTCTTGATCTGCCAGATTTCGGCCTCCAGGGCCTCGCTGAGCGCTTCATCGGCGTCCAGCGACAGGATCCAATCGTGCGCCGCCTGGCTGGCCGCGAAGTTCTTCTGTTTGGCGTAGCCGGGCCACGGCGCCTCGACCACACGGGCGCCAAGCTTGCCGGCGATCTCCACGGTGCGGTCGTTCGAGCCGCTGTCCACCACCACCACTTCGTCGCAGCAGCGCAGGCTCTCGATGGCGCGCGCGATGTTCGCCTGCTCGTTGAAGGTGATGATGGTGGCCGAGATGTTCACCGGCTCACCAGTATAGCGGCCTGTCCATGAAGCAGAGCAGAAACATGATCAGCGCCACGACGCCCAGCCGCGTGCGCCGGGTGTCCAGTTTGAGCGGATCGAAGATGTAGGGATGCCGCGAGCCGAGGAAAAACAGCAGGAGCCCCCAGAACAACCACAGGGGCCAGCGGACGTACAGCAGGCATAGAGCCAGGCTGAGGACCCTGGAAATCTGCCTGTGCCGGTCCCCAATGAACGAGTAGAGGATGTGTCCGCCGTCCAGTTGTCCGATCGGCAGCAGGTTCAGGGCGGTGGCGAAAACCCCCACCCACGCGGCCCTGGCCACCGGGTGAAGCGACAGGTCCGCCGCCTCGGTTCCCGGAAAGAACATGGCCTGGAGCAGCCAGAAGAGGGCCGGCGTCCCGAAGTTGAGGTCGCCGCGGTCGCCTATGCCGGGCACCACCCGCGAGCCGGCCATTCCGGCGATCGCAGCGGGAACCACCAGAGCGAAACCGGCCAGAGGCCCGGCGATTCCGACGTCGAACAGCACCTGCCGGCTGTAGATGGGAGACCGGATGCGGATGAACGCGCCCAGGGTCCCGATCAGGCTTGGGAACGGCATAAAGTACGGCAGGCTGGCATCCAACCCGTACCGAAGGCAGGCCAGGTAGTGGCCCATCTCATGCGCCAGCAGGATGGTGAGCAACGTCAGAGAGAAGGCCAGGCCGTGCAGCCAGGAACCGGGATGGGACAAGAGCCGCTGGTAGGCGCCCAAGTCCTCAGCGAGATACACGGGCGGCCGGTTGGTCCTGAAATTCTCCGCCATCCGCGCCCCGACCGCGGTTGTTGAAACCAGGGTCAGCAGCAACAGCAGGATATGCAGCCACAGCCGGCGGGGCCGCGTCTGCGTTCGCCAGACCGGGCCGGATGCGTTTCCTCCGGCGGAATCCTGGGGCGGCCAACCGGGTCTTGGTGTTCCTTCGATGGGCACAAACCTCTCTCGCCGGCGTCGGGGGCGCGTTCAACGGGAGGGGACTGATTCCGCTAAAGCGACTGAAGTTCTTTCCCCGGCTTGAAGCGGACTGCCCTGCCCGGGGGGATGGCCACCTCGGCCCCCGTGCGCGGGTTGCGTCCGATCCCCGTTTTGCGGGGCCGCACGTTGAAGATGCCGAACCCACGCAGCTCGATCCGCTCGCCCTGGCCCAGCGCCTTCTTCATGCTCTCGAACACGGTCTCCACGGCCATCTCCGCCTTGGTCTTGGTGATCCCGGTCTTGTTGACGACTTCGTTGATGATATCGAGCTTTATCAAGACAGCCTCCTCTTCCCTGCCGCGGGCAGCAAACTCCTCCAAGCGGGCCCATTATCTGAGCAAACCTAATGATATGGTTAGGTTTAGATCGCTGTCAAGCGCGGCGCGCGAATCCTTCCCGCGCTAGCCCAGAAGCGATCGGGCGGCTTTCAAAGCGGCTTCGTAGTCCGGGTGGTTCGTCACTTCCTTGACGTACTCGACGTGACGGATCACATCGCTTTTATCCACGACGAAAATGGCCCGGCTCTCAATGCGCAGTTCCTTGATCAGGGTACCGTAACCCGCCCCGAATGATCCGCTTTTGTGATCCGAAAGCATTTTGATCCGGTCGACTCCGAACGAGCCGCACCACCGCTTCTGAGCGAACGGCAGATCCATGCTGACCGTATAGACCTGCAAACCGGGGAGTTTCGCCATTTCGTCGTTGAACCGCTTGGTCTGTGCGTCGCAAACGGGGGTATCGAGGGAGGGGACCACGCTGAAGATCCGGACCGCGCCGCTGGTCTGCTTCAACGTGACCGTGGAGAGGCCGGTGTCCACCAACTCGAAATCCGGCGCCCGGTCACCGGCCTTCAGTTCAGGACCGATTAAGGTCAACGGCTTACCGTTGAGAGTTGTCGCTTCTGCTCTTTCCATGTTTCCTCCAGAGTTGCAGTTCTTGAATCTCTAGTGCTGAGAGCCAGATTTGTTCCATTCTAGCAGTTCGGCCGGCCCCTTCACAGAATCCGCCGGCAGCCGGTGGAGAGAAGATGGGATTGCTTTCTTGTGTGCCCGGCCGGACGCGCCCGGCTTCTTCCCTGCCGCAGGATCACCCGGCGGGCCCGGGGCCTGCCTAGCCCAAATACCGTGCCTCCCGGAGTTTCCCCAGGACCAGGTCCAATTTGGCGCGGGCGGCCTCCGGCATCGGCCCCACCGGGCGCCGGCACCGGCCGCCCTTCAGTCCCGCCATGTTCATGGCCTCTTTGACCACCAGGGGGAATGTCGCCAGCGAGAAGGCCTGCCGGAGCGGTTCGACCAGGGCCTGTAGCCGCGCCGCCTCTTCCAGGTTTCCAGCCTGATACGCGTTGTACAGGTCCACGAAAGCGCGCGGGATCAGGTTGGCGCAAGCCGTAACCGCGCCGGCACACCCCATCCGCAGGCCGTCCAGGATCAGGTGATCGCGCCCGATAAAAACGGACAAGCCCGCCTTCTTCCATTCCGGAATCAGCTCCAGCCGGCCGCCGGAGTCCTTCAGCCCCACGAAGTTATCGTGCGCCTCGGCAACCCGGGCGAGAATCGCCGGGGTCAGTTCGACGCCCGTGCGCTCCGGAATGTTGTAGGCGAGGACCGGGACGTGCACGCTCCGGCAGACCTCGGCGTAGTGTTCGTAGAGTTCGTCGGCCGACGGCTTCAGGTAATAGGGCGTGATGACCACGATGTAATCCACCCCGTCCCGCTCCGCGCGCTCGGCCAGACGCACCGTCTCGGCGGTCGTTATGGAACCTACGTTCGCGAACACCGGCGCCCGGCGGGCCACGGTCTGCACGCAGAACCGCGCGGCGACGGATCTTTCTTCCTCCGACAGCGCGAAGAACTCGCCCTGGCCTCCGATGACGAAGAGGCCGTGCACGCCGTTCAAGATCAGCCGCTCCAGCACTTCCTGCCAGGCGCCGTAGTCGATCGATTCGTTCGCCTGGAAGGGGGTGATGACGGCAGGTACGATCCCGTGCATCGGGGTGGTTGCCATGCTTCTATTCTAGCCCCGGTCCCCGCCGGCCGCTGTTTCGTATGATCGAAGTGTATGAGCTACTACCAGACCCACCGCGAGAACTTTCTTGAGGGGCTCAAGACCTTCCTCCGAATCCCGAGCATCAGCACGCTGCCCGAAAACAAGCCCGACATCCGCAAGGCGGCGGAGTTCGTGCGCGACGACCTCAAGGCCGCGGGCCTGCACTCGGCCGAACTGATCGAAGGCCAGGGCAACCCGCTCGTCTATGCCGAGTGGCTGGGAGCGCCGGGCAAGCCCACCTTGCTGTTCTACGGCCACTACGATGTCCAGCCCCCGGATCCCCTGGAGGAATGGAAGTCGCCGCCCTTCGAGCCCACCGTGCGCGGAGAGGACATTTTCGCCCGGGGCGCCTCCGACGACAAAGGGCAGGTCTACATCCTCATGAAGGCGGTGGAGGGCTTCCTCAAGACCGGCGGCCGCCTGCCGGTGAACGTCAAGTTCCTGATCGAGGGCGAGGAGGAGGTCGGCGGCGAGCATATCTCGGCCTACGTCGCCTCGAAACCCGCCCGCATCAAGGCCGACGCCGCCGTGGTGTCGGACACCGAGATGTTCGCTCCCGGCCTGCCTACGCTGTGCGTCGGGCTGCGCGGGATCGTCTACCTGGAACTCGAGGTTCAGGGCGCCGGCCACGATCTCCATTCGGGCGTGTACGGTGGAGCCGCCCCCAATCCCATCCAGGCCATCGCCGAAATCCTCTGCGCCTTGAAGGACCGCGACGGCCACATACTCATCCCGGGCTTCTATGATCGCGTCCGCCCACCCAGCCCGGAGGAGCGCGCGGCCTGGGCGCGGCTGCCCTTCGACGAGGAAGAGTACAAACGCAAGGAGATGGAGGTCGGCGAACTGACCGGCGAGCCGGAGATTCCCCTGTTCGAGCGTCTCTGGGCTAGGCCCACGCTGGAAGTCCACGGCATCCGCGGGGGATTCACGGGCGAAGGCGCCAAGACCGTAATTCCGGCCCGCGCCACCGCCAAGATCAGCATGCGGCTGGTCGCGGACCAGACGCCGGATGAGGCGCTGGCCCGGTTCAAGGCTGCCGTCTCTGAGGCGACGCCCAAAGGCGTGACCGTGCAGGTGAAGCTCATCCATGGCGCGGCGCCGTCGTTGGTCGATCCCACCAACCCGTTCATCAAGTCGTCGGCGGAGGCCATGGGCGAGGTGTTCGGTAAGGAGACCGTCTACATCCGTTCCGGCGGATCAATCCCCATCGTGGGCCTGTTCGATCAGCACCTGGGCATGCCCAGCGTCCTGATGGGTTTCGGACTGCCCGACGACAACCTGCACGCTCCCAACGAGAAGTTCCACCTGCCCAACTTCTATCTGGGGATCGAGGCGGCCGCCCGCTACCTGGAGCGGCTGGGGCGGTAGCGTACGCTGCCGCGCCGCGGTGCGGGCATCCCGCCGCCGGCCGGTCCGGGGTTCGCCCCGCGGGCCTTTTTCTTTCAGCCGGCAGTGGTCTGATAGCGGCTATCGCCCGGCGCTGGGGTCGCCCGTAGGGGGCGGGGCGAGGTCTTCCTTGGCCGGCGGGCCCAGCAGTTCCCTGAAGATCGGCTTCAGCGCGTCGGCCCAGACCTGGTACCCTTTCACGGTGGGATGCAGGCCGTCATGGCTCATCCCGTCGAACAGCCGCCCCTTGGAATCCGCCAGTTTGGCGTTGATGTTCAGGTACCGTATGCGCTTGCCGTCGGCCAGCCCGGAGAGGTTCCGGTTGATCTTGTCAATCGTCGGCATTACCGCCATGCCGTCGTTGCGCGGGAAGATCCCCATCAGGATGATGACGGCGTCGGGGGCCTTGGCCTCGATCACCCGCAGAATGGCGTGGAGGCCCCGGGTAATGTCCGCGACCTTCTCCGCATCGCCTTCCGGCGGCACGGTTTTCCCCACGTTGTTCGTGCCGGCCAGAAGGACGGCCACCTTCGGGTTCACGCCGTCCAGTTCGCCGTTCGTAAGCCGCCACAGGATGTTCTGGAGGGTATCCGCACCCCACCCGAAGTTGGCCGCGTTCCAGCCGAAGAAGTTCTCCCTCCAATTGGCAAGCAGCTCCGGGTAGTCGGTTGCACCCCACCGGCGCGTGATGGAGTCGCCCGCGAAGTACACGTCGATGCGGCCTTGCCGGGCTTTCGCCAGCAACTGGGCGTGGGCGATCTGGGAGTTCCGGTCCGTGCGGGCTTCCGGCTGATCGGCGGGCGGGGGCGTTTGGGCCAGCGCCGCCGCCAGCGCCGCGTGCCCGAGGAGCGCGATGAGGTTCGTCTTCATCTACTGCATCTACTGCCTGGCGGCGGCGTCCCCGGTACGCTTGAAGAACTTGTTGGCCCAGGGGATGAAATACTTCCAGTTGGGACCGTCGGTGTGCCCGCCGTCGTGCTGGCGCCAGGCAAGCTGGCCGTCGAGGAGGCCCACATTAACCGGCGGCATTTTCTCCTTGTTGTAGTCGTCCGACGTGCCGAGGTCCTTGGCTCCCAGCAACCGGAACACCGGGCCGGCGGCGACGGCGGCCATGAAACTGCCCTGTTGATCCAGCCACCGCGCGTCGCCCTTCTCCGGCACACCGTAACTGATGAAGGTGAGCCGCGGAGCGCACAGGGCGATCAGTTGGTGGGCATCCACGGGAATATCGCCCGCGTTCTTGCTGCCGAAGACCGCCTCCGAGGCGCCGTACTTAATGAAGTTGCCGGCCATCCAGTGGTACTCGCCCGCCCCCGTGAGGTTCTCTACCGCTTCGCCGAAATTGCGGCGGTGCAATTTGGCCCCGCCCTCGCCCGAGGAGCCCACCAGCACCACGGCGAAACGCGTGTCGAAGGCCATGGTCACCAGGGCGGCCTTGCCGTAACGGGATACGCCTTCGATGCCGACGTGTTTCGCGTCCACGGCCTTGTCCGTCTGCAGGTAGTCGAGAACGCGCGAGGCGCCCCAGGCCCAGGCCCGCAGGGAGCCCCAGTCGTCCGGCTTGCGCGGCTGGCCCTTGTTCACCAGCCCGATGATCCCGCGCGTCAGACCGGCGCCGTTGTCGGCCTGTATGCTGGCGGGATTGACGGTGGCATAACCCCAGCCGTCGGCGATGAGCTGCTCGGTGGCCGGCGGATCGCTCCCGGGCGGCGGTGCGAAGCCGGCGCGCCCGGCGGGCGGCGCCGCGCCCGGGGTCCCGGGAAGCCCCCGGCCGCCGAACATCATCATCACCGGAACCGGGCCCCGCGCGTTGGCGGGCGTCACCAGCGTCGCCTGGATCTCAACGGTGATCAGCGGATAGGAGGAGTTGTCAACGCGTCCCACAAGTTGCTTGCCGGTCACCGGACGGCCGGCCACCGTCGCCTCAACCGTGTTGGTCACCATCCATGTCACCTGCGGAACGGTCCGGGGAATTCTTCCGACGACCTCCCGTTCGAACTCCTCGACGATCTCCGGCCGCCTTTGCTTCCACCACATCTCCTGCGAGGCAACCCGTCTGCCGTCCGCCAGCGTCAACACTTCGGGGAGTCTGGGGAACGGATTGGCCGCCGCTTCATCGTAATTGGCGTGGTTCGGAGCGTTCTCGTTGCCGCTGGGGCCTGGACGTAGAGCCTTGATGCCCAGTTGTCTCAGCATGTCCTGATGGTCCTGGGCGGTGGTCCAGTTCATCGGCTCCGGCAATCCGCCCGCGCCGGCTGCTCCAGTGGCCGCGGGCTGCTGGCCGGACAGGCCTGCGCCCGCCATAGCCGCCAGCAGCGCCAGTGTTCCTGTCAGTTTCACCACGGCTGTGGCCTCCTCTCCGCTCCGTGCCGCCCGCGCCGATTACCCGCCCCGGGCAGCCCGACAGTATAACCCGGAAAGCTGGGGCGGGGCGTTGCGTTGGTGGAGCCGGGCTCGTAACCTGATAATGTTACCGTTTGTTCATAGGGATCCGATGGCCTCCATCTCGGCAATCCTGATTTCCCCCGACGGGTATGAGACCCTGCGGCGGCTGGTGAACCATCTGCATGCGCAGACGATCCGCCGCGAGATAGAACTCGTATTCGTCTTTCCCGCATGCGTAGAGGCGGAGCCATCCGACCCGCTGCTTCAGGATTTCGCGGCTGTCCGCGTCGTGCGGATCCCGGACCTGGAGTCGACCGCCCGCGCGCGTGCCGCCGGCGTCCGCCAGGCCGGCGCGCCGGTGGTGGTCATGACCGAAGACCACAGCCTGCCCGAAGAAGAGTGGGCGGAGGCCCTGGTGCGGGCGCACCAGAAGGACTGGGGCGCCGTCGGGCCGGCCGTGAAGAACGGAAATCCGCACAGCCTGTTGAGCTGGGCCAACCTGGTCATCGAATACCTCGACTGGCTCCACCCCGCCCCCGGCGGCGAAGCCCATCACCTGCCCGGCCACAATTCGGCGTACAAGCGGGACCTGCTTCTCGCCTTTGGGGATGACCTGGGAGACTGGCTCGAGGCCGAGAGCGTGCTGCACTGGCGTTTACGCGCGGACGGGCACAGGGTGGCCCTCGAGCCGGCCGCCGTCACGCGCCACTATAACTTCTCGCGGTTCCTGCCCACACTGGCGCTGCGATACGATTGCGGCCGCCAGTTTGCGGCCATGTGCCGCGTACGGTGGAGCCTGGCGCGGCGCCTGCTCTACATCGGGGGCAGCCCCCTGATTCCGTTTGTGAGGGTGGCCCGGATCGTCAGGCAGATGCGGCGGCCGGGACGCCCCGCGCGCTTGCTGCCCGCGCTGGCGCCCCTGTGCCTGTTTCTGCTGGCGATCGAGACCGTGGGCGCGGTGGCCGGATACGCAGCCGGCCCGGGTTCGTCCATACGGCGTATCGCCAGGATCGATTTCCACCGCGAGGATTACATGAACCGGCGCGACCGGAGGATCTTCGAAGGGCTGCCCGGCGCGGCGCGGGCGGAACCAGGATAAGGCGATGAGAGCCGCCGAGCGCGGACGCGCGCTGAGCCGCGCGCCCCTGTTGCTGTACCGGCTGCTGGCGGAGGGGCGCTACGACTTCACCTACGACCAGATGCCGGTCAGTGTTCGTGGGATGCCCTGGCCGAAGCGCCTGAATGTCCTCCGTTCCGGCCTGAACCTGCTCCGCCGGAGGCTGCGCCCCTGGGCCATGCCGCTCCACATCCAGGCCGAGCTCACCAGCTTCTGCCAGCTCAAGTGCCCCGTCTGTCCCACGGGCACGGGCGAACTGAACCGCGCGCCCCGGTCCATGCGGCCCGCGCTGTTCCAGCAGGTGATGCGCGAGGCGGGCCCTTACCTGCTGACCGCTTCCCTATGGGGCTGGGGAGAGAGCCTGCTCAACCCCCAGTTGCGGGAGATCCTCAGGTGTGCCGCGGGCTCGGGCGTGGTGACGTTTCTGTCGACGAACGGCCAGTTCCTCGACCGTGAGTCCGTCCTCCGCGATATCCTCGACTACCCTCCCTCATACCTGATCGTGTCCATCGACGGCCTTACCGACGAAACCAACGCGCGCTTCCGCGCGGGCGCCCGCCTGGAGCCTGCCTTGCGGGGCATTCACCGGCTGGCGGAGCTCAAGAGGGAACGCGGACTGCGCCTGCCGGTGCTCCACATGCGCTTCATCGCCATGAAGCACAACGAACACGAACTCCCCCAACTCGAGGCTTTCGCCGCAAGCCACGGATTTGACATGGCCAGCGTTCGGAGTCTGGTGATCTACGATTCGGAATCCGGACTCCAGGCTCACCTCAGCCTCCTCCCCGGAACCCGGAGCTTGCGCGGATACGAGTACCAGGGGCGCCGGCGTATCCGCAGGAGCGACCACGTGTGCATGCAGCCCTTCTGGTTCCCTTCGGTCTTCGCCGATGGGACTCTGGTGGCATGCGAGCAGGATTTCAACGCCGGTCAACCCCTGGGGGTGCTTGGCGACGGCGTTTCCTTCGCGGATCTCTGGTACGGCCCGAAGGCGGCGGAAGTGCGCCGGCTGGTGCGCGACGAGGCGGACAGCCTCAGCTTCTGCCGGAACTGCCCAAACCAGGACCGCCCCGTCACCGACACCAGCCTCCGCGCGGTGTTCCTTAATCCCGGGTTGTCCAATCCGCTGGTCGTCGAAGGCGGCCGGGCGTGAAACGGCAAGGCGGCCCGGTCCGGCTGGGCATTGTGGGATGCGGCCGCGCCGCCCGGGAGCACCACCTGCCCGCGGCCTTGAGTTGCCGGTCATTCGAACTTGCCGCCGCCGCGGACACCGACCCCACGCGCCTGGCGCTGGCGGCGGATCAATTCGGCATCCCCAGGCGTTTCTTCACTCACCGGGAACTGCTGGAGGCCGGCGAAGTGGACGCGGTGCTGGTGGCGGCCTCCACGCCCAGCCATGCGGAAATCGGACTGGATGTGCTTCGCGCTGGGAAGCACATGCTGATGGAGAAGCCGCTGGCCCTGACGGCCGGCGATTGCGATGGGTTGGTCAGGGCCGCGGACGGCGCCGGCGTGAAGGTCCTGGTCGCCCACAACTCCCGCTGGCACAGTCTGGTCGTGCAGGCCCGCCGGATCATCCAGGAAGGCTCGCTCGGCCCGGTAAGAGCCGTGCGAAGCACCTATACCCACGCCCGCCACGCGCCCGGCGCCCGGGCCCGGCATGCTAGGCAGGAAATGGACGGCGGTGTGACGATCAACGACGGGGTACACCATTTCGACCTGTGGCGCTTTCTGCTGGATACGGAGATCACACAGGTCCGTTGCGACTCGATTGCGAGCGCGGCGTACGACGACGACACGAGCACGCTGAGCGCCCGGCTGGCCAACGGCGCGCTCGCCTCGGCGGTGCTGTCCTTCAGCACGAGCGCCGCCAGCGAGGTCGAGATCTTTGGGGAGCGGGGCAGCCTGCTGCTCTCCCTGTACCGGTTCGACGGGCTCCGGTTCGTTCCGCACACGACCTATCCCGGTTCGCTGTCGTCCCGGCTCAGGCAGGCCTCGGGCTTCCTCCGGGCGTTGCCCGCCGGGTTCGCGGCGTTGCGTCACGGGGGCGGCTTCGGCGGGACCTACAAGGCGATGTGGCGCCACTTCGCCGCATGCCTGCTGCGCGGTGAAACCCCCGCCTGCACCCTGCGGGACGGCCGCGCCGCCGTGGCGGTAGCGCTGGCCTGCGTGGAATCGGCCCGGTCCGGGAAGGCCGCGCCGGTTGCGTAGTCCGCAGGCGCCCGGCAGGCCAGGCGCCGCCGGAACCGCAGGCGGCGCCCGCCGCGGCCGCCGCGCGCCTGCTTCCGAGGCCACCCTGCCGCGTGTTTTCCGGTTGAGCAATCTCCCGGCTCCGTCCGCCGTTCGGAATCTCCCCCGCTGTATGAATCGCGGAGCCGGCAAGATCAACATTGACGGGCGCGCTTCGCGTGTGGCAGAATCCGTGCGAACGGAGACCGCATGAAATCCCACACCATACTCCTTTGTGGCTTGATCTGTATTACCCTGGCAGCTCCGGTGGCGCTCCAGGCGCAGGCGGATTACGAGAACCCCGTCAAGAAAACGCTGCGCGAGGGTAAGCCCGTCGTGGGGCTCACCATGAGCATCCCCAGCCCCGACGTGGCGGTCCAGGCCGCCAGCCTGGGCTTCGACTACCTGTGGATAGAGATGGAGCACAGCCCGATCACCCTGGAGTCGCTCCGCAGCATCGTGCTGGCGACCCGGGGAACAAGCTGCATCCCCTTCGCGCGTGTGCCGGTGAACGAACTGTGGACCGCCAAGCGCGTGCTCGATGTGGGCGTCCTGGGGGTGATCTTCCCCTTTGTCTCGACGCCGGAACTGGCCAGGCAGGCCGTCGACGCCTGCCGCTATCCGCCGCTCGGAAAGCGCGGCATGAGCGGAGGACTCGCCTCGCTGCGCTGGCCCACGCCCATCCCGTATGCCGACTTCGCCGATCAGAACGTGATGGTGATCATCATCATCGAGCAGAAGTCGGCCGTGGATCGAATCGACGAGATCGCCGCCGTGCCGGGCATCGACGTGATCTTCATCGGCCCTACGGATCTGTCCTTCTCGCAGGGCTTTCGCGGCAGGCAGGACCCGCCGGAACAAAAGGAGGCCATCGCCCGAGTGGTGGCCGCCGCCAGGAAACGCAACATCCCGGTAGGCCGCACGCTGGTCGGACCGGAGGGGCCGGACCTGATCAAGGAGGGCTTCACCTTCTTCCAGGCCGGCACGGAACTGGGCTTCATGGCCAATGGGGCGCAGGCCGCCATCAAGGGGATCGGCAAGACGCCCCCGGACCTGAAGTCGCGTCCGCTGTATTGAGTTCAATGGAGGATCTGAGATGATACGCATCGCTGTGCTGTTTCTGATCGCGCTCGTTCAACTGCCGGCGGCAGAGGAGGGGTGGATCAGCCTGTTCAACGGGAAGGACCTCACGGGCTGGAGGGTGAACGAGAACCCCGGCACCTTCAGCGTGAAGAACGGCGCCATTGTGGCCCAGGGCCCTCGAAGCCACTGCTTCTACGTGGGGGACGTCGCCAACCATTCCTTCCGCCAGTTCGAACTCCAGGTGGAAGCCATGACCGAGCCAAAGGCCAACGGAGGGATCTACATCCTGACGGACTTTCAGGAGAAAGGGTGGCCGGGCGCGGGCTTCGAGGTGCAGGTGAACAATTCCTTCCCCGGAGACTTCCGCAAAACCGGCAGCCTGTACCAGGTGCTGGACGTGAAGGAGAGTCTGGCCGCGGACAACCAGTGGTTCACCGAGCACATCACGGTGAAGGGCGACACCATCACCGTGCTGGTGAACGGCAAGGAGGCCGTCCGCTGGACACAACCCGCCGGCTGGGAGGGAACCCAGGAATTCCCTCAGCGCCGTCTCCGGTCCGGAACAATCGCGCTGCAAGGCCACGACCCCGGCAGCACGGTGTACTACCGGAACATCCGGATCCGGCTCTTGAAGTAGCCCGCAGTCTGTCCCCGGGTATCTGGGCGGATGCCGTGCCCTAAACCTGGGCACAGGCCCCGCCGATACAAGACCGTGGGCGAACGGCGGAATGGCGGGTGATGGGCGCGGACATCCGGCTGGGCCGGAGGATGGGCTTTCCGAACTGAAGACGCAGTTCCTCGCCAGCCTCAACCATGAAGTTCGAACACCGCTGACCGGCATTCTCGGGATGACCGATCTCCTGCTGGAGACGTCATTGGATCCCGAGCAGAAGGACTACGTCTCCGCCATCCGGACATGCGCCGGCGAGCTCCTCGTGCTGTTCGACAAGACCCTGGAGTACTCCGACCTCTCCTGCGGGAGGGTGACGCTGACGCGGCGCGAGTTTCACCTTCAGGAGTCGCTCCGGGGAGCCGTCCGGGGGAACCTGGCGGGCGCGCGGGCCAAGGGGCTGCAACTGCGGTTGCGCATGGCCTCGGGCCTGCCCCCAGTCGCCATCGGCGACGGACCGCGCCTGCAACGGCTCCTGGGGCATCTGGTGGAGAACGCCGTCAAGTTCACGGACCGGGGACGGGTCGTCGTCGGGGCCAGGGGAAGGGCCGCCGGCAACCGGCTGGAACTGCATATCGAGGTCCGCGACACCGGCATCGGCATCGCGCCGGAGAGCCTCCCCCTCGCTTTCCAGACCTTCCGCCAGTTGGACAGCGGCCCTGCCCGCGGGTACAACGGTTTGGGTCTCGGCCTCTCGCTAGTGCTGGGGCTGACGGAGCTCATGGGGGGCGTCCTGAAGGTGGACAGCACGCCCGGCTGCGGGAGCACCTTCACGGTGGTCGTCCCGCTGGAACTGCCCGCGGACGAATCGCTGCGCGCCGCTTCCTGAGCCCCGGTTTTGCCCACCGCGGCTCCCCCGTGGAGCCTGCCGCGCATCGGCCCGATGCTAACATGAGGACGATGAGCTACGACCTTGTCATCATCGGCAGCGGTCCGGGTGGCTACTCGGCCGCCGTCAGGGCCGGGCAATACGGTCTCAAGACAGCGCTGGTGGAGAAAGACCCTAAACTCGGGGGGACCTGTCTCCATGTGGGCTGCATCCCCACCAAGAGCCTGCTGCACGCGGCCGCCGTCTGGCAGGAACTGCTGCACGCCGCCGAACTGGGAATACACTGCGACAATCCGCGGCTCGATTTCGCTACCGCCATCGAGCGCAAGAACCAGGTAGTCGCCAAGCACGCCAAGGGGATCGAGTTCCTGATGAAGAAGAACAAGGTCGACTGGATCCGCGGCCGCGGCCGTCTGAGCGGCCCGGGCAAGGTCGAAGTCGAAGGCGATGGGCGACGCCGGACGCTCGAAACGCGTAACATCCTCATCGCTACCGGTTCGGAGGCCCGCATGCTGCCCGGCCTGGAACCGGATCCGGAACGCATCCTCACCAACGTGGAGATCCTGGGCCTTACCGCCGTGCCTGCCTCGCTCGCCATCGTGGGGGCGGGCGCCGTGGGGGTTGAGTTCGCCTCCATCTTCCAGCGTCTCGGCAGCAAGGTCACCCTGATCGAGATGCTCCCGCGCATCGTCCCGGTCGAGGACGAGGAGATCTCCAGGGAGCTTCAGCGGCTGTTCAAAAAGGCCGGCATCCGGGTTGAGACCGGCGCGAAGGTCGAGAAAGTTCAGCGGACCGGCGGCGGCGTCGCGTTCAACCTCGCAACCTCCGGCGGCAAGGCCGAAAAGGTGGAAGCCGAGAAGATCCTCATCGCCGTGGGCCGGAAGCCGAACACGGCGGAATTGGGCCTGGAATCGACCGCGGTGGAGCTTGACCGCGGATTCATCAAGGTAGACCCGTGGATGCGGACGGCCGAGCCGGGCGTATACGCCATAGGCGACGTGGTGGCCGGAACGCCGCAACTGGCGCACGTCGCGGCCATGGAGGGCATGGTGGCGGTGGGCCACATCGCGGGGAAGCCGGCGCGCCCCCTCAAGGTCGAACGTATTCCCGGCTGCACTTACACCGAACCCGAGATCGGCAGCGTCGGCCTGAGCGAGGCCGAGGCCCGCGCACGCGGGCATAGGGTGAAGGCCGGTAAGTTCCCCTTTCTGGCCAACAGCAAGGCCACCATCCTGGGACGCCACGACGGCTTCGTCAAGGTTGTGGCGGACGAGAGGTACGGCGAGATCCTCGGCGTCCACATCATCGGCCCCTCGGCCACGGACCTGATCGCGGAAGCCGTGGCCGCGCTGGAGTCGGAAGCCACCGTGGAAACGCTGATGAGCGCGATTCATCCCCATCCCACCGTGTCGGAGGCAGTGGGAGAAGCCGTCAACGCCGTCTACGGGCTGGCCATCAATGCCTAGCTTCGAGCTTCGGGACCTGGGGAGCATGGGCTACGGCGAAGCCTTCGCCCTGCAACAGGACCTCGTGGAGAAGCGCAAGCAGGGGCTCATCCCGGATCAGCTTCTTATCGTCGAGCACCCGCACGTGATCACCCTGGGACGGAACGGCAGGGCGGAGAACCTCCTGGCCTCCCCGGAGGTCCTGCGCCGGGCAGGCATCGCGTTCCATCAGACGGACCGCGGCGGGGATATCACGTATCATGGGCCGGGGCAGGTGGTCGGATATCCGATCCTCGATCTGCGCGAATGGCGGAGGGACGTGGCCGTCTATGTGCGTTCGCTGGAGCAGGTCCTGATCGACACGCTGGCGGAGTTCCACATCCAGGCCGGGCGGCTGGCGGGCGCCACCGGAGTCTGGGTGGAGGGCCGGAAGATAGCGGCGATAGGGGTCCACATCAGCCGCTGGGTCACCTCGCACGGATTCGCCCTGAATCACAGCACGGATTTGAGTTACTTTCAGTACATAGTCCCATGCGGGCTCGCGAAGCCCGTTACATCAATGGCGGAGTTGGGCTGCCGGGCGGGACGCGGCGAGGTGGCCGCGTCGCTGGCGGGCAACTTCAGCCGGATCTTCGAGCGCGAAATGGAGATGGCCGCATGATCGACGTCGTTATGCCGCAGTTGGGAGAGAGCATTGTAGAAGGCACTCTTACGAAATGGCTGAAGAAGGCGGGGGAGCGCATCGAGCGCGACCAGCCGCTGTTTGAGATCTCTACCGACAAGGTGGACACCGAGATCCCTTCGCCATCAGCCGGAACGCTTGCCGAGGTCCTGGTTGAGGAGGGACAGACGGTAGCCATCAACACGGTAGTGGCCCGGATTGACGAGACGGGGCAAGCCGGCGCCGGCCCGGCCGGCTCACCCGCCGCCGTGCCGCCTCCCGCCTCCGCTCCCGCTCCCGTTCCGGTTGCGGCGCCGCCTCCCGCCGCCGTACCCGCTCCGGCCCCTCCTGCCGCCCAGCCGGCGGTTCAGGAGCGGGAGGAACCCTCTGAAGCCGACCTTGGCCCGCTATCGCCGCTGGTGCGGAAGATGGCGCGCGAGCACAACATCGACCTTCACAAGGTGAAAGGAACCGGCGCCGGCGGACGAATCACCAAACAGGATGTGGAAGCGTACCTGGCAGCGCAGGCTGCCCCGCCTGCCGCCCCGCCTGCCGCCCCGCCCGCCGCGCCCTCCGCCGCCGTGTCCGCCGCGCCCGAAGCTGCGACTCCTCTGCCTCGGGCGGAGGCCCCCAAGACTCGCGTGGAGCCCATGAGCATCATGCGCAGCAAGATCGCCGAGCACATGGTCTTGAGCAAGCGCACTTCGGCGCACGTAACCACAGTGCACCGCATCGACATGAGCAAGGTGGCGCGCGTCCGGGAGCGCAACAAGGAAGAGGTCAAGGCGCGCTACGGATATTCGCTGACATTCCTGCCCTTCTTCGCGCGCGCGGCCATCGAGGCGCTGCGGGCCTTCCCCATCTTGAACGCCTCGATCGAGGGGACCAACGTCATTTACCACAGTGAGATCAACATCGGCATCGCCGTATCGCTGGAAGGCGGGCTGATTGTGCCCGTGATCCGGCGGGCGGACGAACTGAATGTGCTGGGCTTGCAGCGGGCCATCGTGGACCTGGCGGCGCGGGCCCGGTCGCGGCAACTGAAGCCGGATGAGGTGCACGGGGGCACCTTCTCCATCACCAACTTCGGCAGCAACGGCAGCCTGTTCGGCACCCCCGTCATCAACCAACCGCAGGTGGCCATTCTGGGAGTGGGGGTGGTGGAGAAGGCGCCGCTGGTGATCGACGACGCCATTGCCATCCGGCATGTCTCGCTGACCGGCCTGACCTTCGATCACCGGCTGATCGACGGGGCGCTCGCCGACCAGTTCATGCAGAAACTCAAGAGCGTGCTGGAGAGCTGGTCAGAACAGGTTCTCTAGCCGGGGAGGTTAAGGCCGTGTCTGAAGGTATTTCGAGGCGGTACTTCTTCTATGGGTCGCTTCTGGCCGGCATGGTGCCGGCGGGCGGCTTTGGCAGCGTGGCCTCACTACGGGCTCTGGGCTATAGGCCCTACTACGACAAGCTGAATGTCGCCGCCGTCGGCTTGGGCGGTCAGGGCGGGAGCATCCTCAACGATGCGGCCCGCACTGAGAACATCGTCGCTCTGTGCGACGTGGATGACGTCCGGGGCGCGGAAAGCCTGAAGCGTTACGGGAATCTCCCCAGGTACAAGGACTTCCGGGTCATGTTGGACAAGGAAGGCAAGAACATCGACGCCTGCACCATCGGCATCCCGGACCACATGCACGCCACCGTCGCCCTGGCGTGCATGCAGCGCGGCAAGCACGTCTACGTTGAGAAGCCGCTGACCCGGACCCCTTGGGAGGCTCGTCTGCTCCAGGATGCGGCGGTCAAATATGGCGTCGCTACGCAGATGGGCAACCAGGGATTCTCGCACGAGGCCATACGCGTCGCTTCGGAGATCATCTGGTCGGGCGCGATCGGCGAGGTCACGGAAGTCCACATCTCGACGCAACTAGGCACTCACGCCACGGGCTTGCAGGAATTGCCCAAGGAAGAGGCCGTCCCGGAAACCCTCGACTGGAACCTCTGGCTGGGCGGCGCGGCCGTGCGCTCATTCAGTTCTCACTACGTGCCCTATAACTGGAGGGGCTTCTACGACTTCGGCACCGGCCAGATCGGCAACTGGGGCATCCACACGGCCGGCCCCGTACACCTGGCGCTGCAACTGGGGGCGCCAACCAGCCTGGAGCGGCTTTCGATCGTCAACGAGAGCCGGTACACCTTTCCAACCCGCGCCTTGATCCGGTTCGAGTTTCCAGCCCGCGGGAAGATGCCTCCCGTGACGGTGTACTGGCACGACTCCACCCGCCCCGAAGACCCCGAAGCGTATAGAGTCCCGGGCATGGAGAATGAGACCATCCTGCCCCGTCCCAACAACCTGGCGGGAAGGCCCCGCAAAGGAGGCGGCCCGCCTCCCGCCCCGCCCAAGCCCGCCGGCCCGATCAAATCGCGGACCAGCGCCGGAGGCGCCGGCGTAACGGTGTACGAACCTCCCGGAGGATGGGGCCTGGGACCGCAACCCGGCATCCTGACAGGAAACGGCGCGGTCTTCATCGGCGGCAAAGGCATCATGGCCACCTGCGACCGGGGAGAAGGCGTACACCTGCTGCCCGCTTCCCGGTGGCAGGAATACGAACTGCCGGCGCCGCTGTTGACCCGCTCGCCCGGCCACATGCAGGACTGGATCCGCGCCTGCAAGGGCGGCGATCCGTCCTGCTCCGATTTCAGCATCACGGCGCCCTTCGCCGAGTGGACCGCCCTCGGCGTCATCGCGTTCCGCGTTCCAGGAAAACTCCAGTGGGACGGCCGGAACCAGCTTTTCACCAACAGCCCCGAGGCGAACCGCTACGTCAAACCCGAGTTCCGCAAGGGTTGGGAACTCGTCTTGTAGCCGGGCCCGGCCAGGAGAAGTAAGATGAACCGCCGAACTTTTTTCACCTCAGTTTCCGCCGCGGGCCTGCTGCCCGCCGCGGCGCGTTCCGCCGAGGCCCCCGGGGACATCCGGCTGGCCGTGTGCAGCTACTCGCTGCGCAACTTTCCGCGCACGCAGGCCATCGGCATGATCAAGCAGTTGAACGTGCGCTACGTCAGCATCAAAGAGATGCACCTGCCGTACAAAAGCACGCCGGAGGAGCTGGCTGCCGGGAGGAAGGAATTCGATGACGCGGGCCTGGTCGTCACCAGCGGCGGCGTGGTCTACATGCAGAAGGACGACGAGGCCGACATACGCTCCTACTTCGAGTACGCACGGCGGTGCGGCATGCCCATGATGGTGATCGGCGCCACGCCCCAGACGCTTCCCAAAATCGAGAAGTTCGTCAAGGAGTACAACATCTCCGTGGCGGTCCACAACCACGGCCCGGAGGACAAGATTTTCCCCACGCCGCAGAGCGCGCTGAAGCTGATGGGAGGCATGGACCCCAGAGTCGGCGTCTGCATCGACGTCGGCCACACGGTCCGCACGGGAGTGGACCTCGTCGAAACCATCCGGACGGCGGGCAGCCGCCTGCTCGACTTCCACATCAAGGACCTGCGGGACCTGAAGGAGGCCGGCAGCCAGTGCCCGGTCGGCGACGGCGCCATTCCCGTCGTGGCGATGTTCAGGGAGTTGCAGCGCATGAAATACCGGGGCCTGGTCGGCCTGGAGTATGAGATCGACGCCAAGGACCCGCTGCCGGGCATGCAGAAGTCCTTCGCTTACATGCGCGGCGTGCTGGCGGCGCTGACAACTTAAGGAGGAGACGGCCATGCACAGACGGGACTTCCTGCGCACCGCTCTGGCCCTGCCCGCCGCCGGCGTGTTCGCCGCCTACGACAGGCTGACGGCGGCCGACCTGGGCAAAGTGCGGATCACCGACCTCAAGATGCGGCCCTCTTCCAGCCACACCATGATCCGCATCGACACCGACGCGGGCATCTCCGGTTATGGAGAGTCCGGCGTGACGTTCCCCATGATGCAGGCCTGGATGGAGAGGTACAAGCCTCTGCTCCTCAAGCAGGACCCGCTGGCCATCCAGACCCACTGGATGCGCATGTCCACGCTGATGCACACCTACATGGCTTCGGTTCCCGCGCTCAGCGGCATCGACATGGCGTTGTGGGACCTGGCGGGAAAGCTGACCGGCCTGCCGGTGTACCGGCTTCTGGGCGGTCCGTTCCGGGACGAGGTGTCGATCTTCATCAACAGCGAGCCGCGCAACATGCTGGACAAGAAGATGGTGAAGGACTGGGCCGACCAGTTCCGCGCCAATCCGCAGGGCTTTCGCGCGGCCAAGATCAACACCCACGGCATCCTCGGCATCCCCATGGGACGCTATACGACGTCGGTCTCGGCCCAGAACCTGCACCGGCTGCGGACGGGCTTCGAAAACGTTCGCGAGGAACTCGGTCTCGACTACGACATCATGGTGCACTGCCACAACGAGTACGATCTGCCCACCGCGAAAGCGATCGCCCGGGCGGTCGAGGGCATCGAGCCCAAGTGGTTCGAGGACCCGCTGCCTCCGCCCTTTTCCGACGCCTGGGTGGCTCTGAAACGCGAGTGCCGCGTGCCGCTGCTCACCGGCGAGAAAGTGGAGATGCCCCAGGGATTCTATCCCTTCCTCCGCGAGCAGGCTGTAGACTACATTTACCCGGACATCGCCTTCTGCGGGGGAATCACTTCGTTCATGAAGATCGCCGCCATCGCGGCGCTGCACCGGATCCCCATGGCGACGCACAACGTCGGCGGCATCTGGCTCACCATGGCTTCAATCCATGCCGGCCTGTCGATTCACGACTTCCTGACCAGCGAAGCCTCGATGGGAGGACCGGGCGGCGGAGTTCTGGCGCTGGCCAAGAACCCGCCGGTGGTGAAGGGGGGTCTGGCGAGCAGGCCGGAGACTCCCGGACTCGGCGTGGAATTGAACGAGGAGGCCTTCCGGCAGAGGCAGGGCGGCCGCGGCGGCGCAGGCCAGCCCGTGGACTGGGTCTAGAAGGTGCTGCGGCGGCGCTTCCTGCTCCTGGCGGCCGCTCCCGCGGCCGTCCGGTCCGCCGGGGACGAAGAGAAGGTCTGGAGAGAGTACGTCGAGTGGTACCGCCGCCAGCCTATCTCCGTCACTGACCCGCGCCGTTCCTATCTGGAACATCTGGAGCGCTCCGGCCTGGGCGCTGCCGCAATTCAGGAACGCGCGAAGGTCATCGAACGGTTCTCCATCCAGCGCCGCGAGGAACTCCATCCCTTCTTCTTCGACCGGACTTACTCGAGCGGTACGCCGCGCTTCAACGCCGGGCCGAACAGCCTTCTGGCCGAAGCGGTGCGCGACAAGGCGCCGGGCCGCGCGCTGGACGTGCATATGGGACAAGGCAGGAACGCCGTTTTCCTCGCCTCCAAAGGCTGGCAGGTCACCGGTTTCGACTTCTCGGCCGAGGGAGTCCGCGCGGCTGAGGCAGCCGCCAGGAAAGCCGGGGTGTCTCTCACCGCCCTGGTCCGGCGTCATGAAGACTTCGACTTCGGGCGCGCACGGTGGGACCTGGTGGTCATGAGCTACACCTGGGTGCCGCTGCGAGAGCCGTACATTCAGAGGATCGTGGAGTCGCTCAGGCCGCGGGGTCTGCTGGTCTTCGAACACCTTATGGATGAATCCGGAAGCGAGGGCGCGGCGGCATGGCTTCCAAAGCCCAACCAGCTTTTGCAGGTGTTCGGCGGGCTGCGCATCCTCCGGTACGAGGACGTGCGGGCGTCCGCGGACTGGAGCTGGCGTCCCGAGCGCATCGCCCGTCTGGTGGGGGAAAAGTGAAGATACTGCTGGACGGGGCCCGGGACGCCGGCGCCAGGCCCCGCCGTAAGGCTTGCTACGAGTTGACTTGCAGGTTGTTGGTCACCGAGAACACTCCGGCTACACCGTTCGCGGCCAAGCCGGCGATGTTCTTATCCATCGTGCTGGCAACCACCCCCTCCAGCGTCACATGGCCGTTCCGCACGATGATCCGGATGGGTGCGATCGCGCCCAGGTTGTAGCGGGACAGCGCCGGGTTTCCGTACACGGCTCGCAGTTCCGCAAGGCGGATACGGTTGTCAACGCCGGACAGAGGCAGCACCTCGATCCGGTTGTCCACCGACGCGACTCCCGTGATCCGTTTCACCACGTTCGCCGCGTCGCTTTTCAGAACCGGCCGGGTCACCTGGCCCGTCAGGACCACCGTGTTGCCGTTCACCTGGAACGACAACTGGTCGAAAACCGTGTAGTACGGCAGCATCAGCAACTCGTGACGCACCTGCGCTTCGAGCGAGGGGACTCCCACTGCCGCGGGAAGCGCGGCGGGCATGGCCAGCAGCGCCACGATTGCGGCGAGCCATGCTCCCCTCCGGCAGACGCTCGAAACCATCCCATTCAGAACTCCTCTTTCTTTTTCCATTTCCCTAAGCCCTCCATTCGCACTCTCTCAATGCAAACGGCGAACCATCCGGGAACTCAATGCCAGGCAGTCACTTAGCGCGACGGCGCCGCCGGAGGGCGGTGGTGGAAATCAACCATCGCGGTGGAGTTCAGCCTGTGGCAGGGGCTCGGCGAGCCGCGGCGTCAGTGGTGCCCCAGGACCGGGTGCGGCTTGTACGGTTCGGCCAGGGCTGCGAGTTCATCCTCTTCCAGCTTCAGGCTCAAGGCGCCGATGGCATCCTCCAGGTGCTCCATCTTGCTCGCGCCGATGATGGGGGCGGTGATGCCGGGCTGCGCCAGTATCCAGGCCAGCGCCACCTGCATGTTCTTCACGCCGCGCCGCCGGGCAATCTCGCCGACCCGGTCCACCACCGTGAAATCGGATTCCTGGTAGTACAGCTTGTGCGCGTAGTCGTCGGTTTTGGCCCGCGGCGTGTCGCCGTAGTCCTGCTGCCGCCGGTTTCCCGCCAGGAACCCGCGCGCCAGCGGGCTCCAGGGAATCAGGCCGATCCTCTCCTCCCGGCACAGCGGGATCATTTCCCGCTCCTCCTCGCGGTAGACCAGGTTGTAGTGGTTCTGCATCGTGACGAACCGCCGCAAGCCCAGCCGGCCGGCCGTGTAGAGCATCTTGGCGAACTGCCAGGCGTGCATGGAGGAAGCGCCCAGGTAGAGGGCCTTGCCCGCCCGCACGATGTCGTCAAGCGCGTGGAGCGTCTCTTCGATGGGCGTCCGGTAATCGAAGCGGTGGATCTGGTAGAGGTCCACGTAATCGGTTCCCAGCCGCCGCAGGCTGTCGTCGATGGAGTGCATGATGTGCTTGCGCGACAGTCCCTGCTGGTTGGGATCGTCCCCCATGGCGATGAACACTTTGGTGGCGATCACCACCCGGTCTCGCGGCTGCCCGAAGTGTTTCAGGGCGCGGCCCAGCACCTCCTCGCTCACCCCCCGCGAGTACACGTCGGCCGTATCGAAGAAGTTGATCCCGTGTTCCAGCGCCCGCCCGATGAAGGGCCGGCTCTCCTCCTCGTCTAGCACCCAGGGCCTCCACTTGCTGGAGCCGTAGGTCATCGCGCCCAGGCACAGCCTGGACACCTTCACCCCTGCCTGGCCCAAATTGACGTAATCCATATCTTCTGTGTAGCCTCTTTCGAAGCCGGATTCAATCGGCGGGCGGCGGACCGGCGAGGTCCTGTACCCGGCGCAACTGTGGAAACAGCCGGGCCCACAGCAGCACCACCGCCATGGTCCCCACCCCTCCCAGAATCACGGCCGGCACCGTCCCGAACCACTGCGCCGTGACGCCCGATTCAAACTGCCCCACCTCGTTGGAGACCCCGATGAACAGGCTGTTGACGGCGCTCACCCGCCCGCGCATGTGGTCCGGCGTCGCGATCTGAACCAGGGTCTGCCGTACGATAACGCTGACCATGTCCAGCGCCCCCGTCAGCACCAGCGCCGCCAGCGAGAGCCACAAGTTGCGGGAGAGCCCGAACACCACGATGAAGGCGCCGAAGCCGCATACGCAGGCCAGCATCTTGCCGCCCGCGTGCCGCCGCAGCGGACGGTGCGCCACAACGAGCGCCATGGTGACGGCGCCCGCGCCGGGCGCGCACCGCAGCAATCCCAGGCCCTGCGTTCCGACTTTCAGGATATCCCGGGCGTAGACCGGCAACAGGGCCACCGCCCCGCCCAGCAGCACCGCGAACAGGTCCAGCGAGATCGCTCCAAGCACCAGTTTGTTGCGCCAGATGTAGCGCATTCCCTCCAGCACCATGGCTAGAGAGGCGGCCGAGGACGGTCGATCGATCTTCGGAATCCGGATTCTCGCCGCCGCCCCAAACGCCGCCAGAAACCCGGCCGCGGACAGCGCATAGACCGGCATGGGATTCCCCGCCAGCGCGTAGATCGCCCCTCCCGCGACGGGCCCCAACAGCATGCCCGCCTGGATCAGCGAGGCGTTCCAGGTCACCGCGTTCTGAAAGTGCGCGCCGGGGACCAGCAAAGGCACCAGCGACTGCCCGGCGGGGCCGTTGAAAGCCCGAACCGCCCCGTTCAGCAGCAGCACTGCGTAGATCGGATAGACCGAGCGGACTCCGCCCAGCGTGAGGCTGAGCAACCCCACCGAACAGAGCGAGAAGACCGCGCAACACAGCAGCACGATCCGCTCGCGCGGGAAACGGTCTGCGGCATGCCCGGAAACCAGAAACAGCAGGATGGCGGGCATAAACTGCGCCAGGCCGACCAGCCCCAGGTCCAGCGGGCGCTGCGTCAGCGCGTAGACCTGCCAGGCCACCGCCAGCGCCTGCATCTCCAGGGCCAGGATCACTAGAAACCGGGCGGCCATGAAGAAACGGAAATTGGGGTGGCGGAAGGCCGCCGCGGCCGGCAGGGCCGGCGATTCTGCTTGCATTCCCAGAGAATTTCAGTCTCGCACACCGACTCGTCCCCGAAGCACATCCTTACACCGTCACTTTGTGCGCGCTTTCAACACCGTCCGGCTTTCGCTACAATGGCTTGTCCTGGGGGCAGATAGATGCAACAGATCACTCATGACGTCCTGATATTCGGCACGGGTCTGGCCGGACTGCGCGCCGCTGTGGAGATCTGCATCCGGACCAAGGGCGCCGCCGATATCGGAATTGTCTCCAAGGTTCAGGTGATGCGCTCCCACTCGGTGTGCGCCGAAGGAGGCACCGCCGCGGTCATGCGCCCCGAAGAAGGCGACAGTCTGGAACTGCACGCCTGGGATACGGTCAAAGGTTCCGACTTTCTCGCCGACCAGGATACGGTGGAGCGGTTCGTCCACACCTCGCCCGACGAGATTCGCCTGCTCGAGCACTGGGGCGTCCCCTGGTCCCGCCGCGAAGACGGCCGCATCATGCAGCGGCCATTCGGAGGCCACTCCTTCCCGCGCGCCTGCATGGCGGCTGACAAGACCGGTTTCTCCGAGATGCAGGCCCTGTACGACAACCTGCTGCGTTACAGGAACTTCCGGCGCTACGACGAGGGTTTCGTCACCTCGCTGCTCCTGGAACACGGCAGGTTCGCCGGCCTGACCCTCTACGACGCTCCCACCGGCGAGTTCTGTGTCCTGCGGGCCAAGGCCCTGCTGATCGCCTCCGGGGGCTTGGGCAACCTCTACGGTTTCACCACCTATTCGCAGACCGTTACGGGAGACGGGCAGGCCATGGCGTACCGCGCCGGGCTGCCGCTGGAAGACATCGAGTTCGTACAGTTCCACCCCACCGGCCTGGTACCCTCCGGCATCCTCATGACCGAGGGCTGCCGCGGAGAGGGCGGCTACCTGCGCAACAACAAGGGCGAGCGGTTCATGGAAAGGTACGCCCCCAAGATGATGGAGCTCGCCCCCCGGGACATCGTCTCGCGCGCCGAGATGACCGAGATCCTGGAGGGGCGGGGCTTCCCGGGGCCCGAAGGCCTCGACTATATCCAACTGGATCTGACACACCTGGGCGCCGAGCGCATCAACAAGCGGCTGCCTCTCATCCGGGAGGTCTGCATCAAGTTCCTGGGGCTGGACCCCATCACGCACCCGATACCGATCCGCCCCGTTGCGCACTACTCCATGGGCGGAATTGAGGCCGACATCGACGGCCGCACGAAGGTCGAGAATATCTGGGCGGCGGGTGAAGCGGCCTGCCATTCCATGCACGGCGCCAACCGCCTGGGCTGCAACTCCACGGCGGAGTGCCTGGTGTGGGGAGGCATCACCGGAAACCAGATCGCCGGGTATCTGTCATCCGGCGCCAGCCTCTCCCCGGCGCCCGAGGCGCAGGCGCGGGAGGAGGAGAAGCGCATCTTCGAAGGGCTGTTGCGGCAGACCGGAACGGAGAAGCCCGCCTTGATCCGCCGCGAGCTCAGGACCCTCATGGACAGGCATGCCGGGGTCTTCAGGGACGGCAAGTCCTTGCGCGAGGGGCTCGATCAGCTTGCCGGCCTTAAGGACCGGTTCCGCCGGGTCTCGGTCGAAGACAAGAGCCGCATCTACAATTCGAACCTGATTCAGACTCTCGAAACGGCCAACATGCTGGAGTTGGTGGAAGTGCTGCTCCTTTCAGCCGTGGCCCGCGAGGAATCCCGCGGGGGACACGCTCGCACGGACTTCTCCGTGAGAGACGACGCGCGGTTCCTCGCTCACACGATGGCTTACTACACCGGCGGCAGGCCCAGGCTGGACTACAAGCCCGTAACCATCACCGCCTGGAAGCCGGTCGAACGGAAGTATTAGGAGGGAGGAGGGGCGGGTATGGCTGAGATCAAAAGGCACGACAACCGGCTGGGGCTCTGGGGCTGGCTCGGAGGAGGCCGGTGGGGCCTGGAGCGCTACGCCTACATCCTGCACCGGGTGACCGGGCTGGGCATATTGCTTTACTTCCTGATTCACATCTTCGTCACCAACCTGCGCTTCCGGGGGATTTACCTGTGGGTGGAAGGCTCGTTTTTCGACAAGCCCATATTCAAAGTCGGGGAGTACCTGGTTTTCGTGGCGTTCGCGTACCACGCCCTGAACGGCATACGGCTGGTCCTGGTGGAATTGGGCGTCGCGGTGGGCAAACCCATTGAGCCCGTCTATCCGTACAAGACCTCGTTGACCGTCCAGAGACCGCTGCTGATCGTGATGATGTTGCTGGCCGCGATTGTCGTGGCGGCCGGTGGTTACGAGTTCCTGGGGTTGACGCGCTAGGAGGAGAGATGCGAGAGACAAGATACTGGACCTGGCACATGGCGGCAGGAGTGGTGATCTTCTTCCTGCTCGGTCTGCATATGCTCATCATGCACACCGGCGGCATCACGGGGTGGTTCTCTCCCAACGGCGGCTCCGCGGTTTCCAAGGCCAACAGCCTGGCGCGGGACAGAATGTTGTTTTTTACCGTCACCTACATCCTGCTGCTCGGAACGGCTCTCTATCACGGCCTTTACGGCCTTCGAACAATCCTGTTTGAGCTGACCCTGAAACCCGCCGTGGAGAAGGCGATCAGCCTGATCCTGCTGATCGTCGGATTGGGGCTGTTCGGCCTGGGAACGTGGGCGGCGGTCGGCACGCACGCGCTGGCGCTGGCCGGAGGGAGGGGCTGACGATGCCGGGAGAAGCCGCCAGAGAGGTGAGATTCCACGTCACGCGCTACAACCCCGAGCGCGACGCCGCCCCTTACGTGCAGACCTTCACCGTTCCGGTGCGCGAGGGAATGACGGTCCTGGACGGCCTGCACTACATCAAGGAGAACCTGGACGCATCCCTGGTCTGGCGCTACTCCTGCCGGATGGGGGTATGCGGGTCGTGCGGGATGCTGCTGAACGGACGGCCCATGCTGGCCTGCAACACCCAGATTCTGCACATCGCCGGAACAGACCTGACGGTCGGCCCTCTGCCGAACTTCGATATCATACGGGACCTTGTCCCGGACCTCGTGCCGATGTTCCAGAAGCACCTCTCGCTTAACCCGTTCATCGTGCGAGAGGACGACGAGGAACTCAACGATCCGGCGGGCGAGTTCTATCAGTCGCCGCAGCAGCTTGAGGAGTATCTTCAATTCACCTACTGCATCAAGTGCGGCCTCTGCATGGCCGGCTGCCCGACCCTCGCCACGGACGCCCGCTTCCTGGGGCCGATGCCCCTGACGTCGGCGCAGCGCTACAACAGCGACACCCGGGACGGCGGCCGCGGCCTGCGCCGCGAGCAGGCGGGATCGCCGCACGGGGCGTTCCGCTGCCACTATGCCGGCGAGTGCTCCCATGTTTGCCCCAAGGGCGTGGATCCGGCCAAGGCGATCCAGCACCTGAAGCGCAGCCTGGTGTTGGACTACCTGCACCTGGCGCGCAAGAGGCAGCCCTGCGAGAAGATGCACGGCCCCGGCCAGGGACAGCCGCTGGCCAACATCGCCGCGCCTCCGGCCCGAACGGTCTGAAGCCCGGCCGTTGCCGCTTCCTCGACCGGGTCTTTCACGCCGGGAGTAGCGGCTAATCGCCAGAGCTTGCTCAGAAACCCGGGTCAGCGCCTCGTCTCAGAGCGCCGGCACGAACAAAACGGCGGTGGGTTCCGGCGACGCATCCAGCACCTGGCCGGTGGGAGTCAGCCGGCCGGTCTTAGAGTCCACGCGGAACAGCACGATGTTGTGCGTGTCCTGATTGGCCGCAAACAGGTACGTTCCGGTGGGGTCCAAGGCAATGCTGCGCGGGGTCTTTCCCTGTGTGGGAACGTGCTCGACCGGCGTAAGTGTTCCCTTCTTCGGATCGATGGCGAAGACCGCGATGCTGTCATGGCCGCGGTTCGAGACGTAGACGAACTTACCGGCCCGGTCGATGAGGATCCCGGAGGCGAGGTCGTGCCCCGAGAAATCCTTGGGGAGCGTGGGGACGGTCTGGAGTTCCGTGAGGACACCCTTGTTGGCCTGGTAACGGAACGTGGTCACTGTGTTTGCGATCTCGTTCACCACGTATGCATACCGGCTGTTAGGGTGAAAGACGAAATGCCGCGCGCCGGCGCCGGGCGGGACCTTCCCGAAGGGCGGTTCGTTCGGAGCGAGCGTGCCCTTGGCGGCGTCAAAACGGTAGACCAGCACCTGGTCGAGCCCCAGGTCGGCGGCCAGCACAAAGCGGTTGTCGGGCGAGGGCAGGATGCAGTGCGCGTGGGGTCCGGCCTGCCGCTTGGGGTCCACGCTGGAACCCTTGTGTTGTATGAAAGCCGTGGCCTCCCCCAGTTGACCGTCCGCCTGTATGGGGAGCACGGCCACGCTGCCGCTTCCATAGTTAGCCAGCATCAGCGCCCTGCCGGTACGGTCCACGCTCACATGGCATGGACCCCGGCCCACGGCCGACGCCCGGTTCAGCAACGTCAACTGGCCGGTCTTGCGATCCATGGCGAACGCGCTGATGTTACTGGGCTTGTCGCGTTCAGGCTTGAACTCATTCTCGTTCGCGGCGTACAAGTATTGCAGCTTGGGGTGCACCGCGATCCAGGACGGGTAAGGCGTCTCGGCCACCAGGCCGATGGGCGTGATATTGCCGCTGGACGGCTGGAAGCGGTAAGCGTAAATCCCTTTGCTCTTGTTTCGGGTATTTGTGCCTATATAAACGAGATACTCCTGGCTTCCGGCGGCGCCAATCAACCCTACACCGGCAATCAGCGCTGCCAGAACGATGAGTGCTATCTGAGCGGCCGTTCTCATACGCTGTCCAGTATACACTCTTGTTGCGGCGGGAGGATCTGGAGCCCGCAGCGCGCCGCCGCTTCGCTCGTCAGGTCTGCGGCCGTAGTCCCGGAAGCCCCGCCACCGGCGGGCCTACCTGGTTCTCTTTGCCGTGATCTTCTGTGGGCCGCCGGCTCCGCGGCCCAGGGCGAAGTTGCCTCCTCCCGCGGGGCCGCCCGTGACCGTGAAAACGATGGTGTCCTCGCCGGCGGCGGTTCCCTTGTAGATGGTCTTGACGGGCTGGTCCGTCCCGGTCCAGACGTAGAACGAGATGGTGTCCCCTTCCGCCACGCCACCCAGAACCTCGGTATTGACGGGATTTCCCGTGCCTGCGTCCGCTCGCGCCGATATGGTCCCGGTCACTTCCTTGCCCACCTGGTTCAGCACCAGTATGGTCGGGGGTCCGCCCCGCCCGCCCCGTCCCGGGGACTCCAGTGCCCATTTGCCCGAGAAATTCGCGGCCATGGCCGCCGCCGCGAGCAATAAACCCAACAGAAGTGTTCGCATGAGTTCGCCCTCCTCTTACTTCGCGCGCACGGTCACGATGACCCGTGCATACCTTGTCAGCGGCGGCTTGCCATCGTCGGTCACTTCAGCAATCAGGTGGATCGTATCGCCGGGCTTTGCATCTGCCGGGATCACCACCGTGGCCAATCCCCTGTCGGCGTCCCTGATCGCAACCGTACCCTTATATGTGCCGGGCTCGCGGTATTGCCACCAGGAGTAATACAAACGGTTGCCGTCTGGATCACCCGAGCCGCTGACATCCAGGGTGACGGCCGAGCCCGCCGCGGCTTCGACATCGGCAGGCCCTGCCAGGGTGAGGACCGGGGCATGGTTGGAATCGCGGTAGGAGTTGACGCACCACGCCGCCCGCGCGGCGAAATCGTTCTGGAAAGCCGTGGCCCAGCGCCAGATGGGCTTGTAGACATCGCCGTCGTCCTCCGCATCGCGCCACACGTTGTTGACACCCGGCTTTTCCGGAGCGAACCTGCCGCCCCAGCCCCCGTAGCCGGGGTTCTCCAGGCTTCGCAGCCCCACCTCGATCTGGTGCATGAAGGAAGGCGAGTCGCCTTCGGAGCGGAATGCGCCGTTGTCCGACTCGTAGGCTCCGGTGAGCGGTCCCCGGTCCACGGTGATGTAGCCCTCCATCCAGGGGCGCTCGAACAGCGTCCGGTGGGGCAGCGGAATGAGCCTGGCCCAGGCATAGGCCAGCGCGCCGAACTGCCGGAAACTGCCGAGCACCTGGAGCCTGGGCCAGTTGGGTTCAATGTACTTCCGGAAGGTGTCGTCCTGATCCAGGATGATGTACACGATCGCCTTCTGGCTCACCTTGTCCATCTGCTGCGGGTACTGCGTCTGGATGGTGTGGAGCGCCTTGGCGATGGTGTTGGTCCCGCCCCACGCCTGTAGATAGACGGGCCCCGGCCGGTCGTCAAGCAGCACCCTGACAATTCTGTCGGCTCCCGGCGTATCCCGCTCCATCTCGCCCACGTTGGCGATGTTGCCCACGTAGAGTCTGCCGCGCAGTTCCTCGGGTGTGGGAAATCCGTTGGCATTCTTGCGGAGATTGGCGTACACCCTGTCGTACATGGAGAGCTGGGCGTTGATCCATTCAACGCCGCTCCAGGTCTGCCCCAGCCAGTGGAACCGGCTGCTGCTGTTGATCAGACCTTCCACCTCGAACTCGTTGGCGTACAGCAGAAAGCGGATCATTGAGCAGCGATCGTCGATCTCGCCGTCCGTAGTCACGATAACCCGGGGCCGCGCCCGTTCCGCCTGCTGCGGGGGCATGGCCGCGGGCTTGGGTTTGGCCGCCGGAGGCGCCTGGGCCGAGGCGGTCATGGTGAACAGGACCATCAACGGGAAAAAGCAGCACTCATGCAGTCGCATTTTCATGCACCTCTGTCTGACGCATCCGCTCCAGCGTACCTCAGAATTGTCCCCACAGCGCGGCCTGCCCCGGCCCAGACGCGCAATTGAAAAGCGGTGGAGGCCGTGGTAGAGTCGAGATTGCATGACTGAGCGGTCATGCATTGGTATGCATGACGACCTTGTAAAGCAGGCGAACCTTATCCGCCGCCGCAGCCTGGCCATGGTGCACCGCGCCCGCCTCGGCCACCCCGGCGGCGACCTGTCGTCGGCGGACATCCTGAGCGTTCTCTACTTCGGCGTTCTGCGCATCGATCCCAAAGACCCTTCCGCTCCCGACCGCGACCGTTTCATCATGAGCAAGGGCCACTGTTCCGGGGCGTTGTATGCGGCGCTGGCGGCAGCGGGCTTCTTCCCACTGGAAGACCTGGACACCTACATGCAGCCTCTTTCCGCCCTCAACGGGCACCCCGATCGCAACAAGGTGCCGGGAGTCGAAGCCTGCACCGGCCCTCTGGGACACGGTCTGCCCATCGGCGCGGGGGCGGCGCTGGCGGCGAAAATGGACGGCGCTGCATGGCGCACCTACGTGCTGGTGGGGGATGGCGAGCTCCAGGAAGGCAGCAACTGGGAAGCGGCCATGATGGCCGCCCACTACGGGCTCGATAATCTCACGGTCATCGTGGACCGCAACCGCTTCCAGCAGGGCGACGCCACCGAAACCGCGATGCGGCTCGAGCCCCTGGCTGACAAGTGGCGGGCGTTCGGATGGACGGTGGCCGAGGTGGACGGCCACGATCATGAGGCGTTGTGGTCGCTGCTGCAAGGTTTACCGCTCCAGCCCGGCAAACCGAACTGCCTGATCGCCCACACGCACAAGGGCAAGGGGGTCTCCTTCATGGAGGATCGCGTGGAATGGCACCACCGGGTCCCTTCCGGCGAGGAACTGGATCGCGCACTGGAGGAACTGGAGGCGCACGGCCAGTGAGTGAACTGTTCGATTGCAGGCAGGCTTTCGCACAGGCGCTCGAAGAGCTCGCTTCGGCCGACCCGCGCATTGTGGTGGTGACAAACGACTCCATCGGCTCTTCCAACATCACCAACTTCCGGAAGCGCTTCCCGGAGCGCTTCGTCAACGTCGGCATCGCCGAGCAGAACCTGATCGGCGTGAGCGCGGGTTTGGCCAACGGGGGCAAAACGCCCTTCGTCTGCGGCGCGGCCTGCTTCCTGACGGGGCGATCCCTGGAGCAGGTGAAGGTGGACCTCGGTTATGGCCGCGCCAACGTCAAGCTCTGCGGGATGTCGAGCGGCATGGCCTATGGCGCGCTCGGCCCCACCCACCATTCCATCGAGGACCTCGCCTGGACGCGTGTGATTCCGAATCTCGCCATCGTCGTCCCTGCCGATCCCGAGGAGACCCGGCAGGCCGTGCACGCCATCGCCCGGACCGACGGCCCGGTCTTTTTGCGAGTAAGCCGCATGCCCGTTCCGGCGGTTCACCCCGCGGGCTATCAATTCCAGATCGGCCGCGCGGCCGTGTTGCGGGAGGGCACGGACGTCACCCTGATCGCCAACGGCACCATGGTGTCACGCGCGCTGGCCGCCGCCGGCATGCTGGGAGAGGAGGGCATACAGGCCCGGGTCCTGAATCTCTCCACACTCAAGCCGCTCGACCGTGAAGCCGTCATCTCCGCGGCGGGCGAAACCGGCGCGATCGTAACCGTGGAGGAGCATTCCATCCACGGCGGCCTGGGCAGCGCCGTGGCGGAGGCGGTGGTGAGCGCCGCCCCGGCGCCGATGCGGATCCTGGGCGTGCCGGGCGTGTTCGCACCGACCGGCCCCACCCCCTGGCTGTTCGAGCACTTCGGATTGACTGCCCAGGGCATACGAGACGCCGCGCGTGAGCTGGTTTACGGGAGAGTCCGTGATGAAGCGCAAACTCGTACTGGCGATTGATCAAGGCACCACCAATACCAAGGTCCTCCTGATTGATGACAAGGGCGGTGTAGCGGCGCGGGCCTCGCGCCCGCTCTCTATTCATTTCCCCCAACCCGGCTGGGTGGAGCAGGACGCGGGGGTGCTCTGGCGAAGCGTGGCGGAAGCCATCGACGAGTGCCTGGCGCAGGCCGCCGGCGCGGAACTGGCGGCCGTCGGCGTCTCCAACCAGCGGGAATCGGTGGTGGCCTGGGATCGGAAGACGGGCGAAGCCGCGGCTCCGTGCATCGTTTGGCAATGCCGCCGTTCCGCTGCCTTTTGCGACGACCTGCGCCGCCGGGGGCTGGAGCCCATGCTCATCGAGCGCACCGGCCTGGGGATCGACCCGCTGTTCTCCGCCAGCAAGCTGCGCTGGCTGCTGGACAACATCCCCGGTGGGCAGAAGCGCGCCGAGGCCGGCGACCTGTGCCTGGGCACCGTGGATAGCTGGGTTCTGTGGAACCTCACCGGGGGCCGGGTGCATGCCTGCGACGCCACCAATGCCTCGCGCACCCAACTGCTCAACCTGCGGAGGCTCGACTGGGATGATGAGCTGCTCGGTGTCTTCCAGGTTCCCCGACAGGCGTTGCCCGAGATCCGTCCTTCCAGTGGAACGGCCGGTGAATGGGCGGGCGTGCCGATCGCCGGTCTGATCGGGGACTCGCACGCCGCGCTTTTCGGACACGCCGCCTTCGAGCCCGGTTCGGTGAAGGCGACCTACGGAACCGGCTCGTCGCTGATGACCTTGACTGGACAGCCGGCCTTCTCCAGTCATGGTTTGTCCACAACCATTGCTTGGTGGCAGGGGCCCGCCGCGACGTATGCCCTGGAAGGCAACATCTTCATGACCGGCGGCGCGGTGCAGTGGCTGGGTGAGTTCCTGCGGCTGGCGGATCCGGCTTCCGGCGCCGCGGCGCTGGCGCTTGAGGCGCCCGGTGCGGGCGGTGTCTACCTGGTGCCGGCGTTTGCCGGCCTGGGGGCGCCCTACTGGGATTCTACGGCACGCGGGCTCATCTCGGGGCTCACCCGCGGGACTACTGCGGCGCAGGTGGCGCGCGCCACGCTGGAATCGATCGCCTACCAGGTTCGGGATGTTTTCGAGGCAATGCGGCAGGATGTGTCGGTCGATCTGCCTGAGCTGCTGGCGGACGGCGGCGCCAGCCGGAACGATTCCCTGATGCAGTTCCAGGCGGATATCCTGGGCCGGCCGGTGGTCCGCAACCTGTCGGCGGACCTCTCGGCCATCGGCGCTGCTTGGTTGGCGGGACTGGCCGTGGGCCTTTGGAAGTCGGCTGGCGAACTCCGGGCGCTGCCGCGCCCGGAGGACCGCTTCGAGCCACGGATGAATCAAACCGAACGGGACGCCCGCTGCGCGGGGTGGCGTGAGGCCGTAGCGCGCGCCAGGCTGCACGGGGCGGCCGGGGAACCATAGCCCATGGCGCGCCTTGACGAACTGCGTTTGATGGCCAAGGTGGCCCGCATGTACCACCAGCAGGGCCTCACGCAAACCATGATCATGAAGCGCCTCAACATCCACCAGTCCACGGTCTCGCGCGTCCTCAAGCGCGCGGAGAAGGAAGGGATCATCCGTGTGATCCTCAGCGTGCCGTCCGGCACACACCCGGAACTGGAAGAGGCCCTACAGGAAGCCTACGGACTGGAGGACGCGGTTGTCGTTGACTGTGTGGACGACGAGGACCAGATCGTGCGCGACTTGGGCGCGGCCGCCGCCTTCACCGTCGAGAGCACTCTCAAGCCGGGCGACGTGATCGGCATCTCCTGCTGGAGCGCCGCCCTGCTGGCCATGGTGGAGGCCATGCGCCCCACGCAACGCGCCGGCGCCACGCGAGTAGTCCAGATTCTGGGCGGCGTCGGCAGCCCGGGTGCGGCCATGCACGCCACCAATGTCACGCGCCGTCTGGCTGGACTGATCTCGGCGGAGGCGATCTTGTTGCCCGCTCCGGGGGTGGTCGGCTCACCGGAAGCCAAGCGCGTCCTGATGAAAGACCAGTACGTGCGGGAGGCGCTGGCGCTGTTTAAGTCCGTCACGGTCGCGCTGGTGGGAATCGGAGCCGTAGAGCCTTCTAAGATGCTGGCGGCCAGCGGCAACGTCTTCTCGAACCAGGAGTTGAGGCAGTTGACCGGCAAAGGGGCGGTGGGCGACATCTGCCTGCGATTCTTCGACGCCGCCGGGCAGCCGGTGATCACGCCGCTCAACGACCGCGTCATCAGCATGGATCTGAACGAACTCCGGCGCGTACCCAGGGTCATCGGCGTGGCGGGCGGACGCCGGAAACTGAACGCCATCCGTGGAGCGCTGGCGGGCAAACTGGTGAAGGTCCTCATCACCGATCTGGCAACCGCACAACGGCTGTTGCACGGGAGGAGTCGATGACGGGAAGGCGCGCCATCCTCCTGGTGGCGCTGTTGTGGTTGCCGCTGGCCTCCTGCGTGCCTTGGACGGTGCGGCCCATCGCGAGCGAGCAGGGTGCCGCGGACCCTGCCACCCAGACTGCCGCGGCCTACGTGGATTCCATCTGGGCAGCGAAGCTGGTTCCCGCGGTCCGCAGCGCGGCTGTCGAGGCGCGGACGCTGCTGGACGCACTGGCCACGGCCCCGACGGAGGCCCTGGCCCGCTACGGCCATCGGGAAGGCGGTGGGCCTGCTTACTACATCGTCAAGGGACGCGGCGTGGTGCTGGAAGTCGACAGGGGTTCGCGCACCGGGCTGGCGCTGATTGATGTCGCCCCGCTGGACGGGAAGGCGGACGTGTCAATCCAGATCGGGCCAGTGCTGCGCGGCGTATCGCTGCGGGACGCCACCGGGATTGTGCGGTTCTCGGATTTCGTGAATCAACTCCAGTTTGCCGATGTGGGCAACGAGCTGAACGACCGGGTGGTGAAGACCGTTCTGGCCCCTCTGGACACGGCCTCGCTCGAAGGCTGCGTGGTCGCATTCGCCGGCACGCTGGCCGCGGAAGAGTCGGCGGCTCCCCCGCTGCGCGATCTGGTGCCGGTGGAACTGACCGTGGAGGAGCGCCGGTGAACACGGACGTCGTCCTTGAGGCGCGGGAAGTCTCCGTGCAGTATCCCGGCACCCTTGCGCTCGACAGCGTCAGTTTCCGTCTTCATCGGGGCAAGGTGAGCGCGCTCATCGGCGAAAACGGCGCCGGCAAATCCACACTGGTAGGTGTTCTGGCCGGCATCGTGCGGCCCACGCGCGGCCGTCTGCGCATGGACGGAGTAGAGGTCTCTCTGGATTCCGTTCGCCGCGCCGACGCTCTCGGCATCGGCATCATCCACCAGGAACTGAACCTTTGCCCCAATCTGAGCGTAGCCGAGAACATCTTCCTCGCGCGGGAGCTGACCCGGCACGGCGTTCTCGACAAGCGGGGGCAGCAGGAACGGGCCCGCCGGCTGCTGGCCCGGTTGGAGCAGCCGATAGATCCCACGGCCCTGGTGGGCGATTTACCGCTGGGCCAGCAGCAGATCGTCGAAATCGCCAAGGCCCTGGCCCGCAACGTCCGCGTGCTGATGATGGACGAGCCGACCTCGGCCCTGAGCGCCGGCGAGATCGCCGTTCTGTTCCGCATTATCCGCGACCTGGCAGCGCACGGTGTGGCCGTGGTCTATATATCGCACCGGCTGGAAGAACTGCTCGAGATCTCCGACTATGTGTCGGTACTGCGCGACGGCCGCATGGTAGCCGAGGCCGCGGCTGCCGATGTGGACGCGCGCTGGCTGGTCGAGAAGATGACCGGCAGGCCCGCCGGATCGGAGGAAACGGCGGGCGCCGCCCGCAGCGGGCCCGAACTGCTCCGCGTCGAGGGCCTATCCCTCACGCTCCCGAGCGGCCGCCCGGTGCTGCAGGGTGTCTCGCTGAGCCTCCATGCCGGCGAAATACTGGGAGTCTACGGCCTGATGGGCGCCGGCCGCACGGAGTTGCTGGAGTGCCTGATGGGACTGCATCCGGAGGTCGCCGGCAGCGTCTTTCTCGATTCCAGACGGCTTGGCCGCCTGCACACCTCCGCCCGCATCGCTGCCGGAATGGCCATCGTGCCGGAGGCCCGCCAGGTGGACGGGCTGGTGCCAAGCATCTCGGTCCTGGCGAACATGACTTTGTCGGGCCTGGCGAAGTTCTCGCGTGGAGCATGGCTGTCCCCGGCCGCAGAGCGAACGGCCGCCGCGCAGATGGTAAACGGCCTGCGCATCAAGACTGCCGGCCTGGGGCTGGAGATCGGCTCCTTGAGCGGCGGCAACCAGCAGAAAGTGATCATCGCCAGGTGTCTGCTGACCGGGCCGCGTGTGCTGCTGCTGGATGAGCCGACCCGCGGCGTGGATGTGGGCGCGAAGCGCGAGATCCACTCGATCATCCGGCGTCTGGCGGAGGAAGGCATGGGAGTGATCCTGGTGTCATCCGAACTGGAGGAAGTGCGCGCTGCCGCTCACCGGATCGTTGTCATGTCGCGGGGCAGAGTCACCGCGGAGTTCGCCGCCTCCCAGGCAACCGACAGCGCGCTCGCGGAGGCGGCGTCATGACGCCCGCGGCGCTGCTGTTCCGGTTGCGCGCCCTGATCGTTTTATTCGCTCTGGCGGCCGTGTTCGCGTGGATGTCGCCCGCGTTCCTCACCGCCGGCAATCTCACCATCCTGGTGAAGCACGTGGCGATCAACGCTATCCTGGCCGTGGGCATGACGTTCGTGATCCTGAGCGGGGGCATCGACCTTTCGGTGGGTTCGGTGGCCGGACTGGCGGGGATCATTGCCGGTGGACTCCTCCACAGCGGCCTGGTGTTGCGTCCCGCCGGAGTGGTCGTCTACTTCCATAGCTGGCTGGTGGTGGTGCTGGCGCTGTTGGCCGGAGCCCTGGTCGGCGCGGCCAACGGCCTGCTCGTCGCGCAGTTGCGCGTGGCGCCTTTCATCGCCACCCTGGGGTCCTTATACGCCGCCCGCGGCGCCGCCCTGCTGATCTCGAACGGGGCCACCTTCCCCAATCTCGCCGGCAGGCCGGAGTTGGGAAACACCGGGTTCCTGTCCCTTGGGGCGGGAGCGTTCCTGGGTCTGCCCGTGCCCATCTGGCTAATGCTGGCCTTCGCCACGGCCGGAGCGTTTCTGGCTGGGCGCACGCCGTTCGGCAGACGCGTCTATGCCGTGGGCGGCAATGAGCGCGCCGCGGTGCTTTCCGGCGTACGGGTGAAGCAGGTTAAATTCGCGGTATATGTGATCTCGGGCTTTTGCGCTGCCATGGTAGGACTCATCATCGCCGCGCAACTGGCTTCCGCGCACCCCGCCACGGGCGAGACTTTCGAATTGAACGCTATCGCCGCCGTGGTTTTGGGCGGCACGTCGCTAATGGGCGGCCGCGGCAGCATCGGCGGCACCATCATCGGCGCTTTCGTAATCGGCGTGCTGGCCGACGGCCTGATTCTGCTGGGCGTCTCCGAATTCTGGCAGATCGTGATCAAGGGCCTGGTGATCATCGCGGCCGTCATTCTCGACCAGATGCAGCAACAGTACACGCGGCGCATGGCCGCCGCCTTGAGGAGTTGACATGCACCTTCGGTTGGTTACAGCGCTGGCGGCGGCCGCCCTCCTGGCCGCCTTGGGCTGCGGAGGACCGCCGCCCGCCAGGAAGCTCATCGCCGTAATAACCCCTTCCCACGACAACCCGTTCTTCAAGGCCGAGGCCGATACCGCCGCGGCGCGGGCGGCCGAACTCGGCTATGGGGTCTCGCTGAACTCGCACGACGACGACGCACACAAGCAGGACCAGTTGATCGACGTGGCCATCGCCAACCGGGCCGCGGCCATCATCCTGGATAACGCCGGCGCGGACGCTTCGGTGGCCGCGGTGCGCAAGGCCCGGGCGGCCGGGATTCCCGTGTTCCTCATCGACCGCGAGATCAACGCCACCGGCATTGCGGTGTCGCAGATCGTCTCCAACAACTACCAGGGCGCCGTGCTGGGAGCCCAGGAGTTCGTCCGGCTCATGGGGGAGAAGGGCAACTACATCGAACTGGTGGGCCGGGAATCCGACACCAACGCGGCGATCCGCACGCGCGGCTATCACGATGTACTTGACAAGTATGACTCGATGAAACTGATAGGCCGGCAGAGCGCCAACTGGAGCCAGACCGAGGCGTACCAGAAGATCGAAACCATGATCCAAGCCAACCGCAACATCCAGGGAGTGATCGCGGGCAACGACACGATGGCTCTCGGTGCCGCTGCGGCTCTCAAGAATGCAGGCATGGAGAAGGTCATCGTGGCGGGGTTTGACGGCAGCCCGGACGCCATCGCCTCCATCCGGAGCGGCGGCATCAAGGCCACCGTGCTTCAGCCCGCCGCTGCCATTGCGCGGCTGGCGGTGGACCAGGCGCACCGCTACCTGACCACCGGTTCCACCGGTGCGCCGGAGAAGCAATCGGTCGATTGCGAACTGGTGACGCCAGCCAACGCCGATCAATACGGGTTGTTTGGGAAGAGGTGAAATCAAAATGGCTGATATGACGCTGGGTGTTATCATCGGAAACCGTGATTTCTTTCCTGACCGCCTCGTCACCGAGGCGCGCCGGGACGTCCTGAAGCTGTTCCAGGAAACGGGCATCGATCCCGTGATGGTCTCGGAAACCGAGACCAAGCTGGGATCGGTGGAAACCTGGGCGCACGCCAAGCGCTGCGCGGAACTGTTCCGCGCCAACCGCGACCGCATCGACGGCGTGCTGGTCACGCTGCCGAACTTCGGCGACGAGAAGGGCGTGGCGGACACGCTGAAACTCGCCGGGCTGAACGTGCCCGTGCTGGTTCAGGCCTATCCGGATGATCTCAACCAGCTCAGCGTGGAACGCCGGCGCGATGCGTTCTGCGGCAAAGTGTCGGTGTGCAATAACCTCCGCCAGTATGGCTTTCCCTATTCGCTCACCACGCTTCATACCGACGAACTCCTGAGCGGCACCTTCCGCAAGGACCTGGCGGACTTCCTCGGCGTCTGCCGCGTGGTCCGGGGCATCCGCCGGGCGCGTATCGGCGCGGTGGGCGCGCGGCCCAGCGCGTTCAATACGACGCGCTACAGCGAGAAACTGCTGGAAGCTTCGGGCGTCAGCGTCAGCACCCTGGACCTGTCCGAGGCGCTCGGCGACGCCAACCGGCTGCCCGGCGACGATCCCCGCGTCAGGCGCAAGCTCGATGAGATCGGGACTTACGCGGCCGCCCCGGGCGTTCCGCCGGAGTCCCTGGTTCTTATGGCCAGGCTCGCAATCGTGCTTGAGGATTGGATGGCCCAGTACGATTTGCAGGCCACCGCCCTCCAGTGTTGGAGCTCCCTCCAGCGCAACTATGGCGTCAATTGCTGCACCATCATGAGCATGATGAGCGAGAAGCTCATGCCCAGCGCCTGCGAGGTGGACGTCGCCGGCGCCGTGGCCATGTACGCCCTGCAACTGGCTTCCGGCAGGCCGAGCGGACTGGTGGACTGGAACAATAACTACGGCCAGGACCCGAACAAATGCGTGTTCTTCCACTGCGGCAACTGGGCCAAGAGCTTCGTCCCCGGCGTCAAGATCAGCAACGCGCCCATCCTGGGCTCCACCCTGGGCCTGGAGAACACGTTCGGCGCCATGGAGGGACGCGCTCCGGCCGGCCCGGTGACCTTCGCCCGGATCACAACCGACGACCAAGCGGGGTGCATCCGGGCCTATGCCGGAGAGGGCCGCTTCACCGACGACCCGCTCGCCACGTTCGGCTCACGGGCGGTGGTGGAGATCCCGGATCTCCAGAAGTTGATGCGCTACATCTGCCGCAACGGTTTCGAACACCACGTCGCCATGAACGCCTCCCTGTGCGCCGGTGTTCTGGCCGAAGCCTTTGACAACTACCTCGGCTGGGAGACCTGCCTGCATCGTTAGTGCGTAGGCCGGGCGCCGCCCCGGCTTCCTCTCAATACGGTGGGAGGTCCCCGGAGTCTGATCAGGGATCCGGGCTACAGCGGCACTCGAGGGCGAAGATCCGTACCCACCCAGAGCGCCTCGGCGGCGCCGTCCTGGGGCGCCACGCCGAGGATCGTAGGCTTCAAAATGACCACCACCTCGTCCGTGGCGCGGTCGCGCGTGTTCGAGCCCAGTACGTCACGAATCACCGGAATCCTGGAGAAGCCCGCCAGCCCGCTGATCGTCCGCGCCTGCGAGGAGCTCATCAGCCCGGCGATCACCGCCCACTCGCCCGACCGGAGCCGGACCGTCGATTGCAGCCGCCGGTTGGCGATCACGGGGATGTCATCCACGACCTGTCCGGTCAGCGCCTTGAACTCCGCTTCCAACTCCAGCGTGACTTCGCCGGACCCGTTGGCGCGCGGCGTCACTTCCACCGAAAGCCCCAGATCCTCGAAGCTCACGGTTGGAGGGAACACCAACTGGTTCTCCGCGGCGGACGACACGATCCTGCCGGTGAGCACGGGGTACTTGTCGCCGACGTGGACCGTTACCCGCTGCCGGTCGAGCGACCGCACCTCGGTCCGGAACAGGCTGTGCCCGGACGATTCGGTCATCCGGGCGAACATCCGCGCGTCGGCCACCCCCAGGCCCAGCAGGCTGCGGCCGCCTCCAAAGACGAGGAATTTCGTGAATCCCGAGGGGATGCCCGGCATCGAGTTCCACGCTCTGCCGAAGTTCACCAGCGGAAACAACGTCTGAAGGGATGCGCCGTGGGAGGCCGAGCGGCCGCCGGCTTGTTCCATGAACTCCAGTTGAATGGAAACGACCACCCGGTGTCCGGCGAGGCTTTCGACCAGGCGCTGCGCCGGGCGGACCAGGCTCAACCGGTCCCTCAGCAGAATCGCCTGCCGCTTCGAATCGTACGCCACCCTGGTCAGCGCCAGCGTCTGGCGGGCGGCGTTCATGATTTCCTGAGCCTCTTGGTCTGACATCGCGGAGGGGACCGGCACGGAGACCGAAACCACCGGCTCCAGTTCGGATCGCTTCTGCGGCGTGTCCCTGGCCACCATCACCAGACGCTCGCCAACGGGCACCACGAAAGACCCGGTCGCCGCGGAGAGCGCGTGCAGGGCCTCCCGGTAGCCGGCTCCCGGCGCGCGGAACGGCATGACCGCTCCCGCCTGATAGTCCGCGTCGAAGACGACGCCGAGTTGGTAGGCGCGCGCCACCTCCGTGAAAAGATACCGGGCATCGCCGCGCAATTCCAGATCCTGCCGGCCGGGCGCCGCACTCAACTCCACCGGAGGCAGCGCTTCACGGCCCGCCGGAGGCTGCACGGGGGGCGGCGTCTCGGCCATCTCCGGCCGCTGCGCCGGCTCCAGAGCCACCCGCACCCGGAGAAGCTCGCGGCGGCGGTGGTACTCGAGGTTGTAGGGGTCGCCCGCAACCGCCTGGGAGAACAGGAAGAACGCCCGGGTGAGGTCGCCGGATTGCTCGGCCTTCTCCGCGTCCTGGGCCAGGCGGCGCGCATCGACGCGGCCGTCGGCCGCCGCGAGCGCGGCCGCGAGGACGAAGAGCGCGCACACCAAACGCATGCACTAACATGACGTCTCCCGGGGGGCGTGCGTGGAGACGATCTTTGCCTCCCCCCCCTTCAGCCGCGCCTCATCTGATGTAGATTGACAGTATGAGCGCGGGCGGCTACACCGCGGAGAGACCATCGTTCTCCCCGCACTTTCCTGATTCGCTGGACAAGCTTGGCATCTCCGACATCCTGGTGCAGGACCTGGTGCTGCGGCGGGTGTTCATTGAGAGGACCAGCACGCTATCGTCACTGAGCAAGACGCTGAAGCTGTCGCCATCGGTCGTGGAGACCGTCTTCCGCCAGATGCGGCACCGGCAACTCGTCGAAGTCCTGGGCATGGTGGGCAACGACTACAGCTTCATGCTCTCCGGGCCAGGCCGTCAGCTTGCCACCGAACGCTTCCAGATGTCACAGTACGCGGGCGCCTGCCCCGTGCCCTTGGCGCAGTACACGGCGGGAACGAAGGCCCAGACGGCCCGGCTCAAGGTGAACCGCGAACGGCTGCGCCACGCCCTGTCCGACCTGGTGGTGACCGACACGCTGCTGGACCAGCTCGGCCCGGCGATCATCTCGCAGGCCGCGCTGTTCCTCTACGGCTCGACGGGAAACGGCAAGAGTTCCCTGGCCGAGCGGCTGGTGCGGCTCTACGATGACGATGTCCTGATCCCGTACGCCGTGGAGGTGGACGGGCAGGTCATACTGCTGTACGACCCGGTCGTACACCAGCGGATCGGCCCGGAAGACGAGGAACCGGATCATGACCCGCGCTGGGTGCGTTGCAGGCGTCCCTCCATCATCGCCGGCGGCGAACTGGTGCCCAGCATGCTTGAACTGCGCATGGACGAAGCGTCGGGCACCTACTCCGCACCGCTGCAAATGAAGGCCAACAACGGCATCCTCGTGATCGACGACTTCGGCCGCCAGCTCATCCCGCCGCGGGACCTGCTCAACCGCTGGATTGTGCCGCTCGACCGCCACGTCGACTACCTGATGCTGCGGTACGGCGTGAAATTCCAGATCCCCTTCGAACTGATGGTGGTCTTTGCCACCAACCTGGATCCGGCCAGTCTGGCCGACGAAGCCTTCCTCCGGCGTATCCAGAACAAGATTCTCGTGGAGGAGATCTCCGCAGGGGTGTTCGACGAGATCCTGAGACGCTACTCTCTGGCCAAGGGAGTGCCCTACGACCAGGATATGGCGGCTTATCTGCGCTCGCTCTGTCTCCGCGACGGCCGTACCGTGCTGCGAGCCTGCTACCCCGGGGACATTTGCCGGATCCTGCTCTCGATCAGCCTGTACGAAACGCGCCAGCCGAGGATGACGCGCACGGACCTGGAGCGCGCCGTGAACCTCTACTTCGCCCGGTCATAGCCGCGAACTCGTGCCGCACCCCCGTCCCGGCAGCGCGGCCGCTTACCGCCTTGCCAGCCGGCGATGCAGCGAGCGGAACTGCTCCAGCGACAACTGTTCGGCGCGCAGGGAGGCTTCCGGCTGATCCTCCAGCAAGCGCCGCTCCACGCGGCCGGCCAGGTTGTTGCGCAGCGTCTTGCGCTTCTGGCGGAAGCACTGGGAGACGAACTCCAGGAAACCCGCCGGGTCGGGCTCTTCCACCGGGCGCGGCGTCAGGCGAACCAGCGCCGAGTCCACCTTGGGCGGCGGCCGGAACGCGGAAGGCGGCACGGTGAAGAGCATCTCGGCGGCGGCGAACGCCGCAGTCTGGACCGTCAGGAAGCCGTAGGCGCGTGAACCGGGTTGAGCCACCAATCGCCCGGCCACCTCCTTCTGCACCAGGAACACCGCGCGCAGAAACGCATCACCCAGCGTCAGCACGCGTCTCAGGATCGGCGATGTGAGGTAATACGGAAGGTTGCCGGCGAAGACGGCGGGGCCCCACTTCGTCAGGTCCGTGCTCATCACGTCCCCGCGGACCACCAGGAGACCGGCCGTTCCGGCGAAGGTCTGTTCCAGGCCGCCGGCCAGCCGCGGGTCGGTCTCGATGGCGACTACGCGTCCGGCTCTGGCGAGGAGTTGACGGGTGAGGGCGCCCCGGCCGGCGCCGATTTCGACCACCAGCGGCTCGGGTTGGGGGCAGACGGCCAGCGCGATGCGTTCCAACACCCGTGCTGATCCGAGGAAATGCTGGCCCAGGCGCTGTCCCACGATTCCGGCGTGCGTCAGCCCTGGACTTCGATGTGGCTGCGGCGCAGATTCACCCGGATGCTGGAGGACGCCGGCTGGCCGAAGGTCGTGCCGGGAACGAACCGCATGAAAAGCAGCGTGTTCTCGACGCTCCTCCGCATGCCGGGATCGTGAACCCACGCCTGATCACTCGGAGTGGAGTAGTCCACCAGGCGTCCCTGGCTGTCCAGCCTTACGTATACGGTCGCCTCGTCTCCGTCGATGCCGTACGGACCGGAGCCCACCAGCACGGCCTCCGTGGAGAGCATGGTCGGCACGTCCATGCCGGAAGGCACGGTGTATGAGGTAAAGACGCTGGGAACCACCAGGGCGAAGAGAACCACGGCGGACAACAGCCCGCCGGCCAGAGGCAGCGCCAGAGGCCGCATCATCGCATCCGCCCACAGCCTAGCGCGTACCACCCACTGGGCCAGCGGCCGCGGCATGCGCTGTCCGGTGAGCCGGCGCACCCGCTCGTGGGACGCCAGAATGCGCAGCGAAGTCTCCAGCCCTCTGGGGAGCGTGCGCTTGGGCAGAGACTTCAGGACCGTCCTGCCGCTCGCATACTGCCTGGCCAGAGTGGCACAGGACCGGCAACCCGCCAGATGCGCATCCACCGCCTCCCGCGCACCGGGCGTGAGACCTTCATCGCAACGGGCCGCCAGCAAACGTTTCATTCTGTAACAGTCCATATGACTACTCCACCAACTGGGGCGAAAGATGGAGCCTCGGCGCCGGCTCCAGCTTCTGTTGCAGCAATTTCCGCAGGGCTTCGCGCCCACGGAGGATCCGTGACTTAACCGTGCCCAAGGGCAACCCGAGGATCCCGGCGATCTCCTCGTAGCTCAGTTCCTCCACGTCCCTCAGAACCACCACTGACCGGAAAGCCGGACTCAACTCGGCCAGCGCCTGCTCCACCAGGTGCTGCTGTTCTCTTTCCAGAGCGAGGTCGAAAGGCGAAAGGCCGTCCGCCGCCAGGGTTGCCGGGCAGTTCCGCGACTCGGCGTCCCGCTCCAGTCCGACCTCATGGCCTCGATGGCGTCCGTGCCAGCGGCAGTGGTTGCGCGCCTCATTAACCGCAATGCGGTAGATCCAGGTTCGCAGGCTGCTGTCGCCCCGGAACGCGCCGATCTTCCGGAAAACCTTGATGAACACCTCCTGCACCACGTCGCAGGCTTCGGCCTGGTCCCAGACCAGCCGGCAGACCAGATTGTAGACAGGCTGGCCATATTGCGCGATAAGCGCTTCATAGGCCCACTCCGCGCCTTCAATGAGGCCTTCGAGCAGGCAGTCATCACCCCCGTCCGGCGCTGCCGCCTCCTCGGGAGAGGCCAGAACTTCGAGTTCCATCAGTTCGCTTGCCACGGTAGCGCCTCTGCTTTACGCCACTTACAAGCTACCACGACCCGGTTTCCGCCTGCAAAGAATTAGACGCTCTCCCTTGGAGACAAGTTCCCCGGCCGGCTCATAGAAGGCTAACCCGTTGATCCTACGGTGGGTTAAATGGTGGCGCCGGAGGCCGGCCGCTACCCCTCCAACTCCCAGGTAGCCGCGCGCGCCGGGCGCGCCGGGCGATAGGTCCTGGACGCGCCCAGCTTGGCCAGCCGGGCGGCGTCGTGCGCCCGGCCTGCCCGGACAACCCTGTCGGCCCAGCGCAGCACATCCAACGCCGAGCGGAGGGTGGCGGCCGGGGGACCGCTGTCAAGCGCGGTGGAAACCAACGCCGCCCTGACCGCGCGCGAATACTCCTCCAGCAGCCTGCCCGCCTCCTGGTACGATCCCCTCCGGACCGCTCTCTGCAAACGGTCCCGGGCGTCTTCCAGCGGCGTACTCACCGTGACTCTCTCAGGCTCTGCATGGATTCGAACAGCCGGGTCATGTAGCGGACCTGCTGCTCGAGTGACGCAATCATCGCATCCGCGGCCGCCATGCGCGCCAGGAGGTTCTGCTCGAGTTGGTCGATGCGCTCCTGCTCTTCCGTTATGCGCGTATTCTGCCTGGCCATCTCTTCTTTGACGGAGCCGATGGCGGTGTCGAGGATGCTCTCCCCCCCACCCTCCAGGCCGTCCATCAGAGCGGTGGCGTGTTTCAAGAAACCGTCCGTCGAACTGGTTCCCAGGAAGCCCGCCAGGGCCTCCCACCGGTCCGCGGTGGCGGCGCTGAAAGTGGGGAGATCCAGCGACAGCTTTCCCTGCTTATCGAACACCACGCCCAGAGAACTCAAAGAGGACGCCTCGCCGGCGCCCGAGTCGTAGTTCGCAATGTTGCGGAGCGAGTGCGCGAGCGTCTGGACCAGGGAGGTCCCCTGGAGGGCTCCGGCGCCTTCGCCGCGGTGTTTGTCGAGTTCTTCCACGGCGGCATTGAAAGCCGACGCCAGCGCCGAAAACGCATTCGTCACCGACGCCAGGTTGTGCGAAACAGAGATATCGGTCCTGCCCTCTTTCAACAGGGTTACGGTAAGGCCGGGGGCAACGGCCACGGAGCGCGAGTTGCTGCTGATGCCCGCCGGCGGCTGCCCGTTCACCCTGTACCTCGCCGGCGTCCCGGTGATGGTGGTGTCGAGAAGGTCCGCGGTTCCGTCGTTGAGTTGGATCTCGACTCCGCCCAGCGCCGTGCTGCGCAGGGAAAGCCGGTAGTCGGGCGCCGAGGCCGTTCCAATATTCACGACCGTCGCCTCCACCTCCGCCTTACTGGAGTTGATGGCCTCGGCCAGTTCAACCAGCGACGTCCCGGCGGGTGTAATCTCGAACTCTTCCCCGTCCACCGTCAGCGTGAAGGAAGCCGCGGAACTGATCGATTCCTTCCGGGGGTCGGCGACCTGTTCCAGCCCGTCTTTGCTCATCGAAGAGGTATAAGACCCCAGATCCAGCACTTCGATCTGGTAAATGCCGGCTATGGCGCCGCCGGTGACGTTGGCGCTGGCCACCGCTCCATTGGATGTAGTGGTGCTGTAGCCTTCCCGGGCCGACTCCAGGTTCTGGAGCGCCGCGCGCAGCGCCCCGAACTTGCTTTGAACTGAATCCAACGCCGAACTGCGCGCCGACATCTCGCTCCGCGTGTTTTCCATCTGCGCCTTGGGGAGCGATGCGATGGCCACGGCCCGGTCGACGATCTGCTGGAAGTCGTTGGAGTAGCGGCTGCTTCCGCTGAAGATGGAACTGGCGCCGGTCAAGCTCATGGTATCGGGCGTCGGGGACCGGACGGCGGGGCGTTACCCGCCGCCCGTCCCCGGCCCCGCCTCATTACGCCCTGAGAAGCGCCAGGACCGACTGCGGCGAAGCGTTCGCCTGGGCCATGGCGGCTAGGGAAGCCTGCTCCAGGACCTGCGCCTTGGTCAGGTTGGCCGCCTCGGCCGCGATGTCCGCGTCCCGGATGCGCGCTTCGGCTGCCGAAAAGCTGGCGATCTGCGACTGCGCCAGTTGGATCGAGTAATACAGCTTGTTCTGTCCCGTGCCGACCTTGCCCTGCACGGAGCCGAGCGTGGTCACCGCGGTGGTCAACAGGGTGATGGCCGCCAGGGCGTTGGCCGTCGAACTGGCGGAAGCCGCCGGAGCCGTCACCGCTTTCGCTCCCACGGCGCCGCTGAACACCGAGCCCGTCGTGGCCGCCTGGGTCTTCACGACGGTGAACGCGCTGGCGCTCTGGAGCGAGAAGCCCGTGCCGGCCGCATCTTCCACGGCGTAGATGCCGAGACCGGCCGTGGCATTGTTGATGGCGGCCATGGCGAGGGACAGGTTGGCGCCGTTTGCGCCGAGCGTGATATTGGCCGAACCGCTGGCGTTAGTGATGGTCACGATCTCAGGCGCGGTGTAGACCGTAATGCCGGCGACCGTCTGCGCGAAGCGGTGGTTTCCCTGGTTAACCGCGTCGCTGGCGCCCGCGACCGCCTGCCCGGCTCCGTTTGCACCCGTGGTCTCCACCACGAAGGCGCGGGAACCGCCGAACTGCAACTCTCCCACGTCGGCGCCCGAGCCGACCATGGACGCCGAGATTCCGTAGCTGGCCAGTCCGCTGTTCAACTGGTTGATCACCTCGGTCCCGCTGATTCCGCCGGCGGTGCCTGTCACCGTCACCGTGACGTCGGCGGCTCCGGACCCGTTGTAGACGTGGAACACGAACGCCTGGGTATCGCTGCCGTTCAGGAAGGACAGCGCGGGGTTGTCCAGACGCACGGTGTTGCCGGTGAGCGCCGTCCCGCCGCCGGAGATGGCCGTATTGGCCAGGCCCAAACCGGTGGAATCCACCTGGTTGCCGGAGCCGCTCAGGTCAATCGACACCTGTGCATTGGCCTGCGTGCTGCCGCCGCCGATGTAAATGTCGAGCACTTTGTTGTTGACCCCGCCGCCGACCAGCCCGATGTTCGAGGCTTGCCGGTTGATCTCGACCAGCAGCGCCTGGTACTCGCTGTTCAGCGTGGTGCGGTTGCCGCTGAACGTGCCGGAAGCCGACTGGCTGGCCAGGGTCTTCAAGCGGTCGATCAACTTGGAGATGTTGTTCAGACCGCCGTCGACCAACTGGAGTGTGCTGATGCCGTCGTTGGCGTTCCGGACGCCCTGCATCAGTTCCGCGATGTCGCTGCGGAACTTGTTGGCCACGGCCAGGCCCGCGGCGTCATCGCCCGATGAGTTGATGCGATAGCCGGAAGTCAGCCGTTGGATGGTCTTGCTCTGAAACTCGCCGGTGACACGGAGGTTCTCCTGTGCCACGATGGAATTCACGTTGGTTTGGATGGATACGGCCATTGCCTGTCACGTCCTTGTCGTTAGGATTCCCGGCATCTTGCCGGGGGGCTGATCTCTCAGCCGTCATAATGCATATCGCTCCCGGTTCGCGGCTTTCGAGCGTTCCTGGATAAGGGCTTCCCCCACGGATTCGATCACAGATTCCCAATCTCCCCGCTCAGGCTGGCGGAACAGGCGCGCCGTGGGATACCAGGGGCTGGTCTGGCGCTCCAGCATCCAGCGCCAGTCCGGGAGATGGGCGAGCAGCACCCAGACCGGCCTTCCAAGCGCCCCCGCCAGGTGAGCCATGACGCTGTCCACCGTGATCACCAGGTCCATTTGTTCGATCGCCCCGGCCGCGTCGCGGAAGTCCTTGGTCTCCGGCGCCAGATCCGTGACTTTGCCGCCCGGAAACACGCCGGGCCGGCCGCCGTGCTGCAAGCTGTACCAGGCCACGTCCCGGATCTCCGACAAGGGCTGCAACACGTCCCACCCGGCTGACCGGAACCGGTCTTCGGGGTGCTCGGGGTTTCCTTTCCACGCCAGTCCGACTCTGAAGCCGGCCGCTCCCGCCAGACGGGCTTCCCAGCGGCGGCGGCGGTCCGGATCCACGGAAAGGTACGGCACACGGGCCGGAATCCGTTCCGGCGAGGTCCGGAGTATGCGCGGAAGACTCATCAGCGGCGCCTGCACGTCGAACGGCGGCAGCGGCGCGCCGGCCTCCACGACGCGGTCTACACCCGGAGCCGAGGCCACCAGCGGACCCAGTTTGGCCGGACACTCCACCACGACGGCGGCGCCGGCTGCCTTGGCCAGCTCCGCGTAGCGTATGAACTGGATCGTGTCTCCCAGCCCTTGTTCGGCATGGAGCAAGATGGTGCGCCCCTCCAGAGACGCGCCGTCCCAAAGCGGCTGCGGGAAGCCGCGCGGCGGCGTCTTCGGGTTCTTCCACCGCCACTCGAATTCCTCCCAGCCGCGTTCCAGTTCTCCGGCTGCCAGCAGGGTCAGGGAGAGGTTCCAGTGGGCTTTGGCGTGGCCGGGATTCAGCCGGATGGCTTCGCGGTAGCACCCGGCGGCCTCGGACAATCTCAGCTTCTGGCGGCGCAGGTTGCCCAAGTTGTAGTGCGCCTCAGCCAGACGCGGTTTCAGGCGGAGCGACTCGCGGTAACAGGCCTCGGCCTCTTCGAACCGGTCCTGTTCCTGGAGGGCGTTGCCGAGGTTATTCCATGCTTCGGCGTAGCCCGGGCGTAGTTCCAGGCTCCGGCGCGCGCACCGTTCGGCTTCGGCATACCGCCCGCGCCCGCTGTGCGCCACCGACAGCAGAGTCCACGCCTCGGCCAGATCCGGCTTCCTGCGGATCGCCTCCCGCGCCAACGCTTCGGCTTCGTCGAACCGCCCCGCCGCCGACCAGATCGCCGCCAGGTTGCTGTACGCCTCGCTCATCTCCGGGGCAAGCCGGACGGCTTCCAGGCAGCAGCGCTGCGCCTCCTCCGGCCGCTGCTGGCGCTGAAGCGCTCCGCTCAGGTTGACCCAGGCTGCCGCATAGTCCGGCCTTAACCGCAGAGCCTCCCGGAAACAGGCTTCCGCCGCGGGCGCATCCTCTCCGGCGAGCAAGGCGTTGCCCAGGTTGTTGTGCGCTTCCGCGCAGTCCGGACGGCTGCGCAGGGCCGCCTGGTACTGCGCGGCGGCCTCCTGCAAGAGGCCCAGCGACTGAAGGGAGTTGCCGAAATTCACGTGGGCCTCGACAAAGCCCGGCGCCAGCGAGAGCGCCTGCGCAAAACACAGCCCGGCCTCGCAGTGGCGTCCCTGCGATTGGAGCGCCAGGCCCAGGCTGTTGTGAAACGCGGCCACCGTGGGGCTGGCTTGGATCGCCTGGCCGATCAGCGCCAGAGCTTCGTCGTGCCGCCCGGCGGCCCCGGCCAGCGCTCCCAGCAAGTGCAGCGCGTCCGGATGGCGCGGCCGGCGCGCCAGTATCTCCCGGTACATGCGCTCGGCCTCGGCCAGGCGCCCGGCCTGGTGGTGCTCCAGCGCTTGGGTGAGTGTTCCCTGTGTCAGGTCCATGGCTCAGGCTGCGCCAAATCTCCGCCGGGCGTCCGGTTCTTGCCGCTGTTGACCGGCTGGGCCGTTTCCCCTAAAGCCGGAGCAGCGCTCCCGCCGGCCTCTGCTTTCCTTCCCGGAAGCCGGCCGAAAGAGCCGCCACGGGGCTCTAATGGGGCCTGACCGGAGTCCCGCCCCAAAGAGCGCACCAGAGACTCCCGTCCGTACAGAGTGCGTCTCCGGACTCGCTCATTGCCTTATTCAGCCGGCTCCTAGTGCACTTTGGATGCCGGAGTTGCGCCTGGATGCGCGGCCTCGGCGGGAGGGGCTTGTGGCTCTCCCGCATCCGGCTCCGGCGCCTGCACGAGACGGTTGATGATCACCAGGTCCACGCGGCGGTTCAGAGCGCGGCCCGCTTCGGTGTCGTTGGACTGGACCGGGATGTTCTCCGCGTAGCCCGCAATGGCCAGCCTGCTTCTCGGCACCTGGAACCTGGTGGCCAGCAGTTCCATCATGGCGATGCTGCGCGCCGCCGAAAGCTCCCAGTTGCTGCGGAAACGCCCGTTGTGGATCGGCACCGAATCGGTATGGCCTTCCAGCCGGACCTGGTTGGGCAACTTGTTTATCACCTGGACTACTTTGGCGATGACCGGATGGGTGGCCGGGTCGATGGAATCCTGGCCGGAAAGGAAGTAGGTGGCTTGTGGCAGCGTCACTACCAGTCCGCGCGGCTCCAGTGACAACCTCAGCCGTCCGGCCTTGATCTCCTGCTCCAACTCCTTGTTCAGGAACTCCAGGGATGGCAGCAACTCACCCGCCGCGGACTGCGGCGGAGCTTCCGTTGCGGCTTTCTGCGCTCCGCCCGGACCCTTGCGCTGGGCGTTGCCCTGCCCCCTGTCGTTGACCGTTCCGCCCAGCACGGCCGCGACTTTGGCCGCCACATGGTCTTGCGCCAGCGCCTTGCGGACCGATTCGGAGATCTGCTGCGCCTTCACCTTGTCCTGGTTGGAGGAGGCAAACATGACCACAAAGAAGGCAAACAGCAGCGTGATGAAGTCCGCGTAGGACACCAGCCACCGTTCGTGATTCTCGTGCTCGGCATGCTTCTTCTTTCTTGACATCCAGCGGCCTCAGCTCTTGGCGGGAGCGGCCTGTGGCTCCTTGCCGGCCTGTTTCCGCCCGGCGGCCTTGCCCGCCTCTTCCCGCGCGTACGCCTCCAGTTTGCTGCGTATCAGCTTGGGGTTGAGTCCTTCCACGATGCCGGCAACCCCTTCCAGCGCCAGTTCTCTGAGCAGAATGGTCCGGCGGGTGCGCGCCTTCAATTTGTTGCCCGCCGGAAGGAAGAAGATGTTGGCGAGGCCGACGCCGTAGACGGTGGCCACGAAGGCCACCGCAATCCCCTTGCCGACCTCCTCGATATTCTCCAGGTGCTTCATGACCTGGATCAGCCCCAGCACCGCGCCGATGATCCCGATGGTCGGGGAGTAGCCGCCGGCCGCCTCGTAGACCTTGGCCTCCTCCTCGGCGCGCTGCTCCTCCAGGCCGATCTCGAGTTCCATCATCTTGCGGAGTTCCTTCAGTTCCATCCCGTCGATGGCCAGGTTCAGCGCCTTTTGCAGGAAGGGGTCGGGGATCCCCATCACCTCCTGCTCGAGCGAGACGATGCCGCTCTTGCGTGCCTTGGTGGCATAACCGATCAATTCCTCGATGGCCGCCTCGGCGCTCTGTTCCCGGCTCAGGAAGACCTGCGGGAGCTTCTTGGCCGCACCGGCCAGCACCGACATCGGCGTGGTCACCATGACCGCCCCCAGCGTTCCCCCGATTACGATCATGGCGGCGGTGACCTGGCTGACGTCCTTGATGCTGCCGCCTTCCAGCACCAGTCCGCCCAGGATGCCCCCGAACGCCAGCACCAGCCCGCCGATGGTCGCCAGGTCAGGTTTCGATACGGCGTCGCCTTTCGGTTTTGTCCCCGCCTTCGCGGCCATGGCCGGCGGTTACCCCTCCTCGTTCTCCAGGACGGCGTCCGTATGGGACGATCCCGGCGGGCTCTCGCGGATCAGCCGGCGGAAGGCGACCACGCGATCCACCACCTCTTCCGCGGTCTCCAGCACCATGATCTTCTGTCCATTGGTGAGCGAGACCACGGTATCCGGCGTGACCTCGATGTGCTCGATCAGGTCGCTGTTGAGCACCAGGGGCACATGGTTCAAGCGCGTAAGCCGGATCATTTGAGCGCCGCCATCCATGCATATCGGCGGGCCACGGCGCTGTTTCCGCGCTCGAAAGCCTCAAATCCGGCCGCTACACCCCGATGAGTATGCCAGGGATAACTCCCGCCGCAAACCACGAACCGGAGAAAGAGATGCCTGCCTTCATGGACTGCCGCCGGACCTCGAACAGAGCCGCCCGGCGGGAGCGGCTCCGCAGCCGCTCCTCTCAAGACAACCCGTGGAGAGATCAGGAGCCGGCCGGCGCCGCCGTCCCGGCAGCCGCCCCTTCCACGCTGGAGACCGAACGCCGGGAGTTGCTACGGGCCGTTACCGGCCGGCTGCGCGCTCTGCCCGCGAACGACGGCGGGCTGGCCTGGGAGGCGTGCCTCGATCTGTTGAGCCACCTGGCTGGTCCGGCCGCCGCGGGCGAACCGCCCCACGCCGCCTAATCCGCGCGGCACCCCGTCTCTTCGACCAGGAAAGCCCGCTTGTGGCCGGCGCTGACCACCTGCCCCCGGAACTTCAGGCTCCCGTTGACCAGGCAATCCAGCGGACGCGCCAAAGGGAAGTCCAGCGGGATCAGATCCCCGGGCTCCAGCGCTACGACGTCGCTTAACGGCAGCCGGGGGCCGCGGAGCCGTACTTCCAGTCCCAGCCGCCCGTTTCGCACGAGGTTCAGCACGCGGGCCTGATCGGCGTCGCTGGAACGGCTCCGGCGGCCGCCCGGCTGATCGAACTTGCCGCGCATCTGCTTGATGATGAGCGATGGGATGGCCAGGTTCATCATGCCGATGACGCCTCCGGTCCGGATCTCAATGCCGGTGGCGACGAACGCCTCGCCGGGGTTCAACACGTGCAGGAGTTGCGGTTCGGTCTCCACGGATTCGACCACGAAGTTGATCGCCGTGATAGCGGCCCAGGAATCCCTGAGATCCTTGAGGATGATCGAAAGCAACCCTTCCAGCAGGTTGCGCTCGATCTCGGTGATTTCCCGGCTCAACGCCCCGGAGGTCCGGTTCTTGCCACCCAGCAGGGACTCGAGGACCGGAAACGTGAGGTTCGGGTTCAGTTCCAGCACCGCGTTGCCTTCGAACGGGCTCAGGCCCAGTCGCGCCAGGCACGTGGGCGATGCCAGCCCGTCCAGGAATTCGGCGTAGGAGAGTTGCTCCACGCTCACCAGAGTGACCGAGAGAGACGTGCGGAGATAGGCCGACAGGCTGGACGCCAGACTGCGCACGAAGTTGTCCTGTACCAGCCGGATGGCGCGCAGTTGCGACTTAGGGATGCGGTCCAGGCGGCTGAAATCGAAGGGCAGCGCCTTGGGCTGCTCCGCGGTTTCATCCGGATGCGGCTGCGCCCCGCGGAACAGCGAGTCGATCTCTTGTTGGGAGAGTTCCGGGTCCATGGCCGAGCCCCAGCCTGAGTGTATCGGCCTGCCGGGCGGATTTCTTTAGGCTGGATCCCTGCGTCACGGACGCACGGCGCCGGACCCTCACCGCGGTCCGCCGAACAACCCCAGTTGCCTCTCGGGCGCCGGAGCCTCTCCCGCAGCGCCGGACTCAGCCGTCAGAGCGCCGCTGTCGAGCAGATCCACGGCCTCCTTCAGGTCGAGCGCAGCCCGCACCAGAGTGCCTTCCTCCGACGGGCATAGCAGCGCGATCTCCGAGGTCGATACCTCCTCTCCGCACAGCACGTCCGGGGAGTGAGTGGTGAAGATCACCTGCCGGGAGCAGCGCTGGCCCAGCCGCGCCAGCATGCGCGGGACCATGCGCGCGGCATGCGGGTGAACCGAGAGTTCAGGCTCCTCCAGAAGCAGGGGACCGTCGCCGTCCAGCGCAGCCCAGAGCAGGGCGATCAGCCGCAGCGCCCCGTCCGGCAACTGCTGCTCGCCCAGCCATGCGCCGTGAGGCCTCCAGTGCTGGTGCAACGCCCGAAGATGCGGCCGCCCTTGCGCGTCCCGGTGAGCCTGAAGCTCCCGAAGCTGGGGAAAGGCGCCCCCCAGAGCTTCCAGCACGTACCGGAGCCTGGCCTTGCGCGGCTTCTCGGCGGTGGCCATGACACGGCCGAGGAAGCCCGCCCCGAAAGGCTCGAAAAGCGTTCCCGGCGGGCGGTCCGCGTCCCGTAACAGGGCCGCTGCCGGATGGAAGTAGCGGACACTGCCCAGCAAGGCGGCGAACTCACGCAGTTCCTTCCGCCGGACTCCCTGCTCCAGGGCCGTTTGCGCCAACCGTCCGGCATCCTCCTTGTCGTGCCGGTCGGGCCGGTCGACCAGATCCTCGCCCTGCCAGCTCAGCCGCTCACGCCTCACGGCCGGCAGCCTGTGCTCCTCCTGGTTGAACTGCAACTCGTATTCCCAGGCGGAAGGATTGCCTTCGTCGCCCGCGTGAACCACCAGCCAGAGGTTGGATTCCTGCCGGGCGGACAGGCAGCGCAGCCGCCGTACGCCGCCGCGGCTGCGCACGGCCTCCTGAAAGCCACCGGCGGGAGAAACCAGTTCCGCCAGGAAACGGAACACGTCGAGCAGGTTGGTCTTGCCCGAGCCGCTCGGCCCGGCCAGGTACACCCTGTCTCCCAGGTCGAGATCCACCCGGAGGAAATTGCGCCAGTTCCTGACCAGCAGGTGCGTGAACCGGAGCGCAGCGGCATTCGACGGCATGATCGGGTCTCCTTGCCGGGACCCACCATTCTCGCACCGCGGGTCTCGCGCGGGGGCCGGGCGCCGGCCCGCCCTTACTGCGCGGACGTGCCGGCCGCCAACTCCGCCTCGATGAGGCTCTCGAAGGCCGCGATGGGCTGCGCGCCCTCCAGCATCACCCCGTTCACCAGGAACGCCGGTGTGCCGTTCACACCCGCGCTGACGCCGAGCCGCTGGTCTTCGTCCACGGCGGCGGTGTAGCGGCCGGAATCCAGGCACCCCGAGAACCTGGCCTCATCCAGCTTCAGCGCCCGCGCGTGCGCCTTCAGGTCGTCGTCGCCCAGCTTGGAGATGTCCGCGTACAACCGGTCGTGGTAGGTCCAGAAGGCCCCCTGGTCGCCGGCGCAGCGCGAGGCCTCCGCGGCCTTGTGCGCGCGGGAGTGGATCTCGGCCAGCGGAAAGTCGCGATAGGCCAGGCGAACCTTGCCGCGATACTTCGAAAGCAGTTCCAACAGCGCCGGCTGAACCCTCTGGCAGAAAGGGCACTGGAAGTCGGAGAACTCCACGATGGTTACCGGCGCGCCGGCGTCCCCGCGGATACGGGATGGGTCCACCGCCACTTCGACCTTTGGGGGTTGGAGCCAAATCGAGATCTTGGCCTTGTCCCGCAGGCGCCTGTAAAACTGCTCCCTGGCGCCCTGGAGCTTCACCTGCCACAGCCCCTTTCGCAGTTGCGCCTCCACCGCCTCCAGCGGACGGTTGATCCGCTCCTTCTGGCTCTGGTAGTAGGCCTGGACTTCCTCGTCCGTAGGAGGCGGGGCTTTGGCGTCCACCTCCTCCGCCATGAGCTTTTCCACGTCCGTTTTGCGAGCCCTGGCCTCGGTCTCCACCAGCCTCTGGTTGATCACAGCCTCCAGCGCGCCGAGCTTGATCTCGTACTCCTGCCTGCGCAACTGGCGCATCTGGCCTTCGGAGGCGGCGGCCAGGTCCTTTTCATAGATCGGCTCGCCGTTCAACGTCGCCACCGGCTGCGCGAACAAGAGGCCCGCCAGCAGGTGGACTCCCAGGATAAGAAGGCCGCCCGGAAGCCGCATCACGGCGTCTTCACCGCCGCCTGCGTGGTGAATCCGAGAACGACCTCCGAGGGGATCCGGACCCTTTGCCCTCCGAGGAAGACCTGCGAGCCCGCGCCCGCCGCCGCGCCCGCGCCCGCGCCGATGGCCGCGCCCCTGCCGCCGCCCGCGATCGCTCCGATGATTGCGCCGACCGCCCCGACCGCGGCGGCGGTCTTGGCGGTCCGGACGCCTTGCGAGTCGCTCTCCTGCGAGACGGCCGACGTGCGGAAGGCGACCGGCTTGCCGCCCACCGTAACGGAAACCAGTTCGATGGTGAGCTCGGTCTTTCCCGTCAGCTTGCCGGACTCCTGGGCGGCCGCCAGCCTCACCACGGCGTCCGCGCCCTTGGGCGCGATCTCCTCGCCGTCCACAGTGAGCGGCTCGTCCAGGCTGGCCCTGAAGGTTTCGCCGGCGGCGTTCTTGTCCGAATCGATGGCGTCAATCATCCTGACATAGATCACCGTGCCGGCCGGGACCTCCTTGCCCGAACCTTTGGCTACGAGGGCCGCCAGCACGCGCTCGCTGATGCCCGCCTGTTTCAAGCGGACAATATTGTCCGCGTCGGTGGCGACCGCTACAGGGCGCCCCTCCAGCATGCCGATCAGAAACTGCTCGGAGAATCCGGCGCCCGCCAGCTTCAGCAGCCCGTCCGTCGTGAGCGGCTCCTGCGGCGGGCTCCTCTTTACCGCGGCTGAAATCACGCGCTCCGACACGCCGCCCGCCTTCAGGTCCGCCAGCCGGCCCGCATCGGTGTACAGGTTGACCGGCTGCTTCTCGATCAGGTTCAGAATGAACTCCTCGCTCAACCCGGACTTGGCCAGCTTTATGAGGTCATCATTCGTCAGTGCTGCCTGTGCGATGAGCGTCACGGCGGCGAGGACGGCCAGCGCCCCAACCCATCGTCTTGTTCGCGGCATGTTGTACCCCTCACTTTCCAGTGTAGCGAGCGGGGAACCGCCCTGGGGCCCGCACGGCAGGGCGGACACTCCCGCCCGTGTCCGTCCTGCCGGCCGCGCCCGCGGCCGCAGGCGGACGGAGGCTCCAAGCGGCGCCTGGCGGAACCGCTATCATGGTTTGTCTTCCTGCATGGCCGACTGGACGGAACTGCTGAATCGCAACCGGAACTACCGGCGCCTCTGGGCGGGGCAGGTAGTCAGCGAGATCGGCGACTACTTCAACAACGTAGCCGTATTCAGCCTGGCGCTCGAAACCACCGGATCGGGACTGGTCGTGAGCGCGGTGATGCTCTCGCGGGCCATACCCGCGGCGCTGGCCGGACCGCTGGCGGGCGTGGCGCTCGACCGCTTCGACCGCAAGCGCATCATGATCGCCAGCAGCCTGTGCCGGGCGGCCGTGGCCCTGGCCTTCCTGCTGACGCTGCGGTTTCACGACGCCTGGCTGCTTTATCTGCTCAGCGCCCTGCTGATGTTCACCGCTCCCTTTTACACCAGCGGGCGCGCCTCCATTCTCCCCACGATCGCCAGCCGGGAGGAACTACACACCGCCAACTCGCTGACCCAGAACACCCAGTGGGCCACACAGACCGTGGGGACCATCGTGGGCGGACTGAGCGCGGCGCGGTTGGGTTACGAGTGGGCGTTCATCCTCAATGCGTTGTCGTTCGTGTTCTCGGCGACGGCGATCTCACGGCTCCGGGTGGAGGGAGGCGGCTTCCGGGCGGAACGCACGGGCGCCATGCTCCGCCCGTGGGCCGACTACGCCGAGGGCCTGCGCTACATGCGTTCCGTGCCCCTGGTGCTGGGTATCGGCCTGATCTCGGTGGGATGGGCCATGGGCGGCGGGGCGGCGCAGATTCTGTTCGCGCTGTTCGGCGAGCAGGTTTTCCGGCGCGGCGCGGAGGGCATCGGCACCATCTGGGGTTTCGCGGGCATCGGCCTGCTGGTGGGCGGGGCCATCGGGCACGTAGCCGGCCGGCGGGTGGATTTCGCCGGTTACAAGCGCGCCGTGGCGCTGTCCTACCTGGTCCACGGGGCGACTTACGTGGCATTCAGCCGCATGGAATCCTACGCGGCGGCGCTGTTCTTCATTCTGCTGTCGAGAGTGGGGATGGCGGTGACCACGGTCCTCAACAACACGCAACTGTTGCGATGGGTGCCGGACGAGTTCCGCGGCCGGGTGTTCGCGACCCTGGAGTCGCTGCGCTGGGCCACCATGATGTTCTCCATGGCGATCGCGGGCCTGGCGTCGGAGTACTACAGCCCGCGCGCCATCGGCGTGGTGGCGGGCCTGCTGGGCGTCATTACGGCGCTGGTCTGGGGCTGGTACGACTGGCGCGGACGCATCCCCGAACCGCAGCCACGCGGCGCTTCCTAGCGGCTCGCACCGGCAACCCCGGGTGATGCGCCCAAACCCGCCGTTTTCGTTATTGGGGCTGAGCTGTCGCCACGGCGTCGGCGGCGGCCGCCTCGATGGTTGCCAATCGCTTCCTCGCAACTTCCGCATCCGGGGCGGCAGGCGCCAGCTTCAGATAGGCCTTCAAATATCCGGCCGCTTCCGCCATCTCGCCTTTGGCGGCAAGGATCACTCCGAGGACATGGTTGGCTCCCGGGAACTGATTCTGCTTGTCCATTTTCACCGCCTGCCGGGCGCTCTTCTCGGCCTCGTCGACGTGCCGGAGGTTGAGTTGGGCGACGGCATTGAAGTAGTAGATCTGAGGATAGTTGTAGGGATCCAACCGCAACACCTGCGAGGTGGTCTGGGCGAGTTCCTCCCAGTTCTGGCCTCGGGCTGACATGCCGGCCAGTTGCAGGTAGGGCTTGACGAATTTGCCGTCCGAATCCAGAGCCTGTGCGTATGCCTGGCGCGCCGCCTCCAAGTCACCCATCTTTTCCGCGGCGAAACCCAGCTCGTACCAGGCCGCGGCGTAGCGCGGGTAAGCCTTCACCGCCAGATCAAACTGCTTCCTGGCGTCCGCCCACTTCTCCTTCTTCCGGGCGTCTATCCCTTTGTCGTAGGCCTTGCGGGCGTTGTTGGGGGCGGCCAGGCTGGTGGCGCTGATGGTGGTTCCTTCGACGTTCCCGAACCTCCGAATGACGATGATCCCGACGTTCGGATTGTCGAGCGCGCGGCGTCCGGCGAGCGGCAGGCGGTCGGACAGGTATCCCGCGAGTGAAGCCCGCAGTTCGCAGCCCATAAGATCGCGCTCGCTGATTCCCGGGTTGTTTCCGAAACCTCCCATGGAAGAGGCGTCCCGGCCGGCGCTTCCCATGCCGGCGTAGCTGGCGTCGCCTCCCCAACTCGCGTCCGCGATGTACTGGGTGTTCTGTCCGAGTTGAATGCTGAAGCGTCCCTTGGAGTCTGTGTATCCCTCCGGCCGCACGATGCCGTTGCAGACCCGTTCAATAACGGCCGGCTCCGGAGGCGGGGTGCCGTCCTCGAGAACCACTTTCCCCGACAGATAGATCGGCCTTGGCATCTCCGGGATCCGTTCCTGCGGCCGCTCGGTGGGCGGCGGGAAAGGTTGCGACGGCCTCGTCGGCGTGGGCGACGGAGTGGGGGATGGGGTTGGCGTCGGCGAAGGCGTGGGAGTCGTCGGCGCGGTGGTTCCTCCGCCGCCCGGAGTGGGAGTCTGGCCGCCCTGCTGAGCGACGGCCAGTCCGGCCAACAGCAACACTACGGCCGCATACGCGGCAAGAGAACTCAATGGGTTTCTCACGAGGGGCCCCCTTTCGGGATCGAAACCAATTATAGAGTACCACGCTCCACGACAGTCCTAGAAGACCTGTAAACAATGGTAAGATCACAACATGAAATGGTTTCTTTCAGCGGCCTTTCCCGCTATCTTATGCCTTTTGTTGACAACGGGATGCGGAGAATCTCCCCAGCCCGTGCCCGAGAAGAAGGCCGAACCGGCCAAACCGCCCGAAGCGGTCAGCGGACTCACCGCTCTGTACCAGATGTACAACATGGCGCGCCAGTGGGCTCCGGACGTGCAGGTTCTCCGGGTGCGGAGCCTTCGGCTCACTGAGGTCGAGTCCCAGGCGGGTAAGGCGGGGGCGTGGGAGGCGACCTTGGTTTCCCCCAGCCTCTCCCGTGCCCGGATGTACACCTATTCGGTGGTCGAGGCGCAGGGCAACCTGCATCAGGGGGTCTTCAAGGCCAGCGAGGAGAGCTACTCGGGGCCGCACGGGCAGGAACGGCCGTTCCCCATCAGCGCGGTACAAACCGACAGCGAGAAAGCCTTCGGAATCGCCGAGAAGAAGGGCGACTACTACGTTAAGAAACACCCCGACATGCCGGTCCACTACATACTGGAGCTGACTCCCAGCCACACGAACCCCATGTGGCGTGTGATCTGGGGTGAGTCGGTTGCCACCAGCGGGTTCTCCATCCTGGTCGATGCAGCCACCGGCGAGTTCGCGCAGGCTCTACGCTGACGCGGGCCCGGCGTTTCAGACCAACCCTGCCTCTTCCAGCAGCGCCCGGTTCTCCAGGATGTCCGCGGCCGGGCCTTCCGCCATCACTGCGCCGTCCCGCAGGACCAGCAGCCGGGCGCCAAGGCGCCTGAGAAACTCCAGGTCGTGGCTGGCGACGAGCCGCGTCACCGTGAGCCCGCCCAGCAGCTCCACAAGCCTGCGCACGGACCGCCCGTCGAGCTCCGCCGTGGGTTCGTCCAGGATCAGCAACTCGGGCGAGGTGACCAGCGCCGCGGCTATCGCCGCCCGTTTCCGCTCGCCCAGGCTGAGCTTGGCCGCCGGCCGGCCCGCGGCGTGACCCAGACCGGCCGCCTCCAACGCCGCCAAAGCCTGCTTCCCGGCGGTAGAGGCCGGAACGCCGCGGTTGATCAGCGGCAGCGCTACGTCCTCCAACAGCCTCGGCATGAAGAGCTGGTCCTCGGGGTTCTGGAAGACCGCGCCGATTCTGTGCCGGTTCTTCCGGGACAACGGCTCGCCGAACAATTTCACCGAGCCGCCGGCGTGGTAAAGCCCGAGCACGCACCACAGCAGAGTGCTCTTACCGCTCCCGTTGGCGCCCACGATGCCCAGGCACTCCCCCTCGTTGACGGCGAAGCTGACGCCGTGCAGAACCTCGCTGGGCGGATCGAAGCCGAAGCGCAGCCGCTCGACCTCCAGCACCCGCCTCATTCGCCGATCCCCCGCACCCACAGCCCCGCATAGAAGCGTTCCGCGCGCAGGATGGAGCGGGCGAAGAACGAACTCACGGCGCACGCCAAAGAACGGAACCAGCCCTTGCCGTATTGGTTCGGCGCAGCCAGCGAACGGGCGGTCAGCGCGCGGCGGGCTTCGGCCAGAAGAATGACGGCGAAGTGCCTGACAAAGAGAGCGAACAGCGTAAGCTGAAACAGCAGGCTGCCCCGCCGGAGCCGGAACAGCCACCGGTCCCAGGGCAGGAACCGCACCACGGCCATGGCCGCCAGGCACACCACAATCGTCTTCAGCCACAGCCAGGTGACCGGCATGCCCGCCACCCACTGCATCAGCGCCAGCATGCCCGCGAACAACACAATGGGGAGGAGCGGCAGCAGCCGCCGCGTCAGGCGGCGGGCTTTTCCGCGCGAACGAAGTACCAACCGGGATCCTCCTCGGCGTGAATGCGAACCGCCCCGGCTTTGCCGAGGGCCCGCGCCAATTCGTCCGACGGAAGCAGCACGTCCTTCGAAACGGGGCCGTCGAGCGAGCCGTGGAAGGCGTTCAGTTCCTTGCTCCCCGCCAGGTGCCCGACGGTAAGCGCGCCGCCGGGTTGCAGGACCCGCAGGAACTCGGCCAGGGCGGCGGCGCCGTCGCTGAGGTGCGGCAGAATGCCGAAGCACAGAACCAGGTCGAATGAGCCTGAGGCGGCGGGAAGGCGCAGCGCGTCGGCGCAAACCCGGCTGACCCGCCGGTCGGACAGATTGTACGCGTTCTGGCGGAGCATCTCAATGGCGAAGTCCACTTCCACGACGCACTCTACCTCAGGCAGCCTTTCGAGAAGCGCGGCGAGCAAAATGCCGGTTCCGCAGCCCACGTCAAGAATCCTGGAAGGCGCGCCCGCCGCGCTTTGAGCGACGTACCGGCGCACTTTCTCGTCGGAGCCGTCCATCCTCGGCAGGTTGTCCCAATCGGCGGCCAGGCCGTTGAAATATCGTTTCTTGTCACTCTCGGGCATCTGCGAACAGCGGTCCCTTCCTGGTTTTCAGGACCTTGAGCACCAGCGGCACCACCGCGAACTGGAGCGCGACTCCGGGCAGTCCCTGAATCATCGAGGCTGCCACCGAGAGCCTGGCGGGGAGGCCCAACCATTCCGCCACGGTCCATGATAGCCCGGCCGAGGTCAGGCGTCCGCACACCACGGCGGCCGCCAGCGCCGGCCATACGCGGCGGTTCGTGGCGCGGTGAACCAGGCCCGCCACCGCCGCGAGCACCGCGCACTCGACAGACATGATGGCGGCGACCGGCGGATAAAGGGGCGGCATGCCGGTCGCCAGGGCGGAGACCAGCGGCGTGGCCGCTCCGGTCAGAATCGCCCAGCCGGGCGGTGACAAAAAACCGTTCAGAAGCAGCGGGAGGAGCATGGGGAGGAACTTGCTCCCCAACCCTACCGCATGGAAGGCGATCGGCAGGATGAGGCCCAGGGCCATGATCGCCGCGTTCAGGACCATCCACCGCAGGCGGCCCGAATGAAGACCCGGCATCAGAATTCCAAGGTAAACCCGCCGGCCGCGTTCACTCCCGGCATGGGATATCCCGGCACAACCTCGTACCTGCGATCCAGCAGGTTGTCCAGCATCACGAAGAAACTGCGGCCGCGGCCCACCGGAAGCGTGCCCTTGAGGCTCACGGTCGAGTAACTGCCCATCCGCGCAGTCCGGGCCGCATTCGCCCACCGCTCGCCGACGGCTGTAACCCCCGCGCGAAGGTAAGCCTTGCCGGCGTCCAGGTCCGCCGCGAAGTTCCACTTGTGCGCGGGGATGTAAGGGGCAAGGTTGGTGGATCGCAGGTACGCGTACCCGTTCGTCAACTGCACCCGCGGGAGCGGCCTCCAGCGAACCGTCGTCTCAACACCCCGGTTCAGCGCAACCCCCGAGTTGCGCAAGGCCAGGTTCGGGAACCTGCCCGTGGTCACAATCATGTCACGCACGTCCGCGTAGTAGGCGGTGATCGAAGACTGGAAGCTCCGGGACGGCTCCAGGCGCAAGGTAGCCTGGTAGTTCCACAAGGTCTCCGGCCGAAGCAGGGGATTGGGTGCCGGGAACAGGTAGAGTTCCCGGATGGTGGGGCTGCGGAAGCCCTTTCCCGCCATGACGCCCAGCGTGTACCCCGTGCGGAGCTTGAAGCTGGCGCCGAATTCCGGCACCGCGATTTGGCCGTACGCGGAGTTGTGCTCGTAGCGCAGCCCGGTGTTCAGCCGCAGCCGCGAGCCGGCGTTGTACTGCACCCGGGAGAACCCGGCTGCCGTGCTGATGTGATGCTCGCCGTAGTTCAGCCCGCCGAGCACATTGGTGGCCCTGCCGCCGTAAGAGAAAGCCTCCGTTCCGGCATCCAGCGCCAGGCGCGAGGTCAGGGAGAACGACTGGTGGACGCGCGCCCCGGTGGTGCTGTCCACCGAGCGGAAGCCGTCCGTGATGATGTGCCGGCCATGGCTCGAAAACAGCCGGAGGTACCCCCAGGTGCGGCCGTACCCGTTGTCCAGGTTCAGGCTGAATCCTCCGCGGCCGACCCGGGCGTAGCTCCCTGCCAGCGGCGCGGTTACCGGGCCCGGGTCCTCCACGTGGAAGTGGCCGTAACGCCCCTGAAGAGAAGCCCGCCAGGCTGAAGACAGGTCCCGGCCGAATCCCAGAGCGGCGTCCTTGCTGCGGTAGGCCGCGCCGTCGCGTTCCCCGCGGGTGTGGTCGATCCCGGCATGGAGCGTATAGTAGGTCTTCTCCCAGCGGGTTTCATGCGCCAGCCGGTGCTGGCCGGTCAGGAAGGAACCGAGGGAACTCGACAAGCGGGTGTGCGTTCCTCCCAGGGGCCTGCTGGGAAAGATCTCGATAGCGCCGCCCATGGCGTTGCTCCCGTAAAGGACGGAAGCGGGACCTTCGGTCACACTGACGCTCTCAGCGTTCGAAAGGCTGTAAAAGTCCGGCAGCGGGTGACCCATCAATCCCTGCATGTCCGGCCGCCCGTCCACCACGATCAGAACACCCGTATTAGGCGAGCCGCCGATCCCTCGAATGGAGACCATGCCGGTCCCGTTGGTGGCGATGCCGTAGCCCATGACGCCGCGCCGCGTCACGAACGCTCCGGGCACAAGCTGGTCCACCGCGTCGAAAACCGTCCGGGCGCCCGTGCGATCGATCTCCACCGCCGTGCCCACCGTGGCCGTCTCCACCAGGGCCGGCTCGCTCACCACCACCTCGACCGAGGAGCGGACCACGGCCGGAGTCAGACGGATCGTGACCGGACCGGCCTGCCCGGCTCTCACCGGCACCGTCGCGGCATCGAAACCGTCGGCCGAGGCGCGGAGCGCCGCCGGCAGCGTGAGGGGCAGTTCCGCTTCACCCGCCGGGTTGGACCTGACCGCTGCGATAGTGCGGCCGTCGGCCGGATCACGGACCTCCACCACGGCCCCGGGGACCCCGAATCCATGCGGATCCACCACCTTCACCGCTACCGGATCCGCGGCAATCAGACGGCCAGCCGCCAGGAACAAGACAGCAGGAGCTAATCGTCTCATGCCGTCCATCGTAGCACTAATGTTCATTCCGTGCTACCGCCGGGGTGATGCTAATGTCATTAGAGATGTCCAGCCAGACGGCCATCGTCATCGGCGCGGGGCCGGCGGGTCTCACCGCCGCCTGCGAATTGCTTGAGCGCACACAGATCCGGCCGGTGGTGCTGGAGCGAAGCGAGTTCATGGGCGGCATCGCGCGCACCGTCAACTACAAGGGCAATCGCATCGACATCGGCGGCCACCGGTTCTTCTCCAAGTCGGACAGGGTCATGCAGTGGTGGTTTGACATTCTGCCCATGGAGAGCGCCGGGGTGCGGCCGGACTCGGTGGACCGCGTGATGCTGGTCCGCAGCCGGAAGTCCCGCATCTACTTCCTCCGCAAATTCTTCGACTACCCCATCCGCCTGACGCCCGGCACGCTCGCGAAACTCGGCGCGCGCCGCACGCTCCGCATCGGGCTCAGTTATCTTTGGAGGGCGCTGTTTCCGGTAAGACCCGAGCGCAACCTGGAGCAGTTCTTCACCAACCGTTTCGGATCAGAGCTGTACAGGACCTTCTTCAAGGACTACACCGAAAAGGTCTGGGGCGTTCCCTGCGACCGCATCAGCGCCGAGTGGGGATCTCAAAGAGTCAAGGGGCTGTCGGTCGCCAGGACGGTCCTCCATTTTTTCCGGCAGATTTTCCGGAAGTCTGCCGGCGTTGCCCAGCGAGGCACCGAAACGTCGCTCATCGAGCGCTTCCTCTATCCGAAATACGGGCCCGGTCAGATGTGGGAGGAGGTGGCCCGGCGGGTAGGCTCCAAGGGCGGACAGGTTCTCACGGGGTGGGAGGTGCGCGGCATTCACTGCTCGGGCCGGCGCGTTACGGCGGTTACGGCGGTGAACCCTGCCACGGGAGAGGCCCGGCGTTTCGAGGGTGACTGCTTCTTCTCTACCATGGCCGTGAAGGACCTGGTGAGGGCGCTCGACGCTGACGTGCCCCCACCCGTCCGGGAGACCGCGGAGGCGCTGGAGTACCGCGATTTCATCACCGTAGGCTTACTGGCGGACAGGCTCGAGGTCCACGAAACCGGAGGAGGCCCCATCGAGGACAACTGGATCTACATACAGGAGCCCGACGTTCTGGTCGGGCGGCTCCAGTTGTTCCACAACTGGAGTCCTTACCTGGCCGCCGACCCGTCCAAAGTCTGGATCGGCCTGGAGTACTTCTGCTTCGAAGGCGATTCGCTGTGGACGCGCACCGACGCGGAACTGGTCGAACTGGCCAAGACGGAACTGGAGAGAATCGGCGTTCTCGACCCCGCCCTGGTCCGGGACGCAACCGTGATCCGCACCCAGAAAACCTACCCGGCCTACTTCGGCGCCTACGAGAACTTCGGAGTGCTCCGCGAATACCTGGACCGTTTCGAGAACCTGTACCTCATCGGCCGGAACGGAATGCACCGCTACAACAACCAGGATCATTCCATGCTGACGGCCATGACCGCCGTGGACAACATCGTGGCGGGGATCTCCTCCAAGGAAAACATCTGGGCGGTCAATACCGAAGAGGAGTATCACGAGGAGAAGTAACCGCCGGCGGACCCGTAGCCGTAAACTGTTCGAGCCTGGCAGCCGGCCGGGGAGCGTTTACGGGTTGGCCTCTGTTTCCCGGGGCCTGGAATCCACGCTGAGGCGGGGCTTGGCGGACGGCCGCGCCTGCTCGTCGGGCGTGGCATAGTAGCCGGTGCGAGTGCGGGCCACGGGCCGGTCGGGCGCGTCCACCTTGAGGCGGATGGACCGGTAGTTGCCGTCCAGCGTCTGGTTCGAGGGCGTGTAGGCGATGGTGTACTGGTTGCGGAGTTCGTGCGCGACCTGAAGGGTGAGATCCCCCACTTCCGCCAGCGTGGCCGGGAAGAACGCCAGCCCCCCGGAGGCTTCGCAGATCGTGCGAATGGCGCGCTGAGCGCGCCGGGCGGCCCCGCGGTCCTCCTGGTCCAGCAGCCCGATCCCGTAGATCAAGACCTCGGATTGCTGGGCCTTTCGCACGAGTTGCTCCAGCGTCACGGCGCTGGCGTTGTCATCTCCGTCCGTGATCACCATGAGCACCTTCTTGTCCAGCTTGCCCTCCTCCTTCAGGTAGTCGATGGACATGCTGATGGCGTCGCGCATGGCCGTCCCGCCGCGGGAATCGATGCGCGCCACGCCCTCTTCGAGTTTCTCGATGCTGCTGGTGAACGGGGCGTCCAGGTAGGCCTCGTCGTTGAAGTTCACGATGAAGACCTGATCCTCGCGGTTGGACGCCTTGACCAGGCCCAGGCAGGCGGATTCCACCGTCTCCCGGCGGTCCCGCATGCTGCCGCTGTTGTCGATCACCAGGCCCAGCGAGACGGGTACGTCTTCCTGGAGGAACGTATGGATCTGCTGTTCAACGTTGTTCTCGTAGACTCTGAACGCCTTCCGCGGCAGGTTCGTAACGAGCTTGCCGTTGCGGTCCACCACGGTGGCTTGCAGCACCACCAGCCGCGTGTCGGAGCGGAACACCGGGTCCTGCGCCGGAAGCGCCAGGGCGAGGAGAGCGAGCGACAGCGCGGATATCAGATGGGGGCTATTGAGACGGAGCATAGTATCCAAGCCGCCAGAAAGCTCGCAGGGGAGGGAACCCGCGGGGTTGCACCACTTTTACCCTGACGCGGCGGTATTTGCCGTCTCGCACCTGGTTGGTGGGGGAATATCCCAGGACGTACTGATTGCGCAGCTCGATTCCGATCTTGTGCGCGATGTCGGGCAAGTCGTTCAGGTTCTCCACGGGATAGGCGCGTCCTCCGGTCTGCTGGGCGATGTCATCGAGCAGACTCGGCCCCGCCAGTTCTTCGGCCGTCCGCCCCCGCGAACCGAGGGGCTCGAAAATGCCGATCCCATAGACCTGCACGTCAGCCTCCCGCACCAGGTTCCGGACCTCGCCCTCGGTGTAGCGGCTGCTGTTGTCGCCCCCGTCCGAGATCACCAGCAGGGCCTTGCGCGGGTTGCTGGCCTTCTTCATCTCGTGCAGCGCCAGATAGACGGCGTCCAGAAGCGCCGTCCTGCCCCGGGACTGGGTGAACGTGATCCGGTTCTGGATTTCCTCGGTGGCGGTCGTGAACGGAACGGTGAGCTCCGGGCTGGAGTTGAACTGCACCAGGAAGAACTCATCGCGCGGGTTGGCGGTTTTGGAGAACTCCGCCACCGCCTGCCGCGATTTCTGGAGCTTGTTGCCCATGCTCCCGCTGGTGTCGAAGACGATTCCCGCCGAAATCGGCGCGTCCTCACTGGCGAAGTGGGAGATGACCTGGCTGACGTTGTCCTCCTCCAGGCGGAAGTAGTCCTTGTCCAGACCGGTCACCACCCGGTTCAGGGGATCCGTCACGGTGACCGGAATCAGAACCAGTTGCGTGTCCACGCGAAGGTTGGAGCGGGGAGTGTCGGGGTCGGGGAGTCCGGGCGAGCCGGTCTTGGGGACGATTTGCACCCTGGGGGGAGGACCTTGGGCCCGCGCGGTCTCCTCCGCGCGTCCGAGGAGCGCCCCGGCAAAGGCCAGAACAACGGAGAAACCCAGAACCGCTAATTTGGCTGGCAGGTGCTTGGCCATGGCGTCCGCCCAGCTCACTTTCGCTGCCCTGAGTATAGCACAGGGATTCGCGGCTTCATGCTATTATCGAACGTGCCGCAGGAGATTCTAGGGGTCATCCCGGCGCGCTACGCCTCTTCGAGGTTCCCCGGTAAGCCACTCGCCCCCATCGCCGGTAAACCCATGCTTCAGCACGTGTGGGAGCGGGCAGCCCGGTCGCGCACGCTGAGCAGGCTGGTGATCGCCACCGACGATGAGCGCATCCTGGAGGCCGCCGGGCGTTTCGGCGCGCCGGCCCGCATGACCGGTTCCGGACACCGCTCCGGATCCGACCGCTGCGCCGAGGTGGCGGCCGGCGACCCGGCGGCCGCGCTGGTGGTCAACATCCAGGGGGACGAGCCGCTGCTGGACCCGGCGACGATCGACGCCGCGGTGAACGGGTTGCTGCAATCGCACGAAACTCCCATGAGCACCCTCAAGAAACGGATCGACGGCCCCGGTGAACTGGAAGACCCGAACGTAGTCAAGGTGGTGACGGACCGGTCCGGCCACGCGCTGTACTTTTCAAGATCCATGATTCCTTACGCCCGGTCCGGCGGGACCGTGCACTACAAGCACATCGGGTTGTATGCGTTTCGGAGGGAGTTCCTGCTCGCCTACTCCTGCCTGCCGGCCGGCCCCCTGGAAGAGGCGGAGAAATTGGAGCAACTGCGGGCCCTGGAGAATGGCTTCAAGATCCGGGTCATCGAGACGGCCAGCGAATCGGTGGGCGTCGATACGCCGGAGGACCTGGAGCGTGTGCGGGCATGGATGGAAGCCGGGCTGAGAATGGGATGAGCGGACGAAATGGCTAAGTACATTTTTGTCACGGGCGGCGTGGTTTCTTCGCTGGGCAAGGGCATCGCGGCCTCTTCCATCGGCTGTCTGCTGGAGAGCCGCGGACTGAGAGTGACGCTCCAGAAGTTCGACCCCTACCTGAACGTCGATCCCGGCACCATGAGCCCCCTCCAGCACGGCGAGGTCTTCGTGACCGACGACGGGGCGGAAACCGACCTGGACCTGGGACACTACGAACGCTTCACGCACGCCGCGCTGACGCAGGCCAACAACCTCACGAGCGGCCGCATCTACGAGCGCATCATCACCAAGGAGCGGCGCGGCGACTACCTGGGCAAAACGGTGCAGGTGATCCCGCACGTGACCAACGAGATCAAGGCCGCCGCCGTAAAGGTCTCGGCGGGAGTCGACGTGGTGATCGTGGAGATCGGCGGGACGGTCGGCGACATTGAGTCGCTGCCTTTCCTGGAGGCCATACGGCAGATGCGGCACGAACACGGCCGCGACAACACCCTCTATGTTCACGTCACGCTGGTGCCCTGGATCGCCGCCGCCCACGAGCTGAAGACCAAGCCCACGCAGCACAGCGTCAAGGAACTGCGCGAAATCGGAATCCAGCCGGACATGCTGCTGTGCCGCTCGGAGCGGTTCCTTTCCCAGGAATTGCGCGAGAAGATCGCCCTGTTCTGCGACGTGAACGTGGAGGCGGTCATCACGGCGCGCGACGTCGAATCCGTTTACGAGGTTCCGCTGATCTTCTCCGAGCAGGGGGTGGACGAGATCGTGCTGAAGCTCCTGCGCCTGGAGGCCGCGCCTCGCGACATGCGGCGCTGGTCCGGCATGGTCCACCGGTTGAAAAACCCCTCGCGCGAAGTGGACATCGCCCTGGTGGGCAAGTACGTTCTGTACGAGGACTCCTACAAGAGCTTGAAGGAGGCGCTTCTGCACGGGGGCCTGGCCCATGACGCCAAGGTCAACATCCACTGGCTCGATTCGGAGCGGCTGCTCGAACCCGGCAAGGAGGAAATCCTGGCGACGTTCGACGGCATCCTGGTGCCCGGCGGCTTCGGCACACGCGGCGTGGACGGCATGATCGAAGCCATCCGGTATGCCCGCGAGCGCCGGGTGCCCTACTTCGGGATCTGCCTGGGGATGCAAGCCCTGGTCATCGAATTCGCCCGCAACGTCTGCGGGCTGGCGGACGCCCACTCCACCGAGTTCGATCCGGCGACGCCCCACCGTGTCATCTACAAGCTCCGCGAGCTTACGGGCGTCGACGGGATGGGCGGCACCATGCGGCTGGGGGCCTACCCCTGTCTGCTGGCCGCCGGAAGCCACGCGCACCGCGCCTACGGCCAGGACCAGATCAGCGAACGCCACCGCCACCGCTACGAATTCAACCGCGAGTTCGAGCAGGCGCTCGGCGAGCACGGCCTCCGCGTAACGGGCTGCACGCCCGACGGCATCTACGTGGAGATCTGTGAGATCGAGGACCACCCCTGGTTCCTGGGCTGCCAGTTTCACCCCGAGTTCAAGTCGCGGCCGCTGGAGCCTCATCCGCTGTTCAGCGCCTTCATCGGGGCGGCCTTGAAATGCAGGCAGGAGCGGAGCGAGGCCCGTCCGCGGCCCGCGGAGCAGATGTCACATGCCGATTGAGATCCATGCACCCCGGAGCGGACGGATCCCGATCGGGGCCGGCGCGCCGGTGGCGCTGATCGCCGGCCCATGCGTAATTGAATCCGAAGAGCACGTCCACTTCCTGGCCCGCGAGATCGGCCGCCGCGCAGGACCGTTCATCTTCAAGGCGTCCTTCGACAAGGCCAACCGCAGCAGCGTTTCCAGCTACCGGGGACCAGGGCTCCGGGAGGGCTTGCGCATCCTGGCGGGGCTGAAAAAGGAAGGCTACCCGGTCCTGACCGACATCCACGAGCCGGGGCAGGCGGAAGCCGTGGCCGAGGTGGCCGACATCCTCCAGATACCGGCGTTCCTGTGCCGGCAGACGGATCTTCTGGTGGCGGCCGGCAGAACGGGCCGCATCGTCAACGTGAAGAAGGGGCAGTTTGTCGCACCCCAGGACCTCCGCCTGGCCGCCGATAAGGTGGCATCGACCGGCAACACGCGCATACTGCTCACCGAGCGCGGCAGTTCCTTCGGCTATCACAACCTGGTGGTCGACATGCGCGGCCTCGCCATCCTCCGGAGCCACGGTTATCCGGTGGTGTTCGACGCCACGCACAGCGTGCAATTGCCGGGCGGAGCGGGCGATGCCTCGGGCGGGCAGCCGCAGTTCATCGAGACGCTCGCGCGCGCCGCGGCCGCGGCCGGCATCGACGGGTTGTTCGTGGAGGTCCACGAAGCGCCGGAAAGAGCGAAGTCGGACGGAACCAACGCCCTGCCCCTGCAAGAACTGGAACGGCTCTGGCGCAAGGTGCGCAGCATCGACGGGCTGGTCAAGTCCGCGGATTTCCTGGGGCAGGCATGACCGCCAAGCTTCTGCGGAGCGCGGCCTGCGCCCTGCTGCTCGCCGCCGCCGCGGCGGCGCAGACCGCTTCTTTGGCCGGCGAGATCGCCGCCCGGCTGACTGCCGAAGCGCTGAGATCCGACGTTTCCTTCCTGGCCTCGGACGTTCTCAAGGGCCGCCCGACGCCCTCGCCCGAACTGGACATCGCCGCCGAGTTCATTGCCGCGCAGTTCCGGCGCGCCGGGCTGGAGCCGGCCGGAGATGAGGGGTATTTCCAGACTGCGGATTTCATCTCCTACACGCCGGACGTGGAGGGCATGGAGCTATCGTTTGAGATCGACGGCAGGACCGTGGTCCCCGACAAGGCTGCGGTCGCGCTGGAAGATTTCGCTGCGCGGGAGGTGAGAGGCGCGAAGGTGCTGAAGTTGCGGGAAGATGATCCGGCCGCGATGACGGCGCTGCACGGCGAGGCAGCGCGAGGCAGGGCGTTGGTCTTCGAGTCGCGCAGCACGGGGACGGCGATGCTCGCCTTGCGCGCGGCGCTGCAAGGCTCCCCGCCGCCGTCCTTGATCATCACCCTCAGCCCGAGCCCGGCGCCAACCGGATACGGGCCGAGGCTGGTGGAGGCTTCGGAACCCGTCACGGTTCCCCCTTACCCGATGCTGAGGGTGTGGGACGCCGGGGTGCGGGAGGCGCTCGCCCAAGCCAGGGAGGCCGCGGTTTCGCTGAGGGTTCCCGCTCCGGTCAGCACGCCCGTGAAGCTGCGCAACGTAGCCGGCGTTCTGCGCGGCTCCCACGCCCTGCTGCGGGACACCTACGTGCTGCTCACCGCGCACTACGATCACCTCGGCGTGTCTCCCGCCGGCTCCGGCGACCGGCTGTTCAACGGCGCCAACGATAACGCCAGCGGGACCGCCCTCGTCATCGAGATCGCCAACGCGCTGGCATCGCTCCCTGCCAGGCCCAAGCGCAGCATCGTTTTCATGACGTTCTTCGGCGAGGAGCGCGGCATGCTCGGTTCAAGGTACTACGCCGGCCATCCGCTGTTTCCTCTGGCGCGGACCGTGGCGCACGTCAACCTGGAACAGATGGGCCGCACCGATGACGATTCGGGGCCGCGGGTGGGCCAGTACAACGTCACGGGCTTCGACTACACCAGCATCACCGAGGTGCTGCGGCAGGCCGGCGCAGAACTGGATGTGCAGGTGTTGAAGGACGCGAAGCGCAGCGACTTGTATTACAGCCGGAGCGACAACGCCGCGCTGGCCGCGCTCGGCGTTCCCGCACACACCCTTTCGGTTGGTTATACGTTTCCGGACTACCATCGGCCGGGCGACGAGTGGGAGAAGCTGGACTACGGCAATATGGCGCGGGTGGCTCGCGCCGTGGCGCTGGGCATCTACCGGCTGGCGGACAGCGGCGAAGCGCCCCAGTGGAACAAAGAGAACCCGCGCGCGGAGCGTTACATCCGCGCCCGGGAGAAGATCCTGGCAGGGAAGTAGCCGGCCGTGTCCGCTCAACGCTTTCGGGCCGCCCGGCGTCATAATCTAAGGGAGAGAGTGCGTGTAATGGAACGAGCCCAGCGGAGCCGTCGTGGCGGTTTTACCCTTATTGAGCTGCTGATTGTCATCGCCATCATTGTCGTGCTGATCAGCGCAGCCGCTCCGAAGTTCAGCCAGTACCTGATGAACGCCCGTGAAACCGCCGCCATGAGCGCCATCCGGACCATCCACACGGCGCAGACGCAGTACAACTCCCAGTTCGGGCGCTTCGCGGCCACGCTGGCGGAGCTTGGCCCCCCCGCCGGCGGACAGGAAGGACCCGGCGCGGCGGACCTGATTCCCTCCGACCTCGCCACGGGAATTAAGGGCGGCTACAAGTTCGTGCTGGAGACCACCCCCACCGGCTACCGCGTTCTGGCGACCCCGGTGGCGTTCAACCGCGACGGCCGGCGCAGCTTCTACTCGGACCAGACCATGGTCCTGCGGCAGAACTGGGGCGCGGACCCCGCCACCGCCACCAGCCCCGAGATGCAGTAGGGTCTCTCCAAGAGGATCTTGCGGCTTGCGGCGGAACGTGCCGCGGTCTGTCAGAAACCGATGGTGAAGTCGGCGAAGAGGTTGATCCAGCGGTCCAGCGACTCCACTCCCGGAAGAGCGCCCAAACGGCCGCCGTCGGTGTGGCCGCGGTAGAGCTTCGAGGTGACTCCCACCCTGAAACGCTGGTAGCGGTCCAGGGCGAAGCTGCCGCCCACCAGGGCATAGCTGCCCCAACCGCTGCGAGCCTGGCAGTCCGGGCACTCGAAATGATAGTAACTGCTGGGCTGGCGCAGGCGCTCGGAGTAGCGCATGTAGGCTCCGCCTCCCCCGAAGGAAAGCTGCGTCCGTCCCTCTTGCAGCGGCAGAACCAGGCGGCCTCCGAAGGGAACCAGGAACTGGAAGTCGCGGATGCGGAGATAGCCGAACTCGGTCGGCACGAAGTCACGGACTCGGGCGGCGCCGAACAGCGTGTCGAGGCCCAGGTCAGCCTGGAGCCAGCGCTGCCAGCGGTATCCGTAGTTTACAGTGACCCCTGCGCTGTTTCCGAACGGGCCCGTGAGCTCTGCCCCGGGCAGTCCGGCTCCCACCCCGAAGGATACGTTGTGCTTCGGGTAGGGCGGCTGCGCCGCCAGCGGCAGAGCCAAAACTAGAAAGAAGAGGAGCCTCATTACGACCTCTAGGACGCAAACCCGCTTCCTGAGGTTTCGGCGCCCAATTCAATTGTCCTCCCGGCGGAAAGGATTTTCCACCGCCAGTGGTGTATAAGGGAGACTGGAACCCCGACAGGAGACGCCACCGGTGACGGACAGACCAACCTTTATGGCGCGGCGGGCCTTCCTGCGGCTGGCGGCCGTTGCCGCCGGCGGGAGCCTGGCGGGAGCCGCCCGTGCGCGCCATTGTGTCTTCGTGCTGATGGCGGGAGGTCCCAGCCAGTCGGACATGTTCGACTTCCAGGCAGGCCCCTGGACCCCGGGCTGGTTCCGTCCGGCGGCGGCGGGCGGGCTGTGCCTGCCTCAGGGCCTGTTGCCTCAAATCGCCGCGCAGAGGGATTGCATTTCGTTCCTTCGCGGATTGCAGGCTCCGTCGACCTGCCACCCCGCCGCACAGTCCTGCCTGCCGTCGTTCACTTCCGTGGGGATTCTCGGCTCCGAGTCCGTGTATGGATTTCCGTGCGCCGCCTCCATTCCGGGCAGCTTCGAAGAGGCGTGCGCGGATGCCCGAACACGGATACGGGAGGCGCATACGGGTCTCCGTCTTCAGATTACGCTGGGCGGGTGGGACTCTCACGCGGAGATCTACGAGACGACGCTGGACGCCGCCAATCCCGGTTCGCTCGCCCGCCGGTTCGACGCCGGGCTGGGCGCGCTCCTGGCCGGCTTGAAAGAAGACGGCCTGCTCGCGGAAACGCTGGTGGTGGCAATGGGCGAGTTCGGCCGGACGCCCGGCCCCCTGAATTTCCAGCGCGGACGGGACCACTACCCACAGCACGCGGCGCTGGTGGCGGGGGGAGGAATCCGCGGCGGCCAGGCCATTGACTCCGCGGGCTTCGAGTTCCCGGAGATCTGGTCTTAGCGCGAGTTCAGCCCCGGTGTCTGGCGGGCTCCCAGCAGGGCCGCCAGGGCGGCGGCCAAACCGTAGAGCGCATACAGGAAATCGCCAGAGTCAGGAACGTACCCGTAGCTGGAGAAAAGAAAGAACCGCACGATCAGGGCTGCCACGACTACGCTCCACCCCACGTACAACGCCTGGGCTTTGTGCCGGACGGCCAGCAGCAGCACTATGGCTCCCACCAACGCCAGCGCCGCCAACCCGTAAGCCAAAGCGTTGCCCGTCAGCGGAAGAAAGTCGAAGTTGACGGCCTGGGGGCCGCTGAGCAGCAGCACGCCCGCCATAATCAGCATCACCACGATGAAAGCAGCGTGGAAAAGGTAAGAGAAACCCCGAAGCAGAGACCGAATGCCTTTCACCGGACTATCTCCAATTTCACACTCGCGTGTTCTGACGAAGTTCATATTGTATCAGCTTCCCCGGCCCCGTAATTCGTCCGTACCAGGTGTCCGGCCAGGGGGCCGGACGCGGGCGGGGGCGCCCGCCCTATGGCGGGGCGGATCCCCGGGTCCACAGCCGTTCACGGTCCGCCCGCTGCCGGGCTTGCTCCGTCCGGCGGCTTTTCCTAGAATACGAATCGGGGGCAGTAGCCCGCCGCTTTAACCATGGCAGGAGAGTCTCCAAAATCGGCCCGCAAGGCCGAGGTCCTGCGTGAGATCGTGAGGGCCTACATTGAGAACCCGGAGCCGGTGGCTTCGCGGACCATCTCCAGGCGTCACGGAGCCGGACTCAGCGCGGCCAGTGTCCGTAATGTCATGGCGGACCTGGCCGAAGAGGGATACCTGACCCAGCCGCATACCTCCGCCGGGCGCGTGCCGACGGAGAAAGCGTTCCGGCTCTTCGCTCAGGACCTGAGCGTGGGGCGTCCCTCCGCCGCCGAGGTCCAGCGGGTGCAGGAGTGCTTCCAGGGCGTGGAAACGCTGGAAGAGGGAATCGAGCGTTCCAGCCGGCTGTTGACCGACTTGACCCAGGCGGTGGGGATCGCCGCCATCATCCCGGCTTCCTGCCAGACGCTGGAACACATGGAGCTTGTGCCGCTGGCGGACCGCCGCGTCCTGGTGGTCCTGGTTACCCGCGACCACATGGTGCGCAACCGCGTGGTGAGCCTGGAGGAAGAGGTCAGCCCCGAAGAGCTGTTGTCCATCCGCAACTACATCAACCAGAACTTCAGCGGCTGGGTGGTTTCGGAACTGCGCCAGGAGTTGGAGCGGCGGCTGCGGCTCCAGAGCGCGTACTACGACGCGCTGCTCAAGTGCCTGAACGCGCTGTTCGCCAGGGGGCTTCTGGACATCGACCTCGGCCCGGCCGTCCACATGGAGGGCGCCTCCTACCTGATCGCCCGGGATCTGCATCTGACGCGGGAGAAGATGCGGGAGTTGCTGCGCGCGCTGGAAGAGAAGAAGCGGATTCTTCAGCTTCTGGACCGGTTCCTCGAGGAATCACCGGGCGCGGTGCGAGTGCAGGTCGGCCTGGGGGACCTGGATCCCGCCATGCGCGAACTTGCGCTGATCGGCATCCAGGTCACAGCGCAGAGCGGTCTGGGCGCCAGGATCGCTGTCCTGGGGCCGATGAGAATGCATTATTCGCGGGTCATGTCGGCTGTGTTGGGCGTCGGGCGCGCGCTTCAGAACATACCCTCCTGAGCGGTCTGTTAACCTGGGTATTGAACGGCCATGTCGAAACACGAAAGCGCCGTCCCCGTCACGCCGGGTGGCGGAGACTTTGCCCCATCAGCCCCGAATGCAACGGAGACTCGCGTGGAGTCCGGCGACTTCCCGCAGTTGGCGGCGATCGCCGCTGAGAGAGACCAACTGGCTGCCGAGAAAGCGGATTTGCAGGAGCGGCTGGCCCGCCGGATGGCGGAGTTCGACAATTTCCGCAAACGGGTGGAGCGGGAGAAGGCGGAACTCCGCGACTTCTCCACCATGGAGACCGTGCGCCAGTTTCTCCCGTTTCTGGACGACATGGAGCGCGCGCTGAACACGGAGACGGCGGATAAGGACTACGCCCGGGGCATGGAGCTGATTGTGCGGCGGCTGTCGGCCGAGCTTCAGAAGCTTGGCCTGGAGCCGGTCCAGACCGAAGGACAGAAATTCGATCCGCATTTTCACCACGCGCTGGAGGTGCAGCCGAGTACCGAGGCCGAAGATCACTCCATCCTGGCGGAGTTCCAGAAAGGGTACCTATTCCGGGGGAAGCTCCTGAGACCCGCACTCGTGAGAGTTGCGGCGCCACCTCCTGTTGACAGGCGGACGGATAAGTGAGCAAGCGCGACTACTACGAGGTTCTCGGCGTAGACCGGAACGCCGACTTGCAGGAGATCAAGAGCGCCTACCGCAGGCTGGCGCTGAAGCACCACCCCGACCGCAACCCCGGCAACCGGGACGCCGAAGAGCACTTCAAAGAAGCGGCAGAGGCGTACAGCGTCCTTTGCGACTCCGGCAGGAGGATGACCTACGACCGTTACGGCCACGCGGGCCTCAGCAGCCAGGGCACGGCGCCGGCCGGCTTCGACGCGAGCGTGTTCGCCGATTTCAGCGACATTTTCGGGGATTTTTTCGGATTCGGCGACTTGTTCGGCGGCGGTGGAAGACGCCGGACCCGGCCGGCGCGCGGCGAGGACCTCCGGTACGACCTCGAGATCAGCTTCGAGGACGCCGTCCGCGGCATGACCGCCGAGCTTTTGATCCCGCGCGACGAGATCTGCCCGCACTGCCAGGGCAGCCGTGCCGAGCCGGGCTCGGGAGAGACGACCTGCCAGACCTGCCGGGGGCGGGGCGAGGTCGTCTACCAGCAGAGCTTCCTGTCGATTCGCCGGACCTGCGCGCAATGCGGCGGCAGCGGCAAGGTCATTCGGCAGCCCTGCGGCCAGTGCCGCGGGCAGGCGGCCGTCCGCGTGGAGCGCCGGCTCAAGGTGAACATCCCGCCGGGAGTCGACAACGGCACCCACCTGCGGCTGTCCCAGGAGGGGCAGGCGGGTTACCACGGAGGCCCTCCGGGCGATCTGTATGTCGTCCTGAAGGTGAGGGAGCACCCCATATTCCTGCGCGACGGAAGCGACATACACTGCACCGTGCCGGTGAACATCGCACAGGCCGCGCTGGGCGCCGAGCTGGAGATTCCGACCCTGAATGGAGCGCAGCGGCTCTCCATCCCGGAAGCCACGCAGGACGGGGCGCAGTTCCGCCTTCGCAACCGGGGACTGCCCAAGTTGAACGCGGACGGGCGGGGGGACCTCTTCGTCCACATAGAGGTCAGGGTGCCCGCCAAGCTGACCCGCGAACAGCGTAAGCTGCTCGAGCAGCTCGCCGAGACGCTGCCGGCCGACAACCAGCCCAAGGAAAAGGGCCTGTTCGACAAGGTCAAAGAGTATTTCGTGTAAAGGCCGGGTTGGCCCTGCCCGCCGTCAACTCAGCCTGGTCCGCACCCGGTCGCTGAGCAGTTTGCCGTCCACGAGCTTGCCGGCGAGCCGGGCCTGCACCGCCTTCATCACCAGGCCCATCTGCTTGAGGCTGGTGACGCCGGTCTCCGCGAGCGCCGCCTGGATGGCCGCTTCGATTTCTTCCTCCGGCGGCGCGGCGGGGAGAAACGACTCGATCACCTTCAGCTCCGCCTCCTCTTTCTCGGCCAACTCCGGACGGCCGCCCTTGCGGAACATTGCGGCAGCCTCCAGGCGCTGCTTGACCAGGGACTTCATCACCTGAATCCCGGCGGCCTCGTCGAGCGCCTTCCTGGAATCGACCTCGTGCTTCTTCAAGGCCGCCTTGAGCATCCGGAGCGCGCCGAGCCGGGCCTCATCGCGGGCCTTCATGGCCTCCGTCATTGCAGTCTGAACGCGGGCGAGCAGTGCCATCCTGTCTGATATTCTAAAAGACTACCTACCGCCATGCACATCAGGAAGACCCGTCTCTTAACTCCCGGGCCGACGCCTCTCTACCCGCCGGCCTTGCACGCCATGATGGGGTCCGACATACACCACCGCACGGAGGATTTCCGCAACATCTACCGGGCCGCCTTGTCGGATCTTCAGGGACTCATGGGCACGTCCAACGACGTGCTGATCCTGGTCGCCTCCGGCTCAGGCGCCATGGAGTCCGCTGTTTCGAATCTCTTTTCCCGCGGGGAAAAGGTCATTGTCTGCTCCGCCGGCAAGTTCGGCGAGCGCTGGGTCGAGATGGCCAAGGCGTTCGGCCTGGACGCGGTCGTACTCAAAGCGGAGTACGGCCAGGCCGTGCGGCCCGAGCAGGTTGCCGGTGCGCTGGCCGCCAACCCCGAGACCCGCGGAGTGTTCGTACAGGCATCGGAGACCTCCACCGGCGTCCAGCACGATGTCCGCTCCATGGGACAGGCCGTTGCCAGGACGGACGCCATTTTCGTGGTGGACGCCATTACGGGCCTGGGCGCCATGCCCCTCGATATCGACGGTTGGGGGCTGGACGTGGTGGTGGGAGGGTCCCAGAAGGCGTTCATGATCCCACCCGGGCTGGCGTTCCTTTCGATCAGCCCCAAGGCGTGGAAGCGCGCCGAAAGCGCCACGCTGCCCCACTACTACTTCGATCTGAAAAAGGAGAAGAAGAACGCGGCTCTGGGCGAATCGAGCTGGACTCCGAATACCTCACTGGTCATCGCGCTGCACGCGGCCCTGGGCTACATCAAGTCCGTGGGGATGGATAAGCTGATCGAAAACGCGCAGTTTCTGGCTCGCGCCACGCGCAGCGCCGCGGCGGAGCTGGGGCTGGAGTTGTTCGCGCCGGAATCCCCGGGTTCCTCGGTGACCGCGATCAAAGCCCCCGCGGGGTGGGATTCCGGACTGATCGTGAAGGAATTCCGAAACCGTTTCGGCGCCATCATCGCCAACGGACAGGGTTCGATGAAGGGCAAGATCTTCCGGATTGCTCACCTCGGCTATTTCGATTTCGCCGACCTGGCCGCCGTGGTGGCGGAACTGGAGCTGATACTGGCGGCCAACGGACATCCGGTGCGGCTGGGCGCGGGCGTGGCTGCCGTGCAGAGGAGCTACGCCGGGGCCGCCGGGCTGAAGCTGGCCGCGGAGGGACGGGCATGAAGATCCTTGTAGCGGAACCCATGGCGGCGGCGGGACTGGAATTGCTCCGCAGCCAGCCCGGCTGGCAGGTGGTCGCCTCCAATCCCAAGGAGTATCTGCAACACCTGGCGGACGCCGACGCGCTGGTGGTCCGGAGCGCGGTGAAGGTGACCAGTGAGGTGCTGGCGAAGGCGCCCAGGCTGCGCGCCATCGGAAGAGCGGGCGTGGGGGTGGACAATGTGGACATCGCCGCGGCCACGGCCGCCGGGGTGCTGGTGATGAACACTCCCGGGGGAAACGCCGTGGCGGTCGCCGAGCATACCCTGGCGCTGATGCTGGCCATGGCCCGGAGCATTCCGCAGGCCAGTTCCTCGACCAAGAACGGTCTGTGGGAGAAGAAGAAGTTCCTGGGCAGCGAACTGCGGGGCAAAACGCTTGGAATCATCGGCCTGGGCAGCATCGGCCGGGAAGTGGCGCGGCGCGCGCGGGCCTTCGAGATGAAGGTGGTCGCCTGCGATCCGTACGTCAGCCTGCGCGCGGTCGAAGACGTGAGCGTCCAGCTTGTGGAGATGGGCGAACTCTACGCGGCGTCCGACTACATCGCGCTGCACGTGGCGCTGACGCCGGAGACCCGGCGCATGATCGGCCGGGAGGCCTTCGCCGGAATGAAGGACGGAGTGCGGCTGGTGAACTGCGCGCGCGGGGAACTGATCGACGTCGCGGCGCTCCGCGAGGCCATCGAGTCCGGCAAGGTGGCGGGCGCCGCACTGGACGTATTCGACCAGGAACCGCCTCCCTCCAGTTACCCGCTGTTCGGGCTGGACAGGGTGATTGCCACGCCGCACATCGCCGGGGCTACCGAGGAAGCCCAGGAGATCGTCGGAGTTCGCATCGCCGAGCAGCTTGCCGAATATCTGCGCAGCGGCAACGCCGTTAACGCCGTGAACATGCCGGCCCTCTCGCCAGAACAGTACCGGCAGATCGAACCGTACATCGCCCTGGCCGGGCGGCTGGGAGCCTTCGCCGCGCAGATCGCCGAAGGCAACCCCACCGCGGTGCGGTTCGCCTACCTCGGCAGGCTGGCCGACGGCGACACCCACCTGATCCGGAACGCCGGCCTGGCCGGCCTGTTGAACCGCTGGATTTCGTTCAAGGCGAACCTGGTCAACGCCATGCAGATCGCAGCCAGCAGGGGTCTGGACGTGGCCGAACGGCACGAGGGCCGCTCGGTCCACGTGGACTCCATCCGGCTGGAATTGGCGACGGATCTGGGTGTGACGAGCGTGGAGGGCGCGGTCGTGCTCGGCAAGCCGCGGCTGTTGCAGGTGGACGGGATCCAGCTTGAAGCCACCCTGAGCGGCTGCCTCACCTATATGCGGAACAAGGACGTTCCGGGAGTGATCGGACACGTTGGGTCCGTGCTCGGGCGCAGTGGGGTCAACATCGCGAACTTCTCCCTCGGACGCCAGGACGCCCCGGCCAGCCCGGGGATCCCGCTCGACGCCGTGGCGGTGGTGGAGACCGACCAGGTTCCCTCGCCCGCGGTGCTGGCGATGCTCAGCGAAAACCCCGCCGTAAAAGTGGTTAAAGTAGTCAATTTTTCTTCGTAAACCAAGCCTCGGGGCAGCGTTCTGCGCTCTTTCGCCAAGACGCCGCGCACCGGCGTTGCCCGCCGGCGGCCGCGCCTCCCGCCCGGTTGCGGTACAGGGCGGAGGAGCACGCGCGGGTCAGCCGCCGGGGAAAACCATCGAGTCCACGAAAGTCTGCTCGAAATCGGAATCGGAGGCCAGGGGCACGTGCTCGATCCTGCTCCGCAAAGCGCCGTAGGCGGACTCCGGCCCGTCGAACAAGGCCCGGCGTGCGCCCGAGAGCGCGGTGTTGCCGGCCGGCGAAACCGTCTCCAGCGGGAACTCGAACAGGCCGATGCGGCGGGCGCCGGCGGCATTCACATAGTTGCCGAAAGCTCCTGCCAGGTACACGCGCTGCACGTCCCCAAGTTCCGCGCCCAGCCGCTTCAGCAGAATCCGTATCCCGGCTGCGATGGCGGCCTTGGCGAGTTGTAGCTGGCGGATATCCGCCTGGGTGAGGACCACGGGGGGCGCGAGTTCCCACGAGTCCGGGAGCCTGCCGCTCGAAGCGATGATGGCCAGGTCCAGACCCGCCGCGGCGGCGTCCACCAGACCACTGCCGCATATGCCGCGCGGCGCTCCGTCCCCGATCACGTGGCAGACGGGCCGGTTCCCCTCCAGCCGCACGGCGGAGATCGCCCCCGAGGAAGCGCGCATCCCCATGGAGATCCGGCCGCCTTCGAAGGCTGGTCCCGCGGCGGTGGATGCGCACAGCATCCGGTGGCCATCGCCGAAGACGATCTCCCCGTTGGTGCCCAGGTCGATCAGGCCGGTCAACCCGGCCGCCTGGTCCAGGCGCGTCGCCAGAATGCCGGCCAGGATGTCGCTGCCGACGAAGCCCCCGAGGCAGGGCAGGAAGCGGACAGTAGCGGACTCCGGCAGACTCCAGCCAAGCTCCCACGGGTGGAAAACGGCCAGTTCGCCTCTTGTGGTTTCGAACGGCGCCTGCGCCAGCGGAGCGACGTCGTAACCGCAGAACAGGTGATGCATGACCGTGTTCCCAACCAGGACCACGTCGCGGACTTCCGGGCGCGCGCCGCACAAGTCAGCCGCGAGCGCCCCGATGCCCCGGCGAATCAGGTCCGTCAGGGCGTCGCGTTCGCCGCCGGATGTGGCTGCCTCGACGCGGCTCATGACGTCTCCGCCGTGTACGGCCTGGGGATTCAGAGCGGTGCGCACGCCGAGCACGTGGCCGTTGGAGAGGTCCACCAACTGCGCCACCAGCGTGGTCGTCCCCAGGTCCACCGCCACCCCGAGCCCCTCGCGGCCGGAGGCCTCCACGGGCAGGCCGTCGGTGAGGATCGCCGTCTCCCATTGGGCGACCTCCAGCACCAGGTCTTCCGCCGGGGCGAGCATGCATGCCAGACGCCAGCCGGAACGCAGCTCATCCGGCGTGAACGCGCGTTCCTCGAGAGCCGTAACCGGCGCGGCGCCGTCCAGCACCCTCACGCGGCACCCCTTGCAGGTGCCGCGCCCTCCGCACGGGAATTCGACTCCGTGCTCGAAGAGCAGATCCTGGAGCGGCTCGCCGCGCGGGGCGCTCAATGTCTTGCCGAGCGGTTCCAGCCGAATGTTCACCGGTTTCATGGGGACTCAGCTTCGCTCGGCGCCCAGGATGGACTCGTCATGGCGGACGGCCACCCGGAAACCCGGCGGCACGACCAGAAAATCGCGCTCATCCCAGGGGCCGTCCACCAGCCGGCGCAGCAGTCCCAGGTCGCCCTGCATCTTCTCGAACGTCCAGCCCGACGAGATGGCGTCCTGGCGCGTCCGCTGCTCGAACCGGTCGTCCGGCTCGACGCCCATCTCGATATAGGTGAACTGCCGGTAGTGCTTGGTAAGTTCTTCGTAAAGATACCGGGCGTTCTCTTCGCCGTAGCGTTCCACCAGATCGTCAAACTGAAGGCCGAGCTGGCGGTCCTTGGCGTCGCCTCGTTCGATCCAGCCGGAAGTCTTGAAGTACACGCCGGGATGGCTCTGAAAGTAAGCCAGGTAGCGTTCCTTGCCGCCCATGAACAACGTGATGCAATCGTGGGCGCGGGGCGCCACCAGCGGAATCGAGCGGGCGGTCAGCCCGGCCAGGCCCGTGCCGCAAAGCGCATAACCGAGCAGCACGGCCTCATAGCCGGCGCCCTCGGCGCCATCCACGGCCTGCTGGAGGCGCGCCAGCATGGCGGCGCTCGCCAGGTCGTGCAGTCCTTTGGGCAGGAACTCCGCGTCCACCTGATGAACCGAGCGGGCGGTGAGGGCGCAGAGTTCGCGGTACAGCACCTCGCAAGCGATCAGTTTCAGGCGCATGCGCGTCCGTTGAATTCCCGCAGCGCGTCCATCATCGCCACGATATTCTCCACGGGGGTGCGCGCCTGTATGTTGTGAATCGTGTTGAAGACGAAGCCGCCGCCGCGGGCGAAGATCTCGCAGCGCTCCAGCACCTGCTGCCTGACCTGCGCGGGCGTGCCGAACGGCAGCACGCGCTGCGTATCCACCCCGCCTCCCCAGAAGACCAGCCGGTCGCCGTAGGCCGATTTCAGGCGGCGCGCCTCCATGTTGGCCGCCGAGCATTGCACGGGATTCAGGATGTCGAAACCCGCTTCGAGGAAGGACGGGATGAAGCGCTCGACCGATCCGCAGGAGTGCTTGAACGTCTTCCACGAAGTGTGCTTCCGGATCCAGCCGTTCACCCGCTTGTAGTAGGGCAGATACAGCTCCCGAAATGTCGGGACCGAGCAGAAGCTCGAGGTCTGTGTCCCGAAATCGGTCCCGCAGACGAAGACCACGTCCACGCGGCCGCCCACCACGGCGTGGATCTTCTCCAGATTGGCGAGCGCTATGTCGCACTGTTTCGAAAAGATCTCGTGGATGAAGCCGCGCCGGCTGTGCGTGGACATGTACCACTCGGCGACGTCGCGGATGCCTCTCGGCCGCTTCATGGAGGGGCCCGGCACCAGGGCGATATCCCCGAGGGCCGTGCCGCCAAACGCGGCCGCCACCGCCCGCCCCGTCGCCGCCGCGCGGTGGGTCTCACGGTCGAAATACGCCAGGTCCTCGTCCGAAACCGGCGTGAATTCCTCCAGGTTGTCTTCCGGGTCCAGCGGATCTTCGCCGAGCGGCTCCTGGCGTATGATCGTGTCGAAGAAGTAGCCGTCCTTGGGCATCCGCCCGCTGGGAGCAACGCTGCGGTCGCCTTCCGGATAGATCAGCGTATCGCCGTTGGCGTCGATGGTCAGCTCGAAGCCGCCACCCACCAGGACTTCCAGGCCGTCGTACATGCGCCAGGGTTTCCAGCCGTCGTTGGAGTAGCCGAACATGGTCCTGGGGGGAGGCACGCACTCGACGTCGATCCCCATGGCCTCCTTGAGGTCGTCGTCGATCCAGCCCAGCATCTGGTACGGCTCGTAGGCCTTCACCGGCCGCTTCTCCAGCCCGTAGTGATCGCGCAGCGCGGCCACCGCGCTGACGTGGATGCCGGTGACGGCGGTCCCTCCGAAGTCCAGGGGAACGCGGTCCGGCTGCCGGTGCGACAATGCCGCGTGTATTCTTTCCCTGCCGGTCATGAATGGGTTCAGTCTAGCAAAGCGGGACGATCTATTGAGCGGACCGTGACCAAAACCGGCCTGTGCGAGCCGCCTGACGCGGCGGTGCGTGAAGCCGTGGTCAGTGCCGTCCAGAAGGGCTGAACCCCTGCCGTCCTGATGAGGGGGGCGCACGGCCGCGGCCCGGCGTTCCCAGTGGACCTCCTGGGAACAGGGTTCTGATACATTTCCAGTACGGCTTGGCCGGGTTGGCAGGCCCTACGTATGGCAGCGCATCGCGCCAGTGGCTTAGAATCTAAGAAGCCGCAGATGTCGGGGCGTAGCGCAGCCTGGTAGCGCACCTGCCTTGGGCGCAGGGGGTCGCCAGTTCAAATCTGGCCGCCCCGACCAATCAGAATCAAGCAAATACGGGCATTCCTGGCTGCCTCCAAAATCCCGCTGTGGATGATTTTGTAGCTGTGGGGACATGAATCCGGCGCCGCGCGGCTGATATCGCGGGTACCCGAGCCAGTGTCTTCAGTGGGTCGCCGGCAGGTCACCTGCACCAAAGGGCAGGTGCGTGGCAGCAAACCGCTACCCCGCTTTGTGTCTGTGATGGAGGGCACGGAATGATTCTAGAGCGGGCAGACACCGTTGTCGCTGAGTACAACCGGGTTGGCCGGCGGTACAACCGCGTTGTTGATGCGATCTACAAGGCCCGTGAGACCTCGGGCCCTTTCTCTGCCGAATACGAGCCTCACATCATCGCAGGGCTGATTTCATTCGACATGGGGCGAACGATGGGAGCCGGCGACAAGTACGAATTCACCGGAACGGGATTCAGAGCCCGCTTGAGGGCGAAGATGCACATTGTGCGAGAGCGGCTTAAGGGCGTACCGCTGGTGTGCCCGGACCAGACCGAACTCGCTTCGTTCCAGAACGCGATCACGGAAGCCTACGACTGTCTGGCTGCGTCAGGCGAGGGTGCCCTTCGTGGAAATCAGTACAGGCAGTTCCACGTCGGTGCGACAAAGATTCTTCATTGGATCGCTCCGGCTCTCTTCATCGTGCTCGACCGTAACGTTGCTTCAGCGTTCAGAAGACACCATCACATGGAATTCGCCTCGGGGGACACCCAAAAGCGGCCATTGAGGGTCACCTGAAAACCGGCCAACGGAGCTGACTCAGGACATTGACCACGACGGAGGATTTACCCTCCGTCGAGATGAGCAATGTTTTGAGCGAAGAGAAGAAACAACAGATCATCGCGCTGGGGCGGCTGGGATGGTCGCTGCGGCGCATCCAGCGCACCACAGGAGTGCGCCGCGAGATCGCCGGCGACTACCTACGCGCGGCTGGCATCGAGCCCCGGCCGCCGGGCCGGTGGGGACGGCAGCCTCCGGCAAAACCGGCCAATGGGGTGACCCCCGACTCCGGGGCGCCCGCAGCCCCCGTCGCCGAACCAGAACCGGCGCCCGGCCGCAGTCCCACGGCCAGCGCCTGCGAGCCCTACCGGGAGATCATCGAAGCGGATCTGGCCAAGGGCCGCAACGCCAAGGCCATCTGGCAGGACCTGGTAGCCGTTCACGGCTTCAGTGGGGCCTACCAGAGCGTCAAGCGCTTCGTCGGCAAGCTGCGCGGTTCGAGGTCACCGGAAGCCCGCATGGTGATCGAGACGGCCCCTGGCGAAGAATCTCAGGTGGACTATGGCAGCGGCCCCATGGTGCGCCACCCAGCCAGCGGCCGCTACCAGCGCACACGGCTGTTCGTGCTGACCCTGGGCTACAGCCGCAAGTCGGTGCGCCTGCTCGCCTTCCGTTCCAGTACGCGCCTCTGGGCCGAACTGCATGAGCGAGCCTTCCGCCGCTTGGGTGGAGTCACTCGCCTCATCGTGCTCGACAACTTGCGTGAGGGCGTCCTCACCCCCGATATCTACGATCCCGCCCTGAACCCGCTCTACCAGGACATGCTGGCTCACTATGGGGTGGTCGCCCTGCCGTGCCGGACCGGCGATCCGGATCGCAAGGGCAAGGTCGAAGCCGGGGTTGGCCATGCCAAGAGAACGCCCCTGAAGGGGCTCCGCTTCGAAAGTCTGGAAGAGGCCCAGGCGTACCTGGACCGTTGGGAAGAGCGCTGGGCCGACACCCGCATTCACGGCACCACCAAGCGGCAGGTCGCGGCGATGTTCGCCGAAGAGAAACCGGCGCTGTTGCCGCTGCCCCTGGAGCCTTTCCGCTACTACCAGTTCGGCGAGCGCACCGTGCACCTGGACGGCTGTGTCGAGGTCGAAGCCGCCTACTATGGCGCCCCACCGGGCTGGATCGGCCGGCGCGTTCGGGTTCAGTGGGATGAGCGGCACGTGCGGCTGCTGGATCCCCGGACCGGTCAACTGCTGCGCGAACATGTGCGTCAGCAGCGTGGCGGCCATCGGATCCAGGACGAGGACCGGCCGGCCAAAACACCGCTGGGCATACTTCAACTGCTGGCGCGAACCGAACGGGCCGGCCGTCACATCGGGGCGCTTTGCCAAGGGATGCATTGCCGCCAGGGAGAAGCCGCGGTGCGCCGCATCCTGGGCCTGCTCTGGCTGGCCAGGAAGTACGGCGCCGCCAGCGTGGACGACGCCTGCGCCGCGGCCCTGGAAGTGGAAGTGTACGAGTACCGCTTCGTCCGCCGCTATCTGGAGCGGCGTCCCCACAACCCCCTGAGCTTGCGGCAGGTCGATCCCTTGATCCGCCAGCTCACCCTATACCGCGACTTCATCGCCGACAAAACCAAGGAGGAGAACGAACCATGAACCTGATTGAGCTCGAGCGTTCGCTGCGGCAACTTCGTCTCGGCGGCATGGCCGCCGTGCTGGAAACCCGACTGCGCCAGGCCCAGGCCGAACCCATGGCGCCCATCGACCTGATCTCGTGTCTGGTCTCCGGCGAGCTGACCCGCCGCTCGGATCGCCGGCTCGAGCGGCGGCGCAAACAGGCCGGTTTCCGTGACGCTAACAAGACTCTGGATAACTTCGACTTCAGCTTCAATCCGAAGATCAACCGCAGCCTGGTCTTCGACCTGGCCACCGCCGCCTTCATCGGGCGGCGCGAGGATGCGCTGTTCCTCGGTCCGGGCGGCACGGGCAAGAGCCATCTGGCGCAAGCCATCGGGCAGGCCGCCATCCAGCAGGGCTATGGCGTGCTCTACCGGGAGACCCACATCCTGCTGGAGGAGCTGGCCGAAGCGGTCCTGGACGGCACGCGCAAGCAGTACGTGGAGGCGATCACCACGGTTCCGTTGCTGATCATCGACGACTTCGGCATGCGCAAACTGCCGCAGACGGCGGCCGAGGATCTGCTGGAGATCATCATGCGCCGTTACGAGCGGGCCAGCACCCTGCTGACCTCGAACCGCCCGGTCGAGGACTGGGGCAAGCTGCTGGGCGATGCCGCCGCCGTCGGCGCCATGCTGGACCGTTTGCTCCATCACGGCCACCTGCTCAAGTGCGGCCCACGCAGTTGGCGCACCAAGACGGCGGCCGCTGGATGAGGCTGTTGTATGGAAGAGACTCGGGAAGGACGAAGCGCGGTGGAAATGACGGGGCCGTGGAAAACCTGGAAAACCAGGCGGCGGTTTCCCAGGTTTCCCACCGCCGCTTGGAAATCGCCCACGGCGCGATTCCCACATTCCCACCGCGCCGGCGACGGTTCTCCCTCAAAACCCAAAAACCAATCCTTCGCGGCCGGCGCCCTCGGGGCGCTCACCGCAATGCGAAGAAAGGAGGACTCGCCCTGGCCGGCCGCCGAGAGGATGCCCTGTGCCTCAGGCTCCCGCAGGGAAATGTTGGCTGGAGAAAAAAGGCATGCCGGAACCATCTCCGGCAGGGTATAAGTTATGCGTTCTGGGTCGGCTTCCTATGGCCGGTTTTGAAGTGACCCCGTATGGCCGCTTTTGAGGTGTCCCCCGAGGGAATTCGCCAACACCACCCAGCCTGACTATACGGCTGAAAAGTATTTCGCTTGCTTGAAACATGCGAAGACCGAGATCGAACGCTACGGAGTCGAAAGGCTCCGGCGGCTCGAACCAGGCGCGCCCTTAGCAAGACTGTTTGACAAGGTTGCATGGGTCGTCGGCAGAACGAGCGCTGAGTAAGCTTCAGCCTCAATTGGCGGACAGTTGGGCGAAGTTGTTGCGGACTACTTGATCCAATGCGCTAGGTCTATTCCACTCCCCTCGATGATTGCTTTCATCGTGCCTAGCGGCAGGATTCGCCCACGGTGGTACGGCACGATCACTTGCTTTGCGGTTGAATCGTTACGCCACTTCTGGTGGCTGCCGGAGGAGCCGACCAGGGTGAAACCATTTCGTCGGAGGATCGAGATCACCCGGTCGGCGGTTAGGCGCGGCGTCCCGCGGTCACCCAACTGTTACCTCGACCAGCTTCGCGGTTGGCGACATCTCGATCTCGGCGGGCGAGAGGTACAGCCGGATTGCTTCTTCGATTCCCCGCCTCGCCTCATCTTCCGTCTCGCCAGCCGAGGTGCATCCCGGCAACTCAGGACAGACTGCGGAGTAGCTCTCGGTCTCCGGGTCGTACTCCAGGACCACACGGAACCTCATGTTTGAAGTATACCGCCCGCGCCCTCCCGATAGCCCTTGGGGCCTCTGAGCGACTGTAGATAATTTTGTAGCTGTCCGGTGCTTCCGGGTTCAACAGGGTTCCACAGGCTTTCACCGGCGGCCCGTATCTACTTGAAACGTAAGGCGCTGAAAACAGGCCATTTTCGGCATCCGACGAAATCTGCCGTGAGTGCAGGGGGTCGGCAGTTCGAATCTGCCCGCCCCGACCAATCAGAATCAAGCAAATACGGGCATTCCGGAATGCCTTCACCCGCCCTGATGATGTTGTAGCTGTGGCGGTCCACACCCGGCATTTCCTGCTACATCGCGTCGATACGCGTGCGCGTGTTTTCAATGGCTCCCAAGTAGACCACATGAGTCAAACATACGGACTTCGATATGTTGTTTCAACGGTTGAATGGTTTTCAGCAGGTTTTCGGGGCCGTTGAGTAGTGCCACGCACCTTTTTTCGGACGGTTTGCGCAACGGGTGGACACCTAGTGTTGTGTCTCACAAATAACTTGACAATGCGCCGATCTGCCCGCATACTGGATGTACCATGTGGAGCGTGGCCGAGCCCTTGGCGTTAAGCGCGGAACAGAGGCGTACTTTGGACACCTGG